>NZ_JBEYVQ010000061.1:0-1011 GCF_040644075.1 Nocardia sp. NPDC047038 | reverse complement strand
ATGTGTTGGCGGTGGTGGTGCATCACATCGCGGCGGATGCGTCGTCGATGGGTCCGTTGGTGCGGGATGTGATGGTGGCGTATGCGGCGCGTACTTCGGGTGAGGTTCCGGGGTGGTCGTCGTTGCGGGTGCAGTATGCGGATTACGCGTTGTGGCAGCGGGAGGTGTTGGGGGAGGAGTCGGATCCGGGTTCGATCGCTGCTCGGCAGATCGCGTTCTGGCGTGGCGAGTTGGCCGGGTTGCCCGATTTGCTGGAGTTGCCGACGGATCGTCCGCGGCCTGTGGTGGCGTCGCTGGCCGGTGCGCGGGTGGATATCGAGATCGATGCGGCGACGCACGCGGGACTCGTGGATTTGGCTCGTGCGCATGGGGCGACGTTGTTCATGGTGGTGCACACGGCGTTCGCGGTGTTGCTGGCTCGGTTGTCGGGTTCGGATGATATCGCCGTCGGTACTCCGGTGGCGGGTCGTGGTGAGCGGGAGCTGGATGATCTGATCGGTATGTTCGTCAATACCGTGGTGTTCCGGACGCGGTTCGAGCCGGGTGAGTCGTTCGCGGGTTTGCTCGGTAGGCAGCGTGAGTCGGATCTGGCTGCGTTCGCGCATGCGGATGTGCCGTTCGAGCGGTTGGTGGAGGTGTTGAATCCGCCGCGGTCGACGGCGCGTCATCCGTTGTTCCAGGTGGGGTTGTCGTTTCAGAACATCGCGCGGGCGGTGTTGGAGTTGCCGGGTTTGTCGGTGGCTGGTGTGGATGCGGATTTGGATGTGTCGCAGTTCGATCTGCATTTGATCGTGGGTGATGCTTATGCGGAGTCGGGTGCGGCTGCGGGTATCGGTGGGTTCTTGACGTATGCGACTGATCTTTTCGATCGGGCGACGGTCGAAGGGTTTGCTGATCGGCTCGTGCGCATCCTCGCCGCCGTGGTCGCCGATCCCACCGTTCCGGTCGGCGATCTCGACCTACTCGCCGACACCGAGCGCACCGACGTGCTCACCGCGTGGAACGACACCG
>NZ_JBEYVQ010000060.1:0-1056 GCF_040644075.1 Nocardia sp. NPDC047038 | reverse complement strand
CCCGCCCCGAAACTGGCCAGCCCGGACCGGTCGGCACGCTCGATACGGAAACTGTCACCGTCCTCGAACACCGCCGGATCACGATTGGCCGAACCGATCAGCAACAACACCTTCGCCCCCGCCGGAACCACCCCACCGTGATACGCGAGGTCCTCGGTCGCGGTACGAGCGATCATCTGACTCGAGGTGTCATAACGCAGGGTCTCCTCCACCCAGTCCGACACCAAACCCGAATCCGCGACGACCTTCGCGTACTCCCCCGGACAACGCGCACCCCAATACAACGCATTACCCAACAACTTGGTGGTCGTCTCGTTACCCGCCACCACCATCAAAAACAGGAAACCGATGATCTCCGCATCCGTGAGCCGGTCACCGCCGATCTCCGCATCCAGCAACGCCGAGGTCAGATCCCCTCTCGGAGCGCGCCGACGCTCGGCCACCATCTCCGTGTAGTAACCCAGCAATTCGATCGAAGCCTCGACAGCCGCCATCGGGATATCCAGCACACCGTCCTCACGGTGCACCACCAGATCCGCCAACCGGCGAATCTCCACCCGATCCACCGCCGGCACCCCCATCAACTCCGAGATCACATCCATCGGCAACTTGCCCGCGACCTCATCGATCCAATCGAAGACGGCACCGGACACCGCGGGCTCCAGATACGACAACGTCAACTCCCGGATCCGGTCCTCCATCTGCGCGACACGTTTCGGCGTGAACCCCTTGAACACCAACCGCCGCATCCGCATATGCCGCGGATCATCCATCGCCAGAAACGACATGGTCCGATGCGCATGCCGACCCCACGCCGCCGGATCCAGCGACACCCCGTTCGCACTCGACAACCGCACACTGTCACGAAACGCCCCCACCACATCCCCATGCCGCGACAACGCCCAAAACCCCAGACCCGGATTGTGATACAACGGCGCCTCCTCCCGCAGCCGCCGATACACCGGATACGGATCCTCATGAAACCCGTAGTCATACGGGTCGAACACCAGCGGCCCCACCACAGCCGTCATCGCCCACACTCCGAATTCGATAACA
>NZ_JBEYVQ010000059.1:0-1130 GCF_040644075.1 Nocardia sp. NPDC047038 | reverse complement strand
ACTTCGTCGCTGCTGCCGGAGCACCTAATCACGACGGTTCCGGGTTTTCGAGTCGGAACCGACGACGACCACTGATTGGTTACTCGCAGTTCACCTCGGCCAGTACAGCGCACGTCAAGCCTCGGTCGGTCACTACGTGCGCCTCCGGCCCATCCCGCAGCGGCGCAGCACAAGCAGGATCGCCAGAATCATCACCTCCGCCGCCCTGAACCTGCTCGCCTCGAGCGCGCCCTTCTATTGCGTGGTACAAGATTTGCTACCAGGTGCGCTACGCGGTGCTCCCGGAGTCTGTGAGGCTCGAACCGATTCCCGATCGTTCTCGGTGGGAGGCAGATCGGTTGTCGGGGGGCTTCGGTGAACAGCCGGTGTATCGACCGCTCGGCGGTTGCGCGGGCATGCCTGTGCGGATTGTCTTCGAAACACAGTGCTGCGCAACTGTGTAACGGTAGTGGCGGACGGCCGGTACACCTGGTCACGACAGGGCCAGGCTTTCGAGTCCGGAATCGACGTTGACTGCCGATTGGGACATTCGCAGTTAGTCTCGGCCAGCGCTGCGCGCTGCCCCGCGCCTGGAACGGTGCCGAGCCGCTCATGCGGCTGCAGATCTCCAGTGCCATCCCGGCCGCCGACGGCACCGTCGGCATGCGCGGATTGGTCTCCTATCACTGGGAATCGGCGCTCGGCTACATCCCGATGACTCTGGCCGAAAGGCTGGGCGAACTCGCCAGTGGGCAGCGTCGTGCGGGTCGCGGTCATCGAGGTGTTGGCCGCCAGTCGCGAAAATTCTGGGCCGCCAGCATGGTCCGAAGCCGGCCGCGGCGCCGTCGGGGTGGCGGGCCCAGTTGCGCCCGTATGAGGAGCACGGCCTGTCCTGGCCGGCCACCATGAATCCGCCGCGCTGAGCCCGGCGGCGGTCCCCGGTGACCAAGCACCTGAACGCCAAAGCCAGCCGCAGCATCTCGATCTCGCGCGGGCTCAGCGTGGTGCGGATGGGCTGCGGTGCCATCTCGGCAGAGGGGCCTGCGGAGCTTCGGTGAACAACCGGTGTACAGACCGCTCGGCGGTTGCGCGGGCGCGCGCCTCCTTGTGCCGATGGTGTTAGAAACACAGCGCTACGCAATGGAGTTGAC
>NZ_JBEYVQ010000058.1:0-1162 GCF_040644075.1 Nocardia sp. NPDC047038 | reverse complement strand
ACAAACCACGAGCTCACCGCCGCAACCGAGGAAGATGAGCGACTGCAAGCCCAGCTCGATGCTGCCGAGCACGCAGGAACCGGAGTATCAGGCACCGCCGCAGCGGCTAACACCCTGCAATCACTGCAGAAGGACCTGCCCGAGATCCAAGACGAACTGGCCCAGCTCGCCGAACGCAATACCGTCATCCAGCGCGACCGAGACCAGCTTGAGCAACGCAAGAACGAACTGCCGACGCTCACCGAGGCAATCACACGGCGCGAATCCGACGTCGCAACAACCGCATCCGCACTCTCCGTAGCCCAGAACACTCTCGAGCTGCACCGCTCTATGTTGCGCACAGCGCGGCAAGCCCACCAGAAATCGGCCGAGACCACCGCCGCGGTCCAGACGGCGGAAACGGCCGTCGGATCCACGACCGAGGCCCTCGCCGCGGCGCAGCGCGTGTCCGATGACGCCGACAAGCACGTCGAAGACACCGAGACATTGCTGGAAGCGACCCGCCGCCACAACTCCGCAGCCCACGCTGCTGAACACCACGGGCCCGGGGATCCGTGCCCGCTGTGCGTGCGCCCCCTGCCAGCGGACTTCCGGCCGCCGACGCACACAGACCTCGGCGAAGCGACCAGCGCATGGAAGAAGGCCACACAGCACGCCAAGCGCGCGGGAGCCGAGCTGTCGCACACGCGCGCAGCGCACAACCAGGCCGAACTGACCTGGAAGAACGCCACCACCGCCGCAGAGCGGGCCGCCTCCGAGGCCGCCACGGCCCTGGACTCACTCACCGCCGCACTCGGTGACGGTGACTTGGCGCGAACCGACGACTCGCTGCTGGCCGACACGATCGCCGCAGTCCAGCACGCCGACACGATGAACAAGCAGGCTCAAGCCGCCCTGCAGGAGGCACAGAACATACACCGTGACCACTCGGCCGAATTGCGAAGGGATGAAAAGGATCTCGCGCGCCGACAGAAGGACACCTCCGCTGCGCTCGAGTCCTGCACCAACCGCCGAAACCGCGCAATTCACGACTACCGCTGCATATCAACCGAATTCCGCGACAATGGCGCACCGGACCCGCACGCGATCGCCCGCGCCCTCGAACGCATCGAGCAACGACGGCACGAACTTACAGCCGTCAGCGACAAAGCAGCGACGATAC
>NZ_JBEYVQ010000057.1:0-1254 GCF_040644075.1 Nocardia sp. NPDC047038 | reverse complement strand
ATTATTGGAGGGCCAATAATCAGGTTCCAGCCGGAACCGGGTGATGGTAGCTCGCCTCGAACTCGCAGGGTGATCGCCAACCCAGCTTCTTCTGGATGCGCTGAGTGTTGTACCAGCCATCGATATAGGCGAACAGGGCGTTCTCGGCCTCGTCACGGGTCCGCCAGGCCCGGCGATAGACCAACTCGGTCTTCAGTGTGGAGAAGAAGTTCTCCATCAGTGCATTGTCGTAGCTGTCGCCGACCGATCCCATCGACTGCGCGATCCCGTTGTCTGCCAACCGGTTAGCGAAACGAATCGCTGTGTAGGTCGAGCCCCTGTCGCTGTGATGAATCAACTCACGGTCGCGGATGTCACGGCTCCAGACCGCGAACTCCAGCGCACCCAACACCAGCTCGGTATCGCAGCGATCCGAGGTCTTCCAGCCCACGATCCGGTTGGAAAACGCATCTCGCACCGCACCCAGCCAGAACGCACCCTGACCACACGGGATCCTGGTCGCATCCGCCACCCACAACCGGTTCGGTCGATCCGTGGTGAAGACCCGCTCGACCAGATCCGGTGCAGGCGCCGCCCGCGGATCGGCCCGCGTGGACGCGATGCGCCACCGTTTCCGCAGGAACGCGCCCTGCAAACCCGCGCCACGCATCACTCTCTCCACCCGTTTGCGGCCGATCGAGATGCCGCAGCGCGCCAGCATCGCATGCACGCGGGGAGACCCGTAGGTGCCGCCGGAGCTGGTATGGATATCAACGATCTCAGCCAGCAACGCCTCGTCTGCGAGCTGCCGCGCCGAGGGCTGTTGCAGGCGTTTGCACCACCAGTAATAGGTCGACGGGGCGATACCGAGGACCCGCAATACGAGCTCGACCGGGTGCCGGCTGTCCTTGACGAACCGCACGATCACCTCCGGGTCTGGCCGAGCTCCGAGGCGAAATACGCACTCGCAGAACGAAGGATGTCGTTGACCCGCTCCAGCTCGGCGACCTGTTTGCGCAGCCGCCTGTTCTCCTCGGCCAGATCCGTCGCCGCGGGTTCCGGCCGCTGCCCGGTATCGGCTTGGCGGATCCAGTTCCGAAGCGCCTCGTGATGGACACCCAACTGCTGGGCGAGCTTGCGGATCGTCGGCTTCGGATCCGACTCCAGATACAGCCGGACCGCTCGAGCCTTCAACTCGTCCGGGTACTTCTTCGGTGCTGCCACGCGGGGCTCCTTCCCGGCCCTATCGGACCATGCTCAGAGCCCTCCAAGGAA
>NZ_JBEYVQ010000056.1:0-1268 GCF_040644075.1 Nocardia sp. NPDC047038 | reverse complement strand
CGGTGGCCGAGGGTGTGGATGGTGGTTTCGTCGAAGAGGTCGGTGGCGTAGGTGAAGATGGTGTCGAGTTCGGCGGGGGTGCCGTCGTCGTGGTGGTGGGGGTTGATGTTGACTTGCAGGTCGAATTTGGCGGCGACGGTGTCGGTGTCCAGGGCGGTGACGGTGAGGCCGGGCAGCTGGAGGGTGGGTTGTTCGTTGTTCTGGAACGACAGCACGACCCCGAACAGGGGGTTGTGGGTGGTGGCGCGGCCGGGGGCGACGATTTCGACGACGCGTTCGAAGGGGATGTCGGCGTTGGCGAAGGCGGCGAGGTCGGTTTCGCGGGCTTGGTCGATGAGTTCGGTGAAGCTCGTGCCGGTTTCGACGCGGGTGCGCAGGGTGAGGGTGTTGACGAACATGCCGACCAGTTCGTCGAGGGCGCGTTGGCCGCGTCCGGCGATGGGGGTGCCGATCGCGACGTCGGGGTCGCCGGTGAGGCGGGCCAGCAGGACCGCCAGGGCGGCGTGCACGACCATGAACAGGGTGCAGTTGTGGGCGCGGGCCAGCTCGGTGAGGGCTTGGTGGATGTCGGGGGAGACCGCGAAGCCGGTGTTGGCGCCGCGCATGGACGGGATCGGGGGGCGGGGCCGGTCGGTGGGGAGTTCGGCTTCGCCGGTGAGCCCGGCCAGCTGGTGGCGCCAGTAGGCGAGTTGTCGTGCGGCGACGGAGGTTTCGTCGTCGTCGGTGCCGATGACGTGGCGTTGCCAGATGGCGTAGTCGGCGTATTGCACTTCCAGTGGCGCCCAGCGGGGGGAGTTGCCGCCGATGCGGGCGAGGTAGGCGGTGACCAGGTCGCGGGCCAGGGGGGCCATGGAGGCGCCGTCGGCGGCGATGTGGTGGGCCACGAACGCCAGCAGGTGTTCGTCGGGGCCGGATTCCAGCAGCAGGGCGCGGACGGGGACTTCGGTGGTGACGTCGAAGCCGGTGAGCATCAAGTCCATCACCTGGGTGGTGGGGTCGTCGGTGACCACGACCTCCAGTCCGGTGGGGAGGGCTTGGTCGACGGTGAGGATCTGCTGGAACGGTAGTGCGCCGGGTCCGCCGGCGGGGTAGCGGGTGCGTAGGGATTCGTGGCGTTCGAGGACGTCGGCGAGTGCGTAGCGCAGGGCGGAGACGTCCAGGGCGCCGTGCAGGCGGATGGCCATCGGGATGTTGTAGGCGGCGGAGGCGGGGTCGAATTGGTTGAGCACCCACATCCGTTGCTGGGCCAGCGACAACGGGATCGGTTC
>NZ_JBEYVQ010000055.1:0-1453 GCF_040644075.1 Nocardia sp. NPDC047038 | reverse complement strand
TGTTTTCGTTGTCGGCGCTGGGCAAGCCGTGGGAGGAACTGCCGGTCCGCGGGCGCGAAGACGTGGAACAGGAAACCCAGCAGGGTGCCTTTGCCGCCACCGTTCTCCAGGCCGATGACGACGTGGCCGCCGGTGTCCAGGTCGAGGGTGAGATCCGGATACGCCACTTTGTCGCGGCTTTCCGGGCCGGACTGATTGTCTCTGACGCGCAGGTTGACGATACGGAATCCTGTGATCGGGCCCATTATGCATCCCCTCGGATTTCCGATCCTGTTGCGCCGTCAGGCCGGTTCACCGCACTGAATTTCTGTAGCCCTACGAATACTTCATCGCAGAACATATCCTCGTAGTGGGCGAGGATTCGTCGTTTCGGACGGAAAACGGTATCGCGCGCAGGCGTGTCGCCGGACTTGCTCAGCAGTCCCTTCTTGCTCAAGAACAGCAGGACGTCGTACACGAGATGGGTGGTGTCGACGCGGCTGGCGCGTTGCTGTGTCGGGGTGTCGCCCAAGGCGGTCAGTTGCAGCCACTGCCACCATACGGGTGGGTCGTCGGAGTCCGGGTCCGGGTTCTGCTGGTCACAATATTCTGCGTAGGTTCTGATGAATTCTTCGAGTTCACGGACCGGAACTGCCGGGGGTCGCAGCGTGGGGTCCGCCAGCAGGTCTTCGAGGTCGGCGGCCGATGGGGCAATGAAGGCGAGCAGAGCGGGGATGACGAGCATTCTGCAGGCCCGCTCTGCCGGTCGCGGTGAATTCTTGTTCCAGGGCAGTTCACTGGCTGCTTCCGGCCAGCACCACGGCCCGTCGGGGTCAGATCGCAGGATCAATCCGCTCTCTGTGCGCACACTGCTGACAGCGCACTGGGCGCCCTCGAGGAAGTCGTCGACGAGTTGCTGGAATTCCGCGTCACTCTGATATCGCGTGATCAGGCGTTCGTATTCGGCTGCCTCACCGGATCGTCCCGGGGTTACCGACATTTTGGTGGCGAAGGAGATCAACCGGCCCGTGTCGATTCCGTCCATCATGGTTCTCCTGACGATCGGTGGCTTGTCTGATGTGGTTCGGGTTCGGCAGGCAGTATGAGCAGGTCGTCCCCGGTTACCGCGCCGGCGTCGATCGTGGCGCCGGTGCGCACGACCACGACGCGCGTGCGGTCGATGTCCGCTTCGCCGTCTGCGGGTGCCTCGGCTCCGCCTGTGTAGGCGGTGCCGACAGTCACCGCGACCGCCCAGGGCAGCAGGATCCGTTGCGCCGGTGATAAGTCCGGAGATCGGCTGGCGTGCGTTGATGCGGAGGCGAGTAGTTCTGTGAGGCTGGTCGGTTGTGTCACTGTGGCCAGGAGTTCATTGACGGCGGCCACCAGGGCTGGGTCCAGTTCGCTCGTGTGGTCGCCGAGTTCGCCGACGTCGAAGGGATCGGGAACCGGTCCTGATCTCGGGGAGCGTTTGGCG
>NZ_JBEYVQ010000054.1:0-1524 GCF_040644075.1 Nocardia sp. NPDC047038 | reverse complement strand
CGGGGCTTCGAACAGTTCGCGTACCGCGACATCGGCGTCGAGGGCTTCGTTGATGCGTGCGACCACGCGGGTGGCCAGCAGCGAGTTGCCGCCCAAGGCGAAGAAGTCGTCGTCCAACCCGACCTCGCCGGCGCCCAGCAGCCCGGCGTACACCTCGGCCACTGCCTGCTCCACCGGCGAACTCGGCGCGCGGAACGCCACCGCCGACACCACCTGCGGCGCGGGCAGCGCCCGGCGGTCCAGTTTCCCGTTCGCCGTCAACGGCAACACCTCGAGCACGACCACCGCATCCGGCACCATGTACCCGGTCAAGAACTCCGAGACCTGGGTACGCAGCACCGACGCATCCAAGCTCGCCCCGGCGTCGGGCACGACGTACCCGATCAAACGGTCACCGGCATGCTCGTCGGCGCGGACCAGCACCACCGCCTGACTCACGCCCGGGCAGCGCAGCAGCGCCGCCTCGATCTCCCCGAGCTCGATGCGGAAGCCACGCAACTGCACCTGCTGATCACCGCGACCGGCGTACTCCAGGGTTGCTCGACCACCGAATCCGACCCACCGGCCGATGTCACCGCTGCGGTACATCCGCGAGCCCGGCGCACCGAACGGGTTGGCCACGAACCGTGTCGCGGCCAGACCGGGACGGCCGAGATACCCGCGCGAGAGCTGCGCGCCCGCGACGTAGATCTCTCCGGCCACCCCGACCGGCGACGGGTGCAACCGGTCATCGAGCACGTACGCGTCCAGACCGGGCAGCGCCCGCCCGATCACGCTGGCCGGGTTGTCGACCATCTGCTCGTCCAACGACAGGAACGACACGTGCACCGTGGTCTCGGTGATGCCGTACATGTTCACCAGCCACGGCGCGTCCACCGGATGACGCTCGTACCAGCGCCGCAGCTGGCGCAGATCCAGTGCCTCACCGCCGAACACGATGTAGCGCAGCGCGAACTTGCCTTGGTCGTGGTGTGCTGCCCGGTCGGCCTCGGCGAGCTGGTAGAACGCCGAGGGGGTCTGGTTGAGCACGGTGACCTGTTCGCGGATCAGCAGTTCGCGGAACTGCTCCGGCGAGCGGGAGGTCACGTAGTCGACCACGACCACGCTGCCGCCGTTGGCCAGCGCGCACCACAACTCCCACACCGAGAAATCGAACGCGAACGAATGGAACAGCGTCCACACATCGGTCTCGTCGAACTCGAACAGCAATTGGGTGTTGGCGAACAACTCGACCACGTTGCGGTGCGCCACACCCACACCCTTGGGCACCCCGGTCGAACCGGAGGTGTAGATGACATACGCCAGATTGTCCGGGCGCAGGGGCCGCACCCGCTCGCGGTTGCGGACGCGCGAATCGTCGTAGCCGGTGGTCTCCTCCAACAGGAGCACCGGAATATTGCCCGCGGGCAGTGAGTCCAGCTCGGCGGCGGTGGTCAGCACGCACACCGGGGCGGCGTCTTCGAGCATGAACTCCAACCGCTGCACCGGATACCCGGTATCGATCGGCAGATACGCCGCCCCCGC
>NZ_JBEYVQ010000053.1:0-1643 GCF_040644075.1 Nocardia sp. NPDC047038 | reverse complement strand
AGTGTGCGGGTCATCCCGAGCCGTGGCGCGTGGCTGGAGTTCGATGTGGACAAGCGCGACACCGTGGGTGTGCGCATCGACCGCAAACGCCGCCAGCCGGTCACCGTGCTGCTCAAGGCGCTGGGGTGGACCACCGAGGAGATCGTCGAGCGCTTCGGCTTCTCCGAGATCATGATGTCGACCCTGGAGAAGGACAACACCGCCGGTCAGGACGAGGCGCTGCTGGACATCTACCGCAAGCTGCGTCCGGGCGAGCCGCCGACGAAGGAGTCCGCGCAGACCCTGTTGGAGAACCTGTTCTTCAAGGAGAAGCGCTACGACCTGGCGCGCGTGGGCCGGTACAAGGTCAACAAGAAGCTCGGCATCCACCTGGGCGAGCAGGTCGTCGGTTCGGTCTTGACGAAGGAAGACATCGTCAACACCATCGAGTACCTGGTGCGCCTGCACGCGGGTGACAAGCTCATGACCGCCCCCGGCGGCGTCGAGGTCCCGGTGGAAGTGGACGACATCGACCACTTCGGCAACCGCCGCCTGCGCACCGTCGGCGAGCTGATCCAGAACCAGATCCGGGTCGGCCTCTCCCGTATGGAGCGCGTGGTCCGCGAGCGGATGACCACCCAGGACGTCGAGGCGATCACGCCGCAGACCCTGATCAACATCCGCCCGGTCGTCGCCGCGATCAAGGAGTTCTTCGGAACGTCCCAGCTGTCGCAGTTCATGGACCAGAACAACCCGCTGTCGGGCCTGACCCACAAGCGTCGTCTCTCGGCGCTCGGCCCGGGTGGTCTGTCCCGTGAGCGCGCCGGTCTGGAAGTCCGTGACGTCCACCCGTCGCACTACGGCCGCATGTGCCCGATCGAGACCCCGGAAGGCCCGAACATCGGCCTGATCGGTTCGCTGTCGGTGTACGCGCGGGTCAACCCGTTCGGCTTCATCGAGACCCCGTACCGCAAGGTCGTCGACGGCCGGGTCACCGACGAGGTGGTCTACCTGACCGCCGACGAAGAGGACCGCCACGTGCGCGCCCAGGCGAACTCGCCGGTCGGCGCGGACGGCCGCTTCCTCGAGGATCGGGTCCTGTGCCGCCGTGGCAACGAGGAGAACGAGCTCGTCGCCGCTAGCGAGGTCGACTTCATGGACGTCTCGCCGCGCCAGATGGTGTCGGTCGCGACGGCGATGATCCCGTTCCTCGAGCACGACGACGCCAACCGCGCCCTGATGGGTGCGAACATGCAGCGTCAGGCGGTTCCGCTGATCCGTTCCGAGGCGCCGATCGTCGGCACCGGTATGGAGTTGCGCGCCGCGGTCGACGCCGGTGACGTGGTGGTGAACGAGAAGGCCGGTGTGGTCGAGGAGGTCTCCGCCGACTATGTCACCGTGATGGCCGACGACGGCACCCGCAAGAGCTACCGGATGCGTAAGTTCAACCGGTCCAACCAGGGCACCTGCTCCAACCAGCGTCCGATCGTGGACGAGGGCCAGCGGGTGGAGCGCGGTCAGGTTCTGGCCGATGGTCCGTGCACCGAGAACGGTGAGATGGCTCTGGGGAAGAACCTGTTGGTGGCGATCATGCCGTGGGAGGGTCACAACTACGAGGACGCGATCATCCTGTCGCAGCGGTTGGTGGAGGAGGACGTTCTCAC
>NZ_JBEYVQ010000052.1:0-1668 GCF_040644075.1 Nocardia sp. NPDC047038 | reverse complement strand
GTGCAGGCGTTCGCGGTGGAGGCGATTCCGCGGATCTCGCGTGCGCAGGTGATGGACGCGTTGTCCTCGCAGGCGAATGTGGCGGGTTACAAGGCGGTGTTGCTGGCGGCGTCGGAGTCGACGCGGTTCTTCCCCATGTTGACCACGGCGGCGGGCACGGTGAAGCCGGCGACGGTGCTGGTGCTCGGTGTGGGTGTGGCCGGTCTGCAAGCGCTGGCCACCGCGAAGCGCCTTGGTGGACGGACCACCGGTTACGACGTGCGCCCCGAGGTGGCCGATCAGGTGCGGTCGGTGGGTGCGCAGTGGCTGGATCTGGGCATCGATGCCGCCGGTGAGGGCGGGTACGCCCGTGAGCTCACCGACGAGGAGAAGGCGAAGCAGCAGCAGGCGCTCGAGGACGCGATCAAGGGCTTCGACGTGGTGATCACGACCGCGTTGGTGCCGGGCCGTCCCGCGCCCCGGTTGGTGACCGCGGCCGCGGTGGAGGGTATGAAGCCCGGCAGTGTGATCGTGGACCTGGCGGGAGAGACCGGCGGCAACTGCGAGCTGACCGAGCCGGGTGAGGTCGTGGTGAAGCACGAGGTGACCATCGCCTCGCCGTTGAATCTGCCCGCGACCATGCCCGAGCACGCTTCGGAGTTGTATTCGAAGAACATCGCGGCGTTGCTGGAGTTGATGCTGGTGGACGGCAAGCTCGCGCCCGACTTCAGCGACCAGGTGCTGGCGGATTCCTGCGTCACCCGTGAGCCGGACGCGCCCGAGGCGCCTGCCGAGGCGACGGGGGCAGCGGAGTCCGCCGAGGCAGCGGCTGTGTCGGAGCCGACCGAGGCGAAGGTGGAGAACTGATGTATACCGAACTTCTGGCGAATATCGCGATCCTGGTGTTGTCGGGGTTCGTGGGTTTCGCCGTGATCTCCAAAGTCCCGAACACGTTGCACACGCCGTTGATGTCGGGCACCAACGCTATTCACGGCATCGTGGTGCTGGGTGCGCTGGTCACCTTGGGCAACGTGCAGGATCCCTCGATCCTGACCCAGATCATCCTGTTCGTCGCGGTGGTGTTCGGAACCCTGAACGTCATCGGTGGTTTCGTGGTCACCGACCGCATGCTGGGCATGTTCAAGAGCAAGAAGCCCGCTGCTCAGAAGGCCGGTGAATGATGCATACCTTCGACAACGTGACCTATCTGGTCAACGGTCTCTACATCGTGGCGTTCTCGCTGTTCATCTACGGTCTGATGGGTTTGACCGGCCCGAAGACCGCGGTGCGCGGCAACTTGATCGCCGCGGTGGGCATGGTGATCGCGGTGATCGCGACGTTGATCTCGATCCGCCACACCAGCAACTGGATTCTGATCGTCGCCGGTCTGGTGGTCGGCGTCGTGCTGGGTGTGCCGCCGGCGAAGTACACGAAGATGACCGCGATGCCGCAGCTGGTGGCCGCGTTCAACGGTGTCGGCGGTGGCACGGTCGCGCTCATCGCGTGGTCGGAATTCATCAACTCCCAGGGTTTCTCGCATTTCGACGAGGAGCCGACGGTGCACATCGTGATCGGGTCGCTGTTCGCGGCGATCATCGGTTCGG
Source organism: Nocardia sp. NPDC047038 (assembly GCF_040644075.1). Classification (NCBI taxonomy): domain Bacteria; kingdom Bacillati; phylum Actinomycetota; class Actinomycetes; order Mycobacteriales; family Nocardiaceae; genus Nocardia; species Nocardia sp. NPDC047038. The sequence continues at coordinate 85 of NZ_JBEYVQ010000052.1, read as the reverse complement.
TGTCGTTCTGGGGTTCGTTGATCGCGTTCGGCAAGTTGCAGGAGATCCTGCCCGGCCGCCCGATCGGGATCGGGAAGTTGCAGCA
>NZ_JBEYVQ010000051.1:0-1947 GCF_040644075.1 Nocardia sp. NPDC047038 | reverse complement strand
GCGGGCCTGGACAGCCTCACCAAGGATCAGAAGGAAGCGGCGATCCTGTCGAAGCTGCAGGACTGGTTCGCGCCCGACCACCGCGGTCGACGACCTGTATTCGACGCCAAGGCGACGGTGAACGCTCTCATCGAGGCAGTGACGCCTCGAGTGAAAGCGACGGTACTGATCCCATCGGATCCTCTCGATGCCCAACACAAGCCGGTCGAGCAACTGGCGATGACCTCGGGTGGCGAAGGAGTGACCGTCGCGTTGATTCTGGCCTCACTGCTCGCCTCACGCCGCTCCCTCAACCACGGGCACAGATACACCACGATGTTCCTCGACAATCCGTTCTCCAAAGTCACCAAACCGATGTTCCTTCGCCTGGCCCGCGATGTCGCCAGCTCACTGGGCGTGCGACTTGTTCTGCTGACCGGAATCCGGGATCTCGCAGCACTGACAGTCTTTCCCTCCCTGATCCAACTGCGTGTTTCCCACCGCGCCAACGCCAACGTTGTCCTGCCGGCCGACATCGCCGACGATCGACTCCGCGACCTGCTGCACGAGGGCACACTGTACGTGTCGGCCATCGAAAGACACGCCGCCACAGCAAACAGCGATGCGCAGTGGCCCACCATGTCGAGCGCCGAGGTCCACTGGCACGACCAACTCGAGATAGATCTGACTACCGCCGCCGACCTCGACGGCGCACGTGAGGCCGAGCATGAGTGACGGGCGAAGCCGAACGGACTCCCCGGCGCCGGACGACGTCCTGGAGCGGTTCGTGGAGGAATTGTTCGGTGCCGGAAATCCGCGGATCGGTCGCAAGCAATTGCTGGCGCTGTGGTCCAGCTCCGACGCCGCATGGTCGAACACCAGCCATGCCAGGTTGCGCCTAGCGGATGCACTGAATCGTCTTCAGGCCCAGGGAGTCATTGAGCTACCAGCGCGGGATGGTCAGTTGTGGGACAGCTCACTCACCCCGTTGCCGCACAGAATCACAGTTCCTGCCAACAGATCCGAGATCGTACGTGCACTGGATCCGGCATCGGAACCGTGGGTTCCCGAACTCAAGTGGGCCGCAGGATGGATTCGCGCTGCACGGCCACCTCAACGCCTTCGATGGGCGGCTGCACGAATCAACAAGTGGCTCTTGACAACGCATGGAAAACTCCGGCATCGGGTAGCGCGTGAGGAACGGTCACTGCACATCTTCGACGACGAGAAGCAACTGGCGATCCTGGCCGCCACCGCGCTGTTCGCGGACGACCGGCTGTCGCTCGACGACCTGGCCTGCGATCGACCGATCGGAGGGCTACGAATAGCCCGATTCGCAGACTTCGGAAGAGTTTTGGTTGTAGAAAACAAATCGACCTTCGACTCGGTCTGGCGTGCGCTATCGGCCAGCTCCATCGAACACAACTACGCCGCAGTTGTATTCGGTGCAGGAGACGCAGTGGCCGCGCTGGCCCCGGAACTGGCCCAATTGCCCCAATTGTGTTCTGTAACACCGACAATTCTGGAGTATGCAGGAGACGTCGACACCGCGGGAGTTCAAGCGGCATATGCTTTCGCCGACAGCGCCTCGAAGGCTGGCTTGACCTCCACGATGGCGCTACCGCTGTGGAACGCAGTTGCCTGCGCCCGACCGACCGGCGAGGACCTGACATCCATCGCGACGGATCCAGAAGAGGCAATCGTTCTCGCCCGTGATCTGGGGCTGCCTCAGACGGTCATCGACCGGCTGCGGGACGGCACACGGGTGCCTCAAGAACGCATCGACCGGACGGCCCTTGCAGACATCAGATGGTGGGCGATCCGATAGCCGCCTTAGCAACGCGGACGACGACCACTCCCGTGATTCGACAGCAACAGTCATGAGCGTGTTGGGACAAGTGCTTCGGTGCGGATGTTCTCCAGTAGGACCCTGGAGGGGAATTGCTAGGTCAGGGCAGCACGAAGGTC
>NZ_JBEYVQ010000050.1:0-2676 GCF_040644075.1 Nocardia sp. NPDC047038 | reverse complement strand
TGTCGACGTTCACGTAATTCCCGGTGCCCGCGCTCGCGGAATTCCGCAGGTGGTGGGTCCTGGTTGATGTTCTACCCGATGGCCTCCTTCGGTGGGGTCTTCGGCGCGTTCTTGGTGACGGGCCGTTTGTTGGGCCGGTAGGACGGTCCGTTCATGAAGACTTGGTGGCTGGTGTTGATGAGTCGATCCAGGAGGGATTCGGCGACAACGGGATTGGGGAACAGCGGATACCAGTCGACCGGGGACCGGTTGGAGGTGAGCACCATGGAGCCGCCGTTGGCGGCGCGTTCGGAGATCAGTTCGTAGAGGTCGTCGGCCTGGGACGCGGTGAGCTCGCGCATGCCGAAGTCGTCGAGGATGAGCACGGCAGGCCGGACGAACTCGCGCAGCCGTTTGTCCCAGGTGCGGTCGGCGTGACCACCGGCCAGGGTGGCCAGCAGTCGACTGGTTTTCATGAACCGGACCTCGGCGCCCTGGCGGATCGCGAGATGCCCGAGTCCCTGGGCCACATGGGTTTTCCCGACTCCGACCGGTCCGTAGAGCACGACCGACTCACCGACGGGCAGCCAGCGCAACGCCGCGAGGTCGCGGATCTGGGCGGCGGGCAGTTTCGGGGAGGCGGCGAAGTCGAACTGCTCCAAGGTGAGTTGCTGCTCGAATTGGGCGCGGCGGATGCGACGGGCGATCGATTGGGATTCACGGCGGGCGATCTCGTCGTGGCAGAGGACCTGCAGGAACTCGATATGCCCGAGGTCCCCGGCACGGGCCTGCGCGAGACGAGATTCCAGAGTCTGCAGCATCCCCGACAGCTTCAACGTTCGCAGGGCTTGTTCGAGGGCGACGTCGACGATCATGCCGACACCCCCTCGCCGTGGTCACGGTCCCCGGTGTCATCGCGGGCGGCGTCGTCCCGGTCGCCGTCCGTGGTGGCGGCGAGAGCGGCCGGGCTGTTCGGGTTGGGCAGGGCCACGACGTTCCGAAACAGCCGCGATGGACCATGCAGGAACGCCGCGGCTCCTCCGTCACCGGTCGATGGCGGTGGCGGATCAGCCTCCAGCCCGGCGACCAGGATGCCCTTGATAGTCCGATAAGACGGGTCCCCGACGGCGATCGCCTTGGCGCAGGCCAATTCGAGCCGCGCGGTCCCATGCTTGTCGGCCAGGCCGAGCACGCCCTGGGCAGCCCGCAACCGGAAAAGCGCGTTCTCCGAAAGTAATTCGGCGATCACCGCGACGGTCGCGTCACCGATCTCGGCGGCGCGGTTGCGGCACCAAGTCGGTCCCCGCATGGCGAAAGCGATCTTCTCCGGCGGGTAGTGCGACAGATCGGACTGCTTACCGAACGGTTTGCGCACGTGGGTGGCGATCAACTCGCCGTTGTCGAAGATCTGCACCATCGAATACGTCGACCGGACATCCACTTTGCGTCCGATATGGCGCCACGGCACCGAATACAGCGCCTTGCCGACCTTGACATGGATATCGGGACCGACGGTTCCCGTCGTCCAGTCGGCGAGCACGAAGTCCTTGCCCGGCAACGGGTTCAACGCCTCGGCCTCGACCGCCGCGAACACCGAGTTCGGTGAAGCGCCATCCAGCGGCCGGCACGACCGGGCACCGGCCACCTCCCGGCACCACTCGATCGCCGAGATCTGCATCTGCTGCAGCGAAACCCATTCCCGGCCCCGCCAGAACGAGTCACGGATATAGGGCATCGGCCGCTCCACCCGCGGCTTGTCCTTGGGCTTCCCGCGTCGCGCCGGATCCACCAAAGTCCCGTAATGATGGGCCAATTCGGCATAAGAGCGGTTGATCTTCGGGTCATACAGATCCGGACGCGCGACCCCGGTCCGCAGATTGTCGGGCACCAGACGGGCCGGGACTCCGCCGAAGAACGCGAACGCCTCCACATGCGCTTGGGTCCAGGCCTGCTGGTCCATCGTCAGCACCGGACGCACGAACATCATCCGCGAGGCTGCCAGCACCATCACGAATGCCCAGATCCGGCGCCGACGCCCACCGAGCGGATCGACCCACGAACCCAAATATCCGTAATCGATCTGTGCTTCCTCACCCGGCGGCGGATCAGCACGCAGCACCGTCACTCTTGCCCGCTGGCCTTCCTCCGGAAGGTTCGCTTCCACATACCTTTTCAGCGACGACACCGACGCGGTCAGGCCCTGCTCGTCACGCAGCCGCTGCCAGATCGTCTGCTTACTCACCCCGGCCTTGAGCATCGCCACGATGTAATCGCGATGGGCCTCGATCTCCGGCCACGTCGTCTGCCGCAACCTCGTGTCGGCCAAATGTGGCAACCACTCCCGCACCAGCTCGCCCCACTCCGCCGGCGACCGCGCTGGACCACCCGGGCACAGCCCGGCCGCCACGGCTGGATCCACATACTTCTTCACAGTCTTGCGGTCCAACCCCAGGCTGGACGCGATCTGGCTCTGCGACCGACCCGCATGCCAGTGAATCAAGATCTCGACGATATCGACCACGTCGAACGTTCTCCTCGCCAATTCTGGCTCCCATCACCAACAGATGGGAGCAGCCAACTCCTGCGAGGACCTCACCGCCGCGCTCGCGTTCCCGCTGGGGAATTACGTGAACGGCACCCTGCGGAATTACGTGAACGAAAACCGGCTCAACCTGGGGATTTCCGTGAACGCCGACA
>NZ_JBEYVQ010000049.1:0-3008 GCF_040644075.1 Nocardia sp. NPDC047038 | reverse complement strand
CTACACCAAGGCCGGGCAGCAGAAGGTGCATCAGATCCTGACCGCGGCGTTGCAGAAGGCGCAGTCGATCGTCTCGGGCGGGAACGCGACTTCCAGTGACACCGCCGCGGCGATCAATCGGTTGACCAAGCAGTACCTGTACAACATCGCGGGCAAGAACTACAACCCATCCACAACCAGCACGAGTACCGGCGCGACCGGAGCCGCCGCGAAAGCGATCCAGGTCGCACTCGCCCAGCTCGGCGACCCGTACATCTACGGTGCGGAAGGGCCGAACGCCTTCGACTGCTCGGGTCTGATGCAGTACGCGGCGGCCGCCGCCGGCGTTCGAATTCCTCGAGTCGCGGCGGATCAGTACCGGACACTGCCCAAGGTGAATCCCCGGGACATCAAGCCCGGCGATCTCATCTTCCCGTCCGAATCGTTCAAGGGTGCGAATAATCCCGGTCACGTCATCATGTACATCGGCAACGGCATGTGCGTCGAAGCGCCGCACACCGGTGGCCACGTCCAGTACCGGAAACTACCCAGTAGCTACGCGGCCGCACGCTGGGCATGACTTTCCAGCCGTTTCCGCTCGACTTCCACCGGTGCCGGCGATATCGAGCAACAGCTCACACTGGTTCGCATCGTAAGCGCGGAACTCTCTGGGCATTTCCGGTCCGGAGTGAACTTCTGGCGCGGCGACCGGGCCATCGGTCGCGGCAAACGCCCGGTCGTGACAGCGTCAATACCCCACGTACGAGCCGCCACCGCGCATCTGCACGATTCCCGGCACATTGCTGACCGACCCGTAACGCTCGATGGCATAGCGAACGCCCGCGACGATGTTGTCCACGGGATTCCAGATATCACGGTGCCCTGGAACGGAATACGCGTTGAACGTCGGATCGATGGTCTGCATCAGACCTTTCGACGGAATCCCGGCCGCGGCGTTGCTGTCCCAAAGGTTGATGGCGTTCGGGTTGCCACCGGACTCGTGCTGGATGATCGCCGCGATGTCGGAAGGATCTATCTGACGCGTGTCGTAGCCGTGCTGACGCAAAACCTGCAAGGCTTCGTCGATCCATTGCCCCTGCTGACCGGACGGCCGCGTGCGTGGCGGACCGCCACTGGGCCCGTGCATGCCGGAGTGCGACGTGCGGCGGGGCCGCCGCGGCTGGACGGGGCGCGACTCGCGCAGGTAGTGGTCGGCCAGGGCCGCGACTCGATCGGCGGTGAGCACCGTCGCGGCCTGCCCCTGGCCAAGCACGGTACCCGCGCGTTGCAAGGCGTTGTCCAGGGTGGAGATCACCAACTGCCTGCTCGCGGTGGCGTCCTGGACGTTTCCGAGGGCCGTCAAGGCGGTGTTCACCTCGGCGATGATCGCGCCGATCGCGGCGCGGCCCTGCGTAGTGCTGTCGACCGCGCCGCCCAGGATGCGTTCCAGCTCGGCGTTCATCGACTGTGCCGCATCGCCGTGGCGTGCTCGATTCTGATTGCTGACGGCGTACTGGGAACCGAGCGCACCGTCCCACACGACGGGTCCGGTCGGCCGCGCCGCGCCGAGATCGGGCGGCGCGTACGACTGTCCCGACACGGCGGTCGGCGGGCCGTCACCGTACTGGGCGGCGATGGCAGCCAAGGCGCCCATCGCCGCGGCCGCCATGGGCGCGGGCGAGCCCGACATGCCGAGCGCGTCCGAGCGCGGGAGGGAGGTGGAACCCGAAGCGGCGGTGTTCGTCTCGGATACCGGCGGTCCGCTTTGGGCGCGCCCCTGAGCCGTCGCGCTGGTCGGCCCTGCTGGGGCAGGCGCACCTACCTGCGGACGCGGGATCGGGGCGGAAGCGCCGCGCGTCGCGGACTTGGCGGCGCGGCGCGGCGCGACGGTGGTGGCGCTCGCACGACCGTCGCGAGGATCTCCGGGATCATCGGAATCCGTCTCGGGCGGAGTGCGATCCGTCGGAGCCATCAGTTACCCCGATACGCGCGGACACAACCCACGGTGACCACAGAGGCAGCCATGATTCACCTTCCGCCGGATGCCCCGGTACGCGCACTGCCGATCGCCGGACACGATCAGTGCGCGCTGGAGCCGGAGAAGTTCTCAGCCGACGTGGCAGCGATGTTCGCCATCCGCGCCGATGCGGTGAACTCATGCCGCCTTGCCCGCTGTCGGTTCACCCGACTCGGAGTGCCTCTTCCCCGGCACTCGCCCGAAGCGTATTCGCAGCTTAACCCAGCCATTTCCGGAGCTACGCCCGGTCTGTTCCCGCTTGCGGGAATACCGGGCGTCCGCATCCTGGCACATGGTCGCGCGACAATCGCGAGGCGCTTCGGTCGAAAAGTGCACCGCGTGAGAGCCTGCGCGGCGTCAAACGGCGACGTTACGCATCGCCGAGGCGATGCTGTTGGCATAGGCGATGCGCTGTCCTCTCGCCTCACCGGAGCTTCTTTCGTAATACTGATCGAAGACCGCCGCGGCGTAGGCAGGCGTCTGCGCGGCCCGGAGATATCCGTACGCGGTGGATTCATTGCTACGCAATTCGGCCATCATGTAATCGATCTGGACCTTCCAGTCGGTGACCGGCTTCCCTTGTGCGGCCGCGAACCGCTCCAGAGCCTGCCGTCGCCCACCCCGCCACTGGCACAGACCGATGGCGCCTTCGCCCGAGTTGTACGCGCTGGTGTTGAAACCGGACTCGACCTGCAGGTTACCCACGATTCCTGCTGCTTGCGCAGGCGTGAGCCCATATTTCGAAATGAGATAGCGATAGACATCCGCCGGATTGGCCTTCGAGCCTCCCGGAATGTTGTCGGCGCTGCCGCTGGTTCCGGTGGGCCCAGTGGTTCCGGTGGATGGGTTGTAGTTCTTGCCCGCGATGTTGTACAGGTACTGCTTGGTCAACCGATTGATCGCCGCGGCGGTGTCACTGGAGGTCGCGTTCCCGCCCGAGACGATCGACTGCGCCTTCTGCAACGCCGCGGTCAGGATCTGATGCACCTTCTGCTGCCCGGCCTTGGTGTAC
>NZ_JBEYVQ010000048.1:0-3362 GCF_040644075.1 Nocardia sp. NPDC047038 | reverse complement strand
AGGTGGCATACGCGGCTGCGGTCGCGAAGCGGGTCGCCAGGCCGGTGCGGCCGATGAGCCGAGCCGCCAGCACCGGACCGATACCGTCGACTGTCGGTCACGCCGCAAACGCAGGCCGGGTGGCGCGACATACCCCCGCAGAGTCAGCCCGAGAATGCTGCGGCGACAGGAACCTCAGGAGTCAAACCACCCGCTGCGGCACGCCACGGGCGCAGCTACCCCGACCACGAAACCGCTACCGGAGATATAAGTCGGAACCTCGGGTCGCTGATGGGTATTGTCGTCGGGCGCATTGTTGAGTTCCAGTTTCCGAAAGTGCGGCGGCGCGGCGGTCGGCAGGGATGTCGACCAGGGCGCCGCACGCGCAGGTGGTTACTCCGGGTCTGTGGACATGGCCTCGATGAGCGATTTGGGGCGCATGTCCACCCAGTGGGCCATTCCGGATAGCGGGGGGTTGGTGGCCTGAGCTGGCGACACGCCGGAACTGGTTGGAGTGCAACGAGAAAGCGCAGAACCCTGGGTATGAAGGTGGTCCTTCCAAAGATCAACTTCACAGAGGCTCTGCGCATCATGAGTGTGACATACGTGGCCGTGCTGCCCATCGCCGAGTCCACGGTCGAGTTCGTAGTTGGGCTGCTCACCGCCGAACGCCGGCGCCGGGGGACCCGTTGGCGGAAGCTGGGCTGCCTCGACCAGGCGGTGCTGGCGCTGCGCTGGTTCGTCGACGGCACCCGAGTCGCGCAGTTGGCCTGCGACAACGGCATCGGCAAGACCACCGCATACGACTACCTCCACGAGGTGATCGACATGCTCGCCGCACAGGCCCTGGACCTGCACAACGCACTACTGGCCGCGAAGACGGCAGGATATGAGCACCTCGGTGTGGACGGTACGCTGATATACACCGACCGCCTCCGCGAACCAGGGCCCGCCCTGGGAAAGAACGGCAAACCGGTGGATCTGTGGTGGTCCGGGAAACATCATCACCATGGCGGCAACATCCAGGTCGTGACTGCCCCGGACGGGTGGCCGCTGTGGACCTCGCACGTGCTGCCCGGTCGCACCCACGACGTCACCGCGCTGCGTACCCACCCCGAGATGCTTCCCTCACTCAAGACCTCGAGCAGCGAAAACCCGCCCTTGCTCGGCGATCTCGGATACGAAGGGGAAGCCGGAACAATCACCGTCGCGACGAAGAAACCGACCGATGGCGAACTGACCAATCGGCAGCGGACAGCGAACAAGGCGCATAACAGCAAGCGTGCCGTCGGCGAGCGCGGCAACTCGCTGCTGAAGACCACCTTCAAAGCATTGAGGCGAATCAGCCTGTGCCCCTATAGGATCGGGTCAATCGTTGCCGCCGCGCTCGTCCTGCTCCACGTCGACCACGGCCGCACCACCTGACCGGGACACACACCGTTTTACCGGCGAAGGATCACTAGGATCGTCCTATGGCTCTGCTAGTGCACCTGACACCGGAGAAGAACGCTCGGCGAATCCGCCGTGCGGGCATCACCGCGAGTGGCTTTCGTCGCGGAGTGTTTTGTATGCTGGTGATGCCGTCCTATGTGCTGTCACATCAATGGCTGCGCGAGCTGCGCCGCGGCGGGCAGCGGCTGATCATCGCGGTGGATTTCCGAATCCCCGACGACGAACCGGTCCTCGTCGGACATTACAGTGCAGCCGAGACAGAAATGACCGCGGCCGAGGCTGTTTCGGCGTTTCTTCACGCCGAGGACGCGCGCGGATACCAGGCCTCGCGCACATGGCCACGGACCCCGATCTCGAAGTACGTGACGCGGCGACGACGTGACCGTTGCCATCGGCAGACTCATCTGCCCGACCAAACGACCAGCAAATCGACCCGGCCGCATCACCTAACCCCAGCGACACACCGCTACCCGGAGAGGCTCAGTGTGTCTCCACGTACTCCAGGCAGGACTTGCGGCTGGCGGCGCCGTAGGCAATGGACCAGCCTCCCGGGACGGCGGCGAAGACCGGCCATAGGGAGTGTTGGCCCTCCTGGTTGATCAAGACGTAGAACTTGGCGTTGTCGTCGTCGAACGGGTTAATCATCTCGTTTCCTGCCTGTATTGGGGGTGGGATGCTGCTATGGATAGTTGTCCGGGCCAATTGCGGCGTTGCTCGAAGAATTCTTGAAAGAACCTGTATCGGTTTCCGAACTGGTCGGCTCACTAGAAGAAGGGCCGGCACCAAACATTCCGTGCTCGGCACCGGCAGAACAGGTCTCGTCCCTACTCCACGTTGACGACCTTGTCCTCGCCGGCCAGCAGCGCGGTCGCTTCCGGATCCTCCTTGATGACCTCGCCGAGCACCTTGGCCACCGTGCGGGCGCCGATCCGGCCCACCGGATCCGGAGCGGAAGCCCCCGCCGTGACACCGGATTCGACCAGCAGCCGGGGCCGTTCGCTCTCGTCGAGGATGTCGATTTCCCCGACCAAGGCGTCCGGATCGCCCAGCAGCGCCTCATCCATCTACGCCTCCTCGTCGGAGTCCAGGACGACCGCCGCGCCGACCAACCCGGCGGCGACCAGTTCGATGACGACGGCGGAGGATCGCGGTTCGCCGCGGTAGGGGATCTCGGACTCGTAGGTGAGTTCGTCCCGGTCGCGCAATTGAGCGGCCGCGATGGCGAGATCGTCGTAGCTGAGGGTCTGGTCCCCGACGAACGCCGCGTCGGTGCCGTGCAACGTGTTGGTGCGGTCGGCGTAGGTGACCGGGCGGGGTGATTCGGCGGCGATCTCGGCGATGACGGCGGGGTCGTCGAGGGCGAGCCAGTCGAGGGTGCCGGTGGGTGGATCACCGAGGGTGAGGCCGACTTTGGTTTGGAGGTCGTCGGGCAGTGCGGTGTCGAGGGTGTCGACGGGGACGACCGCGGCGCCTGTCTTGAGGACGGCCCAGGTCGCGATGACCGCTTCCATGCCGCGATCCAAGCGCAGTCCGACACCAGCGCCGGGACCGCAGCCCCGCGCGATGAGCACCCGCGCCAAACGTGACGAGCGGGCGTCGAGATCTTGGTACGACAGCGCATTCTCACCGGCGACCACGGCGGGCCCCTCCGGGTCGTCCTCGACCGCCGCCGCCAGCGCCTGGGTCAGCGCCGTGCCCGCGGTCGCCGTGGGCGGTTCGACGCTCACCGACTCCGCCGCGGCCGCCATCCGCTCCCGTTCGGTTCGGTCGAGGATGTCGATGTCGCCGATGGGGGTGTGGGGGTTGGTGGCGATGGTGGTGAGGATGCGTTCGAGGCGGTGGCCGAGGGTGTGGATGGTGGTTTCGTCGAAGAGGTCGGTGGCGTAGGTGAAGATGGTGTCGAGTTCGGCGGGGGTGCCGTCGTCGTGGTG
>NZ_JBEYVQ010000047.1:0-3560 GCF_040644075.1 Nocardia sp. NPDC047038 | reverse complement strand
GATCCAGATCCGGATGCGTGGCAGCGCCGGACGCGCCTACTACGACAAGAAGATCGCCGAGGGAAAGACACCGAAGGAGGCGAAACGCTGTCTCAAGCGGCGACTGGCGGATCTGTGCTGGCGAACCATGATCCGAGACGAACGACGCACCAAACCAGTCGAACTCGCCCGTCAAGCCGAAGCCGCTTGACAAATACAGAGGTATCACGGGTTGGGGGCCCTTTGGTCTGTCCTGAGGTTCTGTCCGCCGGGTTGTGAGATTCCTACCCGTTTGGATGGAAGGATCTCCGCCCGTGCCGATGATGTATTCACCGCAATTCCGGGAGCGCGCAGTCGCTCTGATCCTTGAGGAAGGTCGGCGCGTTGCCGACGTGGCCCGAGATCTGGGAGTCACCGAAGGCAGCCTGTACCAGTGGAAGCAGCAAGCGGTCATTGACCGTGGCGAGGCACCTGGCACCTCAACGGTCGAATCGGCACAGTTGCGGGACGCACTTAACAGGATCAAACAGCTGGAGGAGGAGCTGCGTGCGACGCGGTTGGCAGCCGAGATCCTCGCCGATACCACGATCGGCCCAAAAGGCGTTTCCCGGTTGTCACGGCCTTGACCGGGCAAGGAATCAGTATCCGCGCCGCCTGCCGTGTGCTCGGAATCTCCGAACGCGGCTACCGCCACCATCGCAACCGGCCGCCCAGTCAGCGTCGGCTGCGCCATGAGATGCTGGCCGAGACAATCAAGGCCGTTCACGCGGCCTCCCGCGGCTGCTATGGCGTGCGCCGCATCCACGCCGAACTGACCATCGGAATGGGCATCGAGGTCGGGTCCGGCCAAGTGCACTCGGTGATGAAACGCATTGGCGTTCGGGGCCTCTCGGGAAACCGGAAGCGTTACATCAGCAAGCAGGACATTGCCACGCACACCGATCTGGTCAAGCGGAACTTTACCGCTGGGCGAGAGAATCAGCTGTGGTGCACCGACATAACCGAACACCCCACCCGAGAGGGCAAGGTCTATTGCTGCGCGGTGATCGACGCATACTCCCGACGCATTGTCGGCTGGGCCATCGACTCCCGGCAAACCGCGTCGCTCGTGCTCGCCGCGCTCGACATGGCCATCGCGGCACGTTCACCGGACCGGACTGTTGTTCACAGCGACCACGGCACTCAGTTCACGTCCTGGGCGTTCAGCCGCCGCATCACCGACGCCGGCCTGGTCGGCTCGATGGGGACCATCGGCGATGGCTACGACAACGCGATGATCGAATTCTTCTGGAGCAGAATGCAAATCGAGCTACTCGACCGCAAGAAGTGGAAGACCCGCACCGAGCTCGCTAACGCGATCTTCGACTACATCGAGATCTTCCACAACCGGCAACGTCGGCATTCCAGCCTGGGCTGGCTCACCCCTGCAGAGTTCGAGAAAGCCAACCGGCACCTACAATCGGTGTCCTGACTCTCGCAACCGGGCGGACACCAAGCGAGGACAGCCCAGTAGTTTGCCGGGGTGGTTTTGGCTGTTGTTGCAGCGGAGTTGGATTAGTTGCACGGAGGATTGGTGGCCGGTTCACGCGGTCGGAGCCGCGGGGCCGGGCCCGGCAGTATGTGACCGGTTTGGTGGCGGGTCTCGAGCGCAAGAATGGGTGGACGCTGGCCGAGCGGGCACCGTCACCCGTGGCGAGATCGAAGTGCTGCTCGTCGGCACCCCGCACGGCCAAGCCCGCCTCACCGACCTGCCCGGGCTGGCCACCCATCTCGGTGTCAACCAAGCTTTCCAGCCGGGCGACCCGATCCCGGCGGCATTCCCCCACGGCCACACCCGTGTGGTTGCCCGGCTCAGCGGGACACCGGCGCAAGCCATCGGGCGGATAGCCGCAGACGAGTCACATGTGTGGACGCCGAATTCAAGTGACCAACGCGGATCCCGGTTTCGCCGCGACGGCCCGAGGCCACCACTGATCGGCTCGTCACAAGGGGCTTCAGGAACGCCGAGCCATGCCCGTGCACATCCTCGTACGGTGGATTGTAGTCGTATCCGCTTCTGGCAGTGCGGTGTTCATCATAGGGAACACCTTTCAGCGCTAGCGACGGGATTACCCTTGGCTCGAACAGGATGCACCCGGTACTGGATCCAGGGGGAAGAAGATGCCCAGTTTGGAAGAAAGAATCGCCGGTGTCCTCGCCGTGCTGAAGAGGCTCGATCGCACGGCCCCGGCGGTGGTCGTCGACGAGATCGCCTGGCGTGTCGAGGACCTGAGAAACGAAGTGCGCACCAGCGTCACCGACGACCCGCAGCGCCGCCGCAGGCTGCTGAACCAGGCCACCCAGGCCGGCAGGCTCGTCGCGGTGGCGCGTGAGCGCGCCGAACGAGTCCTCGCCCTCGCCGTGGCCGCGCTGCAGCGCGAGCTGTACGCCGCCGAACACCCGAGTATCAGCCCGCAGTCGCAACACCGACCCGGCCAGGAACCCAGCGATGACCCCGGGGACAGGGATCCATAGCGGCCGCAACGCTTCTCGGCACCACGATCGCATCGAGCACGGTCGTGAACGAGGATGTGCCGGTCCCCGGTGGTGCGTGCTCGCGCGCAGGTTGCGGTTTCGTTGTCCATCCACCCCGGTGGCTGCCCGAGAATAGGGTCGCAGCGGGAATGGGCAACGGCCCGAAGCCGCAAAGGGGGATAAGGACTTCGGGCCGTCTCGTCTACTAGCCCTTGGGGCAGGTCCGGCAAACAATCCATCAAACCTAGCGGGCACCCGCCGAAACGCGAAATCGGCGAACCGCAAGGCCGGACGAACGTCCGGATGCGGCACTTCCCCTCGACGACGATGTGTGCTGCAGCGATACCGGCCGCCACTTGCCGGTGTGCATCGTTCAGTCGCCAACTGCGCGAGAGTCGAGAGTATGGCGTCGGGAGGCGGCGAAGATCCGGCCGGGACGCGGCCACCAATCGATCCCACCACCACTGACGAGGTCGACTCGGATGGACAACCAGGCATGGCTCACAGTGGTTCGTCCTGCCACCCGTACCCCGCTCACTCATCCGTTGGGAAAGTGCTGCGAAGGCGAACGTGTTCCGACGATCGAGTTTCTGCATTCGGCCGCCGCGACCTCGCGCGGCGGTCTTACACGGCTGCAAGGGCGAAACGACACGCACCTGCTTACATGGGCATGGCAGACGAACTGTCAGCCCTGCGTCCGGTCTTGATCTTCGTGGTGTGGTGGACACCGTCGAACTAGGCCGTGCCCTGACCGAACTCCGCATCCAGGACAGGCCGCTCGCGTCCTCGCGATGATGAACGGCGACCCTGAGTCACCTCTCAGCCGCCGCGCGGGGTCCGTCGCGTGCATCGCCGGTGTCCATCGTCGACGACTGTCCCGACGCGCGCCGCGTGGGCTGGGCGGCGACGAAGCGGTTCGGTGTCGGCCGGGACGATCAGCGGGGCCATCTTGGCGCCCTCGGTGCCGAACATTGTCGGCGTTCACGGAAATCCCCAGGTTGAGCCGGTTTTCGTTCACGTAATTCCGCAGGGTGCCGTTCACGTAATTCCCCAGCGGGAACGCGAGC
>NZ_JBEYVQ010000046.1:0-4029 GCF_040644075.1 Nocardia sp. NPDC047038 | reverse complement strand
TCCGGTGAACGCGAGGTCAGATAGTCGACCACCACCACGCTGCCGCCGTGCGCCAGCGCGCACCACAACTCCCACACCGAGAAATCGAACGCGAACGAATGGAACAACGTCCACACATCGGCCTCGTCGAACCCGAACAACGGCTGCGTGTTCGCCAGCAACTCGATGACGTTGCGGTGCGCCACACCCACACCCTTGGGCACCCCGGTGGAACCGGAGGTGTAGATGACATACGCCAGATTGTCCGCCCGCAACCGGCCCACCCGATCGGCATCACTCACCGGCGCATCCGAGAACTCGCGTGCCGCCTCCAGCAGCACCACCGGCAACCCACCCGAGGGCACCGCCTCCCGCTGCTGCACCGTGGTCAGCACGCACACCGGGGCGGCGTCTTCGAGCATGAACTCCAACCGCTGCACCGGATAACCGGTATCGATCGGCAGATACGCCGCCCCCGCGATCAACACACCCAACAACGCGACCGGCAACTCCTCGGTACGCGCCACCGCCACCGCCACCAACGACTCCGGACCCGCACCCCGAGCGATCAACGCCCGCGCCACCTGATTCGCCCGCCCATGCAACTCACCGAAAGTCAACGTGGTCTCACCCGAACGGATCGCGACCGCGTCCGGGCGCAACCACGCCTGTTCGGCGATCACATCCGGCAGTGTCGCACCGGGAACCCAGGCCCCCGGCACATTCCACGCACTCAGCACCTGGTCGCGTTCGCCGGGCGCGAGCACATCGATATCGCCCACCACGGCTGTGGCATCGGCCGCGACCGCCGCCAGGACACGACGGAACCGGCTCGCGAAGTTCCGCACCGTCGATTCGTCGAACAGGTCGGTCGCGTAACCGATCACCACCGACAGACCCGGCGCACCGGGCTGCTCGGCCAGGGTGATCTGCAGATCGAACTTGGCCGCCGACACTCCCGGATCGATGCCCGACACCGTGAGCCCGGGCAACTCGAGCGTCGCGGGAGCGAGGTTCTGCAGCACCAGCATCACCTGGAACAGCGGATGCCGCGCCGCCGAGCGGACCGGATCGAGCAACTCGACCAGCCGCTCGAACGGCAGGTCGGCATGGCCGAACGCGGCGACGTCGGTTTTGCGGACCTCGGCCAGCAGCGTTTCGAACGACGTGCCCGGCTCGACCTCGGTGCGCAACACCAGCGTGTTGACGAACATGCCGATGAGGTCGTCGAGTTCGGCCTCGCCGCGGCCGGCCACCGGGGTGCCGATCGCGATGTCCGAGGTGCCCGACAGCCGCGCCAGCAGCACCGCGAGCGCGGCGTGCACCACCATGAACAGCGTCGAATTGTGTTGTTTGGCCAGCTGTTCCAGCCCCGTGTGCAGGTCGGCGTCGATGTCGAAGGCGAAACTGCCTCCGCGATAGGACGCCTGGGCGGGCCGGGGCCGGTCGGTCGGCAGCGGCAGTTCCTCCGGCAGAGCGGCGAGCGCGTCCCGCCAGTACTCGGCCTGCTGCGAGATCAGGCTCTTCGGGTCGGTCTCGGAGCCGAGCACCTCCCGCTGCCACAGGCTGTAGTCGGCGTACTGCACCGGCAGCGGGGCCATGGCCGGGGCCTCGCCTCTGCTGCGCGCCTCATAGGCCAGGACCAGATCCCGGGTGAGCGGGCCCAGCGACCAGCCGTCGGAACTGATGTGGTGCGCGACGAAGACCAGCACGTGCTCGGTGGGGTCGTCTGCGCTCGCGGACGCGATCTCGAACAGCGCGACCCGGAACGGGACCTCCGTGGTGACCTCGAACCCCGCGCCGACCACGCTGGTCACCACGGCGACCGAATCGGCCGCGTCGACTCGCGCGGGTGTGAGGTCGATCGGCACCTCGTCCGCCGCGAGCACCCGCTGTACCGGGCCGTCGGACGTCTGCGGGTAGATCGTGCGCAGGATCTCGTGGCGCGCCACCAGATCCGCGACCGCCGCTCGCAGGGCCGCGACGTCCAGATCGCCGGTGAGGCGGATGGCGGCCGGGATGTTGTAGACCGATGAGGCCGGATCGAACTGGTTGAGGAACCACATGCGCTGCTGCGCCAGCGACAACGGGATGTGCTCCGGACGCGGACCGGCCACCAAGGCTTTACGCCCGCCAGCTCCCGCGTGCTGCTCGACCTTCACGGCCAATCCGGCCACGGTGGAGGCCTCGAACAGCACACGCACCGGCACACGCGCATCCAGCGCCGCGCCGATCCGCGCCGCGACCTGGGTCGCCAACAGCGAGTTACCACCCAAAGCGAAGAAGTCGTCGTCCGCGCCCACCCGCTCGACCCCGAGCACCTCGGCGAACACCGACGCCACGATCTCCTCGATCGGCGTCGACGGCGCACGGAACGCCTGAACCTCGAACTCCGGCTCCGGCAACGCCTTGCGATCGAGCTTGCCGTTGACGTTCAACGGCAGAGCATCCAGCACCACGAACGCCGCAGGCACCATGTACGACGGCAACCCAGCGCTCAGTTCGGACTTCACCCGAGCCACATCCACGCCGGATCCGGCACCGGCCGTATCGTCGGCATCGCCAGCGGCACCTGCTCCAGCATCCACAGGCACGATGTACGCGACCAACCGGTCACCGGTCTGCGGATCCGACTTCGCGATCACCGCGGTCTGCGCGATCTCCGGCAACGCCAACAGCGCGGCTTCGATCTCACCGAGCTCGATACGGAAACCACGGATCTTCACCTGGAAGTCCGTACGACCCCGATATTCCAGTTCGCCGGTGCTCGTCCAAGCCACCAAATCACCGGTGCGATACATCCGCGCGCCCGGCTCGAACGGGTTGGCCACAAACCGATCCGCGGTCAGATCCGCACGACCGAAATAGCCACGCGCCAACTGCGCACCAGCCAAATACAACTCACCCGACACACCCACCGGCACCGGACGCAAACGACCATCCAGCACGAACACCCGACTGTTCCACTCCGGCGCACCGATGGGAACCGAAACCCGGTCGGTATCACTGACCCGATGGCTGGTGATGGACACCGCCGCCTCGGTCGGACCATACAGATTGAACAATTCGGTACGCGGATTCTCACGCAAGAACCGCTGAGCCAACGCACCCGGCAACGCTTCACCGATCGCCAACACCCGCCACAGCGAATCCGGCATACCGGCAGTCAACAGCGCGTCCAGCATCGACGGGACGACGTGCAGCGTAGTGACCCATTCCTGGGCCATGAGTTCGTTGAGGTACGTCGGGTCCCGGTGACCGTCCGGGGAGGCGATCACCAGGCGACCACCGCAGACAGCGGCCGACCAGAACTCCCACACCGACAAGTCGAACGTCGCCGCCGTCTTCAGCAGAATCGCATCCGCAGCGTCCAAACCGAATTCGACGTTCTTCCACTGCAACTGGTTCGCGATAGCACCATGCGGCACCGCCACACCCTTCGGGCGCCCCGTCGAACCAGACGTGAAGATCACATACGCCGTGTTCTCCGGACGCAACGGCGCGACGCGATCGACATCGGCGACCGGCGCGGCATCCAGCTCCGACAGATCCAGTTCATCGATCCGCACCACCGGCGCGACATCGGTCTCGAACTTCGCATCGGCATTGGTCAGCACACAAACCGGTGCCGCCGTCTCCAAGATGTAGCTCGTCCGCTCGGCAGCCTGATCCGGATCCACCGGCACATACGCACCACCGGACTTCGCCACCGCATACATCGCCACGACCAGATCCACCGAGCGACGCAACGCCAGCGCGACCCGCGACTCCGGACCGACGCCCAACGAAATCAAGTGCCGCGCAAGACGATTCACACGCAAATTAAGTTCGGCGTAGGTCAGCTCGACCCGCTCACCATCGACCGCGTCCGCGACCAGCGCCGTTGAGCGCGGGTCCGCCGCGACACTGGCGTCGAGCAGCGAGGCCAGCGTCGCTCCCGTGTCGACGGCCTGGTCGGTGTCGTTCCACGCGGTGAGCACGTCGGTGCGCTCGGTGTCGGCGAGTAGGTCGAGATCGCCGACCGGAACGGTGGGATCGGCGACCACGGCG
>NZ_JBEYVQ010000045.1:2422-5137 GCF_040644075.1 Nocardia sp. NPDC047038 | reverse complement strand
GGGTATCTGTGTGTTGTTTCAGATACCGCACAGTGGACGCGTAGCAACCTTTGTTGGTAAGTCCTCGGCCGATTAGTACCGGTCACCTCCACACGTTACCGTGCTTCCAGTTCCGGCCTATCAACCCCATGGTCTATAGGGGGCCTTAACCACTCGAAGGTGGTGAGAAACCTCATCTTGGAACAGGCTTCCCGCTTAGATGCTTTCAGCGGTTATCCCTTCCGAACGTAGCCAACCAGCAGTGCCCTTGGCAGGACAACTGGCACACCAGAGGTTCGTCCGTCCCGGTCCTCTCGTACTAGGGACAGCCTTCCTCAAGTTTCTGACGCGCGCGGCGGATAGAGACCGAACTGTCTCACGACGTTCTAAACCCAGCTCGCGTGCCGCTTTAATGGGCGAACAGCCCAACCCTTGGGACCTACTCCAGCCCCAGGATGCGACGAGCCGACATCGAGGTGCCAAACCATCCCGTCGATATGGACTCTTGGGGAAGATCAGCCTGTTATCCCCGGGGTACCTTTTATCCGTTGAGCGACACCGCTTCCACATGCCGGTGCCGGATCACTAGTCCCGACTTTCGTCCCTGCTCGACCCGTCAGTCTCACAGTCAAGCTCCCTTGTGCACTTGCACTCGACACCTGATTGCCAACCAGGCTGAGGGAACCTTTGGGCGCCTCCGTTACATTTTAGGAGGCAACCGCCCCAGTTAAACTACCCACCAGGCACTGTCCCTGAACCCGATCAGGGTCCGAGGTTAGAAGTCCAATACGACCAGAGTGGTATTTCAACGACGACTCCACGAACACTGGCGTGCCCGCTTCACAGTCTCCCACCTATCCTACACAAACCGTACCGAACACCAATACCAAGCTATAGTGAAGGTCCCGGGGTCTTTTCGTCCTGCCGCGCGTAACGAGCATCTTTACTCGTAATGCAATTTCGCCGAGTCTGTGGTTGAGACAGCAGAGAAGTCGTTACGCCATTCGTGCAGGTCGGAACTTACCCGACAAGGAATTTCGCTACCTTAGGATGGTTATAGTTACCACCGCCGTTTACCGGGGCTTAAATTCTCAGCTTCGCGCCCGAAAGCGCTAACCGGTCCTCTTAACCTTCCGGCACCGGGCAGGCGTCAGTCCGTATACATCGTCTTACGACTTCGCACGGACCTGTGTTTTTAGTAAACAGTCGCTTCTCTCTGGTCTCTGCGACCACACCCAGCTCGGACCGTAAAGATCGTCACCAGACGTGGTCCCCCTTCTCCCGAAGTTACGGGGGCATTTTGCCGAGTTCCTTAACCACAGTTCTCTCGATCGCCTCGGTATTCTCTACCTGACCACCTGTGTCGGTTTGGGGTACGGGCCGTGTACCAACTCACTAGAGGCTTTTCTCGGCAGCATAGGATCACTGAATTCGCCTCAATCGGCTACGCATCACCTCTCAGGCACATGTTGTGCGGATTTGCCTACACAACGCCCTACCGGCTTACACCAGGTAATCCACCACCTGGCCCAGCTACCTTCCTGCGTCACCCCATCGCTTGACTACTACACCCAGGGTCTCGTGCATCCCCTTCCGGCTTCCCGAAGGAAGTCCATCCGGTTCAGGACGATTAGCACAGATGATTCGCCATTGGGCGCGGATACACGGGTACGGGAATATCAACCCGTTGTCCATCGACTACGCCTGTCGGCCTCGCCTTAGGTCCCGACTCACCCTGGGCGGATTAACCTGGCCCAGGAACCCTTGGTCATTCGGCGGACGAGTTTCTCACTCGTCTTTCGCTACTCATGCCTGCATTCTCACTCGCACAGCCTCCACAACTAGGTCACCCCGCTGCTTCCACGGCTGCACGACGCTCCCCTACCCATCCCAGCTCCTGGCTCGAAAGCAGAATAATGCTGGAATGCCGCGGCTTCGGCGGTGTACTTGAGCCCCGCTACATTGTCGGCGCAGGATCACTTGACCAGTGAGCTATTACGCACTCTTTCAAGGGTGGCTGCTTCTAAGCCAACCTCCTGGTTGTCTTCGCGACCCCACATCCTTTTCCACTTAGTACACGCTTAGGGGCCTTAGCCGGCGATCTGGGCTGTTTCCCTCTCGACTACGAAGCTTATCCCCCGCAGTCTCACTGCCACGCTCTCACACACCGGCATTCGGAGTTTGGCTGACTTCGGTAAGCTTGTGGGCCCCCTAGGCCATCCAGTAGCTCTACCTCCGATGTGAAACACGTGACGCTGCACCTAAATGCATTTCGGGGAGAACCAGCTATCACGGAGTTTGATTGGCCTTTCACCCCTACCCACAGCTCATCCCCTCAGTTTTCAACCTAAGTGGGTTCGGGCCTCCACGACGTCTTACCGTCGCTTCACCCTGGCCATGGGTAGATCACTCCGCTTCGGGTCCATGACATGCGACTCTGGGCGCCCTATTCGGACTCGCTTTCGCTACGGCTACCCCACACGGGTTAACCTCGCCACACACCGATGACTCGCAGGCTCATTCTTCAAAAGGCACGCCATCACCCCACCACAAAAGGAAGGCTCTGACGGATTGTAAGCGTCCGGTTTCAGGTACTATTTCACTCCCCTCCCGGGGTACTTTTCACCTTTCCCTCACGGTACTAGTCCGCTATCGGTCACCAGGGAGTATTCAGGCTTACCGGGTGGTCCCGGCAGATTCACAGCAGATTTCACGGGCCCGCTGCTACTCGGGCAC
>NZ_JBEYVQ010000045.1:0-2325 GCF_040644075.1 Nocardia sp. NPDC047038 | reverse complement strand
CATGGTTTAGCCTCATCCGCTTTCGCTCGCCACTACTCACGGAATCACAATTGTTTTCTCTTCCTGTGGGTACTGAGATGTTTCACTTCCCCACGTTCCCTCCCAACCGCCTATATATTCAGCGGAGGGTGACACGACATCACTCGTGCCGGGTTTCCCCATTCGGAAATCCTCGGATCTCAGCTCGGTTGACAGCTCCCCGAGGCTTATCGCAGCCTCCTACGTCCTTCATCGGCTCCTGGTGCCAAGGCATCCACCGAACGCTCTTCAACACTTACAAACAAAGATGCTCGCGTCCACTGTGCAGTTCTCAAACAACACACCCACTCGAACCCCAACGCAAGACCAGCCAACCCCGAAGAGAAGCGGTATCAAGCAGACCCGAGCGGATCGTATTTTTTGCCTGGAAAGAACGTCTGTTCTTTCAGGACCCAACAGTGTGTCGACTACATCCCCGACACCAGAAGCACACAGGCTCCCAGCACTCCCGAGGCACATGTCAGCGTTCCACCCATGAGCTCCACCGAACTTCGTACGAGTCCGTAGTGGCTCTGCCAACCTCGATACCACCTGTGTGACACGAGGACTGGAGAATGCTCCTTAGAAAGGAGGTGATCCAGCCGCACCTTCCGGTACGGCTACCTTGTTACGACTTCGTCCCAATCGCCGATCCCACCTTCGACGGCTCCCTCCCACAAGGGGTTAGGCCACCGGCTTCGGGTGTTACCGACTTTCATGACGTGACGGGCGGTGTGTACAAGGCCCGGGAACGTATTCACCGCAGCGTTGCTGATCTGCGATTACTAGCGACTCCAACTTCACGGGGTCGAGTTGCAGACCCCGATCCGAACTGAGACCGGCTTTAAGGGATTCGCTCCACCTCACGGTATCGCAGCCCTCTGTACCGGCCATTGTAGCATGTGTGAAGCCCTGGACATAAGGGGCATGATGACTTGACGTCGTCCCCACCTTCCTCCGAGTTGACCCCGGCAGTCTCCTGCGAGTCCCCACCATTACGTGCTGGCAACACAGGACAAGGGTTGCGCTCGTTGCGGGACTTAACCCAACATCTCACGACACGAGCTGACGACAGCCATGCACCACCTGTACACCGACCACAAGGGGGCCTACATCTCTGCAGGTTTCCGGTGTATGTCAAACCCAGGTAAGGTTCTTCGCGTTGCATCGAATTAATCCACATGCTCCGCCGCTTGTGCGGGCCCCCGTCAATTCCTTTGAGTTTTAGCCTTGCGGCCGTACTCCCCAGGCGGGGCGCTTAATGCGTTAGCTACGGCACGGATCCCGTGGAAGGAAACCCACACCTAGCGCCCACCGTTTACGGCGTGGACTACCAGGGTATCTAATCCTGTTCGCTACCCACGCTTTCGCTTCTCAGCGTCAGTTACTGCCCAGAGACCCGCCTTCGCCACCGGTGTTCCTCCTGATATCTGCGCATTTCACCGCTACACCAGGAATTCCAGTCTCCCCTGCAGTACTCAAGTCTGCCCGTATCGCCTGCAAGCTCACAGTTGAGCTGTGAGTTTTCACAGACGACGCGACAAACCGCCTACAAGCTCTTTACGCCCAGTAATTCCGGACAACGCTCGCACCCTACGTATTACCGCGGCTGCTGGCACGTAGTTGGCCGGTGCTTCTTCTACAGGTACCGTCACTTGCGCTTCGTCCCTGTCGAAAGAGGTTTACAACCCGAAGGCCGTCATCCCTCACGCGGCGTCGCTGCATCAGGCTTTCGCCCATTGTGCAATATTCCCCACTGCTGCCTCCCGTAGGAGTCTGGGCCGTGTCTCAGTCCCAGTGTGGCCGGTCGCCCTCTCAGGCCGGCTACCCGTCGTCGCCTTGGTAGGCCATTACCCCACCAACAAGCTGATAGGCCGCGGGCCCATCTCGCACCGATAAATCTTTCCACCCCAAGCCATGCGACAAGAGGTCATATCCGGTATTAGACCCAGTTTCCCAGGCTTATCCCAGAGTGCGAGGCAGATCACCCACGTGTTACTCACCCGTTCGCCGCTCGTGTACCCCGAAGGGCCTTACCGCTCGACTTGCATGTGTTAAGCACGCCGCCAGCGTTCGTCCTGAGCCAGGATCAAACTCTCCGTTGAAGACTCTCGAAACACCCCGAAAGGTGAATCAGAAATATCTAAACTAGAGTCCGAAAACCCAGCAAAACAATCGCCAGCCGGAAAATAGCTGACTAAAATGTCCGACCCTCCACACGGGGGGTGAAAAGGCCGGAACCAAAAAATATTTGGCACTGACATTCATCGACACACTATTGAGTTCTCAAAGAACACACGCACACAC
>NZ_JBEYVQ010000044.1:0-5798 GCF_040644075.1 Nocardia sp. NPDC047038 | reverse complement strand
GGGAAAACGAGGCCAACGCCGAGATCGTGCCACGGATCGGGTTGCCACAGCTGCCGGTCGTGAGCTGGCCAGAGCCCTCCTCCGAGCATGAGACACAAGGATTGATGGTGACGTACGGTCGCAGCTTGCCGGTGGCGCAGGCGCTGCGTGCGACCGCCTCGGACGCCTTTCCGGTGTGCTGGACTCCCGGCGAGGATGGATTTATCCAGGGTGAAGGCGTCGGCGAGCAGCGCGGTGAGCGAGGGCGCGTCCGCGTCGACCACCCCACTCCAGGTGCGCGACCAGTCCGCGCCAGCCGTCTGAGTCCTCCAGCGCCGCATCGGTTTCCGTGGTGTGTCGGCGAGGCCGTCGTAAACAGAGCGTGCGCAGCAGCGCTTCTTTGGACGGTGCGGCGCGCTGATCCCCACGCGGGCGCGGTCGCGACGGCGGAGATCGGAGCCGAGGCGTCGGCGAGGATTACCGCACGGGCGGCCTGGGCCTTGCGGACGGGCAGACCCTTCTGAAGCTGGGGCGTCGGATGTCTTCAGCATAAAACCAGGCCTGGCGATCAAAACGGAATGCTTTGTTCCGATCATATCGCAACGAAGTAGTCGCCCGGTATAGGGCCGGCGTGGCCGAAGGGGCCGTCGTGGCAGGTGGCCCGAACGACGTGCGAGAGATCAGTGCGCGACCAGGGATCGAGATCGGGGATGCAGGTGCGGCAAGACCACAATGCGGAGGTTTCCGATCCCTGGTGTGCCATCTGCATCGCGGCGACGTCCAGCCGGCCCACTATCGCGGCTCGGCGGCGAAGCGGTTGGCGGAACGGGGTCATCATCCGGATGGTGGCGATTTCGGTCACCTCCCGCGCGTAGCGCAGTCGGTCCGCTGCTACCGGGCCTCAACGGAGCCGGCTGTGCCGAGGTGGTCGATGATTTCGGTCGCTGTCAATGGACGCTGCGCGGTGCGAGTGATCTTGGCGGCGCGGCCGGCCGGGCAGATGTTACTCGGCCCTGACGCGGTGGCGCATACCGTGCAGTCGGCGACAGTACCGGTGAGGTGGGCTTGGAGGTTGCGGCTGTCGAGTGCGGCGACCAAGCCGAACATGCTAAACGAATTGATAGACATCGGTGGGCTTTCTGGCTCGTGGCGTTGTGGAGTCCGCCTGCACGGCCTGGCTCCTTTGTCGGCCTACCGACACCGTTGTCGAGGGCGGGTTCGGTGACGGCGTTGTCGCCGGGCTTGTGCTGCTGCACAACAACTAGCTTGGTCGAGAAGGTACCGGCTCGGCATCGGTAGATTCACCCGGCATATACCTGTTATGCAACAGGAGTTGAAAAGTGTCACATAGAGTCCAGTCATGGGGGTGTGGGCGTGGCGGGTGGTGGCGCGGGCGCGATGACCGCAGAGGCGTCCGGGTGACTGGATTGGCCGAGGTGGTCGTTGTCGTGCCGGTGGTGGGGGTTGGTGCCGCTGTCGTGTCGGTCCCGCAGGCTGCTGCTGCGTGACTGCTGCGAGAATCGCGAGGCTGGATCCGCGTCGGTTCCGGCGCTGTCTCCAGTGGCGGTGTCAGATTCTTCTCTACTTCTCCACTTTTCGCGGTGTACCTTCCGGCAATTGTTGTCTGGTCAATTACTTTGGTGCCGTACACACAAGTGCCGGATAGGCGCAGAGTGCGTCGAACTTTACCGTCTGCTCCGAGACCGACTAGTACCGGCGCTGGGCTGGCGCTGATTCAGAGGCCCTTCTTCGATGCGGCGATCCGCACCGGGAACAATCTTCTTCGACTTGCGGAACTGCGCTATCTCAACCTGTGCAGCCAGACCTCGGCGTCTTCACCGCAGTCGCCGACCACAGCCCGAGGATGTCGCGTTCGCACCCGTTACCTTCTTTGTGGCGCCACGCGGGGCTGCGGTCGCCGATCCCGCTATGACTTCTTCCTGTCTTTCTCATGATCCGGGGGTGCTGCCGGGCTGATGGCGTCGACGGACCGCTGATGAGGTCTGGCCAGGGCGACCGGCACTGCTTCCTGCCCTCCTACTCCAGCTGGACCAGTGTCCCGGCGAGGCGCGCAGCTCGCCCGGCGTCGGTGGCCCCCGGCGGCTCCGGACGTGTGAACGAGCAGAAAGAACGAAACGTCGGGCCACTCTAGTGCGCAGTTCGTGTAGATGTAGCGGCACTGAGTAGCCGTCCCAGGTTTGTCGGTTACTCGCGATCAAGGCACCCCTTCACATGGTCTGCACCAGACCTTTGACCGAGAGGCTGGACCAATCGCGAGTGTCAAGACTATGGTATAGCCGAGTACGCCCTGGCCAGGCGATTCGGCAAGATGGATCTGTCGCCGACCCGGCGCGGCCGTCGTCGGCAGCGCCGCCTCGATTGGGGCGTCGCGGGTCAGGCACCTGGTCGGCCGGTCGACATGCCAGCACTGGTGCGGATCAGCTGGGATCGTGGTGCGTGCCTTCGACTGCACGCCATCGGGGTGATCGTGATCTGGTCTTGCCGCTTGCGGCGGTCGTGGTGCTCGGGCCCTTGGAGGCGCTGGACGTGGCCGGGCGAGACAGTTAGAGCACTCTGGAGATCGTGACGGTTCTTTGGGAAGTTCGCCACCAGATATGACTATCGACCCTCTAGTGGATATATTGAGATTCAGAGTGGGGAGGCGGCGTGGACGCGTAGGCAAGGATTTGGCGCGGCAAAATGAGTCTTCCGTCTGATATAACGAGCTTCGTTGGCCGTCGCGGCGAGACGACCAAACTCCGTGCTGTTCTCGGCGATGCTCGCATGGTGACTCTGACCGGACCTGGCGGCGTTGGTAAAACCAGGCTCGCCATTCACGTGGCTCGTGGGCTCGAACGCAAGCGTGTCGGTGGTGCTTGGCTGGTGGAGCTCGCCGAGCTTGAGGACGCCTCCCTTCTCGCGTCCACTGTCGCTACGTCCGTACAGATGCCTGACATCTCCACACGTGATCTCGTCGCGGCGCTGATCGACTATCTGGCGGATCAGCAGCTCCTTCTCATCATGGACAACTGCGAGCACCTTATTGCGGAGTGCGCGGTGCTGGTGAGCGCCCTGATCGAGGCCGCACCTCGGCTCCGGATCCTGGCGACTAGCCGAGAACCGCTCGGCATCGCAGCGGAACGGATCTGGCCGGTGCCGCCTTTGTCCACGCCCGACGAGGAACACCTGACGAATTGGGGTAGCGACCGAGAGTATGAGGCCATTGCGCTGTTCCAGGAACGAGCCGAAGCCGCTGGCGTCAGTGTCGGCCAGAGCGAGGCGGTCGGTCGGCTGTGCCAGCGCCTGGACGGACTCCCGCTCGCGATCGAGCTGGCCGTCACGTGGCTGCGGACGCTGACCGTCGACGAGTTGGCCGAACGCCTTGACGATCGCTTCGCTCTTTTGGAGCGGCGTCACCGCGACGGCGTATCCCGGCATCGGACGCTGCGCACGGTCATGGACTGGTCTTATGACCTGTGCACCGAGCGGGAACGCGCGTTGTGGGCCCGGCTGTCGGTGTTCGTCGGCGGTGTCAGCCTCGAGGCCGCCGAGGCGGTGTGCGTCGGCGACGGACTGACCCTCGACGACATCCTCCCGGGGTTGGTCGGCCTTGTGGACAAGTCCATCCTGACACGCGAAGAGTCCGACGCCCGCAGCCACTACACGATGTTGGAGACGATCCGCCAGTACGGTCGTGACCGGCTCGCCGACGAGGCGGACGTTGTACGCCGCCGGCACCGCGACTACTACCTACGGCTGGCCGAGACTGGCGCACGTGATTGGTGGGGCCCACACCAACGCGCTCTATTGGACCGGGTTCAGACCGAACGTGCCAACATCAGCCTCGCCTTGGAGTACTGCGCGACGCCAAGCGAGGCACGCACAGGAATGCGGCTGGCCAGCGCGTTGTGGTGGTGGTGGCTCACCCGTGACCTGCGCGAGGGACGGCGCTGGCTTGAGCGGCTGCTGAAGCTGGATACCAACCCGAGCCGCGAGCGAGCCCGCGCGCTGTGGACCTACGGGCTGAACGCTGCCGACCAGGGCGATACGGTCCAGGCGCTTACCCCGCTTCGTGAGGCCGTCGAGGTGGCCAGGGCCGTCGGTGACGCGACGGCGGAAGCTTACGCCATCACGTGGATCGGCCAGGCGCTTTGGATGCAAGGCAAACTACCCGAGGCTGTCGGTGAGATGGAAACAGCTCTTCGCCACCACCGGGATATCGGGGAGCAGAGCTCCATTTCCATGATCGTGCCGGCCCAGCTGGGGATGGTCGTGGCCCTGCTTGGCGATCCTGAGCGCGGGATCGAACTCGGCGAACAGTCGGTGGCCGCCTGCGACAAGGTCGGTGAGCATTGGACCGCCGGTTGGGCGGATTGGGACCTCGCCGTAGCCTGCTGGGCCAATGGCAACCGCGCCGCTGCGTGCACCCGCGCGCTCGCGTCCCTCCGGCACAAACGTGACCTCGGTGACCAACTCGGGATCCCGTGCGGCCTCGAACTCGCCGCATGGTGCGCCACCGCAGACGGCGACGCCGAACGCGCCGCGATGCTGCTCGGCGCCAGTGACAAGATGTGGGAGCCGGTCGGCGCCCCACTCTTCTCTTGGCGTGCCCTCCGTGACTGGTCGGCCCAGTGCCGCGTCCGCGCACGAGAGATCATCAGCGACCAGGCGTTCAGTGCGGCCTACAAGAGCGGTCAGAAGCTCAGCGTCGCGGACGCCGTAGCGTACGCGCTCAATGAGACACGTGCGGTCCGCGACGACGCCGCTACCGGATCCGCCACCGACACCGCTGCTCAATCGGTGCTGCACCTGCTGACTCCACGAGAACAACAGGTCGCCCGCCTCATCGCCGATGGCCGAACCAACCGGCAGATCGCTGCGGAGCTGGTGATCAGCGCACGCACTGTCGGCGGCCATGTTGAGCACATCATGACCAAGCTCGACGTCAACTCGCGGACTCAAATCGCCGCCTTGATGCTCGTCGGGCAACAAAGCCACTGAATCGGTATGTATGTACGCGGCGTCGGCACGCGTCGCTGTGACCACCGTGAGCGTCGCTGAACGGATTCTGACGTCCAGGACGTTCCCGACTGGTGGGTACCGGTGTTCAGGTACTCGGTATCCGGGAGGGACTGACCGCCCACCGCATGCAGTCGGGTCCTGCCGTGCACACCCGCCCGGACAGTTGCTGACCGTCACCGTCGAAGTCACAGCCGAACAGGCATAACGAGGTGTGTGCCTCGGCCGCTGACGCGCTTCCGGACACATCGCCTGAGTTTTCCGTCGGTCACGGACGTGTCGACGGTCTCGACCATGCGGTCGAGCCGACATGAACCGTCGACTTATCTGATGGCAGCGGTTTCGTGGTCGGGGTCAGCTGCCCCGTAGCGTGCCGCAGGAGACCGGGCGGGTTGACTCGTGAACCGTCTGTCGCCCTTGCGGTTGACTTGCCCGTGATGTGTCCACCTGCCCGGTCTCCGTTCACGGTCTGACTCGACAGAGGTGTGACGACAAGCTGCTGTGAGAGGTTCTTGAAGTCGACATGTCGGCCGTGGATTCCCCACCCGGCAAAGACGAGGAACCGAACCTGATGATGCTGATCGGCGTCGATCCGCACAAGTCCACCCACACCGCCACCGCTGTCGACCCCGCGACGAACTCTGATCGCGGCTCGATTCGTATCGATGCCAGCTTTCGGGGCTATCGGAAGTTGCTGGCCTGGGCGCTGCAGTGGCCCGAACGAACCTGGGCGGTGGAGAACGCTGAAGGTTTGGGCCATCATCTGGCGGGGTGGCTCGTCTCGAAGGGCGAGGTGGTGG
>NZ_JBEYVQ010000043.1:0-6154 GCF_040644075.1 Nocardia sp. NPDC047038 | reverse complement strand
CGGATGGCCATCGGGATGTTGTAGGCGGCGGAGGCGGGGTCGAATTGGTTGAGCACCCACATCCGTTGCTGGGCCAGCGACAACGGGATCGGTTCGCTGCGTTCGGTGCGTTCGAGCACGGTGCGGGTGCCGCCGCCGGCGCCGGGCACCACCCGCGCGGCGAGGGCGGCCACGGTCGGGGCTTCGAACAGTTCGCGTACCGCGACATCGGCGTCGAGGGCTTCGTTGATGCGTGCGACCACGCGGGTGGCCAGCAGCGAGTTGCCGCCCAAGGCGAAGAAGTCGTCGTCCAGGCCGACCTCGGCGGCGCCGAGCAGCCCGGCGTAGACCTCGGCCACTGCCTGTTCCACCGGCGAGCTCGGCGCGCGGAACGCCACCGCCGACACCACCTGCGGCGCGGGCAGCGCCCGGCGGTCCAGCTCCCGCGCTGCAAGACCCTCGAGCTGGACGTCCAGCAAGGGCATACCATTGAAGACGGCAATGATCACTGAAACCGGATTCGCCTTTCTCACCGACACGACTTCTTCATCGGCACTCGATTCCTCCTACGCCGGTCTCGCCAACTCGAGGTGATTGCAGCGCGCTGCCTCCGCCGACCTCCGGCGCATCCGAAATCACGAACTCCAGTCACGGACCTACTCGGAGTTGCACTGCGCCGCCCGAGGTCGGTATCGGGAAAATCCCTACGATGGTCGAACCGGTCATTGCGGATCGAATCGGACGCGCGAGGAACGTTTCGCACCACGCTGCCGACCTCGGTGACACGCTGCGAGCTGCAGCCCAGACGCATATCACGAGGCCAGTCGCGTTAGCCCCCCACTCAGCGTCACGGAATTCGCCACCTAAACATGGACATTGAGCCAGTCAACAGTCCGGAACGACATGGCGAACCGCACGTCACCACTATCAGCGCTCGCCATATCCAGCCGACCGGACACGTGATCACTCACCAAGCGCCGTCGGCTGCCACTCGAACTCTGCTTGGCGCATTTCCTATACGCCGACCAGGGCGGACCACAATGCTGCCAGGCATACCTGTCAGGAGGAACATGCCGCGCGGATCGAGTCGGCCAGCGGGGCACCCGCCGTCAGTTCAATGCTGTTTGACGCGACGCAGGTTTATGGCGCCAGCTACTCCAGCGCGCGTGGATACGCCTAATTTTTCGAAAACGCGCGCAAGGTGTTTTTCGACAGTTTTGGGACTTATGAATAGCTCCGCAGCTATTTCACGGTTAGTATACCCTTCGGCTACCAAGCTGGCGACACCACATTCGCGGTCGGTCAATCCCGCCGGATCGGCGGCCGCATCGGGTGTAGGCCTGCGTTGGACGCGCCTTCCTAAGGATCGAAGTTCTTTCGCGGCTGCATTGGCAAATCGCGCAGCTCCGGTCTCTCGGAGGATGCCGTACGCTAGTTCGAGCTCACGGATTGCCGCACCAGTATCGTTAGCCTGAGCTAGGGCACGGCCTCCTATAATCCGGGCGCGGGCCGCCCACACACACATTTCCACAGCGTCGAAATATTCGCACGCCCATCTGGCGGAGGTAGCGGCCGCACGGAAGTCGCCAGATGCCGCCTGCACAAGCGCCCTCCCCTGAAATGCTTGCCCCTTATGTGAGAGCAATGTCAGCGGGGAATCTTCGATACGGCGCACTATCGCTTCGGCCGAATCAATTCGGCCAGTAGCCAGTTCGGCATTAACCAACTGAAGTTGAAATACTGGGCGCGCGAGTGGCGACATCCCAGGGAGTTCAAGCCCGCCTAGCGATATGATTTCTTTACGACCTCGCTCGAATTCGCCCCCCTCGATCAGCGCTTGGCCATAACACGCCCGCGCGAGCCACGCGTAGTGCGCTTGGGGTACGCGGTTGGCCGCCCGTACTGCTGCCCGCCCAGCCGTCAGGGCTGCCGAGAGGTTGCCTCTAAGTGTTTCAATCCAGCAACGTATGGCTTCTGCCGACGCGAGAAGTTGATCGTTGCCTAGCAAGATCGCCGCTTCGACGGTGGATTCGATGGTACGTTGAGCTTCGCGGAGTTGACCAAAATACATCTTCGTAGTTGCCGCGCCGAGCATGAAGCGGCCAACGAAGTGACCGTGGCCGCTTGCGCGGCTGACCTCGAGACCGCGTTCGGCATGTCGGTCGGCTGAACGGAATCGGCTGAGGGCGATCTCGGTGAAGACGAGATTCGCGAGAGCGTCGAGGAACTCGGGTGTCGGACTCAGGTTATCTGTGTCCACGCTGTTGGCGACCGAGTCTGCAAGCATCTGCGCCTGATCGACATCTCCTAACGCGGAGGTAAACCAAGCAAGGCACGAACTCCCCGCCACAAACAAAGGACGATCGCCGAGAGTCTCCGCTTCCGCCCGAGCTAGCGCGGCAGTCGCGACCGCTGACTCCCATTGACCGCGCATTTGTTGGTTCTCGGCAAGTTCTAAGTGAAGCTTGACCGCCTCTGCGGTCCCTGGAGTCGTCTGGTCCAAGGCCGTTGTGATGAGGTCGCGGACCTCGTCGGCTCGCCCAAGACTATGGTCGGCACGGGCGATCATGCCGATGATCCGCGCACGATCGCTGAACGAGTCGACCGGAACCAGCGCCAACGCCTGTTCCAGCGCACTCCGGCTGTCGTGCATGCGGCCCGAGTAAGCGAGGGCGCCAGCCATTGACACTATCAGCGAGAGCCGCTGTTCCATTCCGCCCGATTCCGGCAGCAGCTCCAGCGCTGCTTTGAACCAGCCAGCCGCAGCGGCCGGTGCACGGGACACTACTGCTTGCCCCGCCGCGGTCAGGGTTACGACAGCCTCTTCGTCGCCTGGAGATGCCGAGCGCTCAACGTGATGAGCTTGCACAATGAGGGGTGCACCGCGCATAGCAAGTGCGCGGGCTGCCCTCTTGTGGGCACCGAACCGCCACGCTGGCATCGCCTCGTCGTATACGACTCGGCGCACGATCGGATGCCGGAAACGGAATTGCCCGGCGGTGGTGGTCGTTCGGACGAGATCGACCCCGACCAGCTCATCGAGGCAATTCGATACCAGACCCTCGTCGAAATCAGAAATTTTGGTCACCAGATCGATGTTGAACGGATCACTGGCCACGGCTCCAGCCTGAAGGACCTTGAGCGTTTTGTCCGTCAACCCGGCCAGCTCTCGGACAATTGTCGCTCGCACAGCAGCAGGTATCCCGGTCTCTCGATCCTCGCCGGCTCCCTCTGCGGTCACCGGCGCCAGCGTTCCTCTTTGTACGGTGCGTGAGAGTTGCTCCAAGTAGAAGGGGTTTCCCCCAGTTTCCGAATGCAACAATCTGACTGTCCGGGAGTCCACTCGTTCACCCAACGCCTCAGCCGCCTCGGCGATGGTCAGCGGTGCAAGTTCGAACTCATACAGCTGACTTTCACGAGACGCACGCGCTACCGCGTCGAGCAGCAGAGGCGGTGCCTGCCGTGTGCGGTAGGCGAGTGCCAGCACCATACCCGGCACCAACCCTCGTCTCAGCAGATGGCCAATCAGTTCCACCGATGCGGGATCCGCCCAGTGCACGTCATCGAGGACCAGCACCAACGGCCGCACTCGGACGAGCAATCCGAATGTAGCCCGTACCGCACGATGGAACTCGAAGCGTTCTATTTCCAATCGACTTATGTTCCGCCCGCCGCGTCCCGACAACGACGGCAAGACGGTGGCGAGCTCGGAAAATTGTTCTGGTCCCATGCTTGTTGTTACGTCAGCACTCAGCGCTCCAAACTTTTGGTCGAGAGCTTCGATAACCATCCCGAACGGAACGTCCCGTTCCAACTCGGCACCACGGCCGGTTAGGACCTCGAAACCAGCCGCAGTGGCTCGCTCGCTCAGCTCCAGCAGCATGCGCGTCTTACCGATTCCAGGCTCACCAACCACAGCAATAGCGCCCACCGCTCCCGACTGGGCATCAGCTAAAAGCTTACCGATGCTCAGCAATTCGGACGACCTACCCACCAACTTCGCGCTTTCGGCGCCGCTAGCGCTGATCAACGCCATCAAGCCTCCTGCAAGAACCAAACAGAACGATCGCAACATACACTCCGCCGCTACAACCGCACATATTTAGTCTCACGCAGTGGTGGTAGGCATTTCCCCCATGCCCCCGGAGGCGGGGGCGGCATACACTGTCGCCCTCACAGAGAGGCCATCTAGAACATCTACATAGTTCGGTTGTCGGGCCGGTTGCTCTATACAGTGTCCAGGACACGGGTCATTTCTGTCGACACTCTTCGAAATGTGGCTGGGGCGCAGAGTTGATGATTGACCCAGGTTAGGATGTATTTGGGCGCAGTGCGGTTGTCATGTTGTCTGGTGCTGCGATCGGCGGATGTTGCGCGTTCTGTGATAGTAATTGCGCGGGAAACAACGAAAATTGCCTG
Source organism: Nocardia sp. NPDC047038 (assembly GCF_040644075.1). Taxonomy (NCBI): domain Bacteria; kingdom Bacillati; phylum Actinomycetota; class Actinomycetes; order Mycobacteriales; family Nocardiaceae; genus Nocardia; species Nocardia sp. NPDC047038. The sequence continues at coordinate 1,756 of NZ_JBEYVQ010000043.1, read as the reverse complement.
ATCAGCGGTTACATCGGCGAGTTGGCTGTGTTCAGAACGAAGCTTTGGTTGCGCCGGCGCAGGAGGGTCATCATGCTGGGGAATTGTTCGGGGCAGCGCGTTGTCGGTCCGCACAAGGTTCGGCACGCTGCCGGGATGTAGCCCTGATCTGAAGAGGAGAAGCAACGCCATGACCAGTGGGAGGCTCGCGTGCATCAAGACGATCATGTTGTGGACCGATCTGGGCTTCCTGGCCTACTGGGTCGCGACTGTGCTCGGTGTGGTAAGCGTCGGCGCCGATCCATTTCTGCAGCAATGGAACTGGTCGTTCCTCGGCCTGGACCTGTCGGCGATCGGCATCGGCCTCGGCAGCCTGCTACTGGCTCGCCAGCGTCCGGCCGCTGGTGAACGGATGATGCTCGTTGCTCTCACTGCCACCGCGGCCGCAGGAGTGATGGCGTTGAATTTCTACCTGGTCCGCTGTGAGTTCGATCCTGCCTGGTTGATCCCCAACGGTTGGCTGGTGCTGTTCCCCGCGGTCGCCGTCACCGCCATGCTTGTGTCTACCCCGTCATCTCCAACGCGTCGAACTGCGCCACGCTGGCGTACGGTGGCGCGGTTGTGTGACCGGCTCGGGAGTCGTGGCCGGTCGCGACGTCACGCCGCATTCGGTCCGCGTGCGCCCGGAGATCGCGAGGGGCCTCAGATCAGCAGTGGTATCGCATCAGAAGGCAAACAGCGAGTAGCGGTCGATCCGTGATTGTTGCGATGCGCCTGCCGAACCTCCGCGTGGCCGGGTGTCGCCCAGAGGCTTGTGCGGCGTGGCTACTACGACAAACGTGCCGAGGAGTACCGGCTCTTGTGAGTTGCCGACGCCGCCATCGGTCCAATTCTGGCTCCGCGGCCGGGTAGCGGTCGGCGATTTTCCTCCAAGGACAGCGCGGGATCGATGAATGTGGTCTCGCTCTCCTGCCAGCTGCGCGGGATCTCGCGGTAGAGGGTTCTCCTTGCCACCGAAGTGGTAGGAGATCAGCTGCTTGTTGACTTCGGCCCGTGCCGCGATGTCCCGTAGGTCAACACGATGGAAACCCTTCTCTGAAAGCTCGTCCATATTTCGAAGAGCGCTGACATCTTCTCGGTGAACTCCGGACCGTTGCTAGCCTTCCAGGTCGCTGGCCTCCCGCGACACTCCGCCGACGTTGAGAATCTGCAAAGCGTTTCCCGGCTGCTGTCAGCAATGCCGTTGTACGTAGTACCTCTACCAGCTTGGACAAGCTCCACATCTAGAACGGCCAGTCCAGATCACGGCGGACAGCACCAGGCGATGGAACAGATCCGACCACGTGTCGCCTGGGCAATCTTCACCTGCCTGACCGCGCTCCATTTAGGCATGGCACGCCGCCTCCCTGCCAGCTGCTTGCCGCGCCGGGTGTGTCGCACAGAGGCCGTTGAGGCAGCTGGCTGGCGGATGTCGGCCCGTCAGGCCGGACGCTTCTCACTCTGCTGAAGGTTCTGGACATGGAGGTAGCGTGTCAGTGAACTGTGTCGGCCGCGCAAGAGCGTGTTCAAGTCGTCGTTCAAAGGCATGGTCGGTCGCGGCACTGCGGCGGGCTGGAGAGCTGACCGAATTCGGCGGGTCGATGACGGACATGTCCCCGTTCACGCCGCGCAGTCTGCTGAGACTAGCTGTGATGTCCGGGGAGGTTGGTCAGTCGGGTGACCGGTGAGCGGCCGCCGATGGCGGAGTGGGATCGGTGGTGATTGTAGAAGTGGAGCC
>NZ_JBEYVQ010000042.1:0-6739 GCF_040644075.1 Nocardia sp. NPDC047038 | reverse complement strand
AGTACGCGCCGCATACGCCACCATCACATCCCGCACCAACGGACCCATCGACGACGCATCCGCCGCGATGTGATGCACCACCACCGCCAACACATACGTCTCGGGCGCTCCGTCGACCTGGATGAGGACGGCACGCAACGGCACCTCGGCCGTCACGTCGAACGGAGTCGCCGCCAAGGCGTACACGGCGCTCGCCACGTCCGACTCGGCCAGCACCCGCGGAGTGAGATCCAAGGCGACCTGCCCGGCGGGCAGCACCACCTGCACCGGGCCGTCGACCGTCTCCGGATACACCGTGCGCAGCACCTCGTGGCGCACGACCACATCCTGTAGCGCCGCACCCAGCGCGGCGACATCCAACGCACCGGTCAACCGCAACGCGAACGGCAGGTTGTAGGCCGCCGAACCGATCTGCTCCGCGGCCTCATCGGACTGATCGAAGCGGTTGAGGAACCACATCCGCCGCTGCGCCAACGACAACGGCAACCGCTCCGGCCGGGCGATACTGCCCAACTCGACGCGCTCACCGTGCGTGTGCGACTCCAGCGCCGCCGCCAACCCCGCCACCGTCGGAGTCTCGAACAGCGTCCGCACCGGCACGCGGCCACCGACCGCCGCGCCGAGACGCGCCACGACTTGGGTGGCGACCAGCGAATTGCCGCCGAGCGCGAAGAAGTCGTCATCCGCGCCGACCCGGGTCACACCGAGCACCTCGCCGAACACACCCGCCACGATCTCCTCGATCGCACTCGAGGGCGCACGGAAATGCTTGGTCTCGAAGGTGGGCTCCGGTAGCGCCTTACGGTCCAGCTTGCCGCTGGAGTTCAGCGGGAACGCATCCAGCGCCACGATGGCGCCCGGAACCATGTAGGCGGGCAACGTCTCACCGATCGCGGAGCGCAGCGCCTGCGTGTCGATCCGGTCTCCCGGAGCGGGGACGACGTAGGCCACGAGTTGGTCGCCCAGCGATGAAGGCGACACGAGCGCCACCGCCTGGCTCACCGAAGGCTGCGCCAGCAGCGCCGTCTCGATCTCGCCCAGCTCGATCCGCTGACCACGGAACTTCACCTGGAAATCGGTCCGGCCGAGATAGTCGAGGACCGCGTCGTCGGCGTCCTTGCGCCATACGACGAGGTCACCGGTGCGGTACATCCGCTCGCCGTTGCCGAACGGGTTGGCCACGAACCGGTCCGCGGTGAGATCGGGACGCCGCACATAACCACGGGCCAGCTGATCACCGGCCAAGTACAACTCACCGGGCACACCCACCGGCACCGGCCGCAACCACGAATCCAGGACGTACACCTGCGTGTTCCACTGCGGCAGACCGATCGGCACGCTGCGCTCGTCCGCCGACGCGGGCCAGTAGGTCACCGAGACCGCCGCCTCGGTCGGGCCGTACAAGTTGTGCACAGCGGCGTCGGACACCGCGTGCATGGCTCCCACGGTCTCCGGGGGCAGCGCCTCGCCGATCACGAAGACGTGTTTCAGCGTCGGGCAGCTGCCGGGCGTGGTGTGCGCGGCGAAGACGGTCAGCATGGACGGCACGAAGTCGGTTACCGTCACGCGCTGCCCGGCAATGGTTTCCGCGACGTAGGCGGGGTCGCGGTGCCCGTCCGGCGTGGCGACGACGAGCTTCGCTCCCGCGCGCAACGGCATGAAGTAGCCCCACAGCGAGACGTCGAACGTCGTCGCCGTCTTCTGCAGGTACACGTCGTCGGCGCCCAGCGGGTATTCCGCCAGCATCCACGCGATCTGGTTGTCGATCGCCGCATGGGACACCGCGACGCCCTTGGGCCTGCCGGTCGATCCCGACGTGAAGATCACGTACGCCGGGTGCTCCGGCAACACCGGACGCAGTAGTTCCTCCGGGCGCACCGGGCTGTCGTCGAAGCCGTCGAGATCCAGGGTGTCGACGGCGAGCGCCCGGACGTCCTCGGGCAGGGCCGCCGCGTCGGCACTGGTCGTCACGACACAGAGGGGGCGAGCGGTGTCGAGGATGTGCGCGATGCGTTCGGCCGGATGATCCGGATCCAACGGCACATACGCCCCACCCGACGCCACCACCGCATACATCCCCACCACCAGATCCAACGACCGCCGAACCGCCAACCCCACCAACGACTCCGCACCCACACCCTGCGAAATCAACAAACGCGCCAGCCGATTCACCCGCGCATCGAACTCACGATAAGTCAGCTCGGCGCCCTCGTAAGCGACGGCGATCCGTTCCGGATTCGCTTCGACGGCACGGCGATATCCGTCGAGCAGCAATTCGGAGCGGACGGGGTAACGGGTGTCGTTCCACTCGTGCAGGATTCGATCCCGCTCGACCACGCTGAGCAGGTCGATGCCGCCCAGTGCGCGATCGGGATCGGCCGCGACCGCGCGCAGCAACCGGTTCAGGCGCGCCGCGAATTCGGCGACCGAACCCTCATCGAAAAGGTCGGTGGCATAAGTGAACATGGCGGCCAGGCCCGCGTCCGGACCTTCCTGCGGCGTCACCGTCAGTTGCAGATCGAATTTGGCCACCGCGCCGTCGAGTTCGACCGCGCCGACCGACAGGCCGGGCAACTCGAGCTCCGCTCGGTCCATGTTCTGGAAGAACAGCGCCACCTGGAACAGCGGATGATGCGCCTGCGAGCGGACCGGGTCCAGCACCTCGACCAGCCGCTCGAACGGCAACTCGGCATGCGAGAAGGCGGCGAGGTCACGTTCCTTGGTCACCGCCAGCAGTTCGGCGAACGAGGCCGCCGGATCCACCGCGGTCCGCAACACCAGCGTGTTGACGAACATGCCGACCAGATCGTCGAGTTCGGCCTCGCCGCGGCCCGCGACCGGCGTGCCGATGGTGATGTCGGCGGAGCCGGACAATCGGGCGAGCAACGCCGCGAAAGCGGTGTGCACAACCATGAACAACGAGGCACCGTTCGCGTGCGCGAGTTCGTCGAGCCGGGCCCGGGTGGGTGCGTCGACGGTGAAGGTGAAGACGCCTCCGCTTCCGGATGCCGTGGCGGGACGCGGCCGATCCGTGGGGAGATCGATCCGGTCCGGAATGTCCGCGAGAGCCTCGCGCCAGAAGGCGATCTGCGTCGCGGCCACGGAACGGGGGTCGTTCTCCTCGCCCAGCACGGCGCGCTGCCACAGCGTGTAGTCCGCGTACTGCACCGGCAGCGGTTCCCAGCCGGGTGCGGTGCCCGCGCTGCGCGCGACATAGGCGGTCATCAAGTCGCGCACCAGCGGCGCTATCGAGGTGCCATCGGCCGCGATGTGGTGCACGACGACGGCGAGGACGTAGTCGTCGGGACCGGTCCGCGCGAGCGAAAGCCGCAACGGCACCTCGGCCGCGACATCGAAACCGGTGGCGGCGAACGTACGCAGCCAGTCCGGGAGTTCCCCGGCGGGCAGGTCGTGCGGCGTCAGGTCCGGCGTCGCCTCCGCGGCGGGCAGCACCACCTGATACCCGGTACCGTCCACCGCCGGATACACCGTCCGCAACGTCTCATGACGCCCGACCACATCCGCGACCGCCGCCTGCAACGCCGCCACATCCAACACACCCGACAACCGCACCGCGAACGGAATATTGTTCGCCGCGGACCCGGTATCGAACTGATTCAAAAACCACATCCGCCGCTGCGCCAACGACAACGGCACCCGCTCCGGACGCTCCACCGCCACCAGTGCCGGACGCTGCGCGCCGGTGTCGAATTCGGCGAGCCGGGCGGCCAGCAGCGCGACCGTCGGCGCTTCGAACACCGTCCGCGCGGGCACCCGCGCGCCGATCGACGCCCCGAGCCGGGCCGCTACCTGCGTCGCGATGAGCGAGTTGCCGCCCAGCTCGAAGAAATCGTCGTCCGCGCCGATCTCGTCGCCGGCGCTGAGCAGGTCGGCGAACACACCCGCCACCAACTGCTCGAGCGCGCCCGACGGAGCGCGGAATTCCTTGGTCTGCAACTGCGGAGCGGGCAGGGCCCGACGATCCAGCTTGCCCACCGGGGTCAGCGGGATCTCGTCCAGCACGGTGAGGGAGGTCGGCACCATGTGCACCGGCAGGCTGCGCTCGGCGTGCGTGGTCAGCTCGTCGATGTCGATCGAGTGTCCGCTCGCCGCATGCACGTAGGAGGCGAGAATCGTCGCGCCGCTGTCCAATTGGTGCCCGACGGTGACCGCGAAATCCACCGTCTCGTGCGCCGCCAGCACCGCATCGATCTCACCGAGCTCGATACGGAAACCGCGAATCTTCACCTGGAAGTCGTTCCGACCCAGGTACTCCAACTCACCACTCGGCGTCCAACGCACCAGATCACCGGTGCGATAGAGACGAGAGTGGTTCGGGTCGAAGGGGTTCGGGACGAAACGCACGGCGGTGAGGCCGGGGCGCAACTGGTAGCCCCGTGCCAACTGGGGCCCGCCGATGTACAACTCGCCGACCACGCCGATCGGGACCGGCACCAGTCGCTCGTCCAGCACGTACTCGGTGGTCGCCTGGATCGGCGCGCCGATCGTGACCGGCTGCCCCGGCACCAGCGGCGCGCTGATGTTCGTCATGATCGTGGTCTCGGTCGGGCCGTACCCGTTGTAGAACTCGCGATCACCGTCGGCGAGCGGGCGCACCCAGCGCCGCACCAGCTCCGGCGGGCACGCCTCGCCACCGGCCACCACCACACGCAACTCGTCCAGCCCCGCCGGATCCACCGACGCCAGCGCGGCCGGGGTGATGAACGCGTGCGTGACGGCCTCCCTGCGCAGGAGCGCGGCCAGCTCGTCACCGCCGTACACCGTCGGCGCGACCACGACCATGGTGGCCGCGCCACCCAGCGCGAGCAGCAACTCCAGCACCGACGCGTCGAACGACGGCGACGCGAAATGCAACGTCCGCGACGCACTCGTCACCCGATACCGATCACGCTGCTCGGCACAGAAACTCGCCAACCCCGCCTGCGTGACGACCACACCCTTCGGCATGCCGGTCGATCCCGAGGTGTAGATGACGTAGGCCGGATGTTCGGCGCGCAATTGGCGCAGCCGATCCGCATAGGTGACCGGTTCGGTCGGGTAGTCCTCCAGCTGCCTGGCACAGGTGTCGGAATCGATCACCAGCCATTCGATTTCGTTGGGCAGGTCCTCCACCACACGCGCGACGGTGAGTCCGAGCACGGCGCCGGAGTCCTTCACCATGTGCTCGACCCGGTCGGCCGGATAGTTCGGATCCACCGGCACGAACCCCGCACCGGTCTTGGCCACCGCCCACACCGCGACCACCGACTCCACCGAACGCGGAACACCGACCGCGACCAGATCCTCCGGACCCACCCCACGATCGATCAGCAAACGCGCCAAACGCGTGGATTCGGCGTCGAGTTCCGCGTAGGTGAGTTGTCCGCGTGAGCTGACCGCGTCGGCGAACACGACCGCGGTACCGGTCGGATTCGCCTCGACGGCGGTTGCCATCAGTTGCGGAAGGGTAGTGACTCTAGGTCGCCGGGTGCGTGTGGGCCGCACCCGCGCGGGCCGCGTCACGCGAGCCCCGCTTCGTCCCTGGTCCCCCATCCCTGAGCCGGCAGACTATTCCCCGACAAGCGAAACATGAAAACTCTGCACATCCTGCCTGTAAGAACACGTCCATGACACATTTCCAGCGGACACCCTGATACTCCAAACCAACCAGCTGTGTCCATGGTCACACAACTGGCGGCTCGTGTCCGGCCGCGAATCGATTCACTCGCTACCGAGCAGCTCGGTGAACTCGACGATAGCGGCCACATCCGCCCACGGCCCCGCCGGTACGGCGCCGACACCATTGTCCAGCACCACAGCGTGCAAATCCTCCAGGGCCGTCGGGTCGAGGGCGTCCAGCCCGGTCCGATCGGTCACCAGATGGGTTACCCACTCGTCGGCCAGCGACTCCGTCAGCGCGCCGTCCGCGCCGACCAGCACCACCGACGCGCCCACCGATCCCGCGGCGACCACCTCGATCAGCGCGGCGGGCGACTGCGGGCTGCCGTGCTGGAAGGTGCGCGATTCGAAGGTCAGCTCGGTGCGGGCGCGCAGCCGTCCGGCCGCCGTGGCCAAGTCGTCGTAGCTGAGCACTTGCGCGCCGACGAACGCCGGGTCGGTGCCGCGCAGCGCCCGGGTGCGGTGTGCGTAGGTGACCGGGCGGGGTGATTCGGCGGCGATCTCGGCGATGACGGCGGGGTCGTCGAGGGCGAGCCAGTCGAGGGTGCCGGTGGGTGGATCGCCGAGGGTGAGGCCGATTTTGGTTTGGAGGTCGTCGGGCAGTGCGGTGTCGAGGGTGTCGACGGGGACGACGGCGGCGCCTGTTTTGAGGACGGCCCAGGTCGCGATGACCGCTTCCATGCCGCGATCCAAGCGCATTCCGACACCCGCGCCGGGACCGCAGCCCCGCGCGATGAGCACCCGCGCCAAACGCGAAGAGCGGGCGTCGAGATCTTGGTACGACAGTGCGTTCTCACCGGCGACCACGGCGGGCCCCTCCGGGTCGTCCTCGACCGCCGCCGCCAGCGCCTGGGTCAGCGCCGTGCCCGCGGTAGCCGTGGGCGGTTCGACGCTAACCGACTCCGCCGCGGCCGCCATCCGCTCCCGTTCGGTTCGGTCGAGGATGTCGATGTCGCCGATGGGGATGTGGGGGTTGGTGGCGATGGTGGTGAGGATGCGTTCGAGTCGGTGGCCGAGGGTGTGGATGGTGGTTTCGTCGAAGAGGTCGGTGGCGTAGGTG
>NZ_JBEYVQ010000041.1:0-7517 GCF_040644075.1 Nocardia sp. NPDC047038 | reverse complement strand
ACATGTACGGCATCACCGAGACCACGGTGCACGTGTCGTTCCTGTCGTTGGACGAGCAGATGGTCGACAACCCGGCCAGCGTGATCGGGCGGGCGATCCCGGGTCTGGACGCGTACGTGCTCGATGACCGGTTGCACCCGTCGCCGGTCGGGGTGGCCGGACAGATCCATGTGGTCGGCGCGCAGCTCTCGCGCGGGTATCTGGGGCGTGCGGGGTTGACCGCGACACGGTTCGTGGCCAATCCGTTCGGTGCGCCGGGCTCGCGGATGTATCGCTCCGGGGATATCGGGCGCTGGCGTGCCCGCGGTGACGACGCCGCCCTGGAGTACGCCGGTCGCGGTGATCAGCAGGTGCAGTTGCGTGGCTTCCGTATCGAGCTCGGGGAGATCGAGGCGGCGCTGCTGCGGTGTGCCGGGGTCGGGCAGGCGGTCGCGGTGGTCCGTACCGACGAGCATGCCGGTGACCGTTTGCTCGGGTACGTCGTGCCCGACCCCGGCGCGAGCATCGACCCGACCACGGTGCGCGGCGAAGTCGCCGAATTCCTGACCGGCTATATGGTGCCGGATGCGGTGGTCGTGCTCGAGGTGCTGCCGTTGACGGCGAACGGGAAACTGGACCGCCGCGCGCTGCCCGCGCCGGAAATCGTCAGCACAGCCGCCTACCGCGCGCCGCAGACGGTCACCGAGCAGGCCGTGGCCGCCGCGTTCGCCGAACTGCTCGGCGCCGACCGCGTCGGCCTGGACGACGATTTCTTCGGGCTCGGCGGTAACTCGCTGCTCGCGGCCCAGGTGGCCGGACGGCTGCGGGACGCGACCGGAGCGACGGTGCAGGTGCAGTGGTTCTTCACCGACGCCACGGTGGCGGGCTTGGCCGCGCGTATCGACGCGGGCGACGCCGACGCCACCGCGGCGCTGGACGTGCTGCTGCCCATCCGGGCGAGCGGATCGGCGGCTCCGCTGTTCTGCCTGCATCCGATGTACGGCTTGGCCTGGTCGTACGCGGGTCTGGCCCAGTTCCTGCCCGTCGAGCAGCCGATCTTCGGCCTGCAATCGCCCGCGCTGTCGGAGGACGTCGAGCTGCCCGGTTCGCTGGACGAACTGGCCGAGCGCTACCTGTCCGAGATCAGGGCGGTACAACCGCAGGGTCCGTACCGGTTGCTCGGCTGGTCCCTCGGCGGCGTGCTCGCCCATGCCATCGCCACCAGGTTGCAGGACGCGGGCGAGCGGGTGGAGTTGCTGGCCATGATGGACAGCCATCCGAATCCGGACGTGGTCGGATTCCGCGCGGCGGTGCGCGGGGCCCTGGCCGAACTCGGCCTCGGCACGGCGGTCACCGCGGACGGCGATGTCTACGAGCTCGACGACGAGTCGTTGGCCGCGTTGCACGCCATGATCCCGGCCGATCTGGTCGCGGTGACTCCCGAGCGGCTGCGCCGGATCTACCGCACCGCGGTCCGCTCGGCGGAGTTGATCGCCGAGCACCGGCCCGGAGTATTCCGCGGCACCGTGCAGTACTTCAGCGCGGCGGTCGCCGATCCCACCGACGAGTTGCGCGCCGCCGCGGCCGACTGGTGGCCGTACGTCCAGGGCATGGTCGTCGACCGGCCGGTCGAGGTCACCCACGCTCGGATGGCCACACCGGAGGCGCTGGCGGTGGTCGGACCGCAGCTGGCCGCTCTGCTCGACGCTCGCCGTTGACCATCCCTGCCGACGTCGCGACCCCAATCGCGCGTCGGCAGGTAATAATCAACCGCGGCACTCGTCACGTGCGTCCGTTTTCGACCCGAAACCCCAGGGTCGAGGCCGGTCGCGCTCGGCGTGCGCCGGTGGTCAGGTAACGATCGACCTGCGCACGTTCGATGATCCCAGGGTGGGGAGCATGGTGACGTGCGTGCGGCGACGATAGACAGGGTGAGGCAGCACGATGGTTCGGGCGGTCGGGCAGCGGCGTGACGAGACTGCGGAAGCGGTGCGCGTATGACCCGCCCGGCGCGTGTGCGCCCGACCCGGACCCGCCGCCCCCGCGTCACCACTCTGCCGCAATTGATGGCCACCGCCGTCGAGGCCAACCCGAGCGGCGCGGCCGTGGTGTTCGCCGACGCGACCGCCACGCTGGCCGCGCTGAGCTATGCCGAGCTGGACGAACGGTCCACGCGTTTGGCGCGTTTGTTGATCGATCGTGGGGTGGGTCCGGAGGATCTGGTCGCGGTCGGTGTTCCGCGTTCGGTGGAGTCGGTGGTCGCGGTGTGGGCGGTGGCCAAGACCGGGGCGGGGTTCGTGCCGGTGGATCCGAATTATCCGGCCGACCGGGTCGAGCACATGGTCGCCGACTCGGGCGCGGTCTTCGGGCTGACCGTGGAGGAACTCCGCGGTGACCTACCGGACCGGGTCGAGTGGCTGGCCATCGACACCGCGGACTGCGCCCGGCGGCTCGCGGAGTTCCCGGCCGATCCGGTGACCTACACCGATCGGGTTCGTCCGCTGCGCGCGGAGCATCCCGCCTACGTCATCTACACCTCCGGCTCAACGGGCAAGCCGAAGGGTGTGGTCGTCACGCAGGCGGGGTTGGCGAGCTTCTGTGCCGAGCAGCGTGATCGGTATCGGGTGACGAGTGCGTCGCGGACGTTGCATTTCGCGTCGCCGTCGTTCGACGCGTCGGTGCTGGAGTTGCTGCTCGCGCTGGGTGGCGCGGCCACCATGGTCGTCGCGTCCCCCACGGTGTTCGGCGGCGAGGAATTCGCGTCCCTCATCCGCCGGGAGGCCGTGACCCACGCGTTCGTGACGCCGGCCGCGCTGGCGTCGGTGGATCCGGCGGGGTTGGACGAGTTGCGTGTGGTGGTGGCCGGTGGCGAGGCGTGCCCGCCGGAGCTGGTGCGGCGCTGGGTGCTACCGGTGTCGGGTGGGCGCACCCGTGAGTTCTTCAACGGGTACGGCCCGACCGAGACCACGATCATGACGAACATCAGCGCGCCGCTGGTGCCGGGGGAACCGGTGACGATCGGCGCGCCGATCCGGGCCGTCACCGAATACGTGCTGGACGAGCGGTTGGTCCCGGTCCCCAGCGGTGTCGCGGGGGAGCTGTACATCGCCGGTGCGCAACTGGCCCGCGGCTATCACGAACGGCGGGGACTGACCGCGTCCCGCTTCGTGGCGAATCCGTTCGACGCGCATGGGTCACGCCTCTATCGCACCGGTGATCTGGTGCGTTGGACGCCGGATGGCGAGTTGGAGTACCTGGGTCGCAACGACTTCCAGGTGAAGATTCGCGGTTTCCGTATCGAGCTCGGTGAGATCGATGCGGTGCTGGCGGCGCACGAGACGGTCGATTTCGCGGTCACCGTCGGCCACCACCTGGACAGCGGCGCGACCATTCTCGTCTCCTATGTGCACGCCACGCCGGGGATGGACGCCGACGCGGCCGAACTGGCCGCGTTCGCCGAGCAGAGCCTGCCCGCGCATATGGTGCCGACGGCCGTCATGGTGCTGGACGAGATCCCGCTGACTCCGGTGGGCAAATTGGACCGCGAGGCGCTGCCCGCGCCGCGGTTGCAGACCAAGGTGTTCCGCGCGCCGGTCGGCCCGCTCGAAGAGTTGGTCGGCGAGGTGTTCGCCGAACTGCTCGGCCCTGGCGCGCCGGTCGGCGCGGACGACGATTTCTTCGAGCTGGGCGGCAACTCGCTGATCGCGACGCAGGTCGCGGCCCGGTTGGGGGCCGCCATCGCGGCGCGGGTGCCCGCGCGGCTGATCTTCGAGAGCCCCACCGTCGCCGCGCTCGCCGCGCGGTTGGAGCCGTTGAAGGGCGCGGGCGACCGGCGCGCGTTGGTGGCGGTGGAGCGTCCGGAGCGGGTGCCGTTGTCGCCCGCGCAGCGGCGGATGTGGTTTTTGAATCAGTTCGATACCGGGTCCGCGGCGAACAATATTCCGTTCGCGGTGCGGTTGTCGGGTGTGTTGGATGTGGCGGCGTTGCAGGCGGCGGTCGCGGATGTGGTCGGGCGTCATGAGACGTTGCGGACGGTGTATCCGGCGGTGGACGGTACCGGGTATCAGGTGGTGCTGCCCGCCGCGCAGGCCGTTCCCGACCTCGCGCCGAAGCCGGTCGCCGAGCACGAGCTACCGGACTGGCTGCGCGGATTCGCGCTGACCGGCTTCGACGTCGCGGCGGAGGTGCCGCTGCGCATCGCACTGGCCGAGATCGGTCCCGGTGACCACGTGGTCGTTGTGGTGGTGCATCACATCGCGGCCGACGGCGCTTCGGTCGCGCCGTTCCTGCGTGACCTGCTCAGCGCGTTCCTGTCCCGGCGCAACGGGGCCCGCCCGTCCTGGCAACCGCTACCCGTGCAGTACGCGGACTACACGCTGTGGCAGCGCGCGATGCTCGGCGACGAGGACGACCCGGATTCGGTGGCGGCGGCCCAGATCGCCTACTGGCGCGACGCCTTGGCGGGCATCCCGGATCGGATCGACCTACCCGCGGACCGGCCGCGTCCAGCCGTCGCCTCCGGCAGGGGCGCGGAGTACACCTTCGTGGTGGACGCCCCCGTGCACCGAGGTCTCGCCGAACTGGCACAGAGTGCGGGCGCCTCGGAGTTCATGGTGGTGCACAGCGCCCTGGCGGTGCTGCTCGCCCGGCTCACCGGCACCGACGACATCACCATCGGCACGCCCGTGGCGGGCCGGGGCGAGCGGGAACTCGATCCGCTGATCGGCATGTTCGTCAACACGCTGGTCCTGCGCACCCGGATCGATCCCGGCGCGTCGTTCCGTGCGCTGCTCGAACAGACGAAGGAAACGGATCTCGGCGCGTTCTCGCATGCCGAGTTGCCGTTCGAGCGGCTGGTCGAGGTGCTGGACCCGGTGCGCTCGCAGGCGCATCATCCGTTGTTCCAAGTGGCGCTGTTCTACCAGAACCTCAGCATGCCCGAGATAGTTCTGCCCGGACTGTCCGCTCGGGTGGTCGAGTTCGACAGCGCGATGGCGAAATTCGATCTGCAATTGACCGTGGTGCCCGCCGCCGATGGGCCTGCCACGGGTTTCACGGCGATGTTCACCTACGCCACCGACCTGTTCGACGAGCGGACGATCGCCGAGTTCGCCTGGCGGCTGGATCTATTGCTGACCGCCGTCGCGGCCGAGCCGGATCGGCCGATCGGCGCGATCGACCTGCTGGCTCCCGCCGAGCGCGAACGCATCCTGTTCGAGTGGAACAGCACCAGGTACCCGGTGCCCGCCGAGTTGCTGCTGGACGGTTACCGGCGCGCCGCGGAGGCGTACGCGGACGAGGTGGCCTTGGTGCACGAGGGCGTCGAGCTGACTTATCGTGAGTTCGATGCGCGGGTGAATCGATTGGCGCGTTTGTTGATTTCGCAGGGTGTGGGTGCGGAGTCGTTGGTGGGGTTGGCGGTTCGGCGGTCGTTGGATCTCGTGGTGGGGATGTATGCGGTGGTGGCGTCGGGTGGGGCGTATGTGCCGTTGGATCCGGATCATCCGGCCGAACGCATCGCGCACATCCTCGACACGGCGCAGCCGGTCTGCGTCCTCACGACCTCCGCCGACGTGGTGGACGTGCCGGAAGGCACCGCGGTCCTGCTGCTGGACGCGCTGGATCCGAACCGATTCGACGACAGCCCGGTTCGCGCGGAAGAACTGGTGCGTCCGGTGTCGCCGCACCATCCGGCGTACGTGATCTTCACTTCTGGGTCGACCGGCAGGCCCAAAGGGGTGGCGATCTCGCACTTCGCGATCCAGAACCAGATCAGCTGGATGCTCGCGGCCTATCCGCTGGACGCCGACGACGTGTACCTACAGAAGACGGCGACGACCTTCGACGTCTCGCTGTGGGGGTACTTCCTGCCGCTGCGCGTGGGCGCGAAGCTGGTCGTCGCCGCCCACGACGGGCACCGCGATCCGGTATATGTCGCGGAAACCATTGCGGCGCAGGGTGTGACGGTGACGGACTTCGTGCCGTCCATGCTGACGGTCTTCGCCGCGCACACCGCTCCCGGGTCGTGCCCCACTTTGCGCGACATCTTCGTGATCGGCGAAGCGCTGCCGCCGGAGACCGTCGCCGCGGTGCGCACGGTGACCGACGCGGCCGTGCACAATCTCTACGGCCCGACCGAGGCGGCGGTGTCGGTGACCTACTGGCCCGCGACGGCCGCGGACGAGCGCAGCGTGCCGATCGGCGTGCCGCAGTGGAACACCCAGGTGTATGTGCTGGACGCGCATCTGCAACCCGTGCCGGTGGGTGTGCCCGGTGAGCTGTACTTGGCCGGTGATCAGCTGGCCCGTGGTTATGTGCGGCGTCCCGATCTCACCGCGGACCGGTTCGTGGCCAACCCGTTCGGCAACGGCGAGCGGATGTACCGCACCGGTGACCTGGTGGTCTGGCGCGCCCCGACCGAAGCGCTGCCGCATCGGCTGGACTACCTCGGCCGGACCGATTTCCAGGTGAAGTTCCGTGGTCAGCGGATCGAGCTGGGCGAGATCGAGACCGCGCTGCTGGCGCAGCCTTCGGTGAGCCAGGCGGTGGCCTTGGTCGCGCCTTCGTCGCTCGGGGACCAGCTCGTCGCCTACACGGTCCCCATGCCGGGGTACTCGATCGAGCAAGGCGAGCTGCTCGCTGCAATCGGGGAAACGCTGCCCGCCTACATGGTTCCGGCCGCCATCGTCGCACTGGATGCGTTGCCGCTGAATCCCAGCGGCAAGCTCGATCGTAAGGCGCTTCCCGAACCTGCCTTCACCGCGCGTGAGTTCCGTGCGCCCGCGACGGCGGTCGAGGAGATCGTGGCGGGTGTGTTCGGCGAGGTGCTCGGTGTGACCCGGGTCGGCGCGGATGACGACTTCTTCGCGCTCGGCGGCAATTCGCTGGTCGCCACGCAGGCGGCGGCGCGCTTGGGTGCGGCGGTCGATGCTCGCGTGCCGGTGCGGGCGCTGTTCGAGAACTCGACGGTGGCCGGGTTGGCGGCGGCGCTGGAGTCGCACACGCCCGGTGAGCGTGGTGTGGAGCTGGGGAGCATCGCCCGGCCGGAGCGGTTGCCGTTGTCGTCGGCGCAGCGGCGGATGTGGTTCCTCAACCGCTTCGACCACGTGGACGGCGCTGCCGCCACGGCCGGTTCCGCGGCCTACAATCTGCCCTTCGCATTGCGGTTGACCGGCGAACTGGATGTCGCCGCGCTGGGTGCGGCGCTGCACGACGTGGTGGCGCGCCACGAGGTGCTGCGCACGGTGTATCCGGAGACCGCGGATGGTCCGGTGCAGGTGGTGCTGGCCGCCGGGCAGGTGGCGCTGGATGTGGGCGCGCATGCGATCGGTGCGGACGAGGTCGCGAGCGAGGTGTACGCGCTCGCTGCGACTCCGTTCGACGTGACCGCCGAAGTGCCCGTGCGGGTGCGGCTGCTGCGGATCGCGGACGCGCCGCAGGAACATGTGTTGGCGGTGGTGGTGCATCACATCGCGGCGGATGCGTCGTCGATGGGTCCGTTGGTGCGGGATGTGATGGTGGCGTATGCGGCGCGTACT
>NZ_JBEYVQ010000040.1:0-10089 GCF_040644075.1 Nocardia sp. NPDC047038 | reverse complement strand
CACCGAAGGAGGCCATCGGGTAGAACATCAACCAGGACCCACCACCTGCGGAATTCCGCGAGCGCGGGCACCGGGAATTACGTGAACGTCGACAGAACATCGATCCGGCGTTGCGCGACAATCGTAGGACTTTGCCCTATAGCGGATGTGTTGGTGACTGGGCAGGCTGATCCGATGCCCGGTGTGGCAAGGATTCACACCCATCGGCCGACGGTGATCGTCGGTTCGTCGACTGATCGGATCGTGTTGCGTTGACCGGTTGTGACCTCTGCCTGTATCAGTCGGTGACGCCGGGGCTGCCCGGACGTGGCGCGCGTTTCGAGCAGCAAATGCTGGCTGGAATCGAGTGGCTGGAAGACGGCGAGGGCTCGGACCATCGGATGCTGCTGCTGCGTATGCTCCGCGCCACTGCTGCGGTCAGCCTGTCAGAGGTCGGATGGATACGCCGGATGCGCGCGACCGGGACCGTCGTGCAGCCGCGATTCAGTGTCGTCGACGGTTATGTCGCGGGCTGCATCGCCCAGTGGCGCGACGCCCGCAGTGCACGCCGTGGTCCTGCGATCACCGACCTGGAGGTCGGTGCAGGCCTGAGCTTGCCTGACCTGCCGGAACGGCGGGCCTCGGACGCGCACGCGATGGTCGACGCGCAGACCGAGTGGAAACTCGCTCGTTCGGTGGCGCCGTCGGCCAGGGAAACGATGCTGTGGGCCGACACCGAGTTGGGGGCATACGTCCCGGCTGATGTTCGGGGTGTCAACAAAACATTGGCATGTGTTCCGAGCACGAGAGCGCTGTATGGGTGGGCGGCAAGCCGGGTCTCCGGAGTGCTGGCGCTCTGGTCATGGCGGATCGAATCGGACGCGAGAGAAGCTTTGAGCGTCGCTGCGCACGAAGTCGGAAGGTCCCGTGCTCGCGGCTGGAAGCCGCGCCCGCCCGCACATCTTCCGATCGCCCGCGTCCGATCTGGACAAGGCAGCGTTCGGCTCGGCACGGCTGTGCCGGGAGGTCCACGATCCATCTACCGAAGCCGACCTGGTCGGCGCGCTGATTATCATCACCGCCGCGATAATCAAGGCGCATCGAGAACGCGGGGAATCGGCTCGAGTGTCGAGCATCTACGCCACCGCCGTGGGTCCTCGGAAGTGGATGGAACACGAGATACACACGCAGCCCTCGAAATCGCTGATCGGCTGCCGACTCCGTTCCGGACGCATATCGCAGTTCCATTCGTAACTGATATAGGCACCCAGCTAGGACTTGGCGGCGCGGAAATCGCCACCTGGACCCGCACAGGCAGCTGCCCGGGGCGTCCGGAACTCCATGGCGAACCGCAGCTCAGCAACGGCAGCACTCAGCATGTTGATGCGGAACAGGAAATAGGGGTTGGCTATTTCATGACAACGCCGATACGAGCCATCGAACTCGTCACATCAAAGGATAGAGGGCAACATTGCGAATCCTTTTGGTCGCCCAGGCATTCAACAGCCTTACCCAGCGCGTCTACACCGAACTGCGTACCCGCGAGCATCATGTCGGTGTCGAACTGGCTCTCGGTAACGATCTGCTGCGCGCGCG
This sequence comes from Nocardia sp. NPDC047038, assembly GCF_040644075.1. Classification (NCBI taxonomy): domain Bacteria; kingdom Bacillati; phylum Actinomycetota; class Actinomycetes; order Mycobacteriales; family Nocardiaceae; genus Nocardia; species Nocardia sp. NPDC047038. The sequence continues at coordinate 8,514 of NZ_JBEYVQ010000040.1, read as the reverse complement.
GGTTGCGGCTTTCGAGCCGGAGCTGATACTTGCGCCCATGCTGACCACGTCGATCCCGAAGGACATCTGGTCGGCGCACACCGTGCTGATTTTGCATCCGGGACCCAAGGGCGATCGCGGACCCTCATCCCTCGACTGGGCCATTCATGAGGGCGAGAAGGAGTGGGGTGTCACAGTGCTTCAGGCGGTGGAGGAGATGGATGCGGGACCTATCTGGGCTTCGGTGCCGTTTGTTGTCGCACCTTGCGGCAAAAGCGAGCTGTATCGCAACGAGGTAGCTGATGCCGCTGTGCAGGCCGTTTTGCTCGCGGTCGACCGATTCGCCGATGGTCGGTTCGAGCCCGAGCCGCTGGACTACCTGCGCCTGGACGTCCGGGGCCGACTACGGCCCTACCACGATCAGCGGATTCGCCGGATCGACTGGGCAGCCGACGATACGGAGGTTGTGCTGCGGAAGCTGCGCGCCGCCGATTCGCGGCCGGGCGTCCTGGACGAACTTTGCGGGCGGGAGTACTACCTGCACGGCGGCCATGGCGAGGATAGCCTGCGCGGTGTTCCGGGCACCGTGATCGCTACACGTGACGGCGCGATTTGCCGGGCCACCGTTGATGGCGCGGTGTGGCTGCCACAGCTACGTCCTCGGCGAGTGACGGGCGGTCCCCCCACGTTCACGCTACCCGCCACCGATGCACTCGGCCCCGACCTACCGCGGTCGATCCCCGAGGTGCCTGTAACACCGGCCGCGGCCGCTTCCCGGGACACCTGGTCCGAAATCCGCTACCGCGAAGAGGGCGCCGTCGGCTACCTTGAGTTCGCTTTTCCCGGCGGCGCGATGAGTACACGTCAATGCCGTAACTTGCTGACGGCGTTCCGGCAGGCGTGTGTGCGGCCGATTGACGTACTCGTGCTCGGCTCGCCTCGAGACTTCTTCTCCAACGGCATCCACCTGAACGTGATCGAGGCGGCCGACGACCCGGTCAAGGAGTCCTGGCTCAACATCAACGCTATGAACGACCTCGTAGAGGCAGTCCTCACCACTACCGACAAGCTCGTGATCTCTGCTTTGGCTGGAAATGCGGCGGCCGGTGGCGTGATGCTCGCGCTTGCCGCAGATGAGGTCTGGTGCCGCGAATCAGTCGTGCTCAACCCACACTACCGGCTGATGGGTCTGCACGGCTCAGAGTACTGGACCTACATACTGCCCCGCCGCGCTGGCGCCACCGAGGCCGAGCGACTCAACCGGCAGGCCCTTCCCATCGGCGCCCGAGACGCCGCAGCACTAGGCCTGGCCGACCGCCTTCTGCCTGGAAGCGCCGGAACCTTCTGGAGCTCGATACGGCGTGCGGCGGCAGGGCTGGCTGACAGCCCCGAGCTTGCGAAACGCCTCATAGAGAAGAAACGACAGCGTGCCGCCGACGAGGTAGCCAAACCCTTGGCCGCCTACCGCAGCGAGGAACTGGCACACATGCGCCGCAACTTCGCCGCAGGTGAGGTGTACCACGATCTGAGGCGAAACTTCGTGCACAAAGTGGCACCGACCCGGACACCCCCGCACCTATCCAACTGACAGACGCGGGCCCGCCGGAATCAGTAATCGCTCTGTCCCCCTTGGGCCCAGGTCCCTCGGCCCTGCTTTTGTCAGACTGAATCAGCCACGGAGTACTAACATGCTGAAGCTGGAACTTGATCATTTCACCTTCGGGTGGATAGTCCCTACGCTGGCCTATGCCATGTCGGTGGTCGGATCGATCCTCGGTCTGCGATGCACAGTCCACGCCCGAGCATCTCGCTGGCGCGAGGGCTGGCTTGCCGCCGGGGCCGTCGCCCTCGGCGGTGCCGGCATTTGGACCATGCACTTCACCGCAATGCTCGGTTTCTCCATCCCTGGGAAAAGAATCCGCTACGACGTACCGATGACCGCGCTCAGCGCCGTAGTAGCAATCGTGGTGGTGTGGCTTGGATTGGCGATCGTCGTACGCGGTCGACCCGCGAGCTTGACACTGCCGCTCGGTGGCGCAATCACCGGTTGCGGGGTAGCCGCTATGCACTATATCGGCATGGACGCAATGAACACCAACGTGAGCATGGAATACAACCCCGCTCTCGTCGCGGTCTCGGTCGTGATCGCCGTGGTCGCCTCGACAGCGGCACTGTGGTTCGTAGGGCACGTGCACGGCTTCGGCGCGACTATCGGCGCAGCACTCATCATGGGACTCGCGGTATCCGGCATGCATTACACCGGTATGGCGTCGATGAGCGCCCACCAACGCGACCACATCAGCACGCCGGTCGGCGCCGAACCCTTCCTGATGTTCCTCCCAGTGATCCTCGCCATCACCCTGATCACAATGGTGCTCATCATCCTGGTCGGGGTAGCCGAGATCGACGAGGCCAACAGTCCTCACCCGCATCGCGGGCGCGATCGGCGGTCAGGTCATCGCGCAGGTACCGTAGGCAAGGGCTAGCAGTGCAGCGTAGGAACCAGCTCCGCGTCGGCCGACCACCGGAGACACCCGCTTCCGCCCGGCAGCCGGATGAAATGTGCTCGCCACGGCCCTCACCCCTGAAAAGGAGGTGCCGTAAACGGGAGACGCCGTCAAGGATGGCGTCACCCGTGGCAAGGCGAGAGAAACCGGATAAGACGGCTGGCCCTCACGCCCCGATTCCCTCGTGTGGTGTGATTCTTGCCCGGCGTAGTGTCGGTGAGGTGGCTCGGATTTTGGGACTGATCGTACGAAGCCGCGCCTACTACGCTCAACAACGACCACGCCGACCGGCGCTGGTCTGAACCGAGGCCGGTTCCAAACCCGTGATACCTCTGTATATGTCAAGCGGCTTCGACTGGTCTGCTGCGCTGTTCGTCTCGGATCGACTGTCTACGGGCGAGCGGTGAAGATCGCCTCGATGGTCGATGAGCACACGCGTGAGTCGCTGCTGCACCTGGTTTAACGCTCGACACCGCCGAGAAGCTGGTCACCGAACTCGTCCGGGTGTTCGCTGCTCGGGGTGCGCCGAAGGTACTGCGCTGCGACAACGGTCCGGAGCTGATTTCCGCAGCGCTGCAGCGCTTCTGCGCCGGACCGGGTGGGCATTGCCTACATTCCACCAGGCATGCCGTGGAACAACGGCTATATCGAGTCGTTCAACCGCCGGTTACGCACCGAATGCCTAAACCGCCACCACTGGACTTCCCTGCTCGAAGCCCGTATGGCCGTCGGCGACTTCAAAGCCGACCACAACCTGCGGCACCGGCATTCAGCCCTCGGATACCGGATGCCTGCCGAGTGCGTTGCGGCTTACACCGACATCCACCATCCAGTGGACTGCTCGATCAACTGAAACAACCCGGCTCTACTACCGGGTGGTCGCATCATCGGGGATTAGCCACGTCGCAGACAGCATAAATGAAGGCTTCGTAGTATGTGGGGCACGACGTTTGAATCGAGCATGGTAGCAAACGTTTGTCAACAACTCGCTCCGACTACTAACTAAAGGGCTCTAGACCAACGATCAACGATCTTGTGGGATCTATCTCGCTAATCTGACACTGCCCACACAGATGTGTGCATTATTGCAGGGACAGCAGACATGACGCGGCGCTTCTCGTCCATGGCCGCTCCGGGTGCTGTGGCCGTGAGATCGGCGGGCCTATCTCACGGGCCGCGGTGCACGGTTCCGGCAGGTTGTCAGCCGATGCTGAAGGGTTGCCCCCACAGGGTGACCCAGCTGGTGATATTGCTGGTGACGACTTGGACACTAACGAATGAGCGAGCTTGTGCGTAGCCGGCGCAGCCGCTCAGGCCGATGGTCTCGTCTGCCCACGCCACGGAGCCGCTGTTGCTGCCGAATTTGTTGCGTGTGCGGTGGACCTGGTTGCCGAAGTCGTCGGCTTCCTCGAGGTCGAGGACATAGAACGACTTGGCTTGGCCAGGACCGAGGGTCAGATTGCCGCCGGTATTGCCTCCCACGTTGGGTCGAACGCTATCACCACTCCAGTCCAGAGAGCCGGTGGTGCCGCCGGTGACGCCGCCCCCAGAGATGTTGACCTGACATCCGACGGTGTAGCCCGGGAAGATGCTGCCTCCTACATCGCCGTTGGTACCGGACAACTCGACATGCGCGGTGCCGCTGACCCAGGCGTTGCGGTGAAGTGGAGTCGAGCCCATCGATGGGTTGATGTTGGCCGACTCAGCGTCGATCCACACATGCACGACGGTGCCGTCGGAGAGTGTCTTAGTGAGGTCGGCCCCGGGCAGTGGCACGAAGGTGTCGGCGTCTGCTGCTCCGATGGAGAACAAGCCTAAGGCTATTGTTGCGGCAGCACCCACGCTGGCCGCGCGACCCATTGTCTGACGGATTTTCACGTTTCGTCCTTATTTGTATCGCGATACGCGGGAGAATGAGATTGACCGAAGCGCCGGTGGAGTCAGCCGATGGAGAACGGCTGCCCGTAGAGGGTGGTCTTGGAGTAGTGGTCGCCGACGACTTCGACGACTGTGTAGGCGCGCGCCTGGGCGTATCCGCCACAGCCTTGGATCTGGATTTCCACGTCCTGGTATTCAACGGAATATCGGCCGGATTTGGTGATGTCTTTCAGGGCGATCTGCACGAATTCGACTTGCCCCGGCCCGAGATTTAATCCGATCGAACCGCCGGCGCTGGCCCCTGTCAGACTTACGCTACCGGAAACGCCAGCCGAGATAGCGTCGCTGCCGATATCGACCTGGCAGCCGACGATATAGCCGGTGTTGAGCTGCGAGGTGCCGTGCGTGGATGAGTTGTTTGTCCCGGGGGTGTTTGCCGAGCCGTTCCACGGGCCAGCCGTCGTCTCGGGAGCGTTCGGCACGTCCGCGACCGCATTGCCTGATACCCATACGACCCGGCCAGCGCCGTTGGCCGCCAGCGAAGGCGAGATCAGTGCATGCTCACCGGAGCGGGTGACTACCACACCATCAGGGCCCAGTTTCTGGCCGTCGGGCAGAGGCACGAATGTATCAGCGTGGACGGCCCCGGCCGACAAGAGGCCAGTAGCTACGGCTGCCGCACCGGCAAACCATATGATGCGGGCAGTGCCGCTCATCTCATGGGTGAATTTATTGCTCATTACTTTACCGATCAATTGTTGATTCTCAACTCTTGGGCAGCAGACCCAGAGCTGCATTGTGATTACTGTTGCTAGTTATGGAGAATCAGGGTCTCATATATATCGCCTCTGTACATATCGAAACGGGAACGGGCCTCACGTGATCGACGTGAATGCCCTAGCCGTGCAAAGACTTCTGGTTTTCGACATCGGATCAGCCGCATCGCGACCTGTGCGTGAGATGCCGCGGATCTTGATCATTTCGTCAGCCCGATTCTGATTGCGAGAATTCTTGAATCAGGATAAGTTGGATGATTGTGTCATCCGTCTTGTTGCTCGTGGAAAATATATTCCATCCGGCACGGATTTTGGCTGCGGTCTGCAGCTGATCATTTGAAGTGATGCGGAATCTTCGGCGGCCGCGGAATTTACTCATCTCAATGAGCTCGGGCCGCCAGCCGTGGCGCATGAAGTCAAATCTGCACGAGAGTAAAATAGAGTTTGATGCGAGCAAACAATGCTTGCCGACATTGCTCGAATCGAGCAATACTAGAGTCCGATGCCCCGAGGCAACTATCGGCTCGCGCAAGGTGCACTCGCTGGAGCGTTCGCTTGACGTTTTGCAGCGTCCTGCCCGCGGACCGAAGCGTATTGCCGTTCACCCCCGTCTCCCACCTTCGGCGGGGCGGGCGGTTGACTCGGATCAACGTAGGCGCTGGTGAAGAATATAGGAGGTTCCGCCTGGCTACCTGCGGCCAATAGTTCTGCTGTTGCGTCGACCGCCGGGTAGATCGTCGAACTCCGGCCGGGTGCACAGGTCGAGTCGATAAAGGCTCGTGCCATGACTATGACGCGAAACGTTGGGCGCGTTCTTGCGCTCAGGGGGCGGTCCGCTCGATCGAACTCTCGTCGATAACTGGCGGCGCCTTCGTCGGGAATGGCGCTGTTCCATAGTTTGCTCGGCGAGTTCATAGGTCCTCCTCGTTGCTGACCGGATCTGCGAATGGGGCTTCGATGAGCGTGATCAGCTTCGGCTGAGCCGGCAGTCCCAGATCTATATGACGGATTGCGCTCTGCACTTAACGTCGATCTTTGATATGAAAGTCAGGTGTCGAACATTATCGCTAGTGCCGCGAGAGGTCAACCGTTCGAACTCAGAAGTGTGCTGACGTGCTTCCGCCTTTGCGCGCGGACACCACTTCCAAGCGCATATCCGACCTGACCGCCTCGACGGACACTCGATGCCTGGCAGGCCTCCCATCTGCAGCGATGTGTATGTCCGGCATCGAAGATGTATCGACCAACACTGCAGCGAACCATGGGCCTGGGCCTGGGCCTGGGCCTGGGTCTGGGCCTGGGCCTGGGCCGGGAGTCGGCAACCAGATGCCGCAACGGGATGGCACCGTCCACAAGCGGAGTCCAACGTGGGTTCGCCGATGTCGGCAATGCCCGCTTCTCGGGCTTTGCGCGACGCCTCGGGAGCGACTGAAGCGTGGATCTTCGATTGGGTGGCAAGACTTTCGTCGTAACCGGCGGTACCTGACGTATCGTGTGGCGGCAACCCGCTTGTTGCGGATGAAGGCGCTGCAAGTTCGGTCGCGGATCCCCAGGCAGTGCGTTTCGCGCTTTTCAGCCCGGACGCACCCAAGGCGAGTGAGCCGTTCGCCACTGCGGCAGCCTGGGAGCGCTTGCGCAGGTGAGCGCCAGTACCCCGGTCACCGAAAGCTCAGCGGCCTGCCTGGATTAGATCAACTGGCAGGGTGGCGATCCAGTGTCTCGACTTGTCCTGGGGGCGTTCTGGATCTTCGGTAGGTGAGCTTGCATGCATGGTCACCTGCATTTTGAATGCCTCTGCTGGACAACAAACTTCGGTGAAGGTCGACCAACTTCTGACGATCGGGGCGAGCTTGTGGAGAACGGCACGGACATCGACCCGGACAGGAACCGTCGTAAGACCTCCTTTCGACTTGTTGCAAAAAGTCCAACAAATGATCTACCGTCTACCGACGGTGAGGAGGTAGCAGTGAGCAATCAGCCGTTGGATCGGAGAGCTACCGGTCGTTCATGGAAGGACTACACCGGATGATCACGACCAGGATGCGGACTGCCGTCATCTGCACGCCGAAGCGAACCGCCGTCGGGCGCTTCGGCGGCGCATTTCGCGACGTGGCCCCGCAAGATCTGGCGTCCACCGTGGTGCGTGGCATCCTCGGCACGACACACCTGGCGGCCGACGCCGTCGACGACGTGATTCTGGGGAATTGCTATCCGACTATGGATGCCCCCGCGATCGGCCGGGTCGTGGCGCTCAACGCCGGGCTGCGGGTCGACGTGCCCGGTGTCCAACTGGATCGCCGATGCGGTTCCGGATTGCAGGCGATCATCTACGCCGCCATGCAGGTGCAGACGGGGGTAAGCGATCTTGTCATCGCCGGTGGAACGGAGAGCATGAGCAGGGCGCCTTTCTACAGCAACGACACCCGCTGGGGTATCCGGCAGAACGCTCTGTTACTGCATGACAGCCTCGCTCGCGGTCGCGTCACCGCGGGTGGCCGCCATCATCCGGTCCCCGGCGGAATGCTAGAGACTGCGGAGAACCTGCGCCGCGACTACCGAATCTCGCGGATCGAGCAAGACGAGCTCGCCCAGCAATCGCATGAGCGCGCCACTGACGCACAGCGCTGCGGCTTGTTTGCCGAAGAGATCGTCCCGGTCATGGTGTCAAACAGGCGTGGCGAGCAGTTCGTCGTCGACGACGAGCACATCCGACCGGACACAACTATCGAAGGGCTCACCGCATTGACCCCCATCCTGCAGAAGGTCGATGGCAGTGCCACAGTGACCGCTGGCAATTCCAGTGGTCAAAACGACGGAGCCGCCGCGTGCATTGTGACTCATCCTGAACGCGCGGCCGAACTCGGGCTTCGACCGCTGGCGAGGCTGGCGTCGTGGGCGGTCGCGGGCGTATCGCCCGCGACTATGGGCTTGGGCCCGGTGCCCGCCACGTACAAAGCTCTGCGGTTGCTCGATATCGACCTTGCCGACATCGATCTAATTGAACTCAACGAGGCATTTGCCGCTCAGGTTCTGGCTTGCACTCGCGAGTGGAAGTTTACCGCCTCGGACTTCGACCGACTCAACGTACGCGGTTCGGGTATTTCGCTCGGCCACCCCGTCGGTGCTACCGGCGCGCGAATCTTGACCACACTTCTGCACGAAATGCACCGCCGCCATGCCCGCTATGGGCTGGAGACCATGTGCATCGGGGGTGGCCAGGGAATATCGGCGATCTTCGAACGAGTGGATGCCCCTTAGCGATGGGTTTCGATACGTTCCGTAAGAGAAGGAAGTCTGACAAGTGGAGACAACGCAGAGCGTAGGCGATCTGTCGCCGCGCGGCGCGCGTGTCGGTGTCGTTCGCGAATCCAACG
>NZ_JBEYVQ010000039.1:0-11377 GCF_040644075.1 Nocardia sp. NPDC047038 | reverse complement strand
AACTCCGCCGTCACGAACAACGGAGCCGCATACGTCATGTCCTTGTCCTTGCACTCATCGATCGAGGCCTTGACCTCTTCGAAGCGCGGATCGGAGAAGGACAGGGACATGGAGCCGGAGAAGTCCTCGATCGGAGAAAGCTCCTCGAGTACCTCCTCGAGGCCACCGACTAGGCCGACGTCGCCGCGAGCCGCCGCGCGCTCACGCCAATCCGGCGAACCGATCAGCCAAGCGAACGATTCCGTTTGTAGATCGAGAAGCCCGGGCACCTCCAAGGGTTCACGGATCTTCGCGAAAGACACCCGCAACGGGGCTCCGGGGATTCCGGCAACTGCCTTGGTCTGGGTGGAGACTGCCAAGATGCGTCCTTCCAGCACCTCATGCGCGTCGCGTGGTGGTCCGCGACCGTCGCTTGTCTGCTACGAATTCCGCTGGTTACTACCCGAACGAAACTCGAACAGGCAACAACGGAAGTAACACCGGAAGGGTGAACTTACGTGTGCAAATCGAGGTATGGACAGGAGGCAGCCAGCGCAACGTCCAAACCTACACCCAAGTACACGGGGGTGTCAAAGTACCACCCGTGTGATCGTCCGCATGGCTGCCGCGCCGGGCCGAATCCGCTGGCTGCGTCCTGACCCACGGTGCACTGGAAGCCACTGTGACAGCTGCCGCTGTTGTGAATAGCGTGACGGTTCGGGCGAAACTCGTCAAGTGGCAGACCCGGCCGGGGCGCCGGCGAGATCGCCTGCCGCGCTGCGTCATCCCGGCCGATGTGGTAGCCGTTACTGGTCCACGATGTCGCTGGCCAGCCAGCGACCGCCCACCTTCTGCATGTGCAGGACAACCGGGCCCGAGACGCTCTGCTGCGCCACGCCGTCCTTGGTGGCGCTCACCACCAGATTGACGATCAACTCGGCGCGATCGTCGGTGAGCAATGTCACAGCAATCGGATCGGCTTTTGCATCGGCACTGGTCTGCGCCTGCTTGACCGCCGAAATAGTGGTGTCGGCGTACTTGTCCAGATCGGCGAGCATCTTCCCGGTGAGCACCTGCTTCGCGGTGTCCCGATAGCCGTCGATCTTCTTCACGTCATAGGCGTAGACGGTCCGCAGCGCGTTGTCGGCGGCCGCGCGCACCTCTTGGGTGGCCTCGTTGTCCACGTAGGCCTGATTCGACGTGTCCACGCCGGGCTGTTGCGCGGCGAGCCACGCGAAACCCCCGAGTAGGAGCGCGGCGATCAGCAGGACCGCGCTGACACCCCAGCGCGGCCGTCCGGTCGTGCGCCGCGGACGGTCCTTGCCGCGCGAGATGATCTCGCGCCATCGAGAGGCACCCGCAGAGCTTTGTTCGGCGCGGGGGTTGTCCGATTCCGCGGCGGGCCGGGAAACGCCCGCCACGCGCGGTTTGCGGGCTTGTGCGGGCCGTTCGGTGCGCGAGGACGCGGTACGGGGCGGTTCCGCGCCGGGCCTGCGCTTGGAGGTGACCCGGTTGACCGGTCGGCGAGACGTCATGGGTGTCCTCCTACGATCCCGGCTTCGGCGCGGCGGGCGGCTGGTCGGCCGCGGGCGCGGTCGGCTGCGCGGCGGGCCCGCCGCTCAGCAACACCGGCTGGCTGAGCGAGGAGATCTGCTCGGCCTTCCAGACCTCACCGTCCTTGGCCAGGTCCACGGTCCAGGTGTAGCGGTAGTCGGCGGGCGGCTTGTCCTTGCCCTTCTCGGTGACCTGCAGCACGACCAGCGCCGACGCCTTGTCCTCCTCGCTGTTGAGCGAGGTGAGCGCGGAGCCGAGCACCTTCGAGGTCATCCCGACCCCACTCTGCTGCGCCATCTGCTCCGCCTGGTCCTTGTTCTTCGTGGCCGAGTCCAGCAACGCTCCGGTCATCGAGGACCGGGCCAGCGCCAGCGAGCCGGGCACGTCGTCCAGGTTCATCGAGGTCATGTTGAGCGCGGCTTGGCGCGCGGCGTCCAGGGCGGTGTCCCTGGCCTCGGCGCGCGGGCCGTCGGTGAACGCGGCCCGTACCCAGCCCGCGCCGAACCATGCGGCGCCGGCCAAAGCGATGACCAGCAGCACGGCCGAGCAGACGAGGACCACCCGGCTGAGCACGGACGCACCACCGAGGCGAGCGGACTCGGCGCCTGCCCGGTCGGTGACTTTCCGATCACCGGCGTCGGATTGCGCGGTGGGCGTTTCCGCCGCTGTCGTCACGGTGTCCGGCGCGTCCGGCGCCGCCGCATCGGACCGCTTGGTCAGATCGGCGGTCACGACAGCGCCTCGCCGTCGGTCGGCTCGGTCGCGCTCCACGGCATGCCCGTGGTTCGCTCGCTCCAGTCACTCACGCGAGACACCCTAACGTCATTGCTCCTGGTCACCGCTTGGGCGTGACCCCCAGCAGGGTCGACAACTGCACGGCCACCGGAGTCAGGTTCAGCTTTTCCGGATCGGTTTTGGGGTTGGAGTCCCAGGGCTGGACGATGGCCGGATCGGCGAGATCGGCTCGTTCGCCACCCCGGACGGCGGTCGGATTGCCGAACGGCACAAGACATTTGGCGTCCTTGTTGAACGGGAACTCGTCGCGCGTGTCGTCGAAGTTCGGGTTCTGCGCCTTCATCTGTTCGAGAATCCGATGCGTGCCCTCGTAGCCCACCGTACAGGCGGGCGGATTGTTGGTCTCGAGCACCAGGCCGAAGTGACTGGTCCCGTCGCCGGGCGCGGTCGAGGAACCGCCGATCGACAGCTGCGGGAGCATCTGCAGCAACGGCTTGATCGCGTAGAACTTCGGTGAGATCGCCTGCAACAACAGCCGCAGATTGGACAAATCCTGGGTGAGCGAGCCGCCGCTCTGCTCGAGCAGCGCGCCGATCTGCTCGCCCGCGTCGGTTCCGGTGCCGATGAGCCTGCGCACGTCGGGGTCGCTGGAGCGCAACTGGGCGGTGAGCTTGTCCAGGCCGTCGCTGAATTCGCGGATTTGCGCGGACTGCTCGGCCTGCGTGCCGAGGGCGACCCTGCCGTCGCGGACCAGCTGGATGGTCTGCGGCAGCGTCTGATGGAAGGTCTCGGTGAATTTGTTCAGCGAGTCGATCAGCACCTGCAGATCGTCGCCCTTGCCGTCGAACGCCTTGCCCAGTTCGCGCACCGTCGTGTTGAGCGCTGTCAGGTCCACCGAGCTGGCGAAGGTGTCCACGCTGGACACCAGTTGCTCGACCGACACCGGCAGGGTCGCCGAGGTGATCACCGAGTTGTCCCGCAGGAACGGGCCGGCGTCCGAATCGGGCTGCAGATCCACGTACTGCTCACCGATCGCGGACCGGTTGGCCACCACGGCTTTCGCCGACGCCGGGATCTTCGGTGCGCTCGAGTCGATGACGAGGTTCATCACCACGCCCTCACCGGTGAGTTCCAGCTCACCGACCCGGCCGACCGGGACGCCGCGGTAGGTCACCTCGGCGCCTTTGTAGATGCCGCCGGTCTGCGCCGCGCGCAGCTTCACCGTGTACTGGTTGAGCCCGAACATGTGGTCGAGCCGGATGTATTTGCCGCCGACGTACACGACGCCGAGCACCGCGATGACCACGAACGCGATGAGCTGCCACCGCACCAGACGCGTCATCGCGGACCACTCCCTACGCCGAGTTGCTCGAGAATCGCCCCGACCGGACCGGGCACGCCGGGCGCGGGCGGCTGCGCCATCAGCGGCGGCAGCGGCAGGATCGACACCGTAGGCCAGCCCGGACGCGGACCGTTGCCGTTGTAGTACGGGTTGGTCGGGTTCACCGGCACCGGCGGACCGACCGGCGGGATGTACACCGGATCGGGTTTGCCCACACCCAGGTTGCTGAGCGTGACGCCGATCTGCTGGTCGACCGACAACCACGTGTTCACACTGCCGCCGAAGGTGCTCTCCAGCGCCGAATCGGGGAACGGGTAGGTCGGGATCAAGGGAACCGCGGTGACCAGATCCGGCGCCGACCGGCCCAGTTCCTGCAGCGTGGGCCGCAGCGAGGTCAGGTCGCGGATCAGGTCGTCCTTCGCGGTGTTCAGCACGTCGAAGCCTGCCTCGCCGAGCCGGTCCAGCTGCGCGAGCAGGGCGACCAGTTGCGGGCGCTGCTCTTCCAGGATCTTGATGCCCTTGGGCAGCTCGTCGAGGATCTTGCCGATCTGATCGGTCTGCTTGCTCACCCGGCTGCTGAGCACGTCGAGACCGTCCAGCGCCCGGGTGATGTCGTCCACCTGCTGGTTCAGGCCGTCGATCAGCGTGTTCGCCTGCTCGATCAACGAGCGCACCCGGTCCTCGCGGCCGCCGAGGGTCTTGTTCAACTCGGTGACGATCGGCTGCAACTGCGCGACGCCACCGCCGTTGAGCAGCAGCGACAGCGCGCCGAGCACTTGCTCCACCTCGGTGGCGTGCCGGGTGCGGTCGACCGGGATGACCGAGCCGTCGGCCAGCCGGGTGGACTCCGGCTCGGCGGCGGGTTTGGAGAGCTCGATGAACTTCTCGCCGAGCAGGTTCGATTGCCGGACCTCCGCCCGCGCGTTCGCGGGCAGGTTCACCGACGAGTTGACCACCGTGCGCACCGTGGCGGTCCACTGGTCCTTGCCGATGCTGATCTTCTCGACCCGGCCCACCGGCACGCCCTCGACCTTGACCGCCGACTGCGGCACGAGGTCGAGGACATCGTCGAACTGGATGTCGATGTGCATCGGATGCTCGCCCACGTCGGCGCCGCCGGGCAGGGGCACGCTGTAGATGCCGTCGGAGGCGCACGATGTGATCAGCGCGCCGGTCAGGCCGAGCGCCAGCGCCGCGCCGAAACCGCGTGCGAGCGAACGGATTCGAGTGCTCATCGCGCCCCTCCCTGCGACGGCGGAAGCCGGTCCGACGGCGTGCCGGGCACGGTGCCCGGCACCGGATCGCGCTGCTGGTTCTCGCCGCTGAGGATGCCGAACGGCAGGTTCAGCGTCGGGGTCTGCACCCCGGAGGTGATCTGGTCGGTGATCTCCTTGCAGTGGTCGAGGATCGGCCGCATCTGCCTGCCGAGCGCCTCGAACTTGGGATCGCCGGGCATCAGCTTGGACAGGTCGAGCATCTTGCACACCACGCCGAACGGGTCCTGCAGTTCGGGGAAGTTCGCGCGCATGTCGAGGGTCCCCGATTCGGCGTTGTGCACGTTGATCAGGTTGCTCAACGCCAGCGGCAGGACCGGCAGCAGGGCGGCCACGTCGTTGCGCTGATCCGACAGCGTCTTGGTGAGCTGGGTCAGTTTGTCGGCGTTGCTCGCGATCAGGTCCCGGTTGTCGTCGATGAAGCGGGCGACGTCACCCAGCGCGATCGACAGCAGATTCAGTGCCGCTCCGAGATTCTGCCGCTCGTCGGCGAGAAAGGACGACAGGTCGGCCAGCTGGGTGTTGAACTGCCGGACCTGCTGGTCGTTCTGGGCCAGCATGGTGATGAAGGCCTGCAGGTTCTTGACCGTGTCGAAGATGTCGCCGCGGGCGTCCGACAGGTATCGCGCCGCCCTGGACAGCTGGGTGAGGCTGTTGGCCAGCGCCTCGCCATTGCCCGACAGGTTCGCCGCGCCGGTGCGCACCAGCTCGTTCACCGCTCCCTCGGCGTTGGCGCCGTTGGGCCCCAGCGCGTCGGAGAGTTCGGTGATGCTCTTGTACAGCTGGTCGACTTCCACCGGCGTGGCCGTGCGCTCGCGCGGAATGGTCGCGTTCCGCGCCATCTTCGGGCCGCCGGTGTAGGCCGGGGTGAGCTGGATGTAGCGATCCGACACGATGGACGGCGTGATCTGCGCGGCTCGCGCGTCCGCGGGCACGTCGTACTTGCGATCCACGCTCATCACGATCTTGACCTGATCGCCCTGCGGCTCCACCGAAGCGACCGAGCCGACCGGCACGCCGAGAATGCGCACGTCCGAGCCCTCGTAGATGCCGACCGAGCGATCGAAGTAGGCGGTGATCTTGGTCGTGGTCAGCCGGTCGAACAGCCACCACAGCACCACCGCCACCAGCACGGCCAGCACGACGACCAGCGCGATGCCGACCTTTGCGCCGCGGCTGGAGCCGCGCACCGCGCCGACCGGATCGCTACGCCAGTTGTCCGCCACGTCAGTTACCTCCCAAGGTGCGGATCGGCTGACGGTAGCCGGGGATTTCGGGCAGTGCGGGCGGCACCACGTTGACGATCACCGCGTCGAACCAGCGCCCGGTGCCGAGCACACTGGCGTAGAGGCTGTAGAACGGCGCCGCGAGTTCCAACGTCTTCGAGACGTTCTGCTGGTTGTCGTTGAGCAGGTCGATGGCGGCGCGCAGATTCTTCAGCGCGGGCCCGATCTGCTCCTCGTTGTCGTGCACGAGCGCGCTCAGCTCCGCGGAGACCGTCTTGGCGCCCGACAGCAACTGCCTGATGGACTGCTGGCGGACGTTCAGTTCGGCGAGCAACTGGCCGCCGTTGGCGAGCAGCCGCTCGAACTGGGCGTTGCGGTCGGCAAGTATCTGCGTGGTCTGCCTGGTCGCGGCGAACAGCTTCTTCAACTCCTGATCGCGCTTGGCCAGCGTCTCCGACAGCCGGGCGACGCCGTCGATGGAGCCGCGGATCTCCGGCGGCGTCGTCTCGAAGGCGTCCGACAGCACCTGCATGCTCTTGGCCAGCTGGGTGGTGTCGATCTGATCGATGGTGCGCGCGGCGTCGGTGAACGCGTCCACCACGTCGTACGGGGAGACCGTGCGCGAGAGCGGGATCCGTGAACTGGGATCGGCCGGCTTCGAGCCTCGCGGATCGAGTGCGAGGTACTTCTGGCCGAGCAGCGTCTTGATCTGAATGGACGCGGTGGTGTCGTTGCCGATCCAGGTGTCCTTGGTGCGGAAGTCCACGAGCACCCGGTCACCGTCGAGCCGGACGTCGGACACCGACCCGACCTTGACGCCGGCCACCCGGACCTCGTTGCCCTTCTTCAGGCCCGCCGCCTCACGGAATTCCGCGGTGTACTTGGTCCCCGCGCCGATGATCGGCAGCTGATCCAGGAAGAACGCCGACACCGTCACCAACAGCACCACGGCGAGGCCGAGCGCGCCCAGGAACGCCGGGCTGCGCTTGCCGAGCAGAATGCGATCATCCATCAGCGAGCCTTCCCGTGGCAGCGCGGCGCGGCGTTGGTGTACAGCGGCTGGTTGATCGTCGGCAGTCCTGCTGGCAGGTTGAGCTGCGGCGCGTCGACGGCGCCCGGCCCGACGACGATGTCGATGCCGCACAGATAGAACTGGAACCAGGAGCCGTAACTCGCGGCGCGCCCGAGCTTCTCCATCTTGAGCGGCAGGTTGGTCAGCGCTTCGTTCACCTCGTCCTGGCGCTCGTCGAGCGTGCCGGTCAACTGGCTCAGACCCGCGATCGACCCTTGCAGGGTCGGACGCACCGGGACGAGCAGGTCGGAGGTCGCCGAGGTCAGGTTGGCCAGCGAGGTCACCGAACGGCCGATCGTGTCGCGATTGGCGTTGAGGCCGCTGATCAACGCTTCGGTGTTCACGATCAACTGATCGAACTGGTCGTCACGCTGATTGACGGTGTCCAGCACGGCGGTCAAATTGCGGGTCAGCTCACCGATCACGGCGTCCTTGTCGGCGATCTTGTTGGTCAGGTTCGCCGTGGTCGCGACGAGATCGTGGATCGTGCCCTGCTCACCCTGGAAGACCTGGATGATCTCGAAGGAGAGCTTGTTCACGTCGTCGGCGGTCAGCGTACGGAACAGCGGCCGGAAGCCGTTGAACAGCGTGGTCAGGTTCAGCGCGGGCCTGGTGTGCTCCAGCGGGATGGTGCTGCCCTTGTTCAGCTTCCGTCCCTGCTCCCCGGTCCCCTGCTCCAGCGCGATGTAGCGCTGGCCGACCAGGTTGCGGTACTTGATCGTCGCGGTGGTCGACGCGGGCAGCCAGTCCCGGTCGGTGAGGTCGAATTTCACCTCGGCCAGGCGTTTGTCGACGATCGAGACAGCGGTGACCTTGCCGACCCGCACGCCCGCGATGCGGACCTCGTCACCGGGATTGAGCGAGGTGACGTCGGTGAACCTGGCCTTGAAATGCGTGCCACCGCCGCTGTAGTTGGCGATCGACAACGCGAGCACGGTGGTCACGAACAAGGTCACCACGACGAAGATGACCAGCTTGGTCAACGGCCCGCCCAGGCCGCGCAGTTGCTGCTTCATCGCACGCTCACCTCGCTTCCACGGAACGCGGGCGCGCCGACCCTGGTCACCCAGCCCGGCACCTGATCCGGGGCGACACCGTTGGCCGCGCCGTAGATCGCGCCGAGCGACTGCTGCTCCATGGGGGAACCGGCGATCGTCGGCATCTTGCTCGCCGGGTGGACGCCGAACTGCGGCGGCTCCAGATGACCGGTCTGCTGATCACCCGGGTTGCGACTCGGGACGGCGTAGGAGCCGTCGTTGTTCGGGCCGCCGGTGTACTGGCCGGGATCGGCGCCCAACGGCATCTCGGGGATGCACCACGGCCCCCTGGTGTCCAGCCAGCGCGGTTCGTCCTGGTTGGGCAGATACTTGCCGCGGGTGTTGGTCAGCTCGATGGTCACTCGGGAACCCGGGTTGTCGGTGCCCTTGCCGAAGATCCGGTCGATGCGCGGCTTCAGCTGCGCGAAGTTCGCCAGCGCGCAAGCGTAGTTCGGCGAGTAGTAGGCCAGCTGCTCCAGCGCGGGACGGGAGTCGGCCGCCACGTCGACGATGTTGTCGCGGTTGGCGAGCAGGAACTCGGTGGTGGTGGCCGAGGTCGGCGTCAGCGTCGCGTACAAGGCGTCGATGTCGGTGCGCCGCTGCACGATCGTGGCGTTGGTGGTGCGCAGGTTGTCCAGGGCCTGGATCAGCTGCGGGGCCGCGTCGGAGTAGGTGGCCGCCACCTCGGCGAAACTGCGCAGGTCGGCCCGCAGGTCCGGAAGCACCACGTTGACCTGGCGGAATATGTCGTCGAGCTTGTCCAAGCTCTCGCCGAGCGCCGTGCCCTGCCCGGACAGCGCCTGAGAGAGCGCGCCCAGCGTGGCCGCGAGATCCTGCGGCGGGATGGCCTGGAGCAAGGGCAGCACATCGTCGAGCAATTTGCTCAACTCGATGGCGTTGCCGCTGACGTCCTGGTGCAGCGTCACGCCGTCGGTCAGATGCTGTGGGCTCGGCTGCTCCGGGATCACCAGGTCCACGTAGCGCTCGCCGAACAGCGTCTTGGGCAGCAGGCGCGCGGTCGCGTTGACGGGAATCTGCTGCGCCTTGTCCGGATTGATGGCCAGGTTCAAGGTCACCTCGCCGCCTTCGGAACTGCTCGAGCGCACCTCGCCGACGGTGATGCCACGTACCTTCACGTCCGCGTTGCGAGTCAGCGCGTTGCCCACGCTGTCGGTGATCAGATCGACGTCCACCGTCTTCACGAATTGCTTGTTGTAGATCGCGATGGTGGTCCACAGGAACAACGCGACCACGACGAAGAACGCGATCCCCAGCGCCCGAGTACGTAGCTTCGCGGTGGAGCGCCAGGTTTGAGTGCGGCTCATCCGGCCACCCGCACCGTGGTGGTGGTGCCCCAGATCGCGAGGCTGAGGAAGAAGTCGAGCACGTTCACCAGGACGATCGCGGCGCGGACCGCGCGGCCGACCGCGACGCCGACGCCCGCGGGGCCGCCGGTGGCGTGGAACCCGTAGTAGCAGTGCACCATGATGATCACGAACGCGAAGACCAGCACCTTGAGGAACGAATAGAGCACGTCCTCCGGTGGCAGGAACAAACTGAAGTAATGGTCGTAGGACCCGCTGGACTGCCCGTTGAACCAGATGCTGATCGTCCGCGACGCGATGAACGTGCCGAGCAACCCGACGATGTAGAGCGGGATCACCGCGAGGAACCCGGCGATCACGCGGCTGGTGACCAGGAACGGCACGCTGGGTACCGCCATCACCTCGAGCGCGTCGATCTCCTCGGAGATCCGCATGGCGCCGAGCTGCGCGGTGAAACCGCAACCGACCGTCGCCGAGAGCGCGAGCGCGGCGACCAGTGGCGCGATCTCACGGGTGTTGATGTAGGCGGTGAGGAAGCCGGTGAGCACCGAGCTACCGAGCGCGTCGAGGGCCTTGAAGCCCTGCAGGCCGACGACGACGCCGACGGAGCCGGACATGAACACGATGACGCCGATGGTGCCGCCGATCACCGCCAGCGCGCCGGTGCCGAAGGTGACCTCGGCGAGCAGCCGCATGACTTCCTTGCGGTAGTGCACCGCGGTCCGCGGGATCCACGCGATGGCCCGCGAGTAGAACGACATCTGCTCGCCCGCGCGATCGATGACGTTGAGCGGCATACGAGCGACTTCACCCACCCGGCGCATGGACTTGGCGACCGGGGTTCGGTATGACGTGGCCATCTGTCAGGCACCCTTTGCGGGGACGACCTGTAGGTACACCATGGTCAGGATGAGGTTCACGAAGAACAGCACCATGAACGTGATCACCACGGATTGGTTCACCGCGTCACCGACTCCTTTCGGGCCCCCCTTGGGATGCAGCCCTTTGTACGCGGCGATGACGCCGGCGAGCAGACCGAATACCGCCGCCTTGATCTCACCGATCCACAGGTCCGGCAGCTGAGCGAGGGCGGAGAACGACGCCAGGTAGGCGCCGGGAGTGCCGCCCTGCAGCAGGACGTTGAAGAAGTACCCGCCGGCGATGCCGACAACCGACACCAGTCCGTTGAGCAGCAGCGCGACCAGCATCATGCCGAGTACGCGCGGCACCACCAGCTTTCGCACCGGATCGATGCCGAGCACCTCCATCGCGTCGATCTCCTCGCGGATGGTCCGCGAGCCGAGATCGGCGGCCACCGCCGACCCGGCCGCGCCCGCGATGATCAGGGCCGTCACGACGGGAGCCGCCTGCTGGACGGTTGCCAGCACACTGGTCGCGCCGGTGAAGGATTCCGCGCCGAGCTGCTTGATCAACGAGCCGGTCTGCAATGCCACGACCGCGCCGAACGGAATCGCGACCAGCGCGCTGGGCAGGATCGAGACACTCGCGATGAACCACGACTGCTCGATGAACTCCCGCCACTCGAAGGGGCGGCGGAAAGTCTTTCGCAAAACGTCCAGGAGCAGCGCAAAGATGTTGCCGGCCTGGGCAAACCCCGACTCCAGGGGAGTTCGCAATCGCGCCAGGGTCGAATTCACGATCGCAGATGTTACCCGTTAGTTGTGTTGTGTCGCACGGTGGTGTCGAAAGCACCACCTTGATAATTAGCCAGGTCGCCGCTGTTGTATGCCATCACCTGCGTATCGTCGTTGTCGTCAAGTGATTCACGGATCGCGACCTGCGCGGCATGCGGCAGCGTATGCATGATCTCGC
>NZ_JBEYVQ010000038.1:0-15028 GCF_040644075.1 Nocardia sp. NPDC047038 | reverse complement strand
GTGCGGGATCGGCGGATCGCTGATGGATTCGATTGTCGGCTGGGCGACTCGGAGCCGGGTTGCGCACATTGGTCTGGTCGCCGACGATGCGGTGGGCGGGTTCTACGACCGATGGCCGATGCGCGCCACCGGGCAGTTCTTGCGGCTGGATGGCGTTGAGGGGAACTGAACGTGCCCGGCATCGATCAGTAGCCGAACATGAGTGTTCTCGCGCCAGCGGCGAGAACCTGTCTACCGCAGTGCCCGCGGCCGCTCGACGGACACGGGTGGTGTGCTGTGTAGTTTCCGGCGTCGCGGAAGAGCGCGGCGGCGCGCATGGTTGCGTCGACGCTTCCGGGTCGATGCGGAGGCTGACTGGCCGATCATGCGTTACAACATTCGCGCAGCCGGGGTGGCGGCCGGGTTTGGCGCGTTGTTTCTCGACGTGGGACAGGAGTTCGTCAGGGTGGTCGCCGAGATGCTCGGCGACTGGAGGCTGTCGGCGCCGCATCGACCTGCTGCGGAGACTCTGTGGTCGGATGGGCCGTTCCACAGCTACCTCTTCGGCGTCTGACCGGGCACACCAGACGGTCACGCATCGAAGACGAGCGATCCGATCAGCTCGACGCCAACTCGGACGGATGAAGCGTGGGGACATTCCGCGACCGCCGGAATGTTGTCGAGGCACCAAGGGGCTGCAGTGCGCCGACTGTCGCTCCAAGTCGCCCACAAACGCCCCATCACTGAATTCTTCGGTTTGCCGTCGGCAACGCCGACGGCAAACCCCTCCGCGTCACACCTTTGTGCGCCAAGCAGATGAGCTTCACTGGTTCAGCGCCGCCGGTCACGACGCGGTGCGAGCCATCCAGGACATTGGAATGGACGTCTTCCTCGACGTCAAGCTGCACGATATTCCGAACACTGTGTACGGGGCCAGCACAGTTCTCGGGTCACTCGGCGTCCAGTACCTGACCGTTCATGCGGCCGGCGGAAGAGCCATGCTTCAAGCGGCGGTGAAAGGACTCACGGAGGGGGCGGACGCAGCAGGGGCGGCGATGAAAGAGATTTACAACGCCGAGGGTATCGACAAGGCGCAGGTGGCGATCAAAGCCTTCGAGATCGATTACGGCGCAAAGTATCCCAAAGCCGTCGCCAAGATCGTTGATGACGCTGACGTGCTGCTGGAGTTCTATCGGTATCCGGCCGAGCACTGGATCCATTTGAGAACTACGAATCCGATCGAGTCGACCTTTGCGACCGTGCGTTTTACGGACCAAGGTGACCAAGGGGCCGGGTTCTCGCGCAGCCGGAATTGCCATGGCCTACAAGCTGATCGAGGCTGCCAGATTCGGTGGCGCGCGGTCAACGCTCCGCACCTGGTCGCGCTTGTCCGCAACGGCGCCATCTTCCACAAGGGCAAACTGCTGGACGCCCCACGAACATCACACCCGCATCATCAGAAACCGGCGACCGCGGCACCGGAAGAGGCGTCGCATGACATCCGATCGCCCGGACGACGACCGGCTTGTGCCGCCACCGCCGTCTATATCCACTGCCGAGAAACATCTCGAAGCCGTCGTGGCCGAGCTGCGTGGTCAACGTCTCGCCGATGTCGTGTACTATCCGTTGGCCATCGGCGATGATGGCCGGCTCGCCGAGGAGTGGGATTTCGGCGACTGGCACGAACCGACGATGGGCGTTGAACTGGCCTTCCACAGCGGCCGCCGCTACTCGGCGATCTGGAACAACACCTTTATCGAATTCGGACTCGAGGTCTTCCCGAAGCCGATGGTCGATCGCTGCCGGAGGGCAGCTGCCGATGGTATTCGCCGTCGACACGGATGATATTGGCTAGAGTCAGGGCATCGACATGGTCGGACTTCGCCCGCGCCATCGAATGGCGCTCACGGTAGCGGGCGACGGCCATCGGGTTGATCGAATAAACCGGTCGGCCAGTGGCGCGCAGTGCCGCGACCATCAACCCACCCCGCGGCCCTGTTTTGATCAGGTGTCCGTGACCGCCGATGCACCGTTCACCTATAAGTAGGATTTGATCATTGCTCCTCACTCGGCGACTGAACTGCCCCGTCCACACCAGGTGAGGAGAGCATTCGCGTGATGATCACCACTATCGGGCCGATCACCCTGATCACAAGCCCCGGCTACCGCACGACCGTGCCAGACTCGCGGGTGCGCTACCGGCCGACAGTGATCGGTGGCCGCCGCTACCGGCCCACTCCCAACGCTCACGACCCGCGCCCTGAGCAGGTGACGCGGCAGCTGCATCGGAATTCCGCCGGAGGCAGCTGTCAGCCGACAGACCCAAGCAGCACTTCGGCCCCGGTGCAGGGCCGGGGCCGAAGCGGCTGTGAGGCGTCCTCGACTCTGGGCCGAGGGAGATCGAGGCTATCGCGGCCCGCCCCGATCGACGGGGATCTTGGCCCGGTATGTCGGGCTGTCAAGCGGGACGGGCGAAGCTACCCGCACGGACCACGCGGCTCCGCGTCACACTCGATGCGGAACTCACACGGCCTCACGCGACCAGCAGCCGGGCGGATCACCACCATGACCGGCTCTGCCCCGGCTCTTGACATATCACTTGCAGTGGCAGTGTGCTGGGTGAGGCCGAGGTCCCTGAGCTTCGAGTTCGGACACCGGTCGAAACGCCGCAGGCTCAGTCGTGGCGCAGTGGGAGGGACCGGGCCTTCGGTGTTCAGCGGCAGCTCCCTGTAGCGGCGACCATCCTGTCGGTCATCCCAGGACACGAGGGGAGTGGGTGACCGCGACAGGCTGTTTATCCCGTTTATGCTGGTCGCGGCGGAAACCAGCAACGAATCCGATCCGGGTGGACGAACAACCACCTCGTCGCCGCCGCTTCGTTCGACCGACAGGGCGGCGGCCCGGAGACGTTCCCGGTCTCCAGGCCGCTGGCCACCATGAGCCGGCACTTTCGTCCGGTGTTCGCGTTCGGAATTCGCTCGCTGGCCCGATTCAACCGACACCTGACTCGCCCCTCCGACCGAATCGCCGCCCCCTGAGTCCTCACACCCGGGTACGGTCCACCGCAGTTCGGCAACAGCCCCGTACCGCCGCCCGAACAGAAAGGGACTGGGCTGTTTGGTGGGCAGGCGTTCGACCGCGGGTCTTGTCGTTCCAGCCTGGCCGCTGTGGTCTACAGGTTAGGCACGCGGTCGACGAACTGGACTCTATTCCGACGCTTTCCGGCCCGGTCACGGCCTGGTGTTGGGGTGCACGCAGATCCATATGGGTGCGACTCATCTGAACGCCGATCGCGCAATGGCAAGTAGGTAATCGCATCACCGTAAATAGGTATATGCCCCATATGGGCCCGCTACCTATTCGATGAGACTGGTTTTAGTGCACTTGCAGCAAGCACGAGTCCGGGTGACGATGCTGTCACCTGAACACCGCCCTCGACAACGCCGTCGGGTAGGCCGACAAGGGAGTCGGTCGCGCAGGCGGACTCCAAAACGCCACCAGTCAAAAACTCATCCTGATGTCCATCAATCCGTTCAGCCGCTCGGCTCGGTCGCCGCCATCGACGACCGCGACTCCAAGCCGACCTCACCTGCACTGTCGAAGGACTGCGCGGTTTGCGCTACCGTCTCCCGGCCCAGCACCCATCCCAGCCGCCCCGGCTGGCGCAGGCGGGTGTCTTCGGGGTCGTCGATGCAGAACTGGTTTTCTATGATGACTGCACTGTTACCTCTCGCCTACGGGTACCTACGCGATGACTTGATCCATGATCGCGACCGCGACGCGGGTGAGGACACATTGCGCGCCGCCGCCAGGGCGCTCGGCTACGAGCTGGCCACCGTGTTCCATGAACCATCACCGCAGAGCGGACTGCTCCCACCGGCGTTCGTCGACCTGATCCAGGAATGCCGCCGCGCCGCCGCGCATATGGTGCTCACCTTGCAGGGGCACATGTCCAACATGTCCATGTCACGGATGGTCCTGCACGAAGTCCTGCGCGCGCGCGCCGAGGCCATCGTTCACGAAATCGCGTGCTGCGCCAGCGCGGCGGGTGGACGGATCCCGTGACCGATCCGCACCATTCGGGCGTGCTTTCAAGCCCGCCTGCAGCACGGACCATCAACGGCATCCTCGTCGCGGGGCTCAAGGCCGACCCGCCACCACCGAGCACCAGTGATGGAGGCGCCGCGGCGTTCCTGCACGGTCCTTCGCGGCTGTTCGGCAACGTGCCACCGCGACACCACCGGCGCCGATGACGTCACCGTGACCGGTATCGATGCGGTCACCAACGTCAGTTTCTGGCGGCTAGGTCCTGCCGTGTTGCTGGCGGATCATCGCGGCTGCGATGCCGCTGCGAGAGTTGGTGTCGAGTTTGGCGAATACTCGTGCGAGGTGTTTTTCGACGGTCTTGGGACTGATGAACAGCTCCTTGGCGATTTCGCGGTTGGTGTATCCCTGTACGACTCGATCGGCGACCTCGCGTTCACGTGCGGTCAGTGCCAGTGTGTCAGCCGGTTGGCCCGTTGTGGGCCACCGCTTGATGCGTTTTCCCAGGGTCCGCAGTTCTTTGTTGGCGTTATCTGCAAGGCGCGTGGCACCGATGTCGCGCAGAGCGGTGTGTGCCAGTTCGAGTTCACGAATTGCGGCGGGGGCATCGTGGATCCGCGCCAGAGCACGCCCGGCATCCAGACGTGCGCGGGCCGCCCATAGGCGGGCATCGACCGCGTCGAAGGACTCCCGGGCCTTGTCCGAATATGCCGCGGCAGCCTGGAAGTCGCCGCGGGCGGCGTACACGCACGCACGGGCGTAGCGAGCGTGCCCTGCGCGGAGGTGCCATGCACCGGATGACAAGGGCAGATCCTGTGCGTCGTCCTCGAGGCGTCGAGTCAGTGCATCGGCTGCCTCGATGCGACCAACTGCCAATTCGGCAATGACCAGTGGCGAAAGGAAGATCGCGCTCACCCCTGGAGGTATACCTGAGGGACCCGGTCGGACGATCGACAAGAGTTCCTGACGTCCCTGCTCATACCTACCCGCTTCGATGAGTGCTTGGCCGTAACACGCGTGCGCGAACCAGCCGTAGTAGGGGTGCGGGTTGCGGACGGCTGCACGCCCAGCGGTCAATGCCGTTGGCAGATTGCCGCTCATGGTCTCTACCCAACATCGGACACTTTCTGCCCAGATTCGAAGCGGATCGTTGTCTAGCAGTAGTGCTACCTCCACGGCGGCCTCGGCGTCACGCCTGGCTTCGCTTAGTCGTCCGAGAAGCATTTTCGCTATCGCTGCAGAGAAAAGGATTAGGCCGAAGACGTGGTTTTGGCCTGTAGCACGGCTGGCTTTCAATCCACGTTCGGCATGTCGTAGGGCCGCGGGGAGAAGGCCGAGGTAGATCTCAGCGAAAACTAAATTCGATAGCCCCTCGAGCTGCTCGGGTATCTCAATGGTCGCGCTGGCATCCACGTAGTGCGCGACCCAATCGACCAGTTCCTTCGCGCGGGCGAAGTCGCCTTGATCGTTGGCGAACATCGCTAGAGCGGACTTCGCCTCGACCATTAGCGTCGAATCAGCGATGCCCGTCGCTTGGACGTCCGCCCAGTTGGCGGTGGATACGGCTTGCTCCCAGTGCCCGCGCATCCACTGGTTCTGAGCCAGTTCCAATTTCAACGCGATCGCGTCCGCGCTGTCGGCGGGTACGCGGTCGAGGGTCGCATCGATGAGGTGGCGAGTTTCCTCCGCGTGCCCCAGTGCGTGGTCTGCATGCGCGATCATTCTGATGATCGGTACCCGGTCGCTGACCGAACCGGTCGGAAGAATTTCCAGCACTTCTTCCAGCTTCGCTCTGCTCTCGCGCAAATTCCCGATGTTAGCGAGTGCGCGTGCGAGCAGGACCTGTAGCAGCAGCCGCTGTTGACCCCCACGGGTTGCCGGTAGCAGCCGCAATGCTGCTTGCAACCACCGGACCGCTGCCGCGGGTGCATGCGGCGCGACGATATGTGCTGCCTCGGCCAGGGTCGCAGCGGCTTCCTCGTCGCCGGGGTGAGCTGAGTACTCGACATGATGGGCTCTCTCTTCGACAGAGCCTCCACGCCGAGCAAGTGCCCGTGCCGCTCGATTGTGGGCGGCGATTCGCCATCCTGCCGTCGAGTCATCGTCATAGACGACCCGGCGCACAATCGGGTGCCGGAATCGGAACTGCCCCGGCGTCGCCGCAGGACGAACCAAATCGACTCGCACAAGTTCGTCCAGACTTTTCAGCACCTGCGCCTCATCGGCCTCCGCGATCGCGGTGACCAGGTCCACATCGAACGGGTCGCCCGCCACGGCTCCGGCTCGAACGACCCAAAGTGTCGCGCCAGCCAGCCTAGTTAGCTCCTGACTGATCGTCGTGCGCAGCGTGATGGGGATGCGGACATCTTTGTTGGCCACGTCAACGTCGGCAGACAAGCCGCTTGGCGGGCCTGCGGTCACCATTCGTGCCAACTGCTCGAGGTAAAATGGATTCCCGCCGCTGTCGGCATGTAACTTTTGAACGACTGATGAGTCCGGCGGCAACTCCAGCGCCTCGGCAGCCTCCCCGATTGACAATGGTGACAGCTTGAGCTCACACAATTGGCCATCAGCCGCCACGTGCGTGAGAGCATCCAGCAGCTGCCCCGGCGTTTGCCCCGGCCGATAGGCCAAAGCCAGTATCATGCCTGGTACCAAACGCCTCAGCATAAACGAGATCAGCTCCACCGACGCCGGATCCGCCCAATGCACATCATCGAGCGCCAACACGAGAGGTCGACGAAGAACCAGCCGATCGAATGTACCGCAGACTGCCCGGTAGAACTCAAAGCGTTCCACTTCCAGTCGGGCCCCCAACTGTCGGCCATATCCACGCAAGCAGGGCAATACCGCTGCTAATTCGGCCACACGGTCCTGACCCACGTCCGCGATCATCTCGGAGACAAGTGATGCGAATCTCTCATTGAGAGCATCGACGATCACACCGAAGGGAACCTCGCTCTCCAACTCGGTTCCACGGCCGCCCAACACCTCGAAACCGTCTGCGGCCGCTCGCTCGCAGAACTCAGCTAGCAGCCGCGTCTTACCAATCCCGGGTTCACCCAGCACAACCACCGCAGCAGCCGAACCGGCACTGGCATCAGCCAGCGCTCTCCCCAAAAGCTTCAACTCCGACGTCCGGCCTACTAGCATTTTGTGGCCGATACCGGCGGCGCCGATCACCACCATCAGCCTCCATAAAATGACCACACTAGACTTCAACTCAGCAAATGGTACTGCCGTGCAGCTGGAAAATCCACACGGGCATCACGGGTCGGGGGCCGCTTCTTCTTAGAGCGCATCTGAGAACTCTGTTCGGGCAGCGCGATGTGCGGCAAGTGCAGATGTCCGAGCCACCTTGCGGTGGGTACCTCGATCAATGGAGAGCGCACTCCCACGGTTCGAGGTCGGGTTCATCGGGAGGAAGCTTTCCGGTGCAGTAGCGGTAGAGCCAGATCGCGGCGCGGCGTTCTGCATACTTCTCGTTGACGGGCTCTCCACGCTCATCGAGTTCGAGGACGTTGGCGAAGATAGCGAAGCAGATTTCCATCTGGGAAGGCGACTCTCGCAGCTCATCCCAGTAGTTGATCCCCTCCAGCAGGGGGTGGCCGACAGACCCGTTGGCGACCCATCGGGCGAAGCGGCGGATCGCTCCCGAGGTGCCTTGGCTGAGGTGGTGCGACACGCATTGAACCTACCGCTCACGCTGAGCACTGATCGGCGGGAGCGGACAACTGTTCGTCTGCGTCTGTCGGCTCAGGTGTGCTGATCGGCGGTGCGGGCGAGTCGGCGGGTGAGGGTGTGGATGGCGGCGATGTAGACAATGGCTTCGTGATGGTCGGGGCGGGTCTCGTAGTCGCGGACGGTTCGCCGGTGTTTGGTCAGCCAGCCAAACGAGCGCTCCACGACCCACTGGTGGGGCAGGACCTCGAATCCGGTGGTGGTATCGGTGCGTTTGACGATCTGAACCGTCAGTGCCAGAACGGATTTCGCCCATACGAGCAGTCGTCCGGCGTAGCCGCCGTCGGCGAATACCAGCGAGACGGTGGCGAAGCGGGCACGCACGGCGGCCAGCAGCCGGTGCGCGGCGTCGCGGTCCTGGATCGAGGGGGGTGACGACCACGGCCAGGATCAGCCCGAGCGTGTCGGTGGCGATGTGGCGTTTGCGGCCCTTGATCTTCTTGCCTGCGTCGTAGCCGGCCGTGGCCGCTGCCACGGTATCGGCGCCGCGGACGGTCTGCGAATCGATGACCGCCGCCGTCGGGGCCGGGGTACGTCCGGCACGTATCCGTGCCCGGTCCCGTAGTACGTCGTAGATGCGTTGCCAAACAACGGTTTTCGTCCACCGCCGGTAAATGTCGTAGAGCGCATCTGAGAACTCCCTCAGGTGCGCTTTGAAGCGTATTCGGTGCTGATCCCTGTCTTCGGGGTCGTGTCCGGCTGGCTGTGGTGCGGCGCGTTCGACCGTCGCGGTGAACTTGGACAGTGTGTTCACACGTTGGGGCGGGCGAGCGCATCATCGAGCAGAACAGCGTTGCGTGCGGAGAACTTGCGGCGGGCGCGAAGTTCGGCCCGGGTCCGCGGCCGGTACTTCGGTACGCGGCCACAGCCGCACGGTTCGACACCCTCGTAACGCAATCCGGCGCCGACCACGGCAGCGACTACCGACCAAGCCCGGGTGTCACGGCGAGGGGGCGCCGCGAAATCATGCCCCGCACACAGCATCGGTTTACCGCATCGCGGGCAACGGTGCGCTACGCCAGCAGTCGGTGGGTGCTGCTTGAACGTCACCCGGCACTCCACGCACACATAGTGCAGTTTGTAGTGCACGAAGGCGTAGGTACACATGAAGCGACGGTATCCCCGATTGGTCCGGCCGGTCATCGCTTGCCACCAACGCTGGGGAGTTCTCGTTGGCCGACCTTCTGCTCGGTCGACGCTTTCGGCTGGGGGATCGATCTCGGTCAGGCCGGAAGGGGGTGGGTCGATCGCTCGTTATGCGTGGCGTCGCTCGAGGGCGCTCACCGTGCACAATGCTCCGGTCAACCGGGCTCGGTGGGTTCGTGCGCACAGATGACCAGTGCGCGCAGGGCAACCTGCCCGATTCCCGGCACCGCAAATGTAGAGGCCTCCCGGTACGACTGAAGTTTCCCCACTATCTGTCGTAACCCGAGAGTCCCTGTGCCAGTGTCGCTTACCTGCTCGTGTTCGTCGTGCCCGGCTCACAAGTCTTCGGCCGAGTCGCCGAAGTGCCCGTTCTACCCTTCCTCGTCGCTGACCGACCTCGAGTGGACGCTGCTCGAGCCGCTGTTGCCGCTGCCGGGCAATCACGCTGGCCGCGGCGGGCGGCCGGAGAAGGGCGCTTTCCCCCAGGATGTGGACACCTTGAGTAGCTAGACCGTAGGGGCTGGAGTTCAAGGAGTTAACCAGTGGGGACCAAGCCTTATCCCGCGGAGTTCAAGACCGACACGGTCGCGTTGTACCTGTCGGATCCGAAGAAAACCTATGCGGCGGTGGGCCGCGATCTGGGAGTACACCCGGAAACGCTGCGATTGTGGGTGCGCCAGGCCCGCGTCGCTGGTATCGCCCTGGCGGGGGCGGGCGCCGAGGGCCGCCCGCCGCGGCCGGACACAGGCCGCGCAGTATCCTCGCCGTCCGTGTTAGAGACCGAGATCCAAGCAGCTCAAGGCCCGGATCGCCGAGCTCGAGGTCGAGCGGGAGATCCTGCGGCGGGCCGCGAAGTATTTCGCGGGCGAGACGAAATGGTGAGTCGCTTCCAGTTCGTCGCCGACCACCGCGACACCTTCGGGGTGAAGCGACTATGCCGTGTCCTGCAGGTGTCGCGGTCGGGGTTCTACCGATGGGTTGCCGCAGCGCCGGCGCGGGCCGCTCGTGAGGCCGCCGACACCGAGCTGGCCGACCGGATCCGCGCGATCCACCGCGAGTGGGACCGCACCTACGGCAGCCCCCGGGGCGCCGCCGAGCTCAACGACCAGGCCATCGAGACCGGCGAACCGCCGATCAACCGCAAGCGGGTAGCGCGGGTGATGCGCAAACACGGCATCGCCGGGCTGCGGCTACGTAAGAAGGTGCGCACCACCGTACCCGAGCCGTCGGCGCAGAAGGTGTCCGACTTGCTGTAGCGAGATTTCACCGCCACCGCACCCAACCAGCGCTACATCGGCGACATCACCTACCTGCCGCTGGAAAACGGTGATTTCTTGTATCTGGCGTCGGTGATCGACCTGCACTCGCGCCGGTTGGCGGGCTGGTCGATCGCCGACCACATGCGCACAGAACTCGTCATCGACGCACTGCGCGCCGCTGCGGCAACCCGGGGCAGCCTGGCAGGAGCGATCATGCGCACCGACCACGGAGCTCAATACACCTCCAAGGAGTTCACGGCGGTGTGCACCGAGCTCGGGATGCTACAGTCCCGGGGCGCGGTCGGCTCCAGCGCCGACAACGCCGTCGCCGAGGCATGGAACGGCAGCCTCAAACGAGAGACGCTGCAAGGCGCGCCCAGCTTCGCCTCCGTCCGCGCCGCCCGCCTGGTCGTGTTCCGGTGGATCACGCGATACAACACCCGACGCAGGCACTCGACCCTGGGACAGATCAGTCCGATCACCTACGAGCAGCAGACCTCGAGTACAGTACTGCTCGCCGCATAACAGACGGTGTCCGCACCTCAGGGGGAATCGCCGCTGTCCGGGGGACCGGCCGCAGGGGACGTAAGCTGGGCGGGCACAGGGTGCGCGGATACGGGCGTTTCACCGACCGGCCCGCACCCCGCCCGCGGCGGCGGTCCATCTATTTCCACGGCCACCGCAATGGATCCGCCGATCCGATCCTGTTGGTCGGCGCACTGATCCTCGGCGGTGTGGTCTTCCTGCTGGTCGTGCTCACCGCCACCCACGCCCACGCCGCCAGCCGCCCAAACGATGTCCCGCCGGGGCAACACATGATCACCGCGCTCGCGGTGGCGCCGCAACCGGTCCGGCCTACGGTGGCCGCGCCGCAGTCGTGCTTCCGTTCCAGGCGTCCTGCCCCTGACCCCACAGCAGTAGAGGTGTCGTCGCGCCCGTCGAAGGTAAAGCTATCCGACGTGACGGTCGGGCGGGGATGTCGAGCCGTGCTGCGCTGGGCCGAGGATGGGGTTGATTGCGACAAGCCTGGCGATCAAGTGAACCGCAGCGCTGCGCACGTGCTCGTCAGGGTCCTGGGTCAGTGCCTGGCACGCACGCACGGCGGCGTCCCGTTCGTCGGAGTATACCTTGAATACCTCGAGCACCGCCGTGTAAATCCAATCAATATCATTGGGATGGTCAGGAGCGATGATGGCGAGCGCCGAGACGACCAGCGTGAGCCCAGCCGGGTCTTGACGCCGAAGCAGGGCTTCAGCCGTCACCAGGGTGACGAAGGTGTCGTCGCTGTCGAGTAGCAGTTCCAACAGCGGATCCTGAGCCTCGGTCATCTCAGCGAAGCCGGCCAATCCTCGGCCCGCATCGGCCCTGTCGCGATAGTGAGGGCTTGCCGCAAGCTCGGTCAATGCCGCCACCACGTCGCGTCTGGCCTGGTTGTTCATGGAGCCAGTATTCTGTCCGCGCCGGGGGTTGAGGAGTAAATTTGCCCGATCCGGCGCTAAGGATTTACCGCAGATAGTGACATACTATCTGCCCTCTGGCCCGTATTTCATCTGGTGAACGATTGTATGGGTCAATGGGTTTGGGTTCTGAGCTGCGAGTATTCGGCAATTGCCGACTTGGGGACTGCCCTGGCTTTGGTTGACTCACGGGGTTGATGGGTTCAGGCCGCGAGTGTGGTCTGGTTGATTGTCTCACACTCGATTGGGGTGAGTTTGCCGAGTCCGCGTTGTCGCCGTTTGCGGTGGTAGGTTCTCTCGATCCAGGTCACGATCGCCAGACGCAGTTCGGCCCTGGTCGACCAGCGTTGCCGGTCGAGGACATTGCGCTGGAGCAGAGCGAAGAACGACTCCATGGCAGCGTTGTCACCACATGCTCCGACCCTTCCCATGGAACCGCGTAAACCATTGTGGGACAGCAGGCTGACGAACTTTCGTGATCGGAATTGGCTGCCGCTGTCGGAGTGCACGATTGTGCCGGCTGGTGCCCGCACCGCGATGGCATTGCTCAATGTGTTGACCGCCAGTGAGGCCTTCATACGCGAGTCGATGCTATAGCCGACGATTCTGTTGGAATAGCAGTCCTTGATCGCGCACAGATACAGCTTGCCCTTGCTGGTGGGGTGCTCGGTGATGTCGGTGAGCCATCCCCGGTCCGGCGCGGTCGCGGTGAACTCACGCTGGACGAGGTCGTCGTGCACCGGCGGCCCGGCCTTACGGTTCAACCCTCGTTTCTCGGCGAAGCTGCTCCAGATCCGCTGGATCGAGCACAGTCTGGCCACCCTGTTCTCACCGGCGCTGATCCCGCGCACGGGCAGCTCGTCGGCGATGAACCGATACCCGAACGCCGGGTCGTCGGCGTGGACGTCGTAGGCGGCGTTGATCAGGTGCGCGTCATCCCAATCACGTTGCGATACAGGGTTCTTCTTCCACTTATAGAAGGCTTGCGGGGTGAAACCCAATACCCGGCAGGTCACCGCGACATGCACCTGCACGGGTGCGGTGTCGGCGGCGAGGTCGAGGACCAGCGGGTACATCATTTTGGGTTGACATCGCGCGACAGGTAGGCGACCGCCCGACGCATGACCTCGGCTTCCTGTTCGAGTTGCCAGATCCGTTTGCGGGCCTCACGCAGCTCGGTGGACTCGCCCGGGCTGGCGCCAGGCCGAGCCCCGTCTTCGATGTCCGCCCGTTTCAGCCAATTCTTCAGGCAACTCTGCGAGATGCCGAAATCCTTGGCGATCTGAGTCAACGGCGCTTCGCCCTTGCGGGCGACCGCGACTACATCGCGACGGAACTCCTCGGGAAACGGCTTGGGCATGATGACGATCCTTCCACTGCGAAGACCGAAGTCATCACAGATCGGGAGTCAACCGAACCGGGGGCAGTCCCACTCGCCCACACCAGCAACCCAACCTGAGTTCTCAGATGCGGTCTTAGTGAACCGGACCTCCGCGCCCTGACGGATCGCCAGGTAGCCGAGTCCTTGAGCGACGTGAGTTTTCCCGACCCCGACCGGGCCGAACAACACCACCGACTCACCGACGCCCAGCCAGCGCAGCGCCGCGAGGTCGCGGATTTGGGCGGCGGGGAGTTTCGGGCTGGCGGCGAAGTCGAACTGCTCGAGGGTGACTTGTCGTTCGAACTGGGGGTAGCGGATGCGGCGGGCGATCGACTGGGATTCGCGGCGCGCGATCTCGTCGTGACACAGCACCTGCAGGAACTCGATCCCGGCGCGCCAACGCCGAGACCGGTCGAATCCATGGTTTCCGGATCACTCGGGAAGGCACATCCTTCCCGGTCATCCACAAGATCTGATCATTGCTCGCGCTGGGACTGGCGGCCGTACCTGCCCTGTTCCGGGGACGATCACACCGCCACCGCCACCGCCACCCGCCGACGCCCAGCGGATCACGGCGCTGCGAGCACGCTGCGCGATCTCAGACCACGGCCGATTCCGAGAGAAATGGCGATCGGCGCCTGGGACAGGCTCGACTCGTTGAATCGAAATTTGCAGCTTGCTTTGGTCGTTGAGGACACATCAGCGATCAGGACCCCCGCGGTTGTCGCTGCCGTACAGGAGCTGGTGAGTGCGGTTGGCGGCCGTGGTGGAGTCATAACGCGTGCGCGGCTCGCTGTGGACCTGAGCCGTGGTCGGTTGCCGAGCAGAGTTGGCAAATGGTTGTGCCGCACGGGGCTTGTCCTCGTAACGTCCTACCGAAGCAGCTGCGAGGCAGCGTCGGCGGTGAGCCGTTTCGGCAGTCCAGCAGGCGCCAACCCGGGTCGGCATGCCGTGTAACGGGTTGGCGGTCTGGGTTCGGGTACGGATATGCTATGGCCTTATCTTATGGTTGCCTTGTCGTACATCGCGACAAGTTCGGCAGCGATACGTCCGCGGTTAGAGATTTTGTAGCCGTTGGTGCGTGCCCAGTGTCGGATAGCGGCGCTCCGTTCCCGGTCGGGTGCCGGTATTGTCTGTATCTTTCCGGGCGGTCGGGGACTGCCGACTTTGCGGGCGTGAGATATAAATGGCCGGAATACCTCACGCAGTTCGGCGGCGTTGCGTGCCGATAGATCTATTAAGTAGGCCACACCGTCGATGGCGAACCCGACGGTTTCCTCGGCGGCGGATTCGCCGTCGTAGTCATCGACCATCTCGACAACGACCTTGCGTGCCATAACGGAACGTATCCTTCGAAGGTGAGGTGTTCGGATCGGTGTTCAATTGTAGCCACCGGCGGGTTCTGGTCTCTCTACGGCACCCTCCCATGGTCGGCGTGGCGGCTTGCAGGTATCCCCGAACCTTTGGGGGCAACGGCAAAGCGACACGCGCGAAGTGCGTGCAATCAGGCACGGTGTTGTCGGACGAACGGCGCCGATCGGCCGACTCGGGCATACCTACCTGGAGTCGATATCGGCGGAATGTGGTTCTTAGTCGTTTGGTCCGGAAACGGCCACGAGTTCTTGCTGTCCTGCTGTGGTCGGCAGCGCTCTGTGTGCGGATGATGCGGCGCGGCAGTGGTCGTCGTGCGCGAATTTTCAGATTTGATCCCGGCCGATTCACTGAATGCGCGATCCCCCAATGTTACTGCCGATATTTCGACTATGAATATGAGCCTCTCAGTTCTTCGGCCAGTGCGGTATGGGGTAGATCCCTACGATTGCCGGACTCGTAGCGCGCGAATTTCGACTGGACCTGCCGCTGCACCGCGAACGGCTCCTGCCCACGTCCGTTCGGGGCGCAGGAGAGCCGCGGAAATTCGACGTCCAACCTTCGCCACGCCACGTTTGAGGACGAAAGTCACAAAAGGGCCTGAATCGGGCGCGGCCGCCATCGCGATGGCATCCAAACTGATGGAGGCC
>NZ_JBEYVQ010000037.1:0-16266 GCF_040644075.1 Nocardia sp. NPDC047038 | reverse complement strand
CGGCAGGTGAGGGCATCGGTCCGCTTGTGGTTGTCGATGGTTGTCGCTCGCCGCACGCACCAGGTTTTGTCGCCTGCCCGGAAGGTCAGCTCGGCGCGCACGGCGCCGTCGCCTCCGTGGGCTGCCAACCAGCTGCTGTTCTGTTTGGCCCATGTCGGGTAGCCGTAGAGAGCGAAACACATCGCTTCCAGGATCGATGATTTCCCCGCGCCAGTATTGCCGATGATGGCGGCCAGGTTGATATTGTTGAAGTCGATTTCCTGATCGCGCTGATACGAGCGCAAGCCTTTGAATTTCAGATGCAGCGGTCTCATCGCTGGTTCTCCTCGAGGTCAGAGGTGTCGTCGGGTTCGGCCAGTAGCGCTTCGATGTCCGGCAAGGTGAAGGCGACCTCGTCTTCGAAGCAGGTGAGGATGCGGTCGAACTGTTTGTGCAGAATCTGTGGGTCCGCCTTGGGCCCGGACTGGGTGGACAGGAATTCAGCGAACAATGTCCGCAGATCCGAGTCGGCCTCAGCGCCAACAATGTCAGCGGTGATGATTTCCGGTTCATCCCCGAATATCGGTCGTACTCCTACGATCTCCGCGTCGGGGACGATCGCGCTGACTTGCTCGGCGAGCGTGGGATCGTTTGTCGGGGTGTGGATTTTGAAGAGGCACAGGTCCCGCCCGAAGGTTGACGCGTTTGCCCGTAGTTTGTCGAGGGTGCCTTCGAAGATCCGCAGCTGCCGCGCGCTTTGGAGCGCGACTGTTGTGATCTCGGCGGGTTGTCCTGGGTGCAGATCGGCGATGACGACGCTCTTCTGCTCGCCCGCTTCGCCGAAGTCCAGCTGCAGTGGGGATCCGGCGTAACAGGCGGTGACGCCGCTGATGCGGAGCTGTTGGGGTTTGTGGATGTGTCCGAGCGCGGCGTAGGAGACTGCGGGCAGGTCCGCGGGATCGGTGGCGTACTTGTCGTCGATGTGCATTGCTCGTTCGGTCCCGCTGAGTTCAGCGCCTCGCACGTATTCGTGTGCGGTGAACACGGCGATCTCCCGGCTGGTGTCCAGATCGCGCACCAGTTCCGCGGCGAGTTCTCGTTCGAATTCGCCCACAGCCCGGGCGTAGGACGAATACCATTGGTCGGGATTGTCGTATACGTTGGTCTGGGTAGCGATATCGACGAACGGGAGTACACCAAGTCGCAGGGTCGTGTCGCCGGGTCCGTCGAAGCGGAGTATTCCACCGTCGTTCGGGTCACGTCGGCTGTCGATAAGGTGAATTCCGCTGCGTGGCCCGTACGCTCGGGCGAAATGGCGGAACCAGTGGGGCGAGTCGTGGTTGCCACGAAGCACTACGATGGGGGCGATCGCAGCGAGTTCCTGCAGGACGTCTATCGCGATGCCTTCGTCGTGGTAGGACGGCCGGCGATGATCGAACAGGTCGCCGGAATGTATTATCAGGTGAGGTTTGTGTGTTCGGGCGATGTCGACTATTTCGTGGAGGACAGCAATGTGGTCTTCTGCGCGGGAGCGCTGATACAGCATCTTGCCGAGATGCCAATCGGAGGTGTGGAGGATTCTCATGATCTTCTTCCGGGCGCGGGAGGGTAAGCGTGCCTTTCGGCACGCCTGATCGAAATATTTATATGTAGATGAATTCGGTGTTATGTGGCGGAAATTCGATAGTTCTGTAGATGGGTGAGCATGGATTGGTTCGCTTCCCAGCCGTCCGGGAATTTCGCGGGGACCCCCAAGTGCATCGGTTCGGTGGGCGGATGGGCATCGAGCAGTCGTTGAATGCCGGCGCGGGCGACGACGATGCAGGCATGCCGGTGCCGGGAGGTCAGCACGCACAGCCGCCCCGATTCGAGGTGGAATGCGGTGGCGTCCCGGCGTCCGGACAGCGGGTGCAACACCAGGACCAGGTCATACTCGCTGCCCTGCAGGCGATTTGCTGTGTTCACACAGATCTCGCTGATGCCGCGGGCGGTTAGGGCCTGCCGGATCGCCGCCACCTGATCGCGGTGGGCGGCGCCGATGGCGATCCGGTCTGCGCCGACCTCGGTCTCGTCGGTGCCGCGTTCGGATCGGGCAACAGGGCCTCGAAGCAGGACGCGGTGCGCCAGGTCGGCGACCGTCTCGATGGCTTGTGTATCGGTGCGCACGGTGTGGCGTGCTGGTAGTTCGTGCAGAGCCCATCCCGTTTGCGCCGCCAGATCGAGCGTGTTATCGGATGCGGTCCCGAATCCGCTTGTCCTATAGGAGAAGTGACGCTGATGAGGGTCGGTTGCGGCACGGAATCCGGTGAATGGGTAGAACGCGGAGGACACCGGCTCGGCCGCCGACGGCGGTAGCCGCCATGACACCGGGAGTTGGTAAACCGGCAGGTCTGGGTTGCTCCGCAGCATCGCCGCCACGGCGCTTTGCATCGGATCCCACTTCAGGCCGGTCCAGCGATCGATGTCGATGGTGGAGAAAGGATCCAACTGGCCAGGGTCGCCCACGAACAGCGCCCGATCGAACCGCAGTGCCACGCGCAACAGCATGTCCGATCGCATCTGGTACGCCTCGTCGACAATGGCCCACGGCCAGGGGCCTTCAGTGACATATACCCATTTGGCGGCTGTAGCGATGGTTATCTGAACGTCACCGAGGTTCGACAACTGCTGGCCGACAACAACATTCGGATGTGCCACCTGGGCGGTGGGCACATAGTCATGCGAACACAGGCGCCCGATCTGCACCGTCGGCGCGTCCATTGCCAGCCGATTGACAAGATCATCGACCTGCTCGTTGGTCTGAGCGATGACCATCACCGGCTCGCCGGACTGCGCTATCTCGACCGCCACGCGAACCACTAGTGTGGATTTCCCGGCACCAGGCGGCGAATCCACGACCACCCCGCGGTGTCTGCCGTGCTGGAATTCCGCGAGCACGCTTGCAATCACATAGTCGACCTGTTGTGCGACAACACTGTTCATGACCACTCCTCGTTCGCGTCCTGGGCTGCTGGCAGTGGTTCGTCCGGGGGCCCGCCGTGGGTCCAGGGGGTGTCGCTGCGATCGGGGAACTTGCCCGTCGGTGTGTACCGGTCCGAGAGTCGGCTGTAGCAGACCAGCTCGCCCACGGCAGGGACGCTGCCGGGTAGCGGGGTCTTGCCGCGACCCATACCCCTCGACAGTTCGAGGGATATCGCGGTCCCGTCGCTGTGACTGCGGATGGCGGTGATGGAGGCCTTCTGCTGTGGTCGTTGCTGGTCCACCAGCTCCGTGGCCTCGTCAGCGGTCAACCTGACCGGATCGGTGGTGTGAATGGTGATCACCGGCTTCGGGGATCGGCGTCCTGTCCCGGCAGGGTTCTGAAGGTCGACGGCGCTGACGGTTCCGGCGAATGCCTCGCCGGACAGGCGGTACTCGGCCATCACGAGCAGGTCGTCGAAGGCCCGTTGCGCGTCGTACTCCGCCTGCGCCCGCTCGAGCTCGTTCAATCTCCGAGCGGCGGCCACCGCGCTGTCCCGTTTGGGTTGTGGACGCTCGCGTTTGGCGACCCGATCGCCGAACTTGTTGAACTCCTTGACATCCCGGCCCCAGCGCGCGGTCACGTGCGCTCCGGGGGCCAGGGTTCGCAAGCAGTCGATCCCACGCCACACCAGCTGCCAAGTCGGCAACAGCTGCTCGCGCAGTGCTGTCTCGAGACGCGTGGTGGCGACAAGACGTTCCCGTCGTGTGGTGGCGCGGTCGTACTCGGCGATACTCGGTGCCAGCACTTCCCGGTCGAACGTCGGGTCGGTGGCCGGTCCGGCCGGAGGCCATATCAACGGATCAGCGGCATCGAGGGCGGCTCGGGCACCATCGGAATCCGGCGGTGGTTCTATCCAGCCGAGCAGCGCGGCGAGGTTGGCGTCTTCGAGGTCGCTCTGCCCGCTCGCCCAATGCCGGGCCAAGGCGTCGGTGGCGGCGACGAGCAGCGACGATCCGGGGTGGTCGGCTCGTTCGGCGTAGAAGGTCAGCCATCGACCCAGGTCCGGCACCGGAATCGGAGCAGGGTATTCGCCTGTGGTGGAGCGGAATCGCGTCGAGCGACCGAGCAGTCGGAGGAATTCGACGCCACCGCGATTGGGCACCCAGAGTTGTGCCGCTGTCCCTATGGTCGGCCCGGTGGTGGCGTGTCGGCACGTCGCGATGTAGTGCAGGATCCGCATTGCCAGTTCGTGGGCGAACTCGAGCCGCAGGACCCGGTCGCGTGGTTGCGGCACGATGAGCAGTTCCGGGTGGCCGCGATCGGTGCCGACCAGCGCGGCCAAGGGCGCGATCACTTCACCGGCCAAGCTCAGGGGAACGCAGACCATCGGATGGTCCTCGATATGGATGTGCCGCACTGTCGTCATCGGCTGTGCACGACGGGCTTTCACGGCATATGCGCGAGCCAGAGCCGTGAGCGCGCTCATGCGACACCGCCCAGGCAGTCCACTCGCAGCTGTGCGGCCATCCTCAGCAATTGCGTCGCCTCGTACTCGTGCTCGCCGGGGGTGCGGGTTCCTTCCGCCAGGTGAAGGGTCCTGGTGATCGATTCGATACCGCCGAGGTCCTCCTGGACCGATCGACCCAATCGTGCGGTGCGATCGTGCGCCTCGTTTAGGCAATACAGTGCCATCTCGCAGGTCGTCAGACATTCGGGTGCGTATCGCGCTTCGATAGCGTCCAGAGCAGCGCACAGGTCGGCCACCGAGCGGGTGGCCTTTCCCTCCGGGTCGCGGTACAGGTCCAGTGTCAGGGTTGGTGGCAGCGCGCCCAATAAGGTGCCGATGTCAGCGATCCGGGCGAGTTGGCGGCGCAGGACGGTGAGTTGTTTGCGGACATCCACTCGTGCTGCGGTCGGCCGGTTGGAGAAGTTCTCTGGGCAGACGAGGAACACCTCGTCCGACACCAGTGACGGATCCAGCCGAAGCTCCTGCAGCAGTTGCCGCAGGGCCAGCACGTACACCGCCGATTGTGTGGCCGCGAGAGCGACTTTCGCCGGGTTGGCGCTCCCGTCGATGATCGGGAAGGACTTCACCTCCACGATGTGGAACTGTTCGGACAGTTTGAACGCGATCAGGTCCGGCTCGAGATAGGCGTTGTGGCCGGCGATGTTCATCCGCAGCAGCGGATGATCGAACAGGGTGCCCGCGCCGGGCCCGGACCGACCGGCTCGTGTTAGCTGCTGGCGCGAGTTCGTGTAGCGCGTCTCGAGTGTGTCGTGACCGGCCACGTTGTTGAGATCAGCGTAGGCGACCTGTGGTAGCGGCAGCTCCAGATGTTCTCGCAGCAGCTTGAGCAGCTCGGTGCAACCGTGATCCTTGACGAAGGTCTCGAAGGCCTTGCCGCGTGTCAGGTCGAAGGGCGACTGCCCGAACTGGGGGCGGTATCCCAGATGCTCTGCCAGTTCCTGTTTGTCGACCGCGGCGGCGTCGAGAACGTTACGTCGCGCGCACCCGGGGTTGCTGGTCAGGGCGGCGATCGTCCTGGCGTTGTGTTTCTTCGGGGCGACCGACCCGCGGATGAAATCCAGACGAAAGTCGTTGTCGTTCAAATGATCTTCCTTCACAAGGGAAGCAAGCGTGGATGAGAAGAGTAATCGATGATGCGCGATCAGTGTTCAGTTGTAGAACGCGAAACAACCTCGAGCACGGTGCCGAACAACTGCTGGACGTCATCGAGTTGAGTCCCGGCCCGGGTTGCCGCCGCTTCACGATCGGCTAGGTCGGCGTCGGAATGTATTGCCAGTTCCGCTCGTGCGGCCTCGGCGACGGTCTTCCACTCCAGCACGTCGAAGTTCTCGCCCGCACCGGGGATGGTGGTGGCGAACCGCCACAGCAGACGCATCGCAGGCAAGGTCGGCTCCCCCATCCGCCCCACCTGCTCCGCCACGTGGATGGCAGCAGTGAGGAAGTCCACACGTGGGCTGAGCGGGCCGATCATTCGGCGGCTCAGCGGCCAGGTCGACACGGCCAGCAGACCGCGGGCCGCAGTCAGGCGGTCCGCAGTCAGTGCGCTGCACAGGTAGTAGGGGCGAGCATGAGGGGATGACCGGAACGAACGTTCCTC
Source organism: Nocardia sp. NPDC047038 (assembly GCF_040644075.1). NCBI lineage: Bacteria > Bacillati > Actinomycetota > Actinomycetes > Mycobacteriales > Nocardiaceae > Nocardia > Nocardia sp. NPDC047038. The sequence continues at coordinate 10,200 of NZ_JBEYVQ010000037.1, read as the reverse complement.
ATCCCGGCGCAGGTGAGTCAACTTGGATCCACTGAGTCCGCCACCGAAGAACGCATCCTGCACCGCCGCAATCAACTTCGGCGCGGATGCCCCGCCCACGAGCGTCAATGCCTGATGAACCTGATCCCGAATCGACAGCAGCGATCCGGGGTGACCGGCCAGCTCGGGTTCATCCACGGACGGTGCCAGGGCCGCCAGAGCGTCTTCCCAGGCCTTGTCCGTTCGACGTAGCTCCGCCCGCAGTTCGCGAGCTCGCGCCGAATCGCCTGCGATCGTGGCTCGACGTAGGTCGATGCGCAGGTTCTCGATCCGTCGTTCGAGCTCCTCCAAGGGGGTGGTCACGGCTGATACGTTATCACACCCATTCCACTCTTATCCAGTAATTTCCACCATTCCCGTAGGCAACGTCATGATGTCTACATCGCCGCGGAGCTGCGTGCCGTTCTGCCTTCGATCACCGCACACGACACCTGCCGCTCGCTACAACAGCTGGCGTCGTTGTATTTCGGGTGTCCAATGAGCACCGCCCGTGGCGCGCAACGCCGACTGGCGCGGACGACTCTGGAAGTCACCGCCGCCGCAGAGCACGATGCTGCCTCAAGAGTGGAATAGGCGCATGCGTCCACTTACTCGAGATGAACACGTCAGAGCGGGAACAGAGCAATTAGCGAAACCTTCGAGCAGGTCGAGCCGAAGTCGGACGCTCCGAGAGTTGTGAGGGAGGAGGAGATCCAAGCCGCACACGACGCCTACTTCGAGCGAATGAATCGCCACGGCCGGAGATTGGCTCGATAAAGATGTGGAGGATGAGCAGCAAGCGTAGCCAGCCAGCGCCACAGGCAACCAGTCGTCTCTACCGGTGAGTGACGTTCGCTGAACCCGGCTTGATACGCGTGCCAGAATCCTCCTGCAGTCAGCGAACCATGCACGATTTCCTGTGGACGGCCAGTTACAGCGGGGATGCATCGCGACGACGAGCGTGAGAAACGGCAAATGACACGGTCCTGGCCACCCGGTCCGAACCCGAGCTCACCCGCTGCCTTGGCTGCGGCGTTGGCGTCATCGACCTTGCGCAGTCGGATATCCAGGTCCGGCCCGGCTTTTGCGGTTCCCCGTAGCCCGGATTGGGTGGCGATGCTGTCTCCGTCGATCGTGGATGCGCATCGCCGCCGGAGCCAGGTGACCGGTTCGGGTCGGGATGCGGTGGACGACGAAATCGCGTGAAGCGTACGGACGATCGACGCGAAGGTCGCCGCGCTCGTCGGTGTCCCTGCCGCGCGGGTCGGTGTCGGGGAGTTGGTGTCCGCAATGGCGGCGCGGTGGGTGTCCTACGCACAACAGCCACTCGATGGCACCGCCGTGACCGGTGTGCTCGCTGCCCAACGCGCCTACAACGCCCGGATCGAGCAGCTCTCGACCCTGTCGCGCGGAGAAACACCATGAGCCAATTCGACTGGTAAACCAGCATTCCGATGGCTCGCACCGTGTGGCGGGCGCTGCGAGCACGGGTGTTCGATCCCGCCGATACGCCCACCCGGAAATCGTCACGGCCACCGTCGGGCTGCTGCCCGTGCACCACCGGCAGCTCGACGCCTTGGGCCCGATCGCGGCACTGATCGGATGTAAGGCAGCGCGGCCGGAATGGCGGGTGGCCGCAGACGTTCTCGTGCGCGCTACCCGTGACATCCAGGGGCTCATCGCCCGCATCGATAACCCCGTGCACGACGTGCTCAGCGACCAAGCCTTGGACTCCTCTCACGCTTGCCTCCAGCCGCACGGTCTCGGTGCGATGCTGTCGCGCCATACCCGCTATTGGGCCAGCGAAGTGACCGCGGATCGCGACTTCGTTTCCGGTTCGGATGCGGCGAGCACGTTGATCGAGCAGGCCGCTGCCTTCAACCGGTTCGCCGCGCGCATCGTCACCGGCCAGGCGAGCGTGCCGCGCGCAACTCCTTGCGGCGGGCGAGTGTTGTGAAGTTCTTGCCGCACCGCAAAACGATCACCCCGACGCTCCTGGACGCGCTCGGTTACATCCACACCGCTCACCTGGCACCGGGTACCAACCTCGCCCGCCTCGGCGCGGGGATGCGCGCCCGTGCCGAGGGCTGGGGGCTATCTGTGGGGCGGTACGCATCTCGACCTGGCCACCCACGGCGGCACCGTCGCAGCGCTGACCCGCCACGCCACCCGCGATCCGGACGTCTGGCTGATCGTCGTGCCCGAGGACGCCCACCTCCCCCACCGCAAACGCGTTCTGACCACCAGTGCCGCGTTCGTGCGGATCGTAACCGCAGACAACGACGACGGCGCATCCATCTGCCCGCCCACCCCAATCCCTGCACACCCCTGACCCACCACAACAGAGCCTCCCCGGCGCTGGGGAAAGCCGACTGCAAAGGACGCACCGTGACTGCTGAACTCCGGACCCCGCCTGCATTCGCCGCAGAGTCGGCACCGATCGTGGTGTTCGACGGCGATATCGGCCACGACCTCGACGATGCACTCGCTCTGTGGATAGCGGCGGAATTGGGTGCGCAACCTGATTGTGGTCACCAACGACGAAGCCAACGTCAATCACCGCGCCCGATACGCCCGCGAACTACTCGACCAGATGGGCCGCACCGATGTGCCGGTCGTCGCCGGCCGTGCACTCGAAGGTTCGGGTCCGATCAGTGGTAGTGCAGCGGCTGGCCGCATCTCGGGCAGCGCCCCTCGGCTTTGAGGTGTGCTTCCTCCGCCAGAGTGCCGGGCAAGATCGCCACCAGGGACTCGCGGTACGCCGGGCCGTGCTGACTGGCCCTCCGAAGCGGCGGATGTTGCCGTGTCCATCCGACGTAATGCAGTACCGCTTGCAGGGTGTCGGCATCTCGCAGCATGGTCGGCTCGTCCAAGCATGCGATGTAGAGGTGCTCGGCGTGAGCGCGGCAACTGCCCTCGCATCGGATGCGGGCCAGCGGGGGGACCCCTCCAGCAGGTGCCTGGTGTGGTGGAACGTTACCAACGGCGGACGGTTCGCCTGACCCGGCAGGTGCGTGCGGTGGTATGTGAACTGGCCGGGCGGGCCGCCACGCGGCTGCTGTCGCGGCTGGCCGTGCGGTTGTCTCGCCATACCGCCGTGCGGATCCTGTTGCGTATTCCGGCGCCGCGGCGGCCGGTGCCGCGGGTGCTGAGCGTGGTCGACTTCGCGCTGCGCCGCCGGAATCGATTACGGCACGATCCTGATCGACGCCGTCACGCACGAGCGGATCGACGTACTACCCGACCGCAGATCCGAAACCCTCGAGACGTGGCTGCGTGAGCGTCCCGGCGTCGAGTGAGGTTCCGACTGAGTCGCAGTGGTTGGAGCTGCTGGCCGTGGCAGCGGAGGAGCCGGTCCGCAACCGGGTGATGCTGGCGCTCGCCTACGACGCGGCGTTGCGGCGGGAGGAGTTGTGCTCGCTGCGGACAGACGATCTCGATCCTGCCCGCAGGATGCTTCGGATTCGCGCGGAGACGACGAAGAACCGGTTGGAACGGGTGGTGCCCTATTCCGCGACGACGGGGCGCTGCTGTCTGGCTACCTGACTCACCGAGCGACGATCAGCCGGGCACGGGGATCGTTGTTCTTATCGGAGTCGCGCCGCAACCGCGCAGCGCCGCCATCTCTGTGGACCTGGTCGAAGGTGGTACGACGGCTGGCGTTGGCGGCCGAGCTGCCCCAGTTCTCCACGCACACCACTCGACACCTGTGCTTGACCGATCTGGCGCGCATGGACTGGGAGCTGCACGCTATCGCCACATTCGCTGGCCATCGCTCGACCGACTCCACACTCGCCTACATCCATCTGTCCGGCCGCGATTTAGCCGAAAAGCTCAGTCGCGGAATGGAGCAGATCCACGGCTGGCGGGTCCGAACCCTGACCCAGCTCGCAATCGAGTCAGAGGCGGGCAATCCGTGAGGGCACGATCTTCGGCGACCGTTGCGATGATGCCCGCGGCTCCACGCTGGCGCTGGCCGGTCCGTGTCGACCAATACGACTGCTCTGCGGCACTCTCGGGACGCTGAGCAGGCCGCGCTCGAGACCCTCGGCTGGGAGGTTCGCAGTTGGCCCGAGCGATGGCAGGACCCTGAGCATCCGCAGTGGTCGCGGGTCGGTCGGTTGGTGCTTCCACTCGCCCGGGCTGTCGAACAACTCGAGGTAGTGGACGATTGGCACCATCGTCGGTCGGCCAGAGACGCCGTCGCAGTGATTCTGCAGGGCTGCGCAACCCACGGGGCGAGCTTCTGGGCCTGGGACGCGGCTGGCTGGGCGGCCATCTTGGGAACCAGCGGAAATGCTTTCCTGGCAACCTATCCGCGATGGGCACGCACGTCTGCGAGGTCCTACGCGATCGCTCTGGCCTACCTCTTCGGGTTCACCGAGCTGAACCTTCTGGGCAATGTCGGTCGCGGCGCAGTCGCTCGAAAGGTGTTCGGCGAGGCCATCATCGATCAGGTCGTGGAACGGGTCACCTCGGTACTGCACGGCTGGGGGCAGCGGTCACCGCAAGTGACCGTGCGCACCGCGAGCCTGGTCTGCCATGCGCTTCTACTCAACCGCAGCCCGTTGCTGTCCGATCTGTCCGACGACGTGCTGAACGGGCTGCGAACGAACATGTCGATCCCGTATTCGCTGCGTCAGAATGTCCACAGCCTCCATCGAGCCCTGGCGGCACTCGGGCATGTCGGCCCACCGCGACCGCCGGCGCGGTTGACCCTGGCGCCAGCGGAGGGCGTGGACCCGGTCTGGGCTGATTGGGTGCAGCACGGCTTTGGCGCCGTGACCGGCCAGCGCCTGGCCGTTCTTGACACGCGGCTGTGCGCCGTAATCAGACATCGGGGTCAGATGCGGCAGCATGGTGAATCGGCACCTCGGTCCGTTCGACCAGGGTGCCGATCGCCCGACCGGTTCAGCCGGATGATCAAATCCTCCTCCCAATGCCCCGGTGTCCGCACCTCTCTGCGCCGCGCTGATGTTCGGCAGCAGTAGGACCGCTGCGCAGGAACTGTCGGACGGTCCGGTTATCCCGCGCCGAAAAGATTAGTCCTAATCACGTGGCGGGAATCGCGCATCATCCAGCAGACGCTCCGGGATGTGCTCTCGAGGATTCGTCGGATTCGGCTGCGGGAGCGGATTCGCGGCTGCCGGTTGCACGAGTGAGACGGCACTCGTGAGACTCAGCCCTGATTCCCAATGGTTCGTCAGGACGGCTCTGCTGATCTCGGATCGAAGCACGCGGATCCGTTGGAAATCGGTGGGATCTTCTGCCACCCAATTGGTCGCGGCCTGGATTCGGAACGCATGCTCATTCACGAGCCACTGCCTCATCCGGTCCGCGTCGTTTGCGGTCACATGCTCCGTCCGTCCTCCGCGGAGTGTCAGATGACCACCTGCAGCCGGGCCGTCCGCGACCTTATGCAGATCTGCGATGAATTCCTTTTCGGGACTACGGATATATGTATATCCGATGCGGCTCAGTCGATCCGCGATGTTGATACTGCCAGAATAATCACGTCGATACCGATCTACGCTTGCTTCCAACGCATACAACCTATCGATCGCCCTTACTCGGTTGCGATAAAATTCACGCTCGAAATTCTTGTGGGCGACAGCGACGTACGCAAGGTGTTTTGAGACAGGCGACGCACCATGCGCCTGGTATATGATGTCGACTGCCATCTCGGTGGCCAGCTGCGATTCTTCCGGCGTCTTACCTGCCATCTGGAGGGCATAAGAGATACTTTCGGTCAAACCTGTAACGTGGTAGACATTTTGAGCGGCGAAAGCGGCTTCTCTCGCGCTATTTCGACCGACAACCCTCCTTGAGCGTGTGATACCCGCCCGGGCAACATCAGCCGCGGATACCCGGTCGTACGCGGAACCGTGCGCGGCCATTCGAAGGTCCCGCGAACTCAGGCCCCTCGCCTTATTCTTCTTGTCGGCATGATCCACCCATGACAAGGGATTCAGCGGGTTGAGCCGGCCCCCGAACATCCATGCCGTGACCGGCGAGCTGTTGATGGTGCTGACCGCGCCGAGCATCGCCAGCGGGCTCAACGAGTTGGCCGCGCCGGAGTTACCCATACCCAGTGCGGAGCCGCCACCCCCGCCGCCCCCTGACGATCCGCCACTTTGTATCGCCGCTCCGATACGGTTGGTCACCCAGTCGTTGGCGTCGTCGATATTCCGGCTCAGACGCCGCACCTGAATGATGGCGATGATCTCGACGCCCGCCCCGATGACGAACACCACCATGATCTGACCGTTCGCCGCTCGGAACAGGCTGCCCAGCAACAGCTCGTATACGCCGAGGGCAATGACGAAGAAGCCCATCTTTCCGGCGGAAATGAATCCGTGCACGACGCAGCGCACAGTGAACGTCTGCGTCGGACCGTAGATGAATCCCCCCGCGGCGAATCCGAAGATCGACGCGAATCCGTAGTAGATGAGGTCGAGCGCGGCCCACATGATCTTGATGGACAAATACGCGGCGAAGGCCAAGAGGATGACCGCGCACAGCAACAGCAGCAGTCCGGCTCCGATCTGACCGACGCCCGAATTCCCCATCGCGGCATACGCGGCGCCGTCGCCGCATGATCTCATGCCGTTGCGCACCCGGTCTTCGCTGCCCGCCGTCATGCCCGCCGACCACGCGGCCCGGCAGGACGGGTTGCTGTCCACGACGTGCCCGGTGTTCCACACCTGCAACGGCAATCGCACGAAGTTGTCCGTCATGGTCGCTCCTAGCGTGGCGACCAACTGGTTCGGATTAGGATTGCTGTTCCCGTTCAGACCCGCCGCGACCGAGAGTCCCAAGTCGCGCCCTTGCACCAGCAGACCGTGGTCGGACAAAGCCTCGGACAACGGGTTCGCCAGGAAGAACACACCGGCGATCGCGAAGACGATCATCGTCGCGACCTGCGTAACGGCCTTGGCGTACAGAGCGCGAACGATGAAATAGCCCACGAAGAACGCACCGATCGCCAGCGCCGTCGATGCCATCAGGGGCGTCGCGATCTGCGCCGTCAGGTTGCGGGCCATCGCTTGCAGTGGCGCGCTGATCAGGTTCAGCCACTGGAAATCCAGCGCCTTGGCCGGGAGCCAGACCCCCGTGATCGACAAGAGCTGCCATACCGCGAACAACGGCATCAGGATGAACGCCAGCGCGAAATTGCGCAAGTTGAACACTCCGCCGCGATCGACCACCAGCATGTAGCTCGACGCATTGACTCCGTAGGAGTCCTTGACATTCATCCAGCTGGTCGCGGTGTTGGGTGCGGTTCCCTGAGTCGCGGTGCCCGGCTGGGCGATGGATACCGCGTGAACGAGGCCCGGGAAGACAAACAGCACGAAGAGGGCCAGGACGATCCACGCGGTTCGCCGACGACGACGCGACGCGGCGATCCAAGCCCGGAATCGCCGGAACACCATCTGCGGCCGCCAACGTTCCGCGTCCCAGAATTGCGGTTCCCAAGGCATCCCGAAGGAAGGCCGATCTACGCGAATTCTGGAGCCGGGCTGAGATCTCATCAACGTCCGAATCGCTCGGGTACTGCAGAACGCACACCATCGACGCACTTACTCACGAGCTCAAGCATGCGTATACCGGACTTCGGCCCTGGGCCACCGCGGCGCTGGGGCGGGTAGCAAGAGAACCTCGGTCTCCTCGATCACATGGGACGCCGCCAGATACCTCGTAACTCTCAATTTCTCCGATGAGGAAAATGGTCGCCCACTTTTATGTACTGCACCGTCCGGCACTCGAGGCGTGCAATCGCATCGGGCTGTACCAGAATTCCGCCCAAACAGTCGACGAGATTGTGCGCGGTGAACTTGCCACAGCTGGGCTCGCGAACTGGCCGGAAACATGCTCCCGTTCCGCGCCGAGAATGGCGTCAACCAAATATCGGTCGCGGTAGACGGCACCGCTAAGTGGGCTGTCCTCGCTTGGTGTCCGCCCGGTTGCGAGAGTAAGGACGCCGATGGCAGGTGCCGGTTCGCCTTCTCGAACTGAGCTCTCCGATTCAATCCAACGTCTGCCGGCGCGCCGTATCCCATAGCATCGTTCTTCCTATTGCGTCTGCATTGTGGTCATGCAAGGAAGAGACGCTGGTAGGGAAGCGGCTTCATCTTCACCGAGACCTGGCTATCGATCGTCACCCGATGCACCAAAGACTGCCGACGTGCCGAATCCGCGAAACGTTCGGCGGCACCGCGCTCGGCGCGATAATGCAAAACCGGTCCAGTGTCGGTCAACTCGACAGTAAGGTGGCATTCTGACATGATTGGCAACCTCGCTCACGCGTGCCCATTGCGACGTGATAAATCGCGTGAGGGTACAGCAGCACACTTCCTGAATCCTTGGGCTGCGCCCACGGTCGCGCTGACAGCAGGTACGCAGGCGCGCTGTTGCGTCCACGTACAGACTCGGCGCCGGACGGCTCGTCGCCACAGTCGAATGGTTCGTCCTCACATCCCTGACCCTCCCACTACTCCAACTCGGTCGATATGGGGGGAACGCCTACGAGGTCGGAACGCGCGGAGGCCCCGCCCCAATCCGCCTGACCGCCCACTCGGCGCGGCGCTGATACGGCTCGTGTGCCGCCCGGACGGACCTGTGATTCAGCGTGATTCCGGGCGCACAATGACCGCCGAGGGTGCGAACCTGCAGAACAGATCCTCCTCGACCCGCTTTCGCTCTGCCAACTGCTTGCTCAGCCGCTTGTTCTCCTGACCAGGTCGGTCGGCGGACGGTAGGCCCGCTCACCGGCATCGGCTCAGTTTGGCGTATCCCGCAACGTTGGACGTGCACCCGAGTTGCGGGGTCAGTGCCCGAACCGTCGGCTTGTGATCGGATTCAAATACAACCGGACCGCATGAGTCGTCAACTCTCGGGGTGGAGCGATGATCAGATCTTGTGGATGACCGGGAAGGATGTGCCTTCCCGAGTGATCTGGAAACCATGGATTCGACCGGTCTCATGGATTCGACCGGTCTCGGCGTTGGCGCGCCGGGCAGGAAGGTACATCCTGATGCTGAAAGGTAGTCGACGGCGGTGTCGTCTCCAACAACGACGGCGTGTCCCGCTCGCCGATCGATGAGATCGTGCGTGAAGGAGCCCGGCGGATGCTGGCCGCGGCGTTGCAGGCCGAGGTCGCGGCCTATATCGCCCTGTTCGCCGATGAGGTCGACGAGCACGGTTTCGGCTGGTGGTGCGTAATGGTGACCACGGCGAACGGCAGGTGCTGACTATCGCGGGCGTGGTGGCGGTGTGGGCGCCGAGGGTCGATGACAAGCGGACAGATCCGGAAACCACTGAGCGGCAGCGGTTCTCTTCGGCGCTACTGCCTGGCCTGGTGCCGGAAATCGCCGCAGATCGGCGAGGTGCTGCCGCTGCTGTATCGGCACGGACTGTCCGCCGGCGACTTCACGCCTGCGTTCGAGCAGTTCCTCGGCTCCGGCGCGGGCCCGTCGGCGGCGTCGATCACCCGGCTGACCGCACAGTGCAGGACGAGCCAAAGCCTTCGCCGCCCGAGACCTGCCCAAGGTCGACTACGTGTACCTGTGGGCCGACGGCATCCATCTGAAGGTCCGCCTCCAGCCGGAGAAACTATGCCTGCTGGTGATGATCGGCGTACGCGCCGACGGTCGCAAGGAGCTGGTCGCGATCAACGACGCTTACAGGGAGTCGACCGAATCGTGGGCGGACACCTGCGCGATGCCCCTCGCAGCATGCGCGCGCCCGTGCTCGCAGTCGGTGACGGCGCGCTCGGCTTCTGGACCGCGCTGCGAGAAGTGTTCCCGCAGACCAAGGAGCCACGCTGCTGGTTCGACAAGCTAGCCAATGTTCCTGCGGCGCTGCCGCGAAGTCAGCATACTCCGGATGAACGCGGCGATGCAGGAAATCTGGGGCGCCGAAGACATCGACCACGCACGGCTTGCGATCAACGCTTTTGAGAAAGCCTACGGCGCCAAGCATTCGAAAGCGGTGGCCGAAATCGTCGACAATGCCGATGTGCTGCTCGAGTTCTCCCACTACCCGGCCGGGCGCTGGATCCACCTGTGCACGACCGTCCCCACCGAATCAACCTTCGCCACGCCACGTTTGAGGACGAAAGTCACAAAAGGGCCTGAATCGGGCGCGGCCGCCATCGCGATGGCATCCAAACTGATGGAGGCC
>NZ_JBEYVQ010000036.1:0-18589 GCF_040644075.1 Nocardia sp. NPDC047038 | reverse complement strand
CGCCTACGACCCCGCCCAACACGGCGGCGCCCAAACCCTGCAACCACAACCGGTCGCTACTTCTGCGGTATGAGGTTGACATAGGGAGTGTCATGGGCTCGCGTATGGAGGTGCCTGTGCGCGGGTCCCACAATCGCACGGTGGCGTCCCAGCCTCCGCTGGCGAGGAGGTTCGGCGGAGCTGAGTGACCGCCGTCAGCGGTAGAGTGCAACAGCCGACGGGCATGGCCGACAGTGAGCATGCGGGAACGGGAAGGGGGAGAGCGATCAGCGAAGACATGCGAGTGCTCGCTAGCCGACGTCTGCGCGAGGCTCAGGTGCTGTTATCAGCTGGCGAATGGTCAGGTGCGTATTATCTGGGAGGGTACGCGGTCGAATGCGGGCTCAAAGCCTGCATCCTCAAAGTGGTTAAGCGATTTCATATGCCCGATAAAGACACGATCAACAAGGGCCACACTCATAGCTTGACCGAGCTGGTGAAGCTCGCAGGTCTTGAGCAACATCGCCAGATCACAGCTGGATCGAATCCTAAATTTGAAGCTTACTGAGCCGTGGTCAAGGATTGGAGCGAGATGAGCCGATATGAAACCCGCTCCGAGCAAGATGCAGTGGACCTTCTGGAGGCGGTAAGCGCACGCGGGAACGGGGTGATGTCATGGACCAAGAAGCATTGGTAGATCAGCTACTGGACGGTGCCGGGGCGATCATCCCAGCCTTGGCGATGACCAAAACTCCCGTCACAACCGCTTTTGCAGCTTTCGACCTGAACTCAGATCGCTGGATGCTAATTCTGGGCGTACGCAATTTGAAGTCGAAGCTAGCTGCTTACGAGAATATTTCGAAAGCAATGCGCAGCACGCAGGTTGAACTTCCACTTGACAGCATCGTTGCAATTGACAGTGGAGGTGACCTTCTTCGCTTTTTCTCCCAACTCGCCTTACATCACCGTCGAGCGTCGCGACCACACCATTCGTCAACGGGAGTCGAGTTCGGAGAATGGCACTTCGTTGACGTGCGCGGCCTCCCTGCGGGAGTAGTCAGTCACACGTTCGAGAAGATCGTCTACGAAACCATCCAAGCATTCTCCGACCCGATGTGGAGTGTCACATACCGGGAGAGGCTGCCCGGAGATATCGTGATCATTCCCGATATGACTATTACCGAGATGGCCAGCCCAGTATATGTCGAGGTGAAGGCCAGGAACGAACCGATATCAGTCTCGGACTTTCTACACGCGTTGGGCATGCTGTGGCTCGCGCAAAAAGACGACCCTAGTGCAAAATTGATAATCGTTTCGCGAGGCGGATTCCCTTCCTCGACCAAACGAAGGGCTAGGACTTTAGAAGATCTAGCTCTAGTTGAATGGGACGGCTTCGATCCGGGCGGGCGCAGGGCACTCAAAAAATCAATACTTAGCTTGCTGCGCACTGACTGACGTAGCGGTCGCTAGAATCCACGGGCGATACACAATCGCTTCCCAGGTGACCAGTCGGTAAAAGGGTTACGGGGCGTAAGGATGTCGCCTACGATCCGATACGGGTTCGCCGTGGACTTTCACGCGGTCGGTGGGTGGGTCGGATGTCGGAGTCGGCCGGTGCGGTGACTTGTGCTGCGGTTTCGATGGTTTCGCCGTCGATGTATTCCTCGGCGGTAGTCCAAGAGATCGCGTAGGGGCCCGGGAGGCGCCCGGCGCGGCCTTCGCAGCCGTGATCACTATCGCCACTGCCGTGGCTGGCGTGCTGGTTCAATGTCTGAGCTGAATGCGGGCAAGGTAGTGTGCGGCAAACTCGGAATCGACCGCTTCCAGTTCTTCGAGCTCATGACCGAGACGCTCCTGACCTGCGCCCCCGTCACCGAAGCTATCGAACACGAGTCACTGCACTCTGGAACGCTGCCGCAGTCTCGCCGACGGCCCGAATCGTCTAGATGCCAGATATCGCATAATCGGTATGAGCGTGTGTTCAGGCGACGCCAGGATGGCAGGGTCAGTTAGTTCAGAGAAGCAGATGTTGGCGTAGGGGCAGGGGCCCTGGGCTGGTGCGCGCAGGCAGAATCCGCCCGCCAGACGGGATTTCAGGGCGGGGGTGTCGGTCCAGTCCTTGCCGCCGGTGATGTCGGCCAAGGGCAGGGCTTTGGTGCCGGCGGGTGTGGTGGGCAGGGCGGCGAGGTGGTCTTTGGCGAGAGTGAGGGCGCGTTCGTATTCGGTGCGGACGGTGGTGTCGAACAGTTTTCCGTAGCGCAGGCTCATCTGCGCGGAGACGTGTGCGAGCAGCGCCATCAGCGATTGCAGGGAGACGCCGGCGTTGACCAGTGCGGTGGCGTAGGTATGGCGGAGCTGGTGTGGGGTGACGTGGCCGACTCCGGCGGCTGTGGCGGCGCGGTCGAGTTCGTTGCGGACCGCTTGTTGGGCGAGGCGGCCGCCGTGATGGGTGCACAGGAACTGGGCCGGTTTCCCGGTCCGTGGGTGTGGTAGTGGTCTTCCGGGACTACGGATTTCGATGATCCGGTCGATCAGTTCGACGGTTTCGTCGTCGAGGGGGAGGACCATGCGTTCGGTGTCGAGCTTGCCGAGCGGGACTTTCAGCCAGGCTCCCTCGCCGTGGATCTCGTGGAGACAGTCGATTTCGAGGTCGAGCAGTTCCCCGATCCGCAGTCCGCAGGCGCGTGCGAGCAGCAATGCGGAGGCGGCGAGTTCGTGGTCGCTGGCGTGCAGGGCGTCGGGGCGGCGGTCGGCGTCGAGGGGTATGTAGCGTGGCATCGGGCGCGGATGGCGGGGGATGTCGTTGCGGAACAATAGTTTCCGCTTCGGTGCGTCGTTCCATCCCCATTCGGTGATCTCGGTGAGGAAGGTGTTGACCGCGACGACGTGGCGGGCGTGGTCAGCGACGCTGATCGGTTCGCCGGTCTTGGTGCTGACCGCGTCGGCCAGGCTGGCCAGCCAAGGTTCGACGTGGCGTCGGCGGTCCAGCTGCGACAGCCGGGTCAGGGTGGGGTCGAGATCGGTGAGGAACCGGACGAACCCGGTCAGGCGGGTGGCCATGCTGGAGGCGGTGTGGCGGTGCAGGTGCCGCGTTTGGCGTTGAGGTAGTCGATCATCGCCTCGGCGATCGCCGCAGCGATGCCGTCGAGGCGGACCGCGAAGTCCCAGGGGCCGCCGCGGCGGGGCGGTTCGGGCAGGATGCCGAGGTGGACAGCACCAGATGTGTGTTGACGAGCGCGGCCTTGTAGTGGTGCCAGCCTTTGCCGGTGCGGTGCTGACGCATCCGGCAGGCGTCGGCGAACTCGTCGAGACCAGCTTCGGTGAGCTGGTGCAGGCGGTGTCCGGTCTGGATCAGCAGCCGCGCCGGGGCTTGGGAGCCGGTGGCCGTGCGGACCCGTTGACTGAATCCGAGTTCTCCTGCACCAGTGAGGTATCGAGCGAGATCGGGTCCGATCGGGGAGGCATCGATTTCGCGCCAGAGGCTGGAGATCTTGCCTTCGAGCAGATAGTCGTAGCCGGGCCGCAACCAGTCGTGCAGCATCAAAACGTGATGAACGGCCGTGTCGAGGAATTCGCCGACAGCCGCAGCTCGAGCGGCTCGTCTGCCCAGTCTTGCGGGTTCGGCCAACGTTGCAGGAACGTGCGAGCCGAACTGTAGTAGGGCGCGCTGCCGCGGTCTGTGCGCGCCAGTTGTGGTCCTTTGCGCCGTTGACGGACAACTCTAGCGCCAAGAAACTGACGATTCGCTGGCACAGATGCCCGGCCGGAGCGCTTCGGGACGAGTTGCGGGTTGCGGCGTGGACGATGATCAACGGGCAGTTGCACCCGACCTTCCTCGCCGCTCGCGGCCATTTACGGGCCCGAGTCAGCGCCGCGACGCTGCATCACTCCGTTGCGGCATGGAACAGACTCGCGAAATGGCTTACCTAACAAGGTGTTTCGACACCATCCGACTGCGATGCTGACGTGCTGCACACCTACGGGCAACACCTGCGAAAAGACGGCCGTCTCCCCCGTGGAGGTGTGCAGAAGAGGCTCATCGCGCTGACCCGGCTCTGGGCTTTCGATCAGCTCAGCAGCCACCCTGCGGGAATTGGGCAACCGCCATGGGACGCACACGGTGTCGACGACTATCTGCCCGCAGCAACCACCACCGGTGGTGGCGAGAACACGACCGAGCCGCTGGCCGAGTAGACCATGGGTCCGTTGCTTATCTGGGCAATACGCATGATCGACGACTTCGCCGACGACATCCTGGCCGCCTCCACGGAACGGAAACGGCTGATCGATATCGCTCAGAAGACCCCCGCGCCTCCATCCGGCAAGGCCGCTCTGCATGCCTACCTCGATCCGCTGCTCGCCGTCGATGCGCCCCTGCCCGCCAGCACAAACCAAGGAAAGACAGCGCTTGCCCGGTCCTACATCGCAGGCAGTGTCGGTGCCGCGACCTCTCAACTCGACCGCATCAGCCGTGACGTCGACCTCGCAACGATCGTGGCCCAGCGCCCCGGCCCCTGCCCGCTGAACACGGCCGTCACCGGGCGGATCGCCGGGAAGCCCTGGCGAGAAGCCGTCGACTACAACGAAACTCCCACCTTGATGCGCCATCTCGGCACGTCTGCATTCATCGTCTGCTCTTACCTGACCGGGATGCGACCGGGTGAGGTCCTAGGGCTCCGCACCGGCTGCTGCCCTGACCCCGTTCCTGACGACGACGGCAAGATCGGCCGCCACCTGATCCGCAGCAACGAATACAAGACGGCCACCGATGAGGACTGCAATCACACATCCGCCGGAATCGAACGAGATTTTCCCTGGGTCGCGATCACCCCAGTGGCCAATGCAATCCCTGTGCTGGAACGCATGGTCCCAGACGGGCACCTTCTATTCGACTACCGCGCTCACAACCTGGCCAACAGCCGATCCAGCACCGGCTCGCTCAAGGCCAACGGACTCGGAGTGCGGATCGAGGACTTCATCGCCTGGGCGAATACGGAAGCAGTCAGACATCAGCTCCCGAACGAGACCATCCCCAACGACCCGCACGGAAAAATCGGAACCGCCAGATTTCGCGAGAGTTTGGGTTGGCATATCGCTCGACGGCCCAACGGGCTTGTCGCGCTTGCCATCCAGTATGGGCACATGCGAACCCCCGTTTCCGGCGGCTATGGTTCGCGAGGCCGCGGAGGGATCCACGAGCTGATCGATATCGAGACCGCCCGCGCGGTCGCCGACACCGTTGCAGATCTGCACGACGACCTCGAATCCGGCGGCGGCGTGTCCGGACCGGCCGCGCGCCGGGCGATCAACGCCGCCGCGGCCGCACCCCGCTTCGTCGGCGCGATCATCACTGCAATCACAGCTAGGCGCCTGTTGGCCAACGAGGACGCCATGCTTTACGACAACCCGAACGCGCTGCTGCTCTGCCACTACAAGCGCGAGCGAGCTCTCTGCCACTGCGACGGGATCAAGGACACCCCCACCCTCGATCACTGCGTCCCCGGTTGCGGCAACATCGTCAAAACCGACCAACCACGTGGTCCAATTGCGCCGCCGCGCAGACCTTCTCAACCAACGGTCCGCCCACGCTCCTGGTCCGCTCGGCGACCGGTTGCGCGCCAACGCCGACAAGCTACGCGGATACGCCGATACCCACGACCACACCCGCATCACCCTGAACACAACTCCGAAGTGGACGCCGGATGAGTCCCGCGCCCGACGAACGCGACCGCATCCGCGCCGCGATGGACCGCATCCTCGACGGCACACCGGAACGCTCCAACGGTGCACTCACCGTCGTCGCCCTAGCGCTGGAAGCCGACGTTCCCAGAAACGCTCTCGCCCAACGACACCCAGACCTGAGAAACGAGTTCTACGCCCGCGCGGCAGATCGCGGGGCCACGCCGGAAGTCGAAGCACAGCTCCGGGCGACTATCGCGAAGTTCAAGAAGACGATCGCCAACAAGAACGACGAACTAGCCCAGCTGCGCGCCGACGTCCCCGCGCTCGTGACCGTGGTGAACCAGCTCACTCTGGAGAACCAGCAACTCCGCGACACACTTGCCCAGCCTCGCGCCACCGTCGTCCCGTTCCCCGGCCGACAATCAGATAGACCACACACCTGAGCAAGCAAGGATTGCGGGTGAATAGCTTCGCTCTCTATCGCCGTCCCCGCTGCACGCGCCCCCAACCGCACGAGTCGATGCCGAAGATTTCAACACGCTGACTTGACAGGGAACCAGTGTCCGGTCCATTCCCGGCCGGTGACCAGCGCTGCGTAGAACTCGCTGTCGTCGGGCAGCTCCGGGGCGGGGGCGGCGAGAACACCGGGCCGGTCGCTGTGGAATCGGCGGGCGCGTTCGACCGCGCGCGGAGCACTCGGCGTGGCAGGCGCGTTGGGTGATCAACCATCCCTCGGCGGTGTGCCGGTCGGGGTGCCCGGTGTGGTCGAGGGGGGGTAGTGCACCTGCGCCAACTGCTCGCCGGCGCGCTCGAACAACCACGCGATCCACGCCGGAACCCGCGGCTGCGCAGCCAGCGCCCGGCCGACGAACCCGCCATCCTCGGCCGAGCCATCCGGACCACGCTGCACCACGGCGGTGAACGCGGCGATAGCCGCGCGCGGGCGCGAGTTGACCTCGGCCGTCACCTGTGAACAGCAATTACTGGCTTGTGAGAAAGAGCCGCACTCATGACCGGCCACATCTCCTCCCGCGAGGTCGATCCCCACCGCGAGCCCGGCCGCGATCCGTGGGACGAGTTCTTCTTCCTGTTCCTGGATCCGACCCGCACCTACAGTTGGGCGTTGTGGAACCACCCTGAGGACACACTCGAACAAGCCCAACTGAACAAGATCGACCTCGCGTTGGGCAAATGCGACCTGCGACCCGGAATGACCCTGCTCGATGTCGGTTGCGGGTGGGGATCAGCTCTGCTGCGCGCCATGGACACCCACCAGGTGAACACGATCGGGTTGACCGTCAGCCGCAGCCAATACCGGTACGTGCGCGACCGGCTCGTCGAACGGCTCGCCCGCGGACAGCCGTGCGGCCGGGTATGGCTGCAGGGCTGGGAAGCTTTCGACGGCCACGCCGACCGCATCGTGTGCATCGACGCCTTCGAACACTTCCACCACGACAGCTACGGCGAGTTCTTCGAGTTCGCCTACCACGCCCTGCCCGCCGGGGGTGTGCTGCTGCTGCAAACCATCGTCGGCTACCACCGCGACGAGCGGCGCGCCCACGATATCGAGCACACCGGCATCGATGACGCGTTCATGCGGTTCCTCACCGGCACGATCTTCGCCGGAGTTCGGCCAGTTCGGCGAAAACTCCACGGGGGAGGGGCGCAGCGATCAGGAAGTATGCATCGGTGACCGATACTGGATTGGAACGGTCGAGTTCGAAGTGACCCAGCCCCGGTTCGCTTGCTTTTCGGATGTGGCTGGGCTGACCTGGCGATTTGCCAGGGGAGCCCGTCTGATGCTTGATTCGCCCATTATTCGCACGAGGTGGGAGGGTGGTTTGTGGTGGTTTGAACTGGCGGGTGCAGCGGTTAAAGCTCTCTCCGGGGTGGTGCAGTTACGTTCGGACGCCGCCATGTTCGAGGCGATGGTGCGAGGGTTCCGGGCTCAGCAGATTGCGCGCGGCCTGCGGGAGTACACCATCGCGGGACGAGAACGCGTGATTCGACGGTTTCTGGCCTACATCAACGAGTTTCCGTGGGGATGGACGGCGGCTCATGTCGACGAATGGTCGGCGTCGCTGGTGGTCGAGCATCGGTTGGCGCCTTCGGTGATCCGCGGCTATCAGGGTGCGTGGCGGCTGTTCACCGAGTTCTTGACCGATAACGCCGGACACGGGTCATGTCGGCTTGCGAGGAGGCGTTCGGTCCTGGCCGGCATCCGGTGCCTATCGTGCACGAGTGGAACTCGGTGGCCCACCTCGGCGATTACGAGGGCGATCCGGATACTCGCCCGTTCACGCGTGAGGAGTTGCAGCGGTTCTTCGACTATGCCGACGCTCAGGTCGAGCGGGCGGTGCGGGCGAAACGCAAAGGGACGCTCGCTGCTTACCGGGACGCCACGCTGTTCAAAGTGATGTATGGGTGGGGTTACGGCGCACCGAGACTGCCAAGCTGGATCTGGCCGATTCAGGTCGCAACCCGAAGGCACCCGATTTTGGGTGTTACGGCACGCTGCACGTCCGCTACGGCAAGGCCGAACGCGGACAGCCACCGCGGCGGCGCAACGTTGCCTCGGTCATGGGCTGGGCGGTTGAGGCCCTCGCCGACTACGTCGAGAGATGCTCTCGGACTACCAAAAAGCAATACGCCCCATTGCTTTCCGCATTCGTGCCATCACTCAGCACCAACTGGCAGACGCTGTCTACCATGACACGCTTCGAGCTACCGGTACCTTGTGCTAGTCGAGGCTTGACATAGAGCCGTTTCCGAGAGCGACCGGTCAATACCGATCGTTGAGAAGTCCGCTGTCTACTTCTTCAGAGACCGCACTGGCTATGAGTAAGTGTGTTCCCGAGGGCGAATCGACCCGCGGCAAGGGCGTACCCGGAGTAATCAAATCCCAGGCGAGTGGGCTACCGCCGTCCAAGACCAGCATTACGCTCTCGATCATTGCGTCGGCGAGCTCGTGGTCCGCGTCACGGGTACGCCGGCCGATGGAGGGCAGAGCTATGACGTTATGGCGCTGCAGGATCGGATCGTGGTCGATGATCCTTTCGAATTCCAAGACATCGGTGGCCCACATGAGTTCATCTCGACACACTCTCTTTCGGAGCGCGGTAATGTCGATGCCAAGAGTGCTGGTCACGGTTACAACGAGGGTACCGTTGCGTAGAGCATCTACAGTGTCTGCCGTGACGAACGGGCGATGCGCCGGGTGATTGGGTTCGGCGACGACCATGATGTCGGCGGTTAGTGGCACCTCATCCACGTCGATGATCTCGGCTCCAAGCTCCTCGGCCAACTCAGTCGACTTCGCATTTGGGTCGACGACCCAAACGTACGCGCCGAACGCGGCGCACAACTCGGCAATCTTGTAGCCGGTGAATCCACCGCCAATCACGCAGACATTCTTATCCCGCAGCACCCCAGAGACGAACAGCTTGCTGTCGGCGCCCCTGTCGACGCTGCGGAAGAGAATCGCAGGATGCGTTGTTACTGCAGTTTTCTGCCAGAACGCGAGTTGACGCAGACTGGTCAAAATTAGGGCAAGGGCAAGTTCAGCGCGAGCTTGGGACCAACCACGTACTCCATCGATCACTGGAATTCCTCGCGCCCATAATTCTTCAATATGGGCCAACGGCTGTGGTGTTGTCGCAACAACAGCGAGGTGCCGCATGGCCTCAAAGTCCTGTCGGTCGATGTGCACGTTTCCGATGACTATGGCTGCACTAGCTTGCGCTGTTGCAGGGAATTCACGGAGCCGCTGCCGGTCGGTCAAGGAGATCCACTGAACGTGATGACGTTGATTCGCCAGTCGCAGCCTGAGTCGCTCGCGCACTGTGGCCCAGGCGGCTTCAGGTATTTTGCGCTCGATGACGAGGACATTGTGGTGTATGCCAGGGGTTGATCTCATAGGGTGCTATTCCGGATGAAGGGGTCATTGAGAAACATCGAAATGCGGAACTGTCCAGTCCGTAGGTGCGACCGAGCCTCGGGGACCGGGACGGAATGTGCACCGTCGTTCGCGAAGTGCAGCACAGAGAATAGTGTCGACTTCGTGCACGGGAGAGCATTAGGAAGTGGTCTGGATTTCGCGAGGTCGGCGAATAGGCGGTAGCGGTACTGGAAGATCAGCCGCCGAATAGCAGAGGGTTGGAATGGCCAGAGACAAATCGGTGCAACTCGAAGAGCTTTCGATAGCTGGACAGTCGCCCGCTCGAATTGCCTCGCTCCGATTGAAAGAAACTAGCCAAACGACGACCATGTGCGAATTCTGGGCATAAGACAGACAACTGGGTGGGTGCCTCCACAGTACGATTCGGAACTGCTGATCGGGAGGCGGTTTCGTTGTCACGGATACCTGGTTGTCGACCGTGACTCGATGCACCGAAGACTGCCGGCGCGCCGACGTCGCAGACTGCTCTGCGGCGACCCGCTTCGCGTCGTAATGCACGACTGGGCCAATCTCTGTCAATCCGATGGTCAGATGGCATTCGCACATATAGAGCCCAGCGCTATCCTATCCGTCCAGCAGCCCCGCCGAGCCCGGACGGCTCGGCACCACAGTCGGATGGCTTGTCGTCATACCCTGACCTTCTCACTTCTCGAACACGGCCGTTATGGGGGAAACGCCTACGCTGGGGGACCTGCGGAATTCCGCACCCAACACGACCGATCATGTGCTTGGCGAGGCACGGGCAGGTCGAATTGACGGGTCAGTCGCTGGATCCTCTGTCAAGCCGCAGTCAGTGATTGGCGGATTCATGATCTGGGATGATTGTGTGGAAGACAACAACGGAAAGTCGGCGTTTGAGGATCCGAAGCGCTTCCATACCGCCATCGCCGTTGGCTTCGCGGCGGAAGAGCAGTTCCCGAGCGCCTGGATGGCTTTTTCTCTCCGTGAGAGTGTCGGTGGCAACGACCAGCACGGCTCCAGCCACCGACAGCGCCAGCCGTGTCACCCGGCGAAGGAAGGGACGCGTAACGGTCGGTGGGTTCCCCGGTGCGGTAGGCGAAAGGCGCAGCGGCCATTGACGCCGATGTGGCCGCGAGTGAGCGCGGATATCCGGTGTGCGTCTTCATCGCGGACCGGACACCCTGCGCACAAGGCTGTTCCAGGCCAGGTCGCTGTGTACGGTGTTTCACAATACAAGGCAGTTGAGGACCAGGCCGAGCGTCGGGGTTGGTTTTCCATGCCCTCGTAGTAGGTGCACATCATCTCCCGCCTCTTTATCGTGGTAGATCCACCGTGCCAAGTCGTGGCGGCCCGCGGTGAGGTTGGGCTTGGGCATTGTCTTCATGCCGGTAGGGTTGCTCGTCAGCCAGTCGCAGGATGCGTTCTGTTGACTGCACCAGTTCCTGGTCGCTACGAAGGAGTTGGTGTTGTGCTGTGCATAGGGCCTTTGAACGACCGTGATAAATGGACTTGATGAAGCTTTCTTGACTGGTGCCGTTGTCGCCGGAGGACGCTCCTGACGTTCCGTTCCGGGGTAGTTGACGTGCACCGGGAGCCGGTGGAAGCAGCCGTTGGGTATCCGCGAGCATCTGGTGTTGAGCGACCTCAGCCCGCTGACGGCCCAGCTACGGCGCTACGACCTGCTGCGCTGGGGACCTGCTGCAGTGGCTCGATGTCCCGTAGGGCAAGGCCACAGAGCCCGAGGTGAGGGTGCTGGTCGGCTGCCTCCGGGCTGACGGACGTTTCCTCTGGCAGCTGGGTGCTGTGTGTGCGCCGGGACCGGGGAGCGGTGAACCGGCCGCACGGCCAAGCAGTCGCTGAAGCTGTTCCACGCCCGGGACGATCAACCACTGCTTGACGGTGTTGTGGGGCTTTGCGACTTCTGCGCGAGCGTCGGTCGCGGACCGATCGTCAACCCGGTGCCGCAGTCGGCGACCAAACGGCAAGCCTTGGCCCAACGCGGCTTACTGGACCCGGAACCCGTCGTACCGCAGACGCATTTGCGGCAACGAGTTTCCGAAGAACAACCGAGGCCGATTCCCGACTGAATGTGGGAGGAATTGTTCGGCGAGATGGATGCGACCGCGATCGAGCGCTGCCGCTACTCTACGTTTCCAGCGAGGCCCGGGCCAGTGAACTGCTCGGTCCACTGCTGACGATTTCGACTGGGGCGGGGCAGCGAATCTGGGTGTTCTCCAAGGGGAGCGAGCACGCGAAGACATCCCGCCGATTACAGAGCGTTTCTGCTTTTCCGCTACCTCGGGCAAAAGGGCCTGCCGCGCCTGGTCATTCAGTGTTCCGGATCGAGGAGAGTCGCGTTCGCTCGCCTATTGGCGATGAGGCGAATTATGCAGCGGGCCAACGCGAAAGCCGTGCAGTTTCCGTAATGAGTTCTGTGACGTACATACTGTGGGCTCCGCAGTGGGCCCTATCGCTCATGAGGTGGCGAACCCTTGGACCAAGGCGTCGGCAAGCGTCGTTCTCCGGTTTGACCGGGGTCGGCGGCTTCGGAATTCACTGCTGGTGCGGCCTGGGCTTCAGTTCGGCTGTCCTCCCTGCGATCAGGCTTTCTCGCCTTCCTTTCGAAGGTGTAAATTCCGCCAAGTATGATGTCGAGCGAGCCGTCAAAATTGCGGACAAGTTTAATCTGCGCGATGTCCAGTACCCGCCTTGCCGCGGTTACGATGAGTACTCGGCTCAATTGGTCGGCTGTTCCGGGTATGGGGGCCGCACGCTCCGCGATCCGGCCCAGCCCGATTCCCGCTCCGATACCGATCGCTGCTGCGGAAAATATGCCTCCTGATGAACCAGCGAGGTCGACGGACTTGCTTGCCGCGATGCTTCCCAGTGCAATGCCGACCCACATCAAACTGAAATGAAAGCCGAGAGCCTCACCCAGTGCATCCTGAGATGCAGCGGCATTCATCCGATCGGAGCATGCCGGGAAGACGGCACCGGCCAGCACACCGACTGCGAAAACGGCAATGGCCAGCGAAACTGGCCCGGACGCAAGGGCGCAGAGCAACACACCTGTTCCGAGTCCAACCAGCAGAACATACGGCGATATGGTTCTGGAGATTGCACCATAGCCGTACCCACCGGCGACTGCACCGGCTGCGCCAACGGCTAGCACTAGGCCAGTCGTATGCTGGGCTTGGAAATCCTGCATGGCCGTGATGACACTCAGTTCTTCCGCGCAAAGGACGGCAGCGGCTGCGGCGTATCCGACACACGCCGTCACGAACCCGGCCTGCAACCAGGACCGCCGTGGGACACGCCGCGGCGGATGGCTCGTATCGGTTCGCAGCGATGGGTTCAGTCTCAACAAGGCGAAGCCGCAACCTACGGTGACCAATCGGACCACGAGCAGCACCGGTGCCGTGTCCCAAATATTGATTGCTGCAATACCCAGCGGCGGCCCGACCAGAAGCGACACATCTGCGGTCACCTCGTACGCGGCGAGCGCCGGTCGCCGATCGCGTTCAGTCGTAGCGACTGTTATGGCCTGTTTTGCGACGTTGATGACCGGTATTTCGAACCATCCCGCCAGCGCTGCAAGCAAGAGCAACAGCGGGAACGGTGCAAATGGTGCGATCAGCCAGCAGATGCCGTTTACCAGGATCGCTGGAACCAGGGTGGCCCGCAGACCCAGTCGATCGAGGCGGGGGCCGCGCCGTAGCTCGGTGCCGGCCATGCACAGGTAGATCACAGTACTTAATAGGCCCGCCGCGCCGTAGGAGAGGTGCAACGTGTGCCGCACATGCATGACCAACAATAGGGATTGGGAATTGAGAACAATCCGGAACAATAGACTGAGCAACACCATATTACATACTGTCCGATTTGCCAGAAGCTCTTGGTAGGCTTTCACCACCACCCACCTTTCCGGCGGCACAATACACTCTCGACCCTGAAGGTGACCGGCGCTGTTTGGTCAGGCATGCATTTTCCCCATTTTTACGCCCACGCAATCGTCGGAAAACGCAGGAATATCAAACGCTTTGTTGTACCAGCGGCTCTTGCGGTCACCATGTGGGAGCTTGTTAGAGGCGGTGGTTTCGTATGAGAAAGCGAAGTCCTCGAGCGTGATCCGAACAGTGCCGTTGTGAGCGTCTCGAGTGCAGCGGCCCTGTCCGGATCCTCGATACGGGTCTGGGTGGACCTTTGTACCATGCCGCGCGGTTGGATTGTCAGCGCTTCCGATGACGGCTCTGCGGCCGGATCTGCTCCGTTGATCGCCCACAGCCCGGCGGCGAAGATTCGTGTCGATTGGGTAGGGCGAACTTCCTGCCCACAATTACGACCATGCCTTCGTAACCCATACGCACCGCCTCCCCGCTGTCCGGTATGACCATGCGACTTCGGAAAATGCCGTATTGTTTGTAAATCTCCTCTATTTTCGCCAAGGTAAGGTTAACAGCCGGGAAAAATGTCCGGTAACCGGCGAAGTATCCACTGGAACCCACCATGTGAGCCACGACAAACAATCCGTTCGGCCGCAGGGAATTCATCAGGCTATCAGTGGCCCTGATGAATTCGCTGAGCATGTCCGTGATTGAATCTGCCACAAAGAACGATAAAACGGCGTCATACCGACTTGGCGCCAGTTCGAAAATGCTTCCAAATCGAATAGATGAAATACTGGAGAGTTTCTTCAGATCGGACGCAAATCCAAGTTCTTGAATGTACTCGTCGTAGATCTTCCAGGTGCGCAACTGCTCCGCATTGGGCCCGTTCAGAACCTGATCCAGGTAACTGAGATTCTTCGCGACGATGTCAATCAATTCAAGGCAGCCGGAATTCGAAATAAGGGGGCTGAGCAGCATAGCCGGATACAAATTGGGACCGACGCCGATATCGGCGACGTGTTGCAGAGTACCGGGTGCTATTCTCATGTCGCTCAGGACGGAGGTGGCGAACTCGATAATTTGCCGATCTTCTGAGTGTAGCTTGCATCCGTAGTTTCGTTCGACGTACTCATATACGTCGAATTCGTCGAAATCGCTGTAGCTTTCCTCCTGGTGGGGGAAGAAAATGTGATCTATTTTTTTGATTAAAGGCGAGCTCGGAGTGGACTCTATGATCTCAAGAGCGCGTGCTTCAGGCACCATATAGCTGTCCGGTAGAATCGTTATGATTCTATCGGTGAAGAGATCCTCCGGGGAACCGGCGACGCACCTGATAGGCGGCCTGCCAAAGACTCCTAGCCGCAACAAGTACCAGGCCGCAACAAGCAATGAACAGGGATACTTGAGTCGCGATCTATAGTAGCCGGAGAGGCCCTTCTTCAGCTTTCTGTTGGATATCATGTCCAATACTGCTTCGCAATACGGCACGAGCTCCGATTCGAAGACCACTACATCCGGCTCTGCATTCCTTTGAACTAATTTTTGCAGAAAATCGCTCATGTCAAGGAATTGCGACGAGTGAGCTGGGCTATAATCGTCGACCAGAACTATCTTCTTGATGTCAGGACCGACTGGCAGTTTGTGCAGTTCCGTGATGCCGAGCGCGTGTTGTCTGGAGAACTGCTGGTCGCTGTAAATGTGCGCGTACTCGATGCCCATAAGGCCCCTGGCAGACGTTATTCGACCGACGGCGTGCTTCACTGACGCGGCAGCACCCCGCCACACCCCGGATGAGTTGCCAACGCTGTCACGGCTGTTCAAGGATTCCTCGATCGTTCGGTGCCATAAGCCGGTCATCGGTCCGACGCTCGACCATCGAGGCGCTCACACTTCGGAACGGGGCAACGATCCGTTCTCCGTACCCACTCTCGTCGGCCTCTTCTACTCGCCGCGATCGCTGCGGTAGCCAGACGTTCACCAGCTTCAGCCAACGATCCGTCCCGTCGTAGCGCGCGGTGAACGGCACCCGGCCGTGCACCGCGACGTCGTTGTCCACCAGCAGCACCTCCCCGGGTGCGAGCACGGCGGTCACACGGACCCGCTCAAGCTCCTCGGCGAGACGTTCATAGGCCGCGCGGAATTCAGGATCGGCGTTCTTGAGCGGTGTGTATGCCGGGTCAAAGCGCATCGTTTGCTCATCGGGGCCGGTTGCGGTCCACAACGTGGGAATTAGTACGGCGGAATGTCTGTCGTATTCCTCGCCGTACGAGACGTCCGGCAAGATCGGCAGAGCGGGGGTACTGAGCAGTTCCCGCTGCACA
Organism: Nocardia sp. NPDC047038; assembly: GCF_040644075.1. Lineage (NCBI taxonomy): Bacteria > Bacillati > Actinomycetota > Actinomycetes > Mycobacteriales > Nocardiaceae > Nocardia > Nocardia sp. NPDC047038. The sequence goes on along the minus strand of NZ_JBEYVQ010000036.1, from coordinate 2,801 downwards.
GCCGACAGTTCCACGTAACGCGCCGACGACACAGTGGTGCCGACAAGATCTGGATTGCGTATGCATCCGAGCATCAGCAGGTGCGCTCGGCGGGGATGGAACGCATCCTCGGTGTGTGGACTCAGCTGCGCTCTACTGCTGACGCCCGACTGTTCGTGCTCGTGCCCGGCCACAGGAAGGATGTTGTTGACCAGGCGGCCGTCCTGGTGGCCTTCCCAGCCGAACGGCTCGCCCGCGCTGCGGGCCAGCAGTAGCATGACAATATCGAATTCGAGCGAGTGCGCGCGTCTGGCCGGATCACCGCTCCACTGCGCGGCCTCCTGCGGGCTCGAGGGGGTTGGCCCGAATTCATTATCGGCCAAAGGAAGCCTGCTGACGATGGCGGCTCCCGTAGCGGTAGCGGGCAGGCGCATGGCATGGCGCACTTCGGCGGGCAGTTCCATGACGCGGGTATCGATTTGTTCGATCAGCGCCGCGTCCGTAAGTGTACGCGCGGCGAGGGCCGGATCGGCGACCGTGGCGTCAAGCGTGGCGGATATCTCTCTGGCGAGTTCGCGCACGATTCGGCCGGTAGCCGGGGAAAGTTCGCGTCGTTCTATATCGCGTAACTGATTGGTCTTACATTGGGACAAAGTGACTTTCATCGGGATGCCCTTCTTCGAAGCGCTCTAAAAGCGAAGTGACGATTCAATCCACGCTTTCACATCGCCCGCCACGCTGGTATGGGGATATTGCCTACAAGATCCCGACGGCAGAGCGTCGCACGCCGGTCAACACCTGCTGCGGCTGTCATTACCATAAGGCCCGGACCAACGGTCTGCGCAAGTATTCCAGTGTGTGGGAATGGAATCTGTAATTCCTCGTCCTCGGCGGCGAGAGTGTCGACGAACAGCAACATCATGTCGCTGGTGCTGTAACGCTTCGCGGCATGGGTAACGGCACCGAGAGGCCCTATGCTGCTGACCATCTGCCCGACCAGCTCACAAGGTGAGGTTCTCTCGAGTCGGGTCTATAAGTTCTCCCCAGCTCTGTGCGCTCCCGGTGGCGGATAGGTACCTGAGACGGCGCGATGCCTCGTAGGGCGGGTGAATACCGCTGTGAATGTCGGTTTTTGTAAGATGGTTGTCGCCGCGGTTGTCGAGAGCGTGGTGGACGGGTGTGAGCGGTTCGTGCTGCGGGTGAGAACCGCGGCGGGCCCACATCCTGCCCGACCTGCGGTTCCGAGTCCGGTCGGGTGTGCGGCCACTACGAGCGGATTCGTTCGAAATGTTCCAGACGACGGCTGTGTGGTCGTCCTGCGTGTGCGAGGTCGGTGGCGGCTTGCCCCTTGCACTGGTGCTGAACGTCTTGTGAGCAAGTGCCCGGTGTGATGAAGTTCCGACTCATATCTCACGAACGGATGCGCGGGCATTACTGTAAAGTTCTGCAGCCCAGGATGATTGCATGCGAGCGTTGTGTGCGAAGGCTGTGATGGCTTCGCGGGCCCGGGTGTTGGCTGCCCAGCGGAAGTAGACGCCGCTGGTCTTTCCCGAGGCTTTGGCAACCGGGGTGACCCCGCATTCGGCGCCGGCTTGGTCGACTGTGTCGACGCGGTCGAGGATTGGACCGATCTCGGCGAGCAATTGGGCCAGGTTGATGATGCCGACGCCAGGGAGCGCGGCCAGCAGTTGGGCTCGGAGGTGCTCGCCGACGCGTTGCCGGATCAGGTTTTCCAGATCGGCGATGGCGGTTTGGATGCCGCGCAACAACTGCACTTGAGTTCCGATCATCAGTGCCAGGGTGTCGGTGGTAGCTGGGCGGCCGGAACGGCAGCGGCGTGTAACCGGGCCAGCAGCAGTGCGGCGGGTTTTCCGCCGCGGTAAGGAGTTCCGGCGTAGGAATGCGGCCATGCGGACCTCGCCGAGCCTCGCGGCCGATTGGGGTGTGGGGTAGGCGGTGAGGAAGGCCAGCGCGATGGGCGAGGCCAACGAACAGAACAGGTTTTTGGGGCGTGGCCAGTAGTTGTCCAGCAGGGATGCGAGCTGGTTGATCGCGGTGGTGCGGGCCTGAACCCGGTCGTCTCGGAGCCGGATGAGTGCCTGCAGTTCGCGCAGGCCGAGGTCGACCGGGTCGAGCTGGCGCAGCCGGTGTCCGTCGGTGCGCAGGTAGTCGGCGAGTTTGTAGCTGTCGCCGGGATCGGATTTGGCGCCCGAGGCTCCCCATCGTGGCCGCGCGGCATGAAACGCGGTCGGGTGCACGGGAACGACCGGATGTCCGGCAGCCAGCAAGCGGTCGACGATCAGCCCACTGGTCCGCTCGATGATCACCGGCAGGTCGGCGGGATCGCCGTGACGCGCCAAACGAGCCAATGTCGTCGTCCACGCTTGCTCGGTGTGACTGAACGCCCAACGATCCAGGACGCGACCGCGGTCATCGATGACGGTCACGTCATGGGTCTTACTCGCCCAATCCCAGCCGACGAACCGCATGCACAGCCTCCAGAGAGTTTCGCTGGTCAAGCCCTCCTCAGTCGAGGCTCCGGAGCCGGTTCCTCATTGTTCGGCCCTCGATGGGGCATGTCCCTGACGCCGGTCATCGCAGCCTCGGCGCACCAGGAGTGGCAGTACTCAAACTGGCCATCCAATGCGGCGCGGCAACGTGGCCATCTCCTGGTGCTGACCGAGGACCACGGTCCGATCATCGGACCGCACCATCAATCTCACCCAATGAGACAGCGTTTCGCCTCCTTCGGTGTCTTTCCCTCGGCGATCTTCTTGTCGTAGTAGGCGCGTCCGGCGCTGCCACGCATCCGGATCTGGATC
>NZ_JBEYVQ010000035.1:0-20693 GCF_040644075.1 Nocardia sp. NPDC047038 | reverse complement strand
ACCGAAGGAGGCCATCGGGTAGAACATCAACCAGGACCCACCACCTGCGGAATTCCGCGAGCGCGGGCACCGGGAATTACGTGAACGTCGACACGCAGTTGCAAGGTTTGTCACGGAAACGGTTGACACCGGTCATGCATTGGGCGCGCCATCCAACGGTTCGACGTCGCTGCAGATCGAAGCCGAACCAAAGCTTCAGGGCGAGCCGACTGTGCTTTTGCGCTACGCCAAGATGCTGGACGACCTCGCCGAAGACGTCCTCGAACATGCGGCGACGTTTGCCGAAGACGTGGCGAGACTGGACTTCACCACACGACCGACTCCAGGGCCAGAACTCACTGACTCCCATTAACGGTGGGGTTGCGGCCAGGTCTGGATGGCGTCGAGGACTGCTTGGCCGAGTGGGGTGAGTGTCATGGGTCGTCGGGCGTGGGCGCGGTTGAGCAGGACGCCGCCCAGGTCGTATTCGAGTTCCTGGATTCTGTTTTGAAGGACTGTGGCGTTGGTGCCGAGGTCGGCGGCGGCTGAGCTCAGGGTCCGGTGGCGGCTAGTGGTGGCGAAGTCGTTGAGTCGGCCGAGTCCGTCGATTTGGGCCAGTGCTGGTTGCAGCAGGGCTGGTGCGTCCGCGAGTTCGGCGGCGGTGCAGGTGGTTTTGCGGGCGAGGGTGGCGCCGTGTCGGCGCAGGGGAATGTGGTAGCGCTGGGCCCAGCGGGCCAGGGTGGCCCAGCTCACGCCAGCTTCTTGTGCGAGTTCGGTCAGGGTGCGGCCCTGGATTGTGTATTGCTGGTGGAGCCAGTCGCGGTCGACGCTGGTGGTCGGTTGCCGGCCGGGTTCGCGGACCGGGATCTGGTAGTCGCGGGCCAGGCGGATGATCACGGCGGCGTGGACGCCGACTCGCTTGGCGATCGCGGCGGTGCTGATTCGTTGGCGGAGGTAGAGATCGGTGAGGGCGTCGGGGGGAAGGGCTGCCTTCGCGGTGAGGTAGGCGGATGTGGTCGTGGTGGCTTCCCGCGATGGTGGGGCGGGGTGGATTTCCAGTAGATGCCGGATGGTGTCGGGCGTGGTGTTCAGGACTTGGGCTGCCTTGCCGGGAGTGGGGTCCTCGTCGCGAATCAGGCGGTGCAGGCGGTCGATGTCGATGTTTGCAGGATCGGGTTCGGGTAGTGACAGGCCGTGCAACAGCTCGGTGGGTGGCTGCCAGGCCGGTGGTTCGTCGATGCCATGGGTGGTGAGGAATTCACGGGCGTGATCGTTGAGGGCATGGGCCAGTCGCGGGGTGAGGCGGCGCACGAAATCTGCTGTGCGGGTGTGGAAGTGGTTGTCGTTGACGGCTGCGGGGCTGGCGTCGGTGGGTAGGCCGCTGAGGCGTTCGAACAGGTAGCAGCGGGCTCGTTTGCCGGTGGCGCTATTGAGGTTGTCGGCGCCGAGGTCGCGGCAGATCCGCTGCCAGGTGTGCTCAGGCAGCAGTCCGGTGTAGTCGAGGCCGCGGCGGCGCTGGTAGTCGATGGGTGTGCCGGCCTCGGCGAGGTAGTCGCTCATGAGGGTCAGTGCGTGCCGGGCATCGTCCCAGTGTTCGCAGTCGGCGAGCAGGTTCAACGCCCGGGAGACCCGGTAGTTGTCGGTGTAGCCGCCGAGGATCTCGGCCGCGTCGGCGATCGGCAGCACGGTGCCGGTGAGCAGCAGTGCGACCGAGAGCGCGGGCCGCAGTTGGCGTTGCTGGGGGCGCGGTAGGGCCAGCCGTAGTGACCATGCGGGCCACAGCATCGTCGGGAGGCTGCGGGCAAGCGTGCCGATTCGGTCCGGTCGGCTGCCCGGCCGCCGGGGAAATGGATCGGCAATTCGGTAGCGCAGTTGGTCGGTGGCGCTCATCGATGGGGAGAGGGCGGCCAGTTGGATCGCATCCAATGCGGGGCTGGCATCGGTTCGTCGGAGGGTCGAGGCGTTGGTTTTGGTGGTGGAGTTGGTCTTGCCCCGGTAGTCGCGTGTTTCGGTGATCAGCCATCGCAGGGCGTCACCGCCGCGGTGGGCGTCGGGTGCGCCCAGAGCGGCGAGGCCTGCGGTGACAGCGACCGCTGCCGTCGGTGCGGCTGGTAGGGCCCTTCCGGGCCTGTGGGTGTCGGCTCGATCGGTGACCTGGGCGTGCGCGTCGAGCAGATCCGGCGGGATCACCCTGGCCAGCGATGCCGTGGTGGCGTAGGCGAGGACCCGGTCGACGATGATCTTGACATCGGTCAGTGCTGCTTCGCCCGGCATGGGTGCGGCGGCGTAGACGCCGAACGCGGCGGCGCCGGTGTCGATGATGTCGTCGATGCGGTGCTGGGCTTGCAGGGCTGGATGGTCGTCATCGAGCCGCCAGGTTTCCGCGTGGGTCAAGTCGGCGCCGCAACGGGCGGGTGCTATGCCGGTCGAGCCGGGCAGTGGGCTGGCGCAACAACCGGGTGCGGGGACGGCGAGACCAGGCAGGGGCAGGCGGCGTTGGCGATGCCGGCAGACCGGGCAGGTGTCGGCGAGCAGCCGACGGTGGCGCAGGCAGGCGAACGACCAGGCCAGCCGCCAACGCAGCTGCCAGCGGCCACCGGTCTCGGCAAGACACGGCGGGCAGAACCGCGAGGAGCTGACCGGACTCCAGGGAAAGGCGCTCAGCTTGCGGGTGACGGGGTCGATCCGCAACGCGGCGCCGTGGTAGCGGTCCAGCGTTGCCGCCGCGATGGCGGCCGGGTCGCAGGCGGTCGCGGCGGCCAGTGTTCTCACCTCGTGCGGGGTCGGGCGGGCGATCCAGCCGGTCACCGTGGATCGGGGCTGGGTGAGCCCGACGGCGTCGAGCATGTCTTGCCAGCCGGCGCGGTGGCGGGCGGCGAGGGCTTCGAGCCAGGAGTCGATCGCTTCGCCGGGCAGCGGCGCCACCCGGATCGGCAGGGTCCGGGCGCTCACCCGGTTTTGCGCAGCCGGGTGGTGATCTTGCGGGCCGCGATCGCGGTTTCGATCTCCTGGCGGGCTTTCTCGGCGGCCGCGTCGTTTTTGACCTGGTCGAGCAGTGCGATATCGAGCTTCTCGGCGCCGGTGCGGACCGCTCTTTGACAACCGCGGTTGATCAGGGTCATCAACGATCCGATGTGACCGGTGGACCGGGCGAACAGGTAGTCCGACAAGTCGTCGGCGATCATGCCGGGATGCTTGTCGGCCAGCACGACGCGTTGCTCGACGGCGAGCAGTAGTTTGCGCCACTGTCTGCGGCTGGTCTCGGTGTCGACGGTGAACCCGGGCATGTCCAGCGGTGTGGTGCGCCGCCCTGTCTGGGCGAGCACCGCGTCGTGATAGTCGGTGCCCTCGCAGAACAAACCTTGCGCGGCCAAGCCGACCCCGACGAATACCAGGGTGACCGGGAACTCGTTCGCGATGTATTTGAAGTGGTTGCTGATCTCGACGCCACTGCGGTGGTTCCAACGCAGAAAATGCAGGTCGTCGACGATGATAATGGTTGTGTTGCAGGACAATACGCAGTCCAGGGCGCGGTGGGCGAACTCGGCGGTAGTACCGCGTTTCACCCCCGGGTGGCCGTAGAACTCCAGCATCGCCCGGTTCAATTCACGCATACCGGTGTTGCCGGTCAAACCGACCCGGCAGACCGGCCAGCGTTCATGCCCGTCGTCGGCCTGCGCACCGAGCACGGCGATCTCGCGACGATGGTATTTCTTGGCGAACGCCAGCACCGCGGTGGTCTTTCCCAGGCCCGGGAAGGCGTCGACCGCGACCGCGCCTTTGGCCTTGTCGCCGTCTTGGCAGTTGCTGTCCACGATGTCCCACAAGTCCTCGTGCAACGCCTCCATCTGCGGTGTCATCAACGGTCCGAGGTTGGCGTGCCATTCGCGGCGATCCCGGTTGTGGAGGGCCAATGCGTCCTCGCTCAACGCTTCCAACTGCCGGCGCGTCAACGGCTCCGGCGCGATCCGGGCCGGGGTGTCACAGAACCGGCCCCAGCCTTCCTTGCGCGACAGAGTGAGATTGTCCAGCCGCGGCGCCGATCGTTTCGGCGCTGAGGGCTTCTCGGTGCGGCGCCGGGAGCTCACACGTCCTCCAAGGCGTCGGCGTAGAAGTCGTCATCATCTTCGAAATCGATACTGCTGTCGTCGAATTCGTCATCGGAATCGTCGTCGTCGTCACCACCTTCGGGTTCCGGCTCCGGTGCCGGCGCGGGCTCGGTGTCCTGCGCCGCCGCGGTTGCGGCGGTCAGCGCCAGGATCTTCGCCACCGACGGCAGGGCGTTCACCTCGTCCTCGGCGGATGTGTCGTCGAAGGTGGCGGCTTCGCGCGACAGCCGCAAAGCCATGCGACGCTCGAGCGCCGACGAACCCAAGCCGAGATTCCAGCGCTCCAGCAGGTCGGCGACAGCGAGCCGATCGTCAGGGTAGGTGTATTTCGCTGCGGCCAGCTTGCGGGCGAACGTGAGGGCGTCCTCGCTGAACGGCATATCCGCGGTAGGGGCGTGTTCCCAGCGCAGCGGCCCCCACCCGATGTCGGGGTGACGGAACCAGGCGCGGGTGATGTCGTCGGGGTCGTAGTGGATCGGCCAACGGCGTTTGGCCTTGGCTCCGGTGTAGCCGCTGAGCTTGCCGCGCAGCCCGTCGAGGATCTCACCGTTGTAGCGGCGCCCGCCGAACTCGACGCCATAGTGCTGGATGGTGCGCCATTCGACTTTGAGGAACTCATAAGCAAGATCCGGATCCCGCGGCACCTCGATGTAGCCGGCCCGAGCCATGCCGTGTTCGAACATCGCCGCAGGTGAGAACCGCAACCCCTCGACGTGCGGGTCGACGAGGCTGTCATGGGGACGGCAGTGGTAAACCGCCGCCACCCACTCCCGGATGATCGCCTCCAACTCATCCAGATAGAAGAACGCCTCTGCCTGCGGATCCAGCCCGCGGGAATGAACATCGGGACCCTTGTAACCGGGCAGCGCCTGCAGCAGATCCTCTCGCAGAGTCCGGAAAAACCGCTCGACCGGGCCCTTGTCACGACCCGTTCGCAGCCTCGCCGGTTGGATCGAGATGCCCATCCGCTGACACACGCTGGTCAGATGCTCGGAAACATAGATCTTGCCGTGATCGATCACGATCGTCTCCGGCACCACCGCCGGATTCGCCGCCCCACGCATCGGCCCCTCGATCGCGTCGACATCGACCAGCACCGACCGCGGAATACCGTGCTCGGGCCAGACCGCATGCCGCGGCCAATCCGCCCCGGCCGGCCGGGGCCGGAACGCCTGGAACAGCGTCGCCGCCGCGTCCACCGACTTCGTCGACACCGGGGTGATCCGGATCCCGCAAATGCAGCGCGAGTACCAATCCATCGACACCGTCAGCTCGGCCTGCATCCACCGCAGAGTCACCGGATCCAGTGCGAACACATCCAAACGCGTGGTATCCATCAGCAGATACTCACCCGGCCGCGTCGGGCGCAACTTCCCATAAACCCCGTCCGGCCGCCCCGCGATATCCCGGTTCCGTTTGGTGCTCAACCGGAACAACGGATGACGGCGCTCCAGCTGCTCGAGAATCCGGAACGCCGTCGCCCGCGACGGCAACTCCACCACACCCGCACCGAACCTCGCGGTCACCCGCGCGTTGGTCCGCTCGATCACCAACGTCCGCGACGGCCGGGACTGATCGGTGTGCTCGGCCATCACCTCCAACGCTGTCTCCGACCAGCGTGAATCATTGCTACCGAACGAATTCCGGCCCGTGGACCTGCTCTCCACCAGACCCGCCTCCCCGGCCTTGCGATAGTCGGCGACCCAGCGCTCTACCGTCCGGACACTGACTCCCAGCTCGATTGCTTTCGCCTCGTACCGGGTGGTCGTCGGCAGCACCGGATCGTATTCGGCGCGTGGTTCTTCTGCGGCGGCCAGCTCGGCGGCGCCGGACTTGTAGCCGGTCAGCACTTCCCGGACATGCGCGGCACGCTCGAGCAACCGATGACGTTCCGCTTCGCTCAAGTTGTCCAGAACAGCGCTTGCCAACGCCTCGTCATCGGTGCCTGCAGGGCCATCCTCGACCGGGACCACCCGGACACCCTCGCAGGTGAGCAACTCCCGCACCGAGACACGGCGAACCGACAGCTCGCCCGACTGCGACCGCAAGACAACCTCATTGCCGACGGGCGTGAAAATCATCTCCACGATCTCGACGGCCTCGCCGTCATAGATCAACCGAGTACCGACACCGAACCGAGTTGCTGCCCTCGTCATCACGCCGCCTGCAGAGCGCTTGCCCACCTGAGCCGCGTGGACATGTCCACCATGAACTCCTGCCGCCACAACAGATGCAATAGTCCTGCTCGGACCATCGCTTGCGGAAACTTCGACATCGAAGCGAGTGCCTCGGCGACAGTCATGCCGCTGGTTACCGAGCCCCGTACCGCATCGAGGACCTCCGGCTCGAACAACCAGGCCCGCCGGTAGCCCGCGAGGAATCGGACATTGCCCAGCTCAACCGGCTCCGGTTCGCTCCAGACCTCGTATCGCCAGCCACGCTCCGCCACCACCTGCTCGGTCCACCCGAACGTGAACGCGACCTTCGGATCCTGTAACCGTACGGCAGGTTTCACATCGACCACCACCGCCCCGGATCCGGTGAGCAACAAGAAGTCCGGGACGTGGCGGCGAACCTTGCCACCGATCTCCACCCGCAGCACAAACGGCTGCGCCACGATCCGCCACACCGAGCGATCGAAATCGGCGAACAACAGCCGGGCCAGCTCAAGCCGCGACTCGTAGATGACATGACCGGACTCGGTCGCCGACCAATACGACCCTGAATAGTGCTTCTGGCCGTGATACCAGCGGAACCTCCGCCACGGAGCCGCCCCGCTCAACACCTCAGCCCTCACAGCCCCCAACGGCTGGACTTGCTCGCAACCATCGGCACGCCGAAAAGCGACCTCGACAGCATCGACGCCGACCAACCGCCGAGACCCCGGCACACTCACCCTCGCCAACTCGAAACCTCCTGCTGCGGAAGCCAACTGGCGAAGATCATCCACCAAACAACCCGCTACAGGAGCGGAATCTCAAAACTATGACGGATCCGCCACGTCACCGACTCTCATTCTGAGATTCCGACACGAGTTCTGAGACCCTACATCTACATCATGCGGCGTTTTTGAATCTATCGAGGTCGAACTCGTGCTTGCAGATCCCTGTCAGGAAGGCCTCGTATTCTGCTAGGTCGAAGTGGAGTTCCGGTGCGCTCGCGGATTGATCGGCGGTGGCCGCGCTGAAGATGTAGGTGCCGTCGTTGCGGAGGGTCATTTGCAAGCAGTGGCCGATCGGGTTGCCGGACCGGATGCCTTCTTGGAAGGCATCGAACTCGTGGTGGTGGAAATAGAGGCACTGATCTTGCGGAACGAGCGCATCGGTGGTGCTGTGGGGATCTGCAAGTTTGTCGTCCCACACCACCGTCCATTTCTCGTCACGGCTGACCATCACGCACGCCTGCTGTGGCGAACTGGCGGTCGCTTTGCGGAATTGACCTGCGGTGAGGGTCGGCAACATGTCGGTTTCCTTTCTGACTTCTGCGGCCAGGCGTTGGTCCGGCGGCAGGGTCGTCATCGATCGATTACTGCAGGTAGCCCAGTGCAGCGAAGTTGCACAGGCGAGCGGGGTCGTCGCTGTCGACGGGGTGGTCGGGGCGCCAGTCGGTGGCGTAGGTGATCCCGGGTTCGACCAGGGACCATCCGCCGAAGAAGTCTTCGAACTGCTCGCGGGTACGAAGGGTGACCGGATCGAGGGCGTCGACGAAAAGTGCGGCTGCAGAGGCAACTCGGTGCTTGGTCTCTGGGGCTGCGTCCTCGAGGGAGACGTGTGTCATAGCGATGTAGCTGCCTGGAGCGAGGGCGTCACGCAGTTGCGAGACCAACTCGGCCGGGCGATCGGAGTCGGGCACCCATGGCAGCACCGATACCAGCAGCACGCCCACTGGTTCGGAGTAGTCGAGCAGCCGGACGGTGTCGGGGTGTTCGAGGATGCCGACAGGGTCCCGGAGGTCGCCTGCGACTATCGCGGTGCTGTCGAGCACCGCCTGCTGTGTCAGAAGGTCGTGCGCGCGCGTGATGGCTTCCTCGTCGTTGTCGACGTAGACGACCCGCGCATCACCTGCGGCCTGACGCGCCACTTCGTGGGTGTTGCCGCCGGTCGGAAGCCCTGAGCCGATATCCAGGAACTGGCGGACACCTGCTGCGACCATGTGCTGAACGGCGCGGGTGAGGAAGGCGCGATTGTGGCGGGCCCAGACGGGGTAGAAGGGTATCTGGGTGTAGAGCCGCTCGAAGAATGTGCGGTCGCTTTCGAAGATCACTTCTCCGGTGAGCATGTGATGGTAGACGCGTGCCGCGCTCGGCTTGCGGGTGTCGAGCCCGCGGGGTTGGAAGTGCTCGGAGGCCACAGGTTTCCCTTCGAGTGGTGCAACGTCAGGGGATGGTTGGTCGACCGCGCAGACTCCGTGCGATGTGTTCCATGAACTGCCGGGAGTCCGCTTCACTGAGTGCGGTGACCGAGAGCCGGGCGAAGATTTTCTCCCGGATCGCGATGGCGGGTTTGTCATCGATGTAGCGGATTTCGCCTTGTGCCTCGATGACGGCCATTTCGAGGTCGCCTGCCGCTCCAGGGGAGGGCACTCGGATAAGGGTGTAGCGGTCTTCCATGCCTGCGCCAGGTGCCTGGTGGGTGAACGGCATGACCTGCAAGATGATGTTCGGTCGGCGCGACAACCCGATCAGGTGATCGACCTGTTCGAGCATCACTGCATCCGAGCCGTAGCTGCGGCGCAGACACGATTCGGACAAGATCGCGTGGAACTCGGGCGGGCGTGACCTGGTCAAATTCTGTTGTCTTGCCAGTCGGGCCTGCACGTAGTCATCGACTGTCACCGCGTCTGGATCGGTGGTGTCGAGTTGCAGATGCTCGTGCAAGGCACGGATGTAGTTGGGATGCTGTAGCAGGCCGGGAACAATCTCAGCGGCCGTTTCCCGCAGTCGATCGGCCTGATTCTCGAGATCTACCAGCAAGCGCAGTTCGTCGATGTATGCGCGCCTGTGTCCGGTGTTCCAGAACCCACGCTTGTGATTGTCGCGATGGAGTTCGAGGAGGATGCCGATATAGTCCGGATCTGTCACGCCGAGGCCGTGAGCCAGCCTCTTGATGGCGTCGGGCGTGAGATTCCCGGTTCCAGCGATGACCGACGCGATCCGTGACTGGCTCACTCCGATCAGCTTGCCTGCGTCGGCTTGCGTCATCCGAGCACGTCGGATCATCGCGTCGATCTCGCGTCCGAGCAGCACTTTCCGTGCGGTCCTAGCCATAGCTCCCCACCGTATCGGGTCCGCCTCCTCCGATCCGGCACCCGAACCCTGATTATCAGGTTAGATTATCATGCGAAGTTATCACGCCAGCTGGCTGCGAGCGACAGACACGCGCTGGCCAGCGCGCGAGCTCACGGTCCAGGACGAGCCCTCGTCTGTCGGCAGCCAGGGCACGGCGAGCAGAGACACTTCCTCGCCACGGGCACTCACTCGAGGCGGCAGGCCAGCAACTGAGGGTTGTCCGCGGGCAACTGAATGGATGACGGTTAGGAGCAGGGGGAGCGACAATGAACGTAGCCGACCTCACCCGCACCGCTCGACCGGGCGGTGCGGCCGCCGGGACCTCCGGCGCCCAATCGAACGACTGGGGCACTCGCCTTCGTGACTTCCGAAAATACGAACTCGACGTCAGTCGGAGAGAATTCGCCGAACTCATCAACGCCGCGGGCAGAAAACGCAACCTCAACGTCGGCTGCCTCGAACGAACCGTCGCTCGCTGGGAAACTGGCGACGTGCGCACTCCCAGTGCCGCCTACCTGAAGCTACTTCGGGACATCGGCGCACCCGATCCGCACAGCCCTCCCCACCCGGATGACAGTGGGGATGACCATGCGATGTCATGTCTTTCGAGTCCGTCACTCGATACCGTGGAAGCCGTGGGAGGTCTGACTCTTCTCCAAGCGCTCGCCACGGCGGTAGTCGGATCGCCCGAGCTACTCGCGCCCTGGTTGCCTCAGCTCGACGGTCAGGTTCGCGGGCCGTTACCCGGCGACAAGGTCGGTGAAGCCGATCTTGCGTTGATACGTTCTGTGACGGCGTCACTGCGGCAGCTCGATCAAAGACACGGCGGTTTCGCAGTCGTCGACGCGGCACAAGGGCTGCTGCGATCCGCAGTAGGGCTGCTGTCCGGCTGCCGCGACGAACGGGCCGAACAGGCGATGACCGTTGCGGTTGCCGACCTCGCCAGACTCGTAGGGTGGGCGTATCACGATATCGGCGACCAGGACCGGGCTCGCCAGTACACAACCCTGGCGCTGGTGTTCGCGCGGCAGGCGAAGGCCCCCAGCCTTGTAGCCTCGACGTTGTACGTGCTGGGCCGCATCAGCCTAATCGAGCGACAACCGCACCTTGCGCTGCGCGCGTTCCAACTCGGTCAGCTGCCTGCGCAAGACGCATCCAATTGTGGTGAATCAGCGCGGCTCTACGCGAACGAAGCATGGGCCCACGCCATGATGGGCGCCGAAGCGCAGATGAAGATCGCGCTGTCACGCGCGGAAGAAGAAAGCAGCAGGGTAGGTGAAATGGTGGACCCGTGGACAGCGGTGTTCTACACCCCCGGGGAGTTCACCGGGATGTGCTCGGTCGTCTACAACGAGCTGGCACTCACCGTGGGTTCGGACTCGATAGCGGAGCAGTACACCATGGCCGCGGTCGACGGCGCTCGAACTTCCTTGCAGGCAGGCGCGCCCGACCGTCCCGCGCGCAGCGTGCTGTTCGACCAAACCACTCTCGCGACTGGAGCCTTTCGCCTCAACGACCCACAGACTGCGATCGATTCGGCCGCTCGTGCCCTCGACATGGCCGTGGGAGTCCGCAGCGCCCGAGCCGTCGACCGGCTGGTGCGAATGACCGAAGCCGCTGCACCATGGTTGTCACACCCCGAGGTGAAGGACATCTGCCATCAGGTGCGGCAATTGGCGCACGATATACCTGCAAGTCCAGTTCCCCGCTCGTTGATGACCGATCTCAACCTAGGATGACGTTTTGGCGACCGACCTTTCGCCCTGCCGCGCCGCGGAACTGCACTCAGCCGTGGCTGAAGCGTGCGCCCACATCGAGCTGGACGCCACCGACGCCGAGCTCATCAAGTACACCGTCAACGCGGTCTTCCGCTTGAAGACCTCCCCAGTGATCGTGCGGGTAGGCACCGGCGAAGAGGGGGACATTCGCGGGAGACGGATCGTCGAGGTGGCGCGTCGACTGGCCGGTCACGACGCTCCCATCGCACCGCTGCTGGAGGTGCCCCAGCCACTACATCTGCCAGGACCCTTCACCGTCACCTTCTGGCCTGAACTCGACAACAGTTCGCTGTGGACGCCAGCCGAATTAGCTGCGCCTCTGCGGGAACTTCACCAGATTCCACCGGATGCCACGCTGCCGGTGTGGGACCCGTTCGACAACGCGCGTCAACAACTAGCCGAGGCCGACGAGACCATCACCCGCACGGATCTCGACTGGCTCGCCGATGCCTGGTCGGCAGCCGAAGCCGAATACAAGCGGTGGGAACCTGAACTTCGGATGGGAATCATCCATGGTGACCCTCATTCCGGGAATCTGCTGCGGGAACAATCCGGCAAGGTCGTGCTGTGCGACCTGGATGAAGCCGGTATCGGCCCTCTCGCATGGGATCTCGTCCCGCAAGCTGTCGGCGCGGTGCGGTTCAACCGCCGCGGCTTCTACCAGCAATTCGTCGCGGCCTACGGTGCTGATGTCCGCGACGAGCCCTATTGGCCCGTACTGGCCCGCATACGAGAACTCATCATGGTCACCAGCGTCCTGCCTGATCTGGGCCAGCGTCCTGCCGTCGCCGCCCAGCACGCACACCGGCTGAAGACTTTGCAAGCCGAGGACGTCGATGCAACCTGGAGTCGCTACACATAGCGGCGCTCCCATCGACCTCGGCGGGCGACCGGGCCAGCATCCAGCGAAGCGCGGAACTGCCTGCGCGCAGATTGTTCGCCGCTCGCCCGTGCCGGCGGCCCCGCTGCCGGCACGATGGTCTCTGATCCTCGGACGGGTATGGCTTCCGACCTTCCCAGCACAGCGGCGTCATCACCTCGTTCTCCTGCGTCAGCTGCCGCTAGCTGTAGTGCCTTGATCGATGAATTGCAGACGACTCCTGTGGTCATTCGGGATCCGTTCCGTCACCGACAGGTAGCCATTTCCGCAGTGCGTGTCCGGTCATCTGTCCGTTCGAATGACCGAATCTGACCGAGCGAATGTCATTGTGCGATAGATACTCCGAACGATTCACTCGGTGGTATGGCTGCACGTCACAAACATTCCGTCGACAAACAGGTGGCCGTCTCGACAGGCGACACCAGAGTGTGGCGGTGTGACGTTCGGGCCTGCACCTCCGACTCCGCCGGCCCTGCGGCCGCGGCAGTACGAAGAAGGCGGCATACGCACAAGGCCGCGAATGCAAGATGGGTCGCTTCTTTCGACCTTGCTCGACGATCAATAGGGGAGTGAGTCTGATGTGGTTCGGATACGCGCGAGCAGAACTTCTGCCGACCGCACACGCGCGCAATGAGGTCACACTCCATGCACGACTACGCTGCTGCGCTCTCGTTCGGTCCTGGACGCGTCGTCATCGAGCCGACCGCTCCGGAGCGGATGCTGCGGTCGATCATCGAGGACGTGGATCGCGCCGACCCAGCGCTTGCGACAATGGCGCGGCTGAAGGCCGCGGCATCGGCTCAGAACCTGGACTTGGAGGATTTGTTCGACGCAGGTTCACCTCGCACACAATTGCTGTGGCAGGTGATGGGGGAGATCGAAGGCGGCCGTGGCGGTCATCTGATCGTGCCGTCGCGCGAGCACTTGACCGGGATCGGACCGTCCGGCAAAGCGGTGATCCAGCGGCTGACGTATATGCCGCAGGCGCATATCTACTACCTGGCACCCGCCGCCCCCCGCAACAGCGCCGACCAACAGCAACCGTGCACCTCGATCCAGGAACAGACACCTCCAAAGGGCTTGCATTTGCTCGCGGAATCGACCGTGGGGGCGATCCCGACAGTGACGCGATGGGACTTCGTCGAACAGCTGACTGTGCTGGGCTGGCCGGATCTGATGGCTCCGGTGGACCAGCTGTATATGGCGTTGGCCGAGGATGCCAACGCCGCAGCGAAGGCGGCCGGGGAACCCGGCATCAGCCCCTTCGGTCACCAAGGCACCATCCGCCTTCTACAGCACAACGATGGCCGGTTGGTGGTCGAACTGATGGAATCTCGCCTCCGCAACGATCCCGTCACCGCGAAAGTCGCCGCGCTGTGCGCGCATGCGGAGCGTGTCTGCGACCGTGATCACACCAGCACCCGCTGCACCCTGTCTTGCGAATACGCCCGACCGAGTGGAGCATTCTTCGTCCGTTCCGGTGGCCGATCGTGAAGGACGTGATATGGCCGGGCGGGGCGGTGATGTCGCCGCCCGGAGACGGTGGCCCCTCGGGTCCGGCGGCGTTGCTGTCGCCGGAACAGTTGCTGGCGGCGATCGCCGGGCACCTCGAGGACGACTCGCCGTTGATCGGATGGGCACGTGAACTCGGCGATCTGCACGCCGTGCTGCTGCCCGGATGGGCCAGTCCACGGTCACGTCCGGCTGATTTCGATGACGCGGGCGTCCGCAGAGAGATCGCAGACACCATTGAGCAGATCAATTCCTGGGCGGTGTTCCATCTGCCGCGCCCTGACGGCGCGCGCAGACACACCCATTGCCTCGGCGAAGTGATCAGCCACATCGCCATGACCTACGCCGCCGCCATATGGACCATCCGGCACAGCGACGACGAGCAGCAGCGCCATGAAGCCATGTTCCACCTTGCCGAGGTCCGGGAAGGCTACGCCGATCTGCTGGTCGAGATCCATGCCCGCCGCGTGCAGCTACCACTGGGATGGCGCGGCGCCCGTACACCATGACCACCAGAACAGGAGCGACACAACCGGTGAACGCGTAGGTCCCGAGCTTGGCCGAACTGCCGCAGGCGGAGGAATGGATCACCCACTTCGCGCAATGCCTTCCTCCGCAGCACAAACGCACCGGCCTCCGCGCTGCCTTCGCCCTCGGCTCGCGTGCGATGGCGTGGATACGTGCGCGGGCACTCCAACGCGACGCCGCTGTTGCCGGTAGCCACAACTGCGGTTGGGTGGCGAAGCTATCGGCGTCGATCGTTGACGGCCACTATCGCCGTGCCCAGACCGCTGGGGCGAGTGTGGCGGTGATCGACCAGGAACTCTCCTGGTGTGTAAGAACGGTCGATGCGAAGATCGCCGGGCTCATCGCGGCACCCGCCGGAGGGGTCGAGCTGGGGCGACTGGTGTCGGAGATGGCTCAGCAGTGGGTGGTCTACGCACGACAGCCGCATGACGAAGCCGCCATCACGGGCGTGCGCGCTGCACAACGCGCCTACAACATGCGCCTTGCCGAGCTTTCGCCGCTGGCGCGGGGAGACGCATTGTCAGCCGACCTGACTGGTACCTCAGCATTCCCAGCGCCCGCACCGTGTGGCGGGCGCTGCGGTCGCCGACGTTCGATCCCAGCGATTACGCCCACCCGGAGATCCTCACCGCCGCAATGGAGTTGCTGCACACCTATCAGCGGCAGCTCACGGCGTCAGGACAGTCCGAGGTACTGATCGCGCGGAAGGCCGCCGGTCCTGGGTGGGCAGTGGGTTTCGAAGAGTTCGGCAGGACCCGCGCGATCGACGAGGTGACCGCGCGGATTGATCTCTACGTACACGACCTGCTCATCACCAACGCGATCAACTGTGCTTATGCTCGCCCCCATCCGCATGGTCTGGGTGAGTTGCTTGCTCGTCACATTTGGGTTTGGGCCCACGAACTGACCGCTGACCACGACTTCCTTCCAACTTCGGGCGCGACGCAAGCACTCGTGGAGCAGGCGTTCGACTACGACTGCCTCGTCGCACGCGTCGTCAGCGGCCGGGTGTGCCTTCCCCTTCCCCTTCCCGCGTCCGTCACCGGGTGCGCTTCGTGAGGCGCCAGCACGATCCGTTGACCCCCGACGCGCCGCTCGCGCTCGGCTACCTGCAGTTCCCGCTGCTGACCGAGCCCTGCGACCTCGCCCGGGTCGGTGCGCACATGCCACAACGCGCGCCGACCTGGGGTTACCGCTGGGGAGGGACGCATCTCGACCACGGTACTCACGGCGGCACGTTCGCCGCTCTTGCCCGGCACGCCGGCCGAGAACCCGATTGCTGGCTGATCGTCGTCCCGGACGCCACGCACCGACCCGGCGATCGGCAGCTGCTGACCACCCGCACCGCGGTCATCCGCATCGTCACCGCCGACAACGACGACGGTGCCACGCTGCGCCCACCGACCCCGATCCCGCGAGTGTCGATGCCCGCACGATGACCCGCTGGTCACACACCGAACACCACGAAGGATCACTGTGACAACTGGCCTGTTCGAGCCGCCTGCAGCGCGGTGACCAGTGCGAACGCCGCGCCGAGCTGCCTGAACTACTGATCGGTCAGTTCGAGGACGCGCTCAGGGGCGGTGGCACGCGCCGCGAATCCATCGCTGTGGGAGGCGGTGTCGGCGGCGATCACGCGGCAGGTGATCCAAGCCGGTCACGCCCGCACGCGCTATGTGCAGTTCTGCACCGCCTACGGCGAGCCAGTCACCCCGGACGGGCTGGCACCGTCCTTGTTCCGGTGCTGCGGTCGGGATCACGTTCGAACCAAGTGTGTAGAAGCACATCGTTGATCTTCGCCTGGACCGTGACACCCGAGGTTGGAATGCGGTAGCGAAGCTGCGAGGTAGATGCTGATGCTGTTCGTGGCCCGCGGCCAGGTGTGCGTGTGCGCCGGTCACGGGCGCGGTCTTCCGCGTGGAATTGGCAATTGGGCCAATTGCTTTCCGAGCCAGAAGGCTACATTGCTGATTTCCGTGGTGACCCACCGCCGGTAGCCGCTGGCTGGATCGACGATGATCTGTCCGGACTCGCTGATGATCACATGCTGTTGGGTGAATTCGAACGGCATCAGCAATCCTGCGGCTGTCGTCGCGATGGGCAGCGCAGAACACACCGGGTCGGCGGGCCAGCGGTCCAGAAGTGGCCCGAGCGCGGGATCGGCCGGTACGCCGCATGCAGCGAACAGCCCCTCGTGCATGGTGATCTCCGCAACCGACACCGTCTGCGATCGTACGAGCATCAGATCTTCCACGGACTCGACAACCGCGGCCGCGTCAGCAGGGGCGTGGAGAAATTCGGTGTCGCACAGGGTGACCGCGAGAAGCGTGCGCAGCTGCGCGTCATGCCGGAGCACGCTGGCGAGTGTGGCCGGGGAGCCGGTGGCGATCCAGCGCACAGCGGGAGAAGAGGTCGCGCATACCTTCCGGACCGCGGCGAGGACATCCACACTGGGATCCTCGACAGCGGCAGCAGCTGAGCCGTCACTGTCCGGCCCGTGGTGTTGTTGCGGCGGTCGCGCCTGGGCGACGACCGGGACGTCGTCGCGGCCGACCGAGTCCAGGACGTAACGGGCGCATCCCAGTGCGCGGCTATCGGCGTCACTGGTGACGACGAGGGTGAGATCGTTCGAGGCTGCGGCGCTCAGTAGTGCCAGCAGATTGCCGGGATCGCTGCTGATCGGCGACTCGAAGATGACCGGGGTGCGCGCGAGCTCGCGTGCTGGTGGGCCGGCCTCGCGAAGCTTTTTGGCGAGGCTGTCCCAACCGTAGGTCTCGGCGCGCCACAGTTCGTGGTAATACCAGGCGGTGGGGTCGCAGCAATCGTCGTCGTCGATATCACCCACAGCGAGGATCCCTTCACACCGGGCGGGAGGTAGGGCGGCGTCGGTTCAGCGCCGGACCGCCGGTCAGCGTCCCCGCGATGTTCGGCACCGCGGGGAACGACCACAGTCCCGTCGCCAGAGGCGGTGTCGCGGGGAAGGTGACCGGCAGCGCGGACAGCGCCCGGTGAAAAGGCCCTGGCCGCCAGACCAGTTCGGTCGCGGGCACTGCCAGTTTCATCTCGGGCAGGGCGTCGAGCACTTGATCGACCCCATGCTCCACGACGAGATACGCAACCGACTTCGCTGGGCAGATGTGCGGTCCCGCGCCCCACGCCAGATGCGACCGATTGCCCGTGCGGTCTTGACCGCTGATCGCCGGGTCGTGGTTGCAGCCGGCGAGGCTGATGAGGACAGGCTGGTTCGGCGGCAACCACACCTCGTCGATCAGCGTCGGCTGGCGCGGGTATCTGATGCAGAAGTTGGCCATGGGCGGATCGGTGAACAGCACCTCGTCGAGCGCGTCACGCGTCGACAAGCTGCCCCCGTGAAGGTCGCCGTGGAATCGGGGGTCGTTGAGAGTAAGCAATACGGTGTTCGTCAGCAGGTTGCGCTGGGCTTCGAAGCCCGCGCCGTAGAGACTTGCCAGCTGGGCGAACATCTCCTCGTCATCGAGATCGGCCGGGTGACACGCCAGGCGTGAGGTGATGTCGTCGCCCGGCTGGGCGCGTTTGAACGTGATCAGCGCGCTGAGCGCATCACGCAGCATGGCGACGCCTTGGGCGGCGTCTCCGCCGGAGTCGAAACGCAACGCCATTCCTGTGGCGACGCGGGCACCGATTTCTGGTGGGCAGCCGATGATCTCGTTGAGGACTCCGAGCACCAGCTTCGAGGCGTATTGCTCGAGCAGGTCGGCGTGGCCGGTCTGACAGAATTCGTTGATCAGTGCCACAGCTTTGCCCTCGACGAGAGCGGGGATATCGAACAGGTTCACCCCGTCGATAGCGTCGGCGCAGGACTGGCGAAGGCGCTTATGGGCGTCCCCATCGGTGAATCTGGCCGCCCTCAGGTGTCGCATCATCTCCAGAACGGCCGATCCCGGCGGCACGTGCTGTTGCCAGATGCTGGGGTCGGATCCAAAGTGATCGGTGTCGTGAAGAATTTTCACAGCCGTCGCGTGCCCAACAACAAGCGTCGCGGGTACTCCCGGCTCCAGTTCGACCGGCGCCAGCGAACCATATTGCTCACGGAGGCGGCCGTAAAGGCCGTGCGGGTCGGCGGCGAACTCCGAACCGTAGAGGGGAACGCGCGGATCATTGGTCGGGAATGGAGACCCGTGCGAGACCGGGCACATTCCAGTCGTGGTGGCCGTTGGGTCCGCGGGTGTCGGTGATGGGGGTGTTGTCATTCGAGGTCGTACTCCACATGAGGATTCGAGGATGAGAGGAAGGGAACGAAACGGCGTTGCGGGTCGCTCGGACAGGCGTCTCCCGCCGCGCTCGGGCCGCTGGGCCGCAGGGTGCACTGACGAGGGGTCGAGAGATTCGGTGAGCGTGAGATGGTCGCGCGGTCGGCGCGACGAGTTGGGCGCGTCACGGCTCCCGTTGTCAGGTCAAGACAGCGCCGAGTTTGTTGAGAAGCGCGTCCTGCTCGTCTTGTAGGCAGCGCATGTCGACATAACGGTCCGACCGCAGCAGGCACAGCGCATTTCGGCCGTGGGCACCGTAGACCGAATGGAACTGTCTGGTTTCGGCCATGATGGATGCGACCGCTGCGCGGCTGCGAACTCCGGGCGGCGTGATGAGGGTGAATCGGACGCGTTCTCCGAAACGCTCGTGGACCTGGCGGTCCAGTTTCGTCCAAGCCGCAGCCGAGTCGGGCTCGTCCTGGACACCCAGCAGCGTGTAGTAGTGACCGATCTGGTCATGGACGCGCTGCTCGCGGGTAATGGCGACGTTCGGGGCGCGCTCGCCCGCGGTCAACCCCTCCAGCACGGTGAGCCCCGCGGGCTGCTCGATAACAGCTCGATAGTGGAGTCGGTGACCGGAGATCATCCCGACGGCTTCGTCGTTCAACTCCGCCGCTGCCGCGGCGCGTTGTTCCAGGGGCGTGCGAGGGTCCATGATCACGCTGTGCACGCGGCCGGCGACCTCGCCCGCCTGGATCGCGGCCTGGCACCGTTCGGTGTCGTACGAACGCAGCAGCGAGGGATCGGCCAGGCCCTTGACGACCAATGCCAGCTTCGCGGCGAGATTGATCGCGTCCTGCAGGGCCAGATTCAGGCCCATGCCCCCGGCGATGGTTTGGGTGTGAGCGGCGTCGCCGCACAGGATGATGTTGCCGCTGTCGTTGCTGTAGCGGGTCGCGATGTGCTGCCCGAGCCGGAAATCGCTCACCGCCGACTTCGGCTCACCCACGACCACCGCACCGTTGAAATGCACGTCGAACGCTGCCTGGAACAGGGCGGGCGTGGTCTCGGCGCGGTGACCACCGCTTCGGAGTTCGCCGATGATCACCCGGAACAGCGGGACCTGCGGATCACCGGGCAATGCGGCCAGGAATACCAGACGCTCATCGCAGATCAGGTAGTGCAGGCGGTCGCGGGGAAGCGGCAGCCCCCACAGCACGGTGTCCATCATTCTCAGGTCGTTGTCGTATGCCGCGCCGACGAACTCGATGCCCAGCTGACGGCCCACGGTGCTGTGCGCCCCATCGCAGCCCACCACGAACTCAGGGCGGATCACCTCCACCGCATCGCCGCGTTTGCCCAACGTTGCCGTGATCCGACCGCCCTCGTCACAAGTGAGGTGCCGCAGTTCAGTGCCCCACAGAATCTCGCACCCGAGCGACTCCAGACGCTGACGCAGAATCCGCTCGGTGACCTCCTGAGAAATGTTCAGGACCTCGCGGTACTTCGTATGCCTGAGCCGTGTGAAAACCAGTCGCGGAGATTCAATCCCGCGGTTGGCGCCCTTGAAATGGTAGTCCATCGAGTAACTCGGCAGACCTGCCGCACTGAGGCTGTCGGCAAGCCCGATCGCTTCGAGATCCTCGCGCGTGGACGAATGCAGCGTGATCGCACGGGTAGCAGACCAGGGACCGAGCCGTTTGTCGATCACCACACAAGGCTCGCCCCGCAGCCACAACTGCAGAGCGGTCATCAACCCCGCAGCGCCGGCGCCCACAACGACAACCCGGGAGTCCGACACAGAAATGGCAGACATGGAATTTACTCCTGAACAAGACCTCAATGATCGCTACAGAAATGTTGAGAAAACGGGCCGGTTCGCCCCGAATTCTCGTTACTCGGATGCGGCAGATAACCCGCCGGTCGACAATCGCTCTACGGTTTGCGTGCGACCGCGCCGTAGGCCGAGATCGGCCGAATCTCGCCCACTTCCGTCTCACCCGCGCGCCACTGCGTAATCGAGACGAAGCCCGGCTCCACCAGGCGCAGGCCGTCGAACACACGACGCAGCTGAGCCTGAGGCCGCGGGATGTAGGGCACACCGCCGGTGCCGGTGTAGTTCTCGCACAAGGTGACATACGCCTTGCTGTCGTCGGTGCCGTCCCACATCACCAGGTAGCTGCCCGACGGCACGGCGTCCAGCCCGGTGCGCACGATGCGCAGCAGCTCGTCGTAGGTCTTGGCGTGGCCGAGCACGCCCATGAACATCACGGCGATGGGCTCGTTGAAGTTCAGCACGTGCTTGGCGTCGGTGATGATCCGCTCGGGATCGTGGTAGTCGGCGTCGATGTAGGTGGTGACGCCCTCCGGCGTGGTGGAAGTGAGCAGCGC
>NZ_JBEYVQ010000034.1:0-21404 GCF_040644075.1 Nocardia sp. NPDC047038 | reverse complement strand
TGCCGCCATGCGCTGCCTGAAACGACACCTGTCCAACACCATCTGGCGAATCATGATCGCCGACGAGGCTCACAGACGTCGACATCCTGCCGACTATTCCTCTGCAGCTTGACAAAATAGAGAGGCACCCCCGCATCGTTGGAGGTGATGATGTGGACCTCGTGCAAAAGCATACCCGCCCCGGATCTCGGTTGATGACGTGTCGATGAGGAATCGCCGGTGATTGAGGAAGATTCCTTGTCGGGTTCGGCGCGCGGGTGATCAGTGGGTGCGGATCGGGCTGCGCAGCCATATCGCCGCAGGTGCCGTGGTCAGCAAGGACAATCCACCGGAACAGGTTGTGACCCACGTCGATACGCACACCACGATCCGACAATGGACCGGCAAACGACTCGGAGCGCTCATCGAACAATGGAAGTCTCGACCCCGCTTGTATTGATGAAGGCAGAGTCCCCGGGCGTCGCTTCCGGCTTCTGTTTTGGGTCGTTGCGTAGCCCAGGGGCGGATCGAAGGCGAGGGCGTGGAGTGGGGGTGCGAACCGAGTTCGCATGTCTGGCCTCAGGTGCGGCAGGTACAGCGCGGGTGGGATTCGTCGACGGGGACGATCGTCTGGGTGCTCGTCAGGCCCGAGGCGCCTGACGAGTCAGAAGTGTAGGCGTTTCCCCCATACCACCCCGATCTCGGGTTTGTGAGAATCGAATCGACGACGACATCTGCTTCGAAGGATGAGAGTGTGCAAGCTATCTCGGCAGACTCGGTACACTTGTCGCGCCATCATCTCGCCTCTCGTCTTGCACGAGGTCGCGGCGTCAACCACGTCGACAGACGCTGCCCCCGTGTCGATTCTTGGGACAGAGACCCTCCCTGTTGTGCGACGGTCCTCGAGCAGGTGCTCGCACCTCCGGGTTGGTCCTCGAGAATGCCGCTCGGCGGTTGCGGAAAACTCGATCAGCGCGTTGTCAACAGACATCGGGACATGGCCCTGGAGCAAATTGAATGATCATGTCGTGTCGAACACAGTGGGGCGCAGGGCAATCGCCTATGGACGCGGCTCGTGGTGTTGGATGATGTGTTGCGGCCGCGGCGAATGGCGAAGTCGTCGACCCCGATCTCCACCAGCGGGCCGATAGTGGGCAGCGGGACCACCCGAACGAGCCACGGCCCTGTTGACCGCGGAACCTCCGCCGCCAGTTGCTGAGTCAGTTTCGCATCAGGCCTGGCCTCCTAGAGCCAGCCCGACTCGTGTCAGCAGTTCGGTCACCAACGGGCTACGCCGTTGATGCCGGGCGACCAGTTCGCTGACCTGCTCGGAGAAGATTTTCCGCTCGCATCGGGAATCCGGGCACCGGAACCGGCGCACCCTCAGCTGGATCACTACTTCCCGCCCGGCGACGGCCACATCCACGATCTTGCGCTGGTAGCGGCTGCGCACCGCAGGCGAGCGACACCCGCATCGCGTGCAGGCGGCCGAAATACAACAGGTCGAGGCGTCGAACTGGATCCGACTGCTCGTCGCCGAAACGCCATCAAGGCGAATTCCCGCGAGATGCGGAAAAAGCGGGCTCACAGAAGTTTTTGCGACATCATACAACACCATGAGCCGCGTCTGAATGCGATTGCCTTGCGCCCCAGCGTGTTCGACACGACATAATCATCAAATTTGTTTCCAGAGCCATTATCACGTGTCCACCAGCACGCGTCGCGGCGAGCGCAGGTCATCGAGCTTTGCGGGCCTCCGCAGCCGTTGTCGCGATGCGACCACGCTGCGATGCCTGACCGCCTTTCGGGCGAATCCTGTCCCACTCGGAGTCACGCCCTTGACCGTTTCGCATGTCCCTTACCGCTAGTCTCCGTTACGTGATATCGCAGGTGTCGCTTATCGACACCGACCGCCCGCGCGTATCGATGCGAATTCCGGAGTTCGCCGCGGATCCATACCTCGCCTACAGCGAGTCTTCTTCATCGCTACTACATAAGACACAGTCTTGATATCGACAGGAAGCCAATCGATGCCCTTCAGGGTGCTGCCGGTCCTCGATCCGAGGTTGATCACCACGTCTCATGGAGATGGCGATCTCAGCAGCGATAACCGTGGTGCCGCTGAGGCGTCGGCTCGTTTACCGTTTGCCGGGTTTGGAGTGTGAGGTGGCCGAGCAGGGAGGCGTTGATCCCGTCGAGTTGATGGAGAAGATCACGCGGGGGCTGCGCGAGTTGGCCCCGTCCGGGTGGCAGCGGTTGGAGGCCCGGTTCGCGATGACCGTCGCTGCCGAGTCGGCGCTGCTGGTGGCCGACGACGGAGTGTGGTCGATGCGGTGTCCGGTGCCGGATGCGATATGGGATGTGGTGCGTCGGCATCGGCAGGTGTCGGTTGGGTCGGGCGATGGGCCGTGGTGGCGATTGCTGGTGCGGATTGATGCCGATGGTGCCGAGGTTGCGGAAGACCGTGGTGCGGCCCCGTTCCCGGGCGAGCAGTTGTTTTCTCCGGACGCATACTTGGCCGATCTGGCGATTTATCCGCGGGATCGGTTGCCGGTGTGGTTGGCGGCGTATGTCGGGCGGGGCGAGTGGCGGTCCAGGCCGCCGCGGCAGGCCGCTGCGGCTGCTCGCGCGGATAAGCGGGCAGGGGTGCGAACGGCATCCGTAGCTGGCGAGTTGCCAGACCTCACTGTGTTATGGGCGCGCTGGGCGGTGTTATCGGCGGCGTTCGTGGCGGTCGGATCGAGGCGGGGGCCGCGGGTCGGGCCGTCGATGGGCGTATTCGAAAGCGCGGAACGCAGCGGTTCGACGCTGACCTTGCTTCCTGGCGATCGCGCGGTGTTGTCGGGCGGTGTCTGGAATGCGCCGGTCTTGGACGCCGTCTACAACGCCGGTGCCGCAGCTCCGAAATTCTTCGCGGGCGCGCCGGATTGGGTGGCGGACCCGGTGCTCAATCCGCGTGCGGCCACCGGTTTGCTGTCGTTCTGCTACTGGTGCGAGTCGGGAAGGTGGTATCGGGGAGAGTCCGCTCCGATGTCGGAATGCGCACCGGCCGTGCCTGCAGTGTGGACGGTCGAGAGCGTGGCGGGCGTCGTCGCCAGCCTGGTGGGCGAGCGAGCGGAGGACGTGTCGAAAGCCGCCGAGGCGTTGGTGTTCGCCGCGCAGTCGGGCTCGGTGACCCGCGTGACGGTCGCGAACGTCTTCGGTCACGACGACGGCGCCGATACCGACGGCGCCCTGTTCCAGTTCTTTGTCGCGGGCTTGACCGCGGACCACGCGGACGGGATCACCGAGGCGGATGCGCTCGGCCTCGTGCGCGACCATATTCACCAACAGGGTTACGGCACAACGGGATACCCGCTGTCGACATTGCGGGCTGATCGGATCGGCATGGGCTGGGTGGTGCGCTCGCCGGTGCCCGCCGGTGAGATCGCTTTGGATCGTGCGGTCTTCTATGTCGCCGATGACGGTGTAGTGGAGCGTTCGACATCGTCGGTGCCGCGGTCGGCGTTCGTGGCCGGGTTCGAGCGACGGTTCCGGTTTCGCCGAGATGGGCGAGCCCGGCCGGAGGGGGCGACGTGAACGACGAGTTTCGGCTGGATCCCGATACCCTGCGCCGGGACGGTGCGCGGCTGGCCGAACTCGGCGAGCGGGTCGGCCGCACCTATGCCGAGCTGCAGGATTGCCTGGCCGCTACGAACGGATGCTGGGGCGACGACGACCTCGGCGAGGCGTTCGCCAAGGATTTCACCCCGCGCGCCGATCAGTTGCTGGCCAGTCTGCGGGCGATGGAGGAAAGCCTGCGCGGGACGTCCCAGCAGGTCGCCGATGCCGCACTCGACTTCGAGTCCGTGGATCTTGGCGGTGCCGATCGTGTCGGCCGAGCGGCAGACGAGTTCCGTAGTCCGGATCCCGACTACGGAACGGGGACGCAGCCGTCCTCGGCCACCGCTCCTACCCCGGCGCAGGATCCGGTGACCTCGTCTCCAGCACCGTCCGGTGGGGCCGCGGACGGTGCATCCATCGGACAATCGACGTCCGCCACGCCGCCGGGTGCGTCTGCAGGACCGTCCGCGTCGCGAAACAGCCCGCAGTCTACTTCGATGGGAACACCCGACTGGCAAGGTGGTGCGAAGCCAGCCGAGGAATCGACGTCCGCCACGCCGCCGGGTGCGTCTGCAGGACCGTCCGCGTCGCGAAACAGCCCGCAGTTCACTTCGATGGGCACACCCGACTGGCAAGGTGGTGCGAAGCCAGCCCAGGATCCAAACCGTCGGCCCCGATCCAGCGCGGTATCGCCGCCGGATACCCGCCGGGATGCGCCTCGCAACCCGAGCACGGTCTCCGACCGGCGTGGGGCGACGCCCGCACGAAATGCGGGTTCCGCGGTCGGCGCGAGAAGAGAATCGCCGTGGACCAGACCACCGGCGACACTGCAGCGCGGGTCCACGGCCGCCGAGCCGGATTCGTCCGATCTTCGATCGGACTCTCCGCCGCGTTCGGGGAAGGGCGACCAGCAGCGCAAGCGTGATCGACGGCACGATACGGAACGACCTGTTGGCAAACCCGGGGCCTCACCCCTGCTCGTCTGGCTGGCGCGGACGCTGGGGGACCGGCACGGCGTCGCGGTCGTCGGTTTCGACCTGCCCGGCCTGCAAGAGACACCCGTGCGCGAGTTCGCGGCGGCCGTCGATCGGGTGCTCACCGACTACCCGGCGATTGTTCTCGACGTCGTCGCGGTAGCGGAGCTGGGTGACGACGCCGCGAGCGTGCGGTGGGGGTATGAACCGCGTGACTCGGCCGCTGCCAGGTCGATCACCCTCGATCGGCGTGTCGCGTGCGAACCGAGCCGAGGTGCCGTGACGCTGGAATCCGAAGCCGGCTCGGACGATCCGGCTGTCTACGCGGCGACGGTACGAGAACTCGGCCTGGCACTGAACAGCGCCGGGGGCGGTGTCGCCCGCAGAACCGCGCAGCACACCTTGATCGCCGAGTACATGCGCGTGATGGCGGGGCGATACACGACACTCGCCGAGCTGTTACACGGATATCGGCGCTGGCGTGCCGGGTTGACCGGTGCGACCGGCGAGGCGGGCGGCTTCGACGCGCACCGAGCGCTGGGCGCCGCGTTCGCCGATGTCGTGCTGCACAGCGAAAGTGCCAGTGCTCCCGCGAAGGCACTGCACGCGGCACTGGTCGACGCGGCCCGGCCACCAGGTTAGGCGGTGTCAGTGGGAGACGCGTCGTTGCTGAACCCTGTGGTGCAGCTGCGGGAGATGTTCGAGAGCCTGCCCACCTTCGTGCGGCGTCCGATCGAAATGGTGGTGTTCGGCGGAGACCTGCCCCGGGCCGACATCTCCAGGATGCGGTGGATGGCCGCGCAGCTGCGAGACCGGGCCGCAGAGATATCCAATCACGCGCTGGACGCGGGAAGCCTACTGGCACAGCAGGATTCGGTCGGGGTGTTCGGTGACCAATTGCGCGCGGCATTGCACTCGCACCAGGACGGCGCGGCCAAGCTGCACGAACAGGCCCTGGCCCTGGCCGATGAGGCCGGTGGCGCGGCCAACGACGCAGAGAAGACACTGTGCGTGATGTTCGCATTCGGCATCGAATTGGCCTGGCGGATCATCAGGATGCTCTCGGTCGCCTCCGCGGCCGGTCCCGCCGGCCAGTTGGCGGCGGCACCCATGGTCGAGGCGACGCTGACCGGGGGGCGGGCCGAGGTCGAGCTCATTCGCGCGACCCTGAAGAAAGCCTACGGGCAGCTCGCGGCGAATACGGTAAGCAGGCTGTCGGCATTGGGGCCGGTAAAGTTCGCGCTGACTGCGGGCAGGGCGGCCCTGCTACCCGCGGGTGTGGACGGGGGCGTGCAGCTGTTGCAGGCCGCGGCGGGATACCGGAATTTGTCCCCGATCGGGGACAACGGCGGGAACCCGAAAGGCATCGACCTGACGTCGATACTCGTCGCGGGGGCGGCAGGCGCCGGCGGTGCGGTCGGTGGCGGGCTCGCCGGTCGGTTCGCGCCAACGGTGATTCCCCGGATGGAGACCAGCCGCATGCTGACCGGACTGGTGCACGGGACCGCGGGCGCGGCGGCCGGCCTGGGCGCCGCGGCCATGATCACCGGTTGGCCGCAGGATTTCGACCACATCCTCGCGCCGATGCTCAACGGCGCATTCGCCGGGACCGTGCACGCCCACGCCCCCCGCGCTCGGTCGGTCGTGGCGGAGGTCGACGGCAGCGGTCTGTTCACCCGGCCAGACCAGCGTGTCGCCGCGCCGTCGATCACGATTTCGGCGGAAGCGGAGCATGCGTGGGAGCGCGCGAGGAGAGCATGGGCAGGCGGTCCGGACACGGTGGCCGCCGCAGGCCTTGCGCCGACCGCCGCGTCGCGGACCACCGCATCCGTTGGGTCCGGGCAATCGCGGCCGTCGGCGATGCCACATGAGCGGGTGACCGGTGGTGTCCGCGCCACACCAGACCGGTCGGCCGAGGTGCCGCGTGTGGATAGGCCTATCGACCGGGCGGCGCAGGCACCGCGTCCGGGTGGTCCTGTCGACCACAGCAACGCGACAGTACCGCCGCGTGTTGCGGCCGGTGCGGAGACAGCGCCGCCGCCGCGGGTTAGGGTGGTTGCCGCAGAAAGTATGGCGGGGGAGCATCCTGGTGGCGGGGAGCGCGGCCTTGCTGGTGGGCATGGCGTTGTCGGGGAGCACGGGCTTGCTGGTGAGCATGTTGCGTCGGCTGCTGCGATCGGTCCTGATGTGCCGTCTGACCGCGGCTCGGCCGCGGGTTCGCACGATGATGCCGGTTCGCCGGCACTGGATCATGGCGACCATGCCGATGAGGTGTTGGCTGATTTCCACGCGCGTTCTGGTGATGACGTCCCGCAGGAGTTGCGGTTGTGCAATCTTCCCGAGGTGGTGTTGAAGGCTGGGTTGTTCCGTGGCGAGGAGCGGGAATCGTTGATCGCTGGGATGGAGATCATTCGGCGGGGGACGAGCGATGAGGTGCCGGGGGGGATGGTGTTGCGGGGGCCGCAGCTGGAGGGCGGGTTCGAGATGGCGCGGCGGCCGGTGCAGATGCTGCCGGGTCAGGGCAAGACGTTGATGTTCATGTCGTACTCGATGAGCCAGGCGGTGCGGCACGGTTCGGTGCTGCTGGTGACGACCGCGGACGGGTTGGCGCATCGGGAGTTCACCGAGTATCAGCGGGTGTTGGGTGGTTTCGGGTTCGATGTGTTGCGGGCCGACCAGGAGAGGGGGTTCGGTCCGGTGACCTCGGGTCGGCCCGCGATTGTGGTCGCTACCGGTGAAACGGTGGGGCATTTGTGCAATGCCGGTCACTTGCCGCCGCGTCGGGTTGTGATCGATGAGATGGACGCGATCCTCGACCGCGGGGAGAAGAGGTTCATCCGTTCTGAGATCGCCGCCGGTGCCGCGCCCGGGGCGACGGTGCGGCAGGTGTGGGCCGCCCACGACTTCCTTGCCGAGGCGCTCGCGAAGGGGCAGCTGGCGCACGAGGATTTCGGTCTGAAACGGATCGCAGAGGAAGTCGATGTGGACCTGCCCGATGGAACCCTTGAGGTGGGGACGCAGTTTTGGTATGAGGGTCAGGCGGGGTTGACGCCGGCGGGACGGGAGAAGGTCGAGGCGCTGCCGGACGGGAAGCGTTGGCTGGGGCAGATGGGATCTTCGCGGCTCGAGATGGCCGCCGCCGCTGAATTCACCTGCCGCAACAAAACTCATTACGTGATGGATGCGGGCAAGATCGTCATCATCGACCAGGGCGAACACGGCCTGCAACGCAACCCGAAGATCTCGAGTGAATCGCGGTGGAGCGCCGAGCCTGGCAAGGCAAGCCTGGCCCAGGCCGTGGAGGCCAAGGAGATCCGGGCGGCCGAGTCCACAGGGGTGAGCGCCGAGCAACACGGGATCGTGGTGCGCGCCGATGCCGACTCGGCCAAGAGCATTACCGCAGCCGAGATCTACGGCACCGATCGTTTCTTCGATCACATCACCGGTGCTTCGGGTACGTTGACCGACCTGGGTGAGGTGCTGCAGAGCGTGTACGGGCTGCAAGCACCGCACGCGGTCGATCCGTTCAACCCGTCGCGGTTGGTGCAGGGCCAGCCCGACGTGCACGCCAACACCCGGGCCAAGCTGAACGCGCTGGCCGGATATGCCCACCAGATGTGGGATGGTGGGCAGGGCCGATTCCAGGAAATCCTGTGTCACCGCAATGATTTGGTTGAAAAGCAGGTCCGGTCGTTGCTGCGGGCGGGGGTGCCGCGCGAGGCGATCGAGGCGGTCGACGCCGACCGGATCGCCAAGTGGGGTACGGACTGGGAAACCGAGCTGGCGAAGGTCTTCGATGCCGCCGGCGAGCAGGGCAAGATCCTGGTGATCAACCGCCAGGGACAGCGTGGTGTGGATATCGCGGTTTCGGATGCGGTGCTGGCCAAGGGTGGCATGCATGTGTGGATGACCGAGGTCCCCGAACACACCTACATCTACGACCAGGCCAAGAACCGCACCGCCCGCAACGGCAAACCCGGCACGGCGCAGGCGCTGATGTCGCCGCAGGACGCGCTGATCCGCAACGCCATGCACCTGCGCGGGGTTTGCGAGGCGGTGATCCACTACGAACAAGCCGTCGCCGAGCACCGCACCGACCCCACCCTCGCAACGCAGGACAAGCTCGTCGAGGCCGGCGAGCAGCTCGCCTCGCTGGTGCCCGAACTGCAGAAGCGCGCCCACCACCACGCCACCGCCGATTTCCTCCTCCGCTACGCACCCATCACCAACCCGTCGGCCCTGATCACGGCGATGACGCCGTGGAAACCGAGCGATCTCGACGAACCTGAGCACCCTAGGGATCGGTCCGCGCGGCTGGCCGGGCTGCTGGGGATTCCCACCGCGACCGCGACCGCTCTCGCCTCGGCGCTCGGACCGAGCGAAGCGATCGACCAGAACGACGACGGCATACTGCGCGACCGGACGAACTTCCCACCCGCCGCGGTGGCAGCATCGCGTCAGCACCTCTATGAGACCGCGCCCGGAAGGGCGGTGCGATACGCGTTACTCACCGACGAGCAGGCCCTCGATGAGCTCACACCGCGACGCGACCTGCTGGCCGAGACGATCGGCTGGGATCCCGCGCAGATCGAGGGCGCGGAAGGACTGCGTCATGTCGGTGCCGCCTTGACCACCGCCCGGCTGGAGCTGGCTCGCGCTCTGGGGCCGGGTGTCGACGCCTCCGACCTCACCCCCGCAAAGGCCCGGGATGTGCTGGGCGAAGCCGTCGCTCGGCAGCTGTCCGAAGCTGGCACCCACCGGCTCGCTCCCAGCGCGCAATCCGACCCCGCGGCCCGGCGTGCCGCCGTCGACACGGTGGCCGAGGACCTCGCAGCCAGCACCGCTGTCGCCGAGAACCTGGTGGCCCGGGACCCCGCGCCCCGCACCGCTGTCGCGGAGGACGTTGTGGCCGCGGCGTCGCTCTACCTGGCTACCGCCGTCCTGCTCGACCTGGTGACCCAGATACACCGACGCAGCCCGAACAGCTGCTGCGTCAACAACGGCGTGACCGCCATTCGGGTGCTGTGCAAGGACAACGCCGAGCACTTCACCATGCCGCCCGGCGGGATACCGCTGCGCGGCCACAACTGGGACACCGTCAAATCCTCGTTCCGCCACGGCGCACCCACCGCAGCCGGCTCGCTGGAGCAGGCAGTCGCATCGCTGAAACGGCGGCCCGGAGGCATTCAAGTCCTGGTCTACAAGTGGAAGAACACCGAAGAACAAGGCAGCGACGAGGCCGACAACCACCTGGTGCTGCTGGTCAACGACAGCGAACCTGGTGATCCGCCGGACCTGAAGGTGGTCGACCTCGCGGCCTCGGGAGACGTCAGAATCGACAATGATTTCGGACCGAGAGACCTCACAGACCGCAGTGCCCTGCTGAACAAGGCCGTCAAATTCGACACCTGGCGGCGCGAACAGCGCAAGTTCATCGACCGAGTGCCCCCAACCGAGCGCGCCTTCTGGACCATCGACTTCGACCAACACGGCGATCTCATCCCCAGCCCGCACCGCAACGCACCCGCCGCCGAAACGCTGCCCCCGTCCCAGAACGTCGAGGTCGATGCGGAGTTGGTGCAGGAAATCAACTCGGTACAGCCGGGCTGGCCGGTCAACGACTCTGGCACACCTGATCTGCCGGCGACGACCGACGCGGACGCGCCCGACAAGTCGGATATTTCCCGATCGGCCGAACCTGCCCGCATTGGTAGCCGCCCGCACGACGCCCCGGACCCGGCCGAGCCCGCACCCGAAAGCGAGCAGGAATTAGCAACGCCCTCGGCCACGCCGGAGGCCCTTCAGATGGCCCTCGCTGTCGTTGCGGACATCCTATGCAGTCCAGGTATCGCACGGGACGCCCAGCGTTTCGTGATGAGGTGCTACGAGGAATACCGACAGCAGCACAGGGCCGTCCTTCAGAAGCGGTACCGAACCACTCTGGTGAACCAGCACGCGATGGCACCCGAGGAGGCCGAGCAGGCCGCCCGGGAATACGTGCGTAGCGCCGATGTGCGCCCTGCCATCGACCATGCCGCCGCTCAGAGTGTCGGCGAACTCATCCTGCACATGCATCGCGCTGCCGATCGTGCACAAATCAGCCTTCCCGGCAGCCTCGCCGACCTATACCGGGCAGAAGCGAACACGGCCAACGCGCGGACACTCGCGAAAAGCACGAAGAAGGATGCACCGGGCGGTGGCACTCGGACCGTCGGGTATCCGTCGCCGACGGAGGTTCGTCGTGCGGAATTCGAGGCTGAATTCCCGGTTATCTCGGTGCAGAGTGAATCGGACCTAACCGCAAGCGATCAGAACAGGCCGCCGCCGTGGAGCGAGGCGAGGGCGGAGCCGGATCAGCCGCCGATGCCATCGGTCTCGCCACCCGATTCCGCGCCAGGCCGGGACACGACCAGGCCGGGCGGATTCATCGGGAGCAGACCACTTGAACTCGGCGAGTCTTCACCTAGGCCGGCCTCGAAGGATGCGTGGCGGATGACGCCATGGTCAGGGCTAGAGGCACGGTCGGACCAGGGACACGGCGGGGACACCAAGCTTGGAACAGGCCTGCTGGAGATCGAATCACGGCACGGCATCCCGATAACGCGGCAAAACGAGTTCCAGGCATACGCTGACCAGCACGATCTGATGATCTATGTCCGCCCGTCGAACCCGGACTCGGTGCGGTGGATCAAGGACGGCTCTCCTGGCAAACCGGAGCTGGTCAAGTTCAAGACGATCAATGCGGACGATGTCGAACTCGGCGCCGCAGCCGACAAGAAGGGCCTGGTCGGATACTTCCGGTTCCCCGACCCGGGGCAGGGCGACCTGCGCCTGCCGGAGCGCGGCACCCGCCGCGAGGAGCGCTGGAATCGCCTGCAGGCCAGGTTGGACGAGCGTGTGCGCGAATACGAGGCACTGCAGTCGGGGATGGCGACCCACATAGCCGCCGGTCGGTTCGAGGTGCGAGATGGTGTGGTGTACGGACGCGACCGCGGGGGCGAATTCCGGCCGCTCACTGCGGATCACGACTTGTTCGATATCCGCCATGCCGACGGGCGCAGGCTCACACCCGAAGAGAACTTCTTGCATTTCGACCAGACGCACTCAGCGGGCATGGGTGTCGAGCATCCGCCGCTGGCGAACTGGAATCCGGTGACCGCCCGCGACTGGGGCGAATACCTGAAGCTGATGGACCAGCACGGGGTCGATGGCGAACCGCTGGTACTCTTCCAGCCACGTCGAGAGCCCGTCCTCGCTTACGTAACGGCGGTCGAGCGCGCCCAGATCGCGCGCGACCGTGACGCCGTGCTACGAGGAACGCTGCAGAACTCCAAAACTCGCCTGAAATGTCTGCGAGCCGAGTACCCCGAACAACACGAGGCCATCACGGAGCTCGAACACCAGATCGACGAAGTCCGCGAGATGATCGACTGGAACCTCGCCGAAGTGACCGCTCCCGGTGACACCGTCGCGCCGTACGGCGACACCGATAACACGCCGCCGACCCCATTGGACAGCGGTTCCGGCACGGGCGAGGGCAATCTGGAGCCGGACGGACTCATCGCCAGCAAGCTGGCGGAAACGGCCGATCCTGCACACCAAGGCCCTCAATCGGATTCGGAGACAGGCGAGGCGCCCTCCCCTGCTGATGCGACAACGAGGTCGGGCGATGGTGGCCATACAGTTCGGGGGCAAGCGGGGGGCTGGCAGGGGGCGGCGGATGAGATTCTCGCGCTGGGTGAGGCATTGGCCGGTCAGCCCGCCGCCGAAGGAGTGGGGCAATGGCTGACCGACACGTTCGAGTTGTGGCAGCGAGCCGAGCATGAGGTAGCGGAATCGGCCGAGGCGGTCGATGCGGCCATCTCGGGCGCGCATATCGATCAGGAGGTATCGCGCTCGCCCAATGTCAAGCCTATCGTCGGGCATCCACAGGTCGCGGTGCGTATGGGCGATACCGACGCCCCGCAGTCTCTGATCGTTGCAAGCATGAGTCGGCACGGCCATGTGCTGCGCAAGCTGCTCCTCGACCCGGAGCACCAGGGACTGCTGGACAGCATTCCTCGGCGCGGCGGCCGCATGCAGGTCGGCTACGTCGAGATAGAGCCGCAGCCCGATGGTGGAATAACCCACCGGAATCTGCAGCCGGAGTACACCGACCGTAGCCGAAACTGGATCCCGAGCCTGCTGCTGGACCGGTACCTGCGGTTGAGTACCGAGGGAGCTCTCGACAACCCGGGAACCAAACCAGGGAGACCACCAAAACGACCGAGTTTCGATGAGTGGACCCGTGGTCTGCCGCCGGGTGTCTTCAAAGGCCACGACGACACCGCCTACACGATGACGACCGACGGTCACATACTGGTCGATCATGCGGTCGAGCAGGGGTGCCGGTCGCTGAGGCAGGGTGAGCCCGATGATCCGCGCAGTCCGATGGCGGTGCTGCGTCGCCTGGTCCTCGAAGCGCCCACCCGCGACGATGTCGCCTACCTCGAACCCATCCAGGAACGACCGAAACTCCATACAGACCAAGCAACCGAATCGTTCGACCTGGGTGTCATGTGGGCGCATGCGAGGCTGGTGAAAGACCCTTCCGGCCAATGGCGGCTGCTCGAGCGCTCCGACCCGGGCTTCTCCCCAGACGATGTCCTCGCACACTGGTTCGGGCATCTGCGTGCCAGCAGCCGCGGACGGTTGCTGAACCTCATCTGGCAGCGACTGGACGGCAAAGCGTCAATCGACCCAAACGAAAACCCCGACTCCTTCGCCAGTCCGAGCGATGTCGAGGGCCGCACCGGTAGCAACCGCTCGCGAACCGGGCAAGACGGACCTCCTGGGTACATCGGCAGCCGCCCATCGATGGACGAAAACGCGCGGCGACCGAGCGAATTCGAACCGAGCCATCCTGCGCAGGAAAAACGCCCGTCGACACCATGGTCACGTACGGGCTCGACCTCGAAGCCGACATTCGACCAGTTATGGCACCAGCATTCCGAAGCCGTGTACGCGACGATAGCGCAATGGTATTCCGACCCCACACTGCTGAGTGCCCTCGTCAACGAAGTACAAGAAACCGCACGCAACCGCATGCCACTGCGCGACGACTCCACTGATCCAACCGCGTGGCTGACCGACCTGGCCGCAGCAGTGGCAAACGACCCAGCGAACTGGGCCGACTGTACTCGCCGCGCACTGCCGGAGCCGCTGTCGCATACCGGGTTCGGCTATGACGTGGTACATGAGCCGGCGCAGTCGCTATCGGCGGAGCGAGCCGCCGCCGCGTTGGTGGCTGGCGCGACATGGGAGTCGCTGTCGTCGGCTCAGCTCGACGCGCTGGTGCGGGAGCGTCCACGGGATGTGCTGGAGACCGACGCGCCGTGGCCGGTGCGGCATGCGGCGTCGATGATGCTGTTGGTTCGTGACCGCGAGGAGATTTGGAACGGCCCGCCCGCCGACCTTGCCGCCGAAACAGAGCCAGAGATCGCCAGGGCGGAGCTTGCCGCGTTGGCTGTTCGGTCGCTGCGGGTGACGGAGACTATTGCCGCGTGGCGCGCACTCCAGGCGCGGGTCGCGGTGCTCGGTGATCGGTGGCGGGCTTGGCTGGTGTTCTACGATGCGCGGACCGGCACGGTCGTCATGGCCGTGACAAACAGCGAAGGCGTGTCGGGTTCGATCGTCGGGCATGTGGTGGCCGAAGGTCCCACAGTGCGTGACCAGTTCGCTCGCGCCATTGACCATCTGGTTGCCGACGCCCATAGGGCGAGCGAGGACGAGTCGATCAGCGTGCTGGCCTCGATCGGTGACCGGGTCGGCGAGGATCCCTTCGGCGGGGCTATGGCAGCTCGGCCCGTCGGCGCCGTGCCGACAACGGTACATGGTGTGCCAGACGACGCCGATCTGCCGTGGAGTGAGAAGGTCGCGGTGGCACCCTCTTACCCGGACCAGCTCGAGCCGAAGACGGAGCCGGGCGACCTCATCGGCAGCAGGCCGCAGGAGCAGCCCGCCGAAGTCACCGCACGCGAGCAGCCCATGCCTCCGCCGACACCGTGGACCAAGTCGAGGACGGCGCGGGACCAGCCCCGGGCGGAGAGCAGCGAATCGGAGCCGGGCGATGGTCGGCGTGACCTGATCGGCAGCAGGCCGCACGAACCAGCGGAGACACCTGGCGGATGGAGTTCGGCCAAGATGCCTGACCGGGGGCCGCTTCCTGATCCCGCAGGTTACACGACGATCGAAAAATGGCTCGGGGATGTCCGGGAGCACTTCGGGCTGAGCCGACCGCAACTCGTTGAGCGCTTGGGACGGAGCAAGCACAGCGTGCGCCGCACGGAGACGGGAGAACGTCGCGTGACGGCTGGCTACCTGCGGGCTTTTGGTAGTGCTCTGGGTATTCCTGATGGCGTTCTGCGGACTGCGGTGCGGCGCTTGGCGCCGCACCTCGCGGCCGATTTCACGGAATCGTTTCCCGATCCGGCGAATCCCGAATACACGGAGATCGAACACTGGCTCATAGCCGTACGACGGCACTTCGGGCTGAACCAAACGCAACTCGCCGAACGCATAGGACGAGACTTCGACACGGTGAATATCGTGGAGAGAAGGGGCCGTCGTGCGACGGCCGACTATTTGCGGGCTTTCGCCAGAGGCATGGGTATCTCCGATGGCGTTCTGCGGACTGCGGTGCGGCGCTTGGCGCCGCGGCTTGCGGCCGATTTTGCTGGATCGATTCCCGACCCGACGAAATACACCTCGATCGAACGCTGGCTGATAGACGTCCGACGGTACTTCGGGATGTCTCAACCGGAACTCGCCGAGCGCATAGGAAAAAGCGAACAGAGTGTGCTCCGCGCGGAGAGGGGGCGTGGACGTGTGACGGCCAAATATTTGCGGGAATTCCGCAACGGTCTCGGCATCTCCGAAGACATTCTGCAGTCTGCTATGGAGTTAGCACCGCATCTCGCGGACCACGGAAAATCCCAACGCACCGCGAGCATCCCCCGTCGGCGCGAGACGCCCGGCATGGTCGACACCAGCGACCTCACATCGGACACCGCCAATCTACCGGATGCGCCAGACCGGTCCCGTTGGTCATTCCCGGATCGCCATACCGCGAACACATTCAACCAGTACCTGCGGGAATTCGCAGCCATGAACCGTATTTCTATGCAAGAGGCCGCGAACATATTCCGAGTAGACAGAAGTAACCTGAAAAATCCGGTCAAGAAGAGTGACGAGATTCTCGTGTTGGGGGCATATGACCGTTTGCTGCATGAGTCGGGAATTCCCTGGAACGCGTTCGCCGAAGCCTGGGAATATTCCTACCGAATGAATCCGGCGGGGGAAGCCATGCCCGACCCGGACACCATAACCCCACTAGGAGAATGGCTGAGACAGACCCGTTTCTACCGCAGAATGACCAAGACCCAACTCGCCCAACACGCCAACCTGAGCACTGCGGCGGTCTATCGTTTCGAGACAGAACGACGGCGGCCGTCGCCGGACGTCTTGAATATACTTTTCGAGGGCTTGGACGTACCGCCCACGGTACGGAAAACAGTCTTTGAGAAACTATACAACTCTCGT
Organism: Nocardia sp. NPDC047038; assembly: GCF_040644075.1. Classification (NCBI taxonomy): domain Bacteria; kingdom Bacillati; phylum Actinomycetota; class Actinomycetes; order Mycobacteriales; family Nocardiaceae; genus Nocardia; species Nocardia sp. NPDC047038. The sequence goes on along the minus strand of NZ_JBEYVQ010000034.1, from coordinate 5,268 downwards.
CCGGAGGACACCGATCAGGAAGACGCATTCGATTGGGGCAATGTGGCCTTCCCAGCTCCTCACACCACGAGCACGCTCGTCGACTATCTCCGAAAATTAGCGAAGGAGAACAAGAGCACCCTGCATCAGACAGGGGTACTGTTCCAAGTCGACCTTGAGGTCCCACACAGGGGCGTGCAGCGTGAGGTTTTCGTGTTGCAGGTATACGACCGCTGCCTGCACAAGTCGGGAATACCGTGGAACACGTTCGCCGAAGCCTGGGGATACGCCTACCGGATCAACCCGGCCGGAGAAACCATACCCGACCTGGACGCGACCATCCCACTAGGCAAATGGCTGAAAAACCTCCGCCTCTACCGCAGGATGTCGCAAACACAGCTCGTCGAACGCAGCAACCTCACGCACTCGAAGATCTCCGATTACGAGGGAGGACACCGTCAGCCGTCACTGAATACTATCAATGCGATTTTCGATGCCCTGGACGTTTCGCCCGAGACACGTCGAAAAGTACACGGACTCTACTACCCGAGTCCGGCAGACTTCGATCAGGAAGGCTCATTCGATTGGGGCAATGTCGGCTTTCCCGATCCTCGCACCACGGGCACACTCGTCGACTACCTCCGAAAATTCGCGGAGAAGAACAGGATTACCCCGGAACAGGCCGCGGTCTTGTTTCGAGTCAGCATCGATACCCGCGGTAAGAGGCGCGTGAATGAGGCTATCATGTTGCAGATCTACGACCACGTCCTGCACAAGTCAGGAATACCGTGGAACACGTTCGCCGAAGCCTGGGGATACGCCTACCGGATCAACCCGGCTGGAGAAACCATACCCGACCCGGATTCGACTATTTCACTAGGAGAATGGCTGAAAGACTTTCGCTTGTATCGCAGGATGACCCGAAAACTACTCACCGAACTCAACCACACCGGCGTTTCCGATACGAAATTATCAATGTTCGAAACAGCGTCCCGGCGGCCGTCGCCGCCTACTTTGGATCGACTATTCCACGCTCTGGATGTACCACCCGAGATACGTCGCAAAGTTCTTGAAGTCTACTATCCTCATCTGCGAGGCGTCCGCCGTGAAGACTGGTCCCGTTGGAGGTTCCCCGACATCGATACCATTGGCTCATTCAGCCGGTACCTCCAAGAATTCGCGATCGTGAACGGGATCTCTCGGAGGCTGACGGCGGATCTGTTTGGGATCGGTGAAACAATCCTGTACCCACCGGGAATGAAGACTGACGAACAGCGGGTATTGCGAGCCTACGACCGCGGCCTGTGTAAATCGGGGATCGACTGGAACGTGTTCGCCGAAGCCTGGGGATATTCCTATCCGATGGATCCGGCCGGGGAAACGATGCCCGATCCGGCCATCGCCACCTCGCTGGGCGAATGGCTGAGACACAGCCGACTATACTGGAGGTGGACCATAAAACAACTCGCCGAATATACGCAACTAAATAGATATACAATTGAAGCTTACGAGATAGGGTCACACCGGCCGCATCTCCGGAGTCTGCGTCGAATTCGTGATGCGACTTATATGCCGCAGGAAATTTTCGAGGCAGCGATCAAGCGCTTCTGCGCGGATCCGGGTTGGCCTGCGGCACCTGAGGATGAAGCGGAGGATTTTCGGCGGTTGATTGCCACTCCAGTGGGATCGACGGAAGAAAAACGAATAAGCTGGGAAATCTACAGCAAACATGCAGAAATCGTTGCGGCGGCAGCACGGTCATGGCACAAGTACGACGACCGCGAGGAGATCGCCAGCCGATTACGAGAAGCGGTACATTCCGCGATCGGTAACCACATACCCGAGGGTTCATTTGCGGCTCATGCCCGTGCCACCTGCCGCGGCATGATCATGCGTCTTTCTCTCGAGGAGCGATTTCCAAATCTCACCGAAGCGCAACGTCGAGTCGTTGGAAAAGTCAACGCCTTCATCAACCGCTACAAAGACATGCATCAGGGGAACAAACCCACCGACACCGAGATCGGCGCAGCCCTCGGCCTCGGACCGGACCAGGTCTACGCGGCACGGAAGGACCTCGGAGCGAAGGGAACCACCTCTTTGGACGCCCCACCGCCCGAAGACCGACCCGCGGAAGTGGCCGACCCCACCCCGTCCTCCACCGTGGCCGAGTTCGAGACTCTCGACGAAGCCGGTGGTGAATTCGCAACCGACGTGCGCGACGCGCTAGCGGCCCTGCCGGACCCGCAGCTGGCAGAGCAGGTATTCGTGCTCCATCTGATCAATGAATACACCATAGACCAGGTGGGTACACGACTGGGGATCGCACCGGACGAGGTCCAGCACCTGGCCGAGCAGGCCAGCAGCGTGCTACGTACGGCATTCCGCCGGCTCAACCGGCGGCCAGGCGGCACGGCGTCCGCAGACGCGGAAGGCGCGTGATCGTGTCCAGGCCGATCCGAACCGTCTACGATCGGCCCGCACGCGCACTGACACTGACTATGGCCTGATAGGCAGCAGTCCGCATGAACTGGCGGAGACACCTGGTGAATGGAGTTCGGCCGAGATGCCCCGGCAGCGTCGACCGGTTGGGTGCCGTCGGAGCAAGCGCGCGCACACATTCGTTTCAATTCGTGCGCTGTCGATGGAGGACCTGACCCGACGGAGTCGCGAAACAACCGGCGCCGATGGTGGCAGGTATCTCCTCGCTGGCCCCGGCCCGACCGAGCGAAACCGAACACACCGCGCCATTGCCAACAAACAGGCCGAGATCACCGCCAAAGGCGGCCACACCACTGGCCTTGGCCGCACCGCCGCGTGACCACCGACTCGCGCGACATCTGCCCGCAAACCGGCCGTGCCCAGCTCGGCTACAACCGTGTCCGCGTCCTGCTAGCCCACCACGGTAACCGACCCACTCCGCCACCCGTCTCGGCGAGGCCAACGTCTCCGCCTACATCATCATGGCCAAGACCGGCCACAAATCCCTATGGGCGGCACAGCGCTACGTCGAACCCGGACTTGCTGCCGTCCGCCATGCCACCGGGACGTTGTCCTCTGAACCGTCGACTTAGAGGTCGCGCAGATTGGGTGATTCGTCGCCCTGAGATGAAGTGTCGGCACCGGCTTGATGATCATGAAGTTGCTGAGGTTTCGTGATCACCAGGAGTTCCGTGCCTGCCTTGCCATCATGGCTGACCGCCCCGTTGTGGGACCAGTTCGCCGCGTTGCTACCTGTCCGTCCCGAGTTCGATCCGGTCCATCCGCTGAGCTGCCACCGCCGCCGGATCCCGGATCGGGTCGTGTTCGACAAGCTGCTGCAGGTGCTGCGGTTCGGCTGCTCTTACCAGGGCATCGCCGACACCACCTGCTCAGCCACCACGGTTCGCAACCGCCGCGACGAATGGATCGAACTGGGTATCTTCGCCCAGCTGAGGACTATCGCTCTGGATGCCTACGACCGTATCGTGGGTCTGCTGCTGGACCATGTCGCCGTGGATGGCAGCATCACCAAGGCTCCCGGCGGTGGCGAGTGCGCTGGCCCGTCCCCGGTTGATCGCCGCAAGCAGGGCATGAAACGCTCGATGATGGTCGAGGGCTATGGCATCCCCTTGGGTCGGGTACTGGCCGGCGCCAACCGCCACGACTCGCCGTTGCTGGCCCCCACCTTGGACAAGCTCGGTGATCTCGGTCCGCTACCCGCCGAGATCACCGTGCATCTGGACTCCGGCTACGACTCGGGCAAGACCCGCACCGAACTCGCCGAGCGCGGCCTGCGCGGGCAGATCGCCCACAAGGGCGAGAAAGCACCCATCCAGGCCAGCCAACGCTGGCACGTCGAGCGTACGAACTCCTGGCACAACACGTTCAACCACCTCCAACGCTGCTACGACGCCGCGAGGTCGTGATCGACGCGTTTTTCGACCTCGCCGACACGGTCATCATCGTGCGCAGCCTGATCCGAAAAGCATGGACCCTCTACCGGTGGGACACCCGACCAGGACGCCGCCCATGAAGACCACCATCTACCTGCCGAAATAGCATCGGCGGCGGTATTTCTCCACCGGACAAGTAACCTATCCGGGCAATGGCATACGTGATGACCAATTACATCGCTGATCCAAGACTGATCTCAGGTCCGGCTGTGGCAGCCGAAATCTTCGACGAGGCGGTTCACGAGATCATGTCGCACAGTGGGTGTGGCCAGTCCCTCTGGTTCGCGGTCGAGGGTGGCCTCAAGGAGCTGCGGGTTGATATAGATTGAGGTTCCGACTTATATCTCCGGTAGCGGTTTCGTAGTCGGGGTAGCTGCCCGTAGCGTGCCGCAGCGGGCCGGGTGGTTTGACTCCTGAGGTTCCTGTCGCCGCAGCATTCTCGGGCTGACTCTGCGGGGGTATGTCGCGCCACCCGGCCTGCGTTCGCGGCGTGACCGAAGAGAGGCATGACCACAAGTACGGGCAAGGTACTGGAAGTCGGATTGTCCGCCGCGGATCCCCACCCGAACAGGAGAGAGGGACCCGTTACCCATGGTCGTTATCGGTGTCGATCCGCACAAGAGCACGCACACCGCCACCGCGGTGGACCCGAGCACAAACATCGATCTCGGTTCGATCCGGATCGAGGCCACCTTGGCCGAATACCGACGACTGATCGCGTGGGCCAGGCGGTGGCCGCAACGACAGTGGGCGGTGGAGAACGCCGACGGACTCGGACGCCATCTGGCCCGATGGCTGATCGCACGTGGTGAAACGGTGCTGGACGTGCCGACCACCGCGACGGCGCGGGTGCGGGAGTTGTCCCGCGGCGGCCGACGCAAGAACGACCGGATCGACGCTGCCGCAGCGGCCTGCGTCGCCGCACTCCAAGGTGAAGGCCGCCTGGTCGTGCCCGACGAGCACTCCGATGCGCTACGGATGCTGGACGAGAGACGAAACAACCCCTCCGCCAGCAGGACCCGCACAGTCAACCAGCTGCACGCACTGCTGAGGGAGCTACTGGCCGGCGGAGCCCCGACCGGCCTGAGTGCGAACACCGCCGCCACTGCGCTGCGGGGGTTGCGGGCACAGACGCTCTCCGATCGGGTTCGCGTGGGTCTGTGCAAGGATCTCATCGCTGATATTCGACGCCTCGACCGGCAGCTGGCCACAAACCAGGCCGATATCGATCAGTTGCTCGTCGAGCACGGCACTCGGTTGCGGACAGTCGACGGTATCGGTCCGGTGCTGGCGGCTCGGCTCATCGGCCGCACCGGCCTGGCGACCCGCTTCGCGACCGCAGCCGCGTATGCCACCT
>NZ_JBEYVQ010000033.1:0-22331 GCF_040644075.1 Nocardia sp. NPDC047038 | reverse complement strand
GGTTCCTAGACAGCTCCACTTCACAACCGGAGGCCTTCACCTGTCAGCCGGACTCACCACAATGAGTAGACCGGACAACCTCCCTGGACATCACAACTAGCCCGACAGACTGGGAGGCAAGGCAACACAGCTGCGGTGGATGACGGTGGGCATCGGCTGGCGGTGCCGATGGCCACGGTGATCACTAGGAATTCCCCCCATACCGCTCAGTTCTTCGGCATGACAGCGTTTGTCACGGTGGGGTCGATACAAGGTGGTGTCGACCCCACCACTCAAGCGTTGACAAACCGGCAAGGGGTACAAGCTGGGCAGGTTCATTTCCGCGTCGGAGGCAAAGGCGCCCTCCGGTCCTAGTCTAGGCGAGTGCTCAACCTCTCGGGTGCGGTGACGTCGGGATGCGCTCGACGCGGCCCTTCTCGTCGATCACCGCCTCCCGCCACGCCTTCGGGGCCACATCCTCGAGCGGGGCAGGGTGTATGTGTCGTAGAAGCGGACCCTGCCGTCGATGCTCGGGTATCGTTGCAGCAGCTCCGTCGCGACCATGTCCGGCTGGTAGGCGGTGTTGTGGCATCGGAAATTCAGCGCGGCCGGCAACGCCGGCGGCATCCGCCGGTAGTGGTTGGAGTACGAGCTGCACAGCACGGTGCGTACCCGCGCCTGGAAGACCTGATTGTTGGCATTCGCCTGTTTCACCAGCTGCTGCAGTGTGTCTCCCCGGCCACCGGATACAGGGGCCTCGCGCACGATGTCATCGGATGGTCGAGGGCTGCTTCGGTGAGGCGGAACAGGATGCCCTCGTTGCCGCGGACCCGTTTCAGGTTCTTGGTCAGCTCCTTTTCCTCCCGCCGGTCCGTGCGTGTGCCGATCTTGTGGACCAGTTTCGATCAGCAGATCCACCAACGCATCGGTGATTTCCGCCGCCCGGACCCAGCACAACACCGCCAGCAGCGTCAGCATGGTCGGTCCCGGCATATCCCGCAGATCCGACGGAAATGCCGCGCCGCCCACGCCCGCCAGGCATCGACCAGTTTCTCACTCGCGTCAGCGAACAAGTCCGCGGGCAGCTCGACCGCCCGCACCGCGCCAGCTTGTCCGCCTCCCGCGACAGCGTCTTGAGACTGTCTTTCCTGGTTCGGACTTCCACTCCGCCAATAGATTGCGGCCGCTGGCCAACGGTGCGGAGCCGACCGCGATCAGATCATTCGACAGCATACTCAGCCGTGAGACGGTTCGTTCGCAGAACTGCTCCTCGAAAATCGAGCGCGCCGCACCGATCAGCCGGTCGATCCGGCCCGGCGTCGTCGGTTCGATCCTCTCGGCAAGACAGCGCGCCAACAACGCCTCACGCAGTTGCTCGTCGCGCAGCTCCACCGGGCACACCTCGGCCGCCGGCCAACCGGTGGGCTTGTCTTTGTCACCGACGCTGAACTGACGGAAGCCATACACCGCACGGATCTGCTCACGGCGATACTTCGGACCGGACCGACCAAGGGATACGCGGCGAACTCGGCGGGATCGACCTTCGGCTGTTCGGCCATATAGGACACCACCGAGGCGGGAACTCTTCTGGACCGCGAGGATACCGAGCCTCCAGTTCGAAGGATTTCAGGCAAAGCCCGAAACTTAGCCGTGTAGCCCCGAACTTGTTTCCTACCCGCTTCCAGTCGTTCCCGGTCAGCGTCCACGACCCGAGCAGATCCTCGGTCGACCACTCCTGACGCACGCCCGGTCACGCTAGACCAAACCCGCTGCCGCCGAGGCTACTTTGCACTGGGGCGGAATCGGGGGCTGCGACGCGATCTCGTTCCCCAGGTCGGGCTATCGGGCGACATTAAGGCCTGTCGTGCCTATGGACCGTCGCTGTGATCTCAGATACACTTCTTTTGCGCACGAAATGTGCGCATAACGCACATGGAGGTGGTGCATGGCGGCAGAAGTTTGCAAGCCGCTTGCCGGGATGTTGGTGGTCGAGGCCGGTGATCGGCCCGCTGTCAGTGCATGCGGATCGCTCCTGCGCGATCTCGGGGCCCGCGTTGTGGTGGCCGAGGATGAGTCCAGCGCGACTGCCGCGACTCGTCCTGTACGCCTTGCCGGCAAGGAGAGCGTCCGCGCGACAGCGATGGCGATCGAGCAGTTGCTCGACGTGGCCGACGTCGCTATCACGAGTTCGGATACCACCGCGACTGTCGCCTTCCCCGAGCGCCGCGCCACGCAGGTGCGCTGTGACATCACCGCGTTCGGCGGGTCCGGCCCGCTCAGCGGTATCGCAGCTAGCGAAGCCCTTGTGCAGGCATGGGCGGGCACGGCGGAGGTGACTGGCCGCCGTGACGGTCCCCCGCTGGTGACTCCCGCGCCGCTGCTGGAAATGGAGGCAGGTGCGTACGCCGCTGCCGCAGTCCTCGCCGCAATTCGCGTGCTTCGTCGGCATGGCATTGGGCAGGAGATTGATATCGCCCTCTACGACGTCGGCGTCAATGCGTTGGCGGCGTTCCTGCCCCTGGCTTTCGCGGGACGCGAGGCCAGCCGCGATGGCAACCGGCATGCGATCCTCGCTCCCTGGAACAGTTACCCGACTCGGGATGGCTGGGTTATGGTGTGCGCTCCGACCGACGACCAGTGGCGCCGGTTGTGCGATGTGGTCGGCAAGCCCGGGGCTGCCGAGTCACTCGATCTTGCGACCTCTGGTGGCCGCCTCGAACACCTCGAGCAGATCGACCTTATCGTCAGCGCGTGGACTCGGGACCGCACCGTCGCCAAGTGCTTGGATGCACTGGCAGCGGCCGGGATCCCAAGCGGACCGATTATCGATATAAATGACCTCGAGCACGAGCCCAACCTGCGACACCGAGGCACGGTGGTCCGTGCCACCGACCCGCAAAACTCTGTCGGGGTCCTGGTACCGGGACCTCTTCTCGGGGAACGGGTTCAGGTCGCACCCGTGATCCCGTCGTTCGGGGCGACCAAACGACTTGCAGAGAGGAATCGAGCACCGCGACGCGGAACGGTTGACAGGACGATCACTTTCGGTGGATTTCCCCTCGCGGGCATTCGCGTGATCGAGATCGGTATGAACACGGTCGCACCTCTTGCAGGTCGCCAGCTCGGCGCACTCGGAGCCGACGTGATTAAGATCGAGCCTCCTACCGGCGACGTCAACCGGTCCAACGCCCCTTTTCGGCAGGATGCTGGCACCTACATTTTCGCCGTTAGCAACACCGACAAGCGCGGCATAGTCCTCAACTTGCGTGATCCTGAGGATGCCCGCACACTTCACGCTCTGTTGTCGACTGCAGACGTGCTGATCGAGAATCTCAAACCGGGCTCCTTGGACCGCCTCGGCTTCTCCGCCGAGAACCTGCGGCGTGAGCATCCAGGACTTGTCTACTGCTCTATGACCGGATTCGGACATGACTCGGTGTACAAGGGTAGGCCGGCGCTCGACACCGTCGTCCAGGCCATGTCAGGAATGATGGCGGCGACCCGGCAGGACGGCATGCCGACCAAAGCGGGGATCTCGGTCGCCGACCAGCTCGGTGGCCAGCTCGGCCTGGTTGCCGTTCTCGGTGCGCTTCTCGCCCACGACGCTGATGGCTCCGGAGCTCGGCTGGACATCGCGATGCAAGACGCAACGGTGTGGGCGGGCCAGCATATCTGGAACGGCGCCTCCCCCGAGCCGTGCGAGATCATCGGCGCCGCCGACGGTTACGTGGCCGTTGTCGGGCTGGATCGGGCTCACATTGCGGCGCTGCTTGGTGTCCGGGAAGACGAACTCGGCGCAACGACACGCGCTCTCACGAGGGACGAGTTCATCGCCGCAGTTGACCCCACATTGACCCGGATCGCTCCTGTGCGGACTGTCGTCGAAGTGATCGAAGCCGACCAGACTGCGGCACGAGGACTGCTGGTGTCCCGCCCGACGATCGACGGCGACGCGTGGACAGTCCTCGAGTCGCCGCTTCGCCTTGCCGCCACTCCTGCGCGGGTGCGAACCGCGATGCCACGGCTCGGCGTCATCGACATCGCACTTCACGCCGAGCTGACAGCGGCGCACGCCACCTCGGCCGAGCGCGCTGGTATGAGGGCAGGTACCTGATGCCCGACTACCAGCGTCTGTCACTGCTTCGCGACGCCACCGCTGTAGTCGGCGTCGGTGACACCGACTACTATCGGGACAACGTCGCTGTCCGCGCCGGTGCGCCACCCACAGACTCTTACGGGTACGCTGCCAGCGCTCTGCGTGTGGCACTGGACGATTCTGGACTGCGGCTCTCCGACATCGACGGCCTGATCGCGGGGCCGCCGCTGGCCGTCGAACGCCTCGGCGAGGTGCTCGGCCTTGATACGTGCTGGGCCGATCACGCAGACGCGGCGAGCGCCGTAGTCAAGGCCGCAATGGCTCTGCATGCAGGGCTCGCTGAGTGTGTAGCCCTGGTCTATGGAAACGACCAGCGTGCCGCCGGGACCAAGTATGGCGGGCCGTCGGCGGTAAGCACGGATAAGCACCTGGCTTACCGCTATTTCGCCCCGTGGGGGCTGACATCACAGGGAGCCCTCTACGCGCTGATGGCGAACGCGTACATGGCCAATCATGGCCTGTCCGAAGCCGAACTCGGCGGCTACGTTGTGGCGCAGCGACAGTATGCCCAGCTCAACCCCAATGCAGTGCTGCAGCGGCCTCTCAGTCTCCAGGACTATCTGGCGGCGCCCACGATCTGCGACCCACTGCGAAGGCACGACTACTGCCTGATCAACGACGGAGGCGTCGCGCTCATCATGACGACAACCGAGCGCGCGGCGACGCTGGATGCGAGACCGGTCATCGTGCGCGGGATAGGGCGCAGTGACCAGAACGCACGCTCGACCAGCCTCGCTCCGAGGCTGCTGGACTTCTATCTGCCGTCGCATCGGCAGGCGGCGTCACAGGTGTACGAGATGGCTGGCATTGGCCCCCAAGACGTCGGCGTCGTCCAAATCTACGACAGCTTCAGCATTCATGTTCCGGTGGCTCTCGATGGATTCGGGTTCTGCCCGCCCGGAGATCCGGGGGCACTTGTCCGCGAAGGCGCCCTCGGACCTGGTAGACGGCTGGCAGTCAATACCTCTGGCGGTCATCTCGCCGAAAGCTATATGCAGGGCTGGAATCTGCATGTCGAGGCGGTCCGGCAGACACGTGGCGATGCTGGCGACCGCCAGGTGCCCGATGCCCGACACACGCAGTTCATTTCCGACGTTGCGGGCAAGACGATGAGCATCGTGTACGCGGGAGCAACGGCATGACCGCATCGGCGCGTCCACCCCGCGTGCCGGGATGCTACGAGGATAAGCTTTGGGAGTTCGTGGCAGAGGGCGAGTTGCGGCTCCCGGAGGACCCGGTCACCGGGGAACTAATATTTCCGCCCGCAGCGGTCGCCCCGAGGACACTCGAACCCCCCGTTCGGTGGCTGCAATTGTCCGGAGCGGGAGAACTCGTGGCATGGACGGTCTTCCGGCGGGCGTACTTTCCCATGATTCCAATTCCTTACACGGTTGTCGTAGTTCGCAGCGCAGAGGGACCCATGTTCGCGGGACATCTCGGCGGTGACCAGAGCGCCCGACTCCGGCACGGCATGCCGATGCGTCTCGTCTTCGAATACGCCGACCTGGAAGCGCAGCCGACGCAGATCTTCAACTGGGTCCCTGTCTCGGGCCCTCTCGAAACACCACACGATCTAGGAGAACAATGACCACCGCCGCACCCAACCAGTCCACGGAAACCCACTTGCTGACGCGGGGACGAGATTTCGGCGTCGTCGGCCGAGTAGTGATCATCACCGGTGGTGGCCAGGGGATCGGCCGCGAGTACGCGCGGCAGTTCGGCGCCGCGGGCGCAATTCCCGTGATCGCCGAGATCAACCAGGAAGCAGGCGAAAGCGTCGCCGCCGAGATCAACGCGGCGGGGGGCGCGGCGTGCTCCGTCCAGGTCGACGTCTCCGACGCAGACTCGGTGGCGAAACTCGTCGAGCACACCATAGCCAAGTTCGGTCGGATCGATGTGTTGGTGAACAACGCCGCGATTTTCTCCAGCCTCACCATGCGGCCCTTCGATGAGATTCCGATCGACGAGTGGCGCGCCGTCCTCGATGTCAACGTTACGGGGACCTTCCTGTGCGCCCGCGCGGTCGCCCCTGCCATGCGCCAGGCACGCTGGGGGCGGATCATCAACATCGCCTCGGGCGCCGTCCCACTCGGCGTACCGAACTACCTCCACTACGTGGCATCGAAGGCAGCGGTGGCCGGCTTGACCAACTCGCTGGCGCGCGAGCTCGGACCTTCGGGAATCACAGTTAACGCGGTGCAGCCGGGCGGGACATTCCATGAGGTCCCTCGGGAGACGGTCACCGAGGCGGGCAAGGCGCGATTGATCGAGAACCAGTGCATTCCGCGGGAGGAGATTCCGACCGATCTGGCTGGAATGGTCATCTTCCTCTGCTCGCCCGCCGCTGAGTTCGTGACCGGCCAGACGCTGGTCGTCGATGGCGGCCTCACCCACAAATAGCCGCTCACAAGACCACCAGGAGATTCTCAATGAAGTTGTCAATCCCGCCGGGCCGGTGTGAGGGTTCGTGATGGAATCAGGTTGCAGGTGCGGCCTGGTAGGTCTTGTGCTCTCGGAGCATGGCCCACAGGACGTTGAGTCGTCGCCGGGCCAGGGCGAGCACGGCCTGGATGTGGCGTTTGCCTTCGGCTTTCTTGCGGCTGTAGTAGGAGTGGGAGACTGGGTCGTGCCGGGCGGCGACCAGCGCGGCCAGGTAGCAGGCCCGCAGCAGGCGGCGGTCGTAGCGGCGGGGCCGTTTCAGGTTGCCGCTGATCTGCCCGGAATCACGAGGCACCGGTGCCAGCCCGGCAACACCAGCGAGCCGGTCGGCGGTGCCGAATACGGTCATGTCGCCGCCGGTGGCGGCGAGGAATTCCGCGCCCAGCAGTATCCCGAAGCCGGGCATACTCACGATGATCGGGGCGTGGCGGTGGCGGCGAAATCGCTGCTCGATCAACGTTTCGGTGTCACCGATCTCGTCGTCGAGCCGCATCACCTCCTTCGCCAGCCGCGCGACCATCGCCGCGGCGATCTGCTGACCGGGCACCAGCGTGTGTTGCGCTCCGGCGGCGGCCAGCGCGGTCGCAGCGACCGCGGAGGCGTTGCGGGCCTTGCGGGCTCGCAGCCAGGTCGTCAGCGTCCCGAGGTCGAGGGCGCGCAGCCCGTCGGGGGTGTTGTGGTCGGTGAGCAGGATCAACGCCGCCTTGGACTTGCTGTAGTCGAAGGCGCGTTCCAGAGCCGGGAAATACTCGACCAGGGTGGCGCGCAGCCGGTTGATCGCCCGGGTCCGGTCACACGACAGGTCGGTGCGGTGCGCGGTGAGGATGCGCAGCTCGACCGCGATCTCGTCACCCGCGCGCAGCGGTTGCAGATCACGCCGCATGCGCGCTTGGTCGGCGATGATCGCGGCGTCCTTGGCATCGGATTTTCCGCTGCCGCGATAGCCGGCCGCAGCGTGATGCACGACCCGGCCAGGGATGTAGAGCAGCTGCTGCTCGCGTGCGAGCAGCAGGGTGATCAGCAAGGCCGCGCCGCCGTGGTTCAGATCGATTGCCCAGATCAGCTCACCGCCGTCGGCCAGCGCCACGACCTGGTTGATCAGCCCGGTCAACTCGGTCTCGTCGTTGCCGATCCGCCGCGACAGACGCCGTTTGCCGTCGGTATCGATCACCACGCAGTGATGCGCAGTCTTGCCAGCATCGATGCCCGCCCAAAGCTGTTGGGGCACACGCACCTCCATCACGTTCACACCGGATACCCAAGGGTCCGACGACCACGCTGTCGTGTCCTTACACAGCGATCGGATCGCGTCTCTCAATCAGCAGTCGGGCCGTCGTGGAACGGCGGGCGGCCAATCTCCTGCGGCCATGAACCTCAGCAAACACATGAAAGCCATACCCGCCGTTCCCGGGTGATTCAACCCGCCGGCTGCGGGCCCAACCACCAACAGAAAAGGTAAGGACGCATATGACCCATACGATGACGCCGCGAACCCACGGCTTCGGCCTTTGGATCGAAGGGCAGCCCCGTCCTGCCTCCTCGGCGGCTACCTTCGACCGGATCAATCCTTATGACGGCTCGATCGCCGGGACGTATGCCAACGCTGATGTTGTGGACGCTGAATCGGCGATCCGGGTTGCCCGTGCTGCCTTCGACACCGGGGTTTGGCCGCGGAGCACCAGTCGCGCCCGACACGAAGTGTTGTTGAGGGTTGCCCGGCTGGTCGAGGAACACGCGACCGAGATGGCGACGCTGATGGTTATGGAGTCCGGCAAGCCGATTAGCCTCGCCCGCGGTGAGGTGGTCGGCGCGGTGCGGACACTCGAGTACTACGCCGGGCTGGCGCTGAGCGACGAAGGCGCGGCCGTTACCGATCGGAACCACTCGGCACTCGGCCTGGTGATCAAGGAGCCAGTCGGAGTGGCCGGGCTGATCACTGCTTGGAACTTTCCACTGCTCGGCCTGGTCAACAAGGCGGCACCGGCGCTGGCTGCCGGATGCACTGTAGTGGCGAAGCCCTCGCCGCTGTGCTCCGGTCCGTCGGTGCTGTTCGCCGAACTGTTGAGCCGGGCCGGTCTTCCGGACGGCGTCTTCAATCTGCTGACGTCCGATATCGAGGGTGGGGCAGTCGTCGGTGCGCACTTGGCGGCATCAGACCTGGTTGACAAGATCGCCTTCACTGGCTCGACGGGCAGCGGCCGTGCGGTCTTCGCCGCCTCTGCGGGAAACGTCAAACGAGTCTCGCTCGAGCTCGGTGGTAAGTCGGCGAACATCGTCTTCGCCGACGCAGACCTCGATGAAGCTGCCTCCACTGCGATCACAGCTTTCTGCTTCAACAGCGGCCAGCAATGCTCGGCTGGCTCGAGGTTGCTCGTCCAGCGTGAGATCTACGAAGACTTCGTTGAGATGGTGGTGGAGCAGGCTGCCAAGCAGCGGCTCGGTGACCCCTCGCTCGAGGAAACCACGATGGGTCCACTGATTTCCCCCACGCAATACGACCGCGTCGCAGGTTACATCGAGGCGGGATTCGAGGAGGGCCGGCTGGTCTATGGCGGGCTGAGCGCACCGGTCCCGCCGGATGGCGTTGGACGGTTTGTACCGCCGACCGTGTTCGCGGACATCGACAATGCTTCTCGGCTCGCGCAGGAGGAGGTCTTCGGCCCGGTGCTGGCAGTGATCTGCTTCGAAGACGAGCGCGATGCGGTGAGGATCGCCAACGACACGCGGTATGGCCTCGCTGGTGGTGTATGGACATCTGACGTGAGCCGGGCATTCCGGGTCGCGAAGGCGCTCCGAACTGGCAAGGTTTTTGTCAACGCCTACAACACCGCTGGCATCGACGACATGCCGCACGGTGGCTACAAGCAGAGCGGATTCGGTCGGGAGTTCGGCCGTGCCGGTCTCGACGAGTTCGTCGAGTTGAAGACGGTGCAAGTAAAGCTATGAACATTGCGGAATGGCTGAGAGCGGCGGCCCGGGACCGAGGCGGGGCCGTCGCGGTGCTCGATGGTACGGATCCTTTGTGGACGTATGAGGAGCTACTGGATCGGTGCCGCGATGCCGCTGCCGTGCTTCGCGGCCAGTTCGACATCCGCCCTGGCGATCGCATCGTCTTGTGTGCGCGCAATCAACCCGACTACCTAGTTGCGATGCTCGCCGTGTGGTGGGTAGGTGCCGTGGTGGTGCCGATAAATGTCAAGCTCCACCACCGTGAGATAGCCAGCATCATCGCGAACTTCGAGGCCGCGCTGCTACTGGTCGACGAGGACTTCCAGGCAGGGCAGGTCCGTAACCAGACGTCGGTCGAGGGACTGCGGGATCTCGCCACCGGCGATGTCGAGACTGTTGACGATGGACCAGAACCACGTGCCGACACCGATCTTGCCTGGATATTCTGTACCTCAGGAACCACCGGGCCGCCCAAAGGTGCCATGCTCACCCATGGCAACCTGTGTGCGACATCGATGAGCTATCTCGCCGATGTTTCGAGCGTGGATCCCGACCGACACTACATCTACGCCGCGCCGATGTCCCACGGGGCTGGTCTGTACGCACCGATCCACGTCTTCGCGGGTGCCCGGCATGTCTTCCCGCGCTCGCGGCGGTTCGACAGCGTCGAGGTGCTCAGCCTCGCCGCGATACTCGGCAGCGTGTCGCTGTTCGCTGCACCGACCATGGTGCGCCGAATGGTGCGGGCCGCGCGCGAGCACCGCGGGCTCGGATCCGGCCTCCACACTGTCGTCTACGGCGGCGGACCGATGTACCTCAGCGACATCCACCAGGCGCTGCAGACCTTTGGACCGTGCCTCGTTCAGATATATGGACAGGGTGAGAGCCCGATGACAATCTGTGCGCTACGCAAGGAGCAGCACGTCCACTCTGACCCGCAGACGCTGGACGGCCGGTTGTCCTCGGTCGGTACACCACATGCCGTCGTGTCGGTGCGGGTCGTCGACGAGGCCGGTCGTCCGTTGGCGACGGGACAGACCGGAGAGATTGAGGTTTGCGGCCCGACTGTGATGGTCGGCTACTGGAACGACCCTCAGTCCACCGAACGCGTGCTGCGCGACGGATGGTTGCGCACGGGTGATCTCGGCTCCTTCGACGATGCCGGCTACCTGATTCTGCGAGGGCGATCGAAGGACGTCATCATCACCGGCGGTTCCAACGTTTATCCCCGCGAGGTCGAGGATGTGCTGCTGCGGCACCCGGGGGTGGACGAGGCCGCTGTAGTGGGATTGCCCGACGACGAGTGGGGTGAGGTCGTCGTCGCCGTGGTGACGGCAACCGAGGGATCGGTGCTAGAGCCTGCGGAACTCGACTCCCACTGCCTCGAGGAGCTTGCGCGCTTCAAACGTCCGCGGCGCTACGTGCTGCGGTCCGATCTCCCGAAGAACGCCTACGGGAAGGTCCTCAAGACGGCCTTGGTGGAAGAGCTGACCGCATCTCCAACTGACTGAACGGAGAAATTCCATGACCTACGAAGACATCTGCTACGACGTTGACCAACGCGTCGCAACTATCACTTTCAACCGGCCGCACCGGCTCAACGCATTCACGGCACAGACCTACCTCGAGGTGACCGACGCCGTGAACCGCGCGGCATGGGACCGCGAGATCGGAGTGATCGTCCTGACCGGGGCCGGTAACCGCGCGTTTGGCGTCGGTGGGGATTCCGCTGTAAGCAAGGGCGACCGCGTCGGCGCCGGCCTGGGCATCGTCGGCAACGGCGTGGAGTTCCTGCAGACGGCCATCCGGGATGCCCCGAAGCCGGTCATCGCCAAGGTGCGAGGCTACGCGATCGGCAGCGCGAACGTGCTCGTGACCTTGTGCGACCTCGCTATCGCCAGCGAGACTGCGGTCTTCGGGCAGGCCGGGCCGAAAATGGGGTCGGTGGACCCAGGTTTCGGTACCGCACTCCTAGCGCGAGTCGTCGGGGAGAAAAAGGCGCGCGAGATTTGGTACCTGTGCCGCAAGTATTCCGCTCGCGAGGCCCTCGAGATGGGTCTGGTCAACGCCGTTGTGGCCGACGACGAGCTGGACGAGGAGGTGAGCAGCTGGTGCGCGGAAATCAACGCCAAAAGTCCTACCGCGCTCGCGCTCGCTAAGCGTTCCTTCAATGCCGACACGGAGAACATCCGCGGTATCGGGCAGCTCGCTTTCCAGGGATTGGCGCTGTATCTGCGCACCGACGAGTCCCGGGAGGGCGGCGACGCACTGCGTGAAAAGCGCACTGCGGATTTCCGGGCGGCTATGCCGTGAAGCACACGTCGACCCGGGACGTTGTCAGTTTCGTCGACAACGACCATGTGCTCAATCTCGCCATGGCACTGCTCCAAGGCCGCGACGCCACAACCGTTAGGGCATTCGAAGACTTTCTCCGCCCGGAGCTGCTCGACGTTGACGCGGTCTTCGACACCCCACCTGTTGACGGCGTAGATCTGGTGGGTCCGCCGACGACCTACGGCGATGTGGGAATCCCGCCGCTGGACACCACGGTCCTGGTGGTTCGGCGAACACCGGTGACGGCTGAGCTGATGGCCGGGCTACCGCTGCTGCGCCACGTGCAGAAACTGGGCGATCGGGCCGACACAGTGGACCTGGTGTGGGCGGCGGCGAACGGCATCACCGTCGAGTGCGTTCCGCGACCATCTTTGGAGGCGACCGCTGAGCATACGGTGCTACTAATGCTCGCTTTGGTGCATGGTCTGCGCGCCGCCGATCGGGCGGCGCGGACACCGAGCGATGCAGGGAGTACCGAGCCAGGCTACAACTGGGCCGGGCTCGCGGAATTCGGCACGCTGCAGGGTCGGACGGTTGGCCTGATCGGGCTCGGCGAGGTCGGCGTTCGCGTCGCCCGCCGCCTCTGCGCCCTCGGCGCGCAGGTCCACTACTGGTCACGTACCCGGCACAGCCCGGAGGTCGAGAGGCAGCTTGGCGTCACCTGGCGCAACCGAAACCAGCTATTGGCCGAATCGGACCTGATCTCGCTTCATGTACCCGGTACGCCGGCGAACAGGGCACTGGTCGACAGCGACTTCCTCCGTCGCATGCGCCCTGACGCGTACCTTGTCAACGTAGCGCGCGGGTCATTGATCGACGAGGCCGCCCTGGTCCGTGCGCTTCGCGAACGTCGCATACGGGGTGCGGCCCTCGACGTCCACGCGAAGGAACCGCGCCCACCGTCCGACCCGATGCTCGCGATGGAGGATGTCATCCTCACTCCCCACATCGCGGGCGGTCTGCGGTCCCACACACTCGCCGAGATCCGGACTGTGGCACAGGGCGTCATACGGTCGCTCAATAGCGTCCGAGAAGGCAGATCATGAGCGTTGATTATCGCCTTCCATACGCCTCCGAGATCGACCTCACCGAATGGATCCGAAAAGGAGACCTCGTAACTTGGGGCCAGGGTGCCGCCGAACCGGTCTCACTCGTGGAGCGGCTTCTCGAGCAGCGCCACGCCATTGGTGAATTTCGCGTACTGCTCGGAACCAGCTACGCGGGCCTCGTGACTCCGGATCACGCCGACGTCATCAGCTTCACAGGCTTCGGCGCCGTCGGTAGAAGCGCCCAGCGGCTGGCTGCCCAGCGCCGGCTCGGAGTGATACCCGTGAACCTCTCTGAGGTACCGCGACTGTTGCGCAACGGCAGAGTTCGCGTCGACGTCCTGGTGCTACAGGTAAGCAACAACGGCGGCAAAGACTACAGACTCGGAGCCGTAAATGGCTACGTGCACGAGGCGATCGCACAGGCACGAACAGTTATTGCGGAGGTCAATACAAACGCTCCCTGGCCCACCTCTTCCACCGTGCTGCCAGCCGACGCGTTCTCTCTCATGGTGCAGTCGAGCCGGCCGCTCGTCGAGGTCCACGAGCGGGAACCGACGCCGGAGGACCGCGAGATCGCCCGCCGTGTCGCGCAGCACATCGGCGACGGCGCCACCTTGCAACTCGGTATCGGCGGCGTGCCAGCTGCAGTGGCGACGCTTCTCGCAGACCGAAAGCACCTCGGCTTGCACTCCGGGGTGATAGGCGACAGTGTGCTAAAGCTGCTGCGTAGCGGTGCCATCGACAACAGTCGAAAGATCCACGATCACGGCGTCAGCGTCACCGGTCTGCTTGCAGGAACCTCCGACCTGTACGATTTCGCCGACCACAATCCGACGCTGCGGATCGAGCCCGTCACATACACGCACGACCCGGCGGTGCTGGCATCGATACCGTCGTTCACGGCGATCAACTCCGCCCTCGAGGTCGACCTCACCGGGCAGGTGGGCGCCGAAGTCGCTCACGGCAGCTACATAGGAACGATCGGCGGGCAGGCCGACTTCGCTCGTGGCGCGCTCGCCAGCCCCGGCGGCTGCTCGATCATCGGCCTACCGGCCAGGACACGACGTACCCAGGAGCCGAGGATCGTGCCACTGCTGCGCTCAGGGGTTGTATCCACACCACGGTCGGAGGCGGACGTGGTGGTGACCGAGTACGGGGCCGCTCATCTTCGGGGAGCCACCCTCGAACAGCGGGTGGAGCGGATGATTGCCATCGCACATCCGGAGGATCGGTCACGTCTACGCGAGGAGGCAACGCGGTTGGTCGGCACCCATTAACCCGACGCTCAGGGCAGCGTCCGGCCGATCGCCCGGACATTGCGCGCCAGTTTGGCCGCAATGTCGGAGTCCGGCGCGAGGATCGACTGGGGCTCAGGACACGAGATACCGATGGCGGCCACCGGTTTCCCATCCGGAGCCACGATCGCCGCTGCGAGTCCCACCACACCCGGAATCGCTTCACCGCGGCTGATGGCGACGCCATCGTTGGCCTGGGTCTCGGCGAGGATCTCCTTGACGGACGCGTGGCGGTCAGTGCCGATCGCGGCGTCCACCTCGCTTTCGTCGAGGACGGCCAGGATGCTGCGACCGGTGGCAGTGCGCTCCAGGGGAAACAAATCGCCGGAACTAATGACTAGGTCCAGCGGCGCCGTAGGCGTCCAGATCCGCTCGACCACGGCCGATACGTCACCGACCGCAATCGAGAGGTTCACCGTGATTGGCGAGTCCACGAGCTCCCTCATCTGCAAGTCCAACATGTACGGCAGCGCCAGGCGACGTACCAACAGCGACTCGGTGTAGCGGGTCGCCATCAACACCGTTTGCGGACCAAGTCGATAGCTTCCGTTGATCTCCACCACCGCGTCATGGCACTTGAGCGTTTTGAGGAGGCGGTGGGTGACAGTGCGGTCGAGGCAGCCGCGCTTTGCCACTTCCTGCACGGTCAAAGGCTCCGACGAGTGGCCGAGGACGTCGAGTACCGCGAAGGCCCGGTCGACCGACTGCACACCGGAGCGGCGGGTCTGCTGTCGGTTCTCGTCGTTCTCGATGGTCGTCACGACTTACCTCCCAAGCTAGTAGGGCACAATGCGTGCGCAATACGCGCATTGTACCTATGCTCGCGCAATGATCCTTCACATTCTCGATGGCGGGGCCATTGAAATTCGCGACTGGTCGGCGTTCGACCCGGCAGCGCCGCCCGGTCGCCCACGCTTGCTGTCCGATCCATGCTTTCTCATCGTTCATGAGAACGGCGTACTGCTGTGGGACGCAGGCCTGCCCGATTCCGCGCGCAACAGACCCAACGGCATGCCAGTTGGCGAGCATGCAGTCTTCCATGTCAAGCGTGCACTAAGGGAGGAACTCGCCGATCTGGGATTCGCACCTGACGATGTGGATTTGGTCGGGCTCTCGCACCTGCACCGCGACCATGTGGGCAATCTTGCACTGTTCAGTAGCGCCACCTTGCTGGTGCAAGACGACGAGCTGAGCGTGGCGACGGGCCCGCGCGCCAATGCGATGGGCTACGACCCGCAGGCATGCATCGCTGCCGTGGCGATGAAGAAGGTGCAATTGCTTGGAGACCATGACGTGTTCGGTGACGGCAGCGTGGTGGTCCTGCGGCTTCCGGGACACACGATAGGCAGCCAAGCCCTCCTGGTACGTCTGCCGGAGACCGGGCCAGTGCTGCTCTCGGGCGACCTGGCGCACTCGCGGGCGAATTGGCGGTCGCGGGCGGTTCCGGCGCTCAATCTGGATGCTGAACGGACCGTGACGAGCCTCGAGGCGGCCGACCGGCTCGCGGCGTCCGAAGGCGCCCAGATCTGGGTCCAGCACGACCGCGCGCAGATGGAGGCACTGAGCCGGATGGCCCCATTTTGTTGAACCACTTGACAGTGACATGCATCACCGACCACGATAGGTGGCAAATAGGGCACAAAATGTGCGTATTGCGCACCATAGAGGATGAAATGTGATCGAGTACGACGACGTCTCGAAGGTCTTCTTCAAGGGCGACACCAGAGTCCATGCGCTGCAGGACATCAGACTGTCGATTGGCTCCGGCGAGCTCATCGCGATCGTCGGCCCGAGCGGTTGCGGCAAGTCGACCTTGCTCAACCTGACTGCTGGCCTGATGGAACCCGGGCTGGGTGAGGTGCGCTACGACGCAGAGAGGGTGTCCGGCGTGAACACCAGGGTCAGCTATGTCACCCAGAAGGACAACCTGCTGCCATGGAGGACCGTCGAAGGCAACATCCGGTTGCCGCTGGAGTTGCGCCGCGGCGCACCGCTCGGCCGGCCGGAGATCCGCGAACGCATCGCGGCGTCGCTGAAGCTGGTCGGGCTCAAAGGGTTCGAGCGCCACTATCCCTCCGAGCTGTCCGGTGGGATGCGAAAGCGGGCGCAATTGGCTCAGGCGCTTGTCTGCGAGCCGGAGACGCTGTTGATGGATGAACCGTTCGGCGCGCTCGATGCGCAGCTGAAGTTGGTGCTCCAAGCAGAGCTGCTCAAGGCGTGGGAGGGCTCGGGCAAGACCCTTGTATTCGTCACCCATGACTTGGCTGAAGCGATCTCGATCGCCGACCGGGTGGTGGTGATGTCGGCTCGACCTGGCCGGATCAAGACACTGCAGCGAATCGATATCCCCCGCCCGCGGGACGTCTTCTCGATCCGGTTCACCGCCGATTTCGGGCGGTATTTCGAGTCCCTGTGGGACGCCCTCCGCGACGATGTCGTGCAACTGGAACGAGGCTGACTGAAATGAGGACCACCGAGACTGCTGTCGCGGCAACGAAATCCGCTTCCGACAACCTTTTTGTCGTCGATCCGAGCATCCGCCGTCGACGCCGCGCGAACATAGTGGTCGCCGGATCGCGGGTGGTGATCATCATTCTGACTCTCGGGCTCTGGGAACTCGGCAGTGGTCGGATAATCGACAAATTCTGGATTTCCAGCCCGACCGCCATCGCCACCTCCATGCAGCAATTCTGGGCCGACGGCCTGCTTTGGCCCGCCATTGTAGCGACTCTTACCGAGACTGCGCTCGGCTTCGGGTTAGGCGCCATCACCGGCATCCTGGTCGGCTTAGTGTTCGGTGTCAGCCCACTTATAGCGCGGATACTGGACCCGTTTCTGGTTGGTGTCAACTCGATACCGCGGGTTGCGCTGATCCCGCTGTTCATCCTCTGGTTCGGGATCGGGATCGAGACCAAAGTGCTCTTCGCTGCGGCGCTAGTGTTCTTCCCGGTCTTCATAAACACCTTTGCCGGCGCGCGCGACGTCGACAGGGACCTCATCGACGTTATCAGGGTGATGGGGGCATCGCATAAGGAAGCCGTACGCAAGGTGTTGGTGCCCTCGGCACTCGTGTGGGTCTTCGCAGGGCTGAAAATGTCGATCCCGTTCGCGTTGATCGGCGCCGTCATCGCCGAGATGTTCGCCGGGGACGACGGCTTGGGCTACCTCATCTCGGTCTCGGCCAACCAATACGACACCGCCGGTTCGTTCGGCGCGATCTTCGTGACGACGCTACTGGGTCTCGGGCTTACGTACTTGGTCTCGCTCATCGAAGCGAAAGCGTTGCGCTGGCGGAACGTCGACCACTGAATCATCCATACCACGCCTCAACGCACTCAAGGAATTGCCGTGCAACCCATCGCTCAACTCACGACGTTCAACCCTACTCGCCGGTCCTTCCTCGGCATGCTCGGCATCGCCGGCATGGCCGTTGCCGCCTCACCAGTCATCACAGCGTGTAGCAACGATGGCGGAGGCTCGAGCAGCGGACGATACCGGATCGTCCAGCCGTCCAAGGACCCGTTAGTCGTCTGGGCCGTCTCCTACCTTGCTGAGGACGAGGGGTACTACAAGGATGAGGGTCTCGAGGTAGAGCGAGTTCTGCTGCTCGGAGGACCTGCGGCCTTGACCGGCCTGCTCTCCGGCGCGGGGGACGCGCTGAGCGCGACTCCTGGCGAGACGATCTCGGCATTCGCCAAGGGACAGGACCTCAAGATCGTGATGGGACACTCCAACAACATGCCGAGCTCACTGGTGATCTCCGCGACCGCCGCGGACCGTGCCGGCGTTACCGGGTCGAGCCCGCTCGACGAGCGAAGAACTGCTCTGGCTAGGATCGGCAACCTCCGCCTCGGTATCACCGCACCTGGCAGTCAGACCGACGCCTACAGCCGAATGGCCCTTCGCCAGGCCGGTATCGATGCCGGCGCCCCCAAGATCGTCCCGCTCCAAACCGCGTCCAATTGCCTTGCGGCACTTGGGAATGGTGACATCGACGGCTACGTGGGTGTCCCACCAGCCGGAGAGACAGCCATGGCGGCAAGCGGTGCGGTACTTCTGCTCACTGCACAGGCCGGCGAGATCGCAAAAGCTGACGAACTGCAGGGTATGACGTTGGTCGTCAGAGGGGTAGACCTCGAGAAGAGGCGCGACACCTACGCCGCTGCTACACGAGCAGAGGTAAAAGCCATGCGGGCTCTCAACGACGACTTCGCCGCCGCGGGAAAGCTGCTGCGACGGACTCGATTCGGTTCGCTCGATGCCGTTGTGTGGGACTACGCCTGGAGTCGGCTCCGCCCATCGTTCCAATCTCCGATCGTCACTGAGCATGCGCTCAGCGCCTGGGTCCGCAACGGCCTCATCGATGGTGGCAAGGTCGGCGAGGGCGACGTCGTCTACAACGATCTGATCGATATGAGGCTCACGAATGACGCAATGAGAGAAGTGGGATTCGTCACCACCCGCTGACTCCTCGTGCACCTACTGACACGCGCTAGGGGAGCTTGGCGCACAACAAAGGAAGGACCACATGTCTTCAGATACCCAGATACACATCCTCGACGGCGGAACCATCGAGATACTCGACTGGTCGATCTACGATCCTGCCGCTCCGCCGCACAGTCGCCGAACGCTGTCGGTTCCTGTCTATCTCGTTGTCCATGACGGTCGCACCCTCGTGTGGGACACCGGTCTTGGCGACAGATTGGCCGGCGCAGACCCGATGCTCGTCGCCGACCACGCCCTTTTCACTGTCGCGGAGCCTCTCGCGAAGCAGCTCCGGGCCGCCGGATACCCAGCGGACGAGATCGAACTGCTGGCGCTGTCCCACTTCCATCCTGACCACGTCGGCAACGTCGGCCTCTTCACCCGATCGACGCTCGTTTCGCAGAGTGACGAGTACGATGTCGCATTCGGCCCCGACGCGAGGGACCATGGCTACGTCCCCGACGACTACGCCGTAATCGGTGACCTGCCCACCAAGCTCCTGGACGGAGATGAAGATGTGTTCGGCGACGGCGCAGTCGTGATCAAGCGGCTGCCCGGCCACACCGTCGGCAGCCAATCGCTGCTGGTGCGATTGCCCGAGCGCGGATCCGTGTTGATCTCTGGCGATCTCGTGCACTCGATGGAGAACTGGGAGAATCGGGTGGTACCGCCAGTACTGAACTATCTCCCCGAAGAATCAGCACGCAGCTTGGAAGCGGCGGCCGCCCTGCTGCATGAGGAGAGTGCGGATCTCTGGGTGCAGCACGACCACCCGCAATATCTGGCTCTACGAGCTGAATCGAGGATCTTCCAATGAGTGCGGATCTCGGAGTAGCCGTCGTTGGCATAGGCGCCGATCAGTGGAGCGGCGCGGCACACCTTCCTGCGCTAGCGGCGACAGAGGGTGTGCGCCTGGCCAGATTGGTCACCTCATCTCCCGAGTCGGCGGCGCGCGCGGAGGAGGCATACGGTGTCCCTGCTTCAGCGTCGCTCGAAGACGCGCTTGCAGATCCGGCCGTGCAACTGGTGACGGTTACCGTCCGGGTCTCGAGGCACCGCAAGATCGCAGAGACCGCGATCCGTGCCGGAAAACATCTCTACTGCGAGTGGCCGCTTGGCGCCGATCTTGCGGAAACTCAGGCGCTCGCTGATCTCTCAGCACAGCACCCGGAGCAGATCCATGTGGTGGGACTGCAGGGCCGTTTAGCGCCCGAAATATGTTCGGCCTCCTCCGCTATCGCCGCTGGCCGACTCGGGCGGCCGCTCCGAGCGAACTTGCAGGTCTTCCTGCCACAGGGCCTCGTGCCCCGGCCCAGACACCGCGCCCACCTCCGGCACCGGTCCGCCGCGGCGGACGTTCTCAGCATTCAAGGCGGACACAGCCTCGACATGATGGTGGCGCTGCTCGGTGAGCCAGGACCAGTCCACCACGCCGTGCTGTGGGCTGCCGTAGGCTACTTCACTGTCCTCGAGACGGGCGAGCGGCTGGCGCGCGACGCACCCGACAATCTTGTGGCGCAGCTCGAGATTGGCGGTATCCCAGTGACCGTACAGCTGTCGCAGACATCGACCAGGTCGGGATCCAGCATCGAAATTCTCGGAACACGAGCGTCCCTGCTCGTGACCGCACAAGATCAACCGCAGTTCAGCGCTCTTCGCGCCGTTATCACCGACCTCGACGGCACTAGTCAGGAGCTACAGCCCCTCGACGATGTCGCTGGCGTCGAATTGCCCCGCGATCATGCGGGATTCAACGTCGCGATCGCATACCGCAACATCCTCGACGCCATTGCGGGCCGAGTACCCCATGATGCCGTACCCACGCTCGCCCGGGCCGTCACCTTGCATCAACTCCTCGACTCGATTGAAAAGCTTGCTGAACGTGCGGCGACGCCATCAGCACGATCGTCCGCACCGGATTCGGCCGTACTCGCTCTGTGACGCGGAAGCGGCATTCGTATCGAGGCAGCAGGCGGTAGAGAAAGACCGCCACCCTACAACGAAGTTAAGGGCGGACCGCGTTCCGCAAGCCCAAAGTTACGCACTACCGCTGAAGAACGCCGCTTACCGTGACTCTTCGGTCGACTGGAAGCCTGGAACTGGTGGCTTCGACAATGCGGTCGCACTTGACAAGCCGCACGGCGATCGGTTAAAGCACGGGACAGGATCTGACGGAGGCGTGATCGATGACCAGACCGCCGGCGGTGGACCCCACGCAGATCGTCCGAGGTTGCGCCAGGGTTGCAGACCGAGTTTACCGCCGTTGGCCACAAAGTTCGCGACGATGCATGACACCACGATCGGCGTGGACCGATGAGGTCTCGTATCAGGGTACGCGGCACACGGTCCACGAGTAGACCCGCCAGCGCGATCCGCACCCCGGCGTTGGGCGTACTCGGCACGCTCAACCTCAATGAGAAAGAAGCCGAGAGGAAAGAAAACAAAGATGAGGAAAATCGTAACGGTAGCCGCAGGCTTGGTTATCACACTCGGTATCTCGTCCGGCTCGGCCAGCGCGCAGGCCGACGATAGTGCTGTCGCCTTCACAGCCAGCGCCACTAGCAGCCAGTCTATCGTCCAGACCGATGCCGGTTCAATGGTCGTCGAAGAAGGCATGTTCGAAATAAAGTCCGGCGATGGCATCACGCTCGCGGGTATGCCACTGGCGTTTCGGGTCGACGACTTCGAATTCCCAATCGTCGCCGATATCGCCGGTCGCACAGCGATACTGACGCCGCAGTTCGACTTGACACACGCGATTTACAAGCCGGTCGCGCTCCCGTTCGAGGACAAGGCACCGTGGAAAACCGAGTACGACCGTGAGCAGGCTGCCTGGACCCGGATGACCAGCACCATCGCGATGGGTGCCACACTAGGCACCCTGATCGGCGGCCTCGGCGGTGCCGCCGCCGGCTGTGTCCTGGGTGGCATCGCCGGCGCGACGGTCGCAGCGGCCGCGATCGTGGGCCTGTTCGGCGCCTTCATTCCGGCCGCGGTAATCGGCTGCCTAGGCGGCATCATCGCGGTCGGCGCCGTCGGGGCCGTCGCGGGCCAGCTGTCAGTGACCGCCCCGGTTGCGATCAGTGCGGTTATTCAGTATTTCGCCACCATCTCCGAACCGCTCATAGCACCGACGAATTAGGTAGTGGGGACGGTCTTGGGGGTGTTCGTTGAGGGAAGGACACCGAAACTGCGGAAAATATGCACACTTTTCGTGTACCTGGCTTCACCATAAACGTTCTCCGTGTCGAGGCTGGTCCTCGGATATCTTCCCGTGGCATGAAATGCACAGCGATTGCGAGCAATAGTCAAGGTCTGTGGATCCAGGGTGGCTCAGTTTGCTCGCAGCCGGGCGAGGGCTGCGAAGTCCTCGTCGCTGAGCGCTCGGAATGACTCGACGCGCCGGAGGAACGCACGGCCGGGATGATGTGCAGAGACCCAGCTACGGTAGGCGTCTGTGATCTCGTCGTCGACCCAGGCGAACGGGCGTCCGGCCGCCCAGGCGACCAGGGCCCGGGTCTTCCAGCACAGCCCGAACCATCAATCCTTATGTCTCATGCTCGGAGGAGGGCTCTGGCCAGCTCACGACCGGCAGCTGTGGCAACCCGATCCGTGGCACGATCTCGGCGTTGGCCTCGTTTTCCC
>NZ_JBEYVQ010000032.1:0-34701 GCF_040644075.1 Nocardia sp. NPDC047038 | reverse complement strand
GCTCGCGTTCCCGCTGGGGAATTACGTGAACGGCACCCTGCGGAATTACGTGAACGAAAACCGGCTCAACCTGGGGATTTCCGTGAACGCCGACACAACTGCGTCTTCGAGAGACCCGATCGCCTTACTGATCACCTCGTCAACAACATAGCTGACCAGCATCTCCTCCATGCTCTTGCACAGGGTGCACGTAATTTCGCCGACAGCAAGCCTGAAGGCATCGGCAATAGGTGTGGTCATAACGCCCACGTAGGCCGCCACCATCTTGTGGAGTTCGGCCAGCACGAGGACCTTGACAGCTGCAATGTGATCCGCCGCGTGATCTAGCGACGTCGCCACCACCCTGCAGGCCCGATCCACCTCGGCCACGCGTGATGTGAGCTTCGCCCATTCCCCCGGCAACTGCTCATGCGGGCGTCCTGAAAGAACCGCACCCATATCCGAGATTACACAGGTCGCCGACGCGTGCGTACTCGCGACCCTGTCGGCAAAGGTACGCACATGCTGGGCCAACATGCGCACGTCATTCTCATTGAAGTCCAGATACGAAAGATCGATGAGATTCAGGGAACATCCACCTCACTCGGTACCCGCATCGCCACGTCCAGCTCCCGGCAGCGAACAGGCCAACCAATGTTCTACTCGGCTCGCTCATCGTTCGTACCGAGTACTTCATCGAACTGAGTTGTTATACGAGATCGGCGTGCTGTGACCGTTACAACCGAGAGTCAGGCTTCCATACCCGCCGCCCGATTGGATATGGGGGAAATGCCTGCAGTTGACTACTACCGGGCAGCTGCGAAGCATTCGCTGCGGTGAGTGCCAGCGGACGCCAGAGGATGTCATGGCCGCTTACACCCGACGAACCAGCACCACCTATCAAAGCCCGCCATAGCGCCTGTCGCCGAGGAAATGTCATCACTCTGAGACTGAAGACCGCGGCCGCCACATGAGACCTCAACCAGAACCACAGGTCACGGCATCGCCAGATGCCACGAATTTTGAGACCCTACAGTAGAGTCTCGAAACCCGTATCGGAATCTCAGAACGTTTGGCGGTGCCGTGGCGGATCCGCCACGGTTCTGAGATTCCGCACCGTCGCTGGCAGATTGACATCCTCGGCTGCTGCGGTGACCCTGGCAGGTTGAACATCGCTTTGATCGTTCGCATCGTCTCGATGATGGCCGGAGGGTAGAACGCTGCCATCAGCTGATGCGTGAGATCCGCAGGGCATACGAGCACGCCGCGTATCAACCATTCGACGGCCGTGTACGCCCATCTGCTCGAACTTCATCGGCCGGCTCCGGCCATGCGAAGGGCAGCGCTGTCCAGAGGCGAGGACGCGGTCTTCACGGCGTGCGCGCTCCGGATGATGGAGTCACCGTCCAAGCGAGTCGCGGTCAGGGCACCGTCGATCGCGCGGCGGCGCTCGTCGCTGGGGATCGCGGCCAGGTACGGGTAGCTGCCGTTGAGCAGTGGCGCGATGAGGCGGTGCAGTGGCTGTTGGCTGGTCCAGGTGGCGATGGTGTCGATTTGAGTGGTGATACCCGCGGCGGAGAGCCAGTCGGTGATGCGGTGATCGTTGCCGGAGCTGACGATTCGGCCTGGGCCATGGCCGAGGAGGCGCAGCTGAGCGTGGAAAGCCGCGTTGAATACGGTGATCGGTTCGGGTGGCTCGGTAGTGGAGATGATTCGGACGAATGCGCCGCCGGGGCGCAGCAGCCGCGCGGCTTCAGCGACAGCGAATAGTGGCTCGTCGACGAAGCAGAGTGCGGCGTGTTCGTATACGACATCGGCGCAGGCATCCGACAGGCCTACGCTCATGCAGTCCTCGCTGCGGACCTGCACATGGTCGAAATTGCTGGTGTGCTGTTGTAGGACCGCTCGCATGCCGATGGCGGGTTCGATGGCAATAAGGTTGCGGGTATGCGGTGCGGTGATGCGGGTGATTGCGCCGGTCCCGGCACCGAACTCGATGGTGTCGCGCCCGGACAGTCGGCTGCGGGCGATTATAGTGATCGCGGCGGTGAATTCCGGTGTGGCGAAGGGCCGGTCATGGTCGTAGCGGGCAGCTAACGACGTGGTGTAGAGCCAGCTGCCTTCGTCGGAGGCAAGGATATGCCGCGCGGTGGTGGCCACCTCGGCGAGTTGGTGGTGACGGCACCCGACGCCGCTGTGGGGAAGGTGGCGGGCGTAAACGGCCAGCCGCGCGACGCACCAGGCGGCAGCCACCCGACCCGTGCCGAGATCGGGGTCCGCACAGTTCAGCGCGGTGAACCGTTCGGGAACGTGGCGATGGCCCGGGTCGGTGGTGTGACGGATCGGTTGCCGCGTCCAGAGCGCTTCCATGACCGCCGCGACGGTGTCCGCAGCGGTGCGCGGCCAGCCTGTGGAGATATTGGCGGTGCCAGCGATCAGATCGTACAGAAGGCACCAAGTGGCCGTGTCGATGTCGTCCAGAACGCTGCTCATAGTGGCGGTGGTCCACCACGGGATGTACTCAAAATCGTCGGCCGCGCGTGCCGGTGCGGGTGGCAGTGCTGGTAGGCCGGTGGCGTGAGTCGTCATGCGTACACGCTCCTGCCGTAGATTTCGACGTTCGCGATCGCGAGCTTCAGTTGCGCGGCCATCGTGGCGAGCTGCTGGGGTGTGGCGTTGAGCGCCGGTGTGAGCATGAGCGCGTTCTGTTTGCAGCCGACGATCAGGCCGCCGCTGGACACAACGCCTTGGCGTGCGGCCGCGGCGATCGCCACCGCCCGCTCGACGTTGTCGCATTCAGCGACACCGACGGCCCCATAAGTGCGCAGATCGACGATTCCCGACGCGCGCAGGCTCTGTCGGAAGTTGGTGGCGAACCAGTGGGCGGTGGCGGCGGCATGTGCGAGGCCGTCGGTGCGCAGCAGGTCGATGGTCGCCAGCGCTGCCGCGCAGGCGAGGCCGTGGCCGGAGGTGGTGTGCCCGTAGCGCAGTGGGGCGTCGCCGAATTGGTCACGGATGCTGCGGCGCAGGCACATGGCGCCCATCGGGACGACGCCGTTGGTCATGCCTTTGCTGATGGCCAGGATGTCAGGCGGGGTGTGCATCGCGTTGACGGCGAACGCCGCCGAGCCGCTGCGACCGAATCCGGTGAACACTTCGTCCACGATCATCAGAGTGCCGAAACTGTCTGCAACTATCCGTAGTTCGTTGAGAAACCCTTCGGGCAGGACGATTCCGCCACCCACGTTGAGGAACGGCTCCACGATCACCGCCGCCACCCGCTGTGGCCCGGCGGTGGTGATCGCCGCAGCGAATTCGCTGGCCAGCGCCGCAGCTGCACCGGGGTGGTCGGGGTAATGCTGGGAGGTGAGTTCCACATGCCGCACCCGGGGTGCGGTCGCCCACTCGGTGCGCAGGATCGGCAGGCCGGACAGCGCGGCCGCCAGGGCGGTGCAGCCGTGGTAGCCGCGGGCGAAGGCGATGATGGTGTCGCGTTGGGGTTGGCCGCGGTGGCTCCAGTAGTCCATGGCGATGCGGATCGCGGCCTCGATCGCTTCGGAGCCGGAATTGACGAACACGAAGTCGTCGAGGCCGGTGAGGTCGGCCAGCGCGTCGATGAGTTCTTCTGCGGGCTGTTGCGCGGCGAGGGTTTCGTCGACGTGTGCCAGCTGCCGCAGATGCGCGGTGACCGCCTCGGTAATCCGCGGGTGTGCGTGACCGAACGGGGTATTGCCGGCGCCGGCGACACCGTCGAGGTGGCAGCGGCCGTAGATGTCCCAGACCTCGCAGCCGGAGCCACGGACGAGCTGATGGTGGTGCAGGTCGCGGCGTGGGTTGGCCGCGGTGCTGGCGGTGGTCCAGCCGTTCCAGCGTGCTGGCATGACAAAATCCCCTGTCTGGTTGTTAGTTCAGTCGTTGCCGCAGTTGCGCGACGAGCGGTTCGGTGGTGTGCTCGTAGGCCCACTCCTCCGGGGTGACTGGGCGTGGTGGCCGGTCCGATACCAGCACCGCGAGATAGTCTGCGATCGAACCGGTGTCGGCGGGGTCGACGGCGACGGCCAGCCCGTCGGCGGTCAGTTCGGTGGCGGTGGCGCCGAATGGATCGACCAGCAGCGTCAGCCCGTACAGGCGCGAATCGCGGGCGCGGAGCCGCACGCAGGTCTGGTTCTCGATCCCGGGACGTGCCAGGCAGATCAGTCCGGCGGCATGACGCAGGTAGCGGTCTCGGTCATCGTGGCGCACTGGGTCTGTGTGCAGCACAACGCGATCGGCGATCCGGAGATCGTCGGCGGCCTTGGCGACTTCGGCGAGCACGGTATCGCTGTCGGGGTGGGCTGCAGCGTGTAGGAACCGCAAGCCGACATCGACTCCGCCAGCGCAGGCTGTTGCGACTGCGCGTACCGCCGCGACCGGGTCCATGAATGTCCAGAGCCCGCCGGTCCACAGCACCTCAGCTCGCCCGTGCCTCGTCTCGCCCTGGGCGCGGGCCGCCATGTGGAGCGCGGCGGTGCTGTAGCCGATCGGGATGGTGGTGATGCGGTGGTCGAGCTGCCGTGATCGGTTCAAGTCCTGCGGGGTCAGCAGACCGTAGGCGGCCAAATTCGCGACCAGTGTAGTGCGCTCGACGTGTGAGCGGGCGATGAACAGGTCGCTGTGGGTCAGCTGGTACCGGTAGGTGTCGACGAGCCGTTGATAGGTGTCGGTGTCGAAAACACCACCTGGGCGAAATCGTGGATACTCGAGCTGCTCGATCGGCGGCGCGTTCTCCGACACAATCAGCTTGCCCTCCCGGCGGGCCTGTTCGATTCGGCCGGGGTCGGGCATGTCGAAGAAGAACACTGCATCCGCATCGGTGAGCAGACCCGGCCAGTCGTTCTCGTCGGTGACCAGCTCGGCGTTTCCGACATCGACTGGCTCTTGATCACTGGTGGCGGGGCTGTAGATATAGACGGAGAACTGGCCGGTCATCGCGGTGGCGAGTTCGGCGACCCGCAACCCGATTCCGCTGGTGGTGGCTTGGCCCAGTGAATAGGCCCCGGCGTCGAAGAGCAGCGTGATCATGGCAAGGCACCTGCTCTCGCTGCCGCCGATACATCGGCGGGCTCGTTGAGATTTAAGAAGTCCGGTCCCCACACCACCGGTGCGCCGATCAGGCAGTCGGTGACACCGGCGCACAGCCCGTGTGCCAGCGGAGCGAGCATCGGCTTCCGCACAGCCAGCGCCGACCAGCAAGCGTTGAACCTTCTTGTGTCCGTCGGCTTCTCGGCGGCCGCGATCACGATGTCGTCGGCGATGGTCAAGGCTCCCTCACGGCGCAACCGTTCCGGATCACGGGTACCGGCCGCGACGACGGCGATGGGATCACCGTTGCCGACGCGGCCGGCTGCGTCGTTGAGCGCCAGCACCGGATCGGACACGAACACCTGGTCCCCCAGGCAGACCAGCACAGTCTCGTCACACCACGGTGCAGCGGCCAGCAGCCCTGACCCTAATCCGCGCTCCACCTCCGAGGGCGGCAGGAGCACAAATGCCGTGTCACCGCGAAAGCGCTCGAGGTGGCGCACCAGCGCGAACTTCGCCGCCGAAACTACGACCACCACCTTCACCTCCGGCAACGGGATCGTCTCGAGCGCGTCGAGGAGGGGATCGATCACTGCTACTCCAGGACGCAGCGCATGCAACTCTTTCGGATACGCCGCCCCGAACCGTCGCCCGGCCCCGGCCGCGAGCACGACCACTGTCGTCACAGCCACACCCCGTCCGGTCCGGCGGTGCGAGACCACCACGGACGCCGTCCGATCCGAGCGCGCAGCTCGCTCACCAGGGCGGTGACCCGGCTGGTGTGCCCGTCGCGGGCCATCGCGATCACTGCGGCCAGGTCCCGCATCTCGGTAGCGGTGGCGCCGAGCACCGTGGGTTCTGCTGCCCCGAGCCTGAACATCGGCCCCGGGTTTCCGGGCAGATCCCGTTGGACATTCACCCGGATGCCCCAGCGCGCCAATTGGTCCGATACACCGAATGGGTCTTTCACGCGCACCCAGACTTGATGGGTGTCGGTGTATCCGGACTCGGCCCCGGCGACATCGAAGCCGTGGTCGGCCAGCGATGCCGCCAGCACCCGAGCGTTGGCGATCACCGCGGACGCGTAGCCGTTGCCGTAGGTCTCGAACTCGAGCGCCGTGCACGCGGCGGCCAGCGCAGTGGCGAAGTGGTGGCTGCTGACCATCGTGACCTGCGCCTTGCGGAGCAAAGCATGGGTGGTCTTGTCGCGGGTGGCCAGCAGTCCTCGGTGCGGGCCGGGAAACGTTTTGTGCATCGAACTGCTGATCGATCCCGCCCCATAGTCCAGCGGGTTGGGGTGCGCACCGCCGAGCACAAGACCCAGCGTGTGGCTACAGTCGACATGCAGCCGGGCCGGCGGATAGCGGTCCACCAGCTCCGCTACCGCGCCGGTGTCCAGCACATGCCGGGAATTCTGCAAGTCGGCGTACACCAGCGACACCGATCCGGTAGCCAGTAGTCGCTCGAGCTGGCCCAGATCGATGTGCCCGTCGACGCAGTCGACCGGCCGCCATCGGTGCCCGAACCGGCCGATCAGCTCACCAGTGGCGTAGTGGCCGCCACTAGCCTGGGAAATCGACACCACCGTCGACTCCGGTGCGCCGCCGAGGGCAGTCAGCGCGATCATCATGGCATTGAGCCCCGAGATCGGACGCAGGTTCACACACTCCGCGTTTGTCCGCAGCAGTCGTGAAAAAGCCTCGCGGCCAGCAACTTCCAACTGCGCAATCGGCTCTCCGCCACGGAACTCCCACTGCCCGGCGGCCGGGTCTTCGTGGAAGTGGTAGCGGTTGCTGTAGTCGGTGCCCAGCAGCGCATGCGCGGTCGGACTCATCCGATTCTCGCTGGGAACCAGGTTGATCGCCGTCCGGTTCAGCGGCTCGGTGGCGGCGATGCGGGCGGTGATCTCTGCCAGGTATCCGAGCGGATCCGTGGCGACACCACCGGCTGGGTGGAGGTTGGTTGTATGCACAGTGGCCTCAGTCGTGGAAGTGGCAATGACGGCCGAGGACATCGGCATGCGCGCGACCGGAAACCAGATCGGGAGCGTGGATCTCGAGGACAGGTTGTCCCGCCGAGACCGGTTGCCCTGGTTCGGCCAGGATCCGGACACCGCACGTCGCGTCGAGAGCGGCGAGGGTCTGGGCGGCTTCACCGACGGGACGGGCATCGATGCCCATGTACACCGCCGCCCGCAGTGCATGGGAGGTGACCACAGCGGGCGCGCGGGTGGTTTCGAGGCTGTTGTCCAGCCACTCCACGTCCCCACCGAGATGGTCGACGTAGTGGCAGAACATCTCGTAGGCGCCGCCGGAATTCAAGGCGTCGTCGATGCGCGTGCGAGCAGGCTTCGCGGAATCCGTTGCCGGGACGGCGTGCAGGATCTGCTCGGCCAACCCGGTCACGTGCTCGCGCAACACCGGCGACCCGCCCCCGCGCAACACCGCGACGGCTTCGCGCAGCTCGAGCAGCGGTCCAGCGGCAGGGGCGAGCGGCTGCGAGGCGTCGCAGGTCGACATCAGCATCCGCCGGCCCGCGGATTCGCCGATCGCGCGCATCAACCGAACCAACTCGTCGGCGTCGGCTTCGGTGGCCACCAGTGCGCCCGGCCCGTACTTGACTTCCAGCGCGATCGTCGCGGCGCCGGTGGCGAGCTTCTTGCTCATGATGCTGGCCGCGATCAACGCCGCGACATCGACGGTGCCGGTGCGTTCACGCAGTGCATAGGTGCGGCCGTCGGCCGGCACGAGCTCCGGGGATTGGCCCGCGACGCAGAACCCGACAGTCTCGATGCAGCCGACGAACTCGGGCACCGTCAGATCCAGCCGTAGCCCAGGGATGCAGCGCAGTTTGTCAAGAGTGCCGCCGCAGTGCCGCAACGCCGATCCGGTGATCTTCGCGACCCGCAGGCCGGTGGCGGCCAGCAGCGGCGCGAGCACGATACTCACGTCGTCACCGACACAGCCTGTGCTGTGCTTGTCGACCACCTGTGTGGCATCCGGCCACGTCACCTGTCTTCCGGATGCCACGTATGCCTGCGTGAGCGCCGCTGCCTCGGAATCGCTGTGGCCGCTCATCGCCAGCGTCGTCAGCAGCGCCGCCACTACCGCATCCGGCGTGCCGGGGGCCAGCAGTGCTGCGAACTGCTCCTGTGTGAATTCGAGGCCTCTGGCGCGGCGCTGTTGCAGAAGCGTTGCCGCCGAATCCATTACGCCACCTCCTGGGTGTACAGACCGCGGATCAGCACTCGCTCGCCGATCCCGGCGGTGAAGGCGGTGCGGCCGTGTGCGATCCGCCCGTTGCACAGCACCAGCCCGGTTCGTGACGGAATCGCGAGGTCCTGTCGGTATCGGCCGCCGGGTTGCGACATCGCCCGCAGTCGTTCGACGGCGGACGCGCGCTGTTCGCCGAGGCTCCCTGCCAGCTGCCAGATCTCGGTGCCGTCATCGGCCCACCGCGTACGCAGGCCGCCCCCGTCCAGCTCGGCGAACGCCGGCCCGGACGCTCTGGGTGGTGGCTGAAACGACCTCGCTACCCGGGTGAGGGCGTCGTCGGTTGTCAATGCTGCCGCTCCGGCCGGGTCGATACGCCGAAGGTCTTCGAATGCCTCGATCGCGCGGAAGATCGTGGTGTGCCCGCCCGCGCGCGCGGCGCGATCGAACCACAACAGCGACGTTCCCACATGGCCGATCGGTTCCAGGGTGCCGTCAGTGTGGAATCCTTGCGCCGCGCAGGTGCCGAACGACCCGTGACCGGTCGTGGTCGGCGTCGGCGAGATGGTGTTGAACCCGTCGGCGTCGTAGCCGAATCGATCCGGGTCGGTGGCGTAGACCGCTGGTACGTAGGTGGTGCCGAGTTCGAGCAGCCGAGCCGTCTCGGCCAGGACCGCCCGACCGGTCACCGCAGGGTCCTCGACGGTGAACAGGGCGAAACCGTTGCGCTGGCAGTCTTCGCGGATCCGCGCGACCGCTGTGGCCGGGGCCGCGTCGAGTGCTGGCCCGGCGGCGAGATCGGGATCGTCACTGCGGATCGTCATCAGAACCCTCCGGGTTGTCATCTTTGGCCCACCGCCCGATTGCCTCGGTGATCTCGACGGCGGCACGCAGCGGGCTCAGGGAGGTGGTGTCGATCACGAGATCGGCCGCATTAGCGAGCCAGTCGTTGCGGGCGGCGATGTAGGTGGGCACGTGTTGCAGGCGCCAACTGGCCGCGCGATGCAGGACCTCGTCCTCGCTGATCCGCTGCCGCAGCGTTTCCGGGCTGGCGTCGATCAGCACGTGATGCAGCGAATGCCCTAGCTTCGTGATTCCGGTCGCGATCTCGGCCCAATACTTTTGGTTCAGCACCGTCTGCACGATCACCAAGTGCTGTCCTGTCTCGGTGGCGATGTCGTCGGCGACGAATGGAACCAGCCGCCGCCACGACGGAAGGTCCTGGAAGTCGGTGGCCTCCGCGTCGGGGTACTGTGCGCGCAGCATGAACCCGACGAACTCGGGATCGAACAGCCGCCAATGTTGCGGGTCGGCCGCGACCAACTCCTTCGCGATCGACGTCTTTCCGGCGCCGAAACTGCCATTCAGCCAAACGAACAAGGTTCCTCCTGTATCGGGTGTTCATGGACGAAGGACGACAACGACGACCGTGAGCTGAAATGCGCGACCTGCATGCCGACACTGCGTGCGCCGGGCAGGTTCACCAGTAGGTCATCTACGACGAGAATTCTGGCCGGGGGCACGCTCATCGCGGTGGCGGCGTGCTGATACAGCGCCGGCGCGGGCTTGGTCATCCCAGCGCGTGCAGACACGAAGATATGGTCGAAGGCAGTGTCGACGCCGAACCGCTCCAGGTCCGCAACCAGGATGTCGGTGCTGTCACTCAGCAGCGCCACCACAAACCGCTCCCGCAGCTGCGCCAAGAATTCGATGGCCCCATCGGCCAGGTGCCCGCGGTCGGCGCTCCACATCCGCACCGCCTCACGGCCGCGGCCATCGAACCGCCGCGCCAGGTTTTCGGCCACCGAATCACGCCACTGCGCGTCGGTAAAGATGCCGAGTTTGGCGTATTCGTAGGCGTCGGTGCCGTACGCGGCGGATGCGATCGCGTTGGCGGGCAGGCTTTCGGCTTGTTCACCTTCGCGTTCGCCGTCGCCCTGCCAGTAGTGCAGTACGCCATCCCAGTCCAGGAGGACGGCGTCGATGCCCTCGAACCCGGTCATGGTTGCCTCGTCTCCACCCGTACCATGGCGTCGAAGTCAGTTGCTGCCGATGTCAGGACCTCGAGCGTGTCGGCGTCGAAGACCACGAACCCCGGCCGCGAATGCGAATCCCGTGTTTCTGGGAGAAGGTCGCCCAGTTCTGGCGCCGATACCTCCAGCACGTGATGCGCCGTCTGGAACTCCTCGAGCCCATGCACAGCCGTGACCACGCCAGGCTCGGCTCGGAGGAATCGGATCGCCGCACATCGCTCGGCGACCGCGTCGATCCGCGGCTGCGTGTGAGTGAGGCAGCGCAGCCAAGCGTCGGCGAGGTTGACTCCGTAGGCAAGTTCGATCAGCCACGGGATACGGTCACCGGGAAACCGAACCGCGCACTCGATCGGGTAGGCGCGCCCGCCATGAACCCGCCACTCCGAATGCAACAGTCCCTCGCTCACGTCGAGCGCCTCCACCAATCGCCGCGTACTGCTGGACAGCAGCGCGTGCAGCGGACTCGGCACCACCGCCGGAACCTGGTGCGCCATCTCCGGGAACCAGGGCAGTTCGCCTACCGTCTTGCCGGTGATGTTGACGAACATGATCTCCCTGGCTTGCACCAGCACTTCGACGGAGAACTCCGGACCGGATCGGTACTCTTCGACCAGATACGTCCACTCCAGCGAGCGGTCCAGCGGTTTGAATGTGCCCTCATCTGTCTGTACCGACTGATCCCACGCCACCGGGATGTCGTCACGGTCGTCGATGAAGCGCACGCCCAACGAGCCGTTGCGATTACGTGGCTTGAGCACAATCGGAGTGCCCGCGCAGGCGTCGAAGAACTCGCACACCTCGGCAATGGTGTCGACCGCGCGGAACCGGGGCGTCGGGAACCCCGCACCGTTGACCAGTTGCCGGAAGATCAGCTTGTCTGTGCACGCTTGCACGGCTTTCACGCCCGGGTAGCCCAGGCCGAGCTTGTCGGCGATCGCAGCCGCGGCCCGCACCGCATGCTCCTTGCCCGGCAGCACCGCGTCGAATCCGACCTCGGTATGCCACGCCGCCCCGGCCTCGACCGCTTCATCACTGAAAATGAACCGGGCGGTGCGGATCTCGGTTACCACCGGATGCTCGAACTCACCAGGATGAGCCTCCAGCACCGACGGCTCCACCAGCAGAAACACTTCCGGGACATCGGTGGCGATGCGGGCGAGCGCCTCGATCAAGCCCGTGCTGTGCCCAAGCACCAGCACCCGCCGCGTCATCGGCGATCACCACCCGCGGTGGTACACCGTGGATGCGGTGGCAGTGTTCGATCTTTCATTCCAGGCACACTCCTTCGTTGATGCCACGGTTGAGATACGCTTCGCGCCAAGCTCATTGGCTGCGCGTGCGGTGGGAGCCGAGTCCGGTCACAACGCTGTTGGACCGCCTTCTCGACGGTATGCTGACCAGGCCGGACGCTGAACTGACCGGGAGTACGAGTAGAGGCTCGCCGCCGATCATCGACACAGGACCGCCCATGGGCCCGCCCCGCGATACACCGACCCGCAATCAAAGCTCGCGTCTGCACGGTGCCGTGTCCGGGTTCCTGCTGAAATTGCTGCGCGAGTCCACCGGTCTCACACAAACCGAATTCGCTGAACTTCTCGGCGTCGACCAAACCACCGTCTATGGGTGGGAAAGCGGCCGACGGCCATTGGCCCACCTCCGCGCCGGTGACCTGACGCGGCTGCGGATGCTGCTGACCCGCCATGGCGCACCACCGCACGCTCTCGCACTGATCGGCGACGCGCTGGAGGCAGACCTGATCATCGGGGACACCGTCAGCATCAGCCCCGCCGCAATCCACACACAGACGCACCCGCTCGCGGTGAGCGTGCACCAGCGCACCCTCGCGAACTTGATCACCTGGCCTCTCACCGGCCACCCACCAGCCCAGCTCGCAGACTTGGCCGATCACCGCGGCCACGGCCCCAGACCCTCGTCCCCCGTGATATCCGCCGACGATCGCAGACTGTTCTTCGACCACCTGCTCGACGTCGCCGACCGCTGTCAATGGCCCGACGACGGGCTGCTTCGCCGCCAGGCCATCTACCTGCTCGGATTCGACGACCACACCGAGTCGGCCGACTGGCTCACCAGCGAACTCACCCGCGCCCAACAGGCGACGAGCGACACTGACACCCAGGGCTCGCTGCGAGTTCGGTCGTCGGCGATCGCGCTGGCCGCCACCGGCGATCGAGACCCTTTGCGCGCCTACCTGACCCATCTGGACGAGGCGCAGGCCCAAGCGAACCTGACCTACTATGCGTACTGGGTCGGCGAGCTGCCCGGCGGCGTCCTCGACGACCACGCGATGATTCGCGCCGACCCGGCCGACTGGTCTGGACAGCGACTGCTGCGGCACCTGCTCGACCGGCTCCAGCCCGGCACCGACCAAGCCGACCTCTACGTTCACACCCTCGCCGACCTGATCGCCAGCCATCCGCACCTGCTCACCACCAACCCCGCCTTGCGGGAAGCGACCCGCACCGCGGTCGACCGGATGAACGCCGACACCGATCTGATGGCTCAGGCCCGTCAAAACCTGGCTAACGTGGCATACGCAGTACGCCTGTCCAGCCGATAACGCGGAGGAACAACCATGGATGAACACCCGCTCGGCCCTGACGCCGCAGCCGAGATCGCCGCCTTCGCTTACGAGATGGGCGTGCTCAAACGTGAGTCGCGTAAAGGCTGGATCGACGCGCAGATCAGCGACCCGGAATCGGTAGCCGACCACACCTGCCGCACCGCGCAACTGGCGGCACTGATCGCCGCTCTCGAAGGCGGCGATGCCGCCAAGGCCGCGCACATGGCAATCTGGCATGACTCCCAGGAGACCCGCACCCGCGACCTCAACAAGACCAGCAAACCGTTCCTTCCCAGCGTCGACCACAACGCCGTCACGGCCGCTCAAGTGGCACGCATGCCCGACACAGTGCGAAACCTGTTGCAGAGCACCGTCTCCGAGTTCGAATCCCAAGCCACTCTTGAGGCGGTCTGCGCCCGCGACGCAGACCGCCTCGAATGCCTGTTCCAGGCCCTGGAATACCAGGCCACGGGGAACACTCTTATGCGGGAATGGATCGATGACTCCCGCGCGAAGCTCAAGACCACCAGCGCGATCCGCATCGCCGACGCAGCCCTGTCCACCTCGCCGCTGAAATGGAGGCAGTGAACCTTCGCCACTATCCCGGGGCGGCACGACCGCGGAATCTGCAGTCAACGCCATCACTGACAATGGGGTCAGCTCGGACTCGAACCGGCCCACCAACTCGGCGACCAAGTGTTCTGTCTGCGCCGCCGAGCCGCCGTTGCCGACCACGAGGACGCGCTCGTCCTGCTGGAACGCACGCTGTTCTTCGCCATCGTCGACTACCGCCCACACCCGCCGATATCGATTGCTGGTATGCATCAGAGGCCCACGTCGGTGAGTTGCGCCGTCAGCCATCGGCGGAATGCGGGGTAGTCGGCTCCGGTGGCCACCCAGGTCGGTTGCCCGTCACGCTCGGCGCTCGTGCGCGCGTCGGCGCGGACCGTTATCGGGAACCGGGACAGCTCGACGAAGGGCAGCTCGAGAGCGACCGTGAGGGCGAGCGGGTCGTGCTGCTTGCTCGATGGGTAAAACAGAGCGAACCATCGGTCGAGGTGATCAGCGAGTAGAGCTGCCCAGTCCGGTGCGTCGGGCGCGGCGAGCCTGCGGTAGAGGTTGGTGTCTGAGTGGATAGCGATCTCTTCGGTGAAGGTCACATCAGCGGGCACCAGCGTCAGCGCCAGGGCCGTCGCAACGAGCCGCCTCGGGGTCGAGCCGGAAATTGTGCTCGGCGCGCGCCGGATTCGGATAGCTCAGGACACCGCCCATCTGCGTAACTACCAGCTGCTCTGCGACTTTCGGGGAGGTACGCAGGATGTTGGCAAGGTTTGTCAGGGGCCCGCACCCTACCCACCGGACCGGACCGTCGGTGCTTGCGCACAGCGCCCCGACCGCAGCTAGCACGTCACTCGGTTGCGTGGCGATGTGGTCGGGAATCAGTCCTTCGGCACTCCAGTATCGGGTGTTCCCCAGGTCGGCGCCCCTGATCACAGGGACGTCGTGACGCCCCACAAGATCCAGCAAGTGACGCGCGAGACATGCGCGCTTGCCTCGGACTTCATCAGCGGTGACGACCAACGCCAGTTCGGGCACGCGTGCGGCACATGTGAGTGCGAACGCGTCATCCGGGTCACCACCGATGTCGGTGTCCAGGATGATCGGGGTGCCTTG
This sequence comes from Nocardia sp. NPDC047038, assembly GCF_040644075.1. Lineage (NCBI taxonomy): Bacteria > Bacillati > Actinomycetota > Actinomycetes > Mycobacteriales > Nocardiaceae > Nocardia > Nocardia sp. NPDC047038. Next base: position 20,161 of record NZ_JBEYVQ010000032.1, on the reverse strand, counting down.
CACCCGGGGAGCCAGCGGCCCGGCAGCCCGAAGTTTGGCCGCCAAGTCGCCGAATTCTTCATAACGAGTAGCGAATTCGAGCATCGACGCATAGGCAGACTCGGTGGTCTCGTTGGTGTCGTCGTAGTCACCCATGTGGTGTTCCTTCGTCGTCGAGCCCGCCACATCCGGCCTTCACTGCGCACGAACGTGGCTGTCGTGCTGCTCGTCGCTATTCGCTGCGATTAGCCCGAGCGGAATGGACTGCTACCCCCCGGTCCAGAGGTGGTGGCTTGCCGCCTTGTGCCACGAGCGCGCAGGGCGGCGGATCAAAGCGTCAGGACATGCGCACTGCGTGTCGCCCGGCCCCGGGCGCAACCCGCTGCGGGCCCGCTTGGCTCACGCGATTGCCGATGCCCGAGCGCGACATGCCAGGCGGATGCCCGATCGGAGCCCCGGACCCGGATGAGGGGTCGGATCCGGGAACTCCTTGCCCGCGCAACACAGCGCCTCTTCGAGCGTGTCGCACGGACATTTCTGGGAGGGCCCCGGACTGGTCCAGGACACCCTCGGCTCCGCCGCGCAGTGGCGTATCACGCGCTACGGGGCCGAAGTGAATCCCTCAAGGTGGGCATCCTCGAGGGATTCCGGCCACGCACCGTGGAACCTTCAAACCGCAGACCGTCAGCGACAGTGATCTGCGGCTCTGGACGGTGCGTGGACAACTCCAGTGCTCGGGTTTCGTGCCGCATAGCGCCCCGCTGCCCTGCGACCTCCTGGCACCCGCAACCACCACGGACGGTGAATCACCGGCTGACTCATGCTTCCACGAGACGGCGGCCGCTCATGCACCGCTGATTCCGTCGGCAGGGCGTGCGGCGAGAAGACATTGCCAGTATCAACGTCCAGCACCGCGCAGCGCCCGCGGATGATCTTGAGCCGGTTGTCCTCGACTCGTGTAACAACGACCACTTCCGCAGGCAAGTCGCGAACGGCGCGCATCAAGTCCCGGAACGCGGACGGCCAAGTGGGACCAGTCACGAAGCAGCCACGCACGTCCATCCGTCGGCTATCAGCCAAGGCGAGCGCCTGCCTCAGATCAAAGGCAGAATTCGTGCTGGCCGTCCCATTGATGAAAATCAGCGCCATCGGCCCCGACCTGCCCATCTACTCTCCTCGCCCTCGATGTAGCCCGAGCTGGTCGCCGTCGAAAAGGAAGCGGCACCAGCCGGGTGGTGGATTGTCCAGCCCGCGTCGCGGAGCGAATCACACGACGCGGGCGGACGCTCATGGGAGACAGACGCGTTCGCGACGCCGATGTAGACGACCACCAGGATCGACGGCGCGACGGCAATCACATCCCGCAGCCAATGCTCAACACTCATCGGCTTTGCCCTTTCGCCGCAGCTTGGGCAGAGGCGACACTGAGCTTGTGCGAGATCTGGACGTCGGGCCAACGATGACCTACACGCGCGCCACCGATCGCATCACGCCGCTGGTTGACCTCGGGCACATCGACGCAGAGTGCGAGCCAAGGTGATCCACCGGGTTCCTCGCCTGCAGCCATGCACCAAGTCAAACGCTCAGAGGCGTTGGCCCACAATGTCATACACCCGGTCATAATCGGTCATCTCGATTAGACAGGCACCGGTCACATGACCGGACACGCCAAAAAGACTGGGCTATCAGTCGGGACTGCCCCGGCTCCTGACGGGGTCCTCAAGCCCTCCACGGCATCAGCACCGTTCGCTGTACTGGATCACGGGCCTGGAGTCGCTGGGTGGGGGTTTGTACCCCTTGGGCCATACCGTCTTGTCGTCGTAGGTCAGATGGTCGGTGCTCAGGAGATCGTTGAGATCGGTATCCGCAAGGTTCGCTCCTTCCAGATGAGCGAAACTGAGGTCCGCCATAAAAAAGTCGGCATGCGAGAGGTTCGCGCCCCGTAACGACGTGTCGTGCAGTGTTGCGTGCGACAGGTTCGCGCCTCTGCCGTTCAGCGCCGATAAGTTCACACCGTCCAACCTCGAGTTGGACAGGTTCGCAAACCCGAGGTTGGCGCCGGAAAGATCTGCACCCTGCAGGTTTGCAAAGTCCACTCGGGCGCCCTGCAAGTTGGTGTCATCCAGTTTGGCGGCGCAGAGCTTGGACCATGTCAACCACGCATGCATGAAGACCGTATGGCTGAAACGCTTGCCGGACAGATCGATCATGACCAGGCAGGTCTTCCGGAGATCGAGCCGGTGGTCTTGGAACAGCGTGTACGTGTGACTGATGGCCGCTGCGGCGGCCCACAGGTCGGCCGGTGGCGGCTCCGCAACCGGAGAGGTGTCTACCGGCGGCTTGAAATCTACGCAATTGGTTAATTCTCGCGCCCGCAGATACGCGCTGAGTACATCGACCACCGTTTGCGAGTCTGCCGCGGAATCTCGCGCAATGCGCTCCAGCGCGTAGACTCCGCCTAGTCGTATGGTCTGCTGGTCCGATCCCAGATGCTCGACGGACTTACCGAAACGGTCGGTTATTTCCACTTGCTGGGATAGACCGTACTGGTTCCGTGTCTCACGCAGATTCAGACCCGTGAACACCAGCGCCCCGACGGCCGCCGACGCGGTGGTGATGGCCGCCAACGCGGTCCACAAGTCCTTGTTGGCCCAGCGGCGCACAGCGCCGACCGCGGTCCGGAGCGCCCGCTGATCTCTCGACGCTTTCGGTGACTCCGGCGGCGGCGGCTTACTTGAGGTCACCACGGCATCATGACGCCGGACAGCAGATGGCGAACGACACCACGCCGTACGTGACCAGCATCGACTCACTGCGCCCGCTTTGTCGGCCCCGGAGGCGATGTCTCGAGACGGCTCCGGATCCGTCCCCCAGGTGCCGGGCACCGGACTCAAGCGCAGCCTCGCCGGGCCAGCGCGCGCAGGCTTCGTTGTGCGCCCTCGTTTTCGGGACAGGGACGGGCCGGGGCGAACCAGCCGATTCAACCGTTTCGAGCCCAGGTGTGTCAGCGCAGAGCTGGTTCGACACAGCGCCGTTCATTCTGGAGTCAGCGAAGAACGCCGTCAGCGGGAGGCGAGAGTGTGGCAGTTCGGTGCAACCCGGACCTCGGCGGCTGCGCTACTTGTCGGGGCGACGAGTCTGTGGGGATGCTTCAGTGCTGGTCTGGCTCTGCTCGGCTCCGGTCGGGCAGGCCCGCTCGTGGCGCTCGGCGCCGCGATCCCACTGCTGTTGACTGCCGCCATTGGCGGTGCAAGCCCATGGCGTGAGCTGCGCTTACACTCCCGAACCTTCCTACAGTTGGGTCTGTTCGAGGGCGTCAACATCTCGCTCTACGCCGCCGCGCTGGCGATCGGGCCGGCGCCCGTGGTGGTCGCCCTGCACCTCACCTCCCCCATCATGTTGCTGCTCTTGGCCATGCGCACCGGAAAGCGCCCCGTGAGCGTGGGAATCGTGGTCGAGCTTCTGCTGCTCGGTGTCGCCATCACGTTGGTCGCCGGGCAACCGGGTGCGGACCTCGGTTCCGGCAAGGCAGTCGGAGGCTGCGCACTGGCGCTCGGCAGCGCCGCCGCGGTGACAGCTCTCATCGTCCTGGTGACCAGCGCGTCTCGCCAGCGCGACCCGACCATGTCAGCCGGACTTCAACTCGCTGTCGCTGGCGTACTCACCACACCCCTGCTGCTGTCGACGAACTGGAACGGGGGTCGCGTGCTCACCGAACTGGTCTTAGGTGCGGCCCTACTCGGGCCGGGGTTTGCGCTGTACTGGCGTGCGGTTCGTCATCTGCGGCCAGCCACTGTCGGCGCCGTAGGCCTCACGGAAGCGGTCGTGGCTTCGGCGTTGGTCGGGGTAGTGGACAGATCCCAGATATCCATGCCGATCGTCCTCAGCGGCGTTCTCGTCGCCACCGCGGTACTGCTGGACATCAGAGACCGGTCACGGTGATCTGTCCGGCTGCGAGCGATAGTGAAGCAACGAGCAAGCCATCCGGTCGTCGATGCCGGCGCGTCGAAGCGTTGTCACCGGAGCGATGCGTTGTCGAGAGGCCGCGCGAAGTGTAGAGCGCTGTGACCGACTGGGAGGAAGCCTTGACGGAGGAAGAAGCGCCGCCGGTCCCAGCGGCCGACTGGCTCGGAATCAAGAGTGACGGTCAGCTCGCCCGCGCCCGCCCCGCGTGCGCGGGCGGCGAATTCGCTCACCAAGATGGAGCCGACATGCTGCCGGGTTTGGAGCACTCCCACAAGAGCGATATGTCCAGTGGACGGGTTGCCGGTCAACCAGCCGACAGGTTCTCCTCGACGTATGGCTACAAGATGCAGCATCGGCGCGCTGACACGGTGAGCTGAGCGCAGGAATAAGAGATAACCCGTGGGTTCCGTCCGCTGCCGTGTGTGCTCGGGCCTGGGGAGCTGGGTCGTTTGGGTTTCGATGCGGTTCTGCGTGTTTTGATTAGATTTCGGGATTTGTGAGGTAGCTTCGGCAGGTCCGAGCTTCTGTGGTCTGATTCGAAGGTGAGGGTGGCGGGTTGAGTTTGGCGGCAGTTCGGGATCTGCGCGGGCAGCGCGAGCTCGCGGGCCCGGAAGAGCTGGCGGCGCTCGAGACCGATGTACTGGCAGGATTCGTGCTGGCACGGGCATCGGCCGGGTTGTCGGACGCGACGATCAGCTCGGATGTGAACCATATCGAGCAGACGCGGGCGTGGTTCGGTCGGCCGTTGTGGGAGATGGAGCCGTCGGACGCCGACGTGTATTTCGGGAAGGTGCTGCGCGGTGGAGCGAGGTCGACCCGGCAGGGCCGGGCGCAGGCGTTGACGACGTTCTTCGAGTTCCTGGAGTTGCGGCAGAAGATCGACATTCATGCGATGACCGGGCGCGTGGTCGAGTGCCCGATCGATGAGATGAACAAGCCGCGCGGTTGCAAACCGGCGGGGTTGCGGATTCCGCCGAGCGAGGCGGAGGTCAAGACCTTGTTCGCCGGGTGGCGTGAGGAGCTGGCGAGCTGCCGCAAGTTCGCGCCGACGGCACGGAATTATGTTGCCTCGCAGTTGATGTCGAAGGTCGGTTTGCGGGTGAACGAGGCCCGCTGCCTGGACTTGGCGGATATCAAGTGGGAGCTGGGGCGATTCGGCAAGTTGCATGTGCGCATCGGCAAAGGGGCTCGCTGCAGCGGGCCGCGGGAGCGGATGGTGCCGTTGATCAACGGTGCTGACCGGGTGCTGCGCTGGTATGTCGAAGACGTGTGGGGTCACTTCGATGATGACTACCGGCGACCGGCTGCGCCGTTGCTGCCGTCGGAGCGCAAGAACGCCGATGGCACGTGCCGCCGGGTCGGCGACGACGCGTTGCGGGCCGGTCTGGCCGCCGCGGCGGCTGAGCATCTGCCGGCGTGGGCGGACAAGCTGACCCCGCACGTGCTGCGGCACTACGCGGCGAGCGAGCTGTATTTGTCGGGTCTGGACTTGATTTCGATCCAGGAGCTGCTCGGGCACGCCTGGATCGCCTCGACTCTGAATTACATCCACGTTCACCGGTCCCGGATCGAGGACGCCTGGGTCGCTGGTCAGCAACGTGCTGCCCACCGTCTGGAAGGACTGCTGTCATGAAGTGGAACATGCGGCTGGCGGCCGCGAACCGCGGTATCTGGAAGGCCAGCGAACTACAGCGCAAGCTCGCCGACCACGGCCTGGTGGTCAGCGCCGGGAAGATGTCGGGCCTGTGGTCGGGAAACCCCGTCAGCATCAAACTCTCCGATCTCGATGCCATCTGCGTGGCACTCGGCTGCACGATCGACGAGCTGCTGATCCCGGAACCGGAGAAGGTCGGTATGCCCCGAGAAGACACCAGCACCGGATTGGCTGCTGCAGCTTCGGGTCTGGAAGTGGTGAGGCCACGGCGGCGTGACGGCCGTTCGTTGCCGCCGCAGTGAGTAACTCCGGCTATGTGGTTCGCACTTGCGCAGATTGTCTGGCCTGGGGCAGGCATTGGGCGAAGGGACTGTGCGTCGGCTGCCACGTCTTCAATCGCCGCCATGATGTCGGTGACTGCACCGGTTGCCGTCGCCGCGTCGCATTGAGCCACGGCTACTGTCGATTGTGCTGGCACCAGGCGCGTATCCTTGCCCGCGAATCGGGCGGTCGCGAGCACACCACCGTTACCGGACAGTTGCAGCAGGTCCGATACCACCAGCTGTTCATCGCGGAGCTGCTCGTCATCCGGCGCACGCAGCCGCCGCCGGTACGTCCGCCCGGCCGGCCTCGCCGACCGGTGCCGCCGCCGGCGGTCCGCCCGGATGACACCTGTAGCCAGCTGATGTTGTTCGGGCCCTTGATCCGGGATTACACCAGCATCGACGAGCGCAGCGAGGACGGCAGCGGCAACCCTTGGTTGCGGTGGGGCCGGTACCTGGCTCACCAACTCGGTGAACGGCGGGGATGGGGGAAACGAACACGCGACAACGTCGACCGCGGACTGGGAATTCTGCTGTCGCGCCACGCTCCCGGTGACGCGGTGCACTACTCCGCGATGACCGCGTGCCTGCGCCACCGCGCGATCTCCTCCGATCGAGTCGCTGAGGTTCTGCGCGAGATGGAAGTGCTGATCGATGATCGCGAGCCGGCGTTCAAACAATGGCTGGCGAGCAAACTCGGCAACGTCGCCCCCGCCATCGCGACCGAAGCCGAGAAGTGGCTGCGGTGCCTCCACAGCGGCGGACCGCGCACCAAGGCCCGCAAGATCGGCACCGTCTGGAACCACGGCAACCGCATCCACCCCGTGCTGCTGGAATGGTCGGCCCGCTACGACCACTTGCGCGAGGTCACCCGCGAGGACATCCGCGCCGTCCTCGCCCAGCGTCACGGCTACGCCCGCGAATGCTTGATGTGCACGCTGCGTTCGTTGTTCGGTCACTGCAAACGCAATCGGGTCATCTTCTGCGATCCCACCAGCCGCATCAAGGTCAGCAACGGGACCGGAAAGGTCACCCAACCCCTCGCAGCCGACCAGATCCAAACCTCGATCGCCCGCGCGACCCGCCCCGCCGACCGGCTGATCATCGCGTTGGCGGCGATCCACGCCGCCCGCACCGCAGGCATCCGACACCTCCAACTCGACGATCTCGACCTCGGCAACCGGCGCCTCACCATCGCCGGGCACCCACGCCCGCTCGACGACCTCACCCACCACCTGCTCATCAGCTGGCTCGACTTCCGACGCGCGCGATGGCCGGTCACCGTCAACCCGCACCTGATCATCAACAAGCACACCGCACTGCAAACAACCCCGGTCAGCACAACATGGATCCGGATACCATGCCGCGGCCTGCACGCCACCATCGAAAGGCTCCGCATCGACCGCCAACTCGAAGAAGCCCTGACACATGGCCCCGACCCGCTGCATCTCGCCGCCGTATTCGGACTCGACCCCACCACCGCCATCCGCTACACCACCGCGGCAAGACAACTGCTGCAGACTCCAATCGTGAACCGTCCTGGACCGGTTGGAGACTAAAAACCGAGGTAGTCGAGCAACAGAACGCATTCTCCGGACGGGCAGAGCTCGAGCGGGAAATCGCGTCCTGGTGCACTGGTACAACACCCAGCACCTGCACTCGACGATCGGATACCGGGCCACCACATCTGGCCACCTCCTCCCGGCTGGTAGGCATTTCCCCCATATCCCTGTCAGGCTTCATGGTGGAACCATCTGTCGCCATGACCAGCGTGCTGTACCGAAGATTCGAACGATCCGCCCAAGAACTGCACTTACGTTCAATTGGGGGTTCGGGTTCGGATCTGCGGGGGCGCCTACACAAGTCGCTTGTAGGGATCGTCGCTCCGGCAGCTTCCCAAGTTGGTTCGGTGCAGAAGGTTCGGGTCGCACAGCCCACTGTCGTACTCACGTACGACGACGGTCCAGACCCTTGCGGGACCGAGCGGGTGTTGTCCGCGCTCGCCGACGCGGGGGTGACTGCGACCTTCTTCGTATTGGTTCGCCAAGCACTTGAGCAGCCTGGCTTGCTCAACGAGGTGATCAGTGCGGGGCACGAGATCGGATTGCACGGTTACGATCACGTTCGTCTGACGACGCTGCCAGCCAGGCAGGTCTACCAACGCACCCGAGATGCGCGCCGACAATTGGAAGATCTGTGCGGCAAGCGGATTCGCTGGTTTCGGCCACCTTATGGCGCGCAGCGCTCCGGCACATATGCCGCGATCCGCGCGGCCGGTCTGCAGTCCGTCGTCTGGAGCCGGTCGGCCGGTGACTGGGTGGACGAGGACGTAGAGAAACTCTCTGAGCAGGCGTTACATGACATCACTGAGGGCGACATCGTACTGTTGCACGACGGATTTGCCGGAGCTGACGGCCCCGCGCCCACCTTCGACCGCGGCGGATTGTCGCGGATGGTGGTGAGCGGGCTCGCCGAGAGGGGCATTGCGGCATCGTCGCTAGGTGACGCGCTCGCCCGTGGAGCTTGGGTACGCAACATCTGGCTCGCCCCCTGAGTCGACGTGAAGCAATCCCCTTTACGCCTCGCTGGCGCTCTTCTGCCTCGCGGAATTCGTAAGCCACATGGTTGGTTTTCGATCAAGCTGGCAGCGCATGACCGAAATAGTTGTTACTGAGGGCTATCCCCTGCTGCGGCAGGACTGAAATCGGTTCACCCGAGTCTTCCTCGGCAATCCCAGTCATAAGATTAGGTAATAGTGGCCACAAGATCAATCTCCGTTGTGATTCCAGCGCTGATTTCCGATGATGAAAACCAAAGGCTGCTCGACATACAACTAGCGGGTCTAGCCGAGCAAGACTACGACGGAGAATTCGAGGTGATCATCGCGGACAACGGGTCACGGAAGTCGTTTCCCGTTCATATCCTGGACCATCCGCTACGGGACGAGCTGAAAATCCGTTGGATCGATGCTTCAGCGAAGAAGGGTGCGTCCTTTGCCCGCAATGTCGGCGCCGAACATGCAGCGGGTGAAATCCTGCTCTTCTGCGACCATGACGATCGGGTCCATCCGACATGGGCTCGGCGTCTCATCGAATTCTTGGACGAGGGATATGATCTGGTGTGCTCTGCGGTGGAAGGCCGGACATTGAACGCGGAACACCCGCGTACCGTCGCCGAAATACCGGATCCGACGGAGTTCCAGCCCGCCGGTGTGTTCGCACCGGTGATAATCGGAGGCAGCACCGCGTGTAGGGCAGATGTGTATCGGAAGGTGGGTGGTATGGACGTCACCTATCCAGCCAACGAAGACGTGGCCTTCGGCTGGACAGTGCACAATGCGGGGTATCGCACGGGTTTTCTTCCGGAGGCGTTGCTCGCCTACCGCTATCGGCCGGGGTTCCGCGCGGGCTATCGTCAGGGTTGCGGCAGGGGCGTGGGATTAGCGAGGTTGAATGCCGATTTCCCTCGGAGCGGAATGCCGGAAATCCGGCTTCCAGAAGTACTGTGGCGCATTTGCCGCCTGGCTGTGGCGAGAGGCTTGGTCGCCGAGGAACGCGGTCTGTTACTTGGCCTCGGCGTAGGTCAGATATGTGGTGGATTACGGCACCGAACCCTGGGCTGGCGATCATATCGAAAGAATTGAGGTTTCGCCGAGTTGGCGGACGTCGAAAGATCGCAGGTTCGATACCGCGCCGCGAGTGGCTTCCCAGCGCCGGCAGGTCGAACCGCTCGTTGTTCGCTGAGGCTTGACATATCCGTGTGCAGCGGCAGTCTCGAGGCTGGGGTTCGAAGCAGCGAATTCGGGCACTGGTCGAAACGCCGTAGGTTCGACACGCGCTGCCGCTTGACCGCTAAAGGCATCGGAGGTCTTCGGTGCTGCCACGCGGGGCTCCTTCCTGACCCTATCGGACCATGCTCAAAGCCTTCCGAGGAAGCCGGGGAACCGCAGTTGACAACGGCCCGCCACGAGCACGCTACGGGCAGCTACCCCGACCACGAAACCGCTACCGGAGATATAAGTCGGAACCTCAGAACCTGCCCACGTCGTAGGCATTTCCCCCATATCGGCCTGGTGTGCAGCATGAAATTCTGGGCCAGTCCGTGACTGAATTTCACAAATTCGGCGTGTTGGAGTTTGGCGGAGGGTATGAAAGTTCCGAGCAGGATTCTCGTCATGGCCAGTGCACTGCCGTTCGTCCTCGGCATCCCGGCGACCGCGAACGCACAACCGTGCTCCTGGTGCCCGCCGCCGGCGGCGACGCAATTCGGCTCTGACAACTTCGACGACGGAAGTATCGGCTCGGACTGGATTGTGCGAGGCGGCGGAAATCTGTACGTCTCGAACGGGGAGATCAGCGGCGTCGGCACGCCGAGCGTTCCGCTGTCCTTCGCGTACTTCGCGACACCGGCTCCCGGCGACACCCAGGAGTCGGAGGCCGTCGTGCGGTGGTCGGGCCGCGACCCGGAGCACTCCTCGGCGGGGGTGGTCGTCCGTGCAAACCAGGCTCTCGTCGGCAACGGGAGCACCATTGCGCCCGCCGGTGCGAGCGGTGTGCACTTCGCGTTCACGCGGGGAGTCATGGCGCTGTACTACGAGGACCCCGCCGCGACGAACGGCGTCCGCCCGGTAACCGGTAACCAGGCGTATGTGAGCACCTGGAAGTTCGCGGAGGGCTCGCGCATCAAGGTGCGCGCGGAGGGCACGACGTACTCGGCCTACGTGAACGGGAGCCTGGTGCTTCAGGGCACCGTGCCCGCCGACGTCATTCCACCGCTGCAGCACGACGTGGGCATCATGATCCAGGACGACAGCGCGGTCACCGCGCCGATCCCTGGCGGTCAGCCTCCGGCCAACCTGGACGACTGGGTCGGACGATACGCGGCCTGACGCCCAAGAACCTGAAACAGCGCACAACCTGCCGCGAGACCAGCTCATGCGCTGTCCGATCGCGCCCGAGCGGGAGAGAATCACGGCAAGAACGGACCCCAACCCAATAGCGAGGAATCCGAGACCATCACCCCCGGAAATATCGCCGATAGCAGCGGCATCGCATCCGCAACCCGTACGCGCGAATAACCGGCCAGCAAAGCCGCTCAGCCCGACAAATCACCGCCACCCTCGTGACACGCTCTCCCACAGAAAATTGCATCGAAGCATCTCAGCCGACGGGTTCGCCGCAACGTACCGCTCGGCGGGAGTTCCCGGATGATCAAACGTCTAACTAATTCACCAATGGCGGTACCACTGGGACTCGTCGTCCAGATCGACTGGCAGCGGCGCGGCGACAACAGATAGCGGGTCGTCCCGTACGTCGCCGACGGGCGCGAGGAGACTGGCTGGGCATCAGAGCCGGTGAGGTTGTTGCTAGACCCGAAGACCAGACCATCAACCGTGCGTTCGGCGACCGCGGCGGTGACCTTGACGACGTCCCCCACCAGCGCGAGCTTCGCACACGCGCCGCGGGTTGGTGCTGATCTCGAGTCGGGCTGAACTCGAGGGGGCGAACCCGCCGACGAGCCGACTCGCCCCTTGGGTTCACGACCGATCGCCTTCTGTAATCCGGAACCCGCGGCACTCCGAGCTGTCACGTAGCTTGTGCCGCTGATCCAGCTGTTCCAGTAGCGCGCGCAGCGCCAGCCCCATCCCGGACCCGTCCGGCACCACCTCTATGCGGAGATCTTCAGTCACGCCTCGACCATCCCACCGCGCCGACAACGAGGTGCGCCCGGATCGACCTGGCGGCCAGCAGCAGGTGACACCGAGTGACTACTTGCCCGCGCGCACTGCGCACGCAAGCGCGCGCGACGCACGTCGACCGTCGCGTTAGTCGCGCGCAGCTTGCGACTGGGTAACTTCGCGCAAGCCGATTTCAGCGATGTGCGCGGCGAACCCATGGGGAATCGGGAGCGTGCGGCGGCGAGTGTAGGTGTACAAGGCATCGACCCGCCCCCACGTCAGGCGCCACAGATCTCTATCAAGGCTGGCCGCCGCGATCAACCCGGCAGTGACCGGGAAACCGAGATTCTTCGCCACGTCGAGAAGCCGTCGCACCTCCGTGCATGTCAACGGTCCGCTGCTTGCCTCGTCGGCCCTTCCGGTGTCGTTCACGGTTCGTTTCCCCCCTTTTGATACGCATACCGCGAACAACGTTGCTGCGAATCCGACTGGTCGAGGACGTCACGGCGGTGAAGTGTCGGACCGGACGCTGTGCAGGCAGTCGGCCCTTCGAGTCGATCCACCGTGCACGCCGTGCACGCGCAGCCGCTCCGCGCGCGCCAGGTCGCGCCCGTCGCGCGCGGCTTCGTCGCGGCGGGCCCGGACCGTGCGCGGGGCGGCGCGCGGGGCGCGGGGCGTCGAGTGAGTCAGAAGGCGGGATCGGCCTCGGTACCGCAGCCGGCCTTCCTCGCCGCTGTTTCGAGTATTCAACGCCTGGCACGACGAAAAGCGGACGCAGCGCTGTGGAGCGGCGGATCGATACACTTCGGATGTGGCGCGGGACGAGTACCGGTACTGGTCGGCGGATCGACGTTTCCGGGAGCTGGTGGGACAGCTCGCTGGTCTGCGAATGGGCGGATGGAGCATCGGCGAGGTCGAGTCGGCGCTGTCGACGCTGGGATGGAAGTTGCGGCCGGTGGTTCCTGCTCGTCCGGTGGATCCGGCGCGGTGGACCGAGCAGGTCGTCGATTGGGAACTCGGCTGGTATCCGGAAGGGCCCAGAGCCGGTGTTGCGACGATAAATGCCGCGAAAACCGATCCGCGACAAGCTGTCTGGCTGTCGGTGAATGTGTCACATGGCATCGCATATGACGACGAAGTGGAGTTCGTCCGGGAGGCTTGGGGCATCGTGGAGGGCGTCTGCGGTGTGCGGCCGACACGGTGGGGTGGGCGTGGCCCGTGGGTGATGTGGCAGCGTCCCGAGACCAGCATGGCCGTGCGGCTGGACGGCAGCAGTGTCGTGGTGGAGTTGTTGTGCACCGCGCTCGCCGGCGACGCGAGCAACGGACCGCCGATGGTGTGGCAAGCCGCCGAATCGACGGAACTACTCGGTCGCGAGCCGAGGTTTTTCGTCACCGACTGGGATGTTCTGCGTAACCGGCTGAGTGTCGTACTGCGAGCCCTCTGCCGCGACACGCCAAACTTTCCCGGCCAGTTCATTCTTCATCTGGAGTCAGCGGTCGATGAGAAGACCTTCGTCAGCGTGTGGAACGTGGGTGGGGATCTGACCACTGAAGCCTTCGTCCACCACCGTGATCCGCCTGATCCCGACCGACTCGTCGGGCTCGGCTGGACACGCGATCTGTGGCAGCGCAACTTCGGCAACACGATCTCCGACGAACACGCCGACACAGCGGCGGAACTCTTGGTGGACGCCCTGCAAACCCTGGGTGTAGACCTGGCCGATGTGAAATACACCGGCACCGTGAGTGGACGTGGGCAGCTGCTCACCCTGTACCTCCCCGAACTCGGCCTGCCGCGGGGTGAAATCGTCCCGTAAGAAAAAGCTACGGTCGGTACGAGCAGCGCTGCCACGACATGTACCCGAGACCGCGTCGGCGGCCAGTCTTCTTCATCCCTATTGTCTCGGACAGCGTGCACGGCTCGACCGCGACCGGATGCACAGCGTCGCGCGCGCTCTGTATCGAGCCGTCAGCGACAACATCCCGAGACCGGTGCGGCCCGTCCACAACGTGCGCGATGCGCGCGCCCGCCGCGCGCGGTCGGATAATCAGCCGAGAACCTGCACGCAGGAGAGGTGGGGCAAGCGTTGGCTTTGCACCGCCGGAAGTTGCACGGGTGAGATCGCACTATCCGTTGACGTGCACCGCGCGCTTGATAGGCCTGGTGTGCGCGCGAGGAGGTCAGTGAGTTCCACATATCGCCCGTGGCGCGCACGTTCGGTCCTAGCGTGCGGGACCTGGTCGCGCGTGCCGTGCGCGGCCACCTGCACCCCACCGAGCGCGAAGTGCGCGTCGAGCGCGGTGGGCGCCCGTATTCGCGTAGTTCACTACGCTATTCGGCTCGGCCATGGGGAGTGAGTCTTGCAGTGTCAGGAGCCGCGGACGCGAACTGGAAGGCCCCCATCATGAGCTACAGCCAGCTGCTGGCCATCTTGGCCAGACTGCACCCTGCCGTATGGGATGCCATCGTTCCCCACAGCCCGGCCCGCAGGCACGCTGTCTCGACTCGACAGCAAGCCGGACCGAACCCCCAACCTCTTCCGCCAGGCCAGGAATTCCTCATCGGCGCAGCGGAACTGGCCCACGACCTGGTACGGACCGCCACGTCCCTGGACACCGCGGCCAACGCCGAACCCGACGTGGCGGCCGTGTTCATCAGCGCGGTCACCGATGAATGGTGCGGTACGCCGTGGCCAGCCAAATGGCCACTGCCCTGGCCTGGCCCATTTCCAGCCGCGAGTCCCGACGGCACCCCCGGACCTGTTCCAGATCCATGGGAGCAGGCCACCGCGCGAGCGATCGCAGCCACGATCTTCGCCTCGACCGCAGCACGCCTGGGCACCTACGGTCGCGGCCCAGCCGACAACGACCAACGCGGCTCACTCGGCTTCGTACTGGCCGAGGCCGCCGACCGACTCGCCTCTGCGGCACTCAACCCACCGTCGCGGTAGATTCCAGTGCAGGGGTGGGCGGGCGGGCAGCCCATCGAGGGAACCAACGGGGAGGCATTGTGACGGGTAGCGTGCACGAATCCGATCTGGACGATGAGCGCGTCATCGACGAGTACCGCGGAACACCCGAGTGGGACAACGAAGACGGCGACTTGGCCGAACACGGCCAGATCTCCGAGGTGGACCTGCGTCTGCTGGGCTACCGCAAAGAGGACCTCGAGGCGGTCTTCGGACCGCGGACCGAACGGACCACGTCGGGTCGGCCGGTGTGGGACCTCAGGCATGTTTAACGTGTCGAGGCGCAGCGGTTCGGGCCGTTCGTCGGACGAATCAGGAAGCGCATGATGGCTTTCGACGATCTCGGTGCCGCTTGTGACGACCTCGAGGAGCTCTTCGCCACGATGACCTGGCACGCACAGCCTGACTTCAGGCGAGAGTCCGCAGATCCGGGTCGAGCTGCTTCCGAGTAGCATCCCGCTCCCGCCGCGGCGGGTGTGGGCCGGATGCGCGAGCTGTCGTTCAGAACAACTTCACCAGCCGTAGTTGCACCCCTGTCGCGTCGGTCGAGTTAGACCCGACCGCGACCTCTGAGGGGCGACTGCTTGTAGCTGGCCCTGCGTGACGACGAGTGGCGGCTGTCCGGGATGTCAGAACCGATGGACGCATCAGGTGCGTGATCAACTCTGCGGGCTCCGTGAGTATCGTGCGGGAGCCGCGCAGATGCCGCCGTCTGAATGGCCGCAATCCTCATCGGCGGCGCGGCGAGTAAGCAAGGCGAAACGACGATGGTGTCGACAAGCGGGGGCCTGCTGCGGGCGGTGTCACTTGTCGTGGGTGTGCGGGGTGGGTTGTTGCAGTCGCCAGCCGCCGCCCTTGCAGTCGGCGGGCAGTGGGGGTAGCCGATGGCCCGCGACGTCGGTACTGAACCGGTGCCCGCACGAGGTCGGGCTGCAACATTCGTAGATGCCGCTCTGGGGCGCCTTCTGCCCCGGCTTGAGCACCTCTTCCTGGATGTTCGTCATACTCGGCAGATACCCGACCTGACCGCCTGCACACGCTCCCAGCTGATCATCCGAGTCCAGCACCGGGCCGGGGTGAACGTCTGTTCGGGCGACGCTATCGGCGCGGATATCTAGGCGCGCTGTTCGACGTCCAGGACGTACTCGAGGTCGCGGATGCGGTCGGCGGCTTCCGGCGAACAGGAAATGACGACGCGATCGGCGCCGCAGAGCTCGACGGGCTCGGCATCGACGGTCTGCAGCCAGTCGAAGAACACCCCTCGAACACCCCCCTGTGGTGCACTCTCGTCGCGCAGGCATGGGTCGAGGCGAACGAGGTAGGTCCGGTCGCGCGCCGCCATGACGCTGTCCTCCGATCGTCCGACAACAATCGACATGCAGCGTCCGGTTGCCCCTTCAGGTGACTCTCATCCGTCCGCTGTTCGCCGTCTTCGGCACGCGATCGGCAACAGAACGCCCGGAGGCGGCTCAGGGCCACGAGAACGGATCGGTGGTTCAGTCTGGCTTGGCGGCATCCCAGGGCACCCACTGCCGGACCGCGACCTCAGTCAAACCTCCCTGCGACCGGAGCCCAAGCTCTATCTCGAGGAACCATACGGGCTCAGCACCAAATCGTAGGCGCGCCCACCGGTACCCCAGCGCGGGGATCCACGTCTCACCCAGACGCAAATCCAGCGCGGCGGCCTTCTCGCCCAACGTCACTGGCATTGTCCGTTCGGGGCTGCGAACAGGAGACACCCACACTCGCCGCGGATCACGTGTTGACTGAACTATGTTCGAGATCTTTGCAGGTCATCGCGGTTTTCTGCTAGCTTTCCGCGCCATGCGTGATGAGGGGTATGAGCGCGATCTGTCGGTTCTCGTCGTGCCGGAGATCGGTCGGCTGGAAGAGACTGGGGATCGGTGGGTGCCGTACCGGCTTTTGGATGCCAACGGCGGCGTGGTCGAACCGGCGGCGGCCTTCTTTGCCGAACTGCAAGGTATGGATCGGCGGCCATCGACAATCCGCTCTTACGGCAATGATCTGCTGCGCTGGTGGCGGTTCCTGGCGGCGATCGATATGGGCTGGGACCGGGCGACACCGGTGGAGGGACGCGACTTCGCTCGGTGGATGATGTTGGCGGACAAGCCGGTTCGCGTTCATTGGCGGCATCGCGGCGACGGTGGCGGCGTAGCCGAGCAACGGAGTGGTCAGCGCGGTGGCTCGGTCGTCAACACGGTGACCGGCAAGCAGGGCCCGGGACCGAAGTACGCGGTATCGTCGCGGGCGCATGCGGAGACGGTGCTGCGGTCGTTCTACGACTTCCTGTTGGAGGCAGGTGAGGGGCCGTTGGTCAACCCGTTTCCGCTGCACCGTGCTCGGCGTCGTTCCGGCCGGGCGCATGCGCACCACAATCCGATGGATCCCTACCGCGGTGAGCGGGTCGGCCGCTACCGGCCGACGGTTCCGCAGCGCATCCCACGACGGATTCCCGACGAGCAGTTCGATCAGTTGTTCGCCGCGTTGCCCTCGAACAGGGACCGCGCACTGTTGTCGTTCTGGGTTTCCACCGGCGCCCGTGCCGAGGAGCTGCTGTCGGCGATGCAGTGTGATGAGGATCCAGGACAACAGCTGATCTCGGTGACCCGCAAGGGGACACGAAACGTTCAGCGGTTGCCGGCTTCCCCGGATTCGTTCATCTGGCTGCGGCTCTACCAGGAGGAGATCTGGCGGCTGGGCGCACCCCGCGGCCGCCGGTATCCGCTGTGGTTCACGCTGCGGCGACCGTGGCGGCAGCTGTCGTATCCGGCAGCGCGAGCGATGTTCACCCGCGCCCAGCGGGAGAATGCGGCCGCGCCTACGGCACGAGCTGTCAACATGAGCACAGCTGCATCAGATGCCCGGTCCTAAGGGTCGACCCCGCCCAGCGCGGCCGCCTGGAACAGATCCGCGACAACCTCACCCAACGCATCACCGAGGCCGAGCAGCACGGCTGGCTCGGCGAAGCCGAAGGCCTGCGTGTCAGCCTCACCGCGGCCACCGAAAAAATGGCCCAACTCGACGAACGAACCCGCCGCGCCGCCACCGTCTTCCTCAACACCCCCGCATTCCCCGACGTCGCCAGCCGCACCATGTCAGCCGCAACTCTCAGATGAGGTGTTGTGAAACGATCGGTTCTCGTACCGGGTTGTGCATAGTCGGTCAGTGACCAGAGTCGGAGTCCGGATTCCGCGCCGAGGTCGAAGCCGAGATCGCCCTCGCCCGCGGCGAACACCTGCTCACCGCCGTCGACGCCCACGAACACACGACCCTCACCGGACCGGCCGCCACCGAAGCCGCCCGCCGACTGGCCGAATTCGGCCGGGACGCCGCCTACCGCGGCGTCGTCATCACCGACGCCCGCCGGCTGGCTCGCCTCATGGCAGCCAGCGATCCGGCCATCTACCAGGGCACCTACTCCACCTGCGTCTTCAACGCCGACAAAGCACTGTGCACCCGGACATCGACCCTGCAGGGGACACCACAACCGGCCCTCGTCGACTGCAAACCCCTGGACTGCCGCAACGTCGCCCTCACCGCCGCCAACCACGCCGCGCTCGGCGAAGAACTCCAGCGACTACGCCACGAACTCGATACCCGTCCCGGACTGCCGCCGCTGTTGCTGGCCCGTCTGACCCACCGCGCCGGCACCGTGGCCGCATTCCTCGACCGTCACACCCCCCGAAGCCCTCGATGACCAGGCCCGCACCCGATCGCACGCACGTGCTCGCCGAGCTGGAGCGCTGCGCCGAGACGCGGCCACCACCGGCACCCGAGTGTCGGTACTCGCCCTCGCCACCCGCATCGGACTGGCCAACACCACCTTCCGCCGCCGATACCCCGACATCACCGCCGAGATCACCGGAACCAGCCACCGGCCAGCACCTCCCCCACCACCGGGCCCCCACGAGAGGACGCCACCGAAGCACGACTGCGTCAACGCAACCACGACCTGCAGCACGATCTGGACCTCGCCACAGCCACCATCCAGCGCCTGGCCCTGGAAAACCGGGCGCTACGCCGGCAACTCGAAGCCGCGCAAGCGGTCACCTCCATCGACCCCGCCCGGCGCAGCACGACTCAAACCCGCCACTGAACCCCGCTACAACGGGCCCAGCCCAAGTAGTAACCGCCGAGAATCCAGCGGGGCGTCAGCCCTGGTAGAGACCATGCTGCCCGGCCACTCGCCGGACACGGCAGAAATAGCGAACTTGCATCACTGGTGGTTCGTGTGGCAGTACAGTCCCGCCATGGCCAACTTTCCAGCAGGCAAGTTCACCATCACCAACAACGACACCGGCCGCAGCGTCCTCGCGGTCCTCGGCAAAACCACTGCGCACCATGATTATCAGCTGGGCAATACGTACACGACGTATACGACCGGGGATCCGACGCTGACGCTGGGCATCCGCGGCACCATCGAGTCCACCTGGAAATTCGATACCAGCGGCAGCCAGATCATCAGCGTCGCGGTGAACGAGAAGAACAACATCGGCGACTGTTGTGTGGCCATCAGGCAGGACGACGCCGCCGACCGCGGCGCGTGGGTGGAGTTGCTGAGGCCGCCGGAGTGGACCGGCGAGCCGGACCTGTGGCCGGACATCTTCATGCAGGTCTACCGCCTGCTCCCCCTCGACGAAGACGCGGACGCTTGCGAGCAATTGGCGCAGCAGAATCTCGACAAGGGCTGGACCGGAGATTGGGACAGCCTGATCAACGCAGTGACGCAGATCGTGTCCACGGTCGAGGACAGCGGGAAAAAGGTTCCCCCCGCGGCGTGGGCGGATTGCCCGATAAGTCTGGACAGGGCTACAGGGCAGGGCCGTGACGTCGACGCGTGGCAGACCGACGGCACCTACATCTGGAGCGCCGATACCGGTAGGGCACCGGAACCGGCCCGAACCTACTGGACCGACGCCGGAGGCACACTGGTCGGCCGCGGCAAGGGTAAACCCCACCAAACCTGGACCTTCGCATCCGCCTGACACCAGCCGCACCAACACCACGCTGCGCAGGCCGGCGGGAACCACGACCGCCACAACCATGCCGCCGGGACCCCGTACGCCCGGTGTCCCTGCGGGCCCGAGGAGAAAAGAGGTCACGACAGTGCGATCGGTATGGACAACCACGCGCCTCGAGTCCCGGGGCACCCCCTCACCCAGAGATGTCGTGATCGCGTGGGAGGGAACCTGCCCGGAAGGGACCACACTGCCCGGCGGGGCCAGCCTGCAGATCGTCACCCGCGGTGGCGACATCACCGTCGGCGACGCCACCGTCGAGTTCCACGGGGACCGGTTCAGCACCGGGCTGATGATCTATGACTACGCGCGGCGCCGCCTCGAGCGGGGCAAGACCTACCACCTCGAGCTGCGCGTGCCGCCGCCCAGCTTCAAGGTCTTCGCCGACGGGACACTCACATTGTGACCGGGGCCGGTGCCAGGACCACTGGCCCCGGTCACACCGCGTCGGAGCAGACATGACACTCCCTATGTCAACCTCATACCGCAGAAGTAGCGACCGGTTGTGGTTGCAGGGTTTGGGCGCCGCCGTGTTGGGCGGGGTCGTAGGCG
>NZ_JBEYVQ010000031.1:0-36967 GCF_040644075.1 Nocardia sp. NPDC047038 | reverse complement strand
CATTCCGAACCCGGAAGCTAAGCCTGCCAGCGCCGATGGTACTGCACTCGACAGGGTGTGGGAGAGTAGGACACCGCCGGAACATCCTTTCACGATAGGGGACCCAGACTCTGGGTCCCCTATCGTCGTTTGAGCACCTGATGGAGCTTCGGCGAAGCCGCCGTGCCCGCGCCCCACCGTTGGTACGTGATTGAATCTGTGGGCAATATCGACTTTTCGAAACAGAAAGGGAGCACCGTGCCGGAACAAAACGACGATCGGAAGCCCTTCCGGCGCGGCGCTCCCGATTCCGGGTCCGGCCGGCGAGGCGACAGCCAGGACGCGGGCCGCCGCAGTGGGGGATCCAACCGTCGAGGTGACTCCGGGGAACGCGGCGGCTACGGCCGCCGCGGTGATTCGGGCGGTTACGGTGCACGAGAGGGTTCGTCCGACCGGGGCGGGTTCCAGCGCCGAGACAATTCCGGCGGGTCCGATCGTCGCGGGGACAGCGGAGGTTACGACAAGCGCGGCGGCGAGCGCGGCGGATTCGGACGCAGGGACTCCGGCGACCGGCCCGGTGACACCGGTGGTTTTCGTCGCGGTGGTGACGCGCCGCCCAGGCGCGGGAGTTTCCAGCGCCGGGACGAGCCCACGGGCCGTGGCGCCGCCGGTCGAGGCGGTCCGGGCGACCGCGGTGGCTCCAAGCGGTACGAGGATTCCGGTGAGCGCGGTGGCTTCAAACGCCGGAGTGATTCCGAAGAGCGGCGCGATGAATCGCGGGGTGGCTTCCGCCCTGGCGGTGATTCGGGTAGTCGCGGCGGGTTCCGTCGTGGTGATTCCCCGCGCGGTGGATCCGACCGTCGCCGTGACGATTTCGGCGATCGAGGTGATGCCCGCCGCGGCGAAACGGGCGAGCGGGGTGCGTTCAAGCGGCGTGGCGACTTCGAGGATCGCGGCGACGCCGGACGGCGTAGTGAGTCCGGTTTCCAGCGCCGTGACGACGATCGCCGTCGCCAGGGACCGGACCGGGAAAGTCGGCGCGACGTGGGCCGCGAGGCATCGGCACCGCGTGGTGAGGCGCCGCAGGAACGCCGCCGGGGCGGCGAAGGCGCTCGTGTCGGGGGAGGCCGTTCGCTCGACCGCCGCCCGCCGCGGCCGGAAGAACCCGATCTGCCGGAAGAGGTGCAAGCGACCGATCTCGACCCCGCCGTGCGGCGGGATCTGCTCAGCTTGGACAAAGGCAATGCGGAGACGGTCGCCCGGCACCTGGTGATGGCCGTGCGGCTGCTCGATGACGATCCCGGGCTCGCTCTCGCGCATGCCAGGGCTGCACGGCAGCGTGCCGGGCGGATCGCGGTCGTGCGCGAGACCGCGGGAGTGGTGGCCTACCACGCCGGTGAATGGGCGGAGGCCTTGTCGGAGTTGCGTACCGCGCGCCGGATGTCCGGTGGCTCGGGACTGCTCGCGGTCATGGCCGACTGCGAGCGCGGCCTGGGGCGTCCCGAGCGCGCGATCGAGCTCGGTCGCAGTGACGAGGCGCGCGCCCTGCGCGGAGACGATGCCGCCGAACTGCGCATCGTCGTGGCAGGCGCGCGCATGGACCTGGGCCAGTACGACCAGGCCGTCGTGACCCTGCAGACCTCTGATCTGGACCCGTCTCGGACCGGCTCGGCCGCGGCCCGCCTCTTCTACGCCTACGCCGACGCCCTGGTCGCCGCCGGACGAACCGACGAGGGCCTCACCTGGTTCCTGAACGCCGCCTCCGCAGATTTGGACGCGGAGACGGACGCCGAAGAACGCGCCGCCGAACTCACGGGCGACACCGACATCTGAACCTGCGATCGCAGCCACGGAGGCGGGCTACCCTCGGCGGCCGGTCATGGCGGAGTTGCCGAGCATACAGGCCGACCTCGTGGATTACGGGCAACCGGAGGCGCTGTGGTGTCCGGAAGGTGTGTTGCCCATGCTGTGCCGGTCCCGCGTGGTCGTCGCCGGGACTCGGCCCGGTCGAGGCGGATCGTGGGCCGTCCGAATGCGCCCTCTGTCGGACGCGGCGACCGTTCCTGCGGCGAGTCCGGCGACGAGCAGCGCGGATGCCTTCTTCTTCGACTTTTCCCGGCTGCCTCTGGTCGCCGGGCCGCGACGACCCGCTCCCCCTGCCGCGATCGTCACCGGAAGAACACTGCGCATGCGGACCTCAATCGTTCGGGGTGTGCAGCCTGTCGGCATCGCGCTGAGGCGATTTCGACTGCATGTCCTCACCCCCGTGTCCGGGTCGCTCCCGGTGGTACCGAGTCCGGAGCGAATTGCCCGGCGGACGCGGGCGTATCGAGGACGAGGCCGCTGGTCGGAAACCGCCGCCGGGGTATGTGATCCGACGTCACGGGAGTGGCTGACGCCACGTCTTTCCGGTCCGCTCGCTGGCGTAGTGTCGGTGTCTCGGACTCGGCGGACGGCGGGTCCGGCGGTGATGCGTCGGCACGGCGCCGATCGGTGACACGGAGTGAGAGTGGTGTGAAGCGACTACGAGAGCGCTACCGAGCCCTGCTGCTGGATCTGGACGGCACGTTGTATCGCGGTCACGCGGTGATCGAAGGGGCGCCGGAAGCGCTGGCGGCGGACGGGCAGGCGGACCAGCGGCTGGTGTACGTCACGAACAACGCCAGCCGCGGACCGCAGGTGGTGGCCGCGCATCTGTCCGAACTCGGCTTTCCCGCATCCACCGACGACGTGGTGACCAGCGCCCAGGCAGCGGCGCGGTTGTTGGCCGAGCGGCTCGACCCGGGTGCGCACGTGCTGGTGGTCGGCACCGACGACCTGGCCGCCGAGGTGGACGGCGTCGGACTTCGGCCGATCCGGCGCTTCGACGGGGACGCGCCCGCCGCTGTGGTGCAAGGACATTCACCCCACACTTCTTGGCCGGACCTCGCCGAAGCCGCCTACGCCCTGCGCGCGGACGCACTGTGGATCGCGGCCAACACCGACCGGACCCTGCCGAACGAACGCGGCCTCGCGCCCGGTAACGGTGCGATGGTCGCGGCGCTGCGCGCCGCCTCCGATCGGGAGCCGATCGTCGCGGGCAAACCGTATGCGCCGCTGCTGGAGGACGCGCTGGTCCGGGCCGGTTCCCGCTCCGCTCTGGTGGTGGGCGACCGCCTCGACACCGATATCGAGGGCGCCAACCGTGTCGGTCTGGACTCGTTGCTTGTGCTCACCGGTGTCAGCACGCTGGACGAACTCCGGAAAGCCCCGGACGGGCAGATCCCGACATATGTCGCCGACTCGCTCGACGCCCTCAACCACGCGGTCGTTGCCGCCGAGCCGGAAGCCGATCTCGGTGAGATGCTTCAGCGCAACCCGGGGCGAGCTGTGACGGTCCGCGCGTCCGATTCGGAAATCCGATAGCGTTGACGCCACGATGACTACTCCAACGCCTCGTCCGCACGGCCCCGGTACGGGCGCCGGTGCACCGGGTCCCCGCCCAGGGGCTCCACTGCCCGGTCAGCACCTGCCGGGTGCGCAAGGGCGCCCGGAGCCTGCCGACCCGGATCGAATCCGCGGCGAGGTCGACAGCCTGCTCGCCGAACTCGACTTCCCCGGCCGAAGCGGAGTCGCGACCGACAGCGCCGAAGCCGGAGTCGACATCACCCGTCGCGCTCGCATCCTGGAGCAGGCACATGACGTGCTGGTACAGGCCTTGGCCACGGTGGACAAGATCTGAGGTGGCCAGGCGCGCGCGGGTGGACGCGGAACTGGTTCGCCGCGGGTTGGCGAGATCGCGAGAACACGCGGTCGAGCTGATCGGCGCGGGCCGCGTCCTGATAGCTGGAACGGTCGCGGTGAAGCCGGCGACCGCCGTCGAGACGGGCACCCCGCTGGTGGTCCGCGACGAGCCCGACGAGGTGTCGTGGGCCTCGCGCGGTGCGCACAAACTGCTCGGGGCGCTGGAGCGGTTCGAGCAGGACGGGTTGTCCGTAGCGGGTAAGCGCTGTCTGGATGCGGGCGCCTCGACCGGCGGTTTCACCGACGTGCTGCTGGCACGGGAGGCGCGGGAGGTCCTCGCGGTCGACGTCGGCTACGGCCAGCTGGTCTGGCGCCTGCGCAACGACGAGCGGGTCCGGGTGTTCGATCGGACCAACGTGCGCAACCTGACGCCCGAAACCATCGGCGGCACGGTCGAAATGGTGGTGGGCGACCTGTCGTTCATCTCGCTGAGCCTGGTGCTGCCCGCGCTGGCCGCGTGCGCCGCGCCGGGCGCCGACCTGCTGCCCATGGTGAAACCGCAGTTCGAAGTCGGCAAGGAGCGAGTCGGTTCGGGCGGTGTGGTGCGTGATCCCGCGTTGCGCGCCGAGGCGGTGCGCACGGTGGCGGCCGCGGCCGCGGAACTGGGCATGCGTACCGCCGGTGTCGTGGCGAGCCCGCTGCCGGGCCCGTCCGGCAATGTCGAATACTTCTTGTGGTTGCGTAACGACGGGCCGTTCGAATACGACGGTGAGCAGGTCGCCGCGCTGGTCGAGCGTGCGGTTGAGGAGGGTCCACAGTGAACGCGCTGGTCGAGCCCTGCGGCCGGGAGATCTTGCTGGTGTCGCATCCCGGTCGCGCGGAGATCATCGAAACCGCCCACCGGGTGGCGAAGATCTTCGCCGACGCGGGCATCTGCCTGCGTGTACTCGCCGACGAAGCGGACAGCACGCGGTTCGAGTCCGAGCCGGGCGGTTTTCCGGTGCGCGTGGTCGAGCACAGCGCGGAGGCGGCGGTCGGCTGCGAGATGGTGCTCGTGCTCGGCGGCGACGGTACGTTCCTGCGTGCCGCCGAGTTGGCGCGCCCGGCCGGGGTGCCGGTGCTCGGGATCAATCTCGGCCGCATCGGTTTTCTCACCGAGGCCGAGGCCGAGCACTTGGACGAGGCGCTCGCGCAGGTGGTCCGGCGTGACTACACGATCGAGCACCGGATGACCATCGACGTCACCGTGCGGATCGAGGACGAGGTCGTCGACAGCGGATGGGCGCTGAACGAGGCGAGCATCGAGAACGCTTCGCGCATCGGGGTTCTGGAAGTGGTGCTGGAAGTCGACGGGCGCCCGGTCTCGTCGTTCGGCTGTGACGGCATCCTCATCTCCACACCGACCGGATCGACCGCCTACGCCTTCTCCGCGGGCGGCCCGGTGGTGTGGCCGGAACTGGAAGCGTTGCTGGTGATTCCGAGCAATGCCCATGCCCTGTTCGCGCGACCGCTGGTGACCAGCCCGGATTCCCGGATCGCGGTCGAGTCCGTGGCGACCGGACACGATGCGATAGTTTTCCTGGACGGCAGGCGCACGCTCGCACTGCCCAGCGGTGGACGGGTCGAAGCGGTTCGCGGCGCTCGACCGGTGCGCTGGGTGCGGCTGGACTCCGCACCGTTCGCCGACCGGATGGTGCGCAAGTTCCAATTGCCCGTGACAGGCTGGCGTGGCCGACGGCGAACGGAGAGCACAAGTGCTGACAGAGATCAGGATTGACGGGCTTGGCGTCATTTCCACGGCGACCGCGCAGTTCCACGCGGGACTGACCTGCCTGACCGGCGAGACCGGCGCGGGCAAGACGATGGTGGTGACCAGCCTGCATCTGCTCAGCGGTGCGCGCGCGGACGCGGGCCGGGTCCGGCTCGGCGCGTCCCGTGCCGTGGTCGAGGGCCGGTTCACCATCGACGACGTCAACGACGCCGCCCGCGCGGAGGTCGCGCAGGTACTGGAGGCGGCCGCGGCCGAGCAGGACGACGACGGCAGCGTCATCGCGATCCGCACGGTCGGCAGCGACGGTCGCTCGCGTGCGCATCTCGGTGGCCGCGGCGTCCCAGCCTCGGTGCTGGCCGATTTCACCGCCCCCCTGCTGACCGTGCACGGGCAGAACGATCAGCTGCGTTTGCAGCGCCCCGACCAGCAGTTGTCGGCACTGGACCGGTTCGCGGGCGACGCGGTGGGTACGCTGCTGCGGAAATACCAGGTGCTGCGCCGATCGTGGCTCGACGCCCGCACCGAACTGCTCGAACGGACCGCTCGCAGCCGGGAACTGGCGCTCGAGGCCGAGCGACTCGAGCACTCGTTGAACGAAATCGACGCCATCGCGCCGGAACCCGGCGAAGACGTGCGCATCGTCGACGAGGTGCGCAGGCTCAGCGATCTGGACTCGCTGCGGGAGGCGGCGGCCACCGCGCACGGCGCGCTGGCCGGGCCCGCCGACGCGCCCGAGGACGGTTCCGGCGCGCTGGAGGCGCTCGGCGCCGCGCGCGCCCGCATCGAAGCCGCCGACGATCCGGCGCTGGTCGCGCTCGCGCCGCGCCTGGCCGACGCCATCGCCGTGGTGGTCGACGTGACCACCGAGCTGAGCGGGTATCTCTCGGACCTGCCTTCGGACCCGGGTGCGCTGGATTCGCTGCTCACCCGCCAGGCGGAATTGAAGACACTGACCCGGAAGTACGCGCCGGACATCGATGGCGTACTGGCTTGGGCGCAGGAGGCGCGCACCCGGCTCGGCTCGCTGGACGTTTCCGAGGAGGCGCTGGCCAAGCTGGCCGCCGAGGTGGACACCGCCGCGGAGCGGGTGCGGGAGGCGGCGAAGAAGTTGAGTGCCGCGCGGACCAAGGCGGCGGGCAAGCTCGCGACCGCGGTGAGTGCCGAGCTGGGTGGTCTCGCCATGGGCAAGGCGCGTCTGGAGGTCGAGGTGCGGCCGATGCTCGCGGGCGCGCAGGACTCGGCGCCGCTCACTGTCGACGGCAAGGAATTGCACGCGGGGTCCACAGGCGTCGATGAGGCCGAGTTCCGGCTGGCCGCGCATTCGGGCGCGCAGTCGTTGCCGTTGAGCAAGAGCGCGTCCGGCGGTGAGCTGTCCCGGGTGATGCTGGCGCTGGAGGTGGTGCTCGCTGGGTCCGAGCATGGAGCGACGATGGTGTTCGACGAGGTCGACGCGGGCGTCGGCGGGCGAGCCGCGGTGGAGATCGGCCGCAGGCTGGCCCGGCTGGCGCGCACCCACCAGGTGATCGTGGTGACCCATCTGCCGCAGGTGGCGGCGTTCGCCGACACCCACCTGGTGGTCGACAAATCCGACGACGGCAAGGGCACTGTCAACAGTGGCGTCCGTGCGCTCACCAACGACGAGCGGGTGGTGGAACTGGCGCGCATGCTGGCCGGTCTCGACGACACCGAGACCGGCCGGGCACACGCGGAGGAACTGCTGGCGACGGCGCGCGCCGAGAAAGCGGGCGCCGAGGTGGCCACGCGCTGAGCGCGCGGGTCAGCGCACCGCTTTCTGCGCGCCCTTGATGAACTGGCCGATCAGGTTCTTCAAACCGAACTCGAGCACCTTGGCCGGCACCGGAAGCGACGGATCGGACTCCATCGTGTAGGAGACGAGAGTGCCGTTGTCGGCGTCGGCGAAGGTGACGATGCCGACGTGCCGCTTCACCGGCGCGCCCTTGACGATCTTGTACTCCATTCGCTCACCTGGCACGAGCTTGGTGATCTCCTCCGTGACACCGACCGGGCCGAGGCCGATCAGGTGCTGCGCGCCGACGCCCTCCCGCTCGGTCACGCCGGGTTTGACCAGCTTGACCTGCACCGGAACGTAGGGGCTTATGCTCTCGCGGTCGGCGAAGAGCCGGTACACGACCTCACGCGGGGCGGCGATGACGGCGTCGACGGTGGTGCTGGCCATGAATTCTCCTCTTCCAGTTACGTGTGACGGGCAGCATATAGGTACAGCGGGCGCGGCTCGGTGATCGTGTCGTCCGCGTCACAATCGGCGGCGAGCCGTTCGGGTGGCCGGTGTTCCGCGGCGCTGCCGCCGGGGCGCGAAGTGTCCGAGTCGATGCGCTGTGACGACGGGCGTCGAGCGCATAACCGGTCAGATCTACTGGCGATATCCGTGAAATATCTAGTCACGGATGCGGATCTGGCTGCCGGACCCGAGGATGGCCCCGGAGCGATGGGTAGTCCGCTGCGGTCAAAAGGTTGTGTATCAGGGATTTTCGCGTCTGGTGTAGATGTCGAGCGAATCAATGTCCGTAATGTCCGTTTAGTGATCTACTATTGAAGTCAGTAAGTGAACGGCGGGTGCATTCCGCTGAACATGGGAAGCGCCGAGGCAAAGGGGCCATCATGCGCAGTGTTCTTACGGTGACGATCGCGACGGGGGGACCGGGTTGTCGCGGCTCGGCGACCGGAGGTGGTCGGGAAAGGTCGAAGAAGGGCGCATTCGCCCTGCTCGTCGCCGGTCTCGCCGCCGGAACGGTCGCCGCGGCGGGCGGCGCTGCCGCGGAGTCCTTGTCGCGCTCCGACCACTCAGGGCGTTCGGGTTCGCACGGCGACTCGACGGGGTGGCACAAGATCGATCCGTTCGGATACCGGCACTCCGACCCGAATCCGCTGCGACAGAACGAGCATCAGCATGCCCTGCGTGAGTATCACCGGCAGAACATGCCGCGACCCGACGAAAGTGGTGCGAGCGACGGCTCTGGCGAAACGGCCTGGTCTCGCACCCAACGCCCGGACGGCAGTGGCTGGACTGTGTGCCGTCCGCAGGCGAAGTGGTGCTGACCGGTGATCGAGGCGCGAACTCCGCCGCAGCGATGGGCGCGGTGAGTTCTCGCGTGCTGGCGAAGTCGCTCCGCACCAGATCGCTTCCGGTGATGAGTAGCGTGCTATTAGCTATGTACTGGAATCGCACTGTGCCGCGCCGTCAGTGTGACTCGAAGCGGGATTCGCAACTCGATTGCTGATTAGCTCGATCGCGGGGGTTGCCTGATGGTCGACCTTCGGCAGTTTGTGGATAATTCGCTGCCTTACTACACAAATGCAGGGATTACTTCATGAATCGAGTGACGGCGGTGTTGTCGGCGAATGGGATTGCCAGTACATAGCGTGATATCGAATGGGGCTGTGTGAGACGGCGCGCCTCCACCAATGGTTGAGGGTTTGCGGTCATCATCGCTGCATGAAGATGCCGGCGCTGTTGTCGAGAAACACCGAAACGCTTCCTGGTCTGATCGGGACGGCCCGGGTGGATCGCGACACCCGGCGGCTGCTCGGCCGGGTCGGGCCGGGCGACATCGTCGTCCTCGACGAGATGGACCTCGATCGGATGACCGCCGACCGGCTGGTCGAGGCACGCGTCGGCGCGGTGATCAATACCTCGCCGTCCATCTCCGGCCGTTACCCCAACCTGGGCCCCGAGGCGCTCGTGTCCCACGGGATCCTGCTGCTGGACACGGTGAGTTCGGATGCGTTCAAGCGGATCAAAGACGGTGTCAAGGTCCGCGTCGACGGTGGCGTGGTCTACGCCGATCGGCTGATCAAGAAGGAACCCGAGGTGCTAGTCGAAGGCATCGAGCTCACCGGGCCTGCCATTGCGGAGCGGATGATCGAGGCGCGCAACGGTCTGGCCGATCACCTCGAGGCCTTCGCGGGCAACACCATCGAGTTCATCCGGACCGAGAGCGCGCTGCTCATCGACGGGTTCGGCGTCCCGGAACTGGATCTGGTGATGAAGCAACGGCACGTGGTGGTCGTCGCCGACGGACCGGACCACGCGGAGGATCTGCAACGGCTCAAGCCGTTCATCAAGGAATACGCCCCCATCCTGATCGGGGTGGGGCGTGGCGCGGACACTCTGCGCAGGCGTGGATACCGGCCCGACGTCATCGTGGGCGATCCGGAGGAGATCACCACCGCGACGATGAAGTGCGGCGCCGAGGTGATCCTGCCCGCCGACACCGATGGCCACGCCAAGGGCCTCGAACGCATCCAGGACCTCGGCATCGGCGCGACGACCTTCCCGTCTTCCGGTTCGCCCGCCGATCTTGCGCTGCTGCTGGCCGAGCATCACGAAGCCGCGCTGATCGTCACCGCGGGAGCGCCCGCCTCGCTCGACGACTTCTTCGACCGGGGCCGCCGCGACAGCAATCCGGCCACCTTCCTGACTCGGCTCAAGGTGGGCACGAAGCTGATGGACGCCAAGGCGGTGGCCACCTTGTACCGCAACCGCGTGTCCGGAGTCGCCGTCGCGCTGGTGGTGCTCGCCGCGCTGGTCGCGGTGATCGTCGTGTTGCTGGCGTCCAACAGCGGCGGCGACGTCCTGGACTGGGGTGTGGACAACTGGAACCGCTTCGCGCGGTGGGCGCAGGGGCAAGTCGGAGCTCGAGAATTCTGAGGAGAACGATGATTTCGATGCGCCAGCATGCCATCTCGATCGTCGCGATCTTTCTCGCGCTCGCGATCGGTGTGGTGCTCGGATCCCAGACGCTCGCGGCGGACCTGCTGTCGGGCTTGCGGGCGGACAAGGCCGACCTGCGGCAGCAGGTCGATGCACTGACCGAGCGGAACCGCCTGCTCGACGAGCAGACCGCGGCCGCCGACCGGTTCATCGCCGGTTCGTCGGGCCGCATTCTCGGCGGTGCGCTGGCCGACCGCAGTGTCGTCGTGTTCACGACCCCGGACGCCGATCCAGGGGACGTCGACGCGGTGACCAGAGCGCTCGCGGCCGCGGGCGCGGGCGTCACGGGACGGATCGCGCTCACCGAGGCGTTCGCCGACGGCAGCGAAGGCGATCGGATGCGCACGGCCGTCACGAACGTCATCCCGGCCGGGGCGCAGCTGCGTACCGGCGCGGTGGACCAGGGCAGCATGGCCGGTGATCTGCTCGGCCTGGTACTGCTGCTCGATCCGGCCAACGGGCAAACCCGGAGCACCCCGGAGGAACTCGGGCTGGTTCTGGAGACCCTGCGCGGCGGCGGCTTCCTCGCCTACGGTGACACGCCGGTGCGACCCGCGCAGCTCGCGGTCGTGATCACCGGCGATGGCGCCGCCGCGGCCCGGGACGGCGTCGGCTCGAATACCGCGCACTTCGTGGGCGCTCTGCGCGGCCGGGGCGCGGGAGTGGTGCTCGCCGGTCGCGCGGGCGCCGCCGACGGGCAGGGGCCGATCGCCGTGGTCCGCTCCGACGCGGCGCTCGCGGCGCAGGTGAGCACCGTCGACAATGTCGAGCGGGAACTCGGCCGGGTCACCACCGCGCTCGCGCTCACCGAACAGCTCAACGGGGGCGCCGGACGTTACGGCACCGGCGCCAAGGCCGCCTCGCTCACCCTGGCCGTCGTGCCTGGCTGACCAGCCAAAAGACTGTCGTCGGGCAACTGGAGGATGCGCACGCAGGGCCCGGACCGATCGCTGTCAGGGGCGTCGCGGCACCCGCTTCCTCCGCACGTTCGCTACCGCGACGAGACGTGCCCCACAGTCCGGACGCGCGGGCTCTGATCGATGTCCCGCGATCGGCGGGCAAACGCGCGTGGCATTCGAACGGACGGGCGGATTCGTGTTACCGTGAAGACCCGTGGGTCAAACACGGATTCAGGCGCGAACGGACACGAAGCACATCTTCGTCAGCGGTGGTGTCGCCTCCTCATTGGGTAAAGGTCTTACCGCCTCCAGCCTCGGTCAGCTGCTGACGGCGCGTGGGCTGCGCGTCACGATGCAGAAACTCGACCCGTATCTGAACGTCGATCCCGGCACGATGAACCCCTTCCAGCACGGCGAGGTGTTCGTGACGGAGGACGGCGCGGAGACCGACCTGGACGTCGGCCACTACGAGCGCTTCCTCGATCGGGACCTGTCCCGCGACGCGAACGTGACCACCGGGCAAATCTATTCGTCGGTCATCGCCAAGGAGCGCCGCGGCGAGTATCTCGGCGACACGGTGCAGGTGATCCCGCACATCACCGACGAGATCAAGAGCCGGATCCTCGCGATGCGCGGCCCGGATCTGCAGGGCCAGACGCCGGACGTGGTGATCACCGAGATCGGCGGCACCGTCGGCGACATCGAGTCGCAGCCGTTCCTGGAGGCCGCCCGCCAGATCCGCCACGACGTCGGCCGGGACAACGTCTTCTTCCTGCACGTCTCGCTGGTGCCCTACCTGGCGCCCTCCGGTGAGCTGAAGACCAAGCCGACCCAGCACTCGGTGGCGGCGCTGCGCAATATCGGCATCCAGCCCGACGCGCTGATCCTGCGCTGCGACCGTGAGGTCCCGCAGGGGCTGAAGAGCAAGATCGCGCTGATGTGCGACGTCGAGGTCGACGCCTGCATCTCCACGCCGGACGCGCGGTCGATCTACGACATCCCGCGGGTGCTGCACCGGGAGGGCCTGGACGCCTACGTGGTGCGCAGGCTGGGCCTGCCGTTCCGCGACGTGGACTGGACGGTGTGGGGCGACCTGCTCGACCGGGTGCACGCGCCGCGCGAGACGGTCGAGGTCGCGCTGGTCGGTAAGTACGTCGATCTGCCCGACGCGTACCTCTCGGTCACCGAGGCGCTGCGCGCGGGCGGGTTCGCCTCGCGGGCCAAGGTGAACATCCGCTGGGTGCCCTCCGACGAGTGCGAGACTCCCGCGGGCGCGCAGCACGCGCTGCGCGACGTGGACGCCGTGCTGATTCCCGGCGGCTTCGGCATCCGCGGCATCGAGGGCAAGGTCGGCGCGATCCACTACGCGCGTACCCGCGGCATTCCGCTGCTCGGCTTGTGTCTCGGATTGCAGTGCGTCGTGATCGAGGCGGCGCGCACGGTGGGGCTGGCGGAGGCCAACTCGGCCGAATTCGAACCGGACACGCCGCACCCCGTCATCTCCACCATGGCCGACCAAGAGCAGGCCGTGGCAGGTGAGGCCGACCTCGGCGGCACCATGCGGCTCGGCGCCTACCCGGCGACCCTGGAGAAGGGCTCGGTCGTCGCCCAGGCCTACGGCAGCGAGCACGTCTCCGAGCGTCATCGCCACCGTTACGAGGTGAACAACGCCTATCGCGACAAGGTCGCCGAGAGCGGCTTGAAGTTCAGCGGCACCTCGCCGGACGGGCACCTGGTCGAGTTCGTCGAGCTGCCCGCCGACGTGCATCCGTTCTTCGTCGCCACGCAGGCGCACCCTGAATTGAAGAGCCGGCCGACCCGCCCGCATCCGCTGTTCGCGGCGCTCATCTCGGCGGCGCTGAAATACAAAGCGGCCGAACGACTTCCGGTGGACATTCCGGGCGAAGAACTGGCGGGTGCGGCGGAACAGGCGTAGTGGCATGACCAACGGGGGCGCTGCCGAGCCGGGCAGCCACGACTTCGAGATCGAATCCAGCAGAACCGTCTACAGCGGCGCGATCCTCGCGTTGCGGCTCGACCAGGTGCGGATGCCGGGTGGCCGGGTCGTCGAGCGCGAGGTGATCGAGCACCACGGCGCCGTCGCGGTCGCCGCGATCGACGACGACGGCAACGTGGTGCTGATCAACCAGTACCGCCATCCGATCGGCAGGCGGCTGCTCGAACTGCCCGCCGGGTTGCTCGACGTGCCCGGGGAGGACCCGCTGCTCGCGGCGCGTCGTGAGCTGGCCGAGGAGACCGGGCTGGCCGCCCGGGAATGGGCGGTCCTGGTGGACGTGGCGCTCTCGCCCGGGTTCACCGACGAAGCGTTGCGGATCTACCTGGCTCGCGGGTTGTACGAAACCGATCGTCCGGAGCCGGAATTCGAGGAGGCGGACCTGGAAGTGGTCCGCATGCCGGTCGACGCGGCGGTCCGCGCGGCGTTGAGCGGGGAGATCGTCAACGCCACCGCGGTCGCCGGCGTGCTCGCGCTGGCGGCCGCGCGGGCGGACGGCATCGAACCGCGGCCGCCGGACGCGCCATGGGACGGGCAGCCGACGAATTTCCTCCGCCGCAAGGCGGCCCAGAAGTCCGAAGACTGACCGGAGGTGCTCGGTCGCGAGCTCGACACCTATCTCGACCACCTCACCGTCGAGCGCGGCGTCGCGCCCAACACCCTGAACGCCTACCGGCGTGATCTCGGTCGGTATCTGGACTTCCTGACCGGGCGCGGCATCGGCTCGCTCGACCGGGTCGACGAGTCCGACGTCGCGGAGTTCACCATGGCGCTGCGCTCGGGCGGTCCCGGGCACCCGCCGCTGGCGGCGAGTTCGGTGGCCCGCGCGCTGATCGCGGTGCGCGGCTGGCACCGCTTCGCCGCCGCGGAGGGTTTGACCGACACCGATGTGGCGCACGCGGTGAAGCCGCCCGCGCCGGGGCGCAGGTTGCCCAAGGCGCTGCCCTACGACCAGGTGCTGAAACTGCTGGAGGCGGCGGGCGGCGGCCGAGGCGATCCCGCTGCGGGCGTAGACGGCGGACCACGCGGCCTGCGTGACCGCGCGCTGCTGGAATTGCTGTATTCCACCGGCGCCAGGATCTCGGAAACGGTCGGGCTGGACGTCGATGATCTCGACATCGAGGAACGGGCGGTCGTCCTGCGCGGCAAGGGCGGGAAACAGCGTCTTGTGCCGATCGGGCGGCCCGCGCTCGCCGCCGTGGACGCGTATCTGGTGCGGGGAAGGCCCGTGCTCGCCGCACGCGGAAAAGCCAACGCGGGAGCCCTGTTCCTGAATGTACGCGGCGCCCGGCTGTCCCGGCAGAGTGCCTGGCAGGTCCTGCACACCGCCGCCGAACGCGCGGGCATCGCGGCGGCGGTGTCACCGCACACCCTGCGCCATTCCTTCGCCACCCATCTGCTCGACGGCGGCGCCGATGTGCGGGTGGTGCAGGAATTGCTGGGCCACGCCTCGGTGACCACGACCCAGATCTACGCCTTGGTGACGGTCAACACCCTGCGCGAGGTCTGGGCCACCGCGCATCCGCGCGCCCGGTAATCCGCTGCGCGGTCGGGAACTTCGCGTGCGCGATGTGACGGAACAAAGTGGACTGCAGTCCGGTTGTGCTGGTCCGCCGGGTGAGTGCGGTGCTGTCACCGACGGCTCGGTTCCCGACCACAACGCGAGGTGAATTGCATGGCAAAGTCTTTCATCGTCCACGAGTCCGATGTCGAGGCGATTCCGTTGCCCGGCGGCGGCTCCTTCTGGCTGTTGGAGGACAGCGAGAACTCCGAAGGGCTCTTCGGCGCCAATCGGCTGACCCTGGCCGCGGGTGCGGACGGCACCCGGCCGCACCATCACACGAAGTCGACCGAGATCTTCTATGTGCTGGGCGGCACAATGGATTTTCTCGTCGACGGCGCCAGGACCGCGGTGAGCGAAGGTGGTCTGGTGGTGGTTCCGCCGGGCGCGGTGCACGCCTTCGGGGCCACCGCCGAAGGGCCCGCCGAGTTTCTGGCTGTGCTCACACCCGGTATCGTCCGCTTCGAGTACTTCCGGCAACTCGGCCGGATCGCACGCGGGGAGGCGGACTGGGACAGCATGAACGAGTTGCACGACCGGTTCGACGTTCATTTCGATGGCGGACCGCAGTGGCGCTGACCAGCGCGGCACGAACACGCCGCGCGCAGGCGCGGCACTCGAGTGCCGTCAAGCGGTAGCGTCTATCGAGAGCTGGACCGCACGAAAGCGAGGTCGGCACCGATCGGCCTCGCTACGCTCGGCGAGGCAACCGGCAAGGACGTATAAGGAGCAGCGGATCGTGACGACAGCCGGCGCGGCAGAGCCGCCGATGGGTGCTGGGGCGGAGCCGCTTACGGGCTCGCGACCGGGTCCGTACTCGGACGCCGCGGCGGAAACGCTGTGGGGCCATGGAGTGGAGCCGGTCCCGGAGGACGCGACGCTCGGCCCGACCGGACGGCCGTTGCGGCTGGTGCCGGACCCGCCGCCGGTCGGCCAGCACGGTGACGCGCTGATCGTGGCCATGTGCAACCAGAAGGGCGGCGTCGGCAAGACCACCTCCACCATCAATCTCGGTGCCGCACTGGCCGAATACGGACGTCGCGTCCTGCTCGTCGACCTGGACCCGCAGGGCGCGCTGTCGGCGGGTCTCGGCGTCGCCCACCACGATCTCGACCTGACCGTGCACAACCTGCTCATCGGTTCCAAGGTGTCGATCGACGACGTGCTGATGCAGACCAGGGTCCCGAACATGGACCTGCTGCCAAGCAATATCGACCTTTCCGCCGCCGAGATCCAGTTGGTCAACGAAGTGGGCCGGGAACAGTCGCTCGGCCGCGCGCTGGAGCCGATCCGCAACCGCTACGACTACATCCTCATCGACTGCCAGCCTTCGCTCGGTCTGCTCACGGTCAACGCCTTGGCATGCTCGGACGGCGTGATCATCCCGATGGAATGCGAGTACTTCTCGCTGCGCGGGCTCGCGCTGCTCAACGACACCGTCGAGAAGGTGCGGGACCGGTTGAATCCGCGGTTGAGCCTGTACGGAATAGTGGTCACCATGTTCGACTCTCGACTGCTGCATTCCCGCCAGGTCATGGCGCGGGTCGTCGAGGTGTTCGGTGACCTGGTCTACGACACCGCCATCGCGCGCACCGTCCGTTTCCCGGACGCCAGCGTCGCGGGCGAGCCGATCACCACGTGGGCGCCGAAATCCAGTGGCGCCGAGGCGTATCGGTCGATGGCTCGGGAAGTCATCCACCGATCCGGCCGGTGACCGGCCACTCGGACCCTTCGTCTGCGTCCCACCACAACCCGTCCGGCCAAGGGTCTTCCGCGGCGGGATCGACATCCACGCCGGACGACCGCGCGTCCGATTCTCGTGGGCCGGACCCCGTCGGCCCTGGGCAGGGTCCCGCACTCGGCAACGCGGCCGCCGCCTTCATCGCCGCAGGCCGGGACGCTGCCCCCCGGCGCGCGAACCCGGCCGTCGTCGGAGGCGCCACGCCCCGGCCCGCACCGGAGGCGGAGGCCTCCCCGGCACGGGACAGCGCGGACGAACCGTCTCCGAAACCATCCACGCAGCCCACCGAGGGTGTCGCGCGGGAGGACTCCGAGACAGTGGGCGATCGGCCCGCTGACGTGCCGGACGCACAGGGGCGTTCGTCAGACGTGCCGGGAGCACAGGGCCGTCCGTCGGCTACGCCCGGCGGTTCGGACGTCTCTGGCTTTTCGCCGGACACATCGGACGCATCCGATCCCTCGCCCGGCACGTCGGAGGCGAAAGAACAGCCGACGGCGGAGCCGCACGCGTCCGGATTCCGGCTGCGACTCAGCAACTTCGAGGGGCCGTTCGACCTGCTGCTCACCCTGATCAGTTCGCGCAAGCTGGACGTCACCGAGGTGGCGTTGCACAAGGTCACCGACGAGTTCATCGCCTACACCAAGGCGCTGA
This sequence comes from Nocardia sp. NPDC047038, assembly GCF_040644075.1. Lineage (NCBI taxonomy): Bacteria > Bacillati > Actinomycetota > Actinomycetes > Mycobacteriales > Nocardiaceae > Nocardia > Nocardia sp. NPDC047038. The sequence continues at coordinate 19,875 of NZ_JBEYVQ010000031.1, read as the reverse complement.
CCGCGAACATGGCGCGGCAGAACACCTTGCGCGCGGACAAGATCCTGGACCAGACCACGGAATTCCTGGTCGTCGCCGCCACCTTGCTCGATCTGAAGGCGGCGCGCCTGCTGCCGTCCGGCGAGATGACCGACGCCGAGGACCTCGAACTGCTCGAGGCGCGCGACCTGCTGTTCGCCCGGCTGCTGCAGTACCGCGCGTTCAAGCAGGTCGCCGAACTGCTCGGCGAACTGGAGGCGGCCGCGCTGCGCCGCTATCCGCGCGCGGTCGGCCTGGAGGAGCGCTACGCCGGTCTGCTGCCCGAGGTTAGGCTTGGTGTCGGGGCGGCCGAGTTCGCCGCGATCGCTGCGGCGGCCTTCCGGCCCCGTCCGGTACCCAAGGTCGGGCTCGACCACTTGCACACGCACGCGATCTCGGTGGCCGAGCAGGCGGCACTGGTGCTGGAGCGGCTCAAACAGCGTGGTGCGGGTGCGTGGACATCCTTCGGCGAGCTGGTCGCCGACTGCGAGGTACCGGTCCAGATCGTCGCCCGCTTCCTGGCGCTGCTCGAGCTGTATCGCGGCAAGACGATCGAGTTCGATCAGCCCGATCCGCTCGGTCCCTTGGCGGTCAGCTGGATCGGCGACGAGGCCGCGCAACAGGTGGACACCGTGACTATCGAGGAGGACTACGGGTGAGCGAGCACAGCGCGCGTTCGCGCACGGCGGAGGCGAACTCCGGTGAGGCGCGGTCGTGAGTGAGGCAGTGGTGGAACTCACCCCCGAACCGCTCGCGGACGCCGATTTCCGTTCGGCGCTGGAGGCCATGCTGCTGGTCGTGGACGTTCCCGCGCCGGTAGACCAGCTCGCGGCCGCACTGGGCGACAGCACCGAACGCGTCGAGCGGACCCTGCGTGAAATGTCCGCTGAGCTGTCGGCGCGATCCAGTGGCATAGATCTGCGTTTCGTCGGTGACGGCTGGCGCTTCTATACTCGCAGCGAGTACGCGCCGTATGTGGAGCGGATGCTGCTCGACGGCTCCCGATCGAAACTGACCCGGGCGGCCTTGGAGACGCTGGCGGTGGTGGCATACCGTCAGCCGGTGACCAGGACCAGGGTCAGCGCGGTGCGCGGCGTGAACGTCGACGGGGTGATGCGCACCCTGCTGGCCAGGGGTCTGATCGCCGAGGCAGGCGTGGACCCGGAGACCAACGGGACGCTGTACCGCACCACCGAGCTGTTCCTGGAACGGATCGGACTCGCTTCGCTGAGCGATCTGCCACCCCTGGCGCCCCTGCTTCCGGGCGTCGACCTGATCGACGAGATCAACGAGAGCCTGGAGACGGACCCCCGGTACACCAGGTTGAGGAAACCCGCCGAGGCCGATTTGGACCTCGGCACCGAAGAATGACAGGACACCATGAATACGCCCGCTCGCCGAGATGGCACACCGGATCGTAGGAAACGCGGCGCACAGCCCGAACGAGGCGGCGCGAGCCGCAACTCGAGCTCACGCGACGCTCGTTCGGCCCAACGGGGTATCGCCGCCCGCGGCGCCCAGCAGGGCGGCGGGGGCCGAGCGGACCGACGCGGATCCGCCCCGGTTCCGAACCCGCAGCGGCACGCGGCCGCGAGCAAGAAGAAGCCCAAGCCGCAGCGGCAGGTCGCGCCGCCGCCGCTGCTGAGCAACGCCAAGCCCGCGCGCCACCAGAACGTGGAGCCGGACTCGTCCGGCGGTCACACCAAGCTCCCGTGGGGCGAGGGGGAGCGGTTGCAGAAGGTTCTCGCCAAGGCGGGCGTGGCCTCGCGCCGGGCCGCCGAGGAGATGATCGCGCAGGGCCGCGTCGAGGTCGACGGCATGATCGTGCGCGAGCAGGGCCTGCGTATCGACCCGCAGCACGCGGTGGTGCGCGTCGACGGCACGCGCGTGGTGGTGCGCGAGGAACTGGTGCACGTCGCGCTGAACAAGCCCAAGGGCTGGCAGTCCACCATGTCCGACGATCTGGGGCGCCCCTGCGTCGGTGACATCGTGGCCGAGCGTATCGCCGCGGGTCAGCGGCTGTTCCATGTCGGGCGACTCGACGCCGACACCGAGGGCCTGCTGCTGCTCACCAACGACGGCGATCTGGCGCATCGGCTGATGCACCCGTCCTTCGAGGTCTCCAAGACCTATCTGGCGACGGTGCACGGCGAGGTCAACAATCGCGCGGTCGGCAAGCGGTTGAAGGAAGGCTTGGAGCTGGAGGACGGTCCCGCCAAGGTGGACCGTTTCCAGGTGCTCGAGCTGGGGGAGGGACGTTCTCTGGTGAAGGTGGTGTTGCACGAAGGGCGCAAGCACATCGTGCGCCGCCTGCTCGACGCGGTGGGTCATCCGGTCATCCGGCTGGTCCGCACTCATATCGGCCCGGTCGCGCTGGGCGACCAGCGGCCCGGCACGCTGCGCGTACTCGGCCGCGATGAAATCGGCAAACTCTACGAGGCGGTGTCGTTGTGAACGGTGTGGAGATCCCGGTGCAGGCGCCGGCGCGGTTGGCCGGTCCGAGCCCGCTGGTGGTCGCCATGGACGGGCCGTCGGGTACCGGGAAGTCCAGCGTGTCCCGGCGCCTGGCCACCCGGCTCGGCGCCCGGTACCTCGACACCGGCGCGATGTACCGGGTGGCGACGCTGCGCGTGCTGCGGGCGGGCATCGAACTGACCGACTCCGCGGCCATCGGCGCCGCGGTCAAGGAGCTGCCGCTGTCCATCGGCACCGATCCCAGCCGCGAGGTGATCGAGCTGGACGGCGAGGATGTGCGGTCGGAGATTCGCGGCGACGCGGTCACCAAGGCGGTTTCGGCGGTCTCCGCGGTGCCCGAGGTGCGTGAGCTGCTCGTCGCCATGCAGCGCGACATCACGGCGGCCGCGGGGCGGATCGTGGTGGAGGGACGCGACATCGGCACCGTCGTGCTGCCCGCCGCCGACGCCAAGATCTACCTGACCGCGTCCGCCGAGGCGCGGGCGCACCGGCGCAATCAGCAGAACATCGCCGAGGGCAGGGGCGACGACTACGCGGGCGTGCTCGCCGACGTGCAGCGCCGCGACACCCTCGACTCGACCCGCAAGGTGTCCCCGCTGCGCCCCGCCGAGGACGCGGTACCGGTAGACACCAGCGAACTGTCCATGGACGAGGTTATCGACGAGCTGTATCGCGTTGTCGTGCAGCAGGTCTCGACGTGTGGAGCCGGAGGGGACCGATGAGTGGGGACGTACTCGCAGGCGACGGCGTCTGGAGCGACGAAGCCGACTGGGAACTCGCCGACCTGGAGGGCGAATTCGAGGACGCGGCGCACGTCGCGATGCCGACGCTGGCCGTGGTCGGCCGCCCGAACGTGGGCAAGTCGACGCTGGTGAACCGCATCCTCGGCCGCCGCGAGGCGGTCGTGGAGGACATTCCTGGCGTGACCCGCGACCGTGTGTCCTACGAGGCGAACTGGGCGGGTCGGCGCTTCCTGGTCCAGGACACCGGCGGCTGGGAGCCCGACGCGAAGGGCTTGCAGCAATCGGTGGCCCGCCAGGCCGAACTGGCCATGCACACCGCCGACGCGATCCTGCTCGTGGTCGACGCGGTGGTGGGCGCCACCGCCACCGACGAGGCGGCCGTAAAGAAGCTGCGCCGCTCCGCCGTCCCGGTGATCCTGGTCGCCAACAAGGTCGACGACCAGCGGGTGGAAGCGGAAGCGGCGGCGCTGTGGTCGCTGGGACTCGGCGAGCCGCGCATGGTCAGCGCCGCCCACGGCCGTGGCACCGGCGACTTGCTCGACGACGTGCTCGAGGTGCTTCCCGAGACTCCGCGCGAGGGAACCGGCGGCGTCGGCCCGCGTCGCGTGGCGCTGGTCGGCAAGCCGAACGTCGGCAAGTCGAGCCTGCTCAACAAGCTGGCGAACGACGAGCGCTCCGTGGTGCACGATGTCGCGGGCACCACGGTCGACCCGGTCGACTCCCTCGTCGAACTGGGCGGCAAGGTCTGGAAGTTCATCGATACCGCCGGGTTGCGCCGCAAGGTGGCCAATGCCAGCGGCACCGAGTTCTACGCCTCGCTGCGCACCAAGTCGGCGCTGGAGGCATCGGAGGTGGCGATCATGCTGGTCGACGCCTCGCAGCCGATCACAGAACAGGATCTGCGGGTGATCAGCCTGGTCGCCGATTCCGGGCGGGCGTTGGTGCTGGCGTTCAACAAGTGGGACCTGGTCGACGAGGATCGTCGGCTGCAACTGGAGCGTGAGGTCGACCGCGAGCTGGTCCGGGTGCCGTGGGCGCAGCGAGTGAACATCTCCGCGCACACCGGCCGCGCGGTGCAGAAGCTGGTGCCCGCGATGGAGACCGCGCTCGAGTCCTGGGACAAGCGCATTCCGACGGGCAGGCTCAACACCTGGCTGAAGGAAGTGATCGCCGCGACCCCGCCGCCGATGCGCGGCGGCAGGCTGCCCCGCGTGCTGTTCGCCACCCAGGCGACCACCAGGCCGCCCACGTTCGTGCTGTTCACCACCGGCTTCCTGGAGGCGGGCTACCGGCGCTTCCTGGAGCGCAGGTTGCGCGAGGAGTTCGGTTTCGACGGCTCGCCGGTCCGCATCTCGGTGCGGGTGCGGGAGAAGCGGGATCGTTCGAAGAAATAGCGACGACGGGTGCGAGGGCAACCCACCATGGCGAATGAAAGCTAATTGTTAGCGGACGAACGTAGATGGTCGATAATCCGGTCAAAATGCCTAATAAAACGCGACATCTTCTCGTGTAGATGACGATATGGGCAGTGCTGCCCACAACTGTGGCAAATAGCTGGCATCATCCGGGCATGGGCATTCCCAGCGTGCTGCCGGAACCGCCGGCCGTCCTGACTCCGTTCGAGACGGGATGGCCCGTGCGCCTCGCCGACACCGATCGTGACCAGCGCCTGCGACTCGACGGTGTCGCGCGCTATCTGCAGGACGTCGGCTACGACCATCTCGAGGTCCTCGAGGACGGCGATATCCATCGCCTGTGGGTGATCCGCAGGACGGTGATCGACGCGCTCAAACCGCTCGGATTCGGTGAGTCGGCGACGTTGCGGCGATGGCCTTCGGCGACGTCGACCCGGTGGTGCACGATGCGGGTCCAGATCGGCGGCAGCGCTGGTGGGCTGGTGGAGACCGAGAGCTTCCTGATCCATTTCGGCACCGAATCGGGCGTACCCGCGCGGATGAGCGACCGGTTCCTCGCCCCCATGCTGGCCTGTACGACCGAGCACCGGCTCCGCTGGAAAGCCGAGCTCACCGATCCCATGCCCGCGGCGGGCGAGCCCGGGGTGCAGATCCGGCCCTTCCCGCTACGGGCCACCGACATAGACCTGCTCGACCATATGAACAACGCGGTCTACCTCACCGCGCTCGAAGAAGTCCTGGCCGACTACGCCGAACTGAAATCGGGTCCGCACCGTGTGGTGGTCGAGTACGGGAAACCGGTGCGATGCGGCGAGGACGTCGAGCTCGTCGCCCGACGGACCGACTCGAGCCTGGACGTGTGGTTCGCGGTCGGCGCGGACTGCCGGGCGGTCGCCCGCGTCACCCCGCGCTAACCGGCCAACTGTTCGACGGTCGCGTGCGCGCCCCTGGTGCGCAGGCTGTCCAGAGCCGCCAGATACGCGGTCACGAACCGGGGGTGGTCGATCAGGTCACCGAACAAGGATCGCTCGCCGAGGAAAGCGGTGGGCTGCTCGCGCTGCCGCCGCGCGAGGGGGACCAGCCGGTCGCGGAGCCGGTCAACGATCTCGATCGGGTGCCCGTGCTCGTCCACGCCCTCGGCATAGCGTGCCCAGCTGGCGACGACCGCCGCCGCGCAGTCGATCGGGCCGCCGCTGCCGAGCTGCGCCCGGACAACCGGAAGCAGCCACTTCGGGATCCGGTCGGAGGATTCCGCGCACAGCCGGGCGATGGTGTCGCCGATCGCGGGATTGGCGAACCGGTCGAGCAGTGTCCGCTTGTAGTCGCCCAGGTCGACCCCGGGGACCGCGCGCAGCGTCGGCGTGGCCTCGGCGTCCATGTAGCGGGTCAGGAACCGCCGGAAGACCGGATCCTGTGCCGCTTCGTGCACCAGCCGATAGCCGCTCAGGTACGCGAAATAGCACAGCGCCTGGTGGCTCGCGTTCAGCAACCGAAGCTTCATCAGTTCGTAGGGAGTGACGTCGGCGACGACCTGCACGCCCACCTCTTCGAAGGCCGGACGGCCGAGTCCGAACGAATCCTCCAGCACCCACTGCGCGAACGGCTCGGCGACCACCGGCCAGCGGTCGGTGAGCCCGTAGCGCCGCTCGATCTCACCGGTCGCTCCGGGCGGGGTCACCGGGGTGATCCGGTCCACCATGGAATTCGGGAAGCGCACCTGCTCCGTCACCCAGGCTCCGAGCCCCGGATCGCGCAGCGCGGCGAACGCGCCGAACATCCGGCGCGCGACGTTCCCGTTGCCCTCGATGTTGTCGCAGGACAGCACGGTGAACGGTGCGATATCGCGGGATCGGCGGCGGGCCAGCGCCTCGGTGACGAGCCCGAAAACGGTACCGGGCGGAGCGTTCCCGGCCAGATCGGCGCGGATTCCGGGGTCATCCGGGTCGAATTCCCCGGTAGCGGCGGCGATGTGGTAGCCACCCTCGGTGATGGTGAGTGAGACGATCCGGGTCGACGCATCGGCGAGCTTCGCCACGACGGTCCCTGGATCGTCCGGCGCGTACCGGTAGTCGACCAGCGAGCCGATCGCGCGCGTGGTCCACGTGCCGTCCGGCGCGACCGTCGACAGCGTGTACAAGCCGTCCTGCGCCCGCAACACGTCGCGCATGCGTCGATCGCCGGGCAGCACGCCGACTCCGCAGATGCCCCACTCGTCCCCGAGGCCGCGTTCGAGCAATCGGTCGACGTACATCGCCTGGTGCGCTCGATGGAAGCCGCCGACGCCGAAATGCACTATGCCGGTGGTGATCCGGGATCGGTCGTAGCTCGGCGTCGAGATCCGATCGGCGAAGTCGGGCATCGTGGCCGCCCGCAAGGGCGTGGCTGTCCGTTCCGGCATACCGCGCCTCCCCGTGTTGTGTGGATCACACCATAGTGCAGCAGGAGTCCGGAACCGGTCAGCCCTGCGGAGGCGGCAGCAGCGAATCCATGCCGTGCCGTCGAGCGCCGAGCACCCGGGCGCAGTTCGCTCGCTCGAGGTCGGCGGAGAACTGCTCGTTGGCCCGGCGCGCCCGTGCTGAGGTCGGCGTCGACGAACCGGCCGCCACGTCCATCTGCTCTTTCTCGGTCATACCTCACGGTGCCCGGAAATCGGTCAAGGCAGCAAATATAGTTGCCGATCCGGCAAAGGATATCTGGGTGATCGCTCATTCCGGGGGCGGATGACGTACGCCCCCGTCCCGGCGGTCCCCGCCGTTCTCGTCCTCTTTCTGTCCGCTGCGCGAACGACGAGGGGCCGGGGCGCACACCCCGTTTCGTTCAGCCGCGGAAGCTACCGGGGGGTTTATCGCCGCAGAGCTGGGTAGACCGTCGGTGTCCCGATCGATGGCAGAAAGGTTCAGCGCATGTCGCAACCCATCACCAGTACTTTGGACCCGGAGCAGCAGCGCGTCGCGGGCGAAACTCTCCAGGCGACGGTGGTCGACCTGATCGACCTGTCGCTGATCGCGAAGCAGGCGCACTGGAACGTGATCGGCACCAACTTCCGGTCGGTGCACCTGGCGCTGGATGAATTGGTGACCGTGGCACGGGAGTTCACGGACTCGGCCGCGGAACGCGCGACCGCCGTGGGAGTCAGCCCGGACGGGCGCGCCGCGAGCGTGGCCAAGGATTCCGGCGCGATCGGCATCGGCGAGGGCTGGCAACAGGACACCGACGTCATCGACACGATCGTCGGCAACCTCGCCGCCGTGATCAAGCGGCTGCGTGAACGCATCGCGGCGACCGAGAAGGCCGATCCGGTGACCCAGGATCTGTTCCTGGCGATCGCGGCGCGGCTGGAGCAGTTGCACTGGATGTGGCAAGCGCAGCTCGCCACGGTGTGATGCGGGTGATCACGTGCGCGTTCGGCGCGCCCGCCACGGAGACCGCCACGGTCGCGGTGCGGATCCCCGCCGACGCGCGACACCTCGCCTTGATCCGCGCGATGACCGACACCGTGTGCCTGGTCGCCGAGGTTCCGCTCGACGCCGCCTCGGACATCCGCTTGGCGATCAACGAGGCGGTCACGATGCTGCTGGCGGACGCCATGCCGGGCTCGATGCTCGGCTGCGCGTTCACCTACGGCCTCGGCCGGATGAGCGTGCGTGTCGACGCCGTCGCCGTGGTCGGCGACGAGCTCCGCAGCGATCCGTTGAGCTGGGAACTGGTGCGCATGCTCACCCGCTCCCTATCAATTTCCCGTGACCCTTTTGATTCCGAACTCGGCGGGTACCCGACCGTTATCGAATTCAGTTGGGAACGAGGACCATTTGATGAAACGTGAGTTCACGACCGACGGAAATGACACGGCGAGGCGCACCCGCGGGGGCGACAGCTACGACAACATCGAGCCGTGGTTCGAGAAGATGGCCGCGATGGACGAGGGGGATCCGCACCGCGCGGCGCTGCGCGAGGAGGTGACCCGGCGGTGTCTTCCGCTCGCCGAGCACATCGCCAGGAAGTTCTCCGGCCGCGGCGAGAACTACGAGGACCTGCTGCAGATCGCCCGGGTCGGGCTGGTGCTCGCGGTGGACCGTTTCGATGTCTCGCGCGGCAGTTCCTTCCTCGGATTCGCGGTCCCCACCATCATGGGCGAGGTGCGCAGGCATTTCCGCGACAACACGTGGTCGTTGCGAGTGCCGCGCAGGCTCAAGGAGATCCAGCTGCGCGTCGGCCCGGCCACCGAGACGTTGTCGCATCGCCTCGGCCGGATGCCGACGGCCAGGGAGATCGCCGAGGAGTTGGACGTCGACCTCGGTGAGGTCACGCAGGCGCTCATCGCAGGCAACGCCTATCAGGCCAATTCGCTGGACGCGGCAGGCCGAGAGGAGGGCGACGGTGCGCCGCAGTCGCTCGCCGACACGCTGGGCTCCGAGGAGCCGTGCTACGACCTGCTGGAGCAGGCGATGGCCGTGCGTCCGCTCATCGCCGAGTTGCCGCCGCGCGATCGACAGGTGCTGGTCATGCGCTTCTACGAGTCGCGGACCCAGAGTCAGATCGCCGAAGAGCTGGGTGTGTCCCAGATGCAGGTGTCGCGCATTCTCGCCAGGATTCTCAAAGACCTGCGCGAACGCGCGCTCGGCCCGGAAGAACTCGTTTCGAGCGCGGCCTGAGTTCGCTCACGTGCGTGGACGGGCGGCCGCGCCGGTCATCGGTGTGGCGGAGACCTCGCCGGTCCAGCCGCAGGGCAGGGCGCAGCTGGCGATGATCTTGGTCTCCAAGTCGCCGTTGTCGTAGCGCAGCGTGGTGCTCTCCGCGTAAGCGGGATATCCGCACGCTCGGCATTTGCCGAAGAAATCGAGGATCTCCTCGGCGCGGGCGTGCGCGATTCGTCGTGCGGGCTTGTCGTCCATAACCTCTCCAGCCAGCGTGCGGTCCTGCCGAGCAGGCGTCTGTGACGTTAGGTCGGAGGTCGCCGCCCGGCGGGAGTTCGGATGATCGTTGGGCTGATTCACAGGCGTCGCGCGGGTGATTTGGGCCGGTTCCCAGGTTCAGGTGAATGCTGGGCAATCGCAGCGTATTTCCTGCGTGTCGCTGGTAGTAGCGACGATGCCCTGGCTACTTGACCTCGCTTGTGACTGACGTTACAAAGGAGCTACCCGCCGACCCGAAGTTCTTCGAACCGGCCGACGAGAAGTGCACAAGTTGGTTACCGATGTCATCGACGTAGTCGCCGAATTCGCGATCGCCCGCAAGGCCATTTGGGATCTGCTGCTCGAACCGCAGACTTATCCGCGCATGTTCACCGGTATCGGCGCGTGCGAGCAGATCCAGTCCGCCGACGGCAATGTGGTCTGGCAGATGCGCGTCGGTACCTACGGGTCGGGCATACGCACCCACCAGATCCGGATCAGCGTGGGCCGGTGGTACGAGAGCTTCGAGATGCAATACGCCGCACTGGGCAGCTTCGCGTCGGTGCGACTGCACGGCGACGAGGACCGCACCAAGGTCACCGTCACGTATTTCGCGCCGAGCCGGGTGCACCCGCGGGTGGGCGAGCTTTCCAATGTGGCGATCGGCGAGTGGACCAAGGCCGGACTGAAGCGGGTGGCCGACGTCGCCAAGGGCGCGCGGACCTCCTTGGTCGTCAACGGCGAGGATTCGCCGATCCGGCGCAACGCGGGTGTGGCGCGGCAGATGGTGGCCACCGGCGTCGTGTTGCCGGTTCGTTTCGATCGGACTCTCAAACAGCTGCGCTCACTGGCGAAATGGGGTTTCAACCTGGCGGGCGGATACGCCGCGGGCGCGGCGTACGCCCCGGAGCGGACCGCGATCATCGACGACCGCGGCACCCGGTCCTTCGCCGACATGCACGAGCGCACCAACGCGCTGGCCGCGGCGATGGCCGCGCACGACCTCGGCCCGGGCGACGCCATCGGCCTGCTGGCGCGCAACCACGCGGCCATGGTCGAATGCATGGTCGCCGCAGGCAAACTGGGTGTGGACGTGGCACTGCTGAACGCCGGGCTGGCGGGCCGCACCATCGAGGAGATCGTCCAGCGCGACCGGCTGTCGGCGCTGTTCGTCGACGGTGACCTCGAGGAGTTGGTGCGCTATCTGCATACCGACATCCCGCGCTACAACACCGACGAGCGTCCGCCGGTACCCGACCGGACGACCGTGGACCAACTGGTGGCGGAGGGGCACACGACTTTCCGCACGCCTGCCCAGCCGGGACGGCTCGTCGTGCTCACCTCCGGGACCAGCGGGACGCCCAAGGGCGCGCGCAGGCCGCATCCGAAGGGCTTCGGGTCCATCGCGGCATTGCTGTCGCGCATCCCGATGCAGATGAACGAGACCATGCTGATCCCGGCGCCGCTGTTCCACACCTGGGGGTTGGCCGGCCTGCAACTGAGCACCGCGCTGCGCGCGACCGTGGTGCTGGCCGAACGGTTCGACGCGGAGGACTGCCTGCGCCGCATCGCCGAGCACCGGGTCAACACGGTGATCGTCGTGCCGACCATGGTGCAGCGCATCCTCGACCTCCCCGCGCACGTGCGTGCTCGCTACGACACCTCCAGCCTGCGGCACATGATCAGCTGCGGTGCGCCACTGGCAGGCGCGACCGTCGAGCGGTTCATGGAGGCCTACGGCGACGTGCTCTACAACGTCTACGGATCCACCGAGGTCTCCTGGGCGACCATCGCGACCCCCGAGGACCTGCACACCTCGCCGACCACGGCGGGACGCCCGCCGCTGGGCACCAAGGTGGCCGTGCTCGGGCCGGACCACCGCAGACTCCCGATCGGCGCCACGGGACACATCTTCGTCGGCAACCACATGCTGTTCGACGGCTACGTCAACTCCGCGCCACCGGACGAGGCGCACGGCATGCTCGACACCGGCGACCTCGGCTACCTCGACGCCGCGGGCCGGTTGTTCATCGCGGGACGAGACGACGAGATGATCATCTCCGGTGGCGAGAACGTCTTCCCGCGTCCGGTCGAGGAGGCGCTCGCGCACCTGCCGCAGGTCAGTGACGTCGCCGTGGTCGGTGTGCCGGACCACGAATTCGGCCAGCGGCTCGCGGCGTTCGTGGTGAAACGCGAAGGGTCCGGTTTGGATTCGGACATGGTGCGCACCTACATCCGCAACCGCTTGAGCCGCTTCTCGGTGCCGCGCGACGTCACCTTCCTCTCGGCCCTGCCGCGCGGCGACACCGGCAAGATCCTCAAGCGTCTGCTGGCCGGTCCCGGCGCGGTCAAACCGGAGCTGCCGCCGTCGATCAACGGTCTGGGCACCGCGGGATCACCCTGACCATCCGGCGGCAGCGCCCGGCGGTCAGTAGACGGTGTCCTCCAGATCGGTCAACGCGGATTCCAGGTGATCGAGCAGCCTGGCCACGTCCGGCACGCTGCGACGGCAGGCGACGATGCCGATGTCCAGGCTGTCGGCATTGCTGGTGAGGGTGATGTTCACCGCCTGCCCGTCGAGCGGGATCGACAGCGGGTAGCTGGCCGCGACGCGGGCTCCGTTCCAGTACTGCGGTTCACGCGGTCCCGGAATATTGGAGATGACGATGTTGAACGGCGGGCTGGTCAGCGCGACCGTGGCGGGAAGCAGCAGTGACAGGGCGAGAGGACTGAGCGTCAGCGCCGACAGCGAGACCGCCTGGACGGGGGACAGCGCGCGGTAGATCTCTTTGCTGCGATGCATCGAGGAGCTGATCGCCGCCAGCCGCGCGGCCGGGTCGGGCAGGTCGGTGGCCAGATTGCACAGCAGCGCCGCCACGGCGTTGCCCCCGCCGCCACCGTCGTCGGATTCGGGACGCAGCGAGACCGGCACCATGGCGATCAGCGGCTTGTCCGGCAAGGCGACGTGTTCGAGCAGGTAGGTGCGCAGCGCACCCGCCGACATCGCCAGCACCACGTCGTTGAGCGTGGTGCCGGTCATCTTCTTGACCTGGCGGATCCGGTCCAGCGGCCACGAGCGGGCGGCGCAGCGGCGGGCCCCGCCGATCGGGACGTTGAACATGGTGCGCGGTGCGGCGAAGGGCAGCGTCAACTGCTGCTCGAGCAGCGCGGTACGGGCCAGGCGCAAGGCCGAAGGCGCCGAGCCCGCCGCGGCGAGCAGGGCGCGCGCCCGGGTGCCGAGCGTTTGCCTCTGCGGGGGATTCGGGCGGTGCCCGGTCGAAGGCGGGAGATGCCAGGGCACCAGCGCTTCGCCGGATTCCGGGTCGGTGGTGAGCGTTCGCTGCAACAGGCGCTGGGCGCCGACGCCGTCGATGAGGGCGTGGTGCATCTTCGCGTACAAGCCGACCCGATCACCGGCGAGCCCTTCGACCAGATGCGCTTCCCACAGCGGCCGGTGCCGGTCGAGCAGGGTGCTGTGCAATCCCGCCGTCACTTCGGTCAGGGCGTCCAGGCCACCCGCTTCCGGCAGTGCCCACCGCTGGACGTGGTAGTCGAGCTCGACGGCGCTGTCCACGGTCCAGGCCAGCTGTGGAGTGCCGAACAGGCGAGCCGGGCGCTTGCGGAACGTGGGGTGGAAATTTCGGTCGGCCGCCAGCGTGGCATACGCGCGCCGGGCGAATTCGGGTCCGGTGCCCTCCACGGGGTCGAAGATGGACAGCGAACCGACGTGCATCGGATGCTCGCGTGATTCCGCGATGAGAAACAGGGCGTCCACCGGCGAGATGAATTCCATGGGCAGTTCCCTCCTGGCGACGCCGCGGCCTCGCCACGGTCTGGTTCCGGACATGGGGACGGCCGCCGGACCGCTCATGGCGCTGGGAGATCTACGCCGGTCGAACGACGATCCCCAACCGATGATTCGATGCCGAATCCGTACCGGCTGGGCGGTCGTCGCGAAATTGTGCGCCCGGGCCTCAGGACAGGCGGCTGACCGGCCAATCCTGCGGCAGTGCGAGGCGTTCGCTGATCATGCTGATCGCGCTGTGCAGGGCCTGGATCTCATCGATGCCGCTGGCCAGCGACGCGCCCTGCTTGCTGATATGGAACCGGCACAGGTGCTTGCGCCGGTCGGCCGCCAGATACGGCCTGCCGATGATGATCGACAACGAGCTGTCGGCTTCGTAGAGGGTGCGGGCCGCGATGAGCGCCTGCGGCTCGTAGGCGACCGTCGTGGCGGCGCGCGAGGGACGAGTGGGCGCGGCGGGGAAGCCGGGGTCGGACGGCTCGGTCACCGCGAAGTGCGCACCGTGGCTGTTGGCCTGCCGCAGCTCTTGGGCGATGTCCTGGAACGCGCGGTAGAGCGCGGCGATGGAATCGACGCCGTGCGCCCATCGTTCGCCGATTCCCTGGATGCGAAAACCGCACACCACACCGGTGTCACCCGGTGCCATCTGCGGTTTCCCCACCTCGATGGAGACCTCTCGCGTGGCATCGGAGACGGTTCGGGTGGCGATCACCTCCCTGATCCGCCGCCATCTCATGCTCGCGATCGCACCGCCGTGTTCGGATTCGCGCACTGCGGGCGTGGTCGTGTCACCAGTGACCCGCGCCGGTATCGCTCTCATGATGTCTGGAGTACCCAAGTTGGACCCTCGTTTACCCTGCGGTTCGAGGTGACCTGGAACGCAGTGTGAAGACACGCCGTATCGGCAAAAGGGCTACCGGACGGTTAACGCGCCTCGCGTTTGGCAGGCTGTCGCCGAGGGTGTGATGGTGGGGCCGCGACGATGAGGAGGGGCGGACGAAGTGGTAACGATTGCGCAGTTGCGAGCGGTTCTGTCGATCTTGCGCGTCGACCCGGACGAGGTCGGCGCACGGGCGGATGAGACGGGTCTGCACGGTCCGGACGCCGAACGTGTCCTACTGATCGGTTTGCTACACCGGATCGCGAGCAGCGAGCTGCGCGACGTCGTCACCACCACGATGGACGACGAGGAGGCCGCACGGGCCGCCGCGGTCAGCACCCTGCCGGTGAACGGGGAGAACCCCACGGAGCAGGCGCGTTTCGACGCGCACTGGCTGCACGACCGTATCGGCGCGCTGGCGGCGGGCACCACCGTGGAACCGGTGCCGGTGTTGCTGGACGCCGCCGCGCGGTCGGCGGACGCGGCCGAGGTCCTGCTGCTGCTCAGCCGCAATCCCCGTGGCCACGACGCGGACACCAGATGGGAGCGTGCGCTCGACGATCTGGGACGCGCCTATCACTTGATCAACGACGAGCGCGTGGGTCGCTCGAACACGACGACCGCGCCGTTGTAGCGACGCGGTCGATCGGAAGTCCGCCCGGCGGCGCGCTGCTGCGCCGCCGGGACACGGCTATTTGGTTTGGGCCGGAGCGGTTTGGACGGGCTTGTCGGCGAAGCGGGTAGTGCCGTCGGCCGCCTGCAACGTGGTGAGCAGGTCGACACCCGCCACGACGAGCGTGGGCCCGCCGACCGCGATGGTTCCGAGGATGCCGCCGAGGCTCGCGCCGGTCAGCAGACCGGCCACGCAGCCCACGGCGATGGTGACCAGGCAGCCGATCGTGGCGCCGATCGCGGTGCCGACGAAACCGCCTATGGCGGTGGCGAGCCCGAACTGGCTGGCGAATTCGTCACGGGCGCGCTGGTTCTCGGTCATGGACGCGACCGGCTTGGCCACCAGTGGCTCGGTGATCGCGATGCCCTCCGGCCTGGACGGCTTCAGCTCGAGCACGGTGCTGTCCTTCTTCAGCTCCGGGCGCACCGGAATGGCGGTCCCCGCGATCCGGAAGTCGAGCGGCAACGTCATCGCGACGTGGCCGTCGCGGTCCCGGATGTCTACCACGTCGATCACTTGCGCGATGTCGGCCGGGGCGCCCCCATGATCGACGAGCACCCCGTCGCGCTCGGTTAGTCGCGCGTTCTCGTCGCCCGCGGGCTGATCGCGCAGTGCCTTGGACAACTGGAAGGTTCCGCCCCGGAGCGCGGCGACCACCGTCTGGTCGACGATCTTGGCCGAGTAGGTGATGTCGGGAGCGGGCTCGCCGTGGGCGACGCCCGCGCCGACGGTCAGCGAGCCGATGGCGAGTATCGCTGCCGCAGTGATGCCGCGGAGTTGCATGTTACGTCCATTCCTTCATCGGGTTAACACCTGCGTCCAGCACGGCCGGACCCGCGCACTCCGGCGGCGCAAGAGCAGTCGTCTAGGGTCGCTGAGCAGCCTAGCAGCGCCCACAGCTACCGATGAGCGTTCCGGCTCGACCGGTCGGAGATATCGAAAAATTCTCCGACCGGCCGAGTTTCGGATCCGGCGCTCAGCGCGCCGTGGCCAGTTCGCTTGCCCGCTCGGCGCGCAGGATCGTCGCGCTGGTGCCGGGCGGCCACTCGAGTCCCGCGTCGAGCCGGTCGAGCACCTCGGTACCAGGCCGTGGATTGCGGGACCGCTCGATCTCGCTGATCACCTTGGCCGGCGGGCCGCCGTTGCCCGCCACATCCGCCTGGGTCCACTTCATCTCGCGCCGCCGCGCACGCACGCGCGTGGCGAGCCCGTCGAGATCGAGCACGATGGCCGTCTCGACCTCGTCCGGGGGCAGCGGCGCCGGTCGCGCCGGTGCGCCGTGCTCTTCCTGCTGGTGCTTCTCCCGCAGCATTCCGGCGGTGATCAGCCTGGACCGTTTCCGCCTACCCATCTTCGCCACACGCTCTCCCATCCTCGGTCGAGTCGATCGATTGCGTCGCACTGCTCCGGCGGGCGGGCGGTGCCCATCGCGCCGGGAACGCTGAACATCATGGGGGAGGGTGGCCGCGGACCTCGCTCGACGCGCCGGGTCAGTGCGGCCGGTCCTCCGGCTGAAGAATGAGCACCGGGATCTCGCGCTCGGTCCAGGATCGGTAGGTGTCGAAGTCCGCGTAGAGGGCTACGAGCAAGGGCCACAAGCGATTCTTCTCCTCCCGGCTCGCCACGCGGGCGCGGACGCGTCGGTGCTCGGCCCCGACCTGTACCCGGGTCACGGGATGTGCCAGGAGATTGAAGTACCACTGGGGGTGATTCGGCAACCCGCCTTGCGAGGCGACCACTACCAGGTCGGCGCCGTCGACGAGGTACAGCAGCGGGACGGTGAACAACTTGCCCGATCTGCGACCCCGATGCTCGAGCAGCAAGGTGGGTACCGGCTTGCGGAAGCCGGCGCCGATCCGCCATCGTGCGCCGACGCGCCCTCCGGTCCGGCGGTACGCCCAGGTCTGCGCTCTGGACATGTATTTGATGACGGTCGTGACCAGCGGGGAGTCGAGGTTGCGTGGCCGCTTGGGCATCAACGATCACCCAGCTCGGGCCGGGATGCGGCCGTGGAATCGGGTGCGGTGACGAGTGATTGATCCATACCTTTGTCCGTAGTATCGTCCAGACAGATGTCCGGTTACTATTCCATATATGTGCGGCGCGTGTCGCGGGGGTGACGGGAACCGGCGACGAGCACGGTGGAGGAAAACATGGATCGGGTCAGCGGCAAAGTCGTCCTGGTGACCGGTGCGGGACGGGGGCAGGGCCGCAGTCACGCGGTCGCCTTGGCCGAGGAAGGCGCCGACATCATCGCCTTCGATATCTGCGCCGACATAGCCAGCAACGAATACGCACTGGCGACCGAAGCGGATCTCGCCGAGACCAAGGAACTGGTCGCCAAGACCGGCCGTCGGGTGGTGGCCGCACAGGTCGACGTGCGCGATCGCCCCGCGCTGCAAGCGGCGATCGCGGCGGGCGTCGCCGAACTCGGGCGCTTGGACGTGGTCGTGGCGAACGCCGGGATCTGCCCGCTGGGCCACCATGTGCCGTTGCAGGGCTTCGTGGATGTCTTCGACGTCAACTTCGTCGGCGTGGTGAACACCGTGCACGCCGCGCTGCCGCATCTGGGCGCGGGCGCCTCGATCATCGTGACGGGATCGGTCGCGGGCCTGGTGCCGCAGACCGGATTCAACGGCCAGCAGGCACTGCAAGGTCCCGGCGGCGACGGCTACGGCCTGTCGAAGAAGATGATCCGTTCTTACACGCAGACTTTGGCGTTGACGCTGGGGCCGAGCTCGATCCGCATCAACGCGGTGCATCCGACCAACGTCGACACCGACATGCTGCACAACCCGGGGATGTACCAGATCTTCCGTCCCGACGTACAGAACCCGACGCGCGAGGACGCCGAGGTCACCTTTCCCTTCATGCAGGCCATGCCGATTCCCTTCGTCGAGTCCTCGGACATCTCGCACGCGGTCACGTTCCTGGCCTCCGACGAGTCGCGCTACGTGACCGGTTTGCAGATGTTCGTCGACGGCGGCGCGTCGCTGAAATTGGGCCTGGCCTGAAGTGACGCGGAACGCGCCGCGTCACTTCAGGATGAGCATCGCGGACCGCTCGATGCGGTCCGCGATGTCGGAATACGATTCGTAGCCCATCCCGGCGTGGACCAGCGCACCCGCGTAGAGCAATTCGAGCGATTTCAGAATATCCGCGTCGGGATTTCCGGACAGCGCGTGCGCGAGGCGGGTGCGAATTTCCAAGCCGATGCGCGACCGCAAATGCTCGACGTCGGGATCGCGGCCGAGCAGCGCGCTGGTGACCGCGCCGGACAATTCCGGTTCGTCGGCGACCAGCAACGCGATGCTGCGGAGTTCGGCGATCACCCGCACGGTGGCGTCCGGATCCTCGCTCACCGGGGAGGGTTGTGCGCGCAGCCTGCGCCAGAAGATCTCCGCGACCAAGTGCTCCTTGGAGGAGAAATAGGTGTACGCGGTGGCGGTACCGACCTTGGCGTTGGCGGCCACCATCCGGATGGTCATGCCGGCGAAACCCTCCCGGGAAAGCACTTCCAACGCCGATCTGGTGAGCTTGTCGACGGTGTCGGCCTGCTTTCCGGACAAGCGCCGCCGCGTGGCTTCGACGGTTCTGGAATCGCTTTCGGACATGTGTCTAGATGGTAGTGTCGTTATTTCGTTCGAGCAACTTTCCCGCTGCGGAAATAGTTGTGTGTTCGGCCACGTAATTCGCTACGGCCGGCTCGTCGCGCCGAGCGGCAGGCCGATGTCGGTCAGTTTGCCGGACAACCGCTCGAGGTAGGCGCACACCGCGGGCTCGTCTTTGTCCGGCAGTCCGTACACGACGTCGGTGACGCCGGCGCGGTCCCACTCGGCCAGGCGTGCGGCGTCGGGTTTGTAATCCAGGGCCACCACGCGCGGACGTCCGGGCCGCCCGGCCTGCTGCCAGACCTCGTGCAGCAACGCGAGACGATCGGAGATCTCCGTTTCCCCCGGGGTGGTGATCCAACCGTCCGCCGACTCGGCTATCCAGCGGAAGGTGCGTTCGGTGCCCGCCGCGCCGATCAGCACCGGCACCGAGCGCCGGACCGGTTTCGGCCACGCCCAGCTCGGGCCGAAGCGCACGTACTCGCCGTCGAAACCGGCCTCGTCCCGGCTCCACAGCGCCCGCATCGCCGCCAGGTATTCGCGCAGCACGGTGCGTCGCTTGTTCGCGGGTACTCCGTGATCGGCGAGTTCGTCGGTGTTCCAGCCGAATCCGGCCCCCAGCACGACCCGGCCGCCGGAGAGGTGGTCCAGTGAGGCGATGGTCTTGGCCAGGGTGATCGGGTCGTGCTCCACGGGGAGCGCGACGGCGGTGGCCAGCTCGATGCGTTCGGTGACTGCCGCCGCCATGGACAGTGCGACCCACGGGTCCAGCGTGCGCAGGTAGCGGTCGTCGGGTAGCGACGCGTCGCCGGTCTGCGGGTGCGCCGCGTTGCGCGCGACCGGGATGTGGGTGTGCTCGGGGACGTAGAAGGAGGCGAACCCCGCCTGCTCGGCCGCTCGGGCCGCCGCGGCGGGAGTGATGCCGCGGTCGCTGGTGAACAGGACGATGCCGAATCGCATGGAAATCCTTGTCTGGTCGTTCGACGAGCTGTCGTGCGCTGCCCGCGTGACGGCATCGGCGAAGGCAGCCGCGGGCTGCGACCGCCGTGTCTGGACAGTTGTATGGAATATAGTCCGATCGCCGAGCTGCCTACAAGAACGTGTTCTTGATTCGTGGTGTGTGTCGGGCTGGCGGTCGGACGGCGGATTTCTTTCCGCGAGATCGCTCGTTCGGGATTGTCCTGAAAAACTGTCAGTGGTACCGTCCAGACACATGTCCAGCTATGTGTCTCTACGGAGCGTCGGGTGGACGATCCTTGTCGAGAACTTGTTATCGAATTCGGAGTGTGGGCGATGACGGCTGTGGTGGGGCCGCTGGTGTTCGACCCGTATGACTACGGGTTTCATGAGGATCCGTATCCGG
>NZ_JBEYVQ010000030.1:0-38130 GCF_040644075.1 Nocardia sp. NPDC047038 | reverse complement strand
CCCGAACCACTCACCACCACACCAGCAACAACCAAAGCCGAGACCGTTATCGGAGCAGATACACGCATTCGGCCACACCCAATCCTCGACGTCGTGGGAGCGGCCGTCCGGGACATCCCCTGCCCAGGCCGCTCTGGACAACGTTGTCCAGGTTACCCACCAGTCAGGTCCTTATTCGGTATTTCCGGTTGATCACTGGTTACGGACGGTGAAACCGATGCCGGAGCGGGTTTTCGGCCGGAGCTTTTCTTGCGACCGCCCTTTCCGGCGCTGTCCGTCCGGCTCTCCGGATCCGGGGTTTCCGCGTACTCCATGCGGTCCAGAATTTCTTTCAGCTCTTCCAATTCCCGGCGCAGGTAATCGCGCGTGGCCACTTCGCCGACCGCGATGCGCAGCGATGCGAGTTCCCGGGCCAGGAACTCGGTGTCCGCCTTGGTCTGAGCGGCCCGCACCCGGTCCTCCTCCAGGGCGACCCGGTCCCGGTTGTCCTGCCTGTTCTGCGCCAACAGGATCAGCGGCGCCGCGTAGGCGGCCTGCGTGGAGAACGCCAGGTTCAGCAGGATGAACGGATACGGGTCCCAGCGCAGCGCGACCACGAAGATGTTCAACAGGATCCAGACCACCACCACGATCGTCTGGACCGCTAAATACCGACCGGTCCCCAGGAATCGCGCCACCCGCTCGCTGCTGCGGGCCAAAGCCTCGGCGTCCCACTCCAATCGGAACCGGCTTTCCACCGGCGTCTCCAGCCGTTGGCGGGCCCTGCTGTGACCGAGCCGCACGCCCGGGTCGTTCTCGCTCACGGTGTTTCCTTTCGGGCGTGCGCGGGGTCGTGCGGGCTCACGCTCCGCCCCGTTCGTCGGTCTCTTCCTGATCGCGCCAGTCCTCGGGCAGCAGGTGGTCGAGGACGTCGTCGACGCTGACCGCGCCGAGCAGGTGATTCTCCTCGTCCACCACCGGTCCGCAGACCAGGTTGTAGGTCGCGAAGTACCGGGTCACCGCGGCCAGGGGCAGTTCGGGACGCAACGTCGACAGATCGGTGTCGAGGATCCCGCCCACCAGGTGGGCGGGTGGTTCGCGCAGCAACTGCTGGATGTGCACCGAACCGAGGTAGCGGCCGGTCGGCGTAGCGGTGGGCGGACGGACCACGAACACCATGGAGGCCAGCGCGGGAGTGAGGTCCGGGTTGCGCACCCGCGCCAGAGCTTCGGCCACCGTCGTGGACGGGGTGAGAATGACCGGCTTGGGCGTCATCAAGCCGCCCGCGCTGTAAGGGGAGTGCTCGAGCAGCCTGCGCACCGGCTCGGACTCTTGCGGGTCCATCAGGGCGAGCAGCGATTCGGCTTCGCCCTCGGGCAGTTCGCCCAGCAGGTCGGCGGCGTCGTCGGGGTCCATCGCCTCCAGCACGTCGGCGGCCCGGCGCACCTCCAGGTGGCTGAGCAACTCGACCTGCTCGTCGTCGGGCAGTTCCTGCACCACGTCGGCCAGACGTTCGTCGTCCAGCGCGACGGCCACCTCGATCCGCCGTTTCTCCGGCAGCTCGCGCAGTTGCTGCGCCACGTCGGCCGCGCGCATGCCCTCGAACCGTTCGAGCAGTTGCGTCACGTCCTGTCCCGGCCTGCCGATCTCGTGGGGCGTCAGGCCGGACACCCTGGTCCAGTCCACCACGTGCACCGTGCGCCTGCGGCCAAGCCTGCGGTGCCCGCGCACGGCCACCCTGCTGACCAGCCAATCCCTGGAACGCGCCTGTTCGATGCCGAGATCGGCCACGTGGACGTCCACGCCGGCCAGGTCGGGCAGGTCGGGGTCATCGACCCGCACCATCGAGTCGACGATCTGCGCCAAGGCGAGCATCTCGCCCGGTCGCTGGGTGAAACGGCGCAGGCTGACCGTTCCGGTGTTCAGCGTGACCACGCCGGGCTCGATCGCGGTGATCCGCAGGATCGGCACGAAAATGCGCCGCCGGGTGGGCAGTTCGACGACCAGGCCGTGCACGCGGGGCTGCTGGCGGTCGGACCGCACGGCCACGACGACGTCACGAATCCGGCCGATAGACTCCCCGTCCGGTCCCAGTACCGCCAAACCGGCCAGCCTGGCGACGTACACCCTGGTAGCTGCCATGCTGCCAAGGCTAGATGTTCGCGCGCGGGTGTTCGCATCCCGCCACGATCGACGGGAGTGATCATGAAGCCACGCCGTTCGGTGCTCGCGTGCCCGGGCAGCAACCCGAAGATGATCGAGAAGGCCAAGACGTTGCCCGTCGACGAGGTGTTCCTCGATCTGGAGGACGCGGTCGCGCCGGTCGCGAAGGCCGAGGCGCGGGCGAACATCGTCGCGGCGCTGAACGACTCCGGGTGGGGAACGCAACTGCGGGTGGTCCGGGTGAATGACTGGACCACCGAATGGACCTACGCCGACGTCATTTCCGTGGTCGAGGGCGCGGGCGCGCGGCTGGACGCGATCCTGCTGCCCAAGGTGACCGACGCGGGCCAGGTGCGCGCGCTGGACCTGCTGCTGACCCAGCTGGAGAAGACCTGCGGCTTGGACGTCGGACGGATCGGCATCGAGCCGCAGATCGAGAACGCTGTGGGACTGCGCGACATCGACGCGATCGCCACCGCGAGTCCCCGGGTGCAGACCCTGGTCTTCGGCCCGGCGGACTTCATGGCCAGCATCAACATGCGCACGCTGGTGGTCGGCGAACAGCCGGAGGGCTACGACACGGGCGACGCCTACCACCACATCCTGATGACCATCCTGCTCGCCGCCCGCGCCCACGGCCTCCAGGCGATCGACGGCCCGTACCTGCAGATCCGGGATGTGGACGGCTTCCGCCGAGCCGCCGCGCGCACGGCCGCGCTCGGGTTCGACGGCAAGTGGGTGCTGCACCCCGGTCAGATCGAGGCGGCCAACGAGATCTTCAGCCCGCGGCAGTCGGACTACGACCGCGCCGAGGAGATCCTGGACGCCTATGCCTTCCATACCTCGGCGGCGGGCGGCGCCCGCGGCGCGGTGATGCTCGGCGACGAGATGATCGACGAGGCCAGCGCCAAGATGGCCCAGGTGATCGCGGAAAAGGGCCGCGCCGCCGGAATGACGCGCACCACGCGTTTCACACCACCGCGGGATGCGTCGGAATAGCAGAATGGAACTATGACGAATCCCTTGGGGAACTCGAGCCGTGCGCGGCAGGCCCTCCCGACGCCTCCGTCGGGCTGGCCGGTCGGCTCCTACCCGACCTACGCCGAGGCGCAGAAGGCGGTCGACTATCTGGCCGACAACCAGTTCCCGGTGCAGGACGTGACCATCGTCGGTGTCGACTTGATGCAGGTCGAGCGGGTTCTCTACCGGCTGACCTGGGGCAAGGTGATCGGCGGCGGCGTGGTGTCCGGCGCCTGGCTCGGCCTGTTCCTCGGTCTGCTGCTGAGCCTGTTCACCACCAGCGGCGCGCTGGGCCCGCTGATCGTCGGCTTGGTCGGCGGCATCATCTTCGGCCTGATCTCGACCTCGATCCCGTACGCGGCGACCAGGGGTCAGCGCGACTTCGCGTCCACCATGCAATTGGTGGCCGGCCGCTACGACGTGCTGTGCGATCCGAAGTCGGCCGAGCAGGCACGGGACATGCTCGCGCGGCTGGCGATCTGACGTATGGAAGTGCTGGAGACGGTCCGCACCGAGGTGCTGGGCCATTTCGGTGTGGACGCCGCGAACGTCGACGCCGCGTCGGTCACTTTTCTGGGCTTGGAGCCGATCGAGATCCTGCGCATCGTCGAGGACGATCTGGTGCACTACGTGACGCTGGGCGGCAGCAGGCATCCCATGGGCGATCCCACCGCGGTGCACGCCGACCCGGTGCGCGGCCCGCGCGCGGAACTCGTGCTGACGTTGCGGTCCGGTGTGGGAGCCAGCTCGGGCCTGGCCAAGTCGCTCGGCGTGCTCGCCGCGGCGCCGGTCGTGGAAGGTGTTGTGCTGCAAGCGGACGCGCTGATGGATCTGGGTGAGCCGATGTGGCGCGACGCGCCGTTCACCGCGGTTCTGCTCGGTGAGAGCGACATTCCCGCCGTGCCACTGCCGGACCCGGCGGAGCCGGTGCGGTATTTCGCGGTGACGCCGGTGACCGCGACGGAGGCGGCATGGGTCCGGGTGCGGGGCGCGCAGGCGTTGCGGGAGGCATGGCAGGAGGCGGGCATCGATGTGCGCGACCCGAGGCGCGGCGCCGCCAGCTTGTGATGCCTAGCCCGGCTACAGCCACTTGTTGCGGCGGAAGGTGAAGAACAAGCCGGTGCAGATGGCGAGGATGAGCACCCACACCATCGGATAACCCCAGACCTGGTGCAGTTCGGGCATGTGGTCGAAGTTCATCCCGTAGATGCCCGCGATCATCGTCGGCACGGCCGCGATCGCCACCCAGGCCGATATCTTGCGCATATCCGTGTTCTGTTGCACGCCGATCCGGGCCAGCGCGGCGCTGATCAGCGCGCTGAGCGCCTCGTCGAAGTCGTTGATCCGCTCGGCCACGGCGGCGTGATGCTCGGCGACATCGCGCAGGTAGCGCCGGACCTCCTTCGGCACCGGCAGATCGGTTTTGCGGCTGAGCTGTTCCAGCGGCGCGGCCAGCGGATTCACCGCGCGCCGCAGCTCGACCACCTCGCGCTTGAGCTGGTAGATGGATTCCACCGTGACCTTGCTGCGCGGGGTGAAGATCTCCTCTTCCATCTCGTCGATGTCGTTCTCGACCGACTGGGCCACGTCGATGTAGGAGTCCACGATCCGGTCGGCGATCGCGTGCAGCACCGCGCCCGGTCCGAGGGCCAGCTGCGCGGAGTCCTCCTCCAGCGCCTTGCGCACCTCGGCCAGTCCGGAGTGCTCACCGTGCCGGACGGCGACCACGAAGTCGGGACCGGTGAACACGATGATCTCGCCGGTCTCCACGATCTCGCTGACACTGTTCATCTCGTGCGGGACGTAGCTGACCGTGCGCAACACCAGCAGCAGCGAATCGTCGTAGCGCTCCAGTTTCGGCCGCTGGTGCCGTTGCAGGGCGTCGTCGGTGGCGAGCTGGTGCAGGCCGAACGTCGCGGCGATGTCTTCCATCTGCGTCTGGTCGGGATCGTGCAGGCCCACCCAGACGAACCCGTTCGGCTCCTCGCGGGCTCGCGCGAGTGCGGCCTTGTGGGTGAACCGTCCGGACAGACGCTTTCCGTCCACGTACACGGCGCAGTCGACGATCGCCTGCGCCGTCGGAACCGGGATGAACCGCTGCTCGGACTGCGACGGCGTCCGGCCGGATCCACGAAGCGAGGAAAGCGGAGAAAAGGACGGCACGCTGACGATGCTACGTCGCCGCAGGCCGGCGGAACGTCGCCTGCGCGTGCGGGGGGACGGCGCAGCACTGTAAGACTTGAAGGCGTGCGCATCGACCTGCATACCCATTCGACCGCGTCCGACGGCACCGATACTCCGGCGGAACTCGTACGGAACGCGGCCGCCGCGGGCCTGGACGTCGTCGCGATCACCGATCACGACACCACGGCCGGATGGTCGGAAGCGGTCGACGCGCTGCCGAAGGGGCTGACGCTCGTCCGCGGCATGGAGATGTCCTGCGTCGGCCTGGGGGAGGATGGCTGGCCGGTGCCCGTACATTTGCTGGCCTACCTGTTCGACCCGACCCATCGCGGCTTCGCCGAGGAACGCGAGCGGCTGCGCGCCGAACGGGTGGAACGGCTGCGCGCCATGGCCGAGCGGATGGCGGCCGACGGACTGCCGATCGATCCCGACGCCGTGCTGGCCTCGGCTGGGCCGTCGGCCGGGCGCCCGCATCTGGCCCGGGCGCTGGTCGCCGCGGGCGTGGTGCCCAGCGTGGACGCGGCGTTCGACGAATTGCTCGCCCCGCACGGTCCCTACTACGCCGAGAAGGCCGACACCCCGCTGCGTCGCGCGGTGCAGATGATCGCCACCGCGGGCGGAGTCAGCGTGCTGGCACACACCAGGGCGCGCAAGCGGGGCAGGCTGCTCGCTGTCGACGACATCCGGGAGCTGGCCGCGCTCGGGCTCGGCGGCCTGGAGATCGCGCACCCGGACCACTCCGCGGCCGACCGCGAGCTGCTCACCGATCTCGCCGCGGAACTCGGCCTGCTCACCACCGGTTCATCGGACTATCACGGCACCAACAAGACCATTCGGCTCGGCGAGTTCACCACCGACGCAACGCAATTCGAGAAGCTGGTGGGCAAGGCCTCCGGCGTGCCGGTGATCGCCGCGTGAGATTCGTGCGCGGCCTCAGCGGCATCGTCGCCGGTGGCGTCGTGGTGGGCATGCTGGTCGTGGTCGGCGCCGCGGTCATCGCGCAGCGGCGCGGCTTCCCCGGCCCCGGCGCCGAATCGGTCGCCTGGCATGTGGCGGCCGCGGTGGTCGCCCTGATGGCGCAGATATATTCGGACCGGCATCGTGGTTCGGCCGCCTTTGCCGGTTCGATGATCGTTTTTCTGGCTGCTGGACTATTGCTGTGGACGCAATGGTGGAGCTGACTCCCGAGTTTTGGTTGCGGGCCGATGAATTGTGCCCGAACATTTTTCTTTATGACCGAACTCGAGACGGATGTACTGGTACTCGGCGGTGGTCCCGCCGGTGCCTGGGCGGCCGTCTCGGCCGCCGCGGCCGGCGCCACCGTGGTGCTCGTCGACAAGGCGCGCTGCGGGTCGAGCGGGCCGACGGCGTACGGCGCGATCTCGCTGTGGCACCTTCCGCCCGGCCCGGCGCGGGACGAGGCGGTCCGGCGCGGGCACGCGCACGGCGGCGCGCTGGGTGATCCGGACTGGATGCACCGCGTGCTCGAGGAAAGTCATCAGCGGGTCGAGCAATTGGCCCGCTGGGGCTATCACATCGCCGGTGACCCCGCGGGTCCGGCCAGGCGGCGCAGCTATCTCGACGGCGCCCGCTACCTGCGGCGAATGCGCCGCGCGGTGCGGGAAGCTGGGGTCCGGGTACTCGATCATCACCCAGCGTTGCAACTGCTGGTGGACCGCGACGGCGTAGTGCGCGGCGCCACGGGGCTGCGCCCCCATGACGGGTTCGGGCGCTGGACCGTGCGCGCGGGTGCGGTCGTGGTGGCCACCGGTGGCTGCGCGTTCCTGTCCGGGGCGGCGGGCACCGACGTGGACACCGGCGACGGTCTGTTGTTCGCCGTGGAAGCGGGCGCCGAGCTGTCCGGGATGGAGTTCTCCTGCGCCTACAGCCTGATTCCGCCAGGGAAGGCCGAGCCGACCGCGCTGCGGAATCTCGCCTTGCGGTTCGCCCCGCTCTACGACGAATCCGGCGTCGAGCTGCCCGGGCATCGCTCGGCGGCGCTCGCGGCCATCGCCGATGGTCAGCGGGTTTTCGCCGCCCTGGACGACGTACCGGTGGCCCTCCGGTCCCGGCTGGCGCGCCATGGCTTCGTCGACCGTGCCGAACGGGTGCCGCTGCGCGCCGTGCTGGAGGGCACCGTGCGCGGCACCGGCGGACTGCGCGTCACCGGACCGGAATGCGCGACCACCGTCGCGGGCCTGTTCGCCGCGGGCGACGTGGTCAGTCGCGAGCCGCTCACCGGCGCGGTGAGCGGATTCGGCGGACTGAGCGCGGCGTGGGCGATCGCTTCCGGCGTCTGGGCGGGCGCGGGCGCGGCGAAATTCGCCCGGACGACGGACCGGCGTGCCCCGGCGCGCGAGGTGACCGGAGCAGGGCTCAATGCCGTGGCGCGGATCGATCCGAGGGCGGTGGTCGGCCTCGTCCAAGAGCACACGCTGCCGTTGCGGCGCAGCTACTGGCGCAGCGCGGGCAGCCTGCGCGACAGCATCGGCGAACTCGACGGCATGTGGCCCGGGGCGGAATTCGACCTCGGCGGCAGCGGCGCCGACCTGCTGCGGGCCCGGCAGGCCGCCGCGCTGCTCGCGGTGGCGCGCTGGACCAAATACAGCGCGCTGACGCGCACGGAGAGCCGCGGCATGCACCGCAGGACCGATCATCCCGGCGCGTCCGACACCTGGCGGACGCGACTGATGTCCGGTGGCGTGCGCAGCGTGTGGGTGCGCCCGGACGCGCCGAGGACGATGCCGGAGCAGCCCCGCGATATCGTCGCTTGACAGTGCGCCGCCGGGCGGCGCTCGGCCCGCTGGTACTCACACCGCCGCCGCCCCGAGCGGTGCGATCGCTCACCGCGCGCGACTGCTGAACGGGGAGTTTCCGCTTACCTGAGGGTAATTCCCGCCCCATAACGTTGGATGATGGAGCGCGACACGGCCCAGGGGGTAACCGGTTTGGCAACTTGCCTACCGGACTGGCAGAATGTGTCGGATTCCTTGCCTCCGCCACCGCCGGGTGAGGGAATCACGGAGGTCTCCGCCTCGCCGACGTACCGTCGCGACCCGCGAGATCGCACCGCACGTTCTGTCCGGGCGCACCCGCTCGGTTCTGCTTCGCGGATCAGTGCCGCGCCCGCCATCGAGAACTCGGCAAGTCGCGTTCGCCGCTCGCAGCCAGCTCGAAACGCACCGGTCAGCGCACCCGATGAGCGTCGTGAAACCCCTTATACCCATTACCCGGTGGTAACCGTCCCCCGGTTTAGCCCGACCCGAGCAGGAGTGAAATCGTGTCACCTGTGACTGATGCACCGAATTCCACGGCAAGCTTGTCCGAAATCACAAACGACGAAATTTTCGCGGGACATCTCGGCGGCAAGCTCTCGGTCGAACTCAGTGCGCCCCTGGAGACCCAGCGCGATCTGTCGATCGCCTACACCCCGGGCGTCGCCCAGGTCAGCCGCGCGATCGCGGAGGACGAGGCGCTGGCCAAGCGCTACACCTGGACCGATCGGCTCGTGGTCGTGGTCAGCGACGGCACCGCCGTGCTCGGCCTCGGTGACATCGGCCCGCGCGCCTCGCTTCCGGTGATGGAGGGCAAGGCGGCGCTGTTCAAGAAGTTCGCCGGGCTGAATTCGATCCCGATCGTGTTGGACACCAAGGACGTCGACGAGATCGTCGAGACGCTGATCCGCCTGCGGCCGAGCTTCGGCGCGGTGAACCTGGAAGACATCTCCGCGCCGCGCTGCTTCGAGATCGAGAAGCGCGTCATCGAGGCGCTCGACTGCCCGGTGATGCACGACGACCAGCACGGCACCGCCATCGTGGTGCTAGCCGCGCTCAACGGCGCCGCCAAGGTGCAGGGCCGCGGCATCGAGGGCCTGAAGGTCGTGGTGTCCGGCGCGGGCGCCGCGGGTGTCGCGTGCACGAACATCCTGCTGGCCGCCGGTGTCCGCGACGTGACCGTGCTCGATTCGAAGGGCATCGTCGGCGCCGACCGCGGCGACCTCAACGAGGTGAAGGCCGAGCTGGCCACCCGCACCAACCCGCGCGGCCTCACCGGCGGCGCGGCGGAGGCGCTGGCCGGCGCCGACGTGTTCCTCGGCCTGTCGGCCGGTCTGATCGCCGAGGAGCTCATCGCGTCGATGGCGCCGGAGGCGATCGTGTTCGCCATGTCCAACCCGGACCCGGAGATCCACCCCGAGGTGGCGCGCAAGTACGCCGCGATCGTGGCCACCGGCCGCAGCGATTTCCCGAACCAGATCAACAATGTGCTCGCGTTCCCCGGCGTCTTCAAGGGCGCGCTGGACGCGGGCGCCCGGCGGATCACCGAGGGCATGAAGATCGCCGCCGCCGACGCCATCCTCAGCGTCGTCGCCGACGAACTCGGCCCGGACAAGATCGTGCCGAGCCCGCTGGACCCGCGGGTCGCTCCGGCCGTCGCCGAAGCGGTCGCCGCCGCCGCCCGCGCCGAGGGCGTCGCGTAACGCCACCGCACGCCGGCACAAGGGCGCCCATTCGACCGCGAATGGGCGCCCTTGTCAGCGGCGCAACCGGCCGGTTCCCGGCGCGCTGGCCCACACCGCGAAGGCCAGCAGCCCGTCCAGCAGCATCGCCAGCACCGCCACCAGCAGCGCGCCGACCAGCACGCGGTCGTAGCGGTAGAGGCTGATGCCGTCGAAGATGTAGCGGCCCAAGCCGCCGAGGTTGACGTAGGCGGCGATCGTCGCGGTGGCCACCACCTGGAGGGTCGCGCCGCGCAGCCCGGTGAGCAGGATGGGCAGCGCGTTGGGCACCTCCACTCGGAACAGGATCTGCCGTTCGGTCATGCCCATGGCGCGCGAGGCGTCCACGACGTCGGCGGGGACGTTCGCGATTCCCGCGTACGCGCCCGCGAGCAGCGGGGGGATGCCGACCGTGATCAGTGCCAGCAGCGGCGGTATCAAGCCGAGGCCGAGCAGCAGCACCAGGAAGGTCAACAGGCCGAGGGTGGGCAGCGCGCGCATGGCGTTGGCGAAGCCGACCAGCACTGCCGCCCCACGCCGGGTGTGGCCGATGATCAGGCCGAGCGGTACGGCGATCCCCGCGGACACGGCGACGGTCAGGAAGCTGTACCAGAGGTGCTGAACGATGCGGCTCCCGATGCCCGACGGACCGCTCCAGTTGGCGCCGTCGGTGAAGTAGTGCCAGGCGTCGAGGAAAAGGTTCATGCCGCAGTGCCTTTCGCCCTGACGGTCCTGGCGTCCGCGCGCACCCAGGGCGTCGACCAGCGGCCCAGCGCGTACACCACCCGGTCGGCGACCAGCGCGAGCGCGAGCGTCACGATGATGCCCGCCATGATCTCGTCCGGATAATCGCGCTGGTAGCCCTGGGTGAACAGTTTGCCGAGCCCGCCGACGCCGATCAGCGCGCCGACCGACACCATCGCGATATTGGTCACCACCACCACCCGCAGACTGGATACGAAGACCGGCACCGCAAGTGGCATATCCACGGTGAGCGTGCGGCGCAGCGGGCCGTGGCCCACCGCGTCGGCCGCGTCGAGCACCGTGGCGGGCACCGAGTCCAGAGCCGCCGGGACCGCGATCACCAGCAGCGCCGTGGAATAGATGGTGAGCGCGATGATCACGTTCAGCGGGTCGATGGCCGAGATGCCGACGAGCGGAGGAATGATCACGAACAGCGCCAGCGACGGAACGGTGTAGGCCAGGCTCGCGGCGGTCACCGTGACCCGGCGCAGCCACGCCGCTCGCCGCACCAGCGCGCCGACCGGGACCGCGATCACCAGGCCCAGCAGTAGCGGCACCAGGGCGAGATAGAGGTGGGTCGCGGTGATTCCCATGATCTCCGAGAAGTTCTCGACGAGGTATCTCATGCCGCTCTCCGGATTCCGGCGTGCACGACGCCGTCTCGCTCACGTCCGTTCACGGCACTCGTTCTTCGAAGAAGTGCCGGTTGCGTTCGGCGTCTTCGTGGGCGCGCTGCCCGGCCAACTGCTCGAGCACCTCGGTGGCGAGCACTCCGCCGCGTACCGCACCGGCGCCGTCGACGGCGACACCGATTCCGGATGGCGAGGAGATCGCGGCGTCCAGCGCTTGGCGCAGGTCGCCGGACGGGGTGAACAGCGAACCGCCCGCCGACATGCTGTCCGACAGTGCGCGGCCCGCGCGGAATCCCTCGACGCCGGTGACGTCCATCCAGCCCACCGGCTTGCGGTCGGTGTCGACCACCAGCACCCACTCGCCCGCGTCGAGTCGCAGTTCGCGCACCTCATCCGTGACAGCCGTCCGGATCTCGTGCAGCGGAATCTCATTCGCGGACCGGAAGGACAATCCGCGGTAACCGCGGTCGCGGCCGACGAAGTCGGCGACGAAATCGGTGGCGGGCTGGGCGAGCACGCGTTGCGGCGCGTCGTACTGCTGGAGCACTCCGCCGCGTCCGAACACCGCCACGCGATCGCCGAGCGTGATCGCCTCATCGATGTCGTGTGTGACGAACACGATGGTCTTGTGCAATTCCGCCTGCAACCTTTGCATTTCGACCTGCAATTCGGCGCGCACCACCGGGTCGACGGCGCTGAACGGCTCGTCCATCAGCAGGACCGGCGGGTCGGCGGCCAGCGCGCGGGCCACGCCAACGCGCTGCTGCTGACCGCCCGACAGCTGCGCCGGATACCGCTGCGCCAGTGAGCGATCCAAGCCGACCCGGTCGAGTACCTCGAGCGCCGCGGCACGGGCGGCCCGGCGCGAGTCACCGCGCAGGACCGGAACGGTCGCGACATTGTCGACGACCGTCCGGTGCGGCAGCAGTCCGCCGCTCTGGATGACGTACCCGATCCCGAGGCGCAGCCGGACCGGATCGACGGTCGAAACATCCTGCCCGGCAATGGTGATCGTCCCCGAGCTGGGCACGATCATGCGGTTGATCATTCGCATCGAGGTCGTCTTACCGCAGCCGGAAGGCCCGACGAACACGGTGAACGACCCGGACTCGATGCGCAGATCCAGGTCGGTGACGGCGTGCGTGCCGTCCGGATAGGTCTTGCTGATACCGGAGAATTCGATATCGGACACCGAATCTCCCTCCCTAGCCGACCGGCTTGTTCAGCCCCTTGGCGGCGACCCAGGCCGCGGCGGCGGCCTTCGGCTCGGTCTTGCCGGTGCCGGAGACCGCCTCGTTGAGCTTGATCAGTTCGGCGGTGGTCAGCTGCGCGGATACCGCGTTCAGCGCCGCGAGCGCCTTGTCCGACTTCTTGCTCGCGTTGAGCAGCGGCACCACGTTCTGCGGCGGGAAGTTGTGCTTCGGGTCGTTCAGCACCACGAGGTCGTTCTGCGGGATGGCGGGCGAGGTGGTGAAGATATCGGCCGCGGTCACCTGGCCCTCGACCAGCGCGCGAACCGTCGCGGGACCGCCGCCGTCGGCGATCGGCACGAAATTGCCCGCCGCGACATCCAGGTTGTAGTTCTTCTTCAGGCCGGGCAGACCGCCCGCACGCTCCTGGAATTCGGCTGGCGCGCCGAATTTCACCTCGGCCGAGTGCGCTGCCAGGTCGGCGATCGTGCTCAGGTTCCAGCGCTGGGCGGTGGCGCGGGTGACGACGACGGCGTCCGAGTCCTCGCCGGGCGCGGGCGTGCCGATCGCGAGATCGGAACCGAGCGCCTTGCCGAGCGCGCTGTTCACGTCGGCCGCGCTGGTGGCGGTGGCGTTCTTGTCCAGGTACTGCAGCAGATTGCCGGTGTACTCGGGGATCACCGAAATGGCGCACTTCCGCAAGGCGGGAAGGTAAGCTTCCCGGCTGCCGATGCCCAGCTTGGTATCCACGCTGAAGCCGTTGGCGCGCAGCACTTCCGCGTACACCTCGGCGATGGTCTCGGACTCGGGGAAGTTCGCCGAACCGACGGTCAATCCGTCTCCCGAACAGCTGCCGCCGGTGGCGAGTGGATCGGAATCGCCACAAGCCGACAGGGCCATCGCGACGGCGAGGGCGGTCGCGGCGGCGAGGATACGGGCGCCGCGCAGTGCGACGCGCGCGGCGGGGTGCCGGTGCGCGGCGGCACCGGGGGTGCGGGTGGATTTCACGAGAGTCCTTCCGACATGACGGCGGGCGCGGTCTCGGCACCGAGCGGCCGCCGGTACATTCTGGGTGTCCATACTGCCCGCTTCCGGGTTTTTCTGTTGGCCGTGTCGAGTCGTCGGAGAGTTGGTGTCGCCGGATGGTGTTGGCCGCGTCACAGCGGTTGCTGGCTCGGTTGCTGGTCGTCGCTTCCGTCGCGCTGGTCGTGTCCTGCGGGAACGACGAGCCGCAGCCGTCGATCACGGTCGGCGCGGGTGATTCGATCGAGTCCTCCGTGCTCGCCGAAATCTATGCGGGCGCGCTTGCGCGCGCCGGTGTGCGGACCGCGGTGGACCCGCGACTGGGCAGCCGCGCGGACTACCTCGCCGCGCTCGATGCGGACCGGGTCCAAGTGGTCGGCGAGCACACCGGCGCGCTGCTGGCCCATCTCGACGAACACACGACGGCACGGCTGCCTGAGCAGGTGAAAGATGCGGTGAGCGCCGCATTGCCCGAGGGGCTGGTCGTCTCCGATCTCGCCGACGGCACCGATCTGCGGCCGCGGGTGCTGCTCACCGCCCAGGCGGCGGCGCAGGACCGAGTGCGTTCGGTGCGTGATCTCGCGCCCCGCTGCGGTGGACTGACCGTCGGCGTAGCGGCCACTCCCGGCCTGCTGCCGCAGGCCGGGAGCGATCGCGTCGCCGGGTGCGACTTCGCCGCCACCGTGGCCTTCCCGGATCCCGCCGCACTGCGGAAAGCGCTGCTGGAAGGCCGGGTTCAGGCCGGCTTGCTCGGCGGTCCCGCCGAACTGACGGCCGGTGCGACCGACGGATTGGCCGTGCTGTCCGATGACGAGTACGCCGTGCGAGCCGAGAACGTGCTGCCGCTGTTCCGCAAAGGACTGCTCGACCGGCGGCAGATCAAGAAACTCGACTACGTCGCGGGCGAACTGACGACCGACGAGCTGGCGGCCATGATCCGGAATGTCCGGGACGACGGTGCCGCACCGAGTGATGTCGCGCGCGCCTGGCTGGACAAGCACTCGTTGTAGGCGTGACCCGCACGGCGCTTGCCACAGTCGGTCGACGCCGCTGAGTCGTAAGCTCGCGTCGTTTCCTGTCGGGAATCGAGCGATAGATGTCGCATCCGACACTGCCGCCGGTTGTGAGTCGCGGCATAGGCTGGCTGAGCAGCCACTACACCATCCCGCACAGCAATGGCGCTGGAGAGGGTCGCCGACGTCGTCGGCCTTCGGCGGGAGCTGAAATCGAGGGGCCATCGAGAACTGACATCTCGATGGCCTCTCGTCGTGTACGAGCAGGGACATGGGGAACGCGATACGCGAGGCTGTGAATTGTGGGGGTCATCACGGGTCGCCGCGTCTTGTTCGCAGGCTGTTCCGCGCCGTATATTCCACGTGGAATATTTAGAGTGGAGTATGTCGGGACCGGGCGATAGCGTGCCGGTCGGCGGCAGGCTCGCAGCGTCGGCGGCCGAAGGCCGAGACGACCGAGTGACGGAGGTGAACAAGCATGGGGCAAGGCCAGGCGCATCCGTCGGTGACGCCGTTGGCCATCGCCGTGCTCGCGCTGCTGGAGGAGCGGCCCATGCATCCGTACGAGATGTTCCAGACGCTGATCGCCCGGCGAGAGGACAAGCTGGTCAAGGTGCGGCCGGGCTCGCTGTACCACACCGTGTCCCGCCTGGCCGACCAAGCATTGGTGCACGCCGAGGGCGTCGACCGGGCGGGCAACCGGCCCGAACGCACCACCTACCGGATCACCGGGCGCGGCAGG
Organism: Nocardia sp. NPDC047038; assembly: GCF_040644075.1. NCBI lineage: Bacteria > Bacillati > Actinomycetota > Actinomycetes > Mycobacteriales > Nocardiaceae > Nocardia > Nocardia sp. NPDC047038. The sequence goes on along the minus strand of NZ_JBEYVQ010000030.1, from coordinate 22,945 downwards.
GAGGCGTTGCGCAACCGGATCGCCGAGATCGTGCGGCGACCCGTTCCGGAGTATCCGATCTTCCCGGTGGCGCTGGGCGAGTTGCACAATTTGCCGAAGACGGAGGCGCTCACGCTGCTGCGCGAACGAATCGGCGTGCTGGAGACCGAACTGGCCGATGCCGACATGCTGATCGCCTGGGCCGAGGAGCACGTCGTTCCCCGCCGCTACTGGATCTCCCTGCCGTATCTGCGGGCGGTCCTCGCCGCCGAACTCACCTGGGTCAAGGAGTTCACCGCCGAATTGGCCGGCGGCGCACTCGAGTGGGAGGACTTCGACCCCGTGACCGGCGAACGCTCCGCGGCCGAACCGGCCGCCGACACCGCGGTGTCGCTGCCGGTGCCGCCCGGCGCTGTGGCGGCCGCCGACCCGAGATTTTCGGATCATCCGAGTTAGGAATCGAAACAGATGTCCACACAACGCAATCCGTGGCTGGCGCTGCTCGCGCTGGTCGTCGGCTTCTTCATGATCCTGCTGGACATGACGATCGTGGCGGTCGCCAATCCCGCGATCATGACCAGCTTGCACGCCGACATCTCCCAGGTGATCTGGGTGACCAGCGCCTACCTGCTCACCTACGCGGTGCCGCTGCTGGTCACCGGACGGTTGGGGGATCGATTCGGCCCCAAGAACATCTATCTGATCGGCTTGGCGGTGTTCACCGCCGCGTCGCTGTGGTGCGGTCTGTCCGGCACCATCGGCATGCTGATCGCGGCACGCGCCGCCCAGGGCGTCGGCGCCGCGCTGATGACGCCGCAGACCATGGCCGTGATCACCAGGACCTTCCCGCCCGACCGGCGCGGCGCTGCCATGGGCCTGTGGGGTGGCGTCGCGGGCCTGGCGACGCTGGTGGGCCCGATCCTCGGCGGTGTGCTGGTGGACGGTCTCGGCTGGGAATGGATCTTCATCGTGAACGTTCCGGTCGGCGTCGTCGCCTTCGCGTTGGCCGTCTGGCTGGTGCCCGCGCTGCCGACGCACGAGCACAAGTTCGACATCCCCGGCGTGCTGCTCAGCGGCGTCGGCATGTTCCTGCTGGTGTTCGGCATCCAGGAGGGCAACACCTACGACTGGTCGTTGCGCATCTGGCTGCTGATCGGCGCTGGCTTGGTGGTGCTCGCGGTGTTCCTGGTCAACCAGGCCAGGACCAAGGGCGAGCCGTTGCTGCCGCTGAGCCTGTTCCGTGATCGCAACTTCGCGTTGTCCAATGCCGCGATCGCCGCGATGGGTGCGGCGGTGACCTCCCTGATGGTGCCGACGTACTTCTACCTGCAGGCCGTGCGGGAGCTGTCGCCGACCAAGTCCGCGCTGGTCTTCGCGCCCATGGCGATCGTGACCGGTTTCTCCGCCCCGCTGGTCGGCAAGTTCGCCGACAAGCTGCACCCGCGGATCGTGCCCACCATCGGCTTCGGCTTGTTCGCGCTGTCGGTGTTCTGCTTCGCGGCGCTGATGAAGCCGGACTCGTCGCTCGTCTGGTTCCTGGTGGCCGCGGCGCTGGCCGGTTTCGCCAACGCCTGCATCTGGGCTCCGCTGGCGTCCACCGCCACGCACAACCTGCCGGTCCAACTGGCCGGCGCGGGCGCCGGTGTCTACAACACCACCCGCCAGGTGGGCTCGGTGCTCGGCAGCGCGGCGATCAGCGCGCTGGTGGCGGCCAGGATGACGGCGAACGGCCTGGGCGGCGGCCCGGTCGCCGAAGGAGGCGCGGGCCGGGGCCCGCTCCCGGAGTTCGTCAAGGATGCCTTCAGCACCGCGCTCGGCCAGTCCGCGCTGCTCCCCGCGGCCGTCCTGCTGATCGGCGTCGCCGCCTCGGTACTGTTCATCCGCCACGGCGAGTCGGCCCCGCCGCGGCTCGAGAAAGAACGGGTCGAGGCCGACGCCGTAGCGAGCTGACCGCCGAAATCCCATGCCCCGCAGAAGAGGATCCTTCTGCGGGGCATGATTCGTCAGCGTGCAGGCACGGTGAAGGGGCGGTCCGGTCGCGCTCAGGCAACCTGGACTGTGACCGAGGGGTAGCCGGTGGCGCCGTCGGGGATGACGTCGCGGCGTTCGGCTGTTTGGGTTTCGCCGGTGCCGTCGGTGGCGCGGGCGCGGAGGGTGTGCGGGCCGGAGGTGGCGTCCCAGTCGAAGACCCACTGGCGCCAGGTGTCGATGGACTGCTCTTCGGAGAGGCGGGCCTGCTGCCAGGGGCCGTTGTCGACTTGCACTTCCACGGCGCGGATGCCGCGATGTTGCGCCCACGCGACTCCGGCGATGGGGATGCGGCCCGGCTGGAGGCGGCCGCGGGCACGGGGAGTGTCGATGCGGATGCCGGTCTTGATCGGGCCGAGTGCCGACCAGCCGCGGCGGGTCCAGTACGCGGTGGCGCGGTCGAAGCGGGTGACTTCCAGTTCGGTCACCCATTTGGTGGCCGAGACGTAGCCGTAGAGACCGGGCACGACCAGCCGGGCTGGATACCCGTGCCGCACCGGCAGCGGTTCGCCGTTCATGCCGACCGCGAGCAGCGCGTCGCGTCCGTCGGTGAGCACCGCCAGCGGCGTGCCCGCGGTCCAGCCGTCGGCGCTGTGCGAGAGGACCATGTCCGCGTCGGGGTGCGGTCCCGCCTCGGCGAGCAGCTGATCCACGCGGTAACCGAGCCAGCGCGCGTTGCCGATCAGGTCGCCGCCCACCGGATTGGACACGCAGGCCAGCGTGACCAGGTGTTCCTCCACCGGGCGAAGCGCCAGATCCGCCCAGGTGAGCCGGATCTCGCGGTCGACCATGCCGTGGATCCGCAGCGACCAGCCGTCCTTGGACACTTGCGGCACGATCAGCGCGGTGTCGATCCGGTAGAAATCGTCGTTCGCGGTCAGGTACGGCGTCAGTCCGGGGACACGAAGGTCCACGCCGGGCGCGACCGGCTCGGCGGGTGCCGACGGCTCCGGCAACTGCACCGCGGCTCGCTCGCCGGAAACGTCGCTGCGGCGGGCGCCGAGCACCCGTCCGCCGATTCCGGTCACCGCGGCCAGCCCACCGGCCACCAGTAGTCCCCGCAAGACTTGCCTGCGCTCCGGAGCCGCCGAGCTGCGCTCCGAAGCCCCGGCGGCCGATGCGGGCGCGGCCTCACCCGCCGGTCTGGCCTCGACCCTTCCCGGTTCGTCCGCGGCGGCGAGGTTCTCGCCCGCACCAGGGCGTTCGGTGCCTTGCCGGTGCACCGACGAGTCCGGACGCGAGCCCGCGCCGGAGTCCACGTCGGTGATCGCCCGGTTCTGCCCGTCGGCGACATCGGCGTGCTCTGAGTGATCTCGTTCGGCAGAAGCCGAACCTTCGGCCACGGTTCGAGCAGGGGCGGTCGACAATGCCGTTTCCGCGTGCCTCGCACCGGACGACTTGTCGACCGCCGCGTCGATGCGACGGGTCAGCGCTCGCAGCGAGTAGATGCCGACGGCGACGCCGACGACGGTCGGCAACGCGGCGGTGAGACCGGTGCGCGCCACCGCCACCCAAGCGGTGATCACTCCGAACACGGCGAACAACCACGACCCGGCGGCACGGGTGGTCCGCTCGATCGCTCCGGCCACGCCGGCGACCAGGACGGCGATCACGCTCATGATCAGGTACAGCGCGGCCTTGTCGTTGGTGCCGAAGGTGGTGATGGCCCATTCCCGCACACCGTCGGGCGTGTGGTCGACCACGGCCGAACCGAGAAGGTGCAGCGGCGCGCTGTCGGGGCCGAGGAAGGCCGCGAGCAATTCGGCGACACCCAGCGTGAGGCCCGCCGAGACGATCCCGGCCACCACACGCAGTCGCAGATCGGCCATGGCATCGAGACTACTGCCGGTCGGCCGCCGACCGGCTCGGTCCGGCATCCGCGACAGCGCACGGATCGTCGTGGACGCACCCGGACACGCGAAAGGCGCTGCCCGCGAACGGACAGCGCCTTTCCGCGATCGGTTCAGTTGTAGATGTTCGCCACGTCGTCGGCGTGCTGCTTCATCACGACGGCGCGCTTGAGCGACATCTTCGGGGTGAGTTCGCCGGTTTCCTGGGTCCAGTCGATTGTCAGCAAGCGGATCTTCTTGATCTGCTCGGCTTTCGACACCTTCTTGTTCGTCTCGGCCACCGCCGCGTTCACCTCGGCGAGCAGATCCGGGTTCTCGATCAGCTTCTCGATGGGGGTGTCGGCGGGCAGGCTGTTGCGTTCCTTCCAGCCGGGCAGCGACTCCGGGTCCAGCGTGATCAGCGCGCCGATGAAGGGCTGGCCGTCACCGACCACCATCACCTGGCTGATCAGCGGGTGCGCCCGCAGCGAGTCCTCCAGCAGCGCGGGGGAGACGTTCTTGCCACCGGCGGTGACGATGATCTCCTTCTTGCGGCCGGTGATGGTGATGAAGCCGTCCCCGTCGATGGCGCCGAGGTCACCGGTCTTGAACCAGCCGTCCTCGAACGCGTCGTCGGTGGCCTCCGCGTTGCCCCAGTAGCCGCTGAACACGACCGAGCCGCGCAGCAGCAGCTCGCCGTCCTCGGCGATCTTGGCGGCGTGGCCCTCGATCGGCCGCCCGACCGAGCCGACCCGGATGTGCTCCGGGGTGTTGACCGCGATGGCCGCGGTGGTCTCGGTGAGGCCGTAGCCCTCGTAGATGGTGACGCCGACGCCGCGGAAGAAGTGGCCCAGCCGCGCGCCGAGCGGTCCGCCGCCGGAAACGGCGGCCTCGCACTGGCCGCCGAGCGCAGCGCGCAGCTTGGCGTACACCAGCCTGTCGAACAGCGCGTGCTTCAGCTTCAGCGCCAGGCCCGGTCCGCCGTTGTCGAGCGCCTCGCTCCATGCGATCGCGGTATCGGCCGCGGCGTCGAAGATCTTGCCCTTGCCGCCGTCGTGCGCCTTCTGCTTGGCGCTGTTGAACACCTTCTCGAACACCCGGGGCACCGAGAGGATGAAGTGCGGCTGGTAGCTGCCGAACTGCTCGACCAGGGTGGACCAGTCGGCGGTGTGCGCGACGACCACCTTCGCGTCGAACGCGGCCAGCGCCACGGCGCGGGCGAAGACGTGCGCCAGCGGCAGGAACATGAGGGTCTTCTTGCCCTCGGTGACGTACTTGTTCAGCGCGATCCGGTCGGACTTGGACTCCGCGTACAGGTTCGCGTGGGTCAGCATGACGCCCTTCGGGCGGCCCGTGGTGCCCGAGGTGTAGATCAGGGTGGCGGGCGACTGCGCGCCGACCTGTGCGCGGCGCTCGTGCACGGCCTGGTCGTCCAGGTCGGCGCCGCGGCCGAGCAGCTCGTCCACCGCGCCCTTGTCGATCTGCAGGATCTCCCGCAGCTCGGGCAGCGCCCCGGTTTCGATCTCGTCGATCACCTTGCGGTGCTTGTCGCTGTCCACGACCAGCAGCTTGGTGGCCGAGTCCTGCAGGATCCACTTGGCCTGCTCGGCGGCGGAGCTGTCGTAGATCGCGACGGTGCAGCCGCCCGCGGCCCAGATGGCGAAGTCGAGGACGGCCCACTCGTAGCGGGTGGGGGCCATGATGGCGACGCGATCGCCGAGTTCGAGACCCGAAGCGATCAGGCCTTTCGCCACCCCGGTAACGGTTTTCGCGAACTCCGCGGCGGTGACGTCCAGCCAACCGCCACTGCCGTTCGGCACGTTGAACAGCACCGTGTTCGGCGACTGCTCGGCGTGGCGGAAGACGTTGTCGGAATTGTTCGCGTCATCCGGAATGGTGTAAGAAGCCGGGACTTCGAACTCTCGCATCAGTGCCCTTCCACGTGGGTTTACTCGCCAGTAATCTACGACACCTGCGCCGGGCCCGTGAGGTCGACCACCGCCAATCGCCTCCGCACATCACCGCAGGCTGGGGACCCGCTCGAATTTCATCCTAGTTCGCGCAGGTCCGCCGGTTGAATCGCTTCGCGCAGGAACTCGGCGAGTTCGCACAGCGCGGCCGCTGCGGGCGCCGCCAGCGCGGCCTGCAATTGAGCGACGTGCCACAAGCCCTTGCTCTCGGTGAAGCGCACGTGTACCCCCGCCTCGCGCAGCGCGGCGACCAGCGCGACGCACTGCCGGTGCAGCAGTTCGCTGACGTCCACCTGCACGTAGGTCGGCGGCAGGCCGCGCAGTTCGCCGGTCAGGGGTGCGTAAGCCGGGTCGGCGGAATCGCTGTCGCCCAGGTAAGCGGCGGCGCAGGCGCGTGACCAGGGCCTGTTGATAACCAGATCGCGTTCCCGCTCCGGGATCTCGTTCGGGTCCGCCCACGGCGCGATCAGACCGAGCGCGGCCGGGGTCTGCCCGTGCCGGGCGATCAGTCGCTGCGCCAGCGCGAGCGACAGACCGCCGCCCGCGGAGTCACCGGAGACGGCGATCTGGTCCGGCCGCAGTCCCGAGGTCGCCACCAGCTCCAGGAACGCCGCCTCGGCGTCGTCCAGTGCCGCGGGGAAGGGGTGCTCCGGCGCGAGCCGGTAGTCCAGCACGTAGACCGCGCAACCGATGTCTCGTGCCAGCCGGGCCGCGAGCGAGCGATGTGTCGCGACCGAGCCGACCGCGTATCCGCCTCCGTGGAGATAGAGCACGGCACCGTGCTCGGAGGTGTCCGCGAAATCGATCCGCTCGGCGGGCCTGCCGCCGAGGCGCACGGGCCGCACGACAGCGCCCGCGGGCAGCAACTGCGCCCGCGAAGTCACGTCGAGCAGCCTGCGCTGCACCGTGAACGGCAATCGCTTGTTCAGCGTGACCCGGAAGATCGGATTCAGTATCGCCCGCGCGAGGGGCAGTGGCAGGTCGATGTCCCGCATTCGTCGTTCCTCGAATCCGGGTCAGGGCAGGAAGCGGCGTTCGACGTTGGCCGCGATCCGCTGGTAGCCCGACGCGGTGACCCGGACGAACAGATCCAGCAGTTTGGCCTCCCAGCCGATCAGCACGCGGCCGTGCCCCTTGCGCACGCCCTCGACGATGGTCTGCGCCGCCATCTCCGGGGTGTGGATGGCCAGCTTCCGGTCGAACATCGTCGCGGCCGACTTGGCGTCGATGCCCTCGGCGTAGGTGGCGTTGCGCGCGACCGCGGTCTTGATGCCGCCGGGGTGCACGCAGGTGACCTTGACCGGGTGCCGCGCGACCAGCATCTCCTGGCGCAGCGACTCGGTGAAGCCGCGCACCGCGAACTTCGCCGCGTTGTAGGCGCTCTGCCCGGGAATCGCGATCAGGCCGAAGAGGCTGGACACATTGACGACATGGCCGTCACCGGACTCGATGACCATCGGCAGGAACGCCTTGGTGCCGTTGACGACGCCCCAGAAATCGACGTCCATCACGCGTTCGAAGTCCTTGTACTCCGAGCGGATGACCTCGCCGTGGTGGGCGATGCCCGCGTTGTTGTAGATCTGGTGCACCGTGCCGAAGTGCGCTTTCACCGCGTCGGCGTAGAGGATCACCGCTTCGCGTTCGACCACGTTCAGCCGGTCGGCCTTGACCTCGGCGCCGAGCTGTTCGCAGCGGCGTACGGTTTCGTTCAAACCGTCGACGTCGATGTCCGACAGTGCCAGTTTGGCGCCGCGCCGGGCCAGATTCACCGCCAGCGCACGGCCGATCCCGGAACCCGCTCCGGTGATCACACATACCTTGTTCTCGAAGTAAGCGTCACTGCTCACGATGCCACTGCTTTCAAATCGGCCCGGGAAATGGAGATGTCGTACGCCGCCACATCGAATGTCTTGGTCAGCCTACGGAATTCGAAAGTGAAGTCCGGCCACAACGTGGTGTTGTTGCCGTGCTTGTCCAGGTACCAGCTCGAGCACCCGCCGGTCAGCCAGACGCTGCCCGCCAGCTTCGCCTGCAGGTCGGCGTTGTAGGCATCCTGCACGTCGCGGCGCACCTCCACGGTACGCAGGTCGAGGCGGTCGATGGTAGCCAGTGCGTCGGCGATGTAATTGATCTGAGATTCGATCATGTACACCATCGAGGTGTGCCCGAGGCCGACGTTCGGGCCGAGCAGGAAGAACAGATTGGGGTAATTGGCGATCGCCGAGCCCTTGTAGCCCTGCTGGCCGATCTCGTCGAATACCTCCGCCAAAGTGCGACCGTCACGGCCCGCGATGGTGTTGTAAGTGGGGGAGTCGGTGACGTGGAAGCCGGTCGCCACGATCAACGCGTCGATCTCGCGCTCGGTGCCGTCCTCGGTGACGATCGAGTTCGCGCGCACCTCGGCGATGCCGTCGGTGACCACGTCGACGTTGGGGCGCGACAGCGCGGGGTAGTAGTCGTTGGAGATCAGCATGCGCTTGCAGCCGATCCGGAAATTCGGCGTGACCTTGGCGCGCAGCTGCGGATCGCGGATCTCGTGGCGGAGTTTGGCCTTCGCGATCGCCTCGAACAACTGCATCAGGGCAGGCACCTTGGCCAGGCCGACCACCTGGGTCTCGCGCGCGGCGTAGATGGCCGCGCGGGATAGTCGCTGCAGACCCGGCACGTACTTGAAGGCCATTCGCTCGGCCTTCGTGTACGGGCGGTCCAGGCGCGGCAGCAGCCACGGCGCCGTGCGCTGGTATACGTCCAGGTGGCCGACCTTCGGGGCGATGGCAGGCACGATCTGGATCGCCGAGGCGCCGGTGCCGATGATGGCGACCCGCTTGCCGGTGAGGTCGGCGTCGTGGTTCCAGCGGGCGGAGTGGAAGATCTCGCCTTCGAATTCGCCGATGCCTTTGATGTCCGGCAGCGCGGGCTCGCACAGCGCGCCGACCGCGGAGACCACCGTGTTCGCGGTGAAGCTGCCTTTGGTCGACTCGATCTCCCAGAGCGCGGTCTCGTCGTTCCAGCGGGCGCTGGTCACGTCGCAGTCGAAGATGTGCTTGTCACGCACGTCGTAGCGCTTCGACACGTCCTGGATGTACTGCTGGATCTCGCCCTGCCGGGAGAACGACCGCGACCAGTTCGGGTTCAGCGCGAACGAGTACGAGTACAGGTGCGAAGGCACGTCGCAGGCCGCGCCGGGGTAGGTGTTGTCCCGCCAGGTGCCCCCGACGTCGCTGCCGCGCTCCAGCACGAGGAAGTCGTTGCGCCCCTGCTGGGTCAGCCGGATGGCCAGACCCAGGCCCGCGAACCCGCTGCCGATGATGATCGTCTTGGCGTGGCGCGCGGGTCGGCCGGCGACAGCTTTGTCTGTAACCTTGCGACTCATGTAATGGAGCCTACGGCCCTATTGAGCGCGAGTCAACAGTGTATTGACTGGCGTTCAGTAGGATTGTGCGCGTGACGAGAACCCAGAGGGACGCCCCCAAGCGCACGCGGCTGAGTCCCGACGAGCGCCGCGAGCAGCTGATCACTCTGGGTGCGAAGATGCTCGGCGAGCGTTCCATCGAGGACATCTCCGTCAGCGAGATCGCCGCCGAGGCGGGCATCTCCCGCGGCCTGCTGTTCCATTACTTCCCGACCAAGCAGGACTTCCAGCTCGCGATCGTGCACCACGCCAACGCCGAACTGCTCGAGCGTGTCGCCCCGGACCGCTCGCTGGGCCTGTTCGAGATGCTGCGCGACTCGATCGAGCGCTACATCGAGTACGTCACGGAGAACCGGACCTCCTATCTGGCGCTGCTACGCGGCCCCACCAGCGTCAGCCCCGACCTGGCCCCGCTGGTCGACCAGACCCGCGACGCGATCATCGGGATCATCCTCGCGGAGACTCCCACTCCCATCGTGGAATCCGACCACCCCCGCCTCATGCTCGCCATGCGCGGCTGGATCGCCTTCGTCGAGGAATCCACGCTCACCTGGCTGCGCTCGGAGCCCATCTCGCGTACGGAGCTGATCGATCTGCTGGTCGAATCGTTGATCGCCATCGCGTTCTCCGTGCACCCGGATCTGGCGGCGGCGCTGCGAGGTTGAGGGGGCTCGCTCGCGTCCGCCGCGCCGGCCGTGTGCTGATCAGCCGTCCGCCGCGTTGTAGCGGACCAGGTACCCGGCGAGTTCGGCGAGGTCCTCGTCGTCCCAGTCGCGGAACCGTTCGGCGAACGCCTCCCGGCGGCGCTGCTCGGCCTCCCGTGCGATCCGCTGCCCGGCGGGGGTGGCGCGCAGGATGTGGTTGCGGCGATTGGCGGGATCGACCTCCCGGGTGAGATACCCGAGCCGTTCCAGCGCCGCCACCTGCCTGCTCACCGTGGATTTGTCCAGCAGGAAGTGTTCGGCCAGTTCGGTGGCCAGGCAGCCGTCGCGTTCGATGACCAGGTCCAGGATGCTCGACGCGACCAGCGGCAGTTCCGGATGCAGTTCGGCGGCTCGGCCACGGGCTCGGCGGGCGAATGCGGTGAGCTCGCGCTGAATGGTGTGGATCGCGGTCGAGCGAGTGGGGAATGCCGGAGATTGCCGCATGGTTGTATAGTACAACGAAGATAGTTGTATTTACCAACCTTTTGGGGAGTCGTCTCATGCACCAACTACGGCATGTCGCCGCGCATCTGCTCACCCCACTGCTGATGTGCCTCGGCATGGCACTGGCGTATCTGGGCGCGTTCCACCAGCCCGAGCCGAACCACCTGAAGGTGGCGATCGTGGGTGACGCACCGCAGGTCAAGGTGCTGGCTCAGACGCTGAAGGACCGGGCCGGAGACGCGCTGGAGGTTGTCACCCTGCCAGGTCGGGAGGAGGCGGTGCGGCAGTTGCGGGAGCGGACACTGGCCGGCGCCTACGTGCCGGAATCGCACGAAGCGCTGGTCGCCAAGGCTGGTTCCGACACCACGGCGATGGCGGCCGAGGCCGTCTTCGACCGGATCGCCGCCCAGCAGGGCGCGCCGGTCGAGGTCACCGATATCGCTCCGCCGAGCACCGGCGATCCGACCGCGCAGGGCTTGTTCTTCCTGCTGGTGGCATTGAGCATCGGCTCCTACGGCAGCGTCGCGGCGATCGGCGCGGCCGGGGCGGGACTGAGCATGGGCGTTCGCGCACTGCTGGGCCTGGTCACGTCGCTGGCGGTGAGCGTCATCGGACTCGGCGTCGCGGGGCCGGTATTCCATGTGGTCGACCACGACTACGCCGCCGTCTGGGCGATGTCGTGGCTGTATTCGGCTGGGATTCTCGCGGTGGGCATCGGGCTGCACACCTTCTTACGGCGCTGGACCACGCTGACGATGATGGTGCTGTTCGTGATGCTCAACTTCACGACATCGGGCGGCGTGTACGGGCCGTGGCTGCAGAACGATTTCTTCGGCGCGCTGCATTCGTTCTGGAACGGAGCGGGTTTCGTCGAGGGCGCGCGCACCCTGTTGTACTTCGACGGCGGTGCGGGATTCGGCAACCGGGTGTTGAGCTTGGTGCTGTGGCTGGCGGCCGGTGCGGGACTGGTCCTGGTGGCGGGCGGCTACGAGCGCAGGCTGCGCACGGCCGCGCGCATCGAGACGGTCGGCGTCACGGAACATGCGGCCGAGGAAGAGATCGAAGAAGCGGTCGGGGTCTGACGCACCCGAGTGTGGCGCTGCCCACACGCCGTCCTTCGCACGCCCTTGTGCTGCCAATATCCTGCTGCTCCAGTGCCTTTCGATTTTGTGGCGGAAATCCCGGCGCATACCGTTGTGTGGTCGATGGTGTGGACGGCGATGGAGGCCGCCGATGTTGGTCATCAATGAACGAACGACGGCGCCGCGATCCGAACAGCGCGTGCTCGACTGGATGCGGAGCTGGACCGGCCAGTACGTCATTGTGGGACTCGCGATCTCGGGGTGTTACCTACCCGACCGCGAGCGCAAGGACGAAACGCAGGAAGCCGATCTGGTGGTGATCACACCTAGGGCGGCGGTCGTCGTCGAGGTCAAGGGCACCGTCCCGGAGGCGACGAGCGGTGTCCTGTCGGTGCAGGCCAACGGACGCTGGCGGCTGTCCGGCTACGCGGGCGACCCGATCCACGTGCGCGACCACGACAGCAGCCCGTTCGACCAGGTGACGAACAACGTCTTCAACTTGAAGACGCTGGTGCGCAAGCACAATGCCGAGGCCTTCGTCGACGGACTGATCGTCGTGGTGCCGCCCAAGGATTCGAACCTCACGCTCAACATCGAGTCGCGCAGGCGCGGATGCGCGGTGGTGCTCGGAGCCGGGCAGGCCGACCTGCGCGCGTGGTTCCACCGCACCGCGAGCCGCAAGCTCATCTGGACCGCCGAACGCACCCACGCCCTCCTGACGGACTTGAACCTGGGCGACCAGATCACCGTCGACGACCTGGTGGCGGATGGTTTTCCGGCGGAGCGGAAGTTGCGGGCCGGGACGCTGGCGGCGTTGGAGAGCGTGACGCGGAAGGCTCCCGAGCTCGAGGGTAGGACGTCCAGCGAGGATTCGGACACCGACGACGTGTCGGCTGGTTCGGACGCGCCACCGGTCGACGCCGTGCCCGAGCCGCACGACCTCGATCCGGATGCTGCGCGACTCAGCGAATCCGGCTCGACGCGAACCGTCGAAAACGGTGACGAGGCAGATGAGGGTTATCAGCAAATCCCGCAGGTAGATCGGTCGCCCGCGTGGCAGTCCGCGATGCCTGCGCTGGAGCGGACCGACGCCTCGGGAACCGTGGCCGCCCAGGATGTCGACGAGCACGAGGGCTCGGCGTTCGAGCCGTCGACGCGGCCCAGTGCCGAAAGCGCACAGCGAGCCCAAGGGGCGTCGTCGACGGCTGGACAGTCACTCGAGTACACGGATGTGCCAGGCGGCAGCCAGAAGGTGTCCGCGTCAGAGTCGCATTCCCCGCAGGCACTTGTCGCCGTAGCTGCGCAGGCGCAACCCGCCCCGGCGGATCCCTTCGCGCCGGAATACCTCGCGCCGGAGCCCGAATCACATCCCGTGCCGTCGGACCCGACAACTGATGCCGAGTACGCGGAGCCGCCTCGGTTCGAAGGCCGACTCGCGGCGAAGCCCGCACCGTCGTCCTTCACGGACAACTGGTCGTCGTGGATCGAGCCCGCCGCCGACCGGCCTCGGAGCCCACGTCCGGTGCAGGCGCCTCCGCCGAGCCGGCCCGCATCGTGGTCAACGCCCACCCCCGCGCCCGAGCCGCTGCGCCGACCCACGCCGACGGCTGTGCTCGAGCGCCGTCCACGGGTCCCGGTTCGCGAGCAGATAACCGCCCTGTCCGCGCGGATCCCCGGTCGCACCTCCGAAAAATCGAAGTCACGCGGCCACCGCTCGCAACAGATCGCCGCGGTGGCGCTGATCGTGCTGGTCATCGGCACGATATGGATACTGGCCGCCTCCTGCTCGACGCCCACCGGCGGCGCTGTGCAACCGACCCAAACTCCTGTGCTCACCACCGAGGCGGTTCCCCCACCGCCGCCCGTCACGGAAACCCCGGCCCGCATGAACCTGCTGCCTCTGTGCACTCCGCTCACGCCGAAGTGCTGACGACGCAGGCGGGCATGCGGGTCCGACCGGGGTCGGCTCTCATGCCCCGGCGTGAAGGTAGGCGGCCCAGAGCGAGGGGGTGGCGGGAAGCGCGTCGCGCACAGCCTGGATGGCGCGATGCAGCGCGGATGCGGCATCGGTCACGTCCGGGTCGGTGACCAGAGCGGCGTAGAAGGCGTCGGCCACCTGCACGGCGATTTCGTCGTCGATGGGCCACAGTGTGCCGATGACGTGTGGGTATCCGGCGAGTTGGAACGCCGAGGCAAGGTGAATGGCTTCGTCGAGGAGCCGGGTGTTGGTGGTGAGGGCGGTTTCGCAGGCCGAAAGGTAGGCCAGACGCGCGTGGTCGAGGTGGACCGGGGCGAGTTCGGCGACCGTGAGCGGGTCCGCGTCGTGGTCGTGCAGCAGCAGGTGGCTGCGGGATGGGTCGGCCGGATCGGTGGTGCCGTGGCAGGCGAAGTGCGCGATGGCGCAGTCGGCCAGGCGATTCAAGACATTGGCCTTGGTCGGAAGGGTTGTGGCGGAGTCCGCTCCAGCGAGATCGGCCTGGATGCCGGAGTCCGGCTCGGTGAGCGTGATCGACGACGACAGGTGGGCGGCGACCGCGCGGACTTCCTCGGGCACGTGGTGCAGGCGCCCCGCTACGCCGGGGGTGGTAGGCATCGCGACGATGAGTGCGGGCCTGCGTGCAGACGGCTCGGTGCTCGGTGAGCGCCGCCGCGCATGGCGGAGGGCGGCGATGGTGGGGGTGTAGGAGGAGACAACCCGGTCCAGCACCGCCCGGCCCGCGGGATCAGGTGGTGCGGTGTGATAGCCCGCGGCGTGGATGGGCAGTAGACCCAGCAGACCCCCGGGTATCCACCACACCCGCGGGCCGGTCCGGTCCACAGGGAACCGTTCGCGGTAGCCCAAGGCGTCCAGAACCGGGCCTGCGGCGTTGTCCCACAGCCATTCCAGGATCCGGCTGAGCTGTCGTTGGGCGGTTTGCCGCTCCGGCCCGGTGCGGCCGTGACCAGCGGCCTGCAAGGCTTCGTGGAAGGCGAGGACCTGGTCGATCACGGTCTCGAGCGGCAGGCCGGGCAGCGGCAGACAGGTCGCTCCGCCGGCGGTGAGCAGCAGCGCGTCGCTGCGGTGACCGCTGATGTTGAACACCACCACCGGGCCTCGGCCGGCCTGAGCGATGAGTTCCGCCGTCGACGGCGGCAGGGCGAAGTACTCGAATCCGCGCTGCGCCCGGATCCGCGCCAGCACGTCGTTCAACTCCCGCGCCGAGCGCGCCCGGTCCGCTATGGGGTCGGCTGCCGCGTCCGACGCGGCGGCGGCATCGGGAGTTCGGTCGAGAAGTTTCCGAAGCCGGACGAAATCGGCGGCCAGATCTGGATGCTGGTCTGCGAGGTCGGCTATGTCCCCGCGCACTTGCAACGCTTGGCTCAACAGCACCGCCCGCCCCGCCTCCAGCAGCTGCAATGCCAGGACGGGCCGCTGGTCCGGCGGTGTGGACGGATCGTCCAGCGCCAGTGCCGCCGCGTCGGAGGCGATTCCGGTGTACTCGCCCAGAGCATGTTGTTGATCCGACCGCGCCAACTCACGTGGCGCGACTTCGGGCAACAAGCGGACCGCCCGCTGCAGCAGTTCCGCCGCCCGGCCCGGCTGCGCCGTCGCGGTGAGCTCGGCGGCGCCGCGAGCAGCCCGGATGCGCAGGGACGGAGCCGCTGTGGCCAGTTCCGCAGCCTCCTGCAGGGCGGTCGTCGCCTCCTCCCGATCAGACGTCGTGCCTGTCCGCGAGTATCGGGCCCGCAGAGCTTCGGCGAGGTTGACCTGCATGACGGCGTGGCCAGGGTGCCCGGTCGGGATGGCCGCGACCGCCTGCCGGGCGAGACGGATCGCGTCGTCCAGATCGTGTGTCGCGCCCGTCGATTCATACCGAATCGTCAGGGGCACGGCGAGGTTCGACAGTCGGTTGGCGCGTTCGGGGTGGTCGGTGGGCGTGGCTGCGACTGCCAGCCGGCCCATCCGGATCGCCTCGCCCAAGTCATCCGCCGTTTCCGTACGCTCGGAGCGCTTCCAAAGCACTACTCCGAGGTCGGCCAGTATCCCGGCGCGTGCGGGGTGGTCGACCGGGGTGATGTCCACGGCTTTCCGGAGCGTGGCTATGGCTTCGTCCGCGTCGGCGATCATGCCCGTCCGCTCGAACCGGCTCAGCAGGAAGGCCGCGAGTTCGGTCGACATGATGGGAAGGTCAGGATGGTCTTCGGGTGTGGCCGCGACCGACTGCCGACCCATTCGGATCGCTTCGTCCAGATCGGCCATCGCGCCGGTTCGCTGGAATCGAATCCGCAAAGGGATGGCTAGATTGGACAGGTGGCGAGCTCGGAGGGGGTGGTCGTCCGGTATGGCCGCCACCGCTCGTCGGTTCGCGTATATCGCCTCGTCCAGGTCGACCGGGGCTCCGGTTCGATCGAACCGCTTCCACAATGCGACACCGAGATTGGACAGCAGCGTGACAAGATCGGGATGGTCGGGGGCAAGAACGTCCGCGGCATTCCGGAGGGTGACGATCGCCTCGTCGAGGTCCGGCGTCTGCCCCGTACGGTGAAATCGGCTCACCAGGCAGATCGCGAGATTGGACCCGGTGGCGGCCGAGCCGGGATGGCCGGTGGGTGTGGCGACGACCGACTCCCGTCCGATCCGGATCGCCTCGTCCAAGTCGGCCATTTCGCCTGTCCGCTGAAACCGGCTCGCCAGGCAGGTGACGAGATTGGACAGTGTTTTGGCCAGGTCAGGGTGGCCGGTGGGCAGGGCTGTCACCGCCTGTCGGCCGAGTTCGATCGCCTCGTCCAGATCGGGCAGCTCGCCGGTCCGCTCGAACCGCTTCAGCAGGGTGACGGCGGAATTGGTCAGTATGCTCGCCAGATCGGGATGATCGGGAGACGTGACGTCCACGGCTTTCCGGAAGGTGATGACGGCCTCGTTCAGATCGCTCATTTCGCCGTTTCGCTCGAACCGCCGCAGTACCGCGACCCCCTGACCGGACAGGATGTTGCCGAAGTCGAAGCGGCCGAAGCCGGTTTCCACCGCCTGTCGGCCGACCTGAATCGCCTCGTCCAGGTCGGCCTGGGCCCCGGTCCTTTCGAAACGGTTCAAAAGGGCGATACCGAGATCGGACAGCGACACCGGGCGGACTGTTCGGTCGACGAGGTCCACGTTCACGGCCTTCCGCAGGGTGGCGACGGCCTCGTCCAGATCGGTTGTCGAGCCTGTTCGCTCGGACCGGAGCCGTAGCGCTGATCCGAGGATGGACATACTTTCGGCACAGTCGGGATGCTCTGGGGCTGTGACCATTACCGCTCGTCGACCGATTTCGATCGCCTCATCTAGATCGTCCGGTAGACCCGCGCGTGCGAACCGGTGCACCAGAGCCCGGCAGAGGCTGGTCATGTGGTCGGCACGCTTGGGATGGTCGGGGGATGTTTCGGCGACCGCCTGCCGACCTACTCGGATCGCTTCCTCCAGGTCGGCCTGCCCGCCCGTCCGCTCGGCCCTTACCCGTAAGGAGATCCCGAGATCGGACAGAATGCTGGAACGCTCGGGGTGGTACGGGGCCGCCGCGGCCACCGCCTGTCGGCCGACTCGGATCGCCTCGTCCAGATCGGGCAGCGCCATCGTCAACGTGAACTGATGCCGCAGGGCGCGACTCAGCGCGCTGATCCTTTGGGCCCGCTCGGGGTGATCGGTGGGCGTGGCCGCGATCGTCAGCCGCATTGTCCGGGCCATCTCGTCCAGATCGGCCATCGCGCCCGTCCGCTCGAACCGGATCTTCAGGGCTGCAGCGATGAAACCCAGCAGGCCGTCCACGGGGCGATCGGGTGGCGTGGCGTCCACCGCGCGTCGAGCTGCCCGGATCGCCTCGTCCAAGTCGGGCGACATCCCGGTCCGCTGGAAACGGATCCAGAGTCCGCCGCCGAGTTCGGTCAGTATGACGGCGAGGTTCGGGTGACCGGCGGGAGTGGCCTCCACGGCTTTCCGGAGGGAGACGATGGCTTCGTCCAGGTCGGCGATGGCCCCTGTCGCCTTGAACCGGCGATAAAAAGCGTCACCGAGGCGGAACAGGCACAGCACCCGCGTGGGGTGGCCGGTCGGCAGCGTGGTCAGCTTGCGTTGCCACAGTTTGATTTCGGCCGTGATGATGGTGGCGTTGATCGTCATACCGCATCCATCCCCCTGCCCTATCGAGCCACGCTGATCACACGGCCACCCGTGGCACAACGGTTTACGGCGATATGATCACACGACACGCTCGCCGGATCGTGGCCTCGGCGGCAGTGTCCATTGTATTCACCTGTGCACCTGGGGGTTCGGTTGCCGCCGTCGCAAGATGCAACTCGGGTCACCGCCGGGCTGGCGTATCTGTGCGGTCATCTGCAGGAGATCCGCGGCACTCTCGGCGATGACGGGACGGACATTTCGACCCCGCTGCACAAGCTGCTCAGCTCGGTCCGATCGGGGGACGGTGCGGGCATCGCCGCCGCGCTGGACGGGGTGCACACCGCTCTGCGGGCGGCCGGCGATGCGCGCGGTGTGTATGGACACCACCGCGGTCTGGTGCCGGTCGGCGTGCACAGCATCGAAGTCGTCTACCGCTGCCCACTCGAACGCTGCGACGGCCGCGACGATGTCGATGCCGAGCCGCCCCGATGCGCCGTCAGCGGACGGGAATTACGGCGCGAACGGCTCTCTTGATGAACGGGTTGTGGAGTGAACTCGCCAAAAAGCTGGCCGAGAAATGGTTTTCGCTTCTCGTGTTGCCCGGCGCGTTCTATCTGGCGGTCACCGCCACCGCGCTCACTCTCGGCCACGCGCATGCGTTGGACATCGGCCTGCTCACCCGACATATCACCGACTACGCCAGAAATCCCGCGGTGACCAGCATGGGCGGGCAGGTCGTCGTCTTGGCCGCGATTCTCGCAGCCGCCGCGGCGGTCGGTTTCGTCGCACAATCGATCGGAACGTTTGTGGAGCGGGCTGTGCTGGCAGCGGAATGGCAGGCTTGGCCGATTCCCGTCCGGTTCGCCGCTCGGTGGTCGCTCGCCCGCCGTCAGCGTCGGTGGGACAGCGCCAACGCCGACTACCTCCGTGAATACCAGAATGCCTTGACTCCCGATCCGGCGTCCCGGCCCGACCCGGCGCTCAGGCACCGTGCGGCACGCGCGCGAGCAAGGATTTCGGTCGAGCGGCCCGAGCGCCCGACCTGGAGCGGCGACCGAATCCAAGCAACGGCGATTCGACTCGATCGCGATCACCATCTCGACCTGGCGACTGTATGGCCGTCGCTGTGGCTGGTCCTGCCGGACCCCGTGCGCGAGCAGATCACCACCGCCCGCACCGCTCTCTCGCGAGCGACCACGCTTGCGGCCTGGTCCGTTCTCTACCTCGTTCTGACCGTCTGGTGGTGGCCCGCCGCACCTCTCGCCGTCGTCATCGCCGCGACCGCTCATCACCGAATCCGCGCTACCACCGATACCTACGCCACCCTGCTGGAAAACGCCACACGCCTGCACACCACCACCCTCGCCACCCAGCTCGGCATCGACCACACCGGTCCCCTCGGCCCGCATCTGGGTCATGCCCTCACCCGCCACCTCCGTTCGTCGACCGCGTGACCATGGATGGACGCGGTGCCTGCATTCCCACACGTGGCGTCCGGCGCTGAGTTGCATTCTGGTTGAATGGAATTGGCGCAACCGTGATGTTGCTCGTAGCACCGATCTCTGGAAGGACGCGTGTTCACCACTACCGAATCCGAGCTGGAAGATCTCTACGCGGCCATCGAGGAATCCGCGCGGCTATGGAACGTGCCCTGCACTCGAGAAGCTGTCCGGCCCACTCTGACCGCGTACGGCGCGATGCTCACGCGTTCCGTGATCTCCCTCCGAGTGGTCACCGACGCCCGCCGCTCAGGAGACCTCGACTACCGCTTCTTGACGCTGCCGAGCGACATCGACCCATATGACATCGCCCTTTCCAACGAACTCATTTCCGAGACCGATCATCCGGTCGGCGCTCTGCTGGACGAGGTCCGGGAACGGTGCCCGATCCACAGCTACGGGATCGACATCGGTGTAGTCGGCGGCTTCAAGAAAATCTGGCCGTTCTTTCCCGCCGATGGCATGCAGAAAGTATCGGAGCTCGCCGAACTACCGTCCATGCCGCCCAGTCTCGCCGACCACGCCGGCATGTTCGCACGTCACGGCTTGGAGGACAAAGTCGGCTTGCTCGGTATCGACTACCACGACAAGACGATGAACGTGTACTTCCCCGGACTGTCGGCCGACTATTTCGAACCACGCGCCATCGTGTCGCTGCACCGGGATGCCGGACTCCCGGACCCGAGCGATGACTTTCTCTCACTCACCGAGAAAGCATTCGATATATACGCCACCATCAGCTGGGAATCGCGCCGAATCGAGCGCCTCTGTTTTCCGGTGATAACACCGGACCCGACAACGCTCCCGGTTCGAATCGAACCGCGCTTCGAGCAACTCGTCGACAAAGTTCCGATCAGCACGACCGACCGTCGATTCACCTATGCCGCTACCTCGTCGCCCAATGGGGAGTCCTACAAGTTCAGTTGGTTCTACCAATGGCAGCCCAGGATATTGGACAGGATGAAGACGTCCGATTCGTAGAACTGTGGGCAGGGCGCGCCAGTTGAAGGGTCCCACTCCTGCTGACACAGCCTTTCGATAGCGATGCGGACCGGAGGAGTTGGACGGCCGCATCGAACGGCGCCCTGCTGATGAAGGTAGTTTGCCGGTCCGGAAATCAGTGGACCGGCCTTCGCCTGGGGCCGGTGACAGGGCTGCTGTGACGTGGTCGATCCGTCGTGCTCGGACGACTTGTCCGCCGAGCGCCACCGTGTTCGTGTCGCAAGCGATTCGGCTTCGTATGCCGCGTAGTGGCGGACATGGTTTCCGCTGATGAGACGCCCGACGCGGACCGTGACCGCGGACGCGAAAGAAACAGGGTGGCATGCGCGCTCGGGCCGTTCGAGCGGACTGCCGGGAGCCGCCGTCAGGTCGGCGAGTCCACTCGCGTCGGCGAGCGCAATGCGAGATGGGCGGTGTCAGCCGCGTCAGCACCTACGTGGTGACACTGGAGGGTCACGCCAGCGACGTGGGGAATCGCTATTCATCCGGCAACAATCATCACCCGCATGTTTGTACGTTCGCGGAGCGGCGCCGTGGGCCTACACGGGGCGAGGCAACGATCTCACCAGGTTCCTCCGCCCGTTCCCGCGTGAAGCCGGTGGGCTGAACTGCTCTACCTGGAAGCGGACTGGTTCGGGTCGTGATCTATCACTTCGTCTCATCGGTGGAGGGCGTGTTCGCGCGCTGATATCCGGGGTGTACGCCCATGTCCAGACCTTGCTGTTCGGCGATGCGTACCAGCAGTGACGCCAGCTGATCGCGTTCGTCGGGTGAGAGCGCGGCGGTGAGGTCGGCTTCGTGGGTCTGGAGCACCGGCCAGAGTTCGCCCATCAGCTGGTAGGCCGCCGGGGTCGGGTGCAGTTCGTGGTTGCGGCGGTCAGTGGCGCTGCGGCGGCGTTCGACGAGGCCTTTGCGGTCGAGGTTGTCGAGTAGGGCGACGACGCGGCTGGGAACCACGCCGAGTTCTTCGGCCAGAGCGCGCTGGCTGCGGCCGGGGGACATGGCGATCATGCGCAGCACCCCGATATCGGGGGGAGTCAGGCCGAGCGGGGCGATGCGGTCGGTGAACCGCTGGGTGGCGTGCGCGCCTAGTTGGGCGAGCAGGAACGAGACCTGCCGGGTAAGGGCCTGTCGCGGAATCGGGTTGTCACCCGCTTGCTCTCCTGCTGTCACCGGGCTATCGTACACACGCCTCAATCGTTCACTGCAGTGAACGATTCACCCAGAAGAACGGACTCGTGTAATGAGCGCTCCCGCAATCGCTTCCACTCCACCGCGGCCAGATATACCCGGGCTGGGCCCGTCGCCGGGGGTCTTCGCCACCGCCTCGGCGGCGCTGTTCGTCGCCGGGTTGGCCGCGAGCACCGTCGCGGCCGGTGGCGAAGTGTTTCCTTCCCCGTTCGCCGCGCCGGACGACGCGCTGTTCTACTTCACCGACCACCGCGACGCGGTCCGGCTGGGAGCGACGTTGCAGTTCGCCGCCGCGATCCCCGGTGCGCTGTTCGTCGCCGCGATCACCGCGCGGCTGCGGACGCGGGGCGCGCTCGCCCTCACCGGAGGCGCGCTCGCCACCGGATTCCTGATGCTGTCGGCGGTGGTGACCTGGGTGCTGACGGTGCCGGAGGTCGTCGAATCTCCGCACTTGGTGCGCGCTTTGCACACGCTGGCCTTCCTCGCGGGCGGCCCAGGCAATGTCGTCTCGACCGGGTTGCTCATCGCGGGCATCGCGTTGCCGGTAGCTGCCTTCCGTACCTGGCTGGCCAGGCTCGGCCTCGTCATCGCCGTCGCCGGACTGGCTACCACGGCAACGCTGATGCGCACGGAGGCCGCCGTCCTGCTGCCGCTGGCCCGTTTCACCGGCATGGCGTGGTTGATCGCCGCTGGCTTCCTCGTCTCGAAATCATCTGCCGCAGAAACGGAATGACCGATGAATCCGCACATTGAGAAGCTCGTCCGATTCCAGCGTCCCGAACGCTCGCTGCCCTACCTCCCCGGCCTCGGCGCCGACCGCGTCGCACCGCTGTTCGGCCTCACCCCCGTCGAATACGAAAAGCTCTGTGCCGATTTCGATGAACAGGCGCGCTGGGCGGCCGCTGCCCTCCTGGACGACGCCGCGGTGGCCGCCGCGGTGGATCGGCTGCCGCTTCGACCCGGACAGCACGTGGTCGCCTTGGGCGAAAGTTCGACCGCCGACCGGCTGTCGTGGTTCGAAATCCTGCGCTATCTGCTCGACCTGCGCAGACCCGACGATGCCATTCGGCTCACCAATCTCGCCGTCTCGGGGGCGACCACAACGCAGACGCTGACGCTCGCTCCCGCTCTGGGTTTCCAGCGCCCCGACTGGGTGTTCTGCCAACTCGGCGCCAACGACGCCCAGCGCATCGGCGGCCCCGGCGGTCCGCGCCTGGTCGGCCTGTCCGAAACCGAACGCAACTTGCGCATACTCCGATCCCGCGCACCCGAACCGGCGCAGTGGATCTGGCTCACCCCGACCACGGTCGACGAAGCCCGCATCGCCGGGTTCGAGCCTTTCCAGCGAATCGGCATCGCCTGGACCCGAGCCGACATCGCCGACACCTCGACCGTGCTGCACGACCTGGCCGAGCTGACCGTCGACGTCGAGAACGACACGCTCCCTGATGGCGAGGACCCGTTGCTGCTCGACGACGGTGTCCACGCCACGTTGGCCGGGCAGCAGGCAGTGGCCGCGTCTTTCGTCGCCGCGTTGGCGGAATCGTGAAGGGTTCGGCGGCGTTGTGGGGCCGCGGCGGTGGTCGGGTTGGGAGGGCTGAGGTGGGGATGGTCGCGGGTCGCCGTGATGACGGAGTTGGTAGATCGGAAGAGAGTCGTGGAGGGAAAG
>NZ_JBEYVQ010000029.1:0-43597 GCF_040644075.1 Nocardia sp. NPDC047038 | reverse complement strand
GGGCGGTGGTGGTGAGGAGGTCGGGCAGGGTGGTCGGTGGTGTGGGTGGTGGTCCGGTGCGGGTGAGGAGGTCGGTTTTTTCGGTGGGGTCGAGGATGTCGATGGTGGCGATGGGTTGGGTGGGGTTGGTGGTGATGGCGTGCAGGATGTGGAGCCATCGGTGGGTGAGGGTGTCGATGGTGGTGGGGTTGTAGAGGTCGGTGGCGTAGGTGATGGTGGCGGTCATCTCGCCGTTGTGGTTGTCGGTGAGGATGATTTGTAGGTCGAATCGTGCTGTGGGGGTGGGTGGTTCGGTGGGGGTGATGTCGAGGTGGGGGAGGTGGAGGTGGGGTTGGTCGAGGTTTTGGAAGGCGAGCAGTGTTTGGAAGAGGGGGTGGTGGGAGCGGGTGCGGTGGGGGGTGAGGTGGTCGACGAGTTGTTCGAAGGGGATGTCGGCGTGTTGGAAGGCTTGGAGGTCGGTGTTTCTGGTGCGGGTGAGTAGGTCGGTGAAGGGTTCGTGGGGGTTGATGTGGGTGCGGAGGACGAGGGTGTTGACGAACATGCCGATGAGGTCGTCGAGGGCGGGGTCGCCGCGTCCGGCGATGGGGGTGCCGATGGGGATGTCGGTGCTGTTGCTGAGGCGGGCGAGCAGGACTGCGAGGGTGGCGTGGATGACCATGAACAGGGAGCAGTCGTGCTGGCGTGCGAGGGTGTGTAGTGCGGTGATGAGTTCGGTGTCGAGGGTGTAGGTGGTGGTGGCGCCGTGGTGGGAGGCCACTGCGGGGCGGGGACGATCCACCGGCAACGACAACTCCTCCGGAAGGTCCGCGAGCGTGTCGCGCCAGAACGCGAGGTCGTCGCGGCGGCTTCGGATCCGGGCCGCTTCGCGCGCGCTGCCGGGGTGGATCCGCGCGAGGTCGGTGGCCGGCGTGGCGGCGGCGAACTCGTCGAGGAACTCCACGAACTTGCTGTGGTGGGCGGACAGTTCGGGGCCGGTGTAGCGGTCGGGATTGGCCAGGAAGTGCAGGATCGTCCGCGGCGGTTCTCCGGTCTGATACAGGTTGACCAGGAGATCCTCGACCGGCCCGGAGCTGAGGATGTGGAAGTCCCCGGTCAACTCGCCGAACCGGATCTTCTGGGGGAAGAACATGACGTTCACCATCGGACCCGCGAACCGCCGCTGCCCACGCGATCCGGTGGCGGCGCGAATATCGGCGAGGCCGCACCGCTGGTGGCGCAACGCTCCGACCAAGTCGGATTGGACCCGCCGTACCAGCGTCGCGACCGTGTCTTCCGCGCCGAGTGCGAGCGGAAGCGGCGCGAGGTTGACGAACACCCCGCCGGATCGGCGCAGGACGGCCGTGGTTCGGCCGGAGACGGGAACATCGACGAGGATCTCGTCCCGGCCGGTCATCCGGGCGAGATAGCAACCGAACGCGGCGATCACCACCGCGGCCGGGCTCGCGTCGAGCGCTTTCGCGGCGTCCGCGATCCGCCCCACCAGCGCCGTCGGCAGTTCGGCCATCGCGACCACGCTGTCCGCACGCGGCGGCGCGTAGCGGGTCGCCAGACTGGATTCGTCATCGGCGACATCGGCGAGTTTGTCCACCCAATATGCCTGGTCGTCGGCGAACCGCTTGGACTCCCGATACGTGCGGTCGGCCTCGTACAGTGTGCGAAGGTCCGCCGCCCGGTTCGGTTCCGGCGGCCGTTCCTCCACGGCGGCCGTGTACAACTCCGCGAGCCGGTTCAACATCGTCATCGCGGCGTAACCGTCCACCGCGACGTGGTGAACTTTGTTGTACAACAGGTAATGCCGATCGCCGACCTGCAGAAGCGCCCCTGCCCACAACCGGTCCCGAGCCATATCCAACGGTGCGGTGTATTCGTCGCGCATCCACTTCAATGCCGCCGCCATGGGATCCGGTTCGGCACGCATATCGATGACCGGCCCCGTCGAAGCCAGCGACGGGTCGAACAGTTGATGCGGGCTACCGTCCACCTCGACCAGCCGCAAATACCCTGACTGGAACTCGTGACCCGCGCAAATCATCAGCGAACGCAGAAGCTCACGATCAAGCTCCCCGTGGAACTCGACGTATTGCGCCTCGCATATCGGGACGTCCGGACTCAAGCGTTGCGCCAGCCACAGCCCCCGCTGTCCGGCTGACAGCGGTACAGGCTCTGGTGGCGACACGTCCGGTGCGGTGTTCGATCCACGGTCGGGGTCGAACTGCGGTCGCTGAACGGTCATCACCTTGCCTCCAGACCCGACCGGAAATCAGTTTAAGCCGACCGGTTCGTTCGCGTACACCTAAACCACGATGCAGACCGGCAAATAGTTGCCGACTTTACGAAATTGATAAGGGCCGGTGCGCGGAACTGCCGCAGCAGAGGCTTATGTGACGCGGCAGCGACCGAACTGCACTGCGGCCTGATTCGTCCGATGGCGCCGTTGTAGTGTCAATTACGGTGCCGCATGCGAACCGTGTCCTGGAGAGTGGGCGGGCGCTCGGTCCCTTATTGCTGATTTGTCCTTGTTCTCGGCACCGATGAATTTCCCGCATTTCGTGTCCGGCTGCGCGGCGGCCGTGGTGGACGTGACCCCGGTTCCGGTGGAATCGGCCACGATCGAGCGCTGCTCAGTCGGCAGCCGCGACGGGTTCGGCGATGTCTACCGAAGCGGGGACTGTCGTCTTCCATCGCGCGTCGACGACCAGACCGGCCAGTCCGACCGCGAGGCAGGCGCCGGACAGCGCGAGCATCGCCGGATGGGTGGTCCCGGTGAGCGCGTCGCCGAGGATGACGGTGCCGATCGTGCCGGGCAGTACACCCAGCACCGTGGCGAACAGATACGGCCAGAACCGGATCGATGACAAGCCACAGCAGTAGTTGATCACCGAGAACGGTACGGCCGCGATGAGCCGCAGCGAGCCGACCGCCAGCCAGCCGCGGCGGGCGAGACGTTCGTCGATGGCGCGCACCGCGGGATGGGTGAGCCGGGCGGCGACCTGATTGTGATCGAGCGCGCGGATGAGCACGATGGCCAGGGCCGCGCTGACGGTCGTCGCGCTCACCGCGAGCGTGATGCCCAGCAGCGGGCCGAACAGCAGACCGGCGCTGACGGTGAATACGGTGCGCGGGATCGGCGCCACCGTCACCAGAGCGTGAACCAGGAAGAACAGCAGCGGGAAGACCGGGCCGACGGAAGTCGCCCAGTCCTGCACCTGGCGGGGCGACGGCAGCGGGACCAGCAGCGCCGCGCCGAACAGCGCCACCGCGCCGACGATCAGCGCGACGATACGCGGGTCACGGATCAGCCTCGTCACGGGCGACAGGTTACCGGTTGGTAGTGGCGGGCAGGGTCAACCGGCTGGGAATCCGCCCGCTAGCATCAGTGGAAGCGGGACGAATGCCCGTTAACCGAAGTAGTCGCTGAGCTGGGCGAATGTGAGGGTATCGGGCGCGCACTGGCGGTGCGCCCGTGGTGAGGAAGAGGAACAGCAAGCTATGCCGATTGCTTCAGATCCCGGGGTCGACCCGGTGCCCGAATACGGCGCATGGCGCAAGGGTGTTGCCGGGGTGCTGGCGAAGGCTCGCCGCGTCGATGTCAGCGAACTTCCCGAGGAGCCCGAGCGACTGCTCGACGAGACCACCTATGACGGGCTGACGGTCGCCCCGCTCTACACCCGGCGCGATGAGCTGCCGGAGCAGCCCCTGCCCGGAACGTTCCCCTTCGTTCGCGGCCGGGACGCCACTCGCGACGTGCACCGGGGCTGGTTCGTCAGCGCCCGGTTCGCCCAGCGCGACGCCGCGGTGGCGAACCGCGAGATCCTGGCCGCGCTGGAGAACGGGATCAGCGCGATCTGGCTCGGTGCGGGCGAGCGCGGCGTACCGGTGGCGGATCTGCCGACCGCCCTGACCGGCCTGCTCTTCGAACTCGCCCCGCTCACGCTGGACGCGGGCGGCGACGTCGCCGACGCGGCGGCGCAGGTGTTCACGGCGCTCGACGGCTACACCGCGCCGGCGCGCGATGGCATCCGAGTCTCGCTCGGCGCCGCGCCTCTGACCAGCCGCTTCGCCGGAGCGGCCGACACCGGTCTCGCCGAGGCCGTCGCGCTGGCCGGACAGGCGGCGCGACGACCGGAAACGGTGCGTGCGATCACCGTGGACGGCACCGGATTCCACGACGCGGGCGCCTCCGACGCCCAGGAACTGGGCGCGGCGGTCGCTGCGGGCCTGGCCTACCTGCGGTCGCTGACGGAGAGCCTGGACATCGCCGACGCGCTGGGACAGCTGGAGTTCCGGTTCGCCGCCACCGACGATCAGTTCGCCACCATCGCGAAGTTCCGTGCCGCCAGGCGGCTGTGGGCGCGGGTCGCGCAGGTCTGCGGAGCACCGGATTTCGGCGGCGCGCCCCAGCACGCGGTCACCTCGGCCGCCATGATGAGTCAGCGCGACCCTTGGGTGAACATGCTGCGCACCACGCTCGCCGCGTTCGGCGCGGGCATCGGCGGCGCCGACACCGTGACCGTGCTGCCGTTCGACTCCGCCCTGCCGCCCGGCGAACTCGGCGTCTCGCAGGCGTTCGCCGATCGGATGGCCCGCAACACTCAGCTGCTGCTGCTCGAGGAATCGCACCTCGGCCACGTGCAGGATCCGGGTGCGGGCTCCTGGTACGTCGAGGACCTCACCGCCGCGCTGGCGGCGAAGGCATGGGAGTTCCTCCAGGAGATCGAGGCGGCCGGAGGCTACCTCGCCGCGCTGGAGTCCGGGCTGCTCGCCGAGCGGGTCGCGGCGACCAAGGCCGCTCGCGACGCGGATGTCGCGCACCGCAAGACCGCCGTCACCGGCGTGAACGAATTCCCGAACCTCGCCGAGCAGCCGCTGTCCGAGGCGGCGCGGCAGACCGGCCGGGTCGCCCGCTACGGCGCCGCGTTCGAGCAGCTGCGCAACCGCTCCGACGCCTACCTCGCCGAGCACGGCGCGCGGCCGAAAGCGCTGCTGGTGCCGCTCGGCTCGGTGGCCGAGCACAACGTGCGGGTCACCTTCATCGCGAATCTGCTGGCTTCGGGCGGCATCGAGTCGATCAATCCGGGTCCGCTCGCGGTGGACGGAATCGCCGCGGCGGCCGCCGAAGCGGGGGCGCCGATCGCGGTGCTGTGTGGCTCGGATACGCGCTACGGATCGGAAGCGGGTGAAGCGGTGCGGCAACTGCGCGCCGCGGGCGTGCCCACCGTGCTGCTGGCGGGTGCGGCGAAGGCCGTCGCCGACCTGGACGACGCGCAACGCCCGGACGGATTCCTCGCCGCGCGCATCGACGCCGTCGCCGCGCTGTCCGGCCTGCTGGAGAAGGTGGGAGCCTGATGACCACTCGTGAGATCAAGCACGTGATCGGTAGTTTCGCCGACGTGCCGCTGGCCGAGCGCGCGCCGGAGCCCGCCGCGGTCGACGCGGCGCAGGTGACGGAGTACGTGCGCGCGGCCGCGGCGGCCAACCAGTACGCCCCCGAACAGCTGGTGTGGTCGACCCC
The DNA here is from genome assembly GCF_040644075.1 of Nocardia sp. NPDC047038. NCBI lineage: Bacteria > Bacillati > Actinomycetota > Actinomycetes > Mycobacteriales > Nocardiaceae > Nocardia > Nocardia sp. NPDC047038. Next base: position 38,085 of record NZ_JBEYVQ010000029.1, on the reverse strand, counting down.
GGAAGGCATCGACGTGCCGCCGGTGTTCACCAAGGCCGACCGGGACGCGATCGCGGCCGCAGGATATCCGCTCGACAGCGTGCCCGGTGTCGCGCCGTTCGTGCGCGGTCCGTACCCCACGATGTACGTCAACCAGCCGTGGACCATCCGCCAGTACGCGGGTTTCTCCACCGCAGCGGACTCGAATGCCTTCTACCGGCGCAACCTGCAGGCGGGCCAGAAGGGTCTGTCGGTCGCGTTCGACCTGGCGACCCACCGCGGCTACGACTCCGATCATCCGCGGGTGCAAGGTGACGTCGGCATGGCGGGCGTCGCCATCGACTCGATCCTGGACATGCGCCAGCTGTTCGACCACATCCCGCTGGACCAGGTCAGCGTCTCGATGACGATGAACGGCGCGGTGCTGCCGATCCTGGCGCTGTACGTCGTGGCCGCCGAGGAACAGGGCGTCGCGCCGGAACAGCTGGCCGGAACCATTCAGAACGACATTCTGAAAGAGTTCATGGTCCGCAACACCTACATCTACCCGCCGAAGCCATCGATGCGGATCATCTCCGACATCTTCGCCTACACCAGCGCGAAGATGCCGAAGTTCAACTCGATCTCCATCTCCGGCTACCACATCCAGGAAGCGGGCGCGACCGCCGACCTGGAACTGGCCTACACCCTCGCCGACGGCGTCGAGTACATCCGGGCGGGCATCGACGCGGGCATGGAGGTCGACAAGTTCGCGCCGCGGCTGTCGTTCTTCTGGGCCATCGGCATGAACTTCTTCATGGAGGTCGCCAAGCTGCGCGCCGGGCGCCTGCTGTGGAGTGAGCTGGTCGCGAAGTTCAACCCGAAGAGCGCGAAATCGCTGTCGCTGCGCACCCATTCGCAGACCTCCGGCTGGTCGCTCACCGCGCAGGACGCCTACAACAACGTCGCGCGCACCTGCATCGAGGCGATGGCAGCCACCCAGGGCCACACCCAGTCGCTGCACACCAACGCGCTCGACGAGGCGCTGGCGCTGCCCACGGACTTCTCCGCCCGCATCGCCCGTAACACCCAGCTGCTGATCCAGCAGGAGTCCAACACCACCCGCCCGATCGACCCGTGGGGCGGCTCGTATTACGTCGAATGGCTCACCCACCAGCTGGCCGACCGCGCCCGCGCGCATATCGCGGAGGTCGAGGCGCACGGCGGCATGGCGCAGGCGATCGGCGAGGGCATCCCGAAACTGCGCATCGAAGAAGCCGCCGCGCGCACCCAGGCGCGGATCGACACCGGCCAGCAGCCGGTGATCGGCGTCAACAAGTATCAGGTCGAAGAGGACCAGCAGGTCGAGGTCCTCAAGGTCGAGAACTCGCGGGTGCGCGCCGAGCAGATCGAGAAGCTGCGACGCCTGCGCGCCGAGCGCGACCCCGACGCGGTACGGCGGGCGCTGGCCGAATTGACCCGCGCCGCGGCCTCTTCCGAGGGCGGCATGGCGAACAACCTGCTCGCGCTGGCCATCGACGCCGCACGGGCCAAGGCCACCGTCGGCGAGATCTCCGATGCGCTGGAGCAGGTGTACGGCCGCCACCAGGCGGAGATCCGTACCCTCTCCGGTGTGTACCGCGACGAGGCAGGGAAGGTCACCAACATCACCAAGGCGAGCGAGCTGGTCGAGGAATTCGCCGAGGCCGAGGGCCGCAGGCCGCGCATCCTCGTCGCGAAGATGGGGCAGGACGGCCACGACCGGGGACAGAAGGTGATCGCCACGGCCTTCGCCGACCTCGGCTTCGACGTCGACGTGGGCCCGCTGTTCCAGACCCCGGAAGAGGTGGCGCAGCAGGCGGCCGACAACGATGTGCACGTCGTCGGTGTGTCGTCGCTGGCGGCGGGCCACCTCACGCTGGTGCCCGCCCTGCGGCAGGCACTGGCCGATGTCGGACGCCCCGACATCATGGTCATCGTCGGCGGCGTCATCCCGCCCGGTGACTTCGAGGAGCTCTACCAGGCGGGCGCGGCGGCGATCTTCCCGCCCGGCACGGTGATCGCGGACGCGGCGATCGACTTGCTGAAGAAGCTCGGCGCCGAACTCGGTCACGAACTCGGCAGCGGCGCCGCGGATTCCGCCGCGACGGAATGAGCGAAGCGGGTTCCCCGGCGCGCGACACCCCGAAGGTGACCGCGCGCCGGGCGATCGACGTCGACGCCCTCGCCGCGGCGGTCCGCGCCAACGAGCGTGCTGCTCTGGCGCGGGCGATCACGCTGGTGGAATCCACCAGGGCCGATCACCGTGCGCTGGCGCAGCAGCTGCTGCTGAAAGTGACGCCGGAGGCGGGCGCGGGGGGCGCGCCGTCCAACCGCGTCGGCATCACCGGCGTTCCCGGCGTCGGCAAGTCGACCTTCATCGACGCGCTCGGCATGTATCTGATCGAGCGGGGGCACCGGGTCGCGGTGCTGGCGGTCGACCCGTCCTCGACCAGGACCGGCGGTTCCATCCTCGGCGACAAGACCAGGATGGCGCGGCTGTCGGTGCAGCGCGAGGCCTACATCCGGCCCTCGCCCACGGCGGGCACGCTCGGCGGCGTCGCCAAGGCGACACGCGAGACCATCGTGCTGCTCGAGGCGGCGGGATACGACGTGATCCTGGTGGAGACCGTCGGGGTGGGCCAGTCGGAGGTCACCGTCGCGAACATGGTCGACGTGTTCTGCTTCCTCACCCTGGCCAGGACCGGCGACCAGCTGCAAGGGATCAAGAAGGGTGTGCTCGAACTCGCCGACCTGGTCGCGGTGAACAAAGCCGACGGCAAACACGAGGTCGAGGCCAGAGCCGCCGCCCGGGAACTCGCGGGCGCGCTGCGGCTGATCCACCCGCACGACGCGCTGTGGCGGCCGCCGGTGCTGACCATGAGCGGTTTGGAAGGCATCGGCCTGGACCGGTTCTGGGACACGGTGCTCGAACATCGTCGTGTGCTCACCGACGCCGGGGAGTTCGCCGAGAAGCGCCGTCGCCAGCAAGTGGACTGGACCTGGACCATGGTGCACGACCAGCTGCTGCGCAGGCTCTCGGACAACCCGGACGTGAAAGCCATTCGGGCGCAAGTGGAGAAGCAGGTCCGCGACGGCACCCTCACCGCCGCGCTCGCCGCCGAGGAACTGCTGAACGCCTTCGACGGCCGCTGAGCCGCCGGGATCCGATCCAACGCCTACCGCGCGTTCAGCTGGATCCGCGCCACCAAGGCACGGTGGTCCGCGCCGGGAAGTCCCACGGTCTCCACCGCGACCGCGCTACCGCCGGCGACGAGGATGTGGTCGATACCGACCAGGGGCGGCCACCGTTTGTCGGTCGGATAGGTGACCAGGTGTCCGGCGCCCGCCTGCTCGGCGGCGTCGGCGAAGCGGCCGGACAGCATCGCGCGGAACTGCCGGTGGTCGTAGGTCGCGTTGAAATCGCCGCCGGCGAGCACCGGTCGATCCGCGGGTGATCGGTCGAGAATCACCCGCAGCCGGGACAATTCGTCGGCCCATACCCGCGTGCCGTACACCGGCGGTACCGGATGGAAGGCGTACACCGCGACCGGGCCGACGCCTGGAACGTCGGCGGTCGCCGACAGCTGGTTCAGCACGAAGCCGTCGTACTCGACGGTTTCGGTCAGCGGGTGGCTGCTCCATATTCCCGTCCCGGTCGCTGTCCTTCCCGGTGAGACGAACCGGTGCGGCAAGACCTGGTCCAGTCCCGCGCGGCCGAGTTGCTCGACTGCCGTCGGCGTGAGTTCGTTCACGGTGAGGACGGCGACGTTCCTCGCGCGTACCTGGTCGACCAGCGCCCGGGGATCGGCTCCGTCGAAAAGGAGATTGGCTTGCATCACCGTCAGGGTGTGCCCGTCCGCGTCGCCGGAACGGCCGACGTACAGCGGCGCCTGCGTCCACGCCGCGATGGCGACGACGACGATCGCGACCGCCGCACCGCTCCACTGCCGCATGGCGACGAACGCCACCGCCCCCAGCACGGCAGAACCCATCAGATACGGCGCACCCGAAGCCGCCAAGACCAACATCCGCGACTGCGATCCGCTGAAGTGCAGTGCGATCCCCACGCACCCGGCCAGTGCGGCAAGCCAGGCCAGTAGCTGGACGACGACCACGATCGACTTCGAGATCACGTCCGATATTCGAACACACCGGCGACGCCGGGCATTCGACGGCAGCCGCCGCCGACCGCTGCTGCCGAGGCAGAGCGTGTTCTTCGGCCGTTCCAGACGCCGTAGGTGACGACCGCTGCGGGCAGGTGCGGTCGGGCTGGTGCCCGCACGGCCCAGCGGCTCACGGTCATGGCGACCCGAGCCGGTCGACACCGGTCATTCGAGGCCGAACAGCGCCGCCGCGTTGCGATAGCAGACCTGGCGTAACCAGTCGTCACCGAGATCCAGCCGTTCGAGCGCCTCGATCGAATGACCGTAGGAATGTGGGATGTTCGGGAAGTCGCTGCCGAACAGGATGCGGTCGGCGAAGGCGCGCAGCCTACCGTGTTCGTGCACCGGAAACGGGGCGTCGGCCTCGGAGAAATCGGTCCACACCATGGTGGTGTCCAGCCGCACGTCCGCGTAGGCCTCGGCCAGGTCCAGGAATTCGGAGTACTCCGGCGTGCCCATGTGCGCGACGATCAGCCGCAGGCGCGGAAAGCGCCGCAGCACACCGGCGATCGGTTCCGGCCCGGTGTGCGTTCCGGGCGCGGGGCCGGAACCGCAATGGATGACGATCGGAACGCGCGCGTCCTCCAGCAGGCCCCACACCGGGTCCAGCAGCGGGTCGCCCGGATGGTAGCCGCCGACTTGGACGTGCGCTTTGAAGACGCGGGCGCCACGTTCGACGGCCTCCCGCACATAGCTCGCGGCCGGTGGTTCAGGAAAGAAGGTGGCGGTGTGCAGGCAATCGGGCGTGCGTGCCGCGAAGTCTGCGGTCCATTCGTTCAGCCACGCGGCCATGTCCGGCTTGTGGGGGTAGACGAGAGCGGTGAACGCGCGAACGCCGAAGTCGCGCAGCGTCTTCAAACGGACCTGCTCGTCGGCGCGGTAGGTGATCGGCCAGGCGCGGCCGGTCAACGGACCTGCCGAGTCGAAGTAGGCCCACACCTTCCGCAGCACCTGGTCGGGCATGAAATGCGTATGGACGTCGATGATTCCGGGCAGGCCGAGCCGGGTGCGGAAGGCGGCCAGGTAGGTCGTGTCGTCGGCGTCGGTCACCGGACCTCCTGTGTGGCGGGCGGATGCACCGTGCGCGCGAGGTCGCCGACCCGGGCGATCAGTCGCTCGAAGAACAGCTCCTGGTCGGTGCCGATCACGATGTCGGCGTTGGGTTCCCGGCCCCACATGCTCGTCCAGTCGGCGACCGTGGTCGCGCGGGTGATGGTTCCGGCCAGTTCCACGTCCACCGTCGCAGGGCGGGTACGGGCCAGCGCCGGGTCCAGCGCCACCGCGGCCGCGAACGGGTCGTGCATGTGGGCCAAGTAGCCCAGGTCGTAGCCGTGGTGGAAATCGAAGTAGAACCGCACCGCGTCGGTGACGTACCGGACGATCGGATTACTCGCCGCCGAGCGGGCCTCCGGCGGATCGGCGGGCGAGACGATTTCCACCGGATAACTCTTCGCGCGCTCGGCGAGGCGGGCCAGGTGCTCGGGCCGCATCTCGATGGTCTCGGTGATGTCGAGCGCACACACGATCGGCCTGCGCTGCGCGGGGGCCGCGGCGAAGGCGTCGAAGACCTCCTTGGCGGCCTCCGGATCGACGTGCACGTTCCACTCGTTGGTCGGCGTCGTGTTGCCCGGATGATTGAACGCGCCGCCCATGATCACCAGGCGGTGCAGCAACAGCGGCAGCTCCGGTTCGATCCGCAAGGCGAGTGCGAGATTGGTCAGCGGCCCGGTGCACAGGCCGACGATCTCCCCGGGATGCGCGCGCACCAGCTCGACCCACATCCGCGCGGCCGATCGCGGCGAGAGACGGCGAGCCGACCGGGGGAGTTCGGCGTACCCGATGCCCTGGGGTCCGTGCGTGTCCTCGGTGGTGCGCAGCGGGATCGCGAGTGGTTCGGCCGCGCCGAGCGCCACTTCGATGTCCGGCGCGTGGCAGACATCCAGCCAGGCCAGATTGTTTGCCGCCACCTGTGCCGCCGGAACGTTGCCCGCGGTAGCGGCGATTCCGGTGATCTCGGCCTCGGGGGAGCCGAGCAGGTACAGCAGCGCGAGCGAGTCGTCGATGCCGGTGTCGACGTCCAGGATGATCTTCTGCCGCACGGGACGAGACTAGCGAGCCGGGGTGCCGGAGCGTCGCCGAGGTGGCCGATAGCTCGGTGATGGCAGGCGGTAGTACATGCGTCTGGTACATATGTCTTAGACGTTGTAGCCTCGAGTCATGGGAAATCGCGAGGATCTGCTGGCGGGAGCGCGGAAAGTCATCATCGAGCGGGGCGTCGCCAAGGCGACCGCCCGCGACATCGCCTCGGCGGCCGGTGTGAGCCTGGCGGCGATCGGCTACCACTTCGGCTCGAAAGACCAGCTGATCACCGAGGCCCTGGCCGACTCTCTGGGCACCGCGATCGGCGACAGCATGGAACAGAAGATCCGCGACGGTAGTGGTGTGACGCCGCTGGCGGCGTTCGCCACGATGTGGAACGGCATGCCCGCGGTGTTCACCGAGAACCACGACAGCATGCTGGCGAGCATGGAGAACCTGGTCCGCGTCGCCCGCTCGCCGGAGTCGCGGAAGTTCTTCGCGCAGAGCCTGCCCGGGGCCTACCGGGAGATGGCGGACGCGCTGCGGGAGGCGCACCCGCAGCTGAGCGAAGACCAGGCCGAGGCGATCGGCGAACTGTATTTCGTACTCGTCCAGGGCCTCGGCGTACTGCAAACCATCGCTCCGGACGCGAACCTCCCCGACGGCGACCGCCTGGCGCAGGCGGTCGCCGCACTGGCGGGGGTCGAGGATTAGTGCTCCTGGACAGCTCCGACGGGGATGGGGCGCAGGCGCGGTACCGCGAGCGCCACTGGTCGGCGCCGCGAAGGATTTTCGCGGCGCCTCAGCGGGACGGATCAGTGGGTCGGCAGGGGCCAGGCGGGACGGTCCGCGCCGTAGGTGGGTGCGGGCCAGGCGTAGTCCGGGTATTCGGGGAGTACGGGGGGCGCGGTGACGACTTGTCCGTGCCGGACCACCTGCGCTGCGCTCGGCTCCGCGGCTGCCGGATGACGCGGTGTGCGGTCGGGGGCGCTGAGCAGCCAGGACGCGGTGCGGGCCAGAGCCACACGCACGTCCCGCCCGATGCCGTCGCCCGCGCGCGCGACCAAGGCGTCGATCACTCCGGCGGCGAGCAGGTAGCCCGAGGCGTGGTCGAGCGCCTGGGCGGGCAGCGCTCCTGGCACGGAGGGCGCGCCCTCCAGGATCGAGATGCCGGATGCGGCCTGCACGATGCTGTCGAAGCCGCGCCGCTCACCCCACGGCCCGGCTTCACCCCAGGCGGACACCCGCCCGTGGATCAGCCCTGGCCTGGCGGCGGCCCGCACCCCGGCGCGCTCCAGTGCGCCCGGCCGGTAGCCGGTGATCAGCACGTCGGCGGCGGCGATCAGATCATCGAGGCCACCGGTGCGCAGATCGACCAACGCCGAGCGCTTGCCCTGACAGGTGTCGGCGAATTGCCAGGGGATCTCGGGCAGTTGCGGCGGGTCGACCCGCAACACTTCGGCGCCGAGCAAAGCCAGCGCCCGCGTCGCGACCGGGCCCGCTATCACCCTGGTCAGATCGAGCACACGCAATCCCCGCAGCGGCTGCAAAGGTGCGGCGCCCGTAGGCAATCCGGCTTCCCCACGGTCGGCGCGCCGGTCGATCGCGACCAAGGGGGCCGCCGCCGCGGCCTGTCCTTCCGGGCTGGCGGTCCACTCCTCCTCGGTACGGACGCGGACCGCGATAGCGCCCTGCGCGGAGGCCTGTTCCTCCAGATCCGAGGCGCGGATCATCGCAATTCGGGCGACGGCGAGATCGACCGGCACGGACTCGGGCAAGCCGAGTGTGGCGAGCAGTCGCGCCCGGTGATGCGGATAGTTGGCGTGCGTGCGAACCCATCCGTCGAAGGTGGGAAAGAAGCCGGAGAGGTCGGCGAACTGCGTCGGCAGTTGGCCGCCGATACGTAAGAGACGCTCGCTGGAGAAGGCCGCGGTGATGCGGGCCGGGTCGATGCGATGCGCCACCGGGGCCAGACCGCGGGCCGCTCGCATGCGGTTCGCCGCGGCGGTCAACGCCGCGACCGAACCGGCGGCGAGTGCCCAGACCGGTAGTGTCGCGGCGAGATTGCTACCCGGATCGGGCGCGGGGGAGATGGGCGAGGCGGTGACACCGATACCGGCCTCGTAGTCCTGGACGAGCCGTGCGTGCGTGTTCACTCGCTTCAGCGTAGTTGGCGGTACGGCGAACTCGGGTGCGGTGGTCGTCACAGCCGCGCCGGATGCGGTTCGCGGCTTCCGCACCGCACCGTCGTTCTGTGGTGTCACCTGCGCCGATTCGGTTCGGCGACCAGTGTGGCCCGCATGCGGGCGCGCCGCGCCTCGATGCGGCGGGGTGGTCGACGAACGGATGGCGCGCCCGTCCAGGTGGGACCCGTGGACAGGCCCGAACGGCGACCGCAAAATCGCACAACGGCGAGGCCGGGATAGCGGATGAAATGCTGACGAGCTCGAGGCCCCGGCGTCTCGGACGGTGGTGGGTGCGGGCCGTGGCAGCAAGCACCATGCCACACCGAAGAGACTGTCCGAGCGCACTTCTCGCCAGTGAAAATAGTGGGGGCGCGAAGACCGGACGTATCGGCCAGCATGTCCACATGCTGCACCGCAGCAGCCGGCGCGGTGACGCCGCGCCGATCCGATGACCTGCCCGTCGCGTGCGGGCAGAGGGGCAGAGCATGGCCGGCGCACCGAACTGCCGCGCGTCGGCCATAGGTGAGGTCGATCGACGATGACGAACGTCTACGCCGGAAGCGCGGAATACACGGTGCCGACGATCAGAAAGAAGCCGAATTCACCCGCGCGAGAACGCGTGCCGGTCTTCGGCATCGACCTGCGGCCGCGCGCGGCTCTGCTCCCGGACCGGGTCCGCTCCGCGCCGATCACACTCGACTACGAGCTGATGGCCGTGCAGGACGCGCAGAACGCGGGGTACCTCCGGGAGATCCAGGACCTCGCCGCCGAGCGCGCGGCACTCGGCACCGCCGGCCACGACCAGGCGACGCGATTGCGCGTAGAGCAGCTCGAGGCGGCGCTCGCGGCGGCGGCGACGGACGCGGCAGCGGCGGGGGTCGCCGCGGGGGATGTCGATCGTGCGGTGGAGTACGGTCGCGCCGGCGCCTACTGGGCCGACCGCCCCGCGCACCGCTACCTCGGCCGGATCGCTCAGTTGACCGACGAGATGAGTTCTCGTCTCACGGAATTGGCCGACTATCGGCAGCGGATCGCCGAACTCGAACAGCGAATCGCGCGGACGGGCCCCGGCGGGGCCTGAGCCGTCCGGTACGCCCCGGTGCCGTACCCGCTCCCGCGGACGGGGATGCTGCATCGGTGCAGGAGATCTTTCGGACTGTCGGCGTCGAGGGGTGGTTGCATGCCCGGTGCGTCGATTGCGGCGCCGAGGCGGGCGTCCGGGCGGACGAACCGGTGGTGCTCGCCTCGGTGGTGAAGGTGCCGCTGGTCCTGGAGTTCGCCAGGCAAGTAGCGGCGGGACAGTTGGACCCCGCCGACCGAGTGCGGGCGCGGGCGGCGGATCGGCTCGGCGGCGTCGGCACCGCGGGCTGCGCCGACGACGTCGATTTCAGCCTGCGCGACGCGGCGTACTTCGCGCTCACCGTCAGCGACAACACCGCGGCGGACCTGCTGTTCGACCGGGTGGGGCTGGACAACGTGCGCTCGCTGCTGCGCGAACTGGGCCTCGCCGCCACCCGTGTGGTGGGTCCGCCGCGCACCGTGGTGCAGTCCATGGCCGAGGACATCGGCGCCGCCGACGCGGTCGAGTTCGCCCGCCGGTTTCCCGCGCTCGACGCCGAGCAGGTGCTGCGCACCCGCGCGCTGGACCCGCTGCGCACCACCGCGAGCACCCCGCGGGAGATGGCGCGGCTGCTCAGCATGATCGCCCGGGACGAGGCGGGCGCACCGGAGGCGTGCCGGTGGGTGCGTGATCTGATGCGTGAGCAGGTGAACTGGTACCGGCTCGCCGCCGCCTTTCCGCCGGACGTGCAGGTCTGGGCGAAGACGGGGACGCTGCCCGGGGTGCGCAACGAGGTCGGCGTCGTCGAGTATCCGGATGGAAAGCGTTATGCCGTAGCGGTTTTCACCCGCGCGGCGACCTTGGCGCAGCGGCTGCCGGAGGTGGATCGCGCCATCGGCGCAGCCGCCGTCGAGGCGATCGGCCGGATCGTTCACGGCGGGCCGTAGACGACGTTCCATGGCCGTTGCGGCGGGTCCGCGACCGGACTCGGCCGTGACGCGCCGTCGCCTTGCAGCACCGCGACGACCAGTTCGGCCAGCTCGCCCACCAGCGGATGCGCCACGCCCACCGGCCAGGCCAGCGACAACCGATGACTCAGCGTGCCCTCCGGCAGTGGCCGCCAGACCACGCGGGGTTCCTTCTGCGCCACCACCCCCTGGTCGAAGGCCACGCCCCGCCCCGAGAGCACCATGCCCAGGACGAATTCGGGATTGCGCGCGTGCTGCACCGAGGCCGGGCGGAAGCCGTGCTCCCAGCAGCGGCGCAGCGTGGCGTCGTAGAGTCCGGGCGCGGCCGCGCGCGGGAAGATCACCAGGCCGTGCCCGGCGAGGTCGGCCAGTTCCAGCGCCGACCGCGCGGCCAGCGGCGAATCGCGGGGCAGCACCACGCCGAGCGGTGTCTCCACCACCGGGCCGAGTTCCAGGCCGACCACGTCGACCGGGTGTTGCAGCACCCCGGCGTCCAATTGACGGTCGGCGAGCAGCCGGACCTGCTCGGCGGTGGTCAGTTCCTGCAGATCCACCCGGACGTCCCTGGCCTCGAACGCGGTGAGCAGCGCGGCGAGCACCCGCCCGGCCAGTTCGGGCGGCACTCCGATCCGCACGGCGTCCATCTCGCCCCGATGCGCCTTCCCGACCAGCGTTCTCGTCCGCTCCCAGCGCGCGAGCAGGTCTCGCGACTCGGCGAGCAGAATCTGCCCGGCCTCGGTGAGTTCGACGCGGCGGCTGTCGCGCTCGAACAGACGCGCGCCGAGGTCGGCCTCCAGGCGGCGGATGCGCTGGCTCAGCGGCGGCTGGGCGATGCCGAGCCGCTCGGCGGCCCGCCCGAAATGCAATTCCTCGGCGACGGCGACGAAATACCGGAGCTGGCGCAGCTGGTCCACGCTGCGACGATATCTCTTCCGATATCACCGAGCGTCGACACCGGTCTTGGACACGGCCGCAGGGCATGTGGTGTGGTGCCCGCATGACAGGTTTCGGACGGCGTGAATTTCTCGGCGCGACGGCGGGCGCGGCCGCGCTGGCGGGGTTAGTCGCTTGCGCTACAACGGATTCCGCCGACAATGGTGCGGCGACTTCGGTTCCCGCGGGCGGATCGCCCGGCGGGGTGACGCTGCGGTGGTGGGGCAACAACAGCTGGGAGATCCGCCTGCCGGGGGGCAAGGTCGTGCTCATCGACCCCTGGCTGACCAGGTTCCATACCGGAACCTACACCGCCGAGGGCGCTGATCCGCAGACGCCGATCACCGTGGACACCGCGCTGATCGACCACTACGTCGACAGCGGTGAATTGCGCGCCGATCACATCCTGGTCACCCACGGCCACTACGACCACCTCACCGACGTGCCGTATCTGGCGAAGAAGACCGGAGCGACGGTGCTCGGCACCGAGACGCACCTGAACCTCATGGCCGCGCTCGGCGCCCCGGAGCAACAGCTCGCCTTGGCGACGGGCGGCGAGTTCCTCCGTTTCGACGGATACACCATCCGGGTGCTGCGTTCGCTGCACTCCGCATCCGGGGCGCGCGCCACGGTGGCTTTCGCGGGTACCCGTCCAGGCCTGGGCGCGGGAGAACTGCCGCAGCCCAGAGTGATTCGTGATCTGGTCGAGGGCGGCACACTCGCCTACGAGGTGAGCGGCGGCGGCGTGAGCGTGCTGAACTTCGGCGGCTCGAACTACATCGAGTCGGAACTGGCGGGCTTGCGCCCGGACGTGCTGCTGCTGCCCGCCGGAGGCGGGAAGATTCAGGACTACGTCGGGCGCCTGCTGCGCGCCACCGGCAATCCGCGCTACGTGCTGCCCACCCACTGGGACGACTTCGACCATCCACTCACCGAACCCGCTCGCGACTGGGGCGGTCTGGAGCCGCTACGAGCGGCGGTGCGGGCGGCGAGCCCGCAGAGCACTTTCGTCACCGTGGACCATCTACAGACCTTCACGCCGTGACCGGCCTGGATCTCGCCGGGGCCGATCGGGTGCCACAGCGCAAGCGTCACCCGATGCGGTGGCCGTGGCGACTACCGTGGTCTGGTCCGGCCGCGCGCCGGGACATGCGACGGCGAAGGGAGATCGAACATGGCAGGCGGTATCACCGACTCGGAGTGGTTGCGGACCCTGCGATCCGAGGCGGTCGTGCGGCATCACCTGCTGTGCTTCCCGCCGGGCGGAGGCTCGGCCACGGCATACCGAGATCTCGCACAGCGGTTCGGGCCGGGTGTCGCGGTGTCCGCGGTCCAGTATCCCGGGCGGCAGGACCGGTTGGGCGACGACCTGATCACCGACCTGGCCGCACTGGCGGACCGGATCGCGCGAGAAGTGCTCGCGCAGGGCGAGATCGCGTCGCTGTCCTTGTTCGGCCACAGCATGGGCGCGACCGTGGCGTTCGAGACCGCGCGCAGGCTCGAGCGCGCCGGGCAGCCGCTGGCCACCCTGTTCGTCTCCGGCCGTCCCGCACCGACATTCGAGGAGACGCAGCGGCTGCACCTGGCCTCCGACGACGCGCTCATCGATGAGCTGGTACGGCTGGCCTCGGATCCCGCTCCGCTGGAGATGCTGCGCGCCGAGCCGGGCCTCGCCGAACTCGTGCTGCCCGCCGTGCGCGCGGATTATCGAGCGGTCGAGACCTATCGTCATCAGCCGGGAGAACCGTTGCGCGTCGACATCGCGGCGCTGGTCAGCACCGAGGACCCGACGATGCGACCCGAACAGGCCGACGAATGGCGAGCGCACACCAGCGGCGGATTCGATCGCGCGACGTTCCCCGGCGGGCATTTCTACCTGGACGAGCACGGCGCGCAGGTCGCGAGCTTCGTGGAGCGCCACCTCGGCGCCTGAGCACGGCCGCCTCGTCAGTGCGGTGCGTGCACACGGGTGGCCGGGGTGGCCCGCCTGCGCAGCGCCCACCCATAGCCGATCCAGGACGCCACCACCAGCGCGGCCACGACTGCCCGCACCAACCCGAGTGCGCTTTCGGGGTAGATCACGCCGGTGATGTAGTGATCGATGAACCCGCTCGACGGCAGCCGCTGCTCCCCGGCACGCTCGCGCGCCCAGTTCTCCAGATACGTGAGCGGGCAGTCGATGCCGAACACGATCGTGCTGAATCCCCAGCAGACCGCGAGCACGTGCAGCCAGATCGTGCGCCCGAAGCGCCACGCGAGGAACCCGCCGACCACCACGTAGGCCACGAACGCGAAATGCGTGACGGCGGTGGCGTCGGCCAACAGCCGGTACAGCACGCCTCCAGCGTAACCTTCCCTCGCGCGGCGGGTCCCGGGTCGGCCGCTACCACGGGGAAGGCTGGTAGTCCTTGAGGAAGCAGCCGAACAGATCGATTCCGTTCTCACCCTGCACGATGGGGTCGTAGACCCGCGCCGCGCCGTCGACCAGGTCCAATGGAGCGTGGAAACCCTCTTCGGCGAGGCGGAGCTTGGTGTAGTGCGGGCGCTCGTCGGTGATCCAGCCGGTGTCGACCGCGGTCATCAGGATGCCGTCCTGCTCCAGCATCTCCCTGGCGCTGGTGCGGGTCAGCATGTTCAGCGCCGCCTTGGCCATGTTGGTGTGTGGGTGTCCCGGGCCCTTGTACGCGCGGGAGAACTGCCCTTCCATCGCGGAGACGTTCACGACGTATTTCCGGCGCGCCGCGGCGGCCGCCATCGCCGGGCGCAGGCGCGAGACGAGGATGAACGGCGCGACCGAGTTGCACAGCTGCACTTCCAGCAGTTCGGTCGGATCCACCTGCGCGACGGTCTGCACCCAGCTGTTGGTGTGCGCGAGGTCGGGCACCAGGCCGCCCGCGTCGATCGCGACGCCGCGCGCGATCCGTTCCGGCGTCGCCGATCCGGCGACCAAGGCCAGCTCGGCGACATCGGCGGCGGTGAGCGCCGGGGTGAGCGAGGCGGTCAGCGCGGTGGGGTGCGCCTGCATGGTCTTGCCGAAGCTGACCACCTCCGGCAGCGCGCCCGCGGGCAGCGGACCCGATTCCGCCTCGACCAAAGCGCTGTAGGCGCCGGGGGAGCGACGGACCGTCTGTGCGGCGTTGTTGATCAGGATGTCCAGCGGGCCCTGGGCGGCGACATCGTCGGCCAAGGCGACCACCTGGGCCGGATCGCGCAGATCGATGCCGACGATGCGTAACCGGTGCAACCAGTCGGCGCTGTCGTCCATCGCGGCGAAACGCCGGATCGCGTCGTTGGGGAAGCGGGTCGTGATGGTGGTGTGCGCGCCGTCGCGCAGCAGGCGCAGCGCGATGTACATGCCGATCTTGGCGCGGCCGCCGGTGAGCAGTGCCCGCCTTCCGGTCAGATCGGTACGAGCGTCCCGTTTGGTGTGGCTGCGCGTCGCGCAGTCCGGGCACAACTGGTGGTAGAAGGCATCGACCCGGGTGTAGCGCTGCTTGCAGATGTAGCAGGGACGCGGGCGGATCAGCGTGCCCGCGCTGGCTCCGGTGGTGGTGGAGCTGATCGGGATGCCCGCGGTCTCGTCATCGATCCGGTTCGGCGAGCCGGTCGCGGTCGCGGCGACCACCGCGCGGTCGGCGGCCGACACCGCCGCGCGCGCATCCGAGCGGCGCCGCTGCTTGAGCTTCTTGAACATGTGCCCGACCGCGCGCTGCACCGCCACCGAGTCGGGATGGTCCTTCTCCAGCGTTCCGGCCTGCTCCAGGACCCGAAGACAGGTCGCGAGGTCCTCGGGATCGATCATGCTTTCGGCCATCGCGGCGGGGGACATCCTTCATCGAGCTGGGCAGACGACCGGCCTATTGTCGCAAACTCGCCGGACCGGTCGCCCGCGCCCCGTCCGGTACGCCGTGGTCAGCTGCTGCGCGGGGTGATCGCCGCGCGGTCGGCGCGCAGGTCGTCGACGAAGTTGGCGATGGCCTCGGCGACCAACAACGGCTCGGTGATCGGCAGCCAGTGATTCGCCGGGACGGCGCAGCGCCACAGCTTGTCGACCCAGCGCGCGGAGGCGTCGTAGACGGCGGCCGGGACGAACGGGTCGGTGGTGTCGACCAGCAGCTGGACCGGGACGGCCGTCCGGCGCACCCGCGGCTTGCCCAGGTGGTGCAGCAGATTCGCCTGCGCGATGCGCGCGCCCGCGAGCAGATCGCCACGCCAGGTGGGCGCGATCCGCGCGGGCAGCGGTGATACTCCTCCGAGCCCGCGCACGAGCAGGCCGCGCAGGCGGGGCGGGTAGAGCCTGCGGGCCATGGGACCGGGCGTCAGCGCCCAGCGCGCACCGTGCAACCACCAGCCCAGATCGCGGAGTTCGCGGCCGGCGCGGGGCGCCAGCGCGCGCAGCCACAGGCCGAGATGATCGAGGTTCGGTCCGGCGATCGCGGTGAACGAGGCGATGCGGGTGTTGGCACGCTCGTCGCAGACCGCTTCCCACAGTTGCACCGCGCCCCAGCCGTGGCCGCATGTGTGCACCGGCCTGCGCGGGCTGGCGACGTCGATCACCGCGAAGAAGTCCTCCGCCAGCGTGCCGAGGCGATATTCCGACAGTACGGCGGGAACGGCCGAATCGCCGTGGCCGCGAACGTCATAGGTGATGACCCGGAAGCCGTCGGCCAGCAGGGCCGCGACCGTGGACCACACGCTATGAGTGTCGGTGAGGCCGTGCACCAGCACCAAGGGCTCCGCGGCGGCATCACCCCATTCGAAGACGGCGAGTTCGGCGCCGTCCCGGTCGACCGTCCAGGTGCGGTCCGGTCGGGGCGTTTCGGTGGTGTCGAGCAGTTCGGTCATGTCCTTACCTCATTCGCTGCCGGCTACCGATCCGATGGCACGTCGCCGTCGTGCCCGATGTCAGTAATTCCGATACGGACAGTACGAAGGATTGACCCTTGGAGGGAAAGGTAAAACGTCCGAATATGGCGCAGCTCACCACCGGTATCGCGGCACGGGCGGCGGTTTCTCCTCAGCACTCGGCAGGCTGCCCGCCTCCGCTCGCGGTCGGGCCTGCTCATCCGGGCGCGGGCTCGCATTCGGGTGGCCGTGACGGCGGCTCGCTTCCCTTGTTGACAACTCGCCAATAGTTCGGGAATCTAAGGCGTAACCGGCGAAGGGGCCGGACCGGAGCTAGCAAAGGATCCAGCGATGGCGCGCGCGGCGTGGAGTGACGACGAGGTCGAGGCGGTACGAGACCTGGCGAAGACCTTCTTCGAGAAGGAGGTCGTGCCTCATGAGGAGAAATTCGTCGCGCAAGGGCACCCCGATCGCGCGCTGTACAACCGGGCCGGTGAACTCGGCCTGCTGTGTCCCGCGATTCCCGCCGAATACGGCGGTGGCGGCGGTACGTTCGCGCACGAAGCCGCCATCATCGAGGAGCAGGCCCGCGCCGGGGACGGATCGATGGGCATCCCCGTGCACAGTTCGATCATCGCGCCGTACCTGTACGAGTTCGGTTCCGAGGAACTCAAGCGGCGTGTGCTGCCCAAGGCCGCGAGTGGCGAGATCGTGCTTTCCATCGGCATGACCGAGCCGGGCACCGGATCGGACCTGCAGAACATCAAGACCCGCGCGGTACTGGAGGGTGACGAGTACGTCATCACCGGCTCGAAGATCTTCATCACCAACGGCTGGCTCTGCGATGGCATCATCATCGCCGCCAAAACCGACCCCACCAAGGGCGCGGCCGGTGTCTCGCTGATCTTCGCCGAAGTCGGTGACGACACTCCCGGTTTCGAGCGCGGGCGCATCCTGAACAAGATCGGCGGCAAGGCCCAGGACACCGCGGAGCTGTTCTTCGACGGCCTGCGTGTGCCCGCGTCCAACCTCCTCGGCAGCGCCGAGGGGCAGGGCTTCTACCAGATGATGCAGATGCTCGCGCAGGAACGCCTGGTCACGGCGATCATCGCGGTCGCCATGATGGAGAAGGCGGTGCAGCTCACCGTCGATTACACCAAGGGCCGTGAAGCGTTCGGCAAACCGCTGTTCGCCATGCAGAACACCAAGTTCGAACTCGCCGAGTGCGCGACCATCACCAAGGTGTCGCGCACCTTCCTCGACGACTGCATCGACAAGCACCTGCGCGGTGAACTCGACATTCCCAGCGCTGCCATGTCGAAATACTGGCTGACCGATCAGCTCGGTATCGTGGTGGACCGCTGCCTGCAACTGTTCGGCGGCTACGGCTACATGACGGAGTATCCGATTTCCCAGCTCTACACCGGCGCCCGCGTCCTGCGCATCCTCGCGGGCAGCAACGAGGTGATGAAGGATCTCATTGCCCGGTCTCTCTGACACCAGGAGTGCGGCCGCGGACGGTGGCGCCGACCCGGCGCTACCGCGCCGCCGCAGGCTCGAACCCGACGAGCGGCGCGCGCAGATCCTCGCCTGCGCGATCGACATGTTCGGCGAGCGCCCGTACGCGGCCGTCTCCACCGCCGAACTGGCGCAGCGCGCGGGCGTCGCGCGCGGTCTGATCAACCACTATTTCGGCAACAAGCGCGACCTCTATCTCGCGGTGGTGCGGCGCATGGTGACGTTGCCCAAGCTCGACAACATGGTCGTGCCCACCGGCAGCTGGCGTGAGCGGGTGGATGCCAGCGTGCGCTGGCTGCTGGACACCATCGCCGAGCACGGCAGCACCTGGGTGAAGGTGACCAGCCACGAGGGCGTCGGGGACGATCCCGAGGTGCAGCAGATCCTCGACGCCGCCGACGACGCGGCGGCCGAGCGCCTGCTGCTGATGGTCGGCCTCGCCGATTCGGCACACGACGCCGAACTGCGCGCGATGGTGCGTGCCTATGGTGGTCTGGTCAAGGTCGCGGGCCGGGAATGGATCACGCGCGGCACGCTCACCCGCGCGCAGGTGCACGAGCTGCTGTGCGACATGCTGCTGACGCTGGTCACCGAATCGCTGCCCAAGGTCGACCGCAGGCAGTCACCCGGCGGCCCGGATCACCGCTCGCCGCTGTAGCGAATCGGACGCAAGGCGCCCGGCCCGTGGCCGTGGCGGCCGTGCTTCAGTTCGATCGCCTGTTCCCGGTGATGTTCGACGAGCAGGGCGCCGACGCCGGTGATCCACAGCGCGGCCGTCACGACCACACCGACGCCGGTCCAGCCGGTGAACCCGTATCCGGCGGCGGTCAGAGTACAGGCCAGCGCTACGACGCCGAGGGTGCACAACACGATGCCCGGGAGGTTGAAGTTGTCATCGAGCAAATCTCCGGCCCTGGCATGCCAATGCGGGGTATCCCGGCCGCTCGAGGTCGTCTTATCGGACATGGATCCTCCTGAGGAAAGGCCGCGGTCAGGTGGGTCGTATGTCGATCAGCATGCGCCTCGGCTAACAGATTCGCGAGAGTTGCGACACGTTTGTTATTACGGCCCGATCACAAATATCCGACACTTCGAATCAACTTTTCGCCGCGCGCGCCCTATTCTGTGTCGGTATATCGGGGCGGGTCCGGGCAGTCCGAGGTTCCTGCGCGGTGTTGGTGTGGAGAGGGACCTGAATGACACGGGCAGAACGGCGTGATACGGATCGCTGGCCGCAGGCGCGGCCGGAGGATCGCTGGTCGGAGCCGGAGCCCGACGGCGGCTGGGCGGACGAGGAGGACGAGCGCTGGCCCGAGCAGCCGCCGAGCCGCCGCCGAACCGGCCGACTGCGGGTGGAGATCCCGCCGATCGTCAATCCGTACGCGATCGTCGCGCTCGTGGCGGCGCTGCTGGGACTGTTCCCGGTCGCCATCGTGTTCGGCTTCATCGCCTTCAGCCACCCGCGTGGCCGGGTCATGGCGATGTTCGCGCTGCTGCTCGGCGTCGCCGAGATCACCGCGGTGGCCGGGTTCGTCCTGCTGACGGGCAACTGGCTGCCGGACGTGATGAACCGCCAGTCCGTGATCGCACCCACGCCCGTCGCGTCGGTGCCCACGACCGTCGAGCGTCCGGTGGCGACGACCACGGCGGCAGCGCCGAGCCCCGCTGTCACCACTACGCCGTCAGCGAGCCAGGGGCCGGTCACGAAAGGTTCGTCGTGCAGCGAGGCGCAGCTCGGCCAGATCGGCAGCGCCGCCGACGGTGGCACCCTGATCTGCCTCACCACCTCCGGCGGCTACCAGTGGGCGGGCCCGCACGTCGTCGCGACCGCCGTGCAGCAAGCGGGGTCGAAGTGCGACGCCTCCGGGGCGAAGACCGGACGCACCGCCGACGGCCGGGCCCTGGTGTGCGAACTCAGCGGCCGCAGCGGCACCTGGGTGTTGTGGACCGAATAACGCTCGCTATTCGGCCTTCTTGGCGCGGCTCGGCTGCACCCTGGGCGGTTCGTTGGGCATCTTCGGATATTGCGGGGGCCACGGCGCGTCCATGAGACCGGCCGCCATGTCCCGGTCGGACATCTCCAGCAGCGGGGCGATGGACTGGGGCGCACGGTCGGCCCACGGGTCCCCCGATGCGGCGTAGCGTGCCGGGACGGTCGCGATGGTCAGCTCGTCGGGCACCACCGAATCCAGATCCGACCAGCTGATCGGCGTCGAGACCTGCGCGCCGACCTTCGGCCGCACGCACCAGGCGCCGAACACCGTTTTGTGCGGCGCGTTCTGATTGAAATCGATGAAGACCCGGTTGCCGCGTTCTTCCTTCCACCACTGCGCGGTGATGTCCTCCGGGAACCGGCGCTCCAATTCGCGGGCCAGCGCCACCGCGGCGGCCCGCACCTGATAACCGTCCCACTTCGGTTCCAGCGCCGAGTAGAGATGCAAGCCGCGTGAGCCGGAAGTCTTGATCCAGGATTCGATGCCGAGTTCGGCGAGCAGATCCCTGGTGCGTATCGCGGCGTGCCGGAGATCGGCGAAGGTGATGCCCGGCGAAGGATCGAGGTCGATGCGCAGCTCGTCGGCGATCTCCAGATTGTCGGCGCGGTTGGGCCAGACGTGGAACCCGAGGCATCCCTGGTTCACCGCCCACAGGATGTGGGCGAGATCGTGGGCGACGAGGGCGTCGCTGGTGGTGCCGTTCGGTGTGGACACCTCCACGGTGTGCAGCCAGTCCGGCGCGGATTTCGGCACGCGTTTCTGGAACCAGGACTTGCCGGACGCTCCGTCGGGATACCGCTCCAGCAGCAGCGGGCGTCCGCCCACCACATTCAGGAACGGCTCGGCGATCGCCTGGTAGTAACGCACCAGATCGAGTTTCGTCTCGCCGCGCTCGGTGAAATAGGTCTTGCCCGGATTGCTGATCGTGACGGTCCGGCCGTCGGTCTCGATGTCGACGGACTCGGTCATCGCGCCGCGCCTTCGCCGAACAGCGTGCTCAATTCCGCGGGCGCGACCTCGTCCAACTGCGCGTAGGTACACGATTCCGGCGTGCGGTCGGTGCGGAAGCGCACCAGCCTGCCGCCGTGGCGCAGGCGTCCCGACTGCACGTGCTCGTAGCGCACCTCGGCGACCAGCTCCGTCCGCAACGCCTCCCAGGACAGATCCTTGCCGCCGGTCCAGCGGCTGACGCCGCCGGGCATCTTGCCCTCCGCCGCCGCCTGCGCCGCGGCGTCGGCCCAATCCCGCCAGGGATGGTTGTCGAGCGCGTTCTCCCGCAGTGGCGCGAGCTCCTCGACCAGTTCCTTGCGCCGGGCCGCCGTGAAGCTGCTGGCCACGCCGACGTGGTGCAGGCGGCCCTCGTCGTCGAAAAGTCCGAGCAGCAGCGAGCCGACCCCGGCACCGTCCTTGTGCCAGCGGAAACCCGCCACCACGCAGTCGGCGGTGCGCTCGTGCTTGACCTTCAGCATCACCCGCTTGTCCTGGAGATAGGCGAGGTCGTCGGATTTGACCATCACGCCGTCGAACCCCGCGCCCTCGAAACGGGTGAACCAGTCCTCGGCGACGTCGGGATCGTGGGTGAGCGGAGTCAGGTGCACGCGCGCGAGCGCGGTGTCCAGGATCGTTTCGAGCAGCCGCCTGCGTTCGATGAACGGCTCCCCGGTCAGATCCTTGTCGCCGAGGGCGAGCAGATCGAAGGCCACGAAACTGGCCGGCGTCTCCGCGGCCAGCTTGGCGACCCTGGACGCGGCCGGATGCAGCCGGTTCTGCAAGGTGTCGAAATCCAGACCCTGTTCGGTGACCACCACGATCTCGCCGTCCACCACGCAGCGGTCCGGCAGCGCCTGCTTCAGCAATTCGGCGACCTCGGGAAAATACCTGGTCAGCGGCCGGTCATTGCGCGAGCCGAGTTCCACTTCGGCGCCGTCGCGGAACACGATGCAACGGAAACCGTCCCATTTGGGTTCGTAGCTCAGGCCCGGCTCGCGCGGCACCGCGGGCGCGGATTTGGCCAGCATCGGCCGCACTGGTGGCATCACCGGTAGCTCCACGCGATCCTCCTCGGGTTCGATCCTCACCCATGTCGACGGTGCGCGCGGACCGAACTCATCGGTATGCGGCCGCGGCCTCGGCTCGATCGTAGGCGGGTGCCCCGACAGGTTCGTGGACTTCGCCGGTCAGTTCTCCAGCCAGCCGTGCTGGTCGGCGAACGCGGTGAGCCGGTCGCGGATGGTGAGGATCTCACCCGCGGTGAGCGCGGGGCTGGCGTCCAGGAGCAGCTCGGTGATCAGGCGCTGGTGCTCGGCGACGGTGAGCTGTCCCGAACCGGCCCTGTCCTTACCCTTGTGCCGGGCGGCGGGTGCGGACGACCCGCCGACCACAGTGAGATTGACCGCCTTGGGTCCGCGGTCGCCTTCGGTCACCTCGAACTCGAACACCCGTCCCTGTCGCAACTCGTCCTCGTCCAGGCCGATGTCGTTGACGTGGACGAACACATCGGGTCCACCGTCCTCCGGCCGAATGAATCCGAATCCCCGAGAGCTGTCGAACGACACCAATTTCCCGATGGACACCAACACCCGCTCCTCGTCGCCGTCGCTACTCGGCAACTTTAACGCGCCTTTTCGCCGTCGTCGGAGGAAAGCGCCTTTTGCAGCGAATTGAAAACGGTCAGTCCCTGACCGACCATTCCGTTCACCAGTTCGCTGACTCCGTCCGGTCCGTTCAGTACGGTGAGATTCGCGTTCGCCAACCCGTTCGACGCCTGCCGCACGATTTCCGGAAGTTGTTCGATCAACAACTGATCCAGCGCGATGCGGTTGTTCGACGCGGCCGCATCGGCCTGGATCCGGGTCCGGTCGGCTTCCGCCTCGGCCAGGATGCGCACCCGATCCGCTTCCGCCTGAGCGGGTTTGACGACCTCGGCCTGCAACTGCTGCTCACGCAGCTCGGCCTCCTTGCGCGCCTGCTCGGCCTGGGCGGTGAGCACCTCCTGCAACGCCATCGCCTCGGCGAGCGGGCCCGCCTGCGCCGCCTCCGCGTTGGCCTTGTCGATGTCGCGCTGGTACTGCGCGCGCAGGATCGCCGTCTCGCGCTGATATTCCGCCTGCCTGCGCTGGGATTCCTGCTCGGCCTGCGCCGCCGCCTGCGCGGCCTGCGATTGCGCGATCTGCGCGTCGCGCTGGACGGCGGCATTGTGCGGGGCGGCGAGCGCGGCGATATAGCCGAGGTTGCCGTCATCGATGGACTGGATCTGGAACGAATCGACCCACAGGCCGATGTTGCTCATCTCGACTTTCGACGCGACGAGCACTTCGTCGGCCAGTTTCTGCCGCTCCCGGATGATCTCCTCGACCGTCATCGAGCCGACGATCGAACGCAGGTGCCCGGAGAAGATGCGTCCGGTCAGCACCGACATCTCCCGCTCCTGCTCGGAGAGGAACCGCTGGGCGGCATTCACGATGGAGGAGGTGTCGTTGGCCACCTTGAACGCGATCACAGCGCGGACGTCGAGCTGGATCGCCTGTTTGGTGACGCACCGCTCCTTGATCTCGGATTCGAACATCGCCAGCGACAGGTAGCGCACCTTGCGGAACAGCGGAATCACCCAGGCGCCGCGTCCGATGACTACTTTGAACGGCGTGTTGTCGCGGCTCTTGCCGCCGCTGACCAGCATCGCCTCGTCCGGGTCCGGCACATGGTAGCCCAGCACGTCTGTCTCCCTTACTTTCTCAGGTTTCTGCTGCCGGGTCCGGGGCGGGCGGAATCCACGGGACGACGTCGACGACGCGCCCCGGATGGACCGCGATGACCAGCACGGTCGCACCGGCCGGGATCGGCTCGGTGGACTGTGCGATGTACAGCTCGGTTCCCCCGCGAATCGCGACCAGGACCTCGCTCAGCGTCCCGGCACCTCGGATCGGCGATGTGAGCGTACCCGTCAAACCCACCACCGGGTCGGTCATCGCGCGATCTCCTTCTTCCGGCTCTCGGACCGTCACCCTACGTCTCGCACAGCGCCTTTCGGTATCGGTGCGGCGGAACGGCGCGGCGGCGCGAGTATGTTTCTTGCATGGGAGGTCGGCTGGCGCTGGTGGTGGGGTCGGAATGCGCGGCGCTGGGGGATCTGGGTTTCACCGAAGAACTCGCCAACGGCTTGTACGGGAGTCTGACCGAAGCGGGCGGGTGGCGGCCCGCCATCGAGCTGGACGGCCCGGTGCTGAATCCCACTGCCGCGCAACTGCTCGAGGCCGTCGACGCGGCCTTCACGGCGGCATCGCAGCGGCAGGCCACCCTGCTGCTCGGCTTCATCGGGCACGGCGTGGCGACCAGCGCCGAGGACTTCTACCTGCTCGGCCACGATTCACCCGCTGATCCCACCTCGCACAACGCGTTTCACCTGACCCAAGAGATCCGCGAGCGGCTCGACCGCGCCGCGCTGGACGGGCTCGTGCTGCTCGTCGACGCCTGCGAGGCGGGGCAGGGCGTCCAAGGGGCCGCGCGCCGGTGGACCGATCTGCTGGCGCAGTCGGGCGGCCGGATGGAACTGCTGGTCGCCTCGGGCGACGGGCCCGCGTATTCCGGATGCTTCACCCGCACCATGCTCGCCACCTTCGACCTGGGCCTGCCGCTGCGCGGGGAGAACCTGCTGCCCTCGGACCTGGTCGATCCGATCGCCGTGCAGTGCACCCATCAACAGCCGCAGCATCTGTCGTTCAGTTCCGGCGCGGTGTCCCCGGCACAGGGCGTCGACCCGGGGCTGTGGCTGGTGCCGAACACCGCGCGCCACCGCGACGCGGTGAGCGGACGCTCCGCGGCCGGATTCGTCGACCAACTCACCCGGCGTCTGCTGCTGACGCCCGATGTGCGCGAGCGTCTCGACGCGATCGTCGACGCGGGCAGCCACCGGCTGCGTGCGGTGCTGGGTCCGGCGGGCGTAGGTAAGTCCACGTTGCTGGCGATGCTGATCCGCCCCAGCCTGGTCGACGGGCTCGCCGTCACCCCCGACTACATCACCGCCGCGGTGTTCCTGACGGTGAACAGTTCGGTGGAGTCCGTGGCCGCTGAGCTGGCCGCGCAGCTCGACGCGCGCGTGCCCGGCTTCCGTGAGGCGGCGCGCGCGGCCAGGGCGCACCGGCCCAGGGACGAGTTCGACATCTTCGACATCCTGGTCCGCCGCCCGTTGGCGCGGCTGTCCACGGCGGGCCGCCGGGTCACCCTGGTGTTCGACGGACTGAACCAGCCGCAGGAGGGGACCAGGCGGTTGCTCGTGGCCGCGATCGCCGATCTGACCGGCCGCGAGGATCTTCGGCACGTGCGCGTGATCGTCGGCATCCGGCCCGGCACCGGCGTGGAGGACGATCCGGGGCTGGCGCACATGTACCGCATCGATATCGCCGAACCGGCGGCCGACGACATCGCCGCCGTGGTGGATTCCGCGCGCGGCACGGCGCCGCTGGGCCCGGTCGACTGGATCGGCTGGATCCAGCGGCTGCTGGCGGAGACCCCCACGGACGCGAGCGGTTCGCGGGTGGTGGCGGGCGGCTGGCTGCTCGCAGGCATCCTGCTGGAGGTCGCTTCGGGATTGACCGACGGCGCGGTGGCCTCCGGGATCGGCCTCGACCGGGTCATCGCGCTGCGGGTCGAGACGGCGCTGCGCGGGCTCGATCCCGAAACCACCGGTGACACAGCGGCTCTGCTCGGTGTGCTGGTCGCGGCGGGTGTCGGGCCGGTGTTGCCACTGGAGCTCTTGGATTCGGCGCTGTTGTCGCTCGGCGTCGACCTCAGCGCCGCCCGGGTCCGCGACATCGCCGTGAATCTCGGCACCCTGGTCACCCGCAGTCATCCCGGCACCGTTCGGGAGTCGCTCGGCGTGACCCACAGCGCGTTCCTGCCCGCGCTGGGCGCGGAATGCCACCGCCTCGGCGTGCGCATCGCGGACGCCCACCGCGCCCTGGTCGCGGCGATCCAGGCCGACGGAGGCGACCGGGCCGCGGACTACGCGCGCGGCGCGGCCGTACGCCACTGCCTGGCCTACGGCGATGCCGCCTTGGCCATCGACTTCCTGGAGAAACTGGAAACCGGCAGGTCGGCCGACGACCGCGACCTGTGGGCGGCGTGGACGCCCGACTTCGCCGAGTCACTGGGACCGGACCATCCCGACACCTTCATCACGCGGGAACGGTGGGCATATCACCGCGCCGAGAGCGGTGACCTGGTCGGCGCCGTCGCCGATTTCGAACAGTTGCTCGCCGACCGGTTGCGGGTGTTCGGACCCGACGATCCGGCCACCTCGGACACCCGCGACAAGCTGGCGAGCTACCGCGCCCGCTGCGGCGACTACTCCGGCGCGGGCGAGGAGTTCGAGCATCTGCTCGCCGACCGGCTGCGCCTGCTCGGGCCCGACCATCCCGAAACCCTGCGCACCAGGAACAACCTGGCGTCCAATCGCGGCGACGTCGGCGATTTCGCCGGGGCGATCGACCGGTTCGAACAGCTGCGCACCGACCGCGCCCGCGTGCTCGGCGCCGATCACCCGGACACCTTGCGCACCCGCAACAGCCTCGCGTACTGGCGGGCGGCAAGCGGCGATCTCGCAGGCGCACGGGCCGAATTCGAGCAGTTGGTAGCCGACTATCTGCGCGTCTTCGGCGCCGACCATCCCAATACGCTCGGCGCGCGCAACAACCTCGCGGCGTTCCGCGCGCGCAGCGGTGATCTGTCCGGGGCGGGCGCGGAGTTCGCCCGACTGCTCGACGATCGTCTGCGGGTGCTCGGACCGGACCACCCCGACACGCTGCTCACCCGCGGCAAACTGGCCGCCTACCGCGCCGACAGCGGCGATCTCGCGGGCGCGATCACCGACCTGGAGAAACTGCTCGGCGACCGGTTGCGCGTGCTCGGCCCGGACCATCCGGACACCTTCGACACCCGCAACGAACTCGCGGGCTGCCGCGCCCGGCACGGCGACCTGACCCGCGCCGTCGCGGAACTGGAGGTGTTGCTGGTCGCGGAGTTGCGCGCTCTCGGCCCCAGTCACGGCGCCACCATCCGGACGCAGAACACGCTGGCGTACTGGCGGGGCCGGTCCGGGGACCTACCGTCCGGCCGCACCGGGTGACGTGCGGGCGGTCAGGGACGGTAGAGCGAGCGATACACCGTGAGCATCGCGAGGCAGTGCTCGATGATCTGCTCGCGGGTGGCGCGCAGCGAGCCGTTCAGCCATGCCGAGAACATGCCCGCGTTCCCGCTGGCCATGGTCACCGCCGCCAGCCTGCGCTTGACCGGATCGTCGATGTGGCCGAACAGATGGTCCTGCATGATCCGGGTGAAGACCGGCATCACCGCGAAGGTGGTCTGCCCGAGCCCGGTGCTGGAATACGGCTCGACCAGGAACAGCCGCGATTTGCGCGGGTCGGCGAGCACCTTGTCCACCAGGATCTCCGACAGCGCGCGATCGCGGGACGGGTCGTCGGTGGCGGCGAAGGCCGTCATGGGTTCGAGGAATTCCTCGGCGACCTGACGGTAGAGCACGTCGAGCAGCTCGTCGCGGCTGGCGAAGCTCTCGTAGAAGTAGCGGTCGGTGAGATTGGCCTTACGGCACACCGCCCGCATGGTGACCCCGCTCGCGCCCGACTCGCCGATCAGATCGAGCGCCGCTTCCAACAGCGCCGCCCGCCGCGTCTCCCTGCGCTCGGTGAGCGTCGTCCCACCCCAGATCCGTGGGCCCCCGTCGTCGTCTGCGTCCTGACCTGTCTGCACGGCCCAACGATAGTGCCTGGCGGCGCGCCCCGGCGCCGCGCGCACCCGCCCCGCCCTCCCCGGTCTTGCCGAACTGGATTCCGCGCCGTCACGGTGCGGTAACTGACGGTTTACTCGCCCTGGTTACCTTCCCTGGGTTGCTCGGTGGTTCGGTAGTGGAGGTGACGGCGCGTGCACAACTCCGCTGCGGCGATCTCGTCCGAAGGAATCGGTCACGTACTCGGGCATGCGGGGATGCGCCCCGTACGACCGGCGGTTCGGCCTCTCCCGCCGCCGCGGCGGCCGCTGCCGCTGGCCCGTGGGCCGCGTCCGGCGCACATCCCGCTCGCCCCCGCGCAGGAACGGATGTGGCACGCCGCGCGGGCCGGGAACTCGAGTGACTGGAATGTGACTCGCGCGGTGCGACTGTCCGGACCGGCACTGCGGCCCGAGGGGATCGTCGCCGCGATCGATGACGTCGTCGCCCGGCACGAACCGCTGCGCACCCGTTACCCGAGGACCGCCTCGGGCCCGGCCCAGGTGATCGTCCCCGCGGACGAGGCCGGGGGGCGGACCGACGTCGTCCTGGCCACCGAAGCCGAATTGCCGCGGCATATCGCGGAATTCGCCGCGATCGAGTTCGATCTGGAGACCGACCTGCCGCTGCGCGCCCGGCTGTGCGTGCTCGGACCGCACGAGGTGGTGCTGGTGCTGGTCGTGCACCACATCTCGATCGACGGGCGGTCGGTGGCCCCGCTGCTGCGCGATCTCGGCACTGCCTACCTCGCCAGACAGGACGGAGCCGCGCCGGACTGGCCGCCGCTGCCGATCGACTACGCGGACTACACCTTGTGGAAGCACGCCCAGCTCGGGGACTTCTCCGACGAATGGAGCCGCGCCACGCAGCAGTTGCGGTACTGGGCCAACACCCTGGCCGGTCGGCCGCCGGTGCTCGAATTCCCCTGCGTCCGGCCTCGTGCCATCAGCCGAGGCGGTGCGAGCGCGGGTGCCGTCGTACCGGTCGCGTTCGCCGCCGATGTGCACCGTGCGCTGCTCGATCGGGCGTGCGCGGCGCGAGCCAGCCTGTTCATGGTGTTGCAGACCGCGTTCGCGGTGGCCGTCGGCGCTTTCTCCGGCAGCGCCGACGTGACGGTGGCCACCGCGGTCGCGGGCCGTGATCACCGGCTGCTCGACGACCTGGTGGGCAACTTCGCCGACGACGTGCTGATGCGCGTCCGGCTCGACCGCGCCGCCGACGCGGACGAACTGCTCGATCAGGTGCGCGGCGTGGCGCTGGCCGCCTTCGCCCATCCCGATACACCCGGCCAGCGGCTGAAGCGCTGCCTGCTGCAGGACGCGGCCTGCCCGCTGTTCCAAGCGACGCTCATCCTCCAGCGCGGCGCGGCCGCCCAGCCCGCGGCGGACGCTTCCGGCGGGGTGAGCATCACCGAGGTCGACACCGGAATCGTCCGCGCCAAGCACGACCTCGAATTCGGTCTCGTCGACCGGTACGACCGGCTCGGTGCGCCCGCGGGCATCGACGGCGTATTCATCTACCCGGCCGCGCTGTTCGAGCGGGAAACCGCGGTCGCTTTCACCGAATTATTCACCGCCACAGTCGAACTCCTGGCCGCCGGTTACCGGGGTCCGGTCACCCCGTTGCTGACGGACTTGTCCGCCGGGCGGCGGTGAGCCCGCGGGCGATCAGCCTCGTTCCAGCGGCAACCCCGCATCGCGCCAGGCGACCACGCCACCGGCCAAGCTGGTGGCGTCGTAGCCGGCTCGCCTGGCCCGTGCGGCGAACCGCACCGACAGCTCACCGACGGGGCAGACGAAGACGACGGGGCGCGAGCGCGGGAACGGGATGCCGTGCCCGAACATGTCGTCGAGCTGGTCGTCGCGGATGTTCAACGCGCCGGGGACGTGCCCGATCCGATAGGCCATGGCGCCACGGCTGTCCACGATGGTCGGGCGTCCGGTCCGGTCCAGCTCGGCGAGCTGCTCGGGCGACAGCCGCGGCACCGCCGCCAGCTCCTCCGCGGTCGGGGCCGCTTCGCGTTCGGCGCGGCCGAACCGTTCCGGCCTGCGCTTCTTGATGTACGACAGGTACGGTTCGAGGCGATCGCAGACGATGAACACCGCCACGAGCGGATCGTCCGGATCCCTCGCGGACAGATCGAGCGCGCCGAGCGTCTCCAGCGCGGCGGCGTAACTCGCACCGCTGGTCGGCCCGGCCAGGACTCCGTATCCGCTCGCCAGGCGCAGCGTCGCGTCCACGGCGTCGCCCGCCGTCACGGTCACGATCCGGTCGTAGAATTCCGGCTGGAACAGCCCGACGTCCCACATCTCGCTCTCCGAACGGATGCCGGGAATGAAGTCCGATCGCTCCGAAACCACCGCGACGGTGCGCAATTCGGGATTGTGCTTGCGCAGGTAGGTAGCGGTCCCCCTGGTGGAACCGGTGGTGCCGAGCCCGCCGATCAGATAATCGATCCTGGTGATGCCATCGGCGGCCAGGTCCTCGTGGATCTCCCGGCCGGTGCCGTGGTGGTGCGCCTCGATGTTCTTCTCGTTGGTGTACTGCGACAGATGCCGGTACGTAGCGGGCTGCTGGGCCATGGTCGCCTCGATCACCGAGTAGACGTCGTTCGGCGTCGTCGGGTCCGGGCACTCGGAGAGGCCGGGCAGTTCCACGATCTCGGTGCCCAACAGCTGCAGCAGATCACGGACCTCGCCCACTTTGATCCGGTTGGTCACCGCGCGCAGGTCGATCCCGTACATCGCGCCGAGGACGCGCAGCGCTTTGGCCGTGTTACCGCTGGACGCCTCGATGAGTGTCCGGCCCTCGGCGCGGATCCGCGCCAGGTCGTCGCGCAGCATCGCCCAGGCCACCCGGTCCTTCACCGAACCGAACGGGTTGTGCGACTCCAGTTTCGCGTAGAGTTCGACATTCGCCAGCCCGTGCACCGCGGGGTCGAGCCGCAGCAGCGGCGTGTTGCCGATGAGTTCGGTGATGTGGTCGTATCGCATCAGGGGGCCTCGACGGATCGGACCGAACGGTTGACGAGGTCGGTGGCGTGCGGCGCGATGTGACGCGGCCGGGACGACTCGACGGGGAAATCGGGCTCGTAGTCGGCGTCGTGCACGACCCGGAACCCGTCGGGCGTCCGGGTGACCGCGAGTTTCGCGGGCAGGGGATGCATGGAGGCCGTCGCGGCGGACAGGTCCATGTGATAGGCGGCGGTATTCGGGAACACCACCGAATCGCCCGGCCGGGGCCGCGCGGGCAGCCACACCTTGTGGTTGGTGATCAGATCGCGCTCCAGGCACAGCCGCCCGGCGAGGTAGACGCCGACCGGACCCCTGTCGCGGTCGCCCGCGGTCGCGTCATCGCCGGGCAGGAGGATCGGGTCGACCATGACCTCCTGATCGGCGGGCGTCACCGAATCGCGGCTGAGGTCGACGTGCACCAGCACGCTGCCGTCGGCGACCTCCTTGACGAACTCGACTGTGGCCACCGTGATACCCGCGTGATCTACCAGCGCCTTGCCCGGCTCCAGCCACATCTCCAGCAGATTGTCGCCCGCCACCTGCGCCACCGTGCGTCCGCCGTGCCGCTCCAGCGGAGCGTCGAGCAGGTCGGCGAGCATGCGGTCGGCGGCGACGGTGTTGGCGTACTTGTGGAACACCGGTGTGCCGTGCACGGCCCCGCCCGCGACGTGGTAGCCGAAGGTGTTGCTGCCCCAGGTCATCGGCTCCCCGCGGCCGAGCAGCGATTCGCGCAGCGCGAGCACGTAGGCGTCGAACCGCTCGGCGTCGGCGGTGAACACCTGCCGGAAGCCGCCGCCGATGTCGAGCACCGACGGGGTGAGCCCGTGATCGTAGGCGCGCTCGATCAGTCGCAGGCAGGTGTCGATCGCCCGGACGCGCTCACCGAGGTCGCCGGAGTCGAGGTGAAAGGCGAAGCCGAGGAGGGCGATCCGCCCGCGCCGCGCCGACAGCAGATCGAATGCCTGCCCGACATGCGCGAGCGGTATCCCGAACCGGCTCACCTGTCCCGCGTCGAAGCCGGAAATGCGCAGTAGCACAGGCACTTCCGCTTGCGTTCCGGCCAGTTCCGCGATGCGGCCCAGCTCCCAGAGGTTGTCCACGTTGATCGTGACCCCTCGGTCGACGAGTTCGCGTAGGAAGGCTTCCCCTTTCGGGCCGGTGACCTCGATGCGCGCCGGATCGAACCCGGCGGCGCGGGCGCTGGACAGTTCGTGCGGTGAGGCGACGTCGACGGCGATGCCCTCGCGTTCGGCGGTACGGACGAACGCGCGAGACTGGTTCACTTTGTGCGCGTAACAGATCCGGTGGCCGGGAAGGCTCCGCTCCAGCACGGAACGCAGGCGCAGGAGATTTTCCGAGTACACCTGCGGGAACAGCAGATGCGCGGGCGACCCGAATCTCGTCAGCGTTTGCGTCGGGAGGCCGGGAGTGTCGAGAAAAGCGCGGACGATCGGGTGGAGCTTCGCGGGCAGCGCCGGCGGCCACGGCGTCATACGGCGGCTTCCGACGGCTCGGTGGCCGACGCCCGCGGCGCGTCGTCCGGCCGCTGCGCGACCGGGTTGTAGCCGCCGTCCCGGATCGCCTCGAACGCACGGGCCCGATTGCGCGGGCTGCGGAACTCGGCCACCACCCGTTTGCTGTCCAGGTCGATCTCGACCACGCGGATGTCCATCGACTCCAGCACTCCGCCGATCGTGCGGACGCAGTGCTTGCAGGTCATGTCGGGCACGTAGAACACCTGGTCCTCGGCGGTCGCGACCCGGTCGGCGGTGGCCTCGTCGAGTTCGGCGCTCACCTCGGCGACCGCGCAGCGGCCCGCGATCTCGGTGAACGTCGCGACGAATCGGTCGACCAGCAGTGGGAGGAGACTGAAATGCCCGCTGTCGAGCTGGTGTGGCGTGGCGGCCGGGCAGGCCGGATGGCTGCCCTCGGGCAGCAGGGCGTATTGCCGGGAGATCAGGTCGAGGTCGTCGTGGTACTTGGCGATCGCCTCGGCCACCGTGAGGCCTTCGACCGTGGTGGCGCGCTCCATCACGGCGTGCGCGTCGGCGATGGTGGCGTCCTTCATCGCGCGCAGGGTCGCCACCGTCTCCGCCGAATAGCGGACGGTGCCGTCGGATTGCGCGACCAGCGTCACCGGGATCATGCCCCGCCGGTAGGTCGAGGCCTGCAATTCCCAGAACCATCGCGTGGCGACCGCGGCGAAGATCCCGGAAACGCGGAGCCCTTCGGCGAATTCGGCGGCGTCGCGGTAGGGGGTCGCGTCCGCCAGCAACGCGTGCTGGGCCAGCACGCGCCCCGCCGCCTCGATGCCGACCCGGAAGATGTCGCGCGGATCGTGGTCGGTGGTCGTGCCGGCCAATACGGCGTGTTCGCGAGGTCCGAGCGCCGCGACCCGCGCGGCGAAATCGGCGTCGGCGTCCAATTGGCGCCACAACGCCAGGACCGTCTCGCGCGTCGCGATCGGCACCGACGGGCCGAGACCACCGGCACGGAAGTGCCCGGTATTCGGGATGCCCGCGCTGTCGGTCCACGCGATCCGATGCGTCGCGCTCGTCACCTGGTCCGCGCGGCACGGCCGCATGAACCGCTCCAGATACAGCCGCTGCGAGTAGGTGAGATGGCTGTCCGGCTCGAGACCCAAGGCCGTACAGGCGTATTCGAATCGCCGATGTCGGGGAGCGGGTACCGGTTCGGTGAACAGCCCTGGCTGCGCCAAGTCGGCCAGCACCCTGGACGCGGCCCGCCGGTCGTAGCGGGGGATGTCGTTACTCACGTGACCTCCTCGGCGATGGTTCGCACGCACGCGACGAATCGGTCGATCTCGTCGGGCGTGTTGTAGATGTGCGTGCTGACCCGCACCGAGCCCGCGCCGTCGGATTCGGCGGGGACGCAGTGCGCACCGGTGCGCACCAGGAAACCGAACTCGCTCAGGACGAATCCCGCGTCGGCGGCCGAGATCCCCTCCAGGGTGAAGGAGACGATGCCGTAGCCGACCTCGCAGGTCGCGTGCGCCGGGCCGGGCAGGAACTCCAGGCCGGGAACCGGTCGCAGCCCGTCGATCAGCCGCAGGGTCAGGGCGCGATTGTGCGCGGCGACGGCGTCGAGTCCTAACGATTCCAGCACCTCCAGCGCACTGCCGAGGGCGAGGATGCCCGGAATGTCGGGCGTTCCGCCTTCCAGCAGCGACGGCATCGGCCCCGGGCGCAGCCCGCCGGGACCCGGTTCGACGCCGGAGTTGCCCCCGGGCAGGAACGGCGTCAACCGGTCGTGCACACGCCGGTGGCAGTAGAGGATCCCGGTGCCGGGCGCACCGAACATCTTGTGCGCGGCGAAGATCGCGAAATCCGCACCGAGCGCGGTGACGTCGACCGGAAGATGGCCGCCGCTCTGCGAGCAGTCGAAGCACAGCAGGATCGCCGGATCGATCCGGCCGCGCAGTTCCTCGAGAGTGCTCAGACCGCCGAAGACATGGTGCAGATGCCCGGTCGTGATCAGCCGGGTGCACGGGGTGATCTTGGCCAGGATGTCGTCGGTGTCCGCCTCGCCCGCAGCGGTCACCCGGTAGGGAACGAGGTGGATGCGGCGTCCGAACCGCGCGAGCAGCCCGCGCAAGTGCTGCCACGGGTACACGTTCGACGCGTGATCGCTTGCGTTGTAGAGGATCTCGTCGCCGTCGGCGAGCGCCGTCAGACCCCACGACAGCGCGACGGCGTTGAGTGCGGCGGTGGCGCCCGCGGTGAAGACCACCTCGTCCGGATGCTCGGCGCCGATGAACGCGGCGGCGTGTTCGCGGACGCGGGCGATCCGAGCCGTGAGACCGGTGGCCCAGGGGTAGGTGCCGCGGCCTGCGTTGGCGGTGTTGTTGCTGTGGTAGCGCTGAATGGTCTCGATCACCGGCAGCGGCTTCTGCGTGGTGGCGGCGCTGTCCAAATAGACCTCGGAGGCGCCGGCGAGGGCCGGGAACAGCGACCGCGCCGCGGCGGGCGCGAACGTCGGGATTTCCGGCGGCCGGGGAATGTCCTCCGTCCGCGTCACCGGCGATCTCGGGGTGGGGGACCGCAACGTGACGCTCCCTTCCCACCGGTAACTCGGACGTCACCCACGATACGCATTTTCGGTACGGACTTCGAAGTTTTGTCGTGGACAAAGGCTTTCACGACTAGCCTGGAACGTATGCCTCTGACCCTGCAAGAGCGTCAAGAGTTCCTTGCGCAGCCGCATATCGCGGCGTTCTCGGTGGCAGCGGGCACCGGTCGTGGCCCGCTCACCGTCCCGATCTGGTACCAATACAGTCCCGGTGACGAGGCCTGGATCCTGACCGGCCCGGAGTCGCAGAAGATGCGCTATATCCGGGAGACCGGCCGGTTCGGTCTGATGGTGCAGCAGGCCGAACCCACGGTCCGCTACGTGAGCGTGGAGGGCCCGGTCACCCGGATCACCCCGATGACCGACGAGATGCACCGTGAAATGGCCGCGCGGTACGTACCCGCCGAATCGGTGGACACCTACCTGAAGGCGGCCGAGGCCTACGGTGAGCAGGTCGCCGTCTTCCTGCGGCCGGAGCACTGGCTCTCGGCCGATCTGGGGAACCTCAGCGAGCTCTAATATCTGCCCTGCAGGTACTCCACGAGGTGTTCGCGTTCGTCCGCCAATTCCGAGATCGCGCTCTTGACCACATCGCCGATGCTCACGATGCCGACCAGCTTGCCGTCGTGCACCACCGGCAGATGCCGGATGCGGTGGTCGGTCATGGTGCGGCGCAGGCCGTCGACCCGGTCCTCGGGCGCGCAGGTGCGCACCGCGGAGGTCATGATCGCCGAGACCGGCATGTCCAGCAGGTCCGCGCCCCACGCGTGCAGACTGCGTACCACGTCGCGCTCGGAGACGATGCCCGCGATCGTGTTGCCGTCGGGGGAGACGACGACAGCGCCGATGTTCCGCTCGGCCAGCGTGGCGAGCAGTGTGCGTACCGTCGTATCGGGCGCGACCGTGGCCACGTCGCTGCCTTTTCTGTGCAGGATCTCCGAAATTCGCATATTTCACCATCCAGACGTCGCGGCACTACCAGGATCGCAAGTTCACGGTCCGGTGACCAGCACGAATCCGTTACAGGCCACGATCAGGTCACGACGCGGACGTCACAGGCGACGGGCGACGCTGCGGTCCAGATCCCGGGCCAGCAGGGCGATCGCCGCCTGTGAGATGCCCGCCGAGGTCGCCAGGTCGATCGAGGTGAGCTGGGCGATGCGGCGCAGGCGGTAGTCGACGGTGTTCGGGTGCACGAAGAGCTGGCGCGCGGTGAGCTGCCGGTTCATGTCGTTGCCCAGGTAGGCGCGCATGGTGTCGAACAGCTCGGGATGGGCGTCGAGCGGGTCGAGGATGGTCGCGATCCGGCGCGTGGCCGGGCCGCTGCGGGTGAGCTGATACTCCACCGCCAGATCCGACATCTGGTAGAGACCGGGCGGCCGGACGCCGACGCGCACGAGATTGAGCAGCTCGTGTGCCTGATCGGCCGATTCGGGGATCTGATCGGTGTCGGTCGGCACCACGGTCGCGGTGAGCGGGACCTCGGCGGCGACGGCGAGCAGCTCGAGCGTGGCGGCCGTGAGGACGGTCTCGGCCTCGTCGCCCGACGGGATGAGCAGTGTGCCGCCCTTGGCGCTGAGCAGCGCGAGCGCGCGGGAGGCGAACACGGTGGCCAGCTCGGACTGTAGCCGTCGCAGTTTCCGGCGCGCGGCGACGTTCCCGTCGACGCGCGGATCGCGCTCGTCCGGATGCTCCGGAATCGACAGGGCGACAACCTGATACGCCTCCGCGATCGGAATACCCGTCTGGCGGGCCAGAGCCGAGCTGCCGCGCCCGCTCAGCAGCGCCGAGGCGAGCGTCTGCGCCGCCGTCTGATGCTCCTTGGCGACCAGGTGCTGTTCGTCGACGTAGGCATCGGACACCGCCGCGGTGATCGCCTCGAGCAGTTCGAGGAGCAGATCGGCGGCGACCAGCACCTCCTCGACGTCGTCGGCCTCGGCGGGCGCGGTGACCAGACCGAAGGCGATGCGCAATCCTTCGTGGTAGGCGCGCAGGATGGTGCTCAACGGCACGCCCTCGCGCGCCCAGCGGGCGGCGGCCGCGCGCACCGGGCCGAGTTGCTCCTCGTCCGGCACGGTTCGCCGGTCGAACATCTCTGCGGCGAGGTTCAGGCAGCTGCGGGTGAGTTTCGTGACGTCACCGCGGATCTGCTCGCCGGGCAGGGTGCGGCAGGGCGCCATGACGTTCTCGAAATATCCGACCATGTGCGAGGCCACGCTGTCGGTGTTCTGCAAAGGCACCGAAGCCGGCTGTCCACCGATTTCCAGCACCGGGTCGGACGAGTCGGCGGACAGATCCAACGCGGAGTAGGTCATGACGAGTTCGCTCCCCAATGCCACGTCGGGCGTGCGAGAAATCGCGCCCGAGTCGATCGATCACTATACGAAAGGGCTGTGTGGACCGGGAGTGATCTGTGAGATCGCTTGGGATCGCTCCGCATTCCGTAGTGACCCGATGACGGACGCGCAGCGCGCGGCCCGGATTACGATGCTGGAGCAGGGTTTACGAAGCGGCGAGGCACTCGCGCGCCGGGATGTGGCCTGTT
Organism: Nocardia sp. NPDC047038; assembly: GCF_040644075.1. Lineage (NCBI taxonomy): Bacteria > Bacillati > Actinomycetota > Actinomycetes > Mycobacteriales > Nocardiaceae > Nocardia > Nocardia sp. NPDC047038. The sequence continues at coordinate 914 of NZ_JBEYVQ010000029.1, read as the reverse complement.
ATTCGTCGTCCAGCCCGGCTGACAGATACGCGGCTGCCGCCAGCCACTGCCTGCACTGCGGACCGTGGACCTCGTGGGCGTAGAGGATGTCGCGGGCCTGCCGGTAGGTGAGGCCGCGGGGCTCCACACTGCAATCCGTCGCGGCGAACTCGGGCGCAGGGTACTGGCGGAAGGGCTCGGCGCCGGCGCCATCGATGACGGCAACCCGGGGGGAAGTTCGAAATGGCTCGATCATTCGACTACCCCTCGCGTCCGACGTGCGGTGGGGAGGCCGACGTACTGGTAGCGCAGGCTCGAACTCCCTGCGTACCTCCCCGATTTCGAGTTCGAGTCTATTCCTCCGTCGCTTGCAAATGCAAGTACATCTGCACGATCGGTCGGAGAAAAAAACCGGCGGCGGCCGCCGGTGGTGACCGGCGACCGCCGCTGTGCCGCTTGCGGTTTGGCGTTCAGGGGCCTTACGGCTTGCGCGCGACCGCGCCGTAGGCGGAGATCGGACGGGACTCGCCCACCTCCGTGGCGCCCGAGCGCCACTGCGTGATGGACACGAAGCCCGGCTCGACCAACTCCAGACCGTCGAAGACGGCCTTGATCTGAGCCTGCGGGCGGGGGACATAAGGAGTGCCACCGGTGCCGGTGTAGTTCTCGCACAAGGTGACATACTCCTTGCTGTCGTCGGTGCCGTCCCACATCACCAGGTAGCTGCCCGACGGCACGGCGTCCAGCACGGTGCGCACGATGCGCAGCAGCTCGTCGTAGGTCTTGGCGTGGCCGAGCACGCCCATGAACATCACGGCGATGGGCTCGTTGAAGTTCAGGACGTGCTTGGCGTCGGTGATGATCCGCTCGGGATCGTGGTAGTCGGCGTCGATGTAGGTGGTGACGCCCTCCGGCGTGGTGGAAGTGAGCAGCGC
>NZ_JBEYVQ010000028.1:0-54328 GCF_040644075.1 Nocardia sp. NPDC047038 | reverse complement strand
CGGCTCGCGTCCGAGCGGCCGCCGCGTCCGCGACGAAGTCGCCAGCGGCGGTCGCTCGGACGCGAGCCACAAAGGGGCCGCGAACACGCCGCGACGAAGTCGCGGCAAAATGGTCCAGTGCGCATCTTCTTGGCCGGTGCGACCGGCGTTATCGGAGTCCGCTTGCTTCCGCTGTTGATCGAGGTGGGGCACGAGGTCGCGGGGATGACCCGATCGGCGGGGAAGGCCGATCCTTTGCGGGCGCTGGGGGCCGAGCCGGTGGTGTGCGATGTGTACGACGCCGACGCCCTGTCCGCCGCCGTGGTCGGGTTCGGGCCCGACATGGTGATGCATCAGCTCACGGACCTGCCGGACGACGCGGCGCTGCTGCCGGAGCGGGCCGAGGCGAACGCGCGCATCCGTACCGAGGGCACCCGTAACTTGATCGCCGCCGCGCGGGCGGCCGGGGCGAAACGCTTTCTCGCCCAGAGTATCGCGTGGGAGCCGCCCGCGGGCCGGGGCGCGGTGATCCAGGAGCACGAAGCGGCCGTGCTGGACTTCGACGGCGTGGTGGTGAAGTACGGCCAGTTCTACGGTCCTGGCACCTACTACGAGACCGAGCTGCCCGCGCACCCGCGCGTGCATGTCGACGATGCCGCGGAGCGGACCATTCCGCTGCTGGATGCCTCGAGCGGTGTGGTGATCATCGCCGACGCGTCCTGACCGGCGGTCAGGACGCGCAGGGGCCGGTGTCGACCGGGCGGTCGGAGCGCCACCCGTGGTCGAGCCGGTCGAGGACTTCCGGCAGGCTCGTGGCGAATCCGACATTGCTGTTGTTCTCGTCGACACCGAACACGATGCCAAGCACCCGGCCGTCGCGGTCGACCAGTGGCCCGCCGGAATTGCCGTGCTGGATCGAACCGTCCAAGGTGTAGATCTCGCGTTCCCCGACACCGGTGCGGTAGATGTCGCGCACCTGGCGTTCGGCCCGGCCGCGCACCCGCGTGGCGGACGCGGTGTAGGACCCGCCCCTGGGGTAGCCGAGCGCGATCGCGTCGTCGCCGGGATCGGCCGGTTCGGGCGCGACGGTCAGGGCGGGCGCGGTGAGCCCGGGGACGGCGAGCACCGCGATGTCCATGGTCGGATCGAACCGCACCACAGTCGCGGTGAGCGATCCGGCCGCGGTGTCGACGGAGACTTTGCTGGAGCCCGCGACGACGTGCGCGTTGGTCAGCACGCGCTCCGGCGCGATGACGAATCCGGAGCCGGACTGGCGCACGCCGCAGGTCGGCGCGAGATCCTGGACGCGAAGCACACTCTGGCGCAGTGCGGCGGGCATCGGTCCCGCGACGATGCCCGGATCGGGCGGCGCGAGCGGGCGGCCGAGCCCGGCGTCCACGATCGGTCCGGTGAGCACCTCCGACAGTCCGGACAGCCAGAAGGGCGCGACGTCGTCGACGGTCCGCACGGTCGTCGAATCACGCACCAGGGCGGACGATTCCAGCGGTGCGGCGAACAGCCACACCACCAGCGGCACCGCGAGCGCGTAGGCGAGACATCCGCAGACGGCGTCGGCGCGTTGCGCGACGGGATCGGACACCGTCGCGCGTGCGGCTCGTCCGGCCCGGTGCCCGGCGACCGCGCCGAACGCGACCAACCCGGCGACCACCGTCAGCGCGAGCAGGAGCCGCACGGCGCCGGGAGCCAGCTGACCGAACACCGTGGCCGAGAGCGCCGCGCCGAGAATCGCTCCTGCCAAGGCGCCCGCGAAACCGGGCAGCCCCACGATCGCGCCGCGACGCCAGCCGAGCACCGCGGCCACCGCGACGGTGGTGAGCACGGCGAGATCCAGCCAGTTCGGCAAGGTCAACGCCATACTCCCGTCGCTGCTGGTGGACAACGGCGACGGATTCGTCGTCGGCCGCCCCGTCGCCATCCGGCTGTGTCACGGCCGACGAGTCGGCAACGGTCGAGCCGCTAATCTAATCAGCGATTCGAGCTGCGGCAACCACGCCGCGCTAGGCCGTCGGCTGGGTGGCCAGCGCTCGCCGGGCATACGCGCGCACGTCGGCATCGGTGTCGTCGATCGCGGCGCGCAGCGCGTCGTGCGCGGCGGGCAGGTCCGGCCACGCCGACAGCGACAGCACCGCCGCCTTGCGGACGTCGAGATGCGGATCGTGCAGTGCCGCAGCCAGGATCGGCACCGCGAGGTCCGGGTCGGCACCAGCGAGCCCGCGCGCCGCGCCGACCCGGATCTGCCAGGCCGAGTGACGCAGGGCGCCCGCCAGCGCGGTGACGTCGGCCGGCTCGGCGCCCAGCTGCGCGAACGCGGTCAGGGCCGCGGCGCGGACCAGCGGGTCTTGGTCGTCGGCGAGGCGGCGGATCACCTCGGCCCCGCCGTCGCCGATGGCGGCCAAGCCTTGGGCGACCGCGATCCGCACTTCCCGGTTACTGTCGACGGCCAGGGTGGCGACGCCGTCCCGATCGTTCAGCGAGACCAGCGCGCGGACCGCCTCGATGCGGACGCGATGATCCTCGTCCGCCAACGCCGCGCGGTAGTGCGCGGGTTCGCCTGCCCGCAGGGCGCGCAACAGATCGATCACCGTGGACCGCACGACGGGGTCGGCCGAGCCGAGCCGGTCGGAAAGTCCTGCCGCCGAGGGCAACACCTCGACGAGTTCGCGCAGGCTGGCCGCGGCGGCGCGCCGGACCGAGGCCGCCGTGTCGTCCAGCGCGTCGCCGAGGGCGGTCGCGAAGCCCTCCGGGGTGTGCTCGGTCAGCACCGAGATCGCCGCGGCCCGCACGCCCGCGTCGGCATCGGTCAGATAGCTGGACAATTGCTCCACGGTGGGCTCGTCGAGCGCGAGCAGCGCGACGATCCGGGGAGACGGGGGAGTGGCGGGCTGCGCCGGCGAACCGGCCGCGGTGCGATCGTGCTCAGCGCCGCCGCCGGTGTGCGGCGCACGGCCGACGACCTGGTGCGGCTGGTGCACCGGCACCACCTCGGCATCGGCCGAGGGCAGGTCGTCGAGCCCGGGCACCGGAACCAGGTACGGCGCCACCGGCCGCTTCAGGAACGCCATGGTTCCGTCTGGGTTCTTGCGCAGGTTGAGGTGGTATCGCCATTCGACATCGTCGCGTTCGGGTAGGTCGGCGCGCTCGTGGTAGAGGCCCCAACGGGATTCGGTCCTGGTCAGTGAGCTGCGGGCGGCCATCTCGGCGCAATCGCGGATGAACGACACCTCCGCCGCGCGCATCAGCTCGTGCGGGGTGCGCGCGCCGATGCCCTCGACCTCCCCGCGCATCCGGTCGAAGGTCTCCACCGCGATGGCCAGCTTGGTCGCCGTCTTGGGCGGCGCGACATAGTCGTTCACGAAACGTCGCAGCTTGTATTCCACCTGCGGTTGCGGCGGCCCCTCCGGCTGGCGCAGCGGCCGGTAGATCAGCTCATGGGCGGCGGCCAGCTGGTCCTCGGGCAACTCGGCGGGCGCGGCGACCTCGTCCAGGGTGGATGCGGCGTGCGCACCGGCGAGATCGCCGAAGACGAACGCGCCGATCATGTAGTTGTGCGGCACGCACGCCAGATCGCCCGCCGCGTACAAGCCGGGCACCGTGGTGCGCGCGTGCTCGTCGACCCACACCCCGGAGGCGGAATGGCCACTGCACAAACCGATTTCGGAGATGTGCATCTCGATGTCGTGGGTGCGATAGTCGTGGCCGCGGTTGGCGTGGAAGGTGCCTCGGGTGGGTCGCTCGGTGGTGTGCAGGATTCCTTCGAGCGTGCTCAGCGTCTCGTCGGGCAGGTGCGACACCTTCAGGTAGATGGGACCGCGCGCGGATTCGATCTCGCGCTTGACCTCGGCCATCATCTGGCCGGACCAGTAGTCGGAGTCGACGAAGCGTTCGCCTTCGGCGTTGACCTGGTAGCCGCCGAACGGATTGGCGACGTAGGCGCAGGCCGGGCCGTTGTAGTCCTTGATCAGCGGGTTGATCTGGAAGCATTCGATGCCGCTGAGTTCGGCCCCGGCGTGGTAGGCCATCGAGTAGCCGTCGCCCGCGTTGGTCGGGTTCTCGTAGGTGCCGTACAGGTATCCGCTGGCGGGCAGCCCGAGCCTGCCGCACGGCCCGGTGGCCAGGATCACGGCTTTCGCACCGACGGCAACGAATTCGCCGGTGCGGGTGTGCAGGGCGGCGGCGCCGACGGCGCGTCCGTTGTCGGTGAGCACGCGCACCGGCATGAGCCGGTTCTCGATGCGGATCTTCTCGCGCATCTTGCGCTGGCGCAGGACGCGATACAGCGCTTTCTTGACATCCTTGCCCTCGGGCATCGGCAGCACGTACGAGCCGGACCGGTGCACTCGGCGCACGGCGTACTCGCCGTACTCGTCCTTCTCGAACTTCACGCCGTAGCGTTCCAGCCGCTGCACCATGGCGAAGCCGCGCGTCGCGGTCTGGTAGATCGTGCGCTGGTCGACGATGCCGTCGTTGGCGCGGGTGATCTCGGCGACGTAGTCCTCCGGCTCGGCCTTGCCCGGGATCACGGCGTTGTTCACGCCGTCCATGCCCATGGCCAGCGCGCCGGAGTGCCGCACGTGCGCCTTCTCCAGCAGCAGCACGTTCGCGCCCTGCTCGGCGGCGGTGAGCGCGGCCATCGTGCCCGCCGTGCCGCCGCCGATGACGAGCACGTCGCAGTCCAGCCGAATCCGTTCCGACAGCGGCGGAATGTTCACAGTTTCTCCAGGATCTCGGCCTTCGTCGCGGCCCGGTCGATCGCGTCCCTCGGGCTGGGCACCGGCACCAGCGCCCGCAGCGTGCCGCCGCCGAGCACGGCGATGCGGTCGCCGAGCAGCAGGGCCTCGTCGAGGTCGTGGGTGACGAAGACGATGGTGGTGGGGTGGGCGCGCCAGGTCTGGATCAGCAGGCGCTGCATGGTTTCCCTGGTCTGGGTGTCCAGTGCGCCGAAGGGCTCGTCCATCAGCACGGCGCGCGGCGCGGCGGCCAGGCTGCGCGCGAGCTGGACGCGCTGGCGCATGCCGCCGGACAGGTCGCGCGGCAGGTAGTCGGCGTAGCCGGTGAGCCCGACCTCGTCCACCCAGTGCAGGGCGGTGGCCCGCCGCTGGGCTCGCGGTGTGCCGCGCAGGCGCAAGGCGAGTTCGATGTTCTGCCGCACGGTGCGCCACGGCAGCAGCGCGTCGTCCTGGAACACCAAGGCGCGGTCGGCCGCGGGCCCGGTGACGTGGTCGCCGTCGGCCAGGATGGCTCCGTCCTCCGGCCTCCGCAGTCCGGCGACCGCGCGCAGCAACGTCGACTTGCCGCAGCCGGATTTGCCGACCACGACGAGGATTTCGCCCGGCGCGATGGACAGGTTCAGCCCGTCGAGCACCGGCTCGCCGCTATAGGCGATGCGGACACCGCTGAGACTCAAGGCCATTCCGGTCGATGCCGGTGCGTCGATCACTGTGGTCATGCTTCGACCTCCCTGGGCAGCCAGCGGGTTATGCGGCGGCCGGCCAGCTCGACCAGCCCCGATGTCGCGAAACCGAGGACGCCGATGGTGATCATGCCGACGAACACCGCCGGATAGTCCACGATGGTGTAGGCCTGCCAGGTGCGGTAGCCGACGCCGAGGCGTCCGGAGATCATCTCCGCGGAGATGAGACAGATCCACGCCACGCCGACGCCGACCGACAGCCCGCTGAAGACGCCGGGCAGGATGCCGGGGAACACCACGCGGGTGAGCACGTCCAGCCGGGACGCGCCCAGCGTGCGCACCGCGTCCTCCCAGATCGTGGGCAGTGCGCGCACCGCGTGCCTGGTGCTGACCAGCACCGGGAACAGCGACGCGGTGAACGTGATGAACACGATGCCGGACTCGTCGTTGGGGAACAGCAGGATCGCGACCGGCACCAGGGCGATGGCCGGGATCGGGCGGACGAGTTCGGCCAGCGGGCCGAAGGTGTCGGCGAGCAGCCGCGACCGGCCCAGTCCGATGCCCGCGATCACGCCGATGACCGCGGCCAGCCCGAAGCCGGTGACGATCCGGATCAGCGACTGCGCGATGTCCAGGTAGTACTGGTCGGAGCGCAACTGCGTGCCGAATTCGGCGACGATCTCGGTGACGGTCGGCAGCGTGTCGAAACGCAGGCCCGCCGCCCGCACGTTGTTGACCGTGAGCAGCTGCCACAGTCCGACCGCGGCGGCGACCGAGCCCACCCGCAGCAGGCGCGAGCGCCAGGCCGATCGCAACGCCGGCGTGGCCGCCGATCGGGTGGCGGCGGGTTCGGCCGCGGCCCGCACTGCCGGTGCGGCCAGTTCGCTGGTCATCCGCGTACTTCCGTGACGGCCTGGTCGTAGCCGACCGGCGTGGCGGACGGGTGCGCCTGCCGGTAGCGCTGCGCGGCCGCGGTGGTGGTGAAGGGCAGGTAGGCGGCGCCGTCGCGCAACCAGATCGACTTGTCGGCGAACCAGCGGGTGCCGAGTTCGGTGTCCGGGACGTAGGCGGCGCGGATCGTCCGGCCCTGCGCTTTCGCGGCCTGGACGGCGCGCAGCAGGCAGGTCGGGTCCGCGGCCGGTTGCGGCTTCGCCGCGCCGTCCACCCACAGTTCGCCTGCCAGCGCGGGGTTCTCCGCCGCTTTGCCGCAGACCGGGTCGGTGCCGGTGACCCGGGTCGGGTTGGCGGTGGCGGCCAGGTCGCGGTCGTAGTCGTCGCGTCCGGTCTCCGTGTACGCCTTGCGCAGCGGCCCGTCGTCGACGAACCGATCGATGTCGAGGTCGGCGAAGTCGCCGATCGACTTCAGGTAGGCGACATCACCTTTGAGCGCGTTGACCAGGCTCGACTTGAGCGTGGTGTCGAAACTCGTTCCGCCGGGACCGTTGTAAAGGTACACCACCTCCTGCGGCAGCCCGGACCCGCCGGCGACGATCTCGGCGGCTTCGAACGGCTTCTCTTGCAGGAACCGGGTGGCATCCAACTGCGCGGCCAGGAACGCCTGCAGGACCTCGGGGTGATCGGCGGCGTACGCGCGCCGGGCCACCACGCCGTGGAAGGTCGGCACGCCGAGTTCGGCGCCGTCGTAGAGCAGCTTGGCCTTGTTCTGGAAGACGACCAGACCGGGCCACGCGACGAATTGGGACAGCGCGCCCACTTGGTGGGATTCCAGGGCGGTCGCGCCGACCTGCGGCTGCTGGTTGAGCACTTCAACGCCCTTGGCCGGATCGATGCCCGCCCGGGACAGCGCCTGCACCAGCGTGCCGTGCCCGGCCGAGCCCACGCTGGCCGAGATCTTCTGGCCCGCCAGGTCGCCGATGCTGGTGGCCGCCGAATCGTTCGGCACGACGACCATGTTCAGCGCGCCCTTGGGGTTGTACCCGGTGACCGACACCAGTTCGGTCCGCGCGCGCTCGTTGACCTGGGTGCGAGAGCCGTTGATCAGCAACGGGTAGTCGCCCATGGAGCCGATGTCGATCTTCTCGGCCACCATCTGCGCGGTGATCGGCGCGCCGGTGTCGTAGTCCTGCCACTCGACCTGGTACTTCGCCCCACCGTTGTCGGTGATCTTCTGTAGCCGCTGCTCGAGGTAGCCCTGCGCGCGCAGCAAGGTGCCCGCGGTGACGGTGTTGATGGTCTTGGACTGGTAGCCGACGACCACCTTGACGGTGCCGGCGGGGGTGTCGTCGGACTGCTCCAGCGAGCACCCGGTCAACGCGAGCGCGGCGGCGAGCAGGACGGGGGCGAGTTTCACTTTCATCGGTCTTCCAGATCAGCGGAGCAGGTAGGGCATGTTGACGGTGACGGCGCCGGTGGGGCAGCGGGCCGCGCAGGGACCGCAGTACCAGCACTCGTCCACGTGCATGAAGGCTTTGCCGTTCTCGGGGTTGATGGCCAGCGAGTCGAGCGGGCAGATCTCGACGCACAGCGTGCACCCCTGGATGCACAGCGACTCGTCGATGGTGACGGGGATGTCGGCGCGCTGGTTGACGAGTGCCATCTAGAGGACCTTCCATTCGGGTGTGCTGCGGGTCAGGCTGCCGCGCATGGTGATGCGGTCGCCGCGCATGCGGATGTACTCCAGATCGACCGGACGGCCGTCGTCGAGCCGGGTCAGTCGTTCCAGCATCAGCAGCGGCGCGCCGCCGGGGACGTCGAGGGTGGAGGCGGTGTGCGGGTCGGCGGGCACCGCTTCCAGGGCGAGGTCGGCCGAGCCGAGCGACTGGCCGCTGATGCGTTCCAGCAGCACGAAGACGTCGGTGTGCTCGAGGTCGTGGCCGAGTACCTCGGTGCCGATGTCGGGCACGAGGTAGGTGAGGTCGAGGCTCAGCGGCAGATCCGCCAGGTAGCGCAGGCGCTCCAGATAGACCACGCGCTCGCCGGGCGCGAGACCGAGCCTGCGCGCGACGGCGGGCGGCGCGGCGACGTGCATCGCCGCGCGCACCTCGTTGCGCACGGTGCCGTGGCCCTTGAAGGTCTCCTGCAGCCCGAGCAGAGCGTCGAGCCCGTGGTCGTACTTGCGGGTGGCCACCCGGGTGCCCACTTTCGGCGCCCGGTCGATCAAGCCCTCGTCCTTCAACAGCGCCAAGGCGTCGCGCACGGTGTTGCGGGAGGCGCCGTACTCGGCGGCGAGTTCCTGTTCGCTCGGCAGCGCGTTCTCGAACGCGCCCGCGTGCAACTGGTGGCGCAAGATGTCGGCCACCCGCCGCGCTTGATCGGCGCGCAACTGCCGCACCGGCGTGGGTTCCGCTGCCACCGTCTCCGCCTTTCTATCGCTGACCTGCACGAATAGCGACGATAGTGTGGTTGTGGTCGCGCGCTTTCCCGCGTCGCCGCCGGGAGAAATCAGAGGATGTTATTGCGCCGGGAGCCTCGCGGCCCGACCTGGCGATATGCGCGGCCGTACGGCTAATACGCCACGTCGGGTTCCGGCGGCCGAATTCGGATCACAGCGATTCGAAAGCGGGGTCCCGTGGGCCGCGCCGCGCGAATCTACGGTCGCGGACCGTAGGTATTGAGGAACAGCGCCGGCCCGGCGCCGAAGAAGCCCGCGCGATCCAGAGCGAGCAGCGCCGCGAGCGCTTTGGCGGTGTAGACGGTCTCCAGGTGCAGCCCGGCGCGTTCGGCGCGCTGTGCGGCATCCACGGCGGCGGGCGTGGTGTGGCCGTAGCCGGGGCCGAGCCATTCGATGGTCAGCGTGAGGTCCTCCGGCCGCAGCCCGGTCGGCGCGAAGCGCGCTCCGCGGGCGCGGAGCAGACGCTCGGTCCGTCCGGCGAGCCGGACGATGTGCTTCGCGTCGAGGGGGAGCGTGTCGTTGACGACGACTCCGACCACGCGCGTGCGCAGTCCGGCCAGGCGCAGGCCGAGTGCGAGGCCCGCGGCGGTGCCGCCGGATCCGACCGCGGTGACGATGTGCCCCGGCTCGGGCAGCTCACCCGCCGCGATCTGTGCCGCGAGTTCGCACGCCACCTCGACGTAACCCAAGGCTCCGACCGGCGACGATCCGCCCGCAGGCAGGAAGTACGGACGCGTGCCGCCCCGCACGCGTCGCAGATACAGCCAGGGCGTCGCGAGGATCGTGCGCAGTTTGGTGTGCGTGAAATGCAGAGCGGCGCCTGATTTCTCCAGCCGCCGCAGTTGCGCGCGCACGTGGTCGTCGACCGGCTGGTCCACCAAGGCGAGCTCGGTATCGATGCCCTGGGCACGGCCGTACAGGGCGGTGGCGAGCCCCCAGTTTGTTCCGGTGCCGCCAACGGTGAGGATGGTGCGCGCGCCCCGTCGCCGTGCCTCCGGCAGCAGCCACTCCAGCTTGCGGACCTTGTTGCCGCCCCATTCGCCGTCGCCGTATCCGCTTTCGTCCTTGCACCACAGCTGGGCCGTGGTGCCGAGGTCGCACCGGCCGACGGGCGTCGGAGCGGTGCCGAGGCGGACGAACGGCAAAGTGTCGGCCACCTCGGGAAAACGCTGGTGCAGCAGCGCCCCGGTCACGGTGTGATCGCGTCGGGGATGCCCAGCAGCGCCGCCTGGACCTCGTGCAGCCGGTCGATGTCGCCGCGAATGCCCGCGACGTTGTCGTTGTACAGGAACGCCTCACCGAGCCGGACGAGCGCGTAGGCCAGCAGCGCGGGTTCCAGTGGCGGATCGTATCCGTCCTCTTCGGCGGCGCGCGCGATCAACTCCTGGACGGTGCCGACGACCAGCGGCTGTACCGGCCCGTCGCTCGCGGTGAGGATGCGCAGGCCGGACAGCGGCTCGTTCTCGAAGTAGCGCCGGAACGGCTCGTTGTCGGTCATCCAGCGGTTGACCCGGTAGAGCACGTCCAGGATGCGCCGCGCGCCGGTGGAGCGGCGACGGGCGTCGGCGCGGGTGAGCAGCGCCTCGAACTCGCCGGCCAGAACGGCACCGAGCACTCCGTCGCGGGAGCCGAACCAGCGGTAGACCGAGGCGCGGCTGAGTCCGAGCTGCCCGGCGATCGCCTGGATGTCCACGCGCTCGCCGGACAGGAACGCCCTGCGAGCATGCTCGATAACCTGTTCCCTGGTCGCGGAGGCCGGGCGGCCGGGAGGACGGGTGGTCCGCTGACTGGAATCGATCACCGCGGAATGGTACATCTTTTAGAACATGTATCGAAACGCGCCGTGCTCAGAACCACTCGTCCCGCATCTGCAAGGTGGTCGTATCCAAGGTGGCGAGCAGATCCAGCGCGGGTGCGGTCTTGGGTAATTCGAAACGATAGAAGAACCGGGCCGCGTGCCGCTTGCCATCGTAGAAATCACCGGATCGGTCCGCGGTGGCGAGGAACTGCTCCAGCCAGATCCAGGCCAGTACGGTGTGCCCGAACGCTTCCAGGTACACCGAGCTGTTGGCCAGCGCGGCTTCGATGTCGCCGGAGGCGAACAGTCCCGCGGTCACCTCGACCAGACGCCGCCACGCCGAATCGAGTTGAGCGGCAAGCTCGGCGGCCTCGCCGCCGGCCGCGCGCGCGGCGGTGATGGTCGCGTCCACCCGGGCCCCGAGCGCGAGCAGGCTCGCGCCACCCTGCTGGGTCACCTTGCGTCCCAGCAGGTCCAGGCCTTGGATGCCGTGCGTGCCCTCGTGGATCGGGTTGAGCCGGTTGTCCCGGTAGTGCTGCTCGACGTTGTATTCGCGGGTATAGCCGTAACCGCCGAGTACCTGGATGGCGAGGCTGTTGGCCTCGAGGCACCACTGCGAGGGCCAGCTCTTGGCGATCGGGGTCAGGATGTCCAGCAGCAGGGTGACCGCGCGGCGTTCGTCCTCGGATTCGGCGGTGCGCTGCTCGTCGACCAACTGCGCGCAGTAGAGCACCAGCGCCAACGCGCCTTCGGCATAGGACTTCTGGGCCAGCAGCATCCGCTTCACGTCGGCGTGCTCGATGATCGGCCGCTGCGGCGCGGACGGGTCGGCGGGGAGCTTGGCCCGGCCCTGGGTGCGCGTGCGGGCGTAGTCGAGCGACTCGAGGTATCCGGTGTAGCCGAGGGCGGTGGCGACCAGGCCGACGCCGATGCGCGCCTCGTTCATCATGTGGAACATGTAGGTCAGTCCGCGTTGCGGCTCGCCGACCAGGTAGCCGATCGCGCCGGGCGCGCCACCGGGCGTCCAGCGGCCCTCGCCGAAGTTCAGCACGGTGTTGACCGTGCCGCGGTAGCCCATCTTGTGATTGAGCCCGGCCAGAGCGACGTCGTTGCGCTCACCGATCGCGCCGTCGTCGCCGACCAGGAACCGGGGCACCACGAACAGCGAGATGCCCTTCGTGCCCGCGGGGCCGCCGGGGATCTTGGCCAGCACCAGGTGCACGATGTTCTCGCCGAGTTCGTGATCGCCGCCCGAGATCCACATCTTGGTGCCGAACAGGCGATACGTGCCGTCGCCCTGCGGTTCGGCGCGGGTGACGATGTCGGCGAGCGAGGAACCGGCCTGCGGCTCCGACAGGCACATTGTGCCGAAGAAACGGCCCGCGAGCATGGGCTTCACGAACTTCTCGACGTGTTCCGGGCCGTGGGCGAGAAGCAGATTCGCGTTGGCCACCGTGAGGAACGAGTAGCCCGCGGTACCCGGGTTGGCCGCCTGGAACCAGGCGTAGCTCGCCTGCGCGATCGTGGCGGGCAGCTGGGCGCCGCCCAGTTCGTAATCCATTGCGGCCGAAGGCAGACCGGCCTTCGCGAAGGCGGCCAGCGCCTGGCCGACCTCCGGGATGATGGTCACGCGCTCGCCGTCGAAGGTGGGTTCGTTGGCGTCGTTGAGCTTGTTGTGCGGCGCGAAATACTTGGTGGCCAGCTGCTCGCTGAGCTCGAGCACGGCGTCGAAGGTCTCCCGCGAGTGCTCGGCGTACCGCTCGCGTTTGGTGAGCGCTTCGACGTCCAGCCACTCGTAGAGCAGGAACTCGAGATCGCGCCGGGACAACAAGGTCGACCGCATCAGCCAGTCCTTTCGAGACATGTTCGATGTACTGTATCTTACGGGCCGGTGGGAGGGTGCGGGACCGGTAGTCCGCGCCGAATGCGTATCCGGGTGCGACGCCGGACCGGCTGTCGACGATGTCCTCCCCGACGCGCCCACCAGGCTGGTCGCCCTTCCACTTCGGCCGTCCGCCGCCCGCCATGCGCTGCTTACCGCCCAACGCTCGCCGTCCGCCATGCGCCGCTCGCCATCCGCCGCGCGCCGCGCGCCGCTCGCCGTCCGCCGCCCGCATGCGCCGCTTGCCGCCCAACGTTCGCTGTCCGCTGTGCGCCGCCCGGCGCTCGCGTCCCCCGCTCGCCGCCCGCTCCTCGCCAACCCCGCTCGCCGGCCGCGCTCGCCGCTCAGTGGCGTCGGTTCATGCGCGTAGGCAGGCACTTGCCGCAGACGAGGTGCCTCCGCGATCGCTTCGGACAGGTCGATACAGTTCGCGGGGATCGCGGTGGTCATCATTCGGAGACGAGCAATCCGCGTTCTCGCGCGATCGCGGCCGCCTCGGTTCTGCTGGACGCCCCGAGCTTGGTGAGGATTCGCGAGACGTGCACACCCGCGGTGTTGGCGCTGATGAACAACTCGGCCGCGATCTGCCGGTTGCTCGCGCCCGTGGCCACCAGGCGTAGGACGTCGAGTTCACGCGGGGTCAGGCCCGAGGTACTCGCCGACCGGGCCGGGGCGGACCGGTTCCCGGCTTCGGCCAGGTCGATTCCGGCGCGGTGGGCCAGCCGTCTGGCTTGCTCGGCGAGTGGCGCCGCCGCCAACTCGCCCGCCAGCCCGAGGGCCGACCACAGTGCGCCGCGGGCCGCCGCGCGATCACCCGCGGCCAATTCCGCGCGGCCGGTTTCGAGCAGGCCGCGCGCCAGCTCGTACGGCCGACCCAGGGCTCGCCAGGAGGAAGTCGTCGCGGCCCAGTCGGCGGGACGGCCGCTGCGCACCGCGTGGCAGGTATCCCGATACGCGGCGTCGACCGCAGTGGTCACCGGCAGCCTCGCAATAGCGGGGCCGAGAACCATTGGCGCGCAACGGGTCCGCGCGATGGCCTCGGCCAGTGCCCACGCCTCGTGCGGGTGCGCGACCAGATCGTCCGCGGTCAGCGTCGGGGCACCGATCTCGGCGGCGCGCTGCGGATTGCCCGCCGCGTGCGCTATCTCGGTCTGCACGGTGTGCAGCTGGATCTGATATTGCCTGGCCCAGCGCCGATTCCCGAGCAAGGGTTGCGCGGTCGCAGCGCTCGCCGCCGCGGCCTGGTCGTCCCCACGCGCGAGCATGATCCGCGCGTGACACAGCAGCAGCGCGGCGGTGCTCAACGGGGGCAACTGCTCGGTGAGCGATTCGTCGATCAGATCCAGCGCCTCGTTCCAGCGGCCCAGCGCTGTGAGCGCCTGCGCCCACTTGACCAGCAGGATCGGCGCGGCCTCGGCGAATCGGTAACTCTCGTGCGCGGCGCGCAACCCCTGCTGGATCGCCGTGATGGCCGCCTCGTCGGCGCCTGCCGAGACCAGCAGCGCCGTCTCCCACAGCACGACGGTCAGTAAGGTGCCCGGATCTCCCGCGGCCTCAGCGGCGGCATGCGCCCGCTCGAAATGGGTCATGGCGACGTCGGGACGGTTCGCGGTGGCCAGCCCGAGATAGGCGTGGGCACGCGCGACCAGCGACGCGGCGCTCCGGTCTTCGCGAGGGTCGCTCGAACGCCGCCGGTGCCTCGCGGCGTCCGTGTCCTCCGCTTCGACGCACCCGCCCGGGTTCCTTGCGACCGCCCTCGGCGCGCGGAGCGCCGATGCCATGACCGGCGAGGTGTCGTCGACGGGCGGGTCACCACGTAACTGTTCGGCCACTTCGACGGCGGCGCGCGCGTCGTTCTCGGCCGTCGTCGCGCCGCTGAACACCCGCACCGCGGCGAGTTCGGCGAGGATTTCACCGCGCAGCAGGGTCGGCTGGTCCGAAGGAAGATATGCCAGCGCCGCGAGCAGGTCGTGTTCGCCGCCGCCGCTGCTCTGATTGCGCAGGCCGGCGCGGTAGTAATGCAGGCGCGCGGCGCGCTCTGGGTCGGTCCCCGCATCGATGGCGGCCAGCGCCTCGTCGGCCACCGCGATACCGCGCTCGACGACGCCGCCGCGATGACACGCGGCCACGAGCGCTGCCAAGACGTCGAGCCGATCGGCGTCCACCCGTCGCGCCGCAGCCGGTACGCGATCCCACAAATCGAGCACCCGCTCCAGGTGGCGTACCTGATCGCGATGCGCGCTCACCCTTTCCGCCTCCGCCGCGGCGTCCCATGCGGCTTCGAATGCCAGCGGCAGATCTCCCGCGGTATACGCGTGGTAGGCCAGTTCGGCGGCCGGGCATCGGTCCGCGCCCGGCTTGCTTCGCCGCGTAGCCAGGGCTTGGGAAAGTCTGCTGTGCAGCGCTTTTCGCTCCGCCGGTAGGAGGTCTTCGTAGACGGCGTCGCGGATGAGAACGTGCCGGAACTGGTAGCCGGTGTCGGTGGAAACCAGGAGCCGCTGGTCGACCAGCTGACGCAGTGCTGTGGCGAGCGCGCCCTCGGGGAGGTCGGAGGCGGCCGCCAGCAGTGTGTGCCGGACCGGTGATCCGGCCACCGCCGCGAGCCGCAGCACCGACGCGGCCTGATCGGGCAGGTCGGACAGGTGATCGAGCAACAGCTCCGACAGCTCGGCGGGCGTGTCCTCCGGTGCGGGATCGAGTGCCTCGACGTACAGCGGGATTCCCCTGCTGCGCTCGAAGATCCGCCCGATGGTCCCTGGCTCGGGCTCCCTGCCGCGCAGCGCGGCCAATTGCCTGCCGACCTCGTGCCTGGTCAGCGGTGCTGGATGCAGCAAGCGGACACTCGGGTCTCGGCGCAGGCTCGCGATCAGCCTGCGCAACGGCTCGGAATCGGCAGGCCGGTGGGTGCCGACCAAGAACAGATCGCCTTCGGCGACGTTGGCCACCAGGAAGGCGAGCAATTCCAGGCTGGCGTCGTCGGCCCAGTGCAAGTCTTCCAGCACCACCACCAGCGGTTTGGTCATCGAGAACTGTTCCAGCACGGTCAGGATCTCACCGAACAACCGGATCCTGTCGGTGTCGGCCTCCGCCGCGCCCGACCGCGCCGCCAGTTCCGGAAGCCAGCGCGCCAGCGCCGGTCGCACCGGGAGCAGCGTCGCGAGCGCCTCCACGCCCTGGTCACGCAGCAGTGTGCGCATGACGGCGACGAACGGCGTGAACGGCACCCCCTTCGCGCCGAATTCCGGGCACCTTCCGTATGCCACTACCGTACGAGCCCCGAGCCGCGTCCGGAACTCCGCGACCAACCGCGACTTGCCGATACCCGCCTCACCCCCGACCAGCACGGTATGCACCGCCGGGTCCCGATAGGCATCCTGCAACGCCGCGAGCTCAGCGGCCCGCCCCACAAACGCGCCGCACACCGGAAGGCTGACCACGGCGCGATCATGCCCGCACCGCGCGCTCGACGCCAACCGTGGCAGCCGCCAAGGACCGAATGGAGTTCGCGAGGGGCACACCATCGAGAGGTCTTCTCGGCCGATGCCGCAGTGGTGTGCCACTCGCGAACTTGGGACCGGGGGCGCGGCCTCGGCCCCGACCAGCGCGCCGCCGGGGTCGTGGCCGATAGAGGTATGGCCTGGGTTCGGCGTTACTCATCGGTGGGCTGGGCAAGCGCGGAAATAGTGATTTCTCGTGATTCGGCGGTCACCTCGTTACGCGAAGTATCAATGGCATGACGAACACCGAGATTCGCCCCTTCCGTATCGACATTCCGCAGGCCGACCTGGACGAGCTTCGGCTGCGGCTGGCGCGTACCCGCTGGATCGATGAACTGCCCGACGCCGGCTGGGAGCGCGGTGTGCCGACGGCGTACCTGAAGGAGCTGGCCGGGTACTGGGCCGAGAAATTCGACTGGCGTGCGGCCGAGGCGGAGCTGAACGCCTACCCGCAGTTCACCACCACCATCGACGGCCAGAACGTGCACTTCCTGCACGTGCGTTCACCCCGGGAGGACGCGACCCCGTTGTTGTTGCTGCACGGCTGGCCCAGTTCGGTGGCCGACTTCCGTGATGTGATCGGCCCGCTGACCGACCCGGACTCGGACGCGCCCGCGTTCCACCTGGTCATCCCGTCGTTGCCCGGCCACGGTTTCTCCGGCCCGCTCACCGAGCGAGGCTGGAACGACGGCCGGATCGCGGCGGCGCTCGCCGAACTCATGGCTCGCCTCGGCTACGACCGCTACGGCGTGCAGGGCGGCGACCACGGCGCGTTCATCGCTCCGGCACTGGCGCGGATCGACACCGACCACGTCCTCGGCGTGCACGTCAACGCTCTGGTCACCTTCCCGACCGGCGACCCCGCCGACATGGCCGCGCTCACCGACGCGGAGAAGGCGCGGCTCGCCGCGATGAAGAGATTCCAGGACGACGGCTCGGCCTACATGAACCTGAAGGGTTCCCGCCCGAACACCATCGCCCAACTGCTCGCCGATTCCCCGACCGGCCAACTCGGCTGGATCGTGGAGAAGTACCGCGAGTGGACCGACAGCTCCCACGACCTGCCCGACCAGGCCGTCGACCTCGACCGCCTGCTCACCACGGTCAGCATCTACTGGTTCACCGACACCGCACGCAGCGTCGCGAACCTCTACTACGAACGCTTCCACGACGCCACCATGTTCGCCCCGAAACCGAAGGGCACCGTCCCGACCGGGGTAGCGGTGTTCAAGGACGGCGACTATGCCATCCGCCGCTTCGCCGAACGAACCCACAACATCACCCACTGGTCGGAGTTCTACTCCGGCGGCCATTTCCCGGCCCTCGAGGTGCCGGACCTACTGATCGGCGACATCCGCGAGTTCTTCAGCGCACTCGGCTGATCCGATGGAAGTCGTAGGCAGGCGGTTGTCACCGCCTGCCTACGCCATGCGTGGCGACGAGGAGGAATACCTCGAGAACACTGCGCTGGGGCGTAGCGGGCGCGCGGCGGCGGACGGCGGATGAAAAATTCGCTGCACGATGGAACCGATCGGGGTGCTTCGACGTCCAACCAGATGCAGAACCGAAGATTCCATCAACGGGGGTAAGCGAATGACAAAGTACGCGAAGAATATCGGGGCGGTCGCGGGTGGCGTGCTGGCGGTCTTGATGACCACGTGTGTGGCATTGCCCGCCGCCGACGCGGCGCCCGGGCCGGGCAACGCGAACTGCCACGTGGACGCCGTGAAGGCCATGAATCCGCACAATTCCAAGGGCACGCCGACCGACATCGTCGGAAAGGGCGGTATCAAGTGCACGGCGGACATCGACTCGCTGTACATCGATGTCGAACTCCAGCGCAAGGAGGGTGGGAACTGGAAGCGGGTCGACGGCGGCCACAACGAGGCCATCAAACCCACCGCGGGGACCAAACTCGTTGCCCAAGGCGCCACCACCTGCGCGGACGGGGAGTACCGGACGGCTGCTCGTGGGGGCGGCGTGTACGGGGGAGTAGCCTCGCAATCCTCGGCGTGGCGGTACTCGGACACGGTGGTGAATCCGTGCGGTAAGTAGTGCCGAAGCGGGGCAAGGTTGCAAGTGAGCTGGGAGGCCGGGGTGAGCGGGACGGAATGGGAGATGTTCTGCTCGGAGGTGTTTGCCATCGCCGAGCGTTACGCCATTCAGACGTTTTCGAATCCCGGCACGCTGGTGCTCTCCAGCGGATCCTCGTCCACGGAAGCCGAAGCGCGCGGGGTCAATCCACACATCAAACTGGTGGATATGGGCGACGCCGCGGTGCGCATCGAAACGGGCTGGTGCGTCCGCGCCATCGCCGACTACGAAATCCAATTCGAGGACAAGCCGTCCCAGGCGGCCGCGGCGGTCGAGGCGATCATTCTCGGAGGCGCCGAGGAGTATGTGATCACCGATGACGACGACCGGTGGGTGGCGTTCGGGTGGTGTATTCGGGGCGAGGATTCCCTGATGTCGCGACCCCCGCACATCACCTCGGGACGAAAGGCGGTTCGTCGGCTCCTGCCGTGGCGGTCGGCGTGACCGTGCGGCCAGGAGCTCGACCGAGCCGACCCAGCTGCCGTCGGTGCAGCGTGGCGAAGGCCGTCGCGCGGACCGAGCTTCTTTCACATCGCCGAACGCGTGAGCCACGAACAATTGTGTCTGCACGGCTGGCCGCCATTGGGCTGGCCCGCGGCGGAGCCGATGGACGGCCCGGAATTCAGCCCCGACGACGGCCCACCTGCTCATGCAGGTTCATCGAGAGTGTGACGCGGACGAATGCTCATGGAAATGCGCGGCGGTCGAAACGTTACGGATCAGGTCCGAGGTCGGCCGATCCGAGAACGCAAGAGAAGGGCAGGCGGGTTGACGACCGCCTGCCCTTCTGCGACCGCGAGGAGATGCAACCCCTGCTCAGCGGCAGTAGCAGCCGCTGTCGAGGTCCTCGAACAGTCCGGGGCCGCTGGGGGACCAGCCGAGCAGTGCGCGGGTCGCCTCGCTGCTCGCGGCCATGTCCGCTCCGAAGAACCGGCTCAGCCAGCCGAAATGCTCGTCGCCGCGGTCGGCCGGGACCGAGACGACGGGCAGGTCTAGTTCGCGCCCGATGGCCTCGGCGATGTCGCGGGTCGGGATGCCGGTCTCGGCCGCGGCGTGCAGGACCGTGCCCGCCGGGGCGTGCTTGTCCAGGGCGAGTTGCACGATGCGGCCCGCGTCGCTGCGGTGGATCGCCGCCCAGCGGTTGGTTCCGTCGCCGAGGTATGCCGAGACTCCCTTGGCGCGAGCGGTCGCCACCAAACCGGTGATGAATCCGCGGTGGTCACCGTCGCCGTGCACGGTGGGCGCGAAACGCACGACGATCGTGCCGACGCCGCGTTCCACGAACTCCAGCGCCAGATTCTCACTGCCGCCGCGTAGGGAGCCGGCGCCGTGGGCCGGGGACCGGTCCTGCTCGGTGGCCAGACGGCCGGGGGCGAGTAGGGCAAGGGCGGAGGCGAGCACGAACGGGCGGTGCGAGCCCGCGAGGACCTCGCCGATGGTCAGCACGGCGTCGCGCTCGGTCTGGTTGGTCATGGCCGGGTCAGCGAAATCGTGCTTGTTTGCCAGATGGACGACGGCGTCGGCGTCCGCCGCACCGGCGCGGAGGCTGTCGAGATCGTCGAGGTCGCCCCGCCGGGACCGGGCTCCTTTCCGTTCGAGCGCGGCGGCGGAGGCGTCCGAGCGGGCGAGTCCGGTGACCTCGTGACCGGCGTCCAGTAACTGGTCGACGACCGACGAGCCGATCCATCCGGTCGCTCCGGTGACGAAAACGTGCATGTCGATACTCCTTCGTGCAGATCCGCGATCGACAGTCGCGGACTTGATCTTTCGGTGGCTAACAGCGAGCGACCGGTGGTCGGGGGCGAGGCAGTTCGGCTCGGCCGCAACATGGAGGCCTGCGCGTTCGGGCTCGTGCACCGAATCGCTGGCATGCTCGAGAAATGGCAACTATTCGGGGGAAAGCCGTTCGATGGGTGTCGGACACTCAGCCGGGCGTTATCGCGGTCGAGTTCACCGACGTCGACGGTGTCACGCACACGTTGATCGACAAGCTGCCGATCTTCGGCGTATCAGATGATCTCGGGCCGGATTCGGTCTATCCGGTACCGGTCGAGATCGGCGTGGAGTTGGTCGAGCGCGTCGGTGAGGCGACGGTCATCGACCTCAGCGCAGAGGCGCACAACACCGACCGCATCCGGTATGTCGTGCGGAGCGCGAGTATCGTCCACTGATCGGCGAAACGACGACAGCGGGGGGGTGCAAGCCTTCACCTGAGTGGTTCCGGCAACCGTGGTGTGATCGACCGTGCGTGTCACATCGTGTGAGCAGCGGTATCGGGCGACGACGACCGGGACCCGCCACGCCGGGACAGCAGCGACTGGAGCACGACGAGCCCGCCGAGGACGAGCACGCTCACACCGACCACCCGAAGTCCGGCGTCCGTGCCCGAGACGAACGCCGCGACGATGTCGGCGGCACGGTCCGGCGCGGTGGCGGCGAGTGCCTGTGCCACGGTGTGCGGATCGTGTGCGGCGCGGATGTCCGATGGCAGCGCGGCGGCGAAGCGCGCGGTGAGCACAGTGCCGATGACGGCGACACCCAAGGCGCTGCCGAACTCGCGGGTGGTGGCCTGTAATCCGGCTCCGACCCCCGCCTGCTCCGGCGGCAGCGAACCGGCGATGGCTGCGGAGAGCGTCGGAAGGGCCAGCGCTACACCGATTCCGGTGACGACGAGCCACGCCGCGTACTCGACGTAGGGCGTCTGCGTGCCGCTGGTGGACAGCCCGAGCAGTCCGCAGCCGACGAACGCGAACGCGAGCGCGATGGTGGTGTCGAGACCGATGCGCTGTGCGAGCCGGCCGACGTGGCGCGCGGCGAGGATGATCGGGACGGTCAGCGGCACGATGCCGAGCCCGGTCTCCAGCACGCCGAATCCCTTGCCGTACTGCAGGAACGACGCGTTGACATAGAACAGCGCGAACATGCCGAAGAAGACCGTCGTCATGCCGAGGCAAGCACTGCGCAGGCCCGGTACACGGAACAAGCGCGGATCGACCAGCGGGTGTTCGACCTTCAGTTCGACGAACGTCCACACGGTGAACAGCACTGCGGCGCAGACGAATCCGGCGATGACGATCGGGCTTTCCCACCCCGCTTCCGACCCCTGAACGATGCCGAGCAGCAGCGCGATCGACGCACCGACGAGCAGCACTGCGCCGACCGGGTCGATGGTGCGGTCATGACGCGGCGACACCGGCGCGACGCGCCCCACTAGCAGGCAGAGGATCAAGGCGATCGGCACGGCGGCGGCGAACAGCCAGCGCCACGATCCACCCGACAGGATCGACCCCCCACCGACGTTCCCGACGACACCGCCGATGCCCGTCATCGAGGCCCAGGTGGCGATCGTCGCGCCTTTGCGTTCGGTGGGGACGGCGTGCAGCAGGACGGAAAGCGTGTTGGGCAGCACCGCGGCGGCGCCCAGCCCTGTGATCGCGCGGCCCGCCAGAAGCAGGACCACGTTCGGCGCGGTCGCCGAGAGCAGCGCACCCACCGCGAACAGCGCCAACCCCGTGAGCAGTACTCCCTTGCGCCCGAAGCGATCCCCGGCGGCACCGCCCGGAATCACCAAACACGCGAAGACGATGACATAGGTATCGACGATCCAGACCAACGCCGAGGCGGAGGGATGCAACGCGCTCGAGGCGAGCATCGGGACGGCGAGATTGATCGCGGCGACCATCCCGACGACGAGCACGACGCAGGCGCACATGAGCGCGAGCAGGCCGCGCCGCGCGGTGGCAGGAGACATCGGGTCTCGTGACGGCGCACGATCCCGGACCAAGACTTTGAATGGCATGCCCTCGACGGTATTTACCGCGCGTCTCTGCATGCCACGCAACTTTTACAACCTTATTTTGCGTAACATGCAACTATGCTCGAGCAGCTCGATCTGAACCTCCTGCGTGTATTCGACGCGCTGCTCCAGGAATGCAGCGTCACGGCGGCTTCCGAACGACTGCACCTGTCCATCCCGGCGACCAGCCGGGCGCTGGGCCGGTTGCGCCGGGCGATGAACGACCCGATCCTGGTGCGGGCCGGGCGAGGCATGGCTGCCACACCGTTCGCGCTGCGCACCGCGCCGCGGGTGCGCTCACTGCTCGACGAGGCGTCCGCGCTCATCAGCGCCGACCGCGAGGTCGCGATCGGCGAGCTCGAGCGCACCTTCACGATCCGCATCAACGACGGCCTCGCGGTGACCCTGGCGACGGCGGCGGTCGAAGCCACGGCCACCGTGGCCCCCGGCGTGGTCTTGCGTTTCGTCACCGAAGGCAGCGAGAGCGCCGAGGCGCTCCGCGACGGCTCGGTCGATCTCGACATCGGTGTGGGCGACATCGCGGCTCCCGACATCCGGACAACCTTGCTGTACCGGGAACGGATGGTCGGCATCGTCCGCGCCGACAGCCCGCTGGGCAGGCACCGCCGCCCGAGCTTGCGGCAACTGTGCCAGTATCCCCACGTCTCGGCCTCGCGTCGTGGACGCGCTCGCGGCCCGCTCGACGACGCGCTCGACGCCGCGGGTCTGCACCGCCACGTCGCCGCCGTCGTTCCGTCCTTCGCCGTCGCGGCGCTGCTGGTCTCCACGAGCCGCTACGTCGGCCTCGTCCCGCAACGCCTCGCCGAACAGTACGGCCGAACCCTCGGCATTCGCTGGTTTCCCCTCCCCACGGACCTGCCGGAAGTCGAAGTGCGACTGTTCTGGCACGCCCGGCTCGACGCCGACCCGGCCCAGCGCTGGCTACGTGACACGATCCGCGACGCACTCAGCGGGCCACGCGCCGAGAAGCCCGCGGTATCCGCTCGCACCGCCGAGCGTGGCGGCCGGCCCGGGACAGGCGCGTGAAGGTCCGGCAACCGGCGGCGCAGGGCTCCGGCTGACACTCTGGTATCCCCGATGCAACGCCGACGAGGTGCGAGCATCGATCGACCGTTACGGGATTCGTCCGGTCAGTCCATCCGGCTCAACCGCGCGAGGATCGTCGCCGCCATCGCCGCCGGATCGCCATGGTCGGGCCGCAGGACGATCTCGGCTTCGGTCGGCGCTTCGTAAGGGGCGTCGATGCCGGTGAAGCCGCGGATCTCGCCTGCGCGGGCCTTGGCGTACATGCCTTTCGGGTCGCGCGCTTCGCACACCGACAGCGGCGTGTCGACGAACACCTCCAGGAACGGGATGCCCGCCGCTTCGTGGGCGGCACGGGCGCGGTCGCGGTCGGCGCGGTAGGGGCTGATCAGCGAAACAACCGCTACCACACCGGCTTCGGCGAACAGTTTCGCTACTTCGCCGACCCGGCGGACGTTCTCTTCCCGATCGGCCGCGCTGAATCCGAGATCGGAGTTGAGGCCGTGGCGCAGGTTGTCGCCGTCGAGGAGGAACGCCGGGCGGCCCGCCGCCACCAACCTGCGCTCCAGTTCCACGGCGACAGTTGACTTTCCGGAGCCCGACAGCCCGGTGAGCCAGACCGTCAGGCCGCGGGTGGCGCGCTCGTCGCGCTCGACAGCGGTGGAGTGCCAGACCACCCGGGAGGACGGCAGGCTCGGACCGGTGATCATGCCCGCCGCGACGGTGTTGTTCGTGGTGTCGTCGACCAGGATGAAGCTGCCGGTGGCGCGGTTGCGCCGGTACGGGTCGAACAGCAAGGGCTGGCGGGTGCGCAGCTGGACGCGGCCGATCTCGTTGAGCGACAACGCCTCCGCGTGCTCGTCGCGGTGCAGGGTATTGACATCCAGCCGGTAGTCCAGGGAGCGCACCTCGGCGGTGGCCGCGCGGGTGGTGTGCCGGATGGTGTAGGTCGAGCCGGGGGTGAGCTGGGTGCCCTCGGCGAACCAGCACACCATCGCGTCCAGATCGCGCCCGGTGTTCGGGCGGTTGTTCGGGCGGCAGATCAGGTCGCCGCGGGAGATGTCCAGTTCGTCGGCGAGCTGGATGGTGACCGCCTGCGGCGGAAAAGCTTCCGTGACGGGTGCGCCGCCCGGCCCCCAGATCGCCTCCACTGTGGTGGTGAAACCAGATGGCAGCACCGCCACTTCGTCACCCGGCTTGAAGACTCCGCCCGCCACGGTGCCCGCGTAGCCACGGAAGTCCTGGGCGTGGCTGCGGGTGACGTACTGCACCGGGAAACGCGAATCGATCAGGTTGCGGTCCGAGGCGATGTGCACCTCTTCGAGATGGTGCAGCAGGGGAGTGCCTTCGTACCACGGCATGCTCGCGCCCCGGTGCACGATGTTGTCGCCGTGCAGCGCCGACACGGGCACGAAGGTCAGATCGGAGACGTCGAGTTTGGAGGCGAAGCGCGCGAACTCCTCGCGGATCTCCTCGAACCGGTCCTGCGACCAGTCCACCAGGTCCATCTTGTTCACGCACAACACCAGGTGCGGGATGCCGAGCAAACTGGCGAGGAACGCGTGCCTGCGGGTCTGCTCGACCACGCCTTTGCGGGCGTCCACCAGGATCAGCGCCAGGTCCGCGGTGGACGCGCCGGTCACCATGTTGCGGGTGTACTGAACATGCCCGGGGGTGTCGGCGATGATGAACTTTCTTCTGGGCGTGGCGAAATAGCGATGCGCCACGTCGATGGTGATGCCCTGTTCGCGTTCGGCGCGCAGGCCGTCGGTGAGCAGCGCGAGGTTAGGGTAGTCGTCGCCGCGGTCGCGGCTGGTGCGCTCCACGGCGGCGAGCTGATCGGTGAACAGCGTCTTGGAGTCGAACAGCAGTCTGCCGATCAGCGTCGATTTGCCGTCGTCGACGCTGCCCGCGGTGGCCAGGCGCAACAGTGTGGTCGTCATCAGAAGTAGCCTTCGCGTTTGCGGTCTTCCATCCCCGCCTCGGAGATGCGGTCGTCGGCACGGGTGGCGCCGCGCTCGGTCACCCGCGCCGCGGCGACCTCGGCGACCACGTCCGCGGGTGTGGCCGCGGTGGACTCGACACAGCCGGTGCAGGTCGCGTCGCCGACGGTCCGGAAACGGACGGTGGCCTCATACGGCTCCTCGCCGTCGAGCAGCTGGAGAAAACGGGTGTGCGCCAAGAGCATTCCGTCGCGCTGCACCACCGGCCTGCGGTGCGCGTAGTACAGCGGCGGCAGCTCGATGCCCTCGGCGGCGATGTAGCTCCAGATGTCCAGTTCGGTCCAGTTCGACAGCGGGAACACCCGGATGTGCTCGCCCGCGCGGTGCCTGCCGTTGTAGAGGTTCCACAGTTCGGGGCGCTGCCTGCGCGGGTCCCACTGGCCGTACTCGTCACGGAAGCTGAACACCCGCTCCTTGGCGCGGGCCTTCTCCTCGTCGCGGCGCGCGCCGCCGAAGACCGCGTCGAACGCGCCCTCCTGGATCGAGCGCAGCAGCGTCGTCGTCTGCAACCGGTTGCGGGAGGCGCGCGGCCCGGTCTCCTCGACGACCCGTCCCGCATCGATGTCGTCCTGCACCCGTCCGACCACCAGGCGCAGGCCCAAGCGGGCCACCGTCTCGTCGCGATAGGCGATCACCTCGTCGAAATTGTGCCCGGTGTCGATGTGCAGCACCGGGAACGGTAGCGGCGCGGGCCAGAAGGCCTTGGCCGCCAGGTGCAGCATCACCACCGAATCCTTGCCGCCGGAGAACAGCAACACCGGGCGCTCGAATGTCGCTGCCACTTCACGGAATATGTGCGCCGACTCGGCCTCGAGCGCGTCCAGATGGGGCAGCTCGTAGGTGCTCGCCGTCGACTTCGCGTACTGGCTCACACCGCAAAACTAGAACACGTTTCGGTCTTAGGTCAATGGTCTGCGTCCGCCCGAGTTAGCCGTGACCGCGTCAGCGGCGTCCACCAGCGCCGCGCCGCGGCGGGCGATCTCCGCCCCGGTGATCGAGCGGCCGACGTACATCGTGAGCACCATGTTCTGCCTGCCGTCGCCGTCGTAGGTCGGTGCGGCGAGCAGGCTCACCGCGTGCTCCTTGCGCGGCCGTAGATCCGCGCCCAGATACACCCGCTCGCCGAGGCTCGTCACCAGTTCGCCGACCAGTTCGCGCAGCTCAGGGGGTAGGTCCCGATCGGCGACCCCGGCCAGCAGTGAGTACAGCCGACGTCCCGCGGTGGTCATGCTCTCGACCAGGAATCCCCGCTCGCGGCATTCGGCGACCACTTGTCGCAGGCGCGTCTCGTCCTGTCGCAACGGCACCGCGGGCGGCTTGGCCAGCCAGGCGTCGAACGCCGCGTCGGTGTCCCAGAGCACGTACATCAGGCCGACCGGAGGCGCGAAATGGTAGGCCGCGCCCACCTTCACCAGGCCGGGTCCGGTGCTCTCCAGCACCATGATCTGCTCGCCGACGACCGCGGACGCGGTGCAGGTGGTGTGGTAGCGCGCGGAGAGTTTGTCCAGCTCGACGCGGGCGAGCGCGGAGATGGCGAAGCTGTCCTGCGCCACCCGGCCCGCCGCGATCAGTGCGGGCCCGAGCCCGTAGGTGCGGGTGTCGGCGTCGCGCATCAGGTAGCCGCCCGCGGTCAGCTCGGTGAGGATGCCCAGGCAGGTCGGCTTGGCCAGGTCGAGTTCGCGGGCGAGCTCGGAGAGCCCGAAGCGTTTCCCGCGCTGTTCGACGAAGAAATCCAGGACCTGCACCACGCGTGCGGTGGGCGCGGACCGACGACCGACCATTGACCACTCCTAGAACACGTTCTAATCTTTCTTCTATCGAAATGTACCAGAGTGGTACATATTTGGAACACCGGAGAGAGCCTCTTGCTGACACAGCCGTTCGCGGACGCCATCGCCGCCGCCGAGCAGATCATCACCGGAGCCGCGCACATTCGCACCGAACAGGACCTCGTCGAGGGCTACGACTATCTGGCGGGCAGCATCCGCGCGTCGTTGCAGATGGCCTGGGCCTATGAGCTGGACTTCCCGTTCTTCGTCATGTCCACCGGCCCATACACCAAGATGGGGCTGGACAACCCCGACACCCTCTACTACCACTCCTACCTGCGCCCGGACGCCGAATATGTGGTGACCGGCACCCGCGGCACCACCCGTGACCTGAGCTTCCAGGTGCTCAACGGCAACTATTCGCCCGTCGACGTGCCCGACAGCCTCACCGCTTTCGACGACCGAAAGCTCGACATCCGCGCGGACGGGACCTACGAGATCCGCTTCGGACCCGGCGAAGCGGGCTCCGGCTATGTGCATCTCGGCGCCGACGCGGCGATGCTCGTGGTCCGCGAGGTGCACAGCGACTGGGTGACGGAGAAGGCGGGCACGATCCGCATCCAGCGCGTCGACCGGATCGGCGACGCGCCGCCGCCGCTGACCAAGGACGTGCTCACCAAGCGATACGGCGTGGCGGGCAAGATGCTGGTGTCGCGGTTGAAGACCTTCCTGGCCTTTCCGGAGTGGTTCTATCTGAACCTGCCGGTGAACACGCTGACCGAGCCGAGGCCGACGCCGGGCGGGTTGAGCACCCAGTTCTCCTCGGTGGGTCACTACGACCTGGACGACGACCAGGCCATGATCATCACGGTGCCCAAATCCGACGTCCCCTACCAGGGCTTCCAGCTCGGCAGCATGTGGTACCTGTCGCTGGATTACATCAACCATCAGACCAGCCTCACCGCCGACCAGGCACACGTGGACCCGGACGGGATGATCCGGCTGGTGGTCAGCGAGCGTGATCCTGGCCTGGCCAACTGGATCGAGCGCACCGGTCATTCCCGCGGCTACCTCCAGTTCCGCTGGCAGCGGCTGTCGCGGGAGATGAAACCCGACGACGGGCCGACCGTGGAGATCGTTTCCGTCGCGGACCTGCCCAATCGCCTGCCGTTCCACGAACAGGCGCGGGTCACGCCGGAGCAGTGGCGCGACCGGATCGCGGCGCGTCAGGTCGCCGTCGCGGAGAGGATGCTCGGCTGATGTTGCTGCGGGACAAAGTGGTCGTCGTCTCCGGCGTGGGGCCGGGACTGGGGCGTGCGATCGCGGTGCAGAGCGCGAAGGCGGGCGCGGACGTAGTGCTGGCTTCCCGGACCGAATCGCGACTGACCGAGGTGGCCAAGGAGATCACCGAACTGGGCAGGCGCGCGGTGGTCGTGCCGACCGACATCAACGACGAGGCCGCGGTCGCGAATCTGGTCGAGACCGCGCACAGCGCCTTCGGCAAGGTCGACACGCTGGTGAACAACGCCTTCGCGATCCCGCCGATCGTCGACCTCGCCGACGTCGACCTGGATCAGGTGCGCGCGGGCTTCGAGACGAACGTGCTGGCCGCCTTGCGTCTGACCAGGCTGTTCGTGCCCGCCCTCGCCGAGAGCAAGGGCTCGGTGGTGATGATCAACTCGGCCGTGCTGCACCATTCGCGGCGGACCTTCGGGCCGTACAAGATGGCCAAGGCCAGCCTGCTCGCGCTGGCGCAGAGCCTGGCCACCGAACTCGGTCCGAAGGGCATCCGGGTCAATTCCGTCGCGCCGGGCTACATCTGGGCCGACAACCTGAAGTGGTACTTCAACTACCTGGCGCAGCAGCGGGGGATCACCGCCGAGGAGGTCTACGCCGAGACCGCGAAGACCACCGACCTGCGCAAACTGCCCGAACCCGACGAGATCGCCGACGCGGTCGTGTTCTTCGCGTCCGCCATGGCGCGCGCGATCACCGGCGCGTGCCTGGACGTCAACGCCGGCGAATTCCACCACTAGGAGATGACCGTGATCGGTAGGGACGACGTCGGGACCGTCGACGATCTGCACGCCTCGGCGACCAAGGTGGTCGGGCTGGACGACTTCGGCACCGACGACTACCGCGAAGGGCTCGAGGTGCTGCTCGAGTCCTATGCGAAGGACGCCGAACTCACGCCCTTCGGCAATAAGGTGAACCGCGCGTTCCTGCGCGGCGCGCTGATCGCCCGGCTGCTCAGCGAGGCGGCTTGGCGGCAGCATCCGGAACACGCCGACGTGGCGATCGAGCGCCCGATCTTCGTGACCGGTCTGCCGCGCTCGGGCACCACGGCGGTGCACCGCCTGCTCAACGCCGACCCGGCGCACCAAGGGCTGGAGATGTGGCTGACCGAGATGCCGCAGCCGCGCCCGCCGCGCGAGACGTGGGCGGGCAACCCGGTCTACCAGCGCCTCGCCGCCGCCTACGACAAGCACCACGTCGAACATCCGGAGTTCATGGGAGTGCACCACATCTCGGCCGACCAGGTCGAGGAGTGCTGGCAGTTGCTGCGGCAGTCGGCCATGTCGGTGTCCTACGAGTGCCTGGCCTACCTGCCCACCTACTCCGAGTGGTTGCGCGAGCGGGATTGGACATCCGCCTATCGCAGGCACCGGCGCAACCTGCAACTGATCGGGCTGCCGGACGCGGGCAAGCGATGGGTGCTGAAGAACCCGAGTCACCTGTTCGCGCTGGACGCGATCTTCGAGGTCTATCCGGACGCGCTGGTCATCCAGATGCACCGCGATCCACGCACCATCATCGCGTCGGTGTGCAGTTTGAACGAGCAGGCGTCGGCGGGCTGGTCGGAAAAGTTCCGCGGCCCGGTGGTCGGCGCGACGCAGCTGGATCTGTGGGCGCGCGGCGCGGAGCGGTTCCTCGCCGACCGCAAACGCCACGACGCGGCGCAGTTCTGCGATGTCGATTACGACGAGTTCGTCGCCGACCCGATCGGCACGGTGACGTCGATCTACCGGCACTTCGGGCTGCCACTGACCGCCGAGGCCGAGGCGGCGATGACCGCGTTGCACGCGGAGAGCACGTCTGGGGCGGCACGCCCGGCGCACCGCTACACCCTCGCCGATTTCGGGCTGACCGCCGAGCAGGTGGACGCGCGGTTCGGCGCGTACCGGGAGGCGCACTTCCCGGGGCGGTGAGCGGTCGGCGCTCGCCGGTGGCATGTCCGACCGGCGAGCGCCGGAACGCGGCGAAGGCATTTCACGCGAGTCTGAATCGTGTGCAGGTGCGGTCGCGCCGGATTCGCGGGTGGCTCGCCTGCCTGCGCCTTCGGGGTCGACACGAATCGATCTGACCGACAGGGCATTCCGCGCAGTCGTGCACAGTGCGCCATTCGCGAGGGTGCTCGGCGTTCGGCTCGTCGGCAGGTGAATCGCTTATCGAGGGCGACCATTGCGCGTCGGCGGACTCGCGATCCGTCGACGCGACAGCGTGTACCGGGGGAGCGGCGAGCGCGGGCGCTATGAATGCGGCGCGAGAGCGGAGAGGACAGGAAAGCGGCGCTCCCGGCATGCGGTGGCCGGGCCGTTCACCGTCCGTGCGAGAAGTCGACGCCGCTCAGCGGACTCCGGCAGGTGCGGGGCCGAGGCTCGAACCGGCCGACCCTCGCCGCGCAGGCGCCGAGTTTCAGGGCTGTCCAGGCTTGAGCACGATGAACAAGCCGTTCGCCTCCGCGCACAGCCGGTCGCCGTCGTGCAGGGTGGCCCGCACATAGACCTTGCGCCCCTCCTGCCGTTCGGCCCACGCGCGCACCTGGAGTTCGGTGTTCAGCGGCGTGATGGAGCGGTAGTCGACGGTGAGCGACGCCGTTCTGGTCACCGCGCCGGAGCGCACCGCGGCCGCCATGCCGAGCAGGTCGTCGAAGGCGATGGCGATCTGACCGCCGTGGGCGGCGCTGTTGCCGCCGAGGTGGAAGGTGCGGAAGGTGAGGCGCGCGTCGACGCCGTTCTGCGGGTCGACATGGTCGATGAAGAACGGCGGCAGGGTGATGTTGCCGCGGGCGGGCAGGTCGAAGCGGGTCCAGTTGGGCGTCGACCACTCGTCCACCCGTGCGGCGTCGAGCCTGTCGTTCAGCTCCTTGAGAATGCCGATCGCCTCCACCGCCAGCTCGTCGGAGGGCGAGGCCAGCCGGACGCGGTCCATCAGGCCGCGCACCTGCTCGATGAACTGGCCGTAGTGCGGCCCGCCGCGGGAGATGTCGTCCTTGGCTGCCTCGTGGGCGGCGATCAGCTGGGTCATCGGCCGGAACCCGCCCTCGTGGTGCTCCTGACTCGGCAGCGAGTCGCCGTCCCGCGGTTCGTTCATGAGAACAAGTTATCGGTTGCCCGGTGAATGCTCGCCGCGCGGGTGCTGTGTCCGTCGTCACGAGCCGTCACCGCCTAGGCTGGTGCGCGACCGCATATCGCCTTTCCCGGGTGGTATCGGCCTGGTTCCGGCGGCCGGATACGCGTCGCGGCCGCGCTGGATCCCTGACCGCTTCGGCTGGCGAAAGGCTCTGTGCGCATGGGTATCACCGCGGTCGTGTTCGACATGGACGGCGTATTGATCGACTCCGAGCCGGTCTGGGAACTGGTGCGGCGTGGCTACGTCGCGGAGAAGGGTGGGCGATGGCTGCCCGACACCCAGCAGCGGCTGATGGGGATGAGCACCGGGGAATGGTCGACCTATCTGAGCGGCGAACTCGGGGTCGGCGAGCCCCCGGAGACCGTCGCGCGGGAGGTGATCGAGCGGATGTCCGAACGCTACGCCGAGGGCGTGCCGGTGCTGCCGGGTGCGGTCGAGGCCGTGCAGCGGATCTGTGAGCACTGGCCGCTGGGGCTGGCCAGTTCGTCGCCGCGCGCGCTCATCGACACGGTGCTGGGCCGGACGGGTCTGATCGAGTACTTCTCCGTCACCTTCTCCACCGAGGAGGTCGATCGCGGCAAACCGGCGCCTGACGTCTACCTGACGGTCGCGACGTTCCTGCGTCAGCGGCCGAGTGACTGTGCGGCCGTCGAGGACTCGAGCAACGGCCTGCGCTCGGCCCACGCGGCCGGGATGCGGGTGATCGCGGCGCCGCGCCCGGAGTACCCGCCCGCTTCCGATGCGCTCGGCCTGGCCGCCAAGGTCATCTCCGGCCTCGACGAACTCACTCCTGGGCTGATCACCGGCTGAGCCGTCGCCAGGTCAGGGCCGATAAGAAGTCAGCAGGGTGCGGGCGGCGGCAGCCAGGTCCTCTTCCAGCCAGGCGGGCAGCTGCGCGGCGTGGGCGTGGCGGCGCAGCGCCGCATAGGGCAGGTCGACGATCGCGCGGCTGACCGCATCGATCTCTCGCTCCTCGTCCCTCCCGAACAAGGCGAGCGCGATGCGGCGCAGATGCTCGATCAGCGGCGCGTTCATCTCGGCCAGGGTCGCGCGGAACTCGGCGTCCGGCTCGCCGTCGAGCAGATCGCTGGGACGCAGCTCCAGCAGGAGCTTGGCGTCCTGGGGGAGTTCGCGGCCGAACCGCAAGGCGGCGCGCACCATCCCGACGCCCGCCTCCACCGGATCCGGCTGGTCGGCGGCGGCGAGGGTGCCGTCCTGGAAACGGCGCAGCGCGCGCAGCCACGCCGCGGTGAGCACACCGTTGCGGTTGCCGAAGCGGTGATACAGGGTGCCGACCGGAGCGCCACTGGCCTCGGCGATGGCCGACACGCTGGCCGCGCGGGGCCCTTCGGCGAGGACCAGCGCGCGTGCTGCGTCGAGGATCACGTCGCTGTCGTGCTTGCGGGGCGGCGCCATGTACTAGTACGTTCCTTCTATATGGAGCGATTGTCCTATATTGACGAGCATGCCAGATCGGTCGACGCGAATCGCGACCGGGCGTGGCAAGCGATGCTGCGAGTCGTCTGTCGCGACCCGCACAAGCCGTCGCCGCCCACCGGGTTCGTCGTCGATTCCGTCGCGGAACCGCACCGTTTGGCGCTGCGCGGCCAGCACTGGTTCTCGAAATACGCGCTGATCTTCGAATTGGACGAGGAGGGCCCGGGCCGGACCCGCGTTCGCGCGCGTAGTTACGGCGACTTTCCCGGTCTGCACGGCCGGATCTATCGTGCGCTGGTCGTTGGGACGGGCGGTCACCGATTGGCGGTGCGTCAGATGCTGCGCAGGATCGCGGCGGCGGCATGATCCCGGGGACGGTGTGGGGCGCCACCGAAGCCGAACGCGAGGCTCCCTTGCCGTGCGACGACCGGCAACCGGGCGGTCTCCAGGCCGATCGAGCGATCAGCGTCGACGCGCCGCACGCTCTCGTCTACGCCTGGCTGTGCCAGTTGCGCGTCGCGCCGTACAGCTACGACCTGCTGGACAACTTCGGCAAACGCAGCCCGCGCCGGCGCGACCCGATGCTCACCGAACTGGCGGTGGGGCAACGGTTCATGTCCCAATTCGAGCTGGTCTCCTTCGCCTTGGGCAGGCACATCACGCTGGTCTCGGGCAAGGCGTGCGTCACCTACGCGGTGCGACCAGAAGGCGCGGGAACCCGCCTCCTGGTCCGGATACGCTGCGGCGCGCCCAGACTCGTCGCGGTGACATTGGCCCTCGGCGACCTGCTCATGATGCGTAAGCAACTGCTGACGCTGAAGGAACTCGCCGAAGCCGAACACCGCGCAGGCTCGGCAGCCTCATCGGGGCCGCCGGAACGTCGAGCGCCACGTCGGCGGCGCAGTTTCCGTCGGCTCATACGGCTGTCCGGGGCACGGCACACTTCCTGACGGTGCGTCGATCCGTCAGGTTCGCATAATGGCCGCGGCAATGGTGGTGGCATCGGCAAAAGCATCGAAGGTTCCGGCCCGCAGGAATTCCGTAGCGGCTCGGTGCACCGCGGCTTGTGCCGCGAGGTGAAGCGCAGGCCCCAGGCTGATGCGGCGGACGCCCGCCTCGATGAGTCGAGCGACGGAGGGGCCTCCCGGGCCGGTCATCGCGTTGATCGGTAGCGGTGCTGCGGCGGCGAGCCGCTCCAAGGTGGGCAAATCCAGCAGCCCCGGCACGAAAAGGCAGTCGGCGCCTGCTGCGGCGTAGGCCCGGGCGCGGGCGAGCACCTCAGCGAAAGGGTCTGAGACGGGGCGTTTTCGGCTGAAGTAGACGTCGGTTCTGGCATTGACGACGAGGTCCGGTGCGCCGGCGCGTTCTGCCGCCGCGCGTGCCGCGCAGATGCGGGCGGCCTGCTCGCCGGGGCTGTGGAGAGGCTGGTCGGCCGAGCGGGAGTCCTCGAGGTTTATTCCGGCGGCGCCGGCGGCGACGATCTGTTCGACGGTCTCGGCGACGTCGACCGGATCGGGACCGTATCCGTTTTCTATGTCGACACTAACGGGGAGTTCGACAGCGTCGATGATGCGGCGGACGACGTCGATCATGTTCTCGCGGCTGATGTGATGACCGTCCGGTAGTCCGCAGGACCAGGCGATTCCGGCGCTGGTGGTGGCGATAGCGGTTGCTCCCGCGCGGGCTACCGCCACGGCGCTGGCGGCATCCCAGGCGTTCGCGAGAACCAGCGGATTCCGGTGCAGGGCACGTAGGCGGGACGCTGGACGCATGTTTGCGGGCAGCTCGGAACCGTGGGAGAACTGCTCCGCGGCGAGCAGGTCGGCATTGTCGGCATTGTCGGTCACCCCGCCCACACTGCACTTTCCACCGACTGGAGAGTCAAGCATCGCGGTGGCCCGCTCGACGGCTGGACTGAGCACCGACTTCTACGTGTAGAGCGGACCCCCGGCCTCCGGGAGTGGATCAACGCTCATCCACGTGCGGGGCCGCCGCCGCAGGCACGGGCGCCCGGCTGGGCTCGAGAAAGGCGTTCGACCAAATCGAACTTGCGTTGTTCATAGCCTTTCGGCACGGTGTCGCGGACCGAGATCAGGGCGTGTGCCCAAGAGCCGAGGAGGGTGCGGTCGCCCACCGTGCGGCCGGGGTCCGGTGTGGGTTCGGCGGTGAGCAAGGGGAGTGGGTGGATGCGGTGACGGGCCTCGTTCTCCAGTACGGTCGCTTTGTCCACGAAGATCCGCAGGTCGTGATTGAGCAGATAGCGGCCGACCGCGCCGTGTTCCGGCGGCCGCAGTGCGGCGACCGAACCTGCTGTGCGATAGAGGTTTTCGCCTAGTCGGGGTCGTTGCGCATCCCGTCCCGCCCAGGTGACCCGAGCGGGTTCGGTGAGCAGTCGCTCGATCCCTTGGACGAGGTGGTGGCCGATCCTGGCGTGTTCCATGAGCCGCGGGCCCGCGTCCACGTAGCCGAGCAGGCGGTGGTCGCCGGTGCGGAGTACTGCTCGATAGAGCTGCCACACGTAGTCGTATTCCCTTCGGTGGTAATCGATTTCGTTGCATGCTCACACGCGTTTGCGGTGTGGCGATTACAGCGGCGTTACCACCGTGGTGCGGTCAATCGGCCTGCGCGCAGGCGACCGCCCGGTCGAGCAGGAGGGCCTGCTCGGAAGTATTGCCCGTCAGTTCCGCCGCGCGCGTGAATTCGGCGCGGGCCTGCGCATACCGGCCCAGCTGGGCGAGCAGGTCGCCGCGCACGGCGTAGCGCAGGTGGTAGTCGGTGAGGGCGCCGGCGGCGACGAGCGCGTCCACCAGCTCCAGCCCCGCGGCGGGGCCGTGCACCTTGCTCACCGCGACCGCGCGATTCAGCTCCACGACGGGGGAGGGAAAGCGTTGCGCCAGAACGGCGTACAGTCCGGCGATGCGCCGCCAATCGGTCTCTTCCGGCGTCGCCGCCATCGCGTGCACCGCGGCGATCGCGGCTTGCAGCGCGTACCGTCCCGGTGGCAAGGCGCGCTCACGTGCCGTGCTGTTCGCCCGCCCGAGGGCGGCCAGCCCGCGCCGGATCAGCAGGCGATCCCACCGCGCGCGGTCCTGGTCATCGAGCAGCACCACCTCTTCGCCGGTTCCGGTGCGCGCGGGCAGCCGGGAAGCCTGTAGCTCCAGCAGCGCGACCAGGCCGTGCGTCTCCGGCTCGGCGGGCAACAACTCGCCGAGCATGCGGGCCAGGCGCAGCGCGTCCTGGCACAGCTCCTCGCGGACCCAGTCCTCGCCCGCCGTTGCCGCGTAGCCCTCGTTGAAGATCAGGTAGACCACGGCCAGCACCGAGGCCAACCGATCGGCCAGCTGGGCACCGCGTGGCACCGTGTAGGGGACCCGCTTGTCGGCGATGGTGCGTTTCGCGCGCACGATCCGTTGCGCCACGGTCGATTCCGGCACGACGAACGCCCGGGCGATCTCCTCGGTGGTCAGCCCGCCGAGCAGCCGCAGGGTGAGCGCGACCCGGGCCGGTTCGGTGAGCACCGGGTGACAGGCGGTGAACATCATTCGCAGCAGGTCGTCCTCGACCAGGTCGTCGTTCGTATCGGGCGGCGGCTGCTCGGTCACGAGATCGCGACCGAGCAGCTCCAGCTTGCGGGCGAAGGTGCGGTTGCGCCGCGCCCGATCGATCGCCCGGTGCTTGGCGGTGAGCATGAGCCAGCCGCCCGGGTTCGGCGGCACGCCGTCGCGCGGCCACTGTTCCAACGCCGCGACCAACGCGTCCTGCGCCAGTTCCTCGGCGGCGCCGATATCGCCGACCACCCGGGTGAGCCCGGCGACCAACCGGGGCCATTCCATCCGGGTCACGGCTTCGGCGGCGCGTCGCGCCGAATCCGCGGACGGCTGCCCGCTCATCCGCCGTGCCCGCTCAGGCGGGTTCGGCGATCTGCCGGACCTCGACCTCGATGTCCCATTCGGGTCCGTGTACGGCGAGGAAACGAGAAGTCCATTCCACCGCCTCTTCCTTCGACTTGACCTGCAGAATGCAGTATCCGCCGACGATCTCCTTGGATTCGGTGAACGGTCCGTCCAGCACGGTCTGCTTGCCGCCGGACTGGGTGACCCTGGTGGCTTCGGTGATCGAGTGCAGACCGTTGGTGTCCAGCAGCACGCCCGCCTTGGTCATCTCCTCGATCACCTTGCCCACCTGTTCGACCAGCGCGTCGTCCGGCTCCGGGGAAGTAGCGGGGTCAAGGCGGATGAGCATCATGTATCGCATCTCGGCATCCTCGGTCGATGTGGCGTCAGGATCGGTCGATCCTCACATCACTGCATCGAACGACCCCCGCCCGAATCGACATGTCGGCGGAAATTTCTCCGGCCGACGCGCCTACCGCGGCCACGCGATGGTTTTGCGGGCCGCTCGCGCGGTCCAACGGCCGTCGTCGTAGCGGACCTCCACCGGGTGTGCGAAGGCGGCGGTGACGTTCTCGGTGGTGATCGTCTCCAGCGCGGGGCCCGCCGCGACGGCGTGACCGCCCGCGATGAGCAACGCGTGGGTCGTCGTGCTGGGCAGCTCTTCCAAGTGGTGGGTGACCAGGATGGAGGCGACGTCGGGGTGGGTACGGTCCAGGGTGTCGAGAGTGTCCAGCAACTGCTCGCGCGCGGCGACGTCCAGGCCGGTGGACGGT
The DNA here is from genome assembly GCF_040644075.1 of Nocardia sp. NPDC047038. NCBI lineage: Bacteria > Bacillati > Actinomycetota > Actinomycetes > Mycobacteriales > Nocardiaceae > Nocardia > Nocardia sp. NPDC047038. The sequence continues at coordinate 17,167 of NZ_JBEYVQ010000028.1, read as the reverse complement.
TCGTCGAACAGCAGTAGCCGTGGCTCGGCGATCAGCGCTCGGGCGATGAGCGTGCGGCCGCGCTCGCCCTGGCTCAGCGTGGGCCAGATCTCCGTCGCCTTCCCGGTCAGGCCCACGGTGTCGATCATCGCGTCGGCTCGGTCGAGCTGGTCGGCTGTCGGTGTCCAGCGCATGGGGGTGTCGATCGTCGCGGTCAGGCCGGTCAGCACGACCTCGCGGATGGTCAGCGGAGACCGCAACGGGTGGCGTGGGTTCAACTGGCCGATGCCGCGGCGCAGCTGCTGCAATTCGACGCGGCCGAGTTCAGCGCCGAGCACACGGACCGAACCCGACGTGGGGAAGGTGACCGCGCCGCAGAAGCCGAGCAGGGTGCTCTTTCCCGCGCCGTTCGGACCGAGCAGCGCCCAGCGTTCGCCGGCGCGCACGGTCAGCGAAATCCCGCCGATGATCTTCTTGCCCTCGCGGCGGAAGGTCACGTCGGTCAGTTCCAGCACCGGTTCGGTCACGTGAAAGCCTCTTTCAGAGTGGTCAGGTGGGCGCGGCTGTACTCCGCCGCGGCGGCCGGGTCGCGGGCGGCGATGGCGTCGGCCAGCCGCTGATGCGCGGCGTGATCCACGGACTCCGACGGCACCGGGCGGATCTTCAACATGTCGATCATCGCCAGCCGCAACCGGGGCAGGAAGCTGTCGAACAACTGGGTCAGTACGTCGTTGTGGGCGGCCACGATGACCGCCCGGTGGAACGCCATATCGGCGTCTACGTGCTCGGCCACCGGCTCGCCGTGTGCTTCGCGCGCGGCCAGGGCCCGGCGGATCATGCGCAGGTCGGCGGGGGTGCGCCGCTGGGCGGCCAGTGCGGCGGCCTCGGCCTCGATGGCGATGCGCGCCTCGATCACCGAGGCGATGGTGGCGCGGCGCAACACGGCGTCCCATTCCTCGGTCGCCTCGAGCGCGGTCACGAAAACGCCCGCGCCCTGCCTGCTGTCCAGGACGCCTCTACCGGCCAGCTCGCGGATCGCCTCCCGCAGCGTCGAGCGTCCGACGCCGAGCTGCGCGGCCAGGGTGGTCTCACCGGGCAGGCGGTGACCCAGCGGCCATTCGCCCGCCTGGATGCGGGCGAGCAACACTTCGGCCGCCTGCGCGGCCAGTGGATGGCGCCGTACCTGGGAGATCATTCACTACCTCTCTACTTGTCTGAGGAGTCGTGTACAGTCTAGCCATCATGCGCACCATGCTTCTGCTTAGCCGCCACGGCGGGGCCTGAACGACCGGCCGCCCGCCGTGGGGCTTCGTCGTGGCCGGTCACCCTTGTCGTGACGGCCGCAATGGCCAGGAAGCAGACCCATGACCACCGCATTCCCCACCATCCACACGCCTGCGGGGCAGGTGCCCGATCAGGCTCCGGCGTGGAATCGCCAGCGGCGCTCGCAAATGCCGTCGCACCGCTATCGTGACATCCACCGACGCGTGGAAGTACCGCTCACGCAACGGAAATGGCCCGACGCCCGGCTCACGCAGGCGCCTCTGTGGGTGCCGGTCGATCTGCGCGACGGCAATCAGGCACTCGCCGAGCCGATGGACCCGGCGCGCAAACGACGCTTCTTCGAGCTCCTGGTCGCCATGGGCTACAAGGAGATCGAGGTCGGCTACCCGTCGGCCTCCCAGACCGACTTCGACTTCGTTCGGCTCATCGCCGAGGAGGATCTCGCGCCCGAGGACGTGACGATCGCCGTCTTCACCCCGGCGCGGCGCGATCTCATCGAGCGCACCGTCGCATCGGTCCGCGGCATCCCCAACGACGTCGTGATCCACATGTACACCGCGACGGCTCCCGCGTGGCGGGACATCGTGCTCGGCAAGGACCGCACGGCGCTGCGCGAGCTGATCCTCGACGGCGGGCGCGCCGTGCTGGACTGCGCCGGGGACCTGCCGAACGTGCGGTTCGAGTTCTCGCCCGAGGTGTTCAACCTGACCGAGCCCGACTACGTCCTCGAGATCTGCGACCGGATGACGACATTGTGGGACGCCACACCGCGGCGGCCGGTCATCCTGAACCTGCCCGCCACCGTCGAAGTCGCCACCCCGAACGTCTACGCCGACCAGATCGAATACATGCACCGCAATCTGGCTCGCCGCGACAGCGTCGTCCTGTCGGTGCACCCGCACAACGATCGCGGCACCGGCGTCGCGTGTGCCGAACTGGCGGTACTCGCGGGCGCGCAACGCGTCGAGGGCTGCGTCTTCGGCAACGGTGAGCGTACCGGCAACGTCGACATCGCCACGCTGGCGCTGAATCTGCACGCGCAGGGCGTCGATCCGATGATCGACTTCTCCGACATCGACGAGATCCGGCGAACCGTCGAATACTGCACGCGTATGCCGATCCACGAAAGACACCCGTATGTGGGCGATCTGGTGCACACCGCGTTCTCCGGGACTCATCAGGACGCGATCAAGAAGGGCATGGCCGAGCATCGCACCCGGGCCGCCGCGACGGGCATTCCCGAGCGCGCGGCCGACTGGCACGTGCCGTATCTGCCCATCGATCCCGCCGACCTCGGCCGCAGCTACGACGCGGTGATCCGGGTCAATTCCCAATCCGGCAAGGGTGGCATCGCCTACCTGCTGCACACCGAATACGGCATGGACCTGCCACGACGCCTGCAGATCGATTTCGCCGGGCACGTGCAAGCGCTCGCCGACGACACCGGCGTCGAGATCAGCGCCGCCGAACTGCGTGACCTGTTCGAGGCGATCTACTGCGACGACCCGTCGGGGCTGGCCGTGAAGGACTGGCGCACCAGCGGCGACGGCGCCGAAGCGGACACCGAGATCACGCTGATCGTCGACGGCGTCACCCACCGTACGCGGCGCGGCGGCGGCCCGGTCGCGGCGCTCACCGAGGCACTGGCCGAGGCGGGGTATCGCATCGAGGTGCTCGGCCTGACCCAGCAGGCGACGGACCGAGACGAGGGCGCCGTCGCTTACCTGGAATACCGCAGCGGCGAACGCCTCGGTTGGTCCTGCGGCCGAGCCGATTCCGCGCAGGCGGCGGCATTCGCCGCGATCGTGCGCGCTGCCGGACGCTCGGCCCGGCGGTGACCATCCGGCACCCGCTCTCGCGCTGACCGACTCGTGGCGCGACGGCAGATCGCGGCTGGTGCGCGTATCACGCGCGTACCACCGACGATCCGATCGGGTACTCGGGCCCCGGTACCCGATCGGATGCGGGCGCTGCACGGCAGGTGACGGTCAGGCTCCGGTGAAACCGTCGCCGGAAAACCGAATTTTCCCGGTCAGAACATGCCGTGCGGTATCTGCGCGGGCTCGGGCACCGATTGCACGACATCCCAGTGCTCCACGATCTTTCCGTCGGCCACCCGCCAGATGTCGACCACAGCCAGGTCGGGCTCTTCGTCGCCCGGCGGGATCATGCGGTAGTGCATGACCACGTATTCGTCGTCGGCGATCACCCGCGCCAGCTCCAGCTTCGACCCGGCCACCGGTGCCTGGGCGATGAACTCGATGAAAGCGTCCTTCCCGGAGGGATTTCCGGGGCTGTGCTCGAGGAAGTCGTCGTGCAGCAGAGTGCGCAGCACGTCGACGTTGCCCGCCGCGAACTCCGTGAAGCCGTTCAGGAGCAGTTCCCTGTTGCGCGCTGCCGCGCTGTCGTTCGTCATGCCGACGAGACTGGCAGCGCGCGAACCGGGGTGTCGATTACCCGCCATGTAATGGCGGGCGTGACCCGGGCGTCGTGATACTGGGCCGATGAACGGTGATCGACCGGTCGGCGAGCTGCTGCGAGAGTGGCGGCACCGGCGGAAGCTGAGCCAGCTGGACCTGGCCATCCAGGCCGACGTGTCCGCCCGGCATGTCAGTTTCGTCGAGACCGGCCGCACGACGCCCAGCCGAGCCATGGTGCTGCACCTGGCCGAACAGCTCGACATTCCGCTTCGCGAACGCAATCGCGCGCTGATCGCCGCCGGACACGCTCCCGAGTTCCGGCGCAGTGACTGGAACGACCCCGCGCTGCGGCGCGCCCGCGACGCGGTGCAGCGGGTACTGCGGCTGCACGAACCTTATCCGGCGCTGGCGGTGGACCGGCGCTGGAATCTGGTGCAGGCCAACGATTGTGTGGGCGTGTTCTTCGACGGTGTGGATCCGCGACTGCTCGAACCGCCGATCAACATGATGCGGCTCGGCCTGCACCCGGCGGGCTTCGCCTCCCGGCTGCGCAATCTCGAGCAGGTCCGCGCTTTCCTGCTGCCCCGCCTGGCGCGCCAGGTGATGGCGACCGGGGATCCCGAACTGGCCGCGCTGCACGAGGAACTGCGCTCCTACGGCTCGCCGGGCGGCGCGGACAGTGACATCGCGGACATCCTGCTGCCGATCCGACTGCGCCACCGCGACACGGAACTCGCGTTCTTCAGCACGATCACGACCTTCGGCGCGGCATTCGACATCACGCTCGACGAGGTCGCGGTCGAAGCGTACTTCCCCGCCGACGACGAAACGGCTGCCTACCTGCGTGCGTGCGCCGAAACCGGCCGGTGAGCGACGGGCGTCGGGTCAGTCGCGTGCGGTGAATCGCTCCGCGGGCTCGCCGCTGAGGTGTCCGGCGGGCAGTTTGCGGCCGCAGAGGACGAGCAGCAGGTCCTGGGCGCGCCCCGACAGCACCGTCCCGGACCCGTAGCTGAAGTCCAGGTCGTCGGCGCGCAGTTCGATGCCGCCGAGTTTGGCGCCGAACAGCTTGACGGTCCTGGGGTCGATCGTGTCCAGCACCAAGCGCATCCGTTCCTCGGGCACCAAGCGGTCCAGGCCCAGGGCAACGGTGATGTCCAGCCCGTGGATCACATCGTGGCTCAACGCGTTGGAGAGCCCGCCGCCCGGCGGCCGCCAGGGGTGATCGACGTTGTCCCACAGTGATTTCAGCAGATCCGAGGTGCTCAGCGTGGCGGCGTCCATCCGGGCGGTGCGGTCGGCCAAGCGGTTGAAGTTCCCGAACGCCGCGACCATCCCCACCGCCAGGCGCGCGCTCGACAGGCGATACGGCATGGTGATGTGCGCGACCACTTCGCGTACCCGCCAGCCCGCGCAGAGGGTCGGCGAGTCCCAGCCCTCGGCGTCCAGTCCGGCCAGGAGTTCGGCGAGTTCGGCTCGTTCCGCCGTCACCGCCCTTCGCACCTGGGTATCGGTCATTCGTCCACCTCTCTTCGACGAGGTGATCCAACCCCTCCGGCCGTCGAGGCGCCACCCGGCGACGAAAATCGGCTACCCGCAGAGCGGAACAGGGTGCTTCCGGATTCGCTGCGCACGCAGGGACTGCGGTGAAGACAGTGGTCAGCCGTACAGCGCCTGGCGGGTCCTCCGATACGCGGCCCGGATGTCCCGTCCGGTCGCGGTGTCGGCCGGTGGCGGAATCTCCGCGACCGAGCATGCGGGCCAGGACGGCGGCCGGGACGTGCCGCTGAGCGCCCATGCCGCTTGCCTGGCAGCGCCGAGCGCCACGTACTCGGCCGGTTCCGGCACCGTCACCGTGACGCCGAAGACCTGCGCGGCGATCGCCGCCACCAGCCGGGAGCGCGCCGCGCCGCCGATGAGCAGCACGCGCCGCGGCGAGACCCCGCCGATCTCGGTGAGGTGGTCGAGCGCGTCGGCGAGATGACACAGCAGAGCCTCGAAGGCGGCGCGGGCCACTGTGCCGGGGCGCATCGCCTCCGGCCGCAACCCGTGCAGGCTGCCCGCGGCGTGCGGCAGGTTGGGCGTGCGTTCACCGGCGAGGTAGGGCAGCATGACCACGCCGTCCGCGCCCGGCGGCTCCTGCGCGGCCAGCGATTCCAGCGTCGGCAGATCCACGCCGAGCAGCTCGGCGGTCGAAGTGAGGATGCGGGCGGCGTTGAGCGTGCAGACCAGCGGCAGGAACGCGCCGGTGGCGTCCGCGAAACCGGACACCGCGCCGGTCGCGTCGGCGGCCGGACGGTCGGTGCGAGCGTATGCCGTTCCGCTGGTGCCGAGGGAGACCACCACATCGCCATCAGTGATGCCCAAGCCGAGCGCGGCCCCGGCGTTGTCTCCCGTTCCGGCGGCGACCAGTGCGCCCGACGGTGTGTGCCCGGCGGACTGGTCCGGGCCGAGGACCCGGGGCAGGCCCGGGTGGCGCCCACGAAAGGCCATGGCGAGCAGATCTTCGCGATAGTCTCCGTCGGCTGGTGACCAATAGCCGGTGCCGGAAGCATCGCCCCGATCGGTGGTCGGCTCGAGCATGTGTCCCGGTCCGCCGCCCCGTAGCCGCCAGGTCAAGTAGTCGTGTGGCAGCACGACGTGGGCGGTGTTGTCGGCGAGTTCCGGCTCGTGGTCGGCCAGCCAGCGCAGTTTGGCGACGGTCAGGCCTGCCACCGGTACGTTGCCGACCGCATCGGCCCACGCCCGCGGGCCGCCCAGGTCGGCGATCAGTTCCTTCGCCGCGTCGGCGGAGCGGACGTCGTTCCACAGCAGCGCGTCCCGCACCGGAACACCCGCCACGTCCAATGGGACCAAGCCCTGTTGCTGCCCCGCGACGGCTATCGCGTCGACGTCGTCGAGCAATCCCGCACTCGCCGTCTGTAGCGCGTCCCACCACGCGGCCGGGGCGACCTCGGTCCCCTCCGGGTGCGTGGCCCGCCCCTGAGCGAGAATCTCACCGCTGTCGGCGTCGCAGACCACGACCTTGCACGCCTGGGTGGAACTGTCGACTCCCGCCACGGTCGTCATGGCGCCTGCCCCGATCGAAGCCCGCTCGCGTCGCCGACACCGCCCCCGTCGCACAGCGGACGCGGGCGGATCGACACGTCGGCGGAAACCGGTCGCATTTCGAGGACGAGCCCGTCGCGCGATCCGGCGAATCGTCCGATCGTCTGGAGCACACCCATACCGACCACCTTGCCCCTCGCCGCCCGGCACCGGAGCATTTCGGGTATTCCGCCGCCGTATCGGGCAGACTGTCGCGATGAGCATCGACCCCACCGACGTGCGCATCCGCACGGGAGACGGGACGCAGCTGCCGGAGCTGACCGAGGAAGCGCTCGGCGACCTGCTCGGCGAACCGGCCGGGCCGGAAGACGCCGTGCTCGAACTCAGCCGTGCCGACCTGCACGAGATCCGGGCCAGGTTGCTGCCCGACGCCGTCTACGAGTTGGAGCACCGGGCCGGGTCGGCGACCGAGTCGTTCCAGATGTACACCTCCGACCCGGTGCTGGTGCGTGATGTGCTGTGGGCATGGCTCTGCGACGATCCGTGGTGGCGCGACTCGGTCGCGTGGTTCCCCGTCGATCCGGCGATCGCCGAGCTGCGCGCCGTGCAGGACGAACTCACCGGACTGCTGGACGGCCTGACCGTGATGGACGATCTCACCGCGGGCATGGACGCGGCGCTGGCGCGCGCCGACGAACTGCTGGCGTCGGAGCTCCCACCGGATGCCGACGACCCCGCTCAGGCCTGATACCACCAGGCGGTGGTCGCCACGTCGGCGTCCTCCAGCGGGAGATAGGTCTCGGCGTCCTGCCATCCGAGGGCTTGGACGGTGACGCGCAGTTCGCGGTCGAAACAGATCGGATCGCGCACATGCCAGCGATACATGCCGAAGCGCTGATCCGCTCGATAGATTTCCTCCGGCGGCAGCACTTGATGCAGCCCGAGATAAGGCGTGGAATATGTCCGGTATGTCCCGTCGAGATCGAAATTCCAGGCGCCGCCGAAATAGTCTTCGGTGCCCGTCCCGCAAATGGTCGGATGCTCGGTGTCCCCGTCGAGGAAGAACTTGACCTCGCCCTCGCCCCACCATCCCGGCGCGCCCGGGCGGATGGCGAGGTAGGTGCCGACGTAGCGGCCCGGCCCCGGCACCGTGTCGAGCACGGTGTGGACGGCAGGGTTCCCCAGGCCGGTGGTCCGCGTCCACCGGGTGTGCAGATACCCCGCTTCGTCCGGTACGTCCTCTTCGGTGTAAGTCGCCTGGTAGTACACCGGAACCTCGCGGCCGCAGTGGTTTTCGAGCGTGATGCGAGCGCGGTGCCGAAACGGCATGGGCCAGTAGCTGTTCAATCCACCCGCTGGCGCGACGACCACCATCTCCGAACTCAGCAGGGCGGTCTCGCCCCATCCGTTGCAGAAGAAGTCGCCGAGGGGCGAGGAGATCGCGGGCCGTGCCGCGTCGTCCCAGGTCATCCGCAGCGTCAGCCCGCGAAGGACGGAACGCTCGGTGGTCAACCAGAAATGCCGGAAAACGCCGGGACCGGATACGTCGGCCAGCGTGGCGGTTTCGCCGTGGGCGAGCGCGATCGAGGGGGAGATCTTCCACCCCGCCCCGAGCAGCCGTGCCGCGTGCGCTCCGGTGCCGTCGGTCGCCCGCGCGCCCGCGCCGGGCGCCCCCGTCGGATTCTCGGCGCTGACCGACCGCGTTCGCGTGCCGTCCAGCCGCCACAGTTCACCGCCCGGCGCGGTCACAGTCCCGGCCATCCGTACCGGGGTGCGGTCGGCGCGAGCCCGGCCCGGTGCGCCGTGGCGGCCCCGCCGGTCGCGGCCAACTGCCGGGTGTCGGTCTGCTGGGCGAGTTCCCGGCGGAATTGGTCCATGTCCAGCCAGAGGATCTGCTGCACAAGGTCTTCCAGCGCGTCCGAGGCGAGGGCGCCCGCCGCGGAGTAGACGAGCAGGCCGTCCCGGAACGCCATCACCGTCGGATACTGCGTCACCTGGGCGGCGGCGGTCAACGCGACCTCGGCTTCGGTGTCGACTTTGCCGTGCACGATCTGCGGATGCCGCTGCGACGACGCTTCGTACACCGGAGCGAAATACTGGCACGGCCCACACCAACCGGCCCACCAGTCCACCAGCACGATCGGATGCGACGTGACGACGGAGTCGAAATTGTCCTGGGTCAAGGTGATCGTGGGCATGACATCCTCGTATCGTTCCGCGGAGCAACTGTGCATAGTCGCACGGATATTCGCGATCAGGAAGCCGCCCCGGCGCGGTGCTGTTCGGCCGCGAGGAAATGCGCGATATTCGTCGTCCGATCGTACAGATCGCGGTAGTGCCGGTAGTACTCGTCGTAGATCGCGACACTTTCGGGCTGCGGTCGCACGGTGTCGACGACGGGATTCCACCCGGAGGTGTCGATCCCGGCGGCCTCGGCCGCGAGCAGGGCGTCGCCGAGACTCGCCCCGACGGTGTCGGCGGGCAATTGCTGCGGCAGCCCGGTGACATCGGAGACGATCCGGGTCCACAGCCCGCCTCTGGTGCCGCCGCCCACCGCGACCAGACGCCCCGCCTGCCCGCCTGCTTCGGTCATGGCCTCGAGGTTGTGGCGCACTCCGTAGGCGATGCCTTCCAGAACCGCGCGGTAGAGCTCGGTCCGTCCGTGCCCGAGGGTCAATCCCGCGACGATGCCGCGCGCGTCCGGATCGAACAAGGGCGTGCGTTCCCCGGCGAAATAGGGCAGCGCGAGCAACCCCCTGCTCCCCGCGGGCACCTCCGCTGCCGCGGCGACCAAGTCGGTGAACTCGCCACCCACGAGCTTGCGCAGCCAGTCGGTGACCGCGCCGGAGGTGGCCATGCCCGCGGCGAGGGTATACGTGCCCGGCCAGGTGCCGCAGGTGCCCCAGAGGCCGGGATGTGGGCGCGGGTCGGTGAGCACCTGCACCAGGAACATGGTGGTGCCGTACATGATCATCGCGTCGCCCGGCGCGCGGACGCCGACGCTGGCCGCCTCGGCCCAGGCATCGATGGTCCCGGTGGTGACGGGCAGCCCCGACGGAAGTCCGGTCGCGGCCGCCGCGTCCGCGCTCACCCGGCCCACGATCTCGGTGGGCCAGGCCAGCTCCGGCAGCCGCCAGCCCGGCACGATCCGCTCGGCCCAGTCGCTCGCCCAGGCACGTTCGCGCAGGTCGTAGAGGGGCACGCACTGACTGGCCGATTGGTGGTCGAGCACGTACCGGCCGGTGAGCCGGTGCACCAGGAAAGAACTCGCCATCAGCAGCATCGCGGTGCGTGCGGCGACATCCGGCTCGTGCCGGGCCAGCCACCGGGCTTTCGGGCCGACAGCCTGGCTGGTCAGCGGCGATCCGGCGCGGTCGAGCACGGCCCGCGCGCCGAATTCGTCGTTCAGTTCCGCTATCTCGACGCTCGCCCTGGTGTCGACGCCGTAGAGGATGGCCGGGCGCAACGGCCTGCCCTTCGCGTCGGCGGGCAACAGGCACGGGCCGATGCCGGACACCGCGAGTCCCTCGAGCGCGGCGCCGCCGGCCGCCGCCACCAGCTCACGGGCGAGTGCGAGAAAATCCGCCCACCACACCTTCTCCGCGTCGTGCTCGACCCAGCCCGGGTGCGGCATGGATACCTCATGCGCCCGCTCGGCTCTGGCGATGACCGTGCCGCGCGCGTCGGTGAGCACGCCCTTCGAACTCGAGGTCCCGATGTCGATACCGAGAAACATCGTCACCGCGTGAACTCGTCCACCGTGACGTCGAGCAATTCGCACGTCGCGCGCACGGCTTCTCGGTGGTCGCCGGGCACTGCGTGAATGTGGTTGGCGCCGAAGCGGTTCAGGAAATCCTCGGCGCGCGCGTCCAGCCGGGCGAACGCGTGCGGCCATTCCCGGGTCGACTGCTTCATCAGGGCTTCGTTGGTCTGCTCGTCGTATTCCTCGAATTCGCCGAGCATCAGCTGCATGCGGTAGTCGCCGTCGAGCCGGGTGAGCCGGGCGAGAGTCATCCGGCCCGGCGCGGCCAGATGATGCACCGAGGCGCCGCCCGCGGGAAAGAAGAACACCTCCGGGTACAGGTGCACCTTCGCCAGGTTCTCCGCCGGATCGTCGCTACGGGCGGCGAACCAGGTGGCGTGCTGGCCGGAATTGCAGAGATCCCAGATGTCCCGATCGGCGTGATAGTGCCGGACGTCGGCGAACAGCACCGGGGTGCCCGCGATCCCTTTGAGCAGCTGCATGGTCAGCGCGCCGTCCATGTCCGCCTCGGTCGCGCAGACGTGCGGCTCCTTCGGTCCGTTCCAGTCGTAGGGATCGTTGAGGAAGGCCTCGGTGACGTCCATGGTGGCGAAATACTGGGTGAGCTCGGGCTGCCCCTTGATCCCCGAGAAATCCAGGCGCCACTCGTCGATCAGCTCGCGCACCGCCAGATACGAGCGGATCTGACGTTCCAGCAGTTGCGGGGTGAGCTTGGCGCCGTCGTAGTACACGCCCGCGGTGTTGCGCTCCAGCCACTCGCGCGCGGCCTTCGCCTCGCCCGCGTCGGCCAGTTCCGCGCGCCGCACGATCTCCCACTGATCGATTTCCTCGACGTCGATGCCGAACAGGCGCTGCCATTGATCGGTGTTGGCGACCGCGGTGTTCATGCCCATCGGCCGCCCACCGAAGCGCCCGAACGTCGAACCGCGCAGGCTCGCCACGGCTGCCGCGGCCCGCGCGCGCACGCCGATCGCGTCGATGAGTTCGGGATCGGACGGATCGCCCCACAGCCTGCTGTGCCGACGTCCGATCTGATCCAGCGCACCTCCGGCGGCGAGCATGCCCACCATTCCCGGCTGGACCGGGTCGATATTCGACAGCAACAGCAGCGGCCCCGGAATCGCGCCCGCCGCCAGCATGGTGAAATGCGGGAACGCCCAGACCGCGTAATGCAGGACGGTGAGATCGACGCCCGCTGCGGCGACCGCGCGCGCCACCGCACCGGCCGACGCGTTGTCGCTGATCGGCGCCGCGCCACGGACCACATCGTGGCCCGCGTCCGCGAGCGCGGCCACCAGCCGGTCCTCGGTGGAGGCGATGAAATCGGCGATGCCCGCATGCACATAGTCGCGGCCATCGGAGATGCTGATGATGCCGATACGGGCCATGCCGGTCCCTCCCGTAGGTGGGTGATCGGAGAGTTCGACTCGCTCAAGAGATACCAGCCGCGACCGCGCTCGGAGACGCGTTTCGCCGAAATAGCGCTCGGCCCGGTGCTTCGGACCGCTTAGCGCGGAACCGTTTTGACGACCCGCGACTGCGGGAAGCCGAGCGGCGCCAGATGTACCCCGCCCTGTCCCCACCCCGCACTGGTGATCCACCAGCGGCCGTCCTCGTCGACCACCTCGGCGGCGTGCGCCGCGATGTGTCCGACCTTGTCGCCGATGCGGAAATGGAAAGGATTGTCACTGCGGAAGACGTCGGTGCCGACGTAATGCGGGCGCGGACCGATGAACAAGTACCACCATCCCCCGTACCGGAGGACGTAAGGCGATTCGGTGTTGCCCGCCTCGGTGCCTTTGGCAGGGTCCGTGTACGCGATGTGCCGATCGCCCCAGTGCAGGAGGTCGGCGCTGGTGCGGTAGGCGACGACATGGTGACCACCCGCCGGGGCGCTGGTCGCGCAGTAATACATCACCCATTGTTCGCCGACGCGCACGACCATGGGATCGCGAGCGTCGTAGCCGTCGCGGAACAGCGGGCCCTCCGCCGATCTGGTCCAGTGGAAGAGGTCGGGCGAGGTCGCCAGGTTCATCGCCGCGGCGGTGCGGTCGGCGCCGCCGGCGGCGTAGAACATGTAGTACCGGCCGTGAGCGCTGAGCACATAAGGCGCCCACAGATGCGTCTCCCCGTAGTCCCGGTCCACTCGCAACGCGGAGGCGTGCTTGGTCCACGCACCGTGCAGCCGGTCGGCGGTGGCGTGAGCGAACTCGATCTCGTCGAACGGATCCGCCGGCTCGAGGTGGGTGATCCCGAAAAGGTGCCACCTTCCGGCAGCGTCGCGAACGAATGTGTGATCGTTGATGTACCAGGCTTCCGACTCCCCGGCGCTCGGATCGTAGATCCGCGCGAAAGCTCCCGCCCGGACCACCTCCCGTGTCGCCATGGATTCATGATGCCGCGATCACGTCCTCGGTGGCGGAATCATCGGGCAACGACACTGCGCCGCAGGTATTCCGCGGTCAGCGACCGGTCGTCCGCCAGCAAGTCCGCCGGTGTCCCGGCGAAAACGAGTTCGCCCCCGTGCTTTCCGCCGTCGGGTCCGAGGTCGATCACCCAGTCGGCCCGAGCGACGACGTCCAGGTCGTGCTCGATGACGATCACCGTGTTGCCCGCGTCGACCAGCCGGTCCAGCAGCCCGACCAGCGCGTCGACATCGGCCATGTGCAGCCCCGTGGTCGGCTCGTCCAGCACGTAGACAGCGGCTTCGGCGCGACGCTGGAGGTGATCGGCCAGCTTGACGCGCTGGCGTTCGCCACCGGACAGCGAGGACAACGACCGGCCGAGAGTGAGATACCCGAGACCGACGTCGAGCAGCGACCGCAACGGCGTGCCGATCCGCCGGTCCCCGTCCGCGGCCCAGAAGTCCAGCGCTTCCGCCGCGGGCATCTCCAGCACGTCGGCGATGGACGCCCCGCGAATCTCGTAAGCGAGCGCCTCCGGACGGTATCGGCGTCCGTGGCAGGCCTGGCAGATCGTGGTGACCGGATCCATGTACGCCAGATCGGTGAAGATCACTCCGGCGCCGTCGCATTCGCCGCAGGCGCCGTCGGAATTGAAACTGAACAAGCCCGGTCGGACACCGTGCCGCTTGGCGAACAGCTGACGCAGCGGATCCATGATGCCGAGATAGGTGGCGGGGCTGGAGCGCCGGGAGGCGGCGATCGCGGCCTGGTCCACCGCGATGACCTGCGGATGCGCCGCGACGAACGCGCCGGACACCAGCGTGCTCTTCCCGGAGCCCGCCACGCCGGTCACCGCAGTGAGTACACCCGTCGGAAACCGTACGGTGAGGTTCTTCAGGTTGTAGGCGTCGGCATCGGCGACGGTGAGCCATCCCGCCGGCTCGCGGACGTCCTCCTTCACCCGCCGCACCCGGCGCAGGCCCGCACCGGTCGGCGTCTCCGCACGCCGCAAGCGATCGACGGTGCCCTGGAACACCACCTGCCCGCCGCGGGAACCGGCGCCCGGCCCCATGTCGACCACATGGTCGGCGACGGCGATGACATCGGGGGAGTGCTCCACCACCAGCACCGTGTTCCCTTTGTCCCGCAGCCGGCTCAGCAGAGTGTTCAGCCGGCCCACATCCCGGGGATGCATGCCGACGCTGGGCTCGTCGAAGATATAGGTCATGCCGGTGAGGCTGGAGCCGAGATGCCGGACGACCTTCAGGCGCTGCGCCTCGCCGCCGGACAGGGTGGCGGTTTCCCGATCGAGCGACAGGTAGCCGAGCCCGACCTCCTCGATCCGGCGCAACCGGGCGACGGCGGCCTGGGCGATCGGCCGAGCCACCGGATCGTCCAGGCGGTCGAGCACCTCGATGAGGTCGGTGATCTCCAGCCTGCCGTAGTCGGCGATGCCGAGGCCATCGATCCGGCTCGCCAGCGCGGCGGCGTTGAGCCGTGCGCCCCCGCAGTCCGGGCAGACCTCCTCGGTGACCACCGCGCGGGCGGCTTCGCGATTCTTGTCCGACAACGCGGTGAGATCACGCTTGATGTAGAGCCGGTCGAACCGCTCCAACAGGCCTTCGTACGCGTTGTTTCCCGCCGAGCCGTTCCGATTCTTGCGCGGCACCCGGAAACCCTTGCCATGCAGGAACAATTGCCATTCCTCGGTAGTGAAGTCCCGCAGCGGCTTGTCCGGATCGAAGAGCCCCGACTCGGCGTAGAGCTGCCATTGGAACGTTCCGACCGCGAAGGGCCCGAAGGTGATGGCGCCCTCGTTGAGCGATTTGCCGCGGTCGATGAGCTTGCCCAGATCCGGCCGCACCACATTGCCGAGACCCCCGCACGCGGGACACATGCCCAGCGGATCGTTGAACGAATAGCGCGTGGCCTCGCCCGCGCTCGGCACGCTGTGCCGGGAGAACAGGACGCGGATGACGGAGTGGATGTCGGTCATGGTCCCGACCGTGGAACGGGAATTGCCGCCGATCGGCTTCTGATCGACGACGACGGCGGGCGCCAGGTTGTCGATCGCGTCCGCCTCCGGACGCTCGTATTTGGGCAGCCGATTGCGGATGAACCAGGTGAAGGTCTCGTTGAGCTGCCGCTGCGATTCGACCGCCACGGTCCCGAAGACGATCGACGACTTGCCCGAACCGGAGACGCCGGTGAAGACCACGATCTTGCCTTTGGGGATCGTCAGCGAGACATCGCGCAGATTGTTCTCACGAGCCCCGACGATCCTGATGGTGTCTCGATCTGCATGCACGGACCTCACGCTAGGCAGCGATGAGGTCGGTTTCTGTCCTCCTTCGCGGCCATACTCGAGTACGTGACCCGGACCGCCGAGCGACTGCTCCAGCTGCTGTCGCTGTTGCAGACCCGCCGCGAATGGAGCGGTCCCGAACTGGCCGCGCGGCTCGGCGTCACGGTGCGGACGGTGCGCCGGGACGTGGAGCGTCTGCGTGAGCTGGAGTATCCGGTGGTCGCGAGCCTCGGCGCGATCGGCGGCTACCGCCTGGAAGCGGGCGCGGCACTGCCGCCGCTGCTGCTCGACGACGAGGAAGCGGTCGCGATCACGCTCGGACTGCGCGGCGCGGCGCAGGGCGCGGTCGCGGGTATCGAGGAATCGGCTGCTCGCGCCTTGGTGAAGCTGCAGCAGGTCCTGCCGTCGCGCTTGCGCCGCCGAGTCGACGCGATAGACGCCACCACCGTCTCGCTCGGCGGGCCCGCCGCCGGTCCGATGATCGATCCCGAGGTGTTGGTCGCCCTGGCCGCCGCCGCGCGCGACAGCGAGCGGATCCGCTTCCGATACCGCGACAAGACCGATACGGAAAGCAGCCGCCTCGCCGAACCACACAGTCTGGTCTCGGCGGGTCGGCGCTGGTACCTGGTCGCCTGGGATGTCGACCGCGCCGATTGGCGCACTTTCCGCGTGGACCGTGTGACGTCACCGCGGCCGATCGGAATACGCTGCGCACCTCGCGCGCTGCCCACCGCCGACGCGGCGAGTTTCGTGACCAGCCAGTTGGCGCGCTCCAGACCGGTTCGTCCCGTGGTGCTGCGGGTGCATGCCCGCGCCGCCGTGCTGGCCGAGACGTTCCGCGTTCGCGCGGAGGAAGTCGAACCGCTGGACGAGCGGACCTGTCTCTTGCGCACCTCCGCGGATTCGCTGGAGTGGACCGCCCTCCGCATCGCGCACCTCGACCTGGACTTCGAGGTCGTCGAACCCGTCGAGATGAAAGACCTGCTCGCCCGGCTCGGCGCCAAACTGCTTCGTGCGGCGGACAAGCCTGGCTGAGCGAAGGCCGCCGCGGCGTGCGGATACTCGGCTGCCCGATGCGGGAAGCGGCACTACGGTGCTGCGCATGACGCTCTCAGTGGAAGACCGCCTCGATATCACCGACCTCATCGCCCGGCACGGCCACATCATCGATGCGGGCGAACTGGATCGCATGGACGAGCTGTTCAGCGCCGAGATCGTCTACGACCTGACCGCCATGGGATACGGCGAATTGCGCGGCATCGCCGCTGTGCGTGACGCGGCCCTCGCGCTCGGCGACGCGAATCCGGTCGGCCATCACGTCACGAATGTGATCGTCACCGAAAGTGAGGCCGACCGCGCGCAGGTGTTGTCGAAGGGAATCGGGATCGCCGCCGATGGTCGCTGCGGAAGCGTTACGTATGAGGACGTGGTGGTGCGAGAACCCGTCGGCTGGCGGATCACGTATCGCAAAGTCATTCCGCGCCGCGCTCCGCTGGGTGGCTGATCGCCGACGGGCGCATTGTCGTAGAAGCGCTGCCAATCGATCTTGTCGTGGTCTGAATCACACTTGTGTCATTCGCGCCGGAGTTTCGCCGCGCGCACGCCGCTGACCTGCGAAAAAGCGCGCTGGGCAGGCGATTTGACGAAGCGTTATCCGCCGCGTAACTTATTCCAAGTCAGAGCGACACGGACACCGACCCGGAGCCGAGAAGCAAGGCGGAGACGCCGAGCGGAAGGACCGGGAAACGAGGTAGGACGAGGAGCGCCTGGCGATCACACTGGCTCGATCGGGAGCCCGATTTTGATCGGGTGAGCGAATGAGCTAAGCTGGAAAAGTTGCCTCACTGAAGGTCCGAAGTAATTCGGATTGAATGTGTGTGCGTGTGTTCTTTGAGAACTCAATAGTGTGTCGATGAATGTCAGTGCCAAATATTTTTTGGTTCCGGCCTTTTCACCCCCCGTGTGG
>NZ_JBEYVQ010000027.1:0-63992 GCF_040644075.1 Nocardia sp. NPDC047038 | reverse complement strand
CTCGCGTTCCCGCTGGGGAATTACGTGAACGGCACCCTGCGGAATTACGTGAACGAAAACCGGCTCAACCTGGGGATTTCCGTGAACGCCGACAGCCGCCGAGGAGAACCGGCGCGCGGTGAACCTGTATGCCCGCTGCCTGGACACCGACGACTGGCCCGCCCACGGCACCGGCGTCCACCGCATCCGCCTGCCCCGCCGCACGAACCTGCGCTACCGCCACTGACGAGAAGGGACACCCCGCTCCATGTCCGCACCCCCGCCCGCCGGGCCGCGCTCACCGCTGGCCATCGCCCCCGGGCAGACCACATTCACCCACACCCAGATCCAAGCCCTCGCTCAGGCCGCTCAGTGGCGGGACCATCCGCCTGAAGCCGCGCTCAACCTGCTGTTGCACGCCGCCGTCACCAGCGGACTGGACCCCTTCCGCGAACAGATCCGGCTGCTGCACCGCACAGAAGTAGTGACCACCGTGTCGGGGCAGGAAAAGCTCGAGCAGCGGTGGTCGGTGGAAACCTCCATCCACGGCTTCCGGATCCTGGGACACCGCGCCGCCCACGACCGCGGCGTGCGTCTCGAGACATCCGAACCGCTGTTCTACGACGATCGGGCGCGGGAATGGGTGCAGGCCTGGCCCTACGACACCCCGCCGGTGGCGGCGAAGTACACGATCACCGCCGTGCACTCCGACGATCGCCGCGAAGCCGTCGTCGGAGTCGTGCACTACGACGAGTTCGTCAAGACCACCATCGGCGGCGACCCCTCCCGCGGTTGGGCGAAGATGCCGCGGCACATGCTGGCCAAATGCGCCGAGGCCGACGCCTGGCGGCGGCTGTTCCCCCACGAACTGGGATGGCTGCAGCTGGCCGACAGCGCCGACACCGCCAACGAACCCACCAGCGCCCACTCCGACACCCTCGCCCAGCCCGCGACACCGCGCAACACTGTCGCAGTGCTCGGCGCTCCCCGGATTTCGTCGGACACCACCGTGGCTGCGACGGCAGACGCTACCGGCGACACGCCCGCCGCCACCCAGGCTGCCCGGGCGTCGACACCGACTTCCACCGCGGAGCCTGAACCCGCTCCGACCCAGGAAGCGTCCGCGGACGCCGCAGCGGCTACTGCCCCGGCAGTGAGACGAACACCACGCACCGTGACTCGCCGACGTGCCACGACCACCGACCCCTCCCCTGCCCAGCAGTTCCTTGATTCGGCCGCCACCGCCTTGCGGCGCGACTCGGTGGGTGTCCTCGGTTGGGCCGCGCAGCAGCTGGGACGACAGATTGACGGCCCCAGCGACCTGTCGACCGACGATCTCGCCCGACTGCAATCCGCCCTACCTGCGCCAGCGCCTGCACCCGACGACGACACGAAATCCTGACCGTGGACTTGCGAATCAATCCGCCCCGATCACAGGTCTCTGACACCGTCGGGAACGGCGTGACCATTGGAACGGTGATCGCATACGCCTCCGATTTGCCGAGCAAGGAAGCAGCGATGTCGGCTGCCAGTAAGTACGACAGCGTGGATGAGCACTACTGCCCTGCTTGCGGCCGCATTACCGAGTGGGTATGGAATGTGGATGAACTGCAATGTTTCACCCATTCGGGGGCGTTCAGCGGCGAAAGGTGAGGTGTCGCCGTGACAGTGGGCCACAAACGTGCGGTGGCCCAGCTGCCACGCTAGATCGGCGCGGGTTCGAAACGTAGGAGGTTTCAGCGTGTCAATTCTGACTCTTCATGACGCGGCCAGTCTGGGCCGGCTGATCGCTGCGGCGCAGTCGAATTCGCGAGTGGGATTCACTGGTGAGGGTAGCGCGCCGCTGTTCGGCACTGCGCGGCGGATCGGCGACGAGAACGGCGCGAACATCCACGGGCGCGATGTTCGAGACGCGCTTCTTTGGGTCACGACCGATCAGGGGTTCGAGCATTTCCTACCGGTCCGGGACCTGATCGAAGCCTTGGGCAAGACGTTTTTCATTCTCGGTGACACGTAGAAGGGGGCGGTTATGTTCGGGAACATCGCGGTCATCGAGCGGGTGAAGGCGACGGCGTACGCGTACGAGATCGGCCCGTTTCTTGGCGCATTCGAGGCCGTTGCGTTCGGGGAGTACTGGTCTAGATTCGGGCGGCACGAGCACGGCGAAATGCAAGGGGCGCTCGGTAGGGTGTACAACTGCGACAAGCGCTACTGGCAGTGCTGGCACGCCGAGGGCGCGAAGCCTGACGACGGCTCCGCGATGCGGTGTGTGCAGGCGGCCCAGGCGCTGGTGGCGCTGCTGCCTTCGGTGAGGGTGGTGTGATGCTGGTCGAGGTCGATGGTCAGCAGTACGTGAAAACGCTTGGCACTCATAGCTGCCTGCGAGGCTGACAATCCGTGCCAGATATGGCCTGAAGCCGAACTGTTCGCCGTGTCGGTTTGCCATTCCGAAGCGGATTGGCCGAGATCCTGGAAAAGCCACCACCGGTCGCCTTCTGTCTGCTGCACGAGGCACGAGATGAGGAACGTATATCTCAACGACCTTCGCAGACCGACTTTTCAACGGCTTCCGTTCTTTTTCGGGCCTGCCCTCGGCATCGAGGAGTTCAGGCCCGCTGTCACAGTATCCCTTACCGAAAGGTCACCGCCATGCTGGTATTCGAGCAAGTCAACCCTGCCCGCTTCGAAGCGCGCCTCCGGCTGGGCCGGCCCTCTACGTCGAGACGGACCATTCGTCGGCACCGCACGCCGAGAAAGGTTTTCGCTGTCATCCGAGCGGATCATACCGGTGAGTTCCTGCTGTATGTGCACGATCAGCCGGGCCAGCGTCCTACCCGTCGCCCAGTGCGTTTCGAAGACTTCACCAGTGCGCACCATGCCGCGAATGTCGTCGCATCACTGTCACAGGTCCACCTCGCTCAGCTGCGCGCCGACGTGGCCGACCACATCGCGGAGAACTTCCGTAACGACGAGGTACCCGACATCGGCGCGCGGGCGACCACGAAGCTGCCCGCAGCAGCCATCGCCCGCTACGCGATCCGACAAGGTCTCATCTGAGATCGAGCATCGCCCCGTCCGGCCATCGCTGCGCCGAGGAGGAACCCGCCTCTCAGCCACGGACCGTGCTCGACGTCGGTGTCGCTCAACCGTGCCGGGACCTTCCGGGCCCCGCAGTGATCGCCGCGTACCGGTGAATGCCTCCACCACCCCGAGCCCGTCACCGCCCCGTCCACCGCATCAAAGCAGTCCGGAGTGGGAGCACATGATGAAAACCGTTGCAGCACAAAGAAGTTAGCGATTCGTGGTGGGGTGAAACCGTCGGCGATCGGGCCCCTGAGTGTGGTGCCGGGGGTCTGCCCGGGTCAAGAGAAACACGCACATCCAGATGGGAGGAATCTTTTGATGAGCGTTGCGCTGAACTCGCCCGGCGGGACTCTGATCATCGTCTTGCGGGGCTTGATGGGCGCGGGCAAGTCGACGCTGGCCGCCCAGCTTGCCTCGAGCACCCCGACGACCGCCATCGTCTGCCGAGACACGATCCGCAGCATGCACTTTCACCTCCAAGGCCGCCTCAGTGACAGCGAAGAAGACACTGTCAGCGAATTGGAAATGCGGGAGTGCGTCGAGCATCTCGACCGGGATTACAACGTCGTCATCGACGCCACCAACCTCGAACCCGACCACGTCCATCGCTGGCAGACCCTGGCCCGCACGCGAGGCATCCACTGCGTGGTGATCGACGTGCACGCCCCCCTCGACACCTGCATCGCACGCGTCGCCCACCGCGCACGACACGGCGGCCACGATGTGGACGAGCAGGTCATCCGCCAGGCATGCCAGCAACACCCACCCGGAACCTGGTCACCTCCCGCCGATTACGGCGTCGGTGAATGGACGACGCCTCCCGCCGCTGTGCCTGCCCCGCCAACACCTCGACCACCGACTACGCCGCCGTCCGAACAAACACCCCAGTGACGCGCCGCGGCAACCCGGCGCTCGACCCAAGCCGTTCGAACCCTCGCACCGACATCAGCCCGGTGCCGCGGCCCTTCTAACATGCGCGGACCTCGACGGCGAGCGCCCTGGCCTGCGCCGCGTGCCGGAGCCCGAGGGTGAGGTGGGTTTTCGCTACAACGACCGTTGGTGGCGCCTCTGGCGAGTTCGAGCGGCTTCCCGACTACCGCCCCACTTCTCGAGCTGAGCCAGCACGCGTTCGATCTCCAGTCCGTGGGCTCGGTCGGCCGCATTCGCCGCACCCCTGACCACGACCACGTCACCGCGGGTTGGATGACCTGGTAGCCGGTAAGCCGCCGCCACCACTCGGCAGCCGCACCTTGCTTCCACCGCCGTGCCCCGCCGAGCACAGTCTTCGAACCCCGCGGTGCACGCACCGGAGGTCTGCGCCGCGTCAGCAGCCCCCGTAGGAATACCGACTCACTGACCCACGACCTGGCTCAGTCCTCACATCTTTCACCTTGCCGATGTCTTCAATCACCTGGCCGGTAGGGCTCGTCCTTGCCGCAATCCCGTCGTTCTGGCTCCTGCTGCTGCCCCACCTCTACCGAATCCTTCGTCGGCGCCGCTGAATTGTTGCACCACAACCCTTTCGCGTCTGCCGCTCACCGCACCGGCCGACATCGGCACTGTCCCTCCTGCTCGGCGCGCTCGCGGCGGTGGCGGCGAAAGACCGTCCGGCGGGTCGGCCGCTCACCGAGGAATCCACGATGACCAAACTCACTAAGAGGGCGGAAGCCGCTCACCGCGAGGCCCTGCGCCTGGTGGACCTCTCCCGCGATCTCACCGACGACGAGAAACGCTTCGTCCTCGACAACTACCGCAGCTCCACCAGCCCGCGCCAAGTGTGTGACGCCGCGTTCTTCACGCCGTTGCCGCTGGCTGCACAGTTCAAACACCATGTCCACGGCACACGCATCATCGACTTGTGCGCCGGCATCGGGAACTTGACATTCCCCTATCGCGACGCTGCGCCCGGTGACCCTCCACGGATGTTGGTGTGTGTGGAGCGCAACCGCGAGTACGTCCGCGTCGGCCGCAAAGTGCTGCCCTAAGCCCGCTGGTATTGCCAGGACGTGCTGCGCTTGGCGGCCTCGATGCCGCGGCAATTCCATACCGCGATCGCCAACCCTCCCTTCGGAGCCGGCGCGGGTTCTGCTACCACGGGCGGATACCGTGGTCGCCGTTTCGATTACCACGTCATCGCGGCCGCGTCGCGACTGGCCGAGCGCGGTGTGTTTCTGGTTCCCCGATCCTCGGCGCCGTTCACCTACGGCGGCAGCGACCGATTCCGGGCCGATGACGGTGATCCGGAGTATCAGCGTTTCACGCAGGCGACGGGCATCGTGCTGGGAGCGAACGTCGGCATCGACACCTCCCTCTACGACGATCTCTGGCACCATCGCCCGCCCGCGACCGAAGTCGTGACATGTAACTTCAGATCAGCGACCCGATCGACGCCGCCGGGCAGCGGGCGGCGCGCGCCGAGGGTGAAGGTCTCACAGTGAGCGGCGCCGACCTGCTCTGGGCGGGTTCGCCGCATCTGCGTGCCGCGTTCGACCTGACACCCATCCTCGCCGCTGCCCGCCGCCAGCTCCGCCGCGACACCGTGGGTTTCGACACCCTCGTCGGCACAGGGTTGTCCGGCGCTCTCGTCTTGCCCGCTCTGGCCCGGGAATTCGACGTCGGGTTCGTCCTCCTCCGCACCCCGGGCCTCCACCGGCACACCTCGTGCAGGACGGAAGGATTTCTCGGCAGCCAGTGGTTGTTCGTCGATGACTTCATCGACACCGGCGCCACCTTCCGGCGAGTCCACCAGGACATCAACGCCCTCGCCCGCCGCCTGCGGCGACCGACAACCTTCGTCGGCGCCTTCCTCTACCACCGCCAGCAGCGTCGGGGACCGCACTACCTTCCACCTCTCGCGGCATGGCAGGCAACCAGCGCCCGCGACCGAAGACCAGCACGCCGCTCGCCGGATCTGCCTCGTGTCCGGACCGTTCGACCCAACACCGGCGTCGACACCAGCCCGCCTGCCGAGCGAACGCTCACTACTTCACTGCGAGAACACCGATGATCCGTGACGACCCACCCGTCCCGCTCCCGCCAGACCACCATGTTCGCCTCAGCCCCGAAGACCAGGCCGCACACGACCTCGCTCTGCAGATCCGCTGCCCGTACTGCGGCGCACCCCGCACCATGCGGTGCTGGCGCACAGACGTTTACGGCAGGCGTTACGAGAAGCGATTGCTGTGCCCCATAAGGGTCCTCGCGGCCCGGCGTCACCCGCCCACCCCTGTCCCCAGCTTGCCGCGTGCCCGCAACGCCAAGCACCATCCGGCTACCAGCGGGGTGGGTGCGGCGCGAGCTGCGGCGCCGGTGAAGGCCGCTCGACGCTGGCTGCGGCCCTCACCACCGACCAGCCGCGACCGCCGACACCGCCTGTCGGTGACTCCTGAAGACTGACCCCTCAGCGATTCGACTGAGGTCAGCCTCCACGAGTCGTTGACACCGTCGACTGCCCGGAAACGGGCCACTCGACAGTCGGTGGCCGATGACAGCCCATAGCGAGCGCTGTGCCGCCGGAAAACCCCGCGAGCTCCATCGCTGGTCCTGCAGCGCAGCGCTGGAGCCCGGTGATCGCGTCCACCTGCTCAACCAATAGGACGCAGCATCCCAGCTGCAGACAGCACCAGGCAGTAACGGTGACAACAACCCTCACCATCTCCACCGGATGGCAACGGCGCCGGTGGCGACTGCACTGACCCGAAGGACACACATCGTGGGCGAGACTTCACCCGGACAGATCCCACCCTCGAGGCAACCGCGGCATGCCCTCGGCGCAGCGGCAGAGTTCCGGCGACGTGCCGAATTCACACGATCTCACAGGTAGCGTGAAAACTAACCGACAGATGAGGAACAGGCACATGGACGGTCAACTCGACGCGGCTCAAAAAGCTAACCTTCGTGGTATCTACCAAGCCTTTCAGTCGATGGACCCGCAAGAGGCAGAGCGGGATCAACGCCGCGGCCAAGTCCTGGCTGCTGAACTACGCCGCAGTTTGCCGGACCTCGACTCCGTGACAATGGGACGAGTGCTGTTGGAGGTGGGAAATATCTACGGCCTCACTGGCGGGCGAATGCAAGATCCACACCTCGTGGATCGGGGTAACGAACTGATAATGGCGGCGCTGGACCTAACCGCTCCGGCCTGGCTCGAAGATCACCCGGCAGGTCCGCTACAGACATCGGGGGTGGTCCATGACAGCGGTCGACCGATGGGCGACGCGATCGCCGCCGCAGGTTTGACTTCCGAGAACATCGCCGACGGACACTTCGACGAGACTATTCGCGAAGACAGCGCGCAGCACATGCCGTCAGCGGAAAACCAAGCTGGTCAGGGCCCGGACCAGCAGTAGCCGAAGCCATGGAAAGAATGGCCTGACCGGTGCGAATGGCGCTGAAGTGTCGCGTGAGCGTTCGATAGCCCCGCCCGACAGTGGCCTGCGCGCAGTTCTTCGACTGGCCGCAGACCATCGGGACACAGAATAGTCCAGCTCTGCGGTGTTGATCGAGTGGTTATTTCGTGCTCACAGGACAGGCCGGAATCGAAACCTCGAATATGTGCTCGAGGTCGAACCACACGGGTAGCCACGACAGAAGACCGATGCTGACATGCCGCCGCATCAGTTTTAGTCGCTATCCTGCGCGTACATGCGACATCCTGGCAAGGCCCAGCCAAGCGGCGGGGCGTGCCAACAGTCCTCGATGACGAGCAGATCGTGCTCGGCCACACCGCGGGGTGATGGCCGCGCGCGACGCGGCCGCCCAGCGATGACACTCACATGAGTACTGCCTGGATGAATTCTGCGGCAGTACTCCCGGTTTCCGGTTGCGAGGACCGCTGCGATAGAAGCCGCGCTGCACCCGGGATGGCTCTCCGGACCCGGCGCTGACTCAATACGCGGACGCATCAGATTGTCGGATATCGAGAGGACAGTGCAGGCATGATTACCGACGGCCAGACGATGGTGATCGACAGGTTCCACGGCGAACACGAGTATCTGTCGAACTTCAGCGACCATCCAGCCGAATACACCGAGGTGTGGTTTCCCACCGCTGAGCATGCTTTCGCGGCGGCGAAGACCACCGAACCGAGGTGGGTGCAGCGGATCGAGGCAGCGGCGACTCCCGGCGCCGCCAAGAAGCTCGGTCGGCAGCTGCCGCTGCGGCCGGACTGGGACCAGATCAAACCCACGGTGATGGCCGAGATCCTGCGAAGCAAGTTCACGCGCGATCCTCGACTCCGCGACCTGCTGGTGTCCACCGGCGATCAACTGCTCATCGAAGGCAACGACTGGAACGACGACTACTGGGGCCGCTGCCTGCGGCCAGGTCTCGTGACGCCCGCTGGAACGAACATGCTCGGACGCACCCTGATGCAGGTGCGCGCTGAACTGCGCGGCGACCCAGCCGACCGATGGCCACGCGTGGCGCTCACCGGGCACCGCGAGCATCTCATATCTCCTGAGGCGCACCCCTGGGTCCGCGCCGAACTGGAGCGAGTCGCGATCAAACTCCGTGACCAGCACGGCACCCATACAGCCTCGACAGGCTTGGCTACGGGAGCGGATACGTGGTGGGCGGAGGCTGCGTTCGCCGCCGGTCTCGATGTGTGGGGCTACCAGCCGTTTCCCACTCAGAGCGAGCGATGGACCGAGACACAGCAGGCCGACCACACCAGCATCTGTGAACGGTTGACACGGTTGGTGCTGGTCGCCGACCACGCCGACAGTCGGTTCTTCGGTGCCCGCAATCAGCTACTACTCGGCGATGCCCAAGCTGTTGTCGCGGTGCGGGATCCGCGCATCACCCGCGGCGGCACCGTCTCGGCGTTGCACCGCTACTGCTCCGGCATGCCCGTGATCACCGTCGACATCGTCCACCGCAGGACCACGATCGCGGCCGTCTACTGTCCGTAATCACCCCGGCCTCGGCGCTCGTCGTGACCTTTCTCATGTCTCCTCCGGCTCAGATCGCATGCGATGAAGGGCCG
Organism: Nocardia sp. NPDC047038; assembly: GCF_040644075.1. Lineage (NCBI taxonomy): Bacteria > Bacillati > Actinomycetota > Actinomycetes > Mycobacteriales > Nocardiaceae > Nocardia > Nocardia sp. NPDC047038. Next base: position 54,943 of record NZ_JBEYVQ010000027.1, on the reverse strand, counting down.
GAAGGAGCACGCCGGGAAGTACGGGCGTCAGCGCGCAGCGTGCGCATGCCACGCTCGGGCGATGCCCGAGTCGACAGATCATGGTGAACTGTCGAAGCTGACCCGGGCGGCTGGTGCGCCTGTCGAATCGAGTTCTTCATGCACCAATTCGGATGCGTGATCGGCTGCATCGGGTTCGCTCGCGGTCAGCTCTTGACCTGGAGCCGTTGTCGTATTTACCGCGGAGACGGGCTCAGCCGCCACCTCGTCCGAGCGTGGCGAGCGGTCCTCGACTGCGTCCGCCTCCGCGCGCTGAAGCGAACGCGCTTCGGAGAGTAGTTGTCGCGCCACGTTCTGGCTTACGCCGAGGATATCGGCCACCTCTTCCAGGTTGCAGCCTTCGCGGCGGATCGCGGCCGCGGCGAGGGTCTGATGGCGACGATACTCAGCGATCTGCGCCGCGGTACGAGAGCGAGCCTCCTCCATGCGCCGTTGGAGTACACCGATCTCGGCAGCGAGCTCGTTCTCGGCAACCTTTTTGCCTGCCCACGCCTCTGTGTACTGCTTCTCTGCGGCATCGATACGCGCCTGCCGTTCACGCACAGCAGCATGGCGCTCCACCCGGCGAGTGCGCCGCTTCTCAAGTTCCTCAGCGACCACAACAGACCGCCGCCGCCCTCCACGCCGCGGCGTTGATGTGCCATCCATGTCAACTCCTGACTGACCAGATCGTTGCCTTGCCAGTCCCCTGCACACAGCCTACGACGCCACGCCGAAGCTGTTGACTCGGTGGCCGAACCCTCTCGGCCGCGTCATCGACATGATCTTCACGACACCGAATCGGGCCGGGATCCCCGCCTTGCCCCACACATGCGCAGCAGCAGCGACCTCCGCTGCTGCTAGCAGCGGCAGGGCTGCGAGTACTGCCGACATTCGATACCTCGACCAAGACAGGAGCGTTCATGTCCATGTTGTTGTCAGCGTTGGTTGCTGTCTTACTCGGGCTGGCGCCGCCGGCTGCGCAGTTCAAGGTCGCACCCGGTGACATGCAGACCATTCCGGGTGCGGTGCCGCCTCACCTGGACCGAAACCAAGATCTCGACTGCGCCATGACGCGCACCCTGGGGTGCAGTCCAACCCTGAGTGTCCGAGCCTGGTGTGCACGGTGACCGAAGGGAACGCGGACAGCGGATCCAAGCGCCCCTGTCCGGCATTTCGCCGCGGGCTGCCCGCAGTTTTCCGCGCCGACACGGACGGCGCCGTTGCGCGTCGCCGGTGCCGGGACGCCGAAGTTGGCGACGACGCTGAATATCGCTGCGCAGGAGGACTTTGCTTGCCTCGGTCGGCGCAGCCAGCAGTCTTCGCGCCGGACGGCCCTCCGGGCCGCGGCGGTAGCTTTCCTGCTGGCGGGCGGCGCGCATGCCCGCAGTCCCGGCATGGAACCGCCCGTAGTGGCGGTGGGTCTTCGACCTCTGTGCGGCAGTCGTGGGTGTGCCCGAACCCGTTTCTGGCACATCCACGCGCATGCCGCCCCCTCTTTCTGCCAGCCGCAGTAGCGGCGCCGCGAATCCGAGCATCCCTCCATCAGCCGACTTCAATACCCGGATGCGCCGCGACTACACCGCGGCCTTCACATCGGCCACGGCCGCACGAACCTGTCGTTGTCCGCTGTTGCGTGGACCTTCGACCACCGGGAAAGGATGCCACCGCGATGTTCACAAAGCGCTCTACTGGTCCAGAGGCCGTTGATACCACCGAACCGAGTGCAGCGGAGATTCTCAAGATCGTCCGCAGCGATATCCGGCGCGCTATGGAACAGTCCGCGACCGAGGGCGCTCGTATCTTCAGTATCCTGCCTGACGATCACGACAAAGCCGCGGGTATCGAGGTGACAGCCGATAGCGCAGAGTCGGTGACCCGGTTCATGATCGCGTTGGCCCGGGCCTCCGGGCACGAACTAAGCCACCTCACCGAAGGCGGCTACGTGGACGATTGCGACGATCCGGAAGAGCAAGAGGACGCGCCAACCTTCCACTATTTCCCCCGCATATCCGTCATCGCCGAAGACAGCAGTCAACCCGAGTAACACCTCGCCGACCGGCAGGGGCCCGGCTGCCTTGCTGTGAAAGCGGCATCGACACTAACGATTAGCGCGGACGATCACCCTGCCGGAATGGCGCGGCTATCTCGCGATCAGCCTTCCCGCTTGGCGCCATCGCGCGCGTCACCCGGAGGTCCGGCGACTCCGAGCAGATCCTGCCGCGCGATCATCTACCTCGCCGATGACAGGCACGTAGCCGACCGCTGCTACGCCACTCACCTGCGGCCAGGGCCTCCCACAGCGTCTCACGGCTGACGCTCCGCGCGACACGAGCGACGATCACCGCGCCCTTTCCTGTTCGGCCTGCCTCGAAAAGGTGTGTCGCATCTCGAGAAGCGGCGTCATGACGGCTGGCACGGATGCACGACAGCGCGCCGGAACAGACATCTGAGCTCGGCGGCGAGGACATGACCTGGCCAGCCAGGAAGGAGCAGCGAATGAATCGACCGCGGTTGTACATCGACGTGGATGGCCCCCTGAACCCATACGACGCCAAGCCCGAACGTCGCCCCCAGGGCTACACCACTTTCCGGTACTACCGGACAGCTGGCTCGCCCACCGCGGCAGCAGGCCCTGGCGGCACATCCAGGCCTCTGCGGGTCTGGCTCAATCCTGCCCACGGAGAGCAGCTACTGCGGTTGGCCGAGTTCTACGAATTGACCTGGGCGACGGCTTGGGGCGTGGAGGCGAACACGTGGATCGCGCCGAAGCTCGGGCTGCCCGAATTGCCGGTGGTGCACTGGCCCACCATGTACGCCGCCGGGCCGGAGGGAACGTTCTGGAAGACCCAGCATCTGATCTCCCATGCCGCCGGACGGGCGTTCGCGTGGATCGATGACGAACTCAGCGAGCGCGACCGAGACTTCGTGGGCTACTACCACGACGGCAAGGCGCTACTGCATCATGTCGATCCGCGTGTGGGATTGCGGGACACCGACTTCCACGCCCTCGAACACTGGGCGCGGAGCATCGCCTCGGCACAAGCCACCTGAATAGAGTCACCGGTCCCGGCCAACCGCCGCCTGCCCCCATCGGCGCGCCGGGACCGGTGATTCGCCCCGCCACTGCGCGCACACGCGGCGCCCGCATCACTGGACGGCACACCAACACATCTCACGCCGAGGTCGTTTCGACCGGTACAACCAGCAGTGCGACACGCAGCGAGGTCGGCAACCGTGAGTCAGGCCGTCGGCCCCGAACTCGCGATCCAGCCTGGCGCCCGCCCGGCGCGCGGCCTCCGCAGCATGTCGCGGTGAGGAACAGAGAGGTTCTGCATGAACGTCTATGACCGCTACCGCGCGACTCTGACGCCCAGCAACGAGTACGTCCTGCTGGTCGGTCACGTGCGCAGCATTGCGCTGCCCCCGGGGCGGGGAGTGCATGTTCCGCTGTTCGATGAGCTGACCCCGGCACTCGCCGCCGAGGGCCCGTACCCGCTGTATGCGCTGGCCGCTGTCAACCACGGTGCTCACCGCGACCGCAGCTGGTGTCTCGTTCCGGCCTACCTCGACCGGGGATCACCTGCCTGCATGCGTGTACACGCGGCTTTCACTCCCCTGCGCCCGGACCGCGCGCAGATCAGCGAATCCGTCTACGCCGCCCTGCTCGTCCTCGAAGGCGACCTCGCGCTGCCGGCGTCGATGCCCGTCCACTCCGTGACCGCTGACCGAGAGTCGACGAGCACCGCCGCCGGGTGCAGCGCATGCCTGCGAGGTAGATGAAACGGCAGGGCCGACGCCTTCTGGTGATCGTTGCCGACCGCGCCGGAACATCCGGCCATCCGCACTCCATGGACCGTCTGGCCGCCCTGACGGCGGCAGCGGAACACTGCGCTGCCGCGACGGCCCTGTGCCATGGATTGCGGTGCCGGTACCGCTATGCAGCCGACCTCTCATCGGTGGCCACCAGAACATGAAACAGCTCGACCAAAGGAGACGACCATCATGCTCAGGCCCAATGTTGGTGACCGCGTGCGGATCACCGGGATCATGCCCGACGAGCCCTGCCCTCTGTCGATCGGCGCGACCGGAACCGTCATCCGCACCACATACGGGGCTATCAGTCAGATCGACGTCTCTTGGGACGACGGCCGAAACCTGATGCTGATCCCCGAAGATCCGTTCGAGATCATCTCCACGACAGCTGATGCCGCGCACTCCGACGGCGTGGCCGAACCCGACGTGGGGCAGGCGCGGTGATCGCGATCGCCGACCGGGCGCGTCAGCAGGAATTCACCGCCTACGCTGCTGTGGGCACGCTGGGCCCGGTGTGGGAGCGTGTCGAGCGGTTGCTGGGCCGACAGCGGCCCATTGTCTACGTCGAGCAGTGGCTCACCGGCACCGCGGGCACCGTGCTCACCTCGCTGGCGGTCGATGACACCGGGATCGTGCCGGGCGCTCGTTTCTGGCGCCGCGAATCCGATGAGGGATTCGCCGTGGCGTTGACCTCCGGCGGCGGGTTGGGCACCTGCGCGCATCGGCACGAAGGCAGCGAATCCGACGCCGCGCTGCGGTTTATCAACGATCAGCGCGCCGCCACCCGCATCCATGTCCAGGGCTTCGGCCATAGTCGTGACGACCACCTTCAGATCACGACCTACAACGCGCGCGGTGTCGGTGTCCACCGTGCTGTGTACTTCGCCGATGCACCGGTCGACGGGCACGCTCAGCGGGAGGCGTTGTTGCTGGAACAGCTGGCCAGCTGTGGGGATTGGTCGTCTGGCGCGCTCATTGAACTCGCGACCCGATTCCGGGACTGTCGGCAACCGGCCGCAACGCTGCCGTCGCTGCTGACCGCGCACCGCGCCTGACCTCCTGCCTACCGGCTCCGGCCGCTGACCTCACAACCGACCCACACCGCATCGAGTCCCTATCGGTCCCGTCCCGATTCACCGCTGCCTGTGGCTGGCCCTGCTCCTGACCGGCAACGGTCGTTCCCGCCCGCCACATCGCCATAGCTGCGGCCGCCTTCGTGGGGGGCGTCTGAAATTTCGTCGGCACCCTCACTACACCCTCAGCCTCGAAACACTCGCGCTGGTGAGCTCGGCGCAATCCGCCGACATCTGATCCGGCGAGTTGATGGCGCAATCAGGCAGACCGTTGTCGACCAGCCATCGGACAACGCAACAGCATCCGTTCGATCAAGGGAATTTGCATGCTTTCACCCCTCAGCTCCACCGCGGACAACCCGACGCCGCGCCGAGCAATGACCGGTGACCCGCGCACCGACAACCACCGCTGGCCGGTCGTGGCCGAAGGGTGGCGACCGGCCGGAGAACGCCAGCAGATGGCGTGTCTGCTTGTGTGGACTGCGTTGTCACCCGGTGACGAGCAGCCCGCGACGAAACTCAGCCTCGAGGATGTGGTGGATGCCGCCCACGACTTGGGCGAGGCCGCACAAGGGCCGGACCTGGAATACGACATCGCCGCGACCTTGGGAAAGCTCGTGGCGTGGCGGCGGCATTCGGCGCCAGCTCGCCAGGCGGCGACTGTTCTGGTCGACCGCTACAAGCGAGAGCACGGGCTGCTCATCGATCTCGATGCCCGGGTGATCGCCATGGACTCGAGGTTCGATGCCGGGGTCGAACAGGGTTGGCGTCACAACGCGTTGCGGTGGAGACGAGAACGTGCCGCGTTGAGCGCCGCGCGCCACATCCTGACCAGAGCCCAGATACCGGAGACCACCAAGACCCGGGCCCTGGACATACTCATGATCCCTCGCTCACGTCCGGAGCACGCGTTGCTGCGGCACCAGCTTCGCGTGGCAGGGATGCACGACCGCGACTGTGTCACGGTGCTTTTCGTTCTCGCCTACCTGTGCTGGCAGACCACTGGTCTGGATCTGCTCACCGACGCGCCGGTGCTCGTCGATCCGGGCGCCGATCAGCGAGGCAGACTGCGCGAACAGCTGGAGTATGCGCTCGACCCCGCCCGCTGGGACGCCTTCTACGACCGTAACCGGGTGTTGACCGGTGCGCTGTTCGAGGGCGAACTGGCGGTCTTGTCACCGGCCGATCAACAGCTGGCACGCGCCAGGCGCGACGCCATCCTCAACGGCGCGACGGATCTCCCACCGCTGTGGCCGGGCACCGCGAGCAGGCACGCCCTGGATTCGGCACTGCGTGCCTACGCGAGCACCGTGAAGGAGTTGCAGGAATGCGCGCAGCACCTCAGCGAACAACTCGCGATACCGGCCTCGGAGGTCGTTGATTTCCGGAGACACGTTGGCCGCCAACTCGACGACTTGCGTGCTCACCGCGCGGCGGTCCTCCAGCAACTCGACCACCCCGGTGGATTGCTGACGATCGAGCGATTCCACGCGCAGCACCTGCTCGAGGCCATCGACCTCGGTGAAACCAGCCTGCCGGAACTTCGTTTCGTGGCCGAATCCGACCTGCAAAGCTGCGACATGCAACGCAGCTTCAAGGACCCGACGAAGGTGAGTGAGGGCGCTGCACCGTTGATGAGAGGCGTGCTGGAAAGCGCGGGCATCAAAATCTACGACTTCGACGACGACCACTACGCCTTCCGCGACAACTACCTGCTGCCGAATGATGCAGAGTCGCGCGCGGTGCTCGCCGCCGACGAATACATCACCCGCCTGGCAGAAGGCGACGAACACGCCCACGAACTCGCAGCCGACTACCGCCGCGGGCTCGACCACCTCGACAAAGCCCTCACACAGGCAGGCAAGGATGGCCGCCAGCGCGCCGATTTCCGCGCGATCGTCGAGGGTTACGTCTCCTCGGCAACCTTCCACGGAGCCCACCTCGAGCAACGCCGCACTCGGTGGAGCGAGCGGATCGCGCAGACCGTGCGAGCTCGTGACACCGACGGACGAGCCTTACCCGACCCACACGCCGATCTCGACCTTTTCTGACGCCGCTTCCGCCACCCCGAACGCGGTCGAGCGTGACCGCGCTCGGCGGCGCAGGCTCGCCACCGCGGCGACATCGTCCAGAACTGGGGCCGGATCGGGCGATGTCGTGTCGCCGCCACCTTGCCCCGGCGCCGTTCCGGCGCCCCCTCGACTACAGCAACTTCGACGCGAAGGAGTAGATGATGCCCGGCGATACAGTCATCACTGTCATCGGAAATCTGACCGCTGACCCCGAGCTCCGGTTCACACCAACCGGTCAAGCCGTCGCCAATTTCACGGTCGCCTCGACACCGCGGGTATTCGACCGCAACAGCAACGAATGGAAAGACGGCGAGGCGCTGTTCCTGCGTTGCAGTATATGGCGTGAGGCCGCCGAGAATGTCGCTGAGTCGCTGGTGCGCGGTTCCAGGGTTATCGTCAGCGGGCGGCTCAAGCAGCGCTCCTACGAGACTCGTGAGGGCGAGAAGCGCACGGTCGTCGAGCTCGAAGTTGACGAGGTCGGTCCGTCGCTGCGATACGCCACCGCGAAGGTGAACAAGACATCTCGCAGCAACTCCGGTGCTGGCGGATTCGGCGCACACAGCTCGAACGCCAACAACGAGCGCGCGAGTGCACTGGCCGGTGTCGGTGCCCACAGCGACGATCCGTGGAGCAATGATGGCGCGGGCGACCCTGGGTTCTAGCGACGCCGCACCGCTGCCGTCGCACTGACCACATCCGCTGTGGGCGCAAGCCGATACACTGGCTGGCGTCACCGCCTTCTTCTGTCCTGTCGAAGGCGTTGACGTCGGCAGGCCAGGCAGGGCACCGTCTCGGCGGTGAGTCGATAGGCTCCTGCTCGACCCAATGTGCCCGGTCTCGTGCCGGGCACATTGCATAGCGGCTGTTTCTCAATCTTCCCCTCAGCCGCGCCGTGTTGTCGCGGGAGAACACCATCGCCTGCGCGGTGACGCCGCCTGCGCGCACCACCCGGCATCAGCTACCTCGCCCTCGCCCAGCTCTGCGTGCGCCTGAAACCCTCCGCTACCCACCCCGACGCCGGTCTACGGCGTTGCGGCGCAACTTTATTCTTCTTCCCGGAGACGTCGTCATCGACAGGCGGACACTCCCCGACATCCGGAAAAAGCGGAACATCGATCGAATTCGTCGAGGCCCACCGGGTCCTTGCCTCGGATGCCGTCGCCGTCGCTTGTTGTCCACCAGTAGATTCCCTTGGAAGGTACGCCTTATGCTGCCGTTCGCCCAAGCCGGTCCTCAACTATTCGAAGCTCGGTTTCCGGCACACTGGTCTCTCGGTTTTCGCCCGGAGACTCCCAAGACGCGGGTATTCGCCGTTATCCGTGTCGAGGACGACGGCCGGTGTCTGCTTTACGTGCACGATAAGGGACTCGAACACCGGCCTGTGCGTTTCGCCAGTTTCGCTACCGCGCAACGAGCAGCGACCCTGGTAGCCGAGTTGCCGCCCAGGGAATTCTCGCGACTGCGAACCCTTGTCGCCACACATATCACGAGCCGCTTCGGCGTCCCCAGCGCAACAGCACTGCCCTTTGCCCATGCGATGCGGTCAGCGGCCATCGCCCACTACGCGATCAGGGCGAAGCTGACCTGACGTGCTCCGGCCGTTCCTGTCGTGCGGGTGAGCATGCGCTCGCCTCCTCGCCGCTCACACGGGCAGGTGGGTCGCGTTCGATGGCATGTGAATCCGCGACAACGTGGAGGGCAACTGCCACCGGGACATCGGTGGATAGCCCGCGTCACGTGGATGCGCCGCAGCACTGGTATTCCCCACCTGTGTTCGCGTCGGCGAGGCGCTGGCACGGTCAGTCGTCCGGCGAGAGGCGGCGGTTGGCGCCGGGCTGCGGTGGGAGGGGGTTGCGTGAGGCGGGATGCCCGTCTGGTCGCGCGACCAGCCCGATCCGAGGGCTACCAGCTGGGAGGCCGCCGCGCGTGCGGGCCCGCGCGCGGTCGTCAGCGAATTTCCCCACGCGCGTCGTTGCGGCCGCAGGAGGCGGTTTCGCGGATCAGCGCAGGAAATTCGCCGCCGCCCTGATGACGCGCGTTCCCTCCCGCGCGTCGTCCTCCCACCTGGCTTCACGCCCTCGGGCTGGTCGCCCGACCAGCCGAACATCCCTTCGGAAGCTGCCTCTTCCGGCGGGGTGATCTCCACTCTGATCACGTAGACAGGACAACATCACGTGAGCACTCTCATGTCCCGCAACCTGCTGCTCGACGCACCCCAGGAGAATCTGTTCCTGGCAGCTCTCGCCGAGATCGACCGGCTGCTGCCCCAGCGCCGCGAAGCGGCACTCGCACACGCGACGCACGCCCTGGCGTTCGCGCTGCCGGAAGATCGCCACATCCTGAACATGCTGGTGCGCAGCTTCAGCCGCGTGCCGTTCGACGAGGCACGCAAAGCGCTCGAGCTGTATGGCAAGGCACATCCCGAGCACGAACAGCGCCTCGGCAGCTGCATCCCCACCACTGATCCTGGCCTCTACGTCAAAGACCTCGGACCGATCTTCCACACCGGCCTGGAGGTCGCGGAGTTGCCGCGGCTGTCACTGCGTTTTGCCTACCGGGCCCCGCAGTTGAGTACCCGGCCGAAGCCGGAGACCGACCGGCGAGTCCATGCCCCCGAAGCGATCGCCGACCGCGCTCGCCGTCATGCCAGGCACATGATCGTGCGGGAACTCGACACACACGGCCCCCGGCGGGTGTATGACCTGCGCCGGGTCCTGCCGAAGGTGGTCGCGGATGCCCTCAGCGTGCGCTTGTCCGAGCTCGAACGCGACGGGGTCATCCAGCGCCCGACGTACCCGGACGAATATTCGCTCACCAGTCACGGGGCCGCAGTCCATGCCGCACACATTCACCGGCCCGTGGAACCACCCATCGTGACCGAGTACTTCCGGCGCAACCTGTTCTCCGATTGGCAAGCCAACCTCGAGCGTGCCCGCCGATCACGGAACACCGCTCGCGAGAACGAGCTCATCTTCGAAAGGCCGATCCCGCGTGACGACGCCGCGATCCGCGTTGCCCGCGACTACGTGCGCCCGTTCCGAATCGCCGCCGAAGCCGAGGCAGCGGTGCGCGCCGAACGGCTCACCGCCGACCCCGGCTGGCGAATCCGCCACAGCCGTGCTCTGCCAACCGATGTTGTCGCCGAGCACTGGGATCGCGTGTATCTCGAGTACGTCACCGAGCAGCTGGCCTACTCCGCCATCCACGATGACCCGCGCCCCCAGCGCCCCAAGCCCGGCCCAGCCCGTGCCGAGAACACCATCGACGTCATCAACGACGCCTACCGACGTCAGAGCGCACGCTACACACGCGCCACCGACACCGTCCGCAGCGACGGTTACCCCGCCGAGCCCTCCGACGGGCACACAACCGAATGTGGCCGGATCCACCCTGAACTGGTCCAGGAAACCTTGGCGCAGCTGAGCGACAGCCACTACGACGCTCGTCCCCTGCCGTCTGTCGACGAGGACTCGACGCGCAGGGCCTCGATCCGGACCGGGATCTGGATCAGTACCGACTATCGCGACGCCCCCGAACACCGCGGCGACGGATTCGAAGTCGATCACGACAACGCCGCGAAGGCACCGGTCACCGGCTGGCGGTGCGTGTGGTGCTTCATCGAGCGTTCCAGCCTCGACCGCCTCGGTTCTGATCGGCAGCACAGCGACGACGGCTTGTGCGAGTACTGCCGCGCCGACGGACGCCCAGGTATCCCGGCGCTGCCCGAAGGGTTCACCTACACCGACACGGTCACTGCTCATTGCGAGTTCCTCGCCCACGCATACCCGATGCTGGCCCGGACGCTTCTTCGCGACCAGTGGCGGCGCAGCGGCAAAGCCACCGCCGAGGCGATCCAGGCCTTCATGCAGGCGCACCCCGAGATCCCGGACACCACGGCTCCGCGACAGGACGCCACCCAGCCTGCACGCCCACTCACCATCCAACCCAGCCGCCAGCGCGGGCCGGTGATCGGTAAGGGGCTGCGACGAGACCGCTGCACCGGCTGCGTCCGCGACACCGGTGTCCACCCCGACGGCTACTGCACCTCCTGCCGAGTCGAACTCGGCATCGCGAAACCCGCGAAACGCGCATCACGTCGCGCCGCCTGACGATCCTCACCGCACACCAGCCGGGCCGCCACAGCACATCGTGGCGGCCCGGCTGTCTGTCGCACAACCTCTCACGGAGTTAGGCATGTCGCCGAAATCGCTCATCCACCACACCCTCGCCACCTTGCTCGACATCTTTCGCGCTTCCCGCGATGTGGTCGCCGCCATCATCCGCCCCGCCGGGCCGCTGATCCGCATCTACCACCACAACTTCCTCAACGCTCTTCTCGGCTTCCCCGCCCACCTGTGCGTGCAGCGGGTCTTCAGCTACCACGACTCCGATATCACCCCCGGCACCCCCGACGACGTGATCCTTGAGCGGAACGGTATCGGGATCGGTGGCTTCGATCACTGTCGGTGAACGACCGCGTCGGCATCGACGGCCGCTTCTACCGCTGCGATTCCAGCGGCTGGACGCAAATCCCAGCCCCCTGCTGACGAACGCGTCCCGGGGCGAGCGCTGCACGCGGATCTCGCCCCGGACCTCGAAGCCGTGGCGCCGACGTCGGCCCCTCCCGCCGACACGCCGCTCTCGCCATCGCGAGGCCGAATCCCGGCCGCGGAGCCCCGCTCGGCATGCCGATTCCCATCGCCGTCCCGCATGGGGCGGACAACCCACCAGTGCTCTGACACTTCCCGCAGGCCACAGGCTTCCGAGTCTGTGGCCTGCGGAGTGTGCCAGACCGGCACACCTCCCGAAACCGTGGCCGTTGAGGCCAGGAAGTGAACCATCAGTGACCATCGAAAAGACCGTCCCGACCATCGAAACCGACAAGCAGATCATCGTCGCCCGCACCTTCCGGTGGCGGCACTACGGGAGCAACGAGAGCAGGGTCCAGCGGTTGTTCGATGGGGTGGGGCTGCGCGAGTACATGCCGAGTCGTGAGCTGCCGTTCACAGTCGATCTGTCGAGGTTCCTGGAGAGGCTGCCGCAGCAGGCTGAGTTCAAGCTGTATGCGGTCGACGGGATCCCGAACCGGTATGAGGTCGGCGAGACGGTCGAGCGGCAGCTCAACTCGGCCGTGAGGGAGTACATGGGCCTGGTCTACGGTGGGGACGTCGTCGCCGAGGCCGTCGAGAGGGAGTCCCGCGCGATCGACGTCGATGCGGTGCTCGCAGAGTGGGGCGGCATCGACACGCCCTACCCGAAGGCCGGTTCGACCGAGGTCGACTCCTCACGCCGCGCTTTGGTCCGGTCCATCCTCAAGGCGGGCGTCGAACAGTTGGACTACTGCCGAGATTTGGAAGCCGCCATCCGCGCCATCGGCCTGTCGGAGTACCTCCCGCCAGCAACCGCGGACGTCACTGTGGACATCCCCGGCTGGGGACCCAACACCATCACCGCACCCTTGACTCGCCTCGGCGAGTTCGACGGGGCACGATACCGCAGCGCGGTCCTCGACTTCATCGCCACCAAGCTCGGCGAACAGAATCTCCTCACTCCGCCCAAGACCGCGGCCTGAGAAACCATCTCGATCGCCGTTCTGCGCCGGAAGCAGTCAGGCGTGCTCCACGTGTGGAGCACGCCGCTGCCGCTCACGCCGTGGCGATCCGCTCGGTCAGCGGATCGCCACGGCGTGCCGACAGGTCGCGCGGCGAGCGGACGGCAGGGGTGAACTCGACCGCTTCGCGCTGTCATCCGCTCACGTCACTTGCCGACCAATGCGCCTGAGCATCGCGCATCCAACGAACGCCCTCCTCCCATCTACTGTTCCCATGAATATCTTTTAAGCCCCTTTTCCCTTCCATCCCCTGACAGCCTTCCCCCCCTTCTTTTCTCCTTTTCGCCCGTCATACCTCTTGCATCCCGGATAACTTTTTCATAACGGCGGACTATTGCTGTAATGCATTAATGCGGTTTGCATCACCGAGACGGCTGGCCGACAGAGCATAGGGGGTTCTGTCATGGAGGTGTGACCGTCACCCTCGCCAAGATCAGCGCTGGCGACGGCTACCAGTACTACCTGCGGCATATCGCCGCGCACGACGCGACCGAGCGGGGCCGTTCGAGCCTGGCGGACTATTACTCCGCGCACGGTGAATCGCCGGGGCGATGGTTCGGTTCGGGGCTTGCCGCGTTGGCGATCCACTACCGGGGCATGCCAGTGGACGGCTCGGCGGTGCGGGCCGGGGATGTGGTGACCGAGCCGCAGATGAAGGCACTGCTCGGGCTGGGCCGCCATCCGCAGGCCGACGCCATCGAAGCCGCCGTGATCGCCGAGGAGATCCGCCGGGGCGCGAAACGCAAAGACGCGAAGCGGGCGGCGTCGCAGGCGTCGAAGTTGGGTGCGCCGTTCCGGATCTACAACGGCGCCAGCGAGTATCGCAAACGGTGCGCGGTCGCGTTCAACGACTACAACACCGCGCGCGGACAGCCTCGTTATGCGCCGATCCCGGACCAGGAGCGGGCCGCCATCCGCACCGCTGTGGCGCGGGAGATGTTCATCGAGCGCTTCGCTCGTCCCCCGTTGGATGACCGGGAGCTGTCGGGGTGGGTGGCGCGTAATTCTCGTCAGCACACCACGGCGGTGGCGGGTTTCGATTGGACGTTCTCGCCGGTGAAGTCGGTATCGACGCTGTGGGCGGTCGCGCCACGCGATGTGTCGAAACGGATCGAGCAGGCCCATCACCTCGCGGTCGCCGACGCGATGCGTTATCTCGAGCAGCACGCCACCTTCACCCGGGTCGGCCGCAACGGGGTGCGCCAGGTCGAGGTCGACGGGTTGATCGCCGCGGTGTTCGATCACCGCGAATCGCGTGCCGGTGACCCTGATCTGCACACCCATGTGGTGTGCCCCAACAAGTCGCGGGCCGCAGACGGGCAGTGGCGGACGCTGGATGGCGCGGTGTTCTACCGTGCTGCGGTCACCGCCTCGGAGATCTACAACACGCGCTTGGAAATGCATCTGGAACGGCTGCTGGGGTTGCGGTTCGCCGAGCGGGCGGGCCTGGATCCGGGCAAGCGCCCGATCCGGGAGATCGTCGGGGTGGACCCGGCGTTGAACGAGTACTGGTCACAGCGTGATGCCGCGATCACCGCGCGGCTGGGTGAGCTGACGATCGCGCATCAAGCGACCTACGGACGCGAACCGTTGCCGGTGGAGATGTATCAACTGGTGCAGCGCGCCATCCTCGACACCCGCGGACCCAAGCCTGCGGCGCGGTCGCTGGCTCAACAACGCGCGGCGTGGCGGCGCCAAGCCCTGGGCGTTCTCGGCGGGCAGGCGGCGTTGGCGGCGATGATCGCGGCCGCGCTACATCCGAGTGCACCGGTGCGGCCGGAGATCGACGCTGACTGGATTGCCCGCTGCGCGGACCGGGTGATCGCGACGGTGTCGGCGCAGCGGTCGGTGTGGCGGCGCGCCCATGTGCGCGCCGAAGTCGAACGGGTGATACGCGGCCTGGTGGGTTTCGCGCAGTGGGCGAATGTCGGTGCCGCCGTCGAGGAACAAGCGCTCGCCCCGACGCGGTCGGTAGCGCGCGGCGACCCGGACGTGGCAGCCCACCCCGAACTCGCGGCGGTGCCGGTGTTGTTCTCTCGCGCGGACGGCAGCTCCGTCTACCGCACGGCCGACGCCCAGCTCTACACCTCCCCGAAGGTGCTCGCCGCGGAAGCGGATCTGATCGAAATGGCCCAAACCCGCGATGGCCGCGCGGTTCCTCCGGCGGTGGTGGATGCGGCGATCGCGGCGTTCAACGCGGATCCCGGCAATCGGCAACGGCGGTTGAACGAGGGGCAGTTGGCGACGGTCCGTGCGTTCGCGACCTCTGGGGCGGGGGTGCAGATGGCCAACGCGCCCGCGGGGTCTGGCAAGACCACCGCCATGCGGGTCCTGGCAGACGCGTGGCTGGCTGACGGCGGCACCGTGCTCGGTCTGGCGCCGACCGCGCGGGCGGCCGCCGTCCTCGGTGCCGACATTCGGGTGCGGGTGGAGACGGTCGACAAACTGCTGCACGTCCTGGCACGGCACACCCCGACTCGTGAACGGTTTCTGTTCGAACCCGACCGGCTGCCGCCGCCGCTACCGCAGTGGGTTCTGGATATCGATGACCGCACGCTGGTCATCGTCGATGAGCACGTGCAGATCGCCGACGCCGCCCGGCTGCGGTTGTTGATGTTCCTGCGCTCACGCAAAGCCACGGTCCGGTTGGTCGGTGACACCGAGCAGCTGCCCGCGATCGATGCCGGGGGCGCGGTGCAGGACATGATCCACGCCGCCGGCTCGCGCACCCAAACCCTCACCCACATCGTGCGTTTCGCAGACGACGCCGAAGGCGAGGCCAGCCTGCTGCTGCGTGAGGGCGACCCGGCCGGTTTGGCCTACTACCTCGACCACGGCCGCATCCATGTCGGCAGTCCCGCCGCCGTCGCCGACGCCGCGTTCACCGGGTGGCTGGCCGACCACACCGCCGGACGCGACAGCGTCATGCTCGCCGCCAACCACGCGGTCGTCACCGACCTCAACCGGCTCGCCCGCGCCCACCGCCTCGCCGGCGAAGCGGCGGGCGCGCAGGTGGAACTGGCCGACACCTTGCATGCGTCGGTGGGTGACACGATCCGCACCGGACTCAACAACCCCCGCATCACCGTCGGCGCCGAGGACTACGTGCGTAACGGCTACCGGTGGATCGTCACCGCCGTGCATGCGGACGGGTCCTTGAGCGCGGTGCAGTTACTCGAGCACCGCCAGCTCGGCGCGAGGGTGTGGTTACCGGGCGACTACGTCGCCGCTCACGTGCGGCTGGGTTACGCCGCCACGATCGGCTCCGCCCAAGGCATCACCGCCGACACCTGCCACACCGCGCTGACCGGCCACGAGACCCGCCCGCAGCTGTATGTGGCGGTCACCCGCGGCCGCGCGGGCAACCACCTATATCTCACCACCACCGTCGACGGCGACGAGCCCTCCTTCTGGACCGAGGAAGCCGTGCTGCCGCGCACCGGCGTGGAAATCCTCGTGCGGATCCTCGGCCGCGCCGACACCGACACCTCCGCCCACACCGAACTACGCGACACGCTGGATCCGTGGCGGCGGCTCGGGCGCGCCACCGACATCTACCTCGACGCCCTGGCCGTCGCCATCGACAACGTCCTCGGCCCGTCGGTGTTGGCGCGCATCGACCGCGAAGCCGAGGCGTTGTGGCCGGGTTTGACCCGCAGCCCCGGCTACCTGGTGTTGCGTCAGCATCTGGGTCGGCTGCTGCTGGCCGGCCGCGACGCCATCGCCGAACTCGCCACCGCGATCAAAGGCCGCGAACTCGGCTCCGCCGACGATGTCGCCGCCGTGCTGGATTGGCGGTTGGACACCTCCGGCGCCCACTCCGCACCCCCCGGCCCGCTGCCCTGGGTCCCCGGCATCCCGCAACCGCTGCGCACCGACCCCGATGTCGGCGGGTTCCTCGCCGCCCGCGCCCGCATCATCACCGAACTAGCCGAACATATCCGCGCCGCGGCTGCCGGCTTCACCCCGGCCAGTGCGCCGCTGTGGGCACGTCCGCTCATCGGCACCGACCCCAGGCTACTCGGCGATCTCGCGGTGTGGCGGGCCGCGGCGCATGTCGATGATCTCGACCGCCGCCCCGCCGGACCGTCCCGGTTCGTCGCCGCCGAACGCCACCACCACGAACTGCTCACCGCCCGCGCGGCCGAGGCGATCGGCGATGCCAACCTCGCCACCAACAAGTGGTCCTCCGTCGCCAAACGCATCGCCGTCGGCGTCACCGACGACCCGTTCTGGCCGATCCTCGCCGAACGGCTCGACACCGCCGACCGCGCCGGCATCGACGTCCCCGCTCTACTGGCAGAAGCCGCCGCGGCACGCCCGCTGCCCGACGAAATGCCCGCCGCTGTGCTGTGGTCACGCATCACCCTCGGCCCCAGCGCCCTGGACACCCCCCACCCCGACACGCCCCTGACACCGGCGTGGACACCGGAACTGCGCGCGGTGCTCGGCGACAGCGCCGCCCACCGGGTCCTAGCCGACCCCGCATGGCCGAAAGTCGTCGCCGCCATCGACCGCGCCGCCGAATCCGGCTGGAGCGCCCGCGAACTACTCGAAGTCGCCAGCGAATTACTCGTCGGCGGCCGCAGCGACCACCACGACCGGCTACGCGCCGACCAGTTCGCCACCGCACTGGCCTGGCGCATCGACGCCCTCACCCGCGCCGTACCCACCTACCCCGCCCCGCCCGCTGCGGAACCTCCCGACCTCGACGAATACCCCGCCACAGAACCCGACATACCCCCGGTCCCCGACCACATCGCCGAAACCCTGTCCGCGCCCACGGAGTCGACCATGGACGACCTCGCACCCCAGCCAGCGACCGATCCCACCCCCGCGCATCCGCCGGACAGTCCTCCCCCGGCCGCCGCGCCGCTCGAGCGTGTGCCGCTTGCCGCGCAGATCCGCGCGGTCGCCGAGCTGTTCAAAGCCGGACAGGTCACTTCCGCGGCTGAAGCCATCGCCCGGATCGCCGAGGCTGCCAGCGCGCTGGACCGCGACACCCTGCAACGGGTGGAGGAAACGCTGCGCCGCTACGCCTTCCCCGTCGCCCGCGCACGCCTGGAACACGCCGCCACGCAGTTCCCCGACCGCGCCGACCTCATCCGCGCCTGCATCCCCGACACCGACCCTGGAATCTTCCGCCGCGATAACAGCACCCGCCAACCCCAGTACCGCCGCAACAGGCGCCGCTGGATCGACCCCGCCCGCCGCATTCCAGCCGCTCAGCAGCAGGGGGAATCCGATGTCGTCTTCAACTACACCAACCGCGACATCGACTACATCATCCAGCCCGACGCCGATGACCGGACCCGATACGACGAACACCTTCCCCGCACATCAGGCCGGACCGTGAGATCGGTTCGGATCGTGGACAGCGACCGCCCTGTCGGCCGGCCCATGCTGAACCGAAGCGATGACCATGACCGATTCGACGACGACACCGACCCCAGCCGCACCCGCCACCGCAACGAAAACCCTGGCCGGGATGCGCACCTGAATGCGCTGCTGGAATCACAGCGGGATCTGCCGTGCGTCAGCTGCGGATTCGAACGGCCCCTCCTCGACCGACCGGCCTTCGATCCCGTCACCGGAGACACCGAACGCGATGACGGGCTGTGCAGTGATTGCCGTGATCAGGGCGTGCGCGGCATTCCTGCCCACGACCCCGACCGCTACATCGAGGCCCGGTGCGCGCATGTCGCCGCGACCCGGCCCGCGCCGGACGCGTTGGCGTTCCTGCGCCGCGACTGGCGCCGCGTCCCTCTCGCTCACCGCCACCGCATCCGTACCTGGGTGCTCGACCACGGACTCGACACCGAAGCCGCGCACGCCCGTGCCGAAGCCACCGCCCCTGTAGGTGACCTGTCGGATGCGGAATTGAGCGAACGCATCGAGCAGACCCGCCGCCACATCGCGCTGGCCGCCAGCATGAACGCCGCCGATACGCTTCCCGCCGCCGCACCGAGCACCGACCCCGGCACTGCCCGGACCCAGGCAGTCGCGGCCGCCGACGCGATCACCCACGCGCGTTCGGCCGCAGCCGCCGTCGAGGATCTGAGCAAGCACCTCCACAGCACCAGCCGCCAGATCGCCGCCGCACGCACGCAACGCGTCTCCACCAGCGACCCCATGCGCCTCGAGACCGTACTCGACGCGCTGCGACGCACCAAACAGCAGCTGATCCAAGCAGTCGCCGCCGTACGACGCACAGCAGACGACGCCCACCGCGACGCAGAACTCCTCGCCGGCCCGCCCGAGCACTGGGACGACATCCTCGCCCACCCCGAAAAGTTCTCACCACCGGCTACCACCCCGATCGAAGAGACCACTACTTCTCCCGACCACCGACACTGGCAACAGCAACTCGACCGGCTGCGTGCCGAACAACGCCGCCGCGCATCCCTCTCCGACACCGAACGTGACCGCGAACAGGCCCAGCGCCGCTCGACCGAACGCGCGCCGCGACCGACAGACATCACCGCCCCCGAGCGCACGGGCGAACAGCAGCATCCCGCACCGGCTGACGGTTTGGAGTTGTGAAATGAACAGGTGGTCAATGGGCCGGTCCGCACGAGCACCCGCGGCGCCCCCTGGCGACCGCACCCTGCGTCGATTCCCGACGACCCACATCGACCGCAGGTGCCACCCCGCACCAGCCCGCCTCTGCACGCCCCGTCGGGAAGCGATGAGCGCGCCTCCGAGTACCGGCCCCGCAATCGCCGGAAGCCCGGCCGTCGTGCCATAGACGCCAAAGGCCAACGGCTGCCACAGCGGATGTGTGCGCACCAGCGATCCGCAAGGCCAAGCCATGGTCACCGCCGTTGACACACGATGGCGCGGTAACACCCTCAACATGTGGGGGCCGCCCACCGACCCCCAATGGGCCGCCAACGACCGCTACCTCCACGCCGGACAACTCCGCGCACCACCATCTACGTCTCCACCGGCACCGGCACGCCAGGAGCACTGGACACACACCACGGTCCGGGCATCGACGGCAACGCGGCGGCAAGCTGGTCAGCCAGATCGTCAGTGGCGGTGTCCTCGAAGCCATGACCAACCAGTGCACGCACGACCTGCGAAAAAGATTGCAGGAGTCGGATACTCCCTGCGGCATTCGACTTCCGCGGCGTCGGCACCCACCCCTGGGGTTACTGGCAGCAGGGCCTGGACAACTCCTGGCCTCTGTTCGCTGCCGCCCTCGGGGCCACGAACGCGCGCTCCGCGCGATAGGCCCGCCTGCGCGCGTTAGAGCAGGTCCGTCCCCGCCGCCGGTGTCGACCACCGGTAGCCGAGCGGCTGAAACGAGAAAGGCTCCGCACCATTACGGTGCGGAGCCTGCAAGTCACGCTGGGTCAGAGAGCGCGGACGTCCTGAGCCTGCGGACCCTTCTGGCCCTGCCCGATCTCGAACTCCACACGCTGACCCTCATCGAGGGTCTTGAAACCCGAGCCACCAATGGCCGAGTAATGCACGAAGACGTCAGGACCGCCTCCGTCTTGAGCGATAAAGCCGAAGCCTTTTTCGCCGTTGAACCACTTCACGCTGCCTTGAGCCATGCTGTACTAATTCTTTTCTGTAGATGAGCCGCGCAGATCACTTCGATGAGCCCGGTCTCGTGTCCCACTATGCCACACCTGGAAAACTCGCACGTCCACGGCTCGAGACTGTAGGCAGCGTCACTGATCGCGCGTCGTCTCTGACATGCCCTCTGTCCACCTCCCATGGGGCGCGAGTGCGGGCTCGGACAATCTGCGATCCAGTACTCGGAATTCTCACGCTCGGGTACGTCGGGGTCTACTCGTTTTGCTGCGCCATGCCGAAACGGCGTCGCGGCGCTGCGGCATCATCGCCGGCCGTGCCCCGGATGCGCGGTGGCTCATGGATGCCGAATGCGAGTTGGCGGCTACCGGGGCATGGGCATGTTCGGGTCAGACCAGTAGGCGGGATCGCGACCGTAGTTCGGTGTCCGGTACGCCAGATCCCATGCCGCGCCGGGAACGATGAGTTCGCGCCAGGGAGCAACTTCGACGTAGAGCACCCGCATCGCATTGAGCGCCGCGACATGCAGGGCGGGTCCATCGGTGCTGACCGCGTCCTCGGCGACGGCAACCTCGAAATTGCGTTCCAAACCTGCCCGAACGGTCGCTTCGACACACACATTGGTCTGCAGCCCGGCGACGATCAGCCGACGGACGCCCATACTGCGCAGGATCGGATCGAGTTCGGTGTATGCGAAGAAGCTGTGCCGGGTTTTGTCGAGTACCAGGTCATTGGGCTGCGGTGCCACGGCATCGATGATCTGTGATCGCCAGAGCCGATCCTCGGCCGTCAGGCGCGGCAACAGCGGGGCGCGCAAGCGTCGATGCCGGGCGGAGCGAGGATTCAGCGCCAACGACCCCGCCGGCCTGGGAAGTTGACGGGAATACACCACCGGGACGCTCATCGAGCGGGCAGATTCGGCCAGTTCACGGCACTCGGTTACCACTTGGTCCAACCGCCAGATCGGCGGCCAGCCCAGCGCATCGCGGACGTCTTGGACGAGATAGCTATTCTGCAGGTCGATCAGCAACAACGCAGTGTCGGACAATGGCTCCCCCCAACTGACGAACCCAACTGATCCTCGGACAAGACAGCGTAGGACCTGCCCGCATCACTGCGCGGCGGTTCGCCTGAGCGCGGGCCGGTTTTCGAGCGCTGGCTGCCTGGTCACCTCGCCGCGATCGGCGACTACCACCATCGCCGGATCGTGAAAGAGTCCGCCACCTGGAAGGTTCAGCCCCGGCTGCGGGCCCTGGCCGAAAGCGGACTACTGACACCGGGCAGCCGCCGCAACGCCGGCGCCCAGATCATGCGGGCGACCGAGTTCCTGGCCTGGCTCACCGAAGCAGACCTGACCTTGCGTCGCTGCGACCAAGCCACACTCGACCGCTGGCACGCCACCCATCTGGGTCACAGGCGCGTCAGCTGCAAGTCCTTCTTCGACTGGGCGAGGTCTTCCGGACGGATAGCGCGGCTGGACATCCCGGCTACACCGGCGCGGCCCGGGCAGCCGCTCACCCAGCACCGGCGCTTGCAGATCCTGCGGAAACTCCTCACCGACAACGCGATCGACCTCCGGTTGCGAGTCGCGTTCACGTTGCTGCTGCTCTGCGGGCAGCCACTCAGCAGAATCGTCCGACTCACCATCGACGATGTCGTCACCAGCGGCGACAGTGTCTCGATCCGATGCGGGGAACCACCGACACCAGTTCCCGAGCCGTTCGCCGACCTGGTCCTCGACCTGATCGACCAGCGCACGAACATGCGCACCGCGACGAACCCGAACTCCCCCTGACTGTTTCCAGGTCGCCGCGCCGGCCAACCGCTCCGACCCGAAACCCTCGGCCAGCAGTCCGCAAAGACCGGCGTCCCCACCATCACCGGCCGGATCTCCGCCCTGCGGCAACTCGTCCTGCAAGCACCGGCACCGGTCGTCGCCGACGCCCTCGGCATCCACTACACCACCGCTCACCGCCACCGCGAGCACGCCGGCGGCACCTGGAACCACTACGCACCCGGCGACCACAGCCGCTGACCCGCTACCGCCCACCGGACCGGAATACCGACTACCTCAAAACCGGCACCTGCGAGTCCGGAACCCCCGAGGAGTTGGAGCGGTCAGGAACTCGTCGACTGCTGGTTAGCCATCATGGGTGCAGCGCGCGAAGGATCTTGCGCTGCAGCCGACGCAGGACACGGATGGTCTCCTCGTCGGACAGCCCTGTGGTGGTTTCCCAGTCGATGCCGGATCCGAAGGTGTCGCTGGCGAAAACGATCTCGGTCGCCACCAGAGTTCGTCGCCAATCCTGGGCGCTCAACGGCTCGTTCGAGGCCAGCGCTGAATACAATCGCCGCTTCTGCTCGAACAGGTCAGCCACGCTTTGAAAGCCCATCGCGACCGCCAACTTCTCGGTGCAGCGAGCTGGACCGCCCCATTCGTTTAGGCCGCGGCTTAGTACCTCACGCTCGCCTTCTGACAGGTCAATCGCAACTTCCGAGCTCAACGCCCCATTATGGGGTTCCGGTCACTCGACGGTTGGTAACGGGGTCCCGGACTGGCGGAAAATCCAACAAAGTTGCGGGTTGCCGCGGATGGCGGCCTGTTACCCCTGGTGATACCGGAACCGGCTTGTCCGGAACAACCAATGGCTGTCTCCCGGCCGCCGGGGCGGGCAACCAATGCATTTCAGCACGGGTCTGGAACGAGGCCGGCGGAAGCTGGACGACCTACTCCACCAGAGAAACCGCCGCGACTCAACGAAGTGATCCCGGGGGAACAGAACCCAGACCACTTGAATGCGGGTCCTTACCAGTCCGGAACCCCACCCCGCGCCGAGCGGCTCACCTCAAGTCGGGTTGCCGTAACAGGACACAGCGTCGGAATGCGCGTTCCGGCATTTCGGCAGGGAGGTATCTGCCCACCTCTCTAAAGGCCATTCAGACCTTGAGCGGCTCAGACCGGTGAGGTTGTCAGATCCCATTCCGGAAGAAACAGTCTGGTTTTCGGCCTCGACTCTCGGGTTAGGGCTGGTCGCGCTGCGGTGGTCCCGGTCACGTTGTGCGAAAGTCGCTGAGGGAGCGAAAATCTGGTCCAAATCCAGCGTCCTCGACAGCGAGGCCGGCACCGGCCGGAGCGAACCAGTCACGTGGTACGTCGGCGAACGGCAGGCCGGGGCTGTCGGTGTGATGCTCGGGTGTGCAGCGGTGCAGTGGCCCGTTGGCGGCGTCGAGGATGAGCCGCATGTGAGGGTCGATGTGGCCGACGAACAGGCTGCTCATCTGGCTGCGGTCTTCGCTGCGGCGCGCGGCTTCGAAGATCGCGTGCAGGGCGGCGAATCGGACGGCGACCGTGCGGTGCCGCCACCACTGACGGCACCAGGTGCACATGCCTTCGCGGCCCTGCCCGATCAGTCGCACCGAGATCACCGGCAGCAACCATTGCTCGGTGAACTCCACGAAGGTGGGAAACCGCAGCGGCGGCGGCTGGTCTTCTGCCCCGTCGCCGGTCGGGGGCGGGTGTGCGGCGACGGCGGGACCGAACCATTCCGGGGGGACGGGGTCGAACGGCAGCGAGGGCACCGCGACGTGTTTGGTGCGGGTGCAGCGGTGCAGGGGGCCGTTGGCGGCGTCGAAGATGATCTGGAAGTGGCGGTCGACATGCCCGAGCAGGTACGAGCTGACCGCTGCGGCGTCTTCGCGGGCGCGGAAGGTTTCGAACGCGGTGTGCAGGTGTGCGATGCGCACGGCGACCGCGCGGTGGGCCCACCATTTGGTGCACCAGGTGTAGGTGCCTTCGCGGTTGGCTTCGGCCAGCCGCACGCTCTGTAACGGCAGCAGCCAGGATTCGGCGAAGGTCACGAAATCCGCAAACCGTTGCGGTGGCGGTGGTGAGGGGTTGGCGGTGGCGTTGCGTTTCTTGCCGGTCACAGCTCCTCCTCGTCTTCGTCTTCGTTGTCGGTGTCCGGGTCGAGATGCACTGTGTGTTTGGGTGTTTTGTCGAACTGGGCGAGGGAGGCGGTGATCAGGGCGGCGTGTTCGCTGGCCTGCCACCAGGGTTTGCGCACCAGGATCGGGCGGTGGCCGGGTAGCCGCACCAAGGCCCGCTGTTTGGGTAGCGCTGCCAGGGCGGCGACGTTGAGGATGGGTTCGGCGCGCCAGGTCAGGGTGCGGTTGGCGCCGCCGGGTCCGACGCTGTGGGAGCGGTCGGCGACGTCGTGCTCGTCGGTGACGGTGGATAGTTGCTGGAGGAATTCGGTGTCGCTGATGCCGCCGCCGTAGACCTCGATCGCTTGGGCTCGGATGGTTTTCAACCCGTTTTCACCCCACAGGTCTTTGCCTTGTTCGAGGACTTGCAGGAAGGTCATGAGGATGACGCCGTGCCCGCCGGCGTAGGTGTAGTAGCTGGGTAGCAGTGAGATGGGGCAGCAGTTGGCGGCTTCGTCGAGCACCGCCAGCAGCGGCACCGCCAGCCGTCCGTCGGGGCGGGCCCGCGCGGCGGTGAACGCCGATTCGAGCACTTGCCCGACCAGCGCGGCGGTCAACGGCGCCGCGGAGTCGGGGCCTTCGATGCTCAACGCGTAGAGGGTGTCGTTGCTGGTGACGAACTCCCGCGGGTCGAACTCGGGCAGATCGTGGCGGGGACTGTGGAGGTCGATGCCCAGTTCGATGTCGATGTCGTGTTCGCTGCGTTCGTGGGCGGTGATGGTGCGCCGGATCGGTGGGCAGACCATCTGCGCATAAACCTCATCCGACAGCACGTTGAGGAATCTGCGGGCCATGTCGAACAGCCCGTCACGCTGGCGGGAGTACAGCGCTTGATACTCCAGGATCCGTTGCGCGGGACGCCGTTTGCGCATCTTCTTCAAGATCAGTGCCGGAGTGGTGTCCTGGTCGTGGCCGAGCCATTCGGCGACATGCAGCAGGTCGCCTCCGGCGCAGGCGGCGGCCAGCAGGTAGCACGCCAGCAGGTCTTGCGCGCCGCCGTCGAAGTAGCTGTCGACGCGGGCGTCTTTCTCTTTGGATGCCGAGACGAAGAACGATGCCAGCTTGCGGGCCGCGGCCAGCGTCGTGACCTGCCGCAGCAGGTTCACCCAGAACCCGACCTGCACCGTGCCGGTGACCCCTTGCGGATCCAGCAGCCACTCGCGACCCTGCTTGCGGCGACCGAGGACGGTGTGGCGGTAGAGGTCGGGCCGGTTGGAGGTCGCCAGCACCGGCCCCCACGCCGACATCATGGCGGGGATGGCCCAGGCCATGGTTTTGCCGGTGCGTGCACCGGCCTCGATGAACACACACATCTCCGCCGGGACGTGTAGAGCGAGATCTCCGGCGACGGTGAACCCCAGCGGCGGGCCCGGGCGTGCCCGCACGTGCTCGGGTGCGTCTTTCAGCAGCCGCTGTGCGGCTTCGCTGTTCGCGCGCAGCGTGCCGATGCTCAATTGCCCGGGGCGCTGCATCGTGCGCGCGGCGGCATCGATTTCCAAGCGATCACCTGTGTGCCGCCGCCGTAGCCAGGGCGTGAGGGCGGCCGCGGCGAGGATGGCGATCGCGACGGCGATCGCGGTGGACTGCCATGGCCAGGCTCGGTCGCCGACCGCTACCTCGAGCAGTGCCGCGGTCGGGTTCCATTGGATAGGCAACCCCGCGGCGGCGCTGCCCAGGCTCAACGCGACCCACAGCAGGACAGCGACCGCGAGGACTGCCAACAGCACAAGCAGTGCGCTGAGTTCCTCGCCGATGCCCGCGGTGGTGCGGCGGCGGGATTCGCGGGCCGGGCTCATCGTTGCTTCCTTCCCCGCCCATGCCGACCCGCGACAGCCGCACACGCGTACGGGTGCGATGTCGGGCGGTTCACAGCTCTGCTCCCTGGCTGCTGATGCCGCGGTCGGTGCTTGCTGGCGCCAGCGACGTCTCATTCGTCCACGTCGGCGCGCCGCTTGTGTCGGGCATCGTGTCGGTGATGGCGGAGCCGATCGTGCTGGGTGTGTTGCCTGCGCTGTGTTCGACTGTGGTGTCGGTGGTGATGCTGCTGGCCAGGGAGGGTTGCGCGGCAGTGGCGCTGGCCGACTGCGTCGATGTCAGGTCGTGGGCGACCTTTCGACTCCACGCCTCGAGGACGAATCGAGGTACTTGGTCGAGGAGTGCGCGCAGCGCCGCCGCGTCCATCTCGGCTGCGGCGAGTGCGGCGTTCATCTGTTCGAGACGGCCCAACGTGGGGTCGGAGGGTTGCTGATGCCAGTACACGCCGGTGCGGCCGAGATCGACAGCGCGTTCAATCTTCTCGGTAGGCACGCCGTCGGCGGTCGCATCGCGGGTGGCGGCGCGCAGCGCGGTCTCCAGCGCCGCGGAGCGCGGGGTGGCCGCCAGCCAAGCCTGCGCAGTTGGGGTCTGCCCGGCAGGGTGTTGTTCCCGGCTCGCCTCGACGGCCAGATTCTGTAGTCCCCGTAGATGTTTGGTGTGCCGGTTGTCACGCGCGGCGTCGGCGGAGAAGTCGTGCTCGATGGGTGCTTGCTGCAGGTCTGTCGGGATGAGCCCGTACTGGGCGAAACGATCGCTGCCGATCGAACCGTGGGTCGATGCGCCGGTCACCGCTCGCCGACCTCTCGTATCGACGACGATGCCGTGACCGCGCGCGCACTCGTCGCTGCCGCCGCACACCCGGTCGCCGGAATACGTTGTGCTGCGGTGTCATCGAATACCGCGCGACGCCTACCGGCGGCTGCGGTACCGCGGACGCGCGTAGCCGCCGACGCCTGGCGGGGGTGGACAGATCGCGGATGCGCGATGCTCACCGCTGGGATGGGCGGGTGTGCCCGGTCGTCGGTGTGCTCGCGGTCGAGCTGGGGCGGCTGGGCCGGTGTTCGGATGCACATGGGTTCCTCGATTCCTTCAATGGCTTGCTGGCGGTCGGTGGTTCAGCGGTCGACTCCGAGGTCGCGCTGGGGCGCGGCTGCCGGGGCAGCCGCGGTGTTGAGGTGGGGTGCGGCGTACCAAGCGCGGTTGCCTGTCGCCGACATGATGTCGGTAATCGCAGACCCGATCGGTGAGAGGGCGCCACGAGCTGGGCGCGTGCGCGTGGGCTGCTGGAAAAGGCGCTCACGCAGCACCGCATGCAACGCCTCCTGCGCACGCACGATCAGCGCATCCGGTCGCGGCGGCTCCTCCCAGTCCACCGCCGAGGCGGGCGGGGCGACGCTGTTCAAGATGCGCCGCAACTCCGTCAGCGAGTTCTGTGCTTTCGCGGCGATCTGCGGCTCGGCGTATCGGCGCCATTCCTGCTCGATGCTCGCCAGAGGCGCGTTCGCGTGGCGACCGACAAGCTGACGCCATTCCGCGTCGCTGATCTCCCACGGACGGCCCGGTTCGCGCCCCCGGATGCGCATCGCGTCCGCAGCGCGCGCGGCACATGCCCACACGGTGTGCATATTCGTGCGGAACTGGCGTACCGCGGCGGGGGCTGGCTCCCATTCGATGCCTTCGATGGTGAGGCGATGCGTGCGCGCGGCGGCGATCGCGGCCATCTCGGTCAACTGACGGGTGTGCTCGGTCAGGCGGCTGGTGGGGCTGCGACCTCTGGGCCGGACCGGCCGGGCGAACAGTTGATCCTCACTCCACTCGTGGCCGTCTTGCCCCAACTCGCGGGCGCGTTTGATCCATTGCGCGGGTATGCCGAGGGCGTTGGCACTGGCTTCGGCGCGCGTGCGCTGGTGAGTGGATTTTTCGATGTCGCCGAGCATTGCGGTGGCGGTCGCGACGTCGGGGTCTGCGCTGAGCATGCGTGTGCGCAGGCGCGCGGTGTGCGCGGCCGACTCCTGGATCGTGCGCAGCACCGCTGCCTGCTCGGCAGGCAGGTCTCCGGCGCGCACCGCCGCAGACGCGCGGCTCATCGCCTGCCTCGGCATGCACGCTCCCCACCCACGATCACGCCGCCGCAGTCGGAGGCTGTCGCGGCGTCCATCCCGGAGTCGGCGTCGGCAACGCAGGCCGGGCGGGGCCGCCGGACCGTGTGCCGCGGCGTCGTGGCGGCGACCTTCGTTGCCTGCGGTCGGTGGTCGTCGCGGCCGCAGTGCGAGCGCTGATCGGCGTTTCGCGGCTGCCGCATGCTCATCGGGGTGTCTCCTTCCGGACGCGTGATCGGCGATGTCGGGCTGGGCGGTGTGGTGGCTGGGATGCAGGCGTGCCTGGACGCGAGCGCTGTCGACCGATCAGCGCCCGGTGTGGCGTGTTGGCGGCCTGACCGCGCTGGGTGCGCGGGGTTGCCGCGTCACAGTTGGGGTGCGGCGCCCCTTTCGACCGCAGTGGCTGTGGTGGGCTGACCGTCTGCGGGGGTCACAGTGGTGGTGCGCTTGATAGCGGGCGGAAGAACAGCGTCGATGGCGGTCTGTGTGCCGGGTGCCGTTTGCTGCGGTGGCGCTGTCTGCACGAACAGTGCGCGGGCCAGCGGGTCGGCCGTCTGCAGCAACGCCGAGTCGATGCCGGGTGAGGAGGTCAGCTCGGCGACACGCTCGTGCCAGGCGTGATGGCGCGCGAGAAGCGGAGCGCTCAACTGGTGCGCGGCGGTGGCGAGCTGATCGAGCGTGGCGCGCAGTTCCCGACGCTGCTGTGCCGCGACCCCGGCGTCCGCCAGGGCCTGGTCGAGGGTGTCCACTGCACGGGTGAAGCTGACTCGTCCGCGTCTGTCGTCGTCATAGACGTCGCGTCCGCTCGCGAGGTCGTAGATGTGGTCTTGCACCGACGAGCTGATGATGTCGCTGATCGCGCCGGCGACTTCTGCGGCGGGATCCATCTCCAACACCACGATCCCCGCTCGGTTGAGGGCTTCGTCGATCACCGACGCGGCCCTCTGAGCGAGAATGGTTACCGCACTGGAACGTTCGGACAGATCTTGTGCTTGCTTGTGCCGCTCGCTGACGAACAGCAATCCCGGCATGTGCGCCGGGCCGATCGCGAACCCGTCGAGGACCTCCCGTACTCGGAGGCGTTCGATCCCGAGCAGTCCTTCGCCGCGATCGATCTGCTCGCCGATCGTGCTGCGGGTGGCGCCGACGTCGTGCAAAAGGTTATGGACCTGGTTGAGGACGCGGCCGGTGAAGGCGTCCGGGTCGACCGCGAGCCGCTCGGCGGCCTGGTGGACATCCCGTGTGGCGGCAATGTAGTCCCACACCAGTTGTTCCAGTTCCGCGCGGTGGGCTTGACGCGGCCACGGCAGCTGCGGCATCCGGCTGCCCTCGCGCACCGCCACGCGCAGCTGGCGGGCGAACTCTCGGTCCGGCTCCGGCATCGACAGCACCGCCGCCTCGAACCAGGGGCCGGTCACGTACTCCCCTGGGCCGAAGAACACACCGCGGTGTGGATCGCGGGTTTCTTCCATCTCCCGCCGCAGCATCCCGGTCAACTCCGCACGGGCGTCGACCAGCACCGGTGCTTCGGTGAGCAGATCCAACTCTGCTGTGGTGTCGGAAAGGTAGGCCAGCACGAACACCACCCGC
Organism: Nocardia sp. NPDC047038; assembly: GCF_040644075.1. Lineage (NCBI taxonomy): Bacteria > Bacillati > Actinomycetota > Actinomycetes > Mycobacteriales > Nocardiaceae > Nocardia > Nocardia sp. NPDC047038. The sequence continues at coordinate 25,320 of NZ_JBEYVQ010000027.1, read as the reverse complement.
TGCCGGTCGAGCCGCCCGACTCCTGCCGTGGCGAGCGCGGCATCCAGCCAACCGCGGACCGTGCCGCTGCGAGGATCGGACACCGCCCCCACCGCGCGTGCCTGCTCGTGCGAGGTCAACCCGGACGCGGCGATCAGCGCGGCCGCTGCCCGCCGTGCGAACCGGGACTGCCGGTCGCGTGCAGCGGTTTCCGCGCGCTGCTGAGTGTCGAGGGCGTCGAAGCCGGGGTCGACGGCGACCGTCGCCGCCACAGGGTCGATCACCAGCCCATAGGCGCGGCGGAAGTGCTGCACCAGCCGCGCCAGCTGCTGGCGGGCCACGGCGGATTCCTCGCTCCACACCACGGCATCGGTCAACGCGGCGGCAAGATCCTCCGGCGGCGCGGCGAGGTCGTGGCCGCGTTGCGCCTGGCTGTAGTCCGGGTAGCGCTGCCCGGCTCGCGCGGTCGCCGCGCGGTGCAGCGCGACAGCGACAAGCAGACATCCCAGTCGCTGATACGGGCCTACTGCCGGCGGGCCGACCGGTCTCGGGTGCCCGGGCTCGTCGATGGGGTGATTCATCGCGCACCCTCCTGTAGTAGGGCCGTGGCGATCACGCCCGGCCGGTGGTGGGGCGGAGCTGGGATCGACAGCACGGTCGCCGCGGTGAGGCTGCGGTGCGGTCGGCAGTCGTGTGTCGCCGGTGTCGTGGCCGCTTGCGCTGCGTCGGTGCGGCGGTGGCGGGTCATGGCCCCACCTCGCTGGCGGCAACCTGCTCTGTTGCGCTGGTCCTGTCGGCGGGGTCAGTGTCGAGTTGCGCGTCTGCTGCCGGTTGCGCGGCTGCGTTCGCCGCTGCGACCGCTTCGCCGATTGGAGCTCCCTCGTCCAGACCGGGATCGGTCTCGGTGGTCAGTAGGTTCGTTACGTACCGGGCCGCGAGGAGCGTGGCCGGGTCCGCGTCGGGGTTCTGCGCGTTCTCCAGCAGCTTCGCCAACGTCTCGACCGGATCGGCGCCGAGATCACCGAGGTCGTGGAGGGCGGCATCGAACTGGCTGGGATCCAGACCGGTGTCGTCGCGAAACCGTTCACTGAACGCGTCGCCGGCAGTGGGGTCGGCGGTGCTCTTCGCGGCAGCGAACCGGCCCGCCGCAGCCATCGCCTTGTCGAAACCCTGCTGGTTGCCGGTCAATGTCTGGGTGAGTCCGGCGGTGCGCTCGCGCAGCTCCATCTGCTGCCGGATAGCCGCCTTCTCCAGATCGTGCAGTTCGTCCGCTCGGGCTTCGCGCTTGTTATGAGCGGCGAGCCTGTTGGCGTGGAGCTGCTCTTCTCGCTTCTCCGCCTTGCTTTCCCGGTCGGAGCGTCTGCTCTGGTCTTCTCGTTTGATCTGCTCTTCGGTGCGCGCGGTGTTCTCTCGCGCTTTGGAGGCGTCGACCTGGGCGTTCGTCGCTCTCTCGCGGCGAGCGTTCTCGGCAGTACTATCGCGGCTTTTCAGACGCAACTCGGCGACACGTATCTGGTTCTGCAGGTAGGCGCTGCCGACCCTGGCGGCGGTTTCGCGTTCCTCACGGGCGTTTCGGTGGACGCTGTCGAGGTTGCGGCGTGTGACATCCTCGTCCGCGATGTCGATCTCACGTTGCCGCTGCAGCATCGAAATCTGGTGACGCTGCTGATTGCGGGCCTCTTCCGCAGTGATATTGCCCATCCGCACTGCATGCAGTTCACTACTTTGCCGGATCCGCAATTCGCTTTCCAGCCGGGAGCGGTCCTCGGCATTCAACCCCCGCACGATGTCGCTGGCGAGGCGGGCGAGGTTGAGTCCGTTCATGATTCCGACGCCGAAGGAGCGGCTGACCTCATCGACCGGCTCGCTCAACGCGACCACCGCACGTCGCGCTGGCGCGAGGAACACCAGAATGGCGGTATCCATCCGTGCGTGCTCGGCGACAGATCAACGATCACCACAGCGTCTCCTCATCGAATTCGATGCGCGACTATCGGGAACACACCCGCAGGGGACCGAAGTGGCGAATGTGTTCCCGATGCGAACCCCGCAAGGGATGTGCAATTGCGGGTGGGCGCTCCTCTATGACACAACGATCGACCCTTGCGCCACCAGCGGTCAAACGATGCACTTTGCATTAATGCTCGTTTGCCTCACTTGAATTCGACGCGGCCACAGGCAACCACAGCCTGCGGGCGCAGACGCCCGCGATATCGGCGATGACCTGCGGGTCGGGCGAGGTCGCTGACCTGCCGCAGCAGCTCTCGGTCCGCTCGTGGTCGCGATCACCGTCCCGATCAGCTGTCGCGCCGGTACCGGGCCGGACGGGTCGGCTGTGACAGGATGGCGAGCGCGGGGAGGTGGTGCGCGCGTTCGCCCTATACGGAATACACCGGCAACAGTGGCTTACCGTCCGGGGTGTGCGGCCGCACGTCAGCCCCTGTGGCCCTTGTGGTCTGGATGGTTGTGTTCGCATGCCCGGCGCGGTCGTGGCTCGGGTGGAGAAAGAGGGGCGGGATGAAACTCGCGTGGTGGTGTGCGCCAGTAGTGTTGGCGCTGGTCGTGTCAGGTTGTTCGCAGCAGGTCGCGGGAACCCCGGATTCGGATTCGAAGACGGCGGGTGCCTCCCCGACATTCGGGGTGAGTGTGCCGGCGGGGGATCGGCAGAAGCTCGACCTCGCCGAGCAGATCCGGTCGGTGGATCCGTGCGGTTTCTTCGATCAGGACAAGATATCCGCTGGTTACGGGCAGATCTCTACGCTGGGCCCGGATGCGAGGATCAGTACCTGCGAGGTCGGGTTGTTGCAGTTCAACCGCAAGCAGGTCTTGTCGCAGGTGACGATCGACATGGCCAGCTACCCGCCGACAAACGACGAGGTCAACAAGCAGATCGCGGGTGAAACGGTCACCGTCGACGGTGTCCGCAACTCTCACGGCAACTGCGCCTACAAGGTGCCGATGCGGTTCCCCGCGGTCCGCGCTGCGCGCGGCGCGGCCGTGCCCGACATCGTGGAAGTGCCGACCGTTGCCTATGCGACAGTCAGCTCGGCTGGATTCACCCCGGACACGCTGGGCTGCCAACTGGTCGAGGAAACCGTCACCAACATCGTCACCGCGTTCCGGGACAACAAGCTCCCGCGCCGCGACAACACCCAGATCGATGTGCCGTTGACCCGTCGCAGTCCCTGCGAATTGATGCAGCATCTGCCCGCGGGCCTGGCCGTGGCCAAGCTCGACGCCGAAGCCGAACCGTATGAGTGCCGCTTCCAGCTGCGCAAGCCCGGGGGCAGCGAGTACCTCACCGACATGGTCAGCGTCACCTTCCTACTGAACTCCGCCGACACCGCGATGAAGCCGTCCTCCACATTCGCCGCCGCGCAGGTCAGCGGCAAACCGGTGCTGATCGACCGCAACACCGCGGTCGGCGAGCCGCATTGCTCGGTGTGGTTCGCCGCGGGCGCGGTGGTCGACACCTACCGCCCGGGCGCTCCGGCCACCGCGGCGACGAAGAACGCCGCGCGCTGGCAGCCGATGGTGTCGCTGCAGGCACCCTGCCGCGTCACCGATGCCGTGGCACCCGCGGCGTTGACCCTGTTCGGTGCCAACGGATGAGGAGACCAACGCTCGCCCTGGCGAGTCTTGTGCTGGCCGTGCTCGCCGTGTGCGGCTGTAGCACGACCGTCGACGGCGCTGCCACCCCACTCGGGATGCGCTACCGCAGTAACCTCACTGGCGGCTCTTCGCTCGACGACCTCGCCGAACGCGACACCGCACGACTGCTGGACCCGTGCGGCATGCTCGACGAGCCGTCCGTCAACGCGCTCGGGCGCGCGTTGTACTTCGGTGTCGGGCAGGACCTGGACGAATGTGTGGTCCGAATCGACCGGGCCACCCTCACCCAGGGCGTCACCACCGTCGGCGTGTCCTTATCGGTCCTGCCAGGCTTCAGCGGCACCCCATTCCAGGTCGGGAATCGGCGGGCCTCGACGCTGCGCTCGGACGACACGTGCTTCATCGCACTGCAATACAACGAGCGCCGCGCGTTCCACTATTCCGCCACCGCACGCCCCGGCACCGACCCGTGCACACCGCTCCGGGCCATCGTCACCGCCTCAGCCCCGCTGCTCGAGCGCAACGCCTTACGCGCGAACTCCACCCGGATACCGAAAACCACAGGCGCCGCGAAAGACCCCTGCGCGGCCTTGGACACGGCGTTCGACGCGAAGCAGAAGTTCTACCTGCGCGCGTTCTCACCCTACGAATGCGACGCATGGCTGGGCGACTACACCCCCAACGACAGCAACAGATTCGCCATCGCCGTGTTCAACGTCGCGAAATCCCAAGCCACCTACGTCCCCTCGAACGCACGCAAATTGCTGCTCGCCGGCGTGGACTCGGTGGAGGAAAACATCAGCGGCGGCCACTGCACCATCCACGCCTACGTCGGGGTCGCCCAGCCGTTCCCGACCCGAGGATGGGACGGCACACCCGAAGACCGCATCGAAGCAGTCAAGGTCAACGGCCCCAGCTGCACCGAAACCCGCAACCTCGCCGTCGCCGCAGTCAAGGCATACCAGAACTGACTCCCGCGCGAAATCAGTGAGCAGGCGGCGCGGATGATGATCAGAGGTCGCGGCGGGGGTGCCGTACGGAGCTGCGGAAGTCCGCATGGGCAGACGGCCACCTCGCCGCGGGACAAGCCCGCCAGGTTCTACTTACCGTAGAACTCGAGGATCGCTTCCGCGGTTCGCTGCAGCGCAGCGCATCCTGCCAGGGTGGACATGTCGACAACGTCCACCCAATGCTCGGGGCCGTGGCTGTCGGCATCGCCGGTGAAGTTGCGGATATGCGAGGAACCGACATTGGGGTAGAAGTCCGCTGAACAGTACCCGGTAGGGCTGTTCTGCGATCCACGGTTGATCTGCATCTGCCCAGACCCCACGCCGTAGACCTTCCCGTCCTTGCGGGCCCACTCGAGCATCTCGAGAGTCTTCTGCGTGTATGCGATGTTCTGGCTGGTCGTCTCGTCGCTGCTATCGAGGGCGAATTTGCAGTAGTACGGACGCAGCCCGGTATCGACCTGCAGCCGCGGCTTGTTCTTGCCGATGACCGACAGGGCGGCGCAGGGGTCGAGCCGGGCCAAAGGGGTGTCGAGTACACGCTGCGAACCCGCGCGAAGCGGCTTGCTCTTCAGCATCGGCAGTGCGGCCCGCACGAAAGCGGCTGCCTCCGAGCAGGTGTTGGAGTTATCTCGTCCCTTGAGCCAGAACATGAAATCCCGCACCGGGTAAGGCACCGTGGCCATGCAGCCATCAGCCGGGCGAAGACGCACCGGCACCCCGTCGATCATCGTCGGAGGCGTCTCGGTGTCCCGCTGACCGGTGTTGATCTCGACCGCATAGATCCTGCTGGGGCCGATACTCGGTGTGAACCGCAGAATACAACTGTCGAAATCCTGGCCCTGCCCGAAGTAGACGGGCGCACCGAGGGTCGCGATCGCTGCCTGATTGACGAAACCACAAGCGTCGAGTTCCCGGACGCGGTCGGACACCGCCAGACGCGACTGCTCCTGGGCACTCAACGCGCGCCGGTAACTCGATGGACCATTGTCAGCGATTTGAGGCAGCGCGGCACCGGCGATGTCGCTCCCACATCCGCTCAGCAACGTCGTCGCCAACACAAGCGCCGACAACACAATCCCCACCCTCAAGATCATTTCGGCGAGCCTACCTTCCTCCCCATCCTCCAGCCGCGGGCCGGGGTGCGGGACCAGACGGGGTGAAGGGGGCGGATGAAGGCAGCCATCCGACGTTGTCACCGGGTTCTCGCAGTGTCTTCGGCGGGTGGTTTGCGGACGCCGAGGAACAGGCGAATGTATCCGTGGGTGTCGGTGACGGTGCTGGTTTCGACGTTCACGGCGAGGTGCTCGCCTTGCGCGGTGCGCAGGACCAGCGGCCGATCGGCGTCGCGACGGTAGGCGATATCGGTGCTGTCGTTCCAGCGCGTGTAGAACTGCTCGTCGGCTTGTAAGCGGGTCAGCAGCTGGCGGGTCGCGGGTGCGCTGCGGTGTTGGCCGAGAATGGGTTTGAGCCAGCGCACCATCTGCGTGGCCTCCTCGTCCCAGTCGACCAGCACCTCGCGCGCGGTCGCAGTGAAGTACCACAGCGCAAGGTTCCCGGCTTCTTCCAGGCCGGGTAATGCCTTGTCGAGGGTCTTGTTGATCGCGAGCACATGCCACAGCGGGGAGAAGTAGCCGGCGAGCATATCGACTCGGTCGAGGTCGTCGAGACGTTCGACAAGAGCAGGTGTCTGCGCCACACGCGCCCGCAGCGTCTCCACCCCGACGAGCGGCACGGCAGGCTCGCGCAGTTCACGGATGTGGCGGATCTGCGCTGCGGTCAGCGAGTAGCCCGATGCGAGTAGTTGCAGCGCTTGCTGTGTGGGGACCCGGACGCCGTTTTCGACCTGCTGAAGGTAAGCGGCGCTCAGACCGACTCGGGTCGCGGCCTTCTCTCTGGAGAGGTGTTTGCTGGCGCCGGGTCGACGGATGGATTCGCGGACCTGACGCAGGTAGGTTCCCAGCGCTGGAGGCGCCAGGTCCGGGCTATGGGTTGCGGACATCGAGTGGCGGATCCCGACGCCGAGTCTCGCGTCGTGGTCGAGTGATCGACTGTCCGCCTCGGGTGGAGTGTCTGATCGAAAGGTGTTGTCGTTCAACGCTGGTGTGCGCTCCTGCTCTTGATCGATGCCCTGGGGGCGGTCTGGGCAGCTACTGCTGGATGCGGAAGTCGCTGAGCTTCCATCCGTCGGCGGTGTGCTCGGTGGCTGCGTGGACGTGTAGAACCTGATAGGGAGTCGAGGTTCCGTCGCGGTGCAGCACGATTTGGGTGACGACCGCGGTCACGGCACAGTGGTGGCGGTCGCAGCCGGTGATGGCCTGTGCGGCGGCGCGGGCGGTGACGATGTCGCCGGATCGCCGCCACGCCGCCCACTGCGGTAGTTCACGCACTCCCGCCCCCGGTGGACCTTGCGAGCTGCGGGCAAATTCGCCGGTCAGCCAGGGCCGTGCCCGTGACAACGCCGACCCGGTGGTGGCATCGATGACCGGCTGCCAGGTGAACAGCGCCGTCAGAGCCTGTTGTGCCGCCTCAGCTGCACCGGCAGTATCGGGGGCGGGGCCGTGAATGCTGTGGTCGGCGTCCCCCGCCGCCGTGGTTGCACTGGGGTCACTACGGTTCGGGCCAGTCAGCACTAGCGTGGCCAGGACCGCAGCCGCGACACAACACAGCACACTCAGCATCCTCCGGCGCGGTGTCATCGGAGTGAGGGGGCATCGACGCGGTCGAACAACCAGGCCGATGCCAGCATGGTGACGGCCTCGCGGAACGAGGCGGGCCCGGTGTCGAGGGTGTAGAGCAGTTGTGCGTGCCGGTCGCCGTCGAGGGCGGCGATCGCCTCGATGGAGGTTGGTTGCGACAACCAGCGGCGCACCGAGTCTTCGACGAGCAGGCGGCCGCGGGCACGCGTGCGGTTGGCTGCCAGGATCAGCGCTTCGAGGTAGTGCTGGGCGGTGTCGACGACGGCGGGTGGTTCGCGGCTGGGCAGGTGGAGCTGGTCGGTGTGTAGCGGCTCCTGAACGACAACGGCGTTGATGGAGTCCAGCAGGCGCGCCAACGCCAGCTCCCGGGTCCTGTCGGTGAGGTGTTGATCGGCTTTGACCCGGTCGTAGTCGCGCAACAGCGCTGAGAGTGTCGCGCGCCAGCGCAGTAGGTTCACCGCGAACCGCGCCCGTGTCAGTGTCGTGGCGGGGTCGGGTCGCGCGGCGAGAAGACGCGGTAGTCGCAGGTCGGTGATCATTGCACTGGTCATCAGTGGGTTCTCCTGTCGGTGTCGTCAGCTCAGCGTGGTGCTGAACTCGGGGGTGGTGGCCAGGATCTTGTCGACGTACGGGCGGGTCTGGGTGAGGTAGTCCGCTGCGCCGGTGGGGAATCCGCCGGATGCCAGGACCGCGCCTTCCCCGGCGTTGTAGGCGGCTAGGTACAGTTCGGTGCGTCCGTGGGGGGCGTGGACTTTGCCTTCGTCGATCCAGGTGTCGACGGTGGCGGCGATCGCGCACATGTAGCGGCCTTGGGCCATGATCGCGTCACCGATGTCGAACGGGGAGGCTTGGCCGTTGCCGTCGTCGTCGGCGCCGTAGGTGGCCCAGGTGCCGGGCATGAACTGCGCGGGGCCTTGGGCTCCGGCTCCGGAGACGGCGCGGGGTTGGAAGCCGCTTTCGGCTTTGCCTTGAGCGGCCAGCAGCGCCGCGCTGATCTGCGGGCACAATCCACCGGCGCGGCGATACCAGGGCTCGAATTCCGGCGGCACCGAACCAGGCGCGAGCTGCCCGTCGCTGGTGGTCGCTGCGGCTTCACACCCGGCGCTTGCGGCGCGGCCGGGGGATTGTGTGGGGCCGGTGATGGCTGAGCCGTCGGGGTACCCGCCGCCTGTCACGCTGATGTGTACGTGGTCGAAGTGGTTGGCCGTGTCGCCGCCGCGGTCGTCCATCAGATTCGACGTGCCGTCCGGCGACCGGTACACCTGCCGCCAGATGATGTAGTCGACGTGGAAGTCTGCGGCGTGCGCCATAATGTAGTCGGCGATGCTGTCACCCAACGCTTTTCCCTCACCGGTGGCGTAGTCGGGAATCATCACGTCGATCGCCCGCCCGGAGGGATGGTCGGGGTAGGGATCGGATTCGCGCCATCCGCCGATCGTGGTGATCTGCGGAAACGTCACCGCGACCGCGCGAGCAACCCGAACCGCGTCGACCTGCAAGTGGGCTTCCACGCTCGCGGGCAACGGCGGCAACTCCGGCCCCGCCGCGGCGGCGGCGCGGTCCGCGCCCGGCGGCGTGCCGGGCGCGGGAGCCGGTGCCGGGACAGTCGGGGTGCTGCCGGGTTCGGCGGCGCCGTCGAGCCATGTTTGGGGGTCGGTGGCCTGACCGCCGGTGAAGCGGCCACCGGGCCAGGTTTCGAAGTGCAGGTGCGCGCCGCCGGGACCGCTGGGTACGACTTGCCCGTTGTAGCCGACCAGGGCGATCTGCTGACCGGCGGCGACCTGGTCACCAGTGCGTACTCGCAGGTCGGAGTCGAACATATGCCCGTAGACGGTGGAGATGATTCGGCCGTCGATGTTGTGGTCGATGACGATCCAGGTGCCGAACCCGTCGGCAGGACCGGAGCGGGTGACGATACCGTCGGCGGCGGCGTAGATCGGTGTGCCCGCGGCGGCAGCGAAATCGATCCCGCGATGGAACTCCCCGCCCTCGCGGTATCCGAACCCGGAGGTGATCTGGTAGGTGCCCGACTTCATCGGCGCCACCCGTGTCCCCGGCGGCAATAAGCCTGCAGCACCAGGATGCATTGCGGTGCAATGATTTCCGTCGCCGTCGGAGTCGAGCATCAGTAACAGCACCATCAGAATCGCCGACACCCACACCAGCCCCGCCACCGCGATGATGCTGGCCAGCCTCATGGCCCACTCCGTGTACTGATCGCGCGGAAGACGCGATGGGCAGCCAACGCGCCTACGGCAGCGGGCACATCCATTGCGGCGAGGCTCAACGACCGCTTGATGGTGCTGATGTTCGTCGCGCAGGTGGCTGCCAGCACGATGGTCGTCGGGTGATGCGAGGCGCGTGGGCGTGGCGGAACTGTCACGGCCCGAGGTCCTGTCCTGGGGACATCCCGGTCATGCCGCCGGGGGCCGCGTGGGGATCTGCGGAGTTCTCCGTGTCCACTATTGGGGCGGTATGCGGCAGAAATGCGGCGTCGATCAGAGGCTCGGGTTGAGCGGCTTCACTGCTTCTGAGGGCGGCGACCGCGTTGGTGGCGCGTTCGATCAGTAGGTGCGGGAGCGGTGGCGCTTCACCCGGCTCGGTACCGGGCAGCTGGTAGGTGGGGAGTCTGCCGAGGTCACGGAGGATTTCGTGCTCGACGCCGCGCCATGCGTAGGCGCGCCAGCGCTCGTGCAGTTCACCATCGTCGTAGGCGGCGACCAGTCCGGCCAGCCGCCGCCAGCCTGCGGTGTCGCGACCCCATATCTGTGTACGTTCCTGTGCGGACAGACCGATCGCGTGGGCGACCATGTTGGCCCGGTTCCACAATGCGGCCATGTTGCGGCCGAACTGGTCGACTTCGTCGAGTTCGCGACCGTGGGAAGCTCGATCCGGTGCTCTGCCGAACCGTTGTTCGGCGGCGATCGCGGCCATGTGCTCGAGCTGCCACACATCGGTGGCGACACCGTCGACCATGTAGGCATGTACCCGGTCCTTGCCTCTGGGCACGCTGCCGGTGGTGGGCGTGCTGTCATCCCAGCGCAGGCCGCGTTGCCCAGCCTGCCGTGCCTGGTCGATCGCGGATGCGGGCAGACCGACTGCGGCGGCGTGGAACTCGATCTCGGCGCGATCGGAGGCCAGGGAACGCAGCCGGTCTCGCCAGATGCGGATCGGTACCGACTCGAGGCCGCCGCGGGAATCGAAGGTGGGGTAGCCCGCCGAGAGAGTATGCGTGTGCTCGGCGGAGATGTCCTGAATGCGGCCGAGCAGCCGCAACTTCCAACTGGGCAAGGAATCGAGCTCTGGTGACGACTCGTTCAAGGCATGTGTCGCTTTCTTCGCGTTACGGAATGCTCGGCGGTGGGCGGCAAGTGCAGACGCGGTGCAGTGGCGGTGGCGGGTCGAGCCATCCGTGGCGTTCGGCTCACAATTGCCGCTCACCCTCGGGTGCTACCGCCGGTGACTGCCCGGGCGGGACATGCTGCTGCCGCGCGGTTTCGACGTCTGCCGTTCCTGTGCGGGCAAGGCTGCGGTGATCGCGTCGGCAACCGTGGTCGGATGAGCACAGCAGCGCCAACAGCGGGTTCGCCCCAGCCGCAAGTCGGTGACGAAGGGTGCTGGCGCCCTGATCGGTCGAGGCTTTCAACCCTCGGATCGGCGTGCTGCCACCACGCCTCGTCGAGACTCCCGCGGGCCCGGGGCGAGGTAGTGCCAGGGTGCCGGTGGTTCATCGTCAGCTCCGGCCCGTCGCGGACATGCCGGCCCAGGCGTTCCCTTGCGGTCGTTATCCGCTGTCCGGACGGCCAAGGAACCGGCGGCGGGCATCTGTTTTCGTATGCGTTCACTGGCGGATTCACAGATCGACGCCCAAGTCCGATGTCTGGGTAGGATGCCCGGAATCGGCTGTGCCGCAAGTTATCGCGGTGCTCGCACATGATGGACCGCCACTGTCGAGGCCAGCTGCCTGGATCAGGTCGCCTGCGAGGTCCTCGCTCGATCCGGGGTCGACGGTTTCGGCGGGCGTCCGCACGTCACGCTGCGCCTGCAGCTGGTGTGCATCGATTCCCGTCTGGGCATCGGCGTGCAGGTCGTCGCTGGGACCGGCCGTCTGCTTTTTGACACCGCGGTGTTGATCAGTTGGATCCGTCGCGGGCTGCGGGGTGTGTTCATTGATGACGGAGTCCGGACCGAACATCGAGATGTAGAACAGGTATTCGTCGTAGTCCACGCCCCAGGCGAGATAGTCCGCTTCCAGTGCTGCGACGGCGCGATCGATGAGCTCGCGCGGTGTCGGTGGAGCCAGGCCAGAATCGGCAGGATCATGTCGCTCGGCTGCCACGCGGCGGATGATGTCAGCGATCTGAGTGCCGGAGTGGGGAGGGCAATTCTCTTGCCACCTGCGCTCTAGCTGTTCGCTGTTGTAGGCGTATACGGTGTGCTGAAACAATCGAATCCAGCCGGCTTCGTCGCGATTCCACAGCGTAGTTCGCTCGTCATCGGTCAGCTCCGCCAGCGATGCGGTAGCCTCAACCCGGTGCAGCAGTGCAACCATTTTGCGTTCGTGTTGCCGTGATTCCACTGTTGCCAGGCGTTTCGATACATCGTTGCCGGGTTGCCATTCGCGGAATCCCGCAACTGCTGCCATATGTTCGACTGTCCAAACATCGTCCGCGATCGCGTCCATCATCTGGGTGCGTGCTGGGCTTTCGCCTCCCGTCTGTATCGAACCTGCTGGCCGGTTGTCGTCTCGAAATCCGCGCCATTGGGCGGAGTGCTCGGCTTTCTCGATCTCTGTTTCGGGAATCCCGGAAGCTCTGGCGCGGACTTTCAAGCCGTCGAGGTCGCGTTCCAGCTCAGATTGCCGTAAACGCAATTGGTCGAATGATGGATCTGGTCGTTGCGGCCAAGGGGTGTGTGGAATCTCGCGCCGAACTCGCCCGCATTCCGCTCTGAGGTCCTCTATGCGGCGCAGCAACCGTGCCTGCCATCCCGATAACCTGTCCATGCCACTGCCGTCATTCATGACTTCTGCCCTGGTCCCGTGCCGAGGGTTCCGTGCTGTCGAACTGGTGCACGGGGCTGGGTGACACAACTGCGGTCATGTGTAGGTTTTCGCGTCGACCCATATGCGACCTGTGGGTTTTGCGAATCGGTCCTCGTTCAGCCGCCTGGGCGCCGCCAGCGGCGGCGTCGAATTCTATAGCCACTGCAAATCGGGTCTGTATGCTGACCACGAGCGTCATCCTCTCGAAATTGCCTGCGCTACTTTTCATTCGGCGCCTCCGTTGCTGTCGAATCCTGCGAAGCGGGTGTTGGTGTCGTGGATGCCGGTGGCGCGTTCGGTGTCGGTGAGTTCGACGAGGAACGGGATGCCGGGTTGGCGGCCTTCGCCGACTTTGAGCAGGAACTTGCCGGTGCCGGGTGGGGTGGGGCGTGGCGTGCCGGGGCGGATGGCTTCGCCGGTCAACGCTTGTGGCGCTGACCAGTTGGTGACCATCGCGCGTTCGGCGGCGGTGAAGGGGATGAACGTCGAGAGCCGGTTGACTTCCTCGCCGGGCAGGGCGCCGAAGATCTTCGCGCGTGCGCGTTCGAGGAACCCGAGCGCACGGGAGATGGCGGCGTCGCTGCCGAGGGCTTGGAGGTCTTTGATGGTGTGGCTGATCATGATCAGGGCGGTGGCGATCTGGCGTTGCAGGCGGGTGAGTTCGTCGACGCGTTCGACCATGAAGTCGCCGAGGCTGAGTACCTGCCATAGTTCGTCCATGACGACTTGGAAGTAGCGTTGTGGTGCCAATCCGGCGTCGGCGAGCATGTTCAGTGCCTCCACGGCGCTGAATCCCGCGCCCCAGCAGGCCAGCATGACCGCGGCTTTGAGTTTGCGGTCGCCGGTGGGGATGTGGGAGACGTCGATGCATACTGCGGTGGAGTCGAGGTCGATGCCGACGGTGGTGGGGCCGTTGAACACTTGCCCGAACGGTCCGCGGGTCAGCGCCCGCAGCGATTGCCGCAGCGGAACCACCGCGGCCTGATAGCGCTGTTCGCTGTCGGCGGCCGCGTCCAGTTGCAGGTCCGGGCCCCCGGCGACGATCACCTCCAGCAGGTCGTCGAGGATCGGCTGACGGGTGGCGGTGAATCCGCGTCCGCCTTCGCTGACGGGCCGGTAGAGGCTGGTGAGGGCGGTGGCGATGACGGTTTCTTCGAAATCGGCGACGCGGCGCCCGCGCACGAGTTCCACCAGCGCGCAGATCAACGCGATCTGCCGGGCCCGTAGTTCTTGGGCCAGAGTTTGGGCGCGTTCGAACATTTCGGCGGCTTCGAGGCGGGCGAGGACTTTTCCCATGACCCCGACATCGAGGGGGTTGAGTTGGCCGTAGCCGTAGCCGAGGTCGATGACTTGGCCGCCGACCAGTTCCAGCAGCGCCCGGTAGTCGGGTTTCACATCCGCCAGCACCAGCGGGGTGATGCCTTGGGCGATGCCGCCGAGCACGATGCGCCGCACCAGCGACGATTTGCCGAATCCGTTCAGGCCGAGCACGAACAGGCTGGGTGCGGTGATGAATCCGCCGCGCAGAAACCAGTTCATCGGGTCGAAGCACACCGGTGCGCCTGTGCGCAGATGCGGGCCCAGCGGGGTGCCGACCAGCGGCGCACCCGCCCCGACCGACCATGGCCACAGTCCGACGACCTGGGCGGTGGTGCCGCGCCACTCCGCGGGCCGCCCGACCGCCGATACCCGTCCGCCGGTCGGTCCGGCGTACCCGGTGTCGGTCAACCGCAGCACGGGACGGTCGAAATCCTCAACCAGCGTCGAACGTTCGAGTACGCCGAGGTTGCGGCGGCGGTGGTCATCGCGCGACAGCAGCACACCCGCCCACGCCCCGCGCACTCCCCCGCGCCGCTGCCGCGCCTGCAGCGCGGCGCGTTGCTCGTCGGTCAACACCCGCAGCCCGCGCCGCCCGGACGCCGACGCGCCAGGGACGTGCTGCGGCGTTTCGGTCTGCGGTGCAGTGGTTTTCGCCATCGGTTTACCCTTCGAGTGCTTCGGGGATGGTGGCGTGCTCGGGCAGGATGACACCGACGCCGAGGGAGGCGGCGAAGGCTGCGGAGTGGTAGGTGTTGCAGCGGCGGATGCTCAAGCGGGCTTGGGTGGACAGGTCGCGCACGAGTGCTTCGATGCGGGGGATGTCTTCGCCGCGGGGCGCGGTGAGGGTGATGAGGATGCCATAGCGGGTCAACCCGTGGCCGCGGGCTTGTTCTTGTCGGGCTTGTTCGGCTCCGGCGACGCGGATGCTCGCGGACGCGGAGACCAGCCCGCCGCGGGTGTTCTGTTCGGCGACGCGGGCATTGCGGTAGTCGTCGTCGACCAGGCGGGTGGCTTCGGCCGCCGAATGTGGCCGGTAGACGATGGCGACGCGTTTGCGGGGCAGGTCGGGGTTGGGTTCCAGCAGCCGTTGCAATACCCGCTCGGTCACCACGCCGCGGGGTGCTTCGGTCATCTCCCAGGTGATGCTGACCGCACCAGCGTGCTGGAGCCGGTCATAGCGTTGCTGTTCGTCTTGCGGGCCGGCCATGTCCCAGGTGACACCGTGACCGTCGGGTTCGGTCGCGGCGGCTTCCAGGTCGGCTTGAGAGGCCGGGTCGTAGGCGCGGCGCACGAACGCAGTGATCTGAGCGGCGGTCATCGGCTCGGCCCGCACTCCCGCTTCGGCGAGGGCGACAAGGATGCCCGGCAAGCGGCGCCCGATCTCGAGGGCTTGTTCGGCGGGGACTTTGCGGCGTTCGGGGGTGGTGGCTTCGAAGGTGATCGCGATGCGTGGTTCCAGTTGGACGCGTTGGCTGGCCAGCTGGGAGGCCAACTCCCACATCACGTTCGACGCCAGCGCCGGCGCGTCGCGGTGGGTGAGCGCGGAGACCTCCCCCATCAGCCGGTTGCCGGTTTCGGGGATGGTGTCGATCACCGGCACGATCGCTTTCACATCCGGCGCCGAACCGACTGACGCCAGGAACGCTCCCCAGGCGGCGACCCATTGATCCACCAGGTCCTGGTCGACGGCTTCGCCGCCTTGCGGCCACGCCCGCAAGACCACGGTGTATTCGTCGAAGCGTGGCAGGTGGATCATGCCGAAGCGGTGGCCGTCGACGGCCTGGCCCTCATACATGCGTGAGGGCGCCAGCAGGCCGGGTAGCCGAGTCGCGCCGCCGGGCATCGCCGAGAACGACCCGGACCGGTAGACGTGCTCGCCACGGCGGGCCCCGCGCCACCACTGCCACAGCAGCAGCGCCCGCGCGTACCCGGTGCGGCCGCCGATCTGGATCACCAGCGGCGCGGTCACCACCGTCCCCGTGGCAGCGACGATCCCCGCGGCCAGCAGCCCGAAGACCGCTTGGGTGAGCACGACCGCGATGATCACCGCACCGGCGGTGATCATCGCCACCCACGACAGCCCGAACAAGCCCTCGGTGCGCGGACGTGAGCCCGCACTGTAGGTACGCTCGACATACTCCACGCTCACCGCGACTCCTTCCTGAACAAAACCCGCTGCGGCCTACCGGGTTCAGCGGGGAATGTCATGAGGCCCCAGATCCGGCCCGCGATAGCGCGCCACCCCGGACGCGGACGGGGCCGCCCCGCCGGTGACGTCGTCGCTGACGCGGTCGACTGCCTGGCCCGCGCCAGTCGCGACCGTCGACGGGTGCACCGCACGCCGCACCAGGCCCCCTGAACCTGAGGGATTAGCCTGCACCGCAGACGGTTTCGCAGGTCCTCGAGAACCGCCCGGGCCCGGCAGCGGCTTCGGCGACCCACCACCTCCACCGCCACTACCGCCGGTCGGGCGGGCGGGGCCGGAATGCCCACTGGCGCTCGGCCCGCCACCGCCGGTGTTGGAGACGAATCCGGCGGAGCCCGCACCTCCGGACGCCGCGCCGCGGGCCAGCAGCGCTTTGCCGCCGGTGGCGGCGATGATGCCCGCGCCGACTGCGGCGCCGGTGGCTGCCGCGCCGCTGCCGCCGGAGCCGATCACGCTCATAGCGGGGGCGACCAACCGGACCAGCGCGGGGAGAACGAACGCCACGCTGCACAGCAACACCATGCCGACCAGCGCGCGGTGCGCCGAATCCGCCGAACCCGCGGGCGGCCGCTGGTCGAGGCTGGTGTTGGTGGTGTCCGCGGTGAGGTAGGCGATCATGTACACCAGCGACGCGACCGGTTTGAACAGCAGGAACGCCACGATCCACGCACCCAGGCGCTGGAAGGACGCGCGCCCGCCGCTCATCCCCGACGCCGCCGCGGTCAGCGGGTAGATGCCGACGGCGACCACGAGCAGGGCTTGGCGGATGATGGTCAACGCGACCATCGCCACCGCGCCGAGGATCCCGACCAGGGCGACGATGAACACCAGTCCCGGCCCGTACACGCCGAAGCGGTCGGTGCGCACCAGCAGCTCCGCCGCGCCGCGGGCGTTGCCGCCGGTGGAGTCGTTGATGATCCACATCGAGAACGCATCACTCATCCGTGCACCGGCCAAGATCGCGAAACCGGCGATCCAGGTCGTCGCGGTCGAACGCACCAAGGTGCGGAAGGCTTCCTCGGCGTGCTCGGCGGCCATGTGCTGGCGGGCGATCCCGATCCGCAACGCCGAGATGAGAATCGAGAACGCCAGCAGCCACGTCTGCACCTGCCGGGTATAGGAATCCACCCGCTGCCACAGTGTCTCCCCGCCCGCGGCGGGGTCGTCGAGGATGCGGTCGTTGGGCAACCGTGCCCACGCCGTGCTCAAGGTGAGCGCGTCACCCAGCCCGTCGAGCAGGATCTCGGTCACCTGACCGAACGTGGAATCCCACAACTTGGATTTCGTCGCCTCGATCGCGCTGCCCGGGTGAGAGGCGGCGTTGCCCGCCTTACACACTGCCGAGGCCACATCCCCGGTCCACGCGCCCAGCCCGGGGATCGACGACAGCGCGTCGTGTATCTCGTTGCAGGTGTGGTCGAACCCGTAGGTGGTCGAGGTGCCGGATTCGGCCGGGACCGGTGCGGGCGTCGGTGACGGCGTGACCGGCTGCGCCGCGGCCGCGGCCGCGGTGCTGATCAGCACGGCGATCACCGCGGCGACGGTGAGGGCGAGGCGGCGGCGGGCGGTCAGGACCATCGTGTCCACCCCGTCAGGTCGGTGGTTGTGGTGGTGGGTAGCTGTTGGCCGTTGCCGCGCAGGCGCCAGTCCCCGTCGTGCCAGACCATGCCCACTGTCACCGTCACCCACGAACGTGTGCCGGTGGGCTCCGTCGGGGTGCGGGCGGCCAGTCGCAGTACCGCCAGATCGGTGGCGGCGTAGCTGTCGATGCGGTACGCGTCAGGCGCCACCAACGCGCGGGTCACCGACTCCGGTTGCTGCACAGGTAGTTTCCCGGCGGCGAATCCCGGCGTCGAACGCTGCCTGGTCGGCGGCGGTCAGCACCATGCGGGCGGCGACCAGGGTCCGGTCTCCGGGGCGGGCGGCGACCTGGTTGATGCTCGCAGCCGCGGCCACGGCCGCGCCTTGGGGTGTGTGGGCGTAGCCGGCGGCGATCCCATCCCGCACGTGGGTGGGGCCGTCGGAGGTGGAGAACGGCACGACCGCGCCGTGCACACGTTGCCACCCGCCGGGCTCGGCCAAACCAGATGGCGGCGCGGTCAGCCAGTCCGGGTCGCTGGGCTGGCGGGCGGGCCCGGTCTGCGCGCGCAGCTGCCCGGCCGGGTTGCGGGGGATGTCCACGCGACGGCCGAACGCATCGACCGTCGGCACATCGAAGCCCTCCCCCGTCGCCGGCGGCGCACTGGTCGTAGCGGCCACGGGACCCCGGCCCGTGGTGGAGGTATGGGTGCGGTGGGCGGCGAAGGCGATCGCGGCGGCGATCAGAATCAGCGCCAGCAGCGCCACCGACGCCACAGTCCACCCGCTGACCTGCCGTACCTCTGGTGTGGTGTGTCGTCGCTCGGTGGTCATTGCGGGGCTTCCAGTCTCACCTGGGCGTCCACCGTGGCGGCCTCGCGCACCACCGCGTCGGTGGCCGAGGGGTCGGGCAGCTGTAGTCGCCAGTCCTCGGCCACCCACACCACCGTCGCGGTGTTCACCGCGACCGAATTGTCCGGGAACGACGTGTAGATCTGTACGTGGGCGATCGCGCGGTTGTAGTCGGTGATGGTGTGGCCGCGCACGCGGGGCGCGGTGGCGGGATCGGCGCGGCCCTGGATCGACAGCAGCACCCTCGAGCTGGCCCAGGCGTCTTTGCCTGCGCCTGCGGCGATCTCGTGGGCAGCGATACTGGCCCAGTGCGCATCGGGGGCCAGCGACATCCGCACAGTGTGGACGATCGCTGCTAGCGCCGCGCCCTGTGGACTGGGTGCGAATCCCGTCGCGGCCTCCGCGCTCACCTGCCGGGGCCCGTCGGCGCCGACCGGCAGCCGCACACCCTGATAGTCCACCCATCGCACGTCCGCTGGGACAGCGGTCAGATCCGCGGCGGCAGGCGCCGGGGACGGCGTTGGAGGATCAACATTGCCGCAACCAGCCACTGCGGCAAGCGCCGTGGCCAGGACTGCTGTCACGACGGCGAAAGCGGCGGGTTGTCGTCGAAATTGGTTCATATGCAGTCTCTTTCGCGGGAACTGCCGGTTAGAAGGCGTAGTCCATGAGTAGGGATCCGGCGATGGGCCAGGCGACGGTGGCGAACACCCACGACAGCAGCACCCGCATCACATCCGCCGGTGCCGCGGGAGGCCCGGGAGGTGGGCGGAAGTACTCCCAGCCGGCGCGGCCGCCGACCCAGGCCAGCCGCATGATCAGTCCGACTTCCACACCCCACAGCAGCCACTGGAATATCTGCCGTAGTTGGTCGGTGATCTCCGGCGGCAACTGCTTGTAGGCCATGAAGGTTTCGATCATCAAGCGTCCCGACCCCTATATGCCGATGATGGCGCTCATGATTGAACCGGCGCTGGTGGCGACGACGCCGCCGATCAATGCGCCGACGACCATTTTCGGGGACTCGAGCATGCCGCCATGCCACTTCTCCCACGCGAAGCGGCCACCGGCGAAGATGATCGCGCTCACCCCCGACAGCAGCACGAACCACATCAGCCACCGCACCAGCGTCGTCAGTCGTTCCGTGCCCGGCGGCGCGTCGGGGGTGAAGTTGTTGAGTTGGGCGAGCACGGTGGTGTGTTCGGCGGTGGACAGGATCCAGCTCATGGTGACTCTCCGATGTCGGTGATGGTCGCGTGATGCAATGCGGCAACGGTCTCGGTGACCGCGGCCCCGAGCGCGCGCACATCCGCTGGCGGGGTGGACAAGTCGTCGTCGCGGCTGTGCTGCGGGGTCGGTTGTCCGGGGGTCCAGACCGGGAGTGCGTCGTGTCCTGTCAGCGTCCAGGTTTCGTGCCAGTCGACATGCCAGAGGTGCTCGACCAGCCCGCTGTAGAGGTCGCGGTCGCGGCGGATCGCCGCGGGAAGGCGGCCGGGTCGCGCGGCGACGGTGACCAGCCCTACCACGGTGCTGTCTCCTGCCAGCCCGGCGTGATGCTGGCGCAGCAGCGCGTCCGCGGCCGCCAACCCGATGACGGTGGCGCGGGCCACGACCAGCACATACGGCGACTCCCGGCCGATAGGGGCGGGCCAGCGGCGGTGACAGTCCGCCGCGGGAGCCAACAACCGCTCCAGCGTGGTGACTCCGGCGCCGCCGTGGGCGCCCAGCAGCCACACCAGCGGCGGTCTGCCGCCAGGTATCGCACCGCGGCCCACCGGCACCGGGCGATCCCACACCGGAGCCCGCTGGGCGGGCGGCGGCGCCACCACCGCGCGGGCAGACGCTTTCGCACGCGCCCGGTCGAGGGGGGTGCGGGCGCGGTCGCTGGTGGGGGTGGTGATGTCCTTGGCGGCCGACCTCATGCCGGTTCCACCGCCACCACCAGCGTGCGGGTATCGCGGGTGGTGGTCGAGATCGTTTGCCGGTGCACGGTGCGGGAGTCGTTGGGCCAGCGTTCGGTCACGGTGACCGACCACCGGTCCGGCCCGGCCGGGGTGATGTCCACGCAGTGGGTGGTTCCGGTCGGCACGGCGTCGATGCCGGCTTGGATCTCCGCGTCGCTGCCGAACCGGCCCTCAGGCGCCAGCAGTGTCCGCACGACCGTGGCGTCACGGCGGGCGTAGTACGAGTACTCCAGCGCCAGAATCACTTCCGGCCCCGACGCGGTCGATCCCGCACCATTGCCGCTGACCCGATCAGCGTCGGCACGCTGCACGCACCACGCCCCCGGCGCGACTGGGGAAGCCGGTGGCGCAGCCGTGGGCGGGGACGCCGCACCGGTGAGCGGTGAGTGGGATTGCGGTGCGGTGTCGGCGGGCCACCCCCAGATCCCGAGACCGATGATCACGCCCGGACCGCAGATCGACAGCAGCGCGACCACCAACCGGCGCCGCGACTGCGGCCGGGTGCGGTCAGTAGTCGTCCGCGTAATCGGCTCAGGCGGCTTGGAGGCCTCCGCGGTCGAGGTGGTGGGTGCGGGGTGGGGCAGCCAGGTGGTGTAGTCCACCTCGGTGACGTCCGGTGACAAGAGCGCCTCGGGTGGGAGCATGTCAAGCTCGTCGGACTCCGGCCAGCTCGGTGGCAGCGGTGAGGACAAGCCAGGGACGGCGAATTCACCGCGCGGATCGGACAACGGTCCTCCTCTCCTGTGCGCCCGTACGCCACCGGCCTGATCAGTCATCACGGTGTGGGTCTGGTCGAGGATGGCCAGGAGTCGAACAGCCCGCCCCCACCCGGCCGGCTGCTGGTCGTCGGCGCGGTCGTCGAAGGTGCGCCACCGATCGACCAGCCGCTGCTCGGCGGTGCGGTAGTTGTCGAGGGCATAGTGGTAGGTGTCGGGCGGGCGGTGAGATCCCTGGCGAGGGCGCCAAACCAGTCGGCGGTGAACTGCACGGGTGCCGCGCCGTCGGCGGCGACGGGGTGGGCGGTGTAGGCGCCGCGGCTGCTGATCGCGTCGCTGTATTTCACCCCGGTGGTGGTGTCCACCAGGCCGGTGTTGTCGGTGACGTTGGCGACCACCGCCTCGAACGCCTGGTTGACCAGCCGAGACACCGTCGTCGGCGGCACCAGCTGCGGCAGAGCACCCAACAGTTTCTGCCCCAGAACAGCCAACCCTGCCACAGGGTTCGCCAGCCCCGCAGCCGCGATCTCGGCGATGTTGCCCGGCGTGATGACCGCCTTGGCCACCGTGATCACCGAATTCAACGCGATCGTGCCCACTTTCAGCAGCGCCTTGAACACGTCGTTGATCTCCAAGGGGGTGCGCGGATCCGACGCCTCGGCCATGCGCGCCGACAGCGACGTGCGCGAGGACAGTGACAGCGACGCCAACGACGTGCCCTGCACGTCGTTGTTCACCACGCTGGTCACGGTCTTGATGGCGGTGAACGCCAACGCTTGCGTGACCGACGCCAGCGCGCGCAGCGGGTCACCGCCGGACTGATCGGCGGCGGCGACGATGTTGGACACCACTCGCAAGATCGGGGCCTGCGCCGGGGTGTCACACGCCAAATCGCCTGCGACGCAGAAACTTGCCACCCGCCCGGCCAAAGGCCCGAAGTCGGCCACCGCGCCGCGTTGCGGCCCGATACCGCCGCCGGTCAACGGCTGCTGCGGCAACGCCTGAAGCCGGGCCACCGCGCCGCCGCTGGTGCCCGGCGCCGGATCGGGCACCGTTTTGCCCGGCTGACCGGGAAACAACGCCGCCGAGGGGTTGCGGCTCGGATCACCGAACAGCGCCACCCCGGCCACACGCTCGGCGGCGACAGCGCCCGCTCCGCGCGCTACGGATTGCGCGAACTGCGAGGCGACTTGCGCGCCCTGCGCCGCGCCCGCCACCGCAACCTGCCCGCTCGGGCATCGCGACGCGAACTCAGAGGCAGCCTGCGACACCGCCGCGACCCCGGCGTCCACACTGGCTGCGAACCCGCCACCGCCTGTAGTGCCCGCGGCTGCGGGGGCGGTGGGGTCGTGCCAGGGCACGTAGACTCGCTGCACCGACCCCGGCGCGGCAGCCGACAGCATCGGACGAAACACCTGACCCAGCACTCCGGAGTCGGTGTCGGGGGCGGCGTCGGCTGCGGCCTGGCCCTCCCCCTGAATCCCGATCACCAACAGCGCTGGGCAGTTTCGGCCGGTGGCTGGTTGTGCCCACGTGCCCGGCGCGGCTGCCGCCACGGCGGCCGCCGTCGTTGTCGCGGTGATCGCGGCTGCCGCCAGCAGCCGCCGCAGCGGCGTGATCACGAGCAGTCCTCGTCAGTCCCGGCGGAAGCATCGACGTCCTCGTCGACGGTCGTCGTGTCCGGATTTTGCTGTGCGGCAGGAGTGTCGGTGGTCTCGTCCGAGCGCGGCTCGGCGGGGTCGAGGTGGGTGTCGGACCCGAGGGCCGCGGCTGCTGCTGCGCCGACGCTGGCGCCGACGACTCCTCCGGCGACCGTGGCGGGGATGCCCACGATCGCCGCGCCGGCCATGCACCCGGCCAAGCCGCCAGCGAACGCTCCGAACGGAGCCAAGGCACCGCCGGATACAGCACCACCGATCACACCACCAGCGACGCCACCGACCGCCATGCCCGCGGCACAGCCAGCCAAACCGCCGACGAACCCGCCCGCGTTGGCCCCGACACTCCAACCAGCGACACCACCGACCATGGTCGCGGCCGCACGCCGATCGGACTGATCGACCGGCAGCCCCGCCGCGTCGAAACCCGCCGCGATCCACCACTCGGCGGTATCAGCAAGATCCTGTGCGACCGCTTGAGCTTCCGGCGGCACCCACTCCGGCACCGCCACCATCTCCGTGCCGAACCGCAGCGTGCGCGGCTGCACACCAGGCGCGACCGGCTCAGGCTCGGGTGCTTGCTGCGCCTCCTGAGCTTCTGCCTCACCAGAATCCGCTTCGGGCTCGGGTGCCGGTGCTGCCGCCGACGGACGGGTCGTGACCACCGGTTGCGTCTGCTGGCTCGGGCGCGGTCGCGCAGGCTTGGGCAGGAGATCCACCACAGTGGGTGTGTCCTCCGGCGGCGCAGGCGCAGGTGCCGGAGGTGTCGTGCTCAACCCGGGCTGTCCTTGGCCCGGTGATTCCAGCCCAGGCTGCGCGGCATACGCAGGCCCCGCAGCCAGCGCGGCGGCCACTGCTGTCGCCGCGAAAGCCAGCATCGGCTGACGTCGAACAGTCATATCGTCCTCAGATCCTCAAACCCGACTCGAAAGGCACCGAACGCGCTGGCATGAACCCGTGATCGGATCCCGCTGTCTGCGGCGAGAAGGGGGTGAACGTCACGTCCGCAGCGATCTCTCGCCGCGACTTTCTCGCTGATGCCAGAGGGCATCGCCCGTTTGCTGCCCGGACGGGAAGCCTCATCGTCCGGATCCCAGCCACAGAGGCCGCGGCAGCGCCTCGGCGAGGGCGCCCACCAGTTCCTCCGTCAGCGAGGTGATCACGTCGAGGAACTGGTGGGTGATGTCGGGCACCGGATCAGGCATCGGCGCCGGGATAGGCACTGCCTCGACTCCGGTGGAAAACCTTGCCTCCGCAGGCGGCGCAGTGACGCCCGCGTCGACAGTGAGCTGACTCTGCTGATTCACCGGCGCCCGGCCCTGCCCCGGATCAGCAGCGCCAACTCCGGCGACTGCGACCGCCATGGCCACCGGCAGTGCGCTCAGCGCCACCGCTCGGGCGAGATGCCGTCGCGTGGGTGTGTCCATTCTTCGATACCCCTCGTTCGATGAGTGCGGGCGAGCACCACAGCGAGCGTGCTGCCCCGGATGGGCGGGCAAGATCACCCGCAACGAAGACACAGCCGATGATCGAATACGACCAATACATGCACGCTGCAATACACGCGATTCCGAAAGCCGCTCACGCGCCGGCCACTGCCGACACACGGAAAACGACGCCACATCCGGTTCCGCCACCAGCGAGATACCGGGAAACCCCCATCCAAGGGGCGCATTCGTACTGTAAGTCGCCGAGGCGATAACCGCAACGACAAAAGATTCTGGAACACAACCAGTGGGGCGACGTGCGCACCAACAGCATCAACCACTGAACCGCTGAACGACGGGTTACGCTGCTAACCATAGCTTTGGGCAGCATCTCCAGACGTTCGGCGGCCTACCCGCGTGCCGCTTCCAGGCAATGCGCCCAGGCTGGGCACATTTCGCTATCTGCTTATAGCGCAGCATGAAAAGTCACCCACAGTGGGTGTGTTAACGGCATTGACAAATCGCGATCGGAAGCGAGTATCGTGGAATTCGGCAGAAACAATTCTGCTGCGCAGAAGAAGACGGGAACTCACTTGCGCCGGGCCTTCCCGGCCGATACCCCCACCGACGAGTTCCTGCCGGTGCTGCCTCCTGCCCCCGGAGGAGGCAGCACCGGATCCGCGTGGGTTGACTTCCCCTGCCTTTCCAGACGTGGCAACCGCTGGACCATTCGGGCTTCGGTTCGGGCAGGGAGGTCAGTGCACAACATCTCCTATCGCGAGACATCGTGTGGGCGTGCGTGATTCAATTTGCGTGCTGAGTCTCATCCTCCAGCAGCATCAGATCAGTCATCAGGGCGATGCCCCGAGGTCTGAGATATCGGCTAGCTGTGATGTCCGGGGAGGTTGGTCAGTCGGGTGACCGGTGAGCGGCCGCCGATGGCGGAGTGGGATCGGTGGTGATTGTAGAAGTGGAGCCAGCCGGGCAGGGCTTGGTTGCGGTGTTCGGTTGATTGGTAGAAGCGGGCGTATGCCCAGCCGTCGGCGAGGGTGCGGTGGAAGCGTTCGATCTTGCCGTTGGTCTGGGGCCGGTAGGGGCGGGTCCGCTTGTGGGTGATGCGCAGTTCGTCGCATGCCTCGCGCCAGGCGTGGGACCGGTAGGCCGACCCGTTGTCGGAGAGCACTCGTTCGATGGTGACGCCGTGGTCGGCGAACCACGCCGCTGCGTGCTGGAGTACCTCGATCGCGGTGGCGGCTTT
>NZ_JBEYVQ010000026.1:38842-73059 GCF_040644075.1 Nocardia sp. NPDC047038 | reverse complement strand
CTCCACACGGGGGGTGAAAAGGCCGGAACCAAAAAATATTTGGCACTGACATTCATCGACACACTATTGAGTTCTCAAAGAACACACGCACACACCATCGCCCGGTTTGAGCCGATTGATCGGTGAAGCAACTTTTCCAGCTTAGCTCAGCCGTGAACCCAGTTGCAAACTGAGGTCTCGTTCGAGCTAGTGTGACCGTCAGGCGCTCCTCGTCCTACCTCGTTTCCCTGGCCTCCCGCTCAGCGTTTCCGCTCAGCTTCTCGGCTCCGGGTCGGTGTCCGTGTCGCTCTGACTTGGAATAAGTTACGTGTCTGCGTGCACCATGTCAAATCGCCTGGTCAGCACGCATTTTCCGGAACGCTTTCGGTAACTCGCCACCGACCCGAACGCCGCGGCACTCAATCCGCGACGCCGACGCGCCTTACATCGCCACCGAGCGCCTGCAGCTGCTCGACGAAATTCGGATATCCGCGATCAATGTGGAAGACGTCGTGCACTTCGGTGGTCCCGTCGGCGACCAAGCCCGCGAGCACCAGACCCGCGCCGGCTCGAATATCCGACGACCACACCGGAGCGCTCGACAACCGCGGGATCCCACGGACCACCGCGTGGTGCCCATCGGTGCGCGCGTCGGCGCCGAGCCGGATCATCTCCTCCACGAACCGGAAGCGCGCCTCGAAGATGTTCTCGGTGATCATCGAGGTCCCGTCCGCGATCGACGCGAGCCCGATGGCCATCGGCTGCAAGTCGGTCGGAAAACCGGGGAACGGCAGGGTCGAGAAATTCACGGCGCGCGGACGCTCCGCCTGGACCACCCGGAAGCCGTCCTGCTCGAACGAGATGCGCGCACCCGCGGACCGCAGCTTGTCCAGCACCAGCGACAGGTGCTTGGGATTCACACCGGTGACGCGGATGTCGCCCAGCGTCATCGACGCGGCGATGCCCCAAGTCGCGGCGACGATGCGGTCACCGATGACGCGGTGCGTGGTGGGCTCGAGCCGTTCGACCCCCTGGATGGTGAGCACCGACGTGCCCGCGCCGCTGATCCGCGCGCCCATCCGGACGAGCATGTTGCACAGGTCGACGATGTCGGGCTCGCGCGCGGCGTTGTCGATCACCGTCTCGCCCTCGGCGAGCACCGCCGCCATGAGGATGTTCTCGGTCGCGCCGACCGAGGGGAAATCCAGGCGGATGCGCGCACCCTGCAATTCGTCGGCCTTGGCGACCACACAGCCGTGCTCGATCTCGCTGGTCGCGCCGAGTAGGCGCAGACCGGCCTGGTGCATGTCCAGCGGGCGGGAGCCGATGGCGTCACCGCCGGGCAGCGCCACGACGGCGCGCTTGCACCGCGCCATCAGCGGACCGAGCACGCACACCGACGCGCGGAACTGGGTCACCGCGGGGAAGTCCGCGTGATACTTCGGTTCGGCGGGCGTGGTGATGGCGACCACTCCGCCGTCGATGGTCACGTCGCAGCCGAGACCGCGTAGGACATCACCCATCAGCGGCACGTCGAGGATGTCCGGGCAGTTCGTGATCGTGGTGGTGCCCTCGGCCAGCAGCGCAGCGGCCATCAGTTTGAGGACGCTGTTCTTGGCGCCCCCCACCGTGACCTCACCGACGAGTCGATTTCCGCCGGTAACCAAAAACCGTTCCATGCCGCCTCTCCGCGTATTCGGCGCACTGTTGGTGCAAGGATAGTTGGGGCGGCGCACTCCGGTGCCGCCTCTCCACGACTCCCCTCGCCTCCGGACGTTTTCGCCGTTGGAGCGAGTGCCGCGGGATGGGCGTACTGCGATCGACGAGGTGGTCTCGTCACCTTGCCGGCAATACCCAGTGATCGCTCGGGTACTCGCCTCGGGTGCTACGCGATCAGACGCCCGGCCGTTTCCCGCCGGGCTTCCACAGGATATCGCCGCCGGGATTGGCGACCCGGCTCAGGATGAACAGCAGATCCGAGAGGCGATTGAGGTACTTGGCCGGCAGCGCGTTGGTGTCCTCCGGATGGCACTCGATCGCCGCCCAGGCCGAGCGTTCCGCACGGCGGGCGACCGTACGCGCGGTGTGTAGCAGGGCCGCCAGCGCGGTACCGCCGGGCAGGATGAACGAATCGAGCGCAGGCAGTCCGGCGTTGAACTCGTCGCACCACGCTTCCAGCCGATCGATGTAGGGCTGGGTGACCCGCAGCGGCGGGTACTTCGGCTCCGCGACCACCGGGGTGGAGAGGTCGGCCCCGGCGTCGAACAGATCGTTCTGTATCTGTCGCAGCACCGCGAGCATCGTTTCGTCCGGGCCGCCGAGGGCGATCGCGACGCCGATGGCGGCGTTCGTCTCATCGCAGTCGGCGTAGGCGACCAGGCGTGGGTCGGTCTTCGCGACCCGGGAGAAGTCGCTCAATCCCGTGGTCCCGTCATCGCCGGTCCGCGTGTAGATCCGGGTCAAATGCACGCTCACAGCACAACCCTAACGGGCGCGGCCTGCTCGGGCCGCCGATAGCCGTCGGACCGGGAGCTACAGCCCTGGCATCCGCCGGGTGCGATCGGAGGGGCGGGACTCCACCCAGGAGAGGAAGGCGGTCAACGAGTCGCGATCCAGGGCCAACTCGAAGTCGCCCGCGCGATCGGACACCGCGATCACTGCGATGTCGTCGGTCATGATGTCGTATTCGTCGCCACGGGGGCCGCGGCGATCGCCGATCTCGATGCCCTGACGCCGGATGGTGGAATCCGGGCCGAGTTTCAGGCTGGTGAGTTTGAAGAAGACGAGACGATCCTCGTCATAGCGGATCAGGCCGTGCCGCCACCCCTGACCGCCGCGGGCGGGCAGTACGCGCAGGATCGCGGCAGTTCCGCCGCGCCGCAACATGATCAGGCGGTAAGTCGAGGCCAAGGCGAGGAACACGAGCGTTAGCACCAGAATGATCAGCAGAACCATCCCGGTTTGCAATGCCGTACGTCCCTTCGCTCCGCCGCCGTGTCGTCCACGGCATTCGATTGGCGGTGTACCAGCTTCTCGTGGTTTCGCGGGCTTTCGCCCCCGAGCCCGATGCTGACACCGCGTGCGGTCATTCAATCACGGCCCCGAGTTTACAAATGCCCCGGCCGTGTCCGACTCGCCTGAAAGACGCTGTCGGCGGTGAAGGAAGCTTCACCGCCGACAGCGATCGTTCTCGATGACAGGTTGTTGCTAGGCGTTCGCGTTCTGCTCGACCGCGCGCACCCGAGCCTGAGCGGCTCGCTGCTGCTCCTCGCTGGCGTCGGAGTCGGCCAGCACCCGGCGGGCCTCCTCGACGTCCACCTCGTCGGCGAATTCCGCCGACTCGGCGAGCACCCGAACCGAGTTCGCGGTCACCGAGAAGAAGCCGCCGTGCACCGCGGCGACGACCCGCTGACCATCGGTGTCCACGATCGCCACGGTGCCGCCCTCGACCAGCTGGCCGAGCAACGGCTCGTGCCCGGCCATGATGCCGATCTGGCCCTCGGTGGTCTGCGCGCTGACGAACGTCGCCTGGCCGGACCAGAGCAGTCGTTCGACCGCGACGAGATCGACTGACATTTCCGCCATCGGTGACTACTTTCCGAGGATCTTCTTCGCGGCCGCCTCGACATCGTCGAGACCACCGCAGCTGTTGAAGGCCTGCTCCGGGTAGTTGTCGAACTCACCCTTGCAGACGCGGTCGAAGTCGTCGATGGTCTGCTCGAGCGGCACGACCGAACCCACCTGACCGGTGAACTTCTCGGCCACGATGAAGTTCTGGCCGAGGAACTTCTCCAGACGACGGGCGCGGCCGACGAGCACCTTGTCCTCTTCGGACAGCTCGTCCATACCGAGGATGGCGATGATGTCCTGCAGTTCCTTGTACTTCTGCAGGATCCGCTTCACCTCGTTGGCCACCCGGAAGTGCCGGTCGCCGACGATCGAGGCCTCCAGGATGCGGGAGGTCGAGGTCAGCGGGTCGACGGCCGGGTAGATGCCCTTCTGCGAGATCGGGCGGGAGAGCTCGGTCGTCGCGTCGAGGTGGGCGAAGGTGGTCGCCGGAGCCGGGTCGGTGTAGTCGTCGGCGGGCACGTAGATGGCCTGCAGCGAGGTGATCGACCGACCACGGGTCGAGGTGATGCGCTCCTGCAGCTCACCCATCTCGTCGGCCAGCGTGGGCTGGTAACCGACGGCGGAGGGCATGCGGCCGAGCAGGGTCGACACCTCGGAACCGGCCTGGGTGAACCGGAAGATGTTGTCGATGAACAGCAGCACGTCCTGGTGCTGCACGTCGCGGAAGTACTCGGCCATGGTCAGGGCCGAGAGCGCGACGCGCATACGGGTGCCCGGCGGCTCGTCCATCTGTCCGAAGACGAGGGCGGTGTCCTGGAGGACGCCCATCTCCTCCATCTCCAGGCGCAGGTCGGTGCCCTCACGGGTGCGCTCGCCGACGCCGGCGAACACGGAGGTGCCGGAGAATTCCCGCGCGATACGGGTGATCATCTCCTGGATCAGAACGGTCTTGCCGACACCGGCGCCACCGAACAGACCGATCTTGCCGCCCTTCACGTACGGGGTGAGCAGGTCGATGACCTTGATGCCCGTCTCCAGGATCTCGGTCTTGCCCTCGAGCTGGTCGAACGACGGCGGCTTGCGGTGGATGCCCCACTGCTCGCCCTCGCGGCCGAGGCCGGGGGTGTCCAGGCAGTCGCCGAGGGCGTTGAAGACGTGGCCCTTGACCACGTCACCGACCGGCACCGAGATCGGCTTGCCGGTGTCGGTGACGGTGGCACCGCGGACCAGGCCGTCGGTCGGCTGCATCGAGATGGTGCGCACGATGTTGTCGCCGAGGTGCTGGGCGACCTCGAGGGTCAGGGTCTTGGCCACCGAGGTCAGGGTGATCTCGGCGTGCAGAGCGTTGAACAGCTCGGGAATGGCTCCGCGCGGGAACTCGACGTCCACGACGGGGCCGATGACCCGGACGACGCGGCCTGCGGCGCCGCCGGTCCGGCTCGTGTTGTCTTGAGTGACAGCTGCGGTCATTGGTGTTGGTTCTCTCCGTGTCGATGTGCGGCCTTCGAGGGGCCTTCTACGTGCCCGTCGCTCAGGCCGCTGGTGGCGCTCAGTCGCGGTCCGAGCTCGACGCCAGCGCGTTCACGCCGCCGACGATTTCGCTGATTTCCTGCGTGATCTGGGCTTGGCGCACCGAGTTCGCCTCGCGCTGGAGCACGCTCGCGAGTTCGTTGGCGTTGTCGGTGGCGGCCTTCATTGCGGTGCGCCGAGCCGCTGACTCGGATGCCGCTGCCTCGAGCAACGACGCGTAGATGCGCGTGTTGACGTACTTGGGCAGCAGCGCCGCCAGCAGCACATCGGCGTCGGGCTCGAATTCGTACTGCGCGTGGACGTCCGCGGTCGGTGAATCCGACACGATGTCCTCACCCAGGTCGAAGTTCTCGTCGACGTAGCTCACCTGGATCGGCGCCAACCGGCGCACCTCAGGGGTCTGCGTCAGCATCGAGACGAAGCGGGTGTACACGACGTGCAGCTCGTCGACACCGGCGATGTCACCCGTCCCGTTCGGAGCGGGTACTGCCCCGTCGGAGCCTGCCATGAAGGCGTCGACCAGGTGGTGGCACGCGGACGAAGCATCGGAGTACTTCGGCTGCTGCGAGAACCCGGTCCACGCCGACACGTACGAGCGATTGCGGAAGGCGTAGTACGTCAGGCCCTTGTTGCCCATGACGTAGAGCACCGGCTCTTTGCCTTCGTCACGCAAGGTGGTCATCAGCTCTTCCGCGCGCTTGAGCACGTTCGAGTTGTAGCCACCGCACATGCCGCTGTCACTGGTGATCACCAGCACGGCCGCCCGGCGCGGGTTGGCGCGCTCGGTCAGCAGCGGATGCGAAAGGTTCTTCGACGCGCTCGCCAGCTCGCTGAGGACCTTGGTGATCTCCTCCGCGTACGGCTTCGCGGCCGCGACCCTGGCCTGGGCCTTGGAGATGCGCGAGGTCGCGATCAGCTCTTGGGCCTTGGTGATCTTCTTGATCGAATTCACACCACGAATGCGGGAGCGCAATTCACGCAAGCTTGCCATCAGCGGTTCACACTCCCTTCATTCGCTGCGTGGGATGGACGGCATCCGCCGGGCACGAGGTGGTCGCTGCCACCCTCGTGCCCGTCGCGCATGCCGCGGATCGAATAGCGCATGTGCCGACCCGCGTTACTTCTCGACGTGCTTGCGGGTCACCGACAGCGACTCGACCTCTTCGTGGTCGAGCTGGCCGGCTTCGGCCTCGTTGACCACGGGGGTGCCGTCGGAGGTGAGGAAGGTTCCCAAGAACTTCTTGGTCGCCGCCTCGACCTGCTCGGCCGCCTCGCCGGCGAGCACCTTGCCGCCCTCGATCGCCTTGAACACGTCGGCGGCGCTGCGGTGCAGCTCCTCGAGCAGTTCGGCGTTGAAGCGGCGGATGTCCGCGACCGGGATCGAGTCGAAGTGGCCACGGTCGACCAGGTAGATCGAGATGATCTGATCCTCGACCGGCACCGGCGAGTACTGGTCCTGCTTGAGCAGCTCGACCCAGCGGGCGCCGCGCTCGAGCTGAGCCAGCGAGGCCGCGTCCAGGTCGGAGGCGAAGGCGGAGAACGCCTCCAGCTCGCGGTACTGCGCCAGCTCGAGGCGCAGCGAACCGGCCACCTTCTTCATGCCCTTGGTCTGCGCGGCGCCACCGACACGGGAGACCGAGGTACCGACGTTGATCGCCGGGCGGACACCCTTGTTGAACAGGTCGGACTCGAGGAAGACCTGACCGTCGGTGATGGAGATGACGTTGGTCGGGATGAACGCCGAGATGTCGTTGGCCTTGGTCTCGATGATCGGCAGACCGGTCATCGAGCCCGCGCCCAACTCGTCGGACAGCTTCGCGCAACGCTCCAGCAGCCGGGAGTGCAGGTAGAAGACGTCACCCGGGTAGGCCTCGCGGCCCGGCGGGCGACGCAGCAGCAGCGAGATGGCGCGGTACGCCTCGGCCTGCTTGGTCAGGTCGTCGAACACGATGAGCACGTGCTTGCCCTGGTACATCCAGTGCTGGCCGATGGCCGAACCGGTGTAGGGGGCCAGCCACTTGAAGCCGGCGGAGTCGGAGGCCGGGGCGGCGACGATGGTGGTGTACTCCAGCGCGCCGTGCTGCTCCAGCGCGGCCTTGACGCCCGCGATGGTGGAGCCCTTCTGGCCGATGGCTACGTAGATGCAGCGCACCTGCTTGGTCGGGTCGCCGGTCTCCCAGTTGGCCTTCTGGTTCAGGATCGCGTCGATGCAGACCGCGGTCTTGCCGGTCTTGCGGTCGCCGATGATCAGCTGACGCTGGCCACGGCCGATGGCGGTCAGCGCGTCGATCGCGGTGATGCCGGTGGCCAGCGGCTCCTCGACCGGCTGGCGCTCCAGCACGGTGGCGGCCTGCAGCTCGAGCACGCGCTGTTCCTCGGACTCGATCTCGCCGAGGCCGTCGATCGGCTGGCCCAGCGGGTTCACCACGCGGCCGAGGAACTTGTCGCCGACCGGAACCGAGAGCACGTCACCGGTCCTGCGGACCTCCTGGCCCTCCTCGATCTCGGCGTACTCGCCGAGGATGACCGCACCGATCTCACGGTCCTCGAGGTTCAGCGCGACGCCGAGCACGCCGCCCGGGAACTCGAGCAGCTCGTTGGCCATTGCCGAAGGCAGGCCGCTGACGTGCGCGATGCCGTCACTGGTGTCGGTGACCACACCGACTTCTTCGATGGAGGTCTCGGGGGTGTAGCTCTTGGTGTAGCTCTCGATCGCGCTACGGATCTCGTCGGAGGAGATCGTCAGCTCCGCCATGTTCTTCCTGCTCTCGCTGTCTGGGTCTGGAATGTCGGGGGTGGTGGAAGCGCGCTAGGTCAGGGCCCGGCGCAGCTTCTCCAGTCGGCCGAGTGCGCTGCCGTCGATCACGTCGTCACCGACGCGCACCACGACTCCGCTCAGCAGACTCGGGTCGACCTGGATGTGCACCGTGGTCGCCTTGCCGTAGATGCGCCGCAGCGACGCGGCCAGCCGGTCGCGCTGCTGCTCGCTGAGCCCGATCGCGGCGCGCACGTGCGCGACGATCTGATCGCGACGCGCCGCCGCGAGGTCGGCCAGCTCGTCGAAGGCGGCGCTGATGCCCGACCGCTGCCTGGTCACCACCTGCTCCGCCAGGGTCAGGGTGATGGGCTCCGTCTTACCGGCGAGCAGCCGGTTGACCAGCTCGCTCTTGGCCGAGGCCTGCTGCGACCGATCCGACAGTGCCTGCTCCAACTCGGGGTTGTCGCTGATGATCCGGCCGAGCCGGAACAGCTCGTCCTCCACCGCTTCGAGCCGGCCACGCTGGGCCGCCGACTCCAGCAACGCCTCCTGGCCGAGCAGCACCAAGGTGTCCACCAGGTCGGAGGTGCGCGACCAGTCCTGGGCCACCGCGGTGGTCAGCACTGCCAGCGTGGCAGCGCTGACCTTGCCGCCGAAGACCCGCTCGCACAGTTCCGCGCGCACGGAACCCGGCACCGACACGTCCGCGAGCGCCACACGCAGCGAACGCTGGTCGTCCAGCACGGCGACAACGGCGAACAGTTCCGAGCCCGTCGTGGCCGCAGCACTGTCGCTTCCGGTCAGAGCGGCCCGAAGCGCCTCCCGAGACCGG
The DNA here is from genome assembly GCF_040644075.1 of Nocardia sp. NPDC047038. Classification (NCBI taxonomy): domain Bacteria; kingdom Bacillati; phylum Actinomycetota; class Actinomycetes; order Mycobacteriales; family Nocardiaceae; genus Nocardia; species Nocardia sp. NPDC047038. Next base: position 64,390 of record NZ_JBEYVQ010000026.1, on the reverse strand, counting down.
GCACTGGCCTCGCGGCTCGCTGCGTACATGCTTCTCACTTTCGCGTCGTTACCTTCCGACCCCGATGCCTGCGTCGGTCTGGTCGAGCTCGTCGAGGAACCGGTCGATCGAGGCGGCCTGCTTGGCCTCGTCCGAAACCGACTGCCCGATGATCTTCTCGGCCAGGTCGACGGCCGTGCGGCCGACCTCGTGGCGCAGCTCCGTCAGGATCTGCTGGCGCTGTGCTTCCAGCTGGGTGTGGCCCGCCGCGATGATGCGATCGGCTTCGGCCTGGGCCTCCGAGCGCATCTGCGCGAGGATCTCCTGGCCCTGGGTGCGCGCGTCCTCCCGGATGCGCGCGGCCTCGAGCCGGGCCTCGGCCAGCTGCTGCTGGTACTGCTGCAGGGTGAGCTGAGCTTCTTCCTGCGCGGCTTCCGCGCGAGCGATGCCGCCTTCGATCTTGTCCGAGCGCTCGTCGAGCGTCTTCATCAGGCGCGGGACCACGTACTTGTAGAACAGGGCCGCGATGATGACGACGCAGACGATCGACCAGACGATGTCGTACGTTTCGGGGATGAGAGGATTCACATCCTCTCCCTCCGCCGCCGCGAGCAAAACTGACTCGTACATCGGAATCAGAAAATGAAGCCGGCGACGAGACCGATAAGGGCGAGGGCCTCGGTGAACGCGATACCGAGGAACATGTTGGTGCGGATGGTGCCCTGCAGCTCAGGCTGACGCGCGATGCCCTCGATGGCCTTGCCGACGACGATGCCGACGCCGATGCCGGGGCCGATCGCGGCGAGACCGTAGCCGACGGCGCCCAGGCCCTTGAAGGTGCTCTCGTTCGTGGCGGCTTCCTGGGCCAGGTAAGCGAGGCTCATGAGTCTTCCATTCCCTTTCTGTTGCTCACCCGCCGGTCGGCGTGGTGTAGCAGGTTTCCGGTAGTTGTGTCGGTCAGGTCAGTGATCGGCCGCGTGCTGTGCGAGTCCGATGTATACGGCGGTCAGCAGCGCAAACACATAGGCCTGCAGGAAGATGACCAACAGCTCGAAGAGCGTGAATCCGAGTCCCGCGACCAGCGAGAACGGCGAGAACACCTTCATCCACGAGGTGGCGTCGAACAGGAAGAACCAGGTCGCGCTGAAGAACAGCACCAGCATGATGTGGCCGGCCAGCATGTTCGCCATGAGTCGGACGGTCAGCGTGAACGGACGCAGGATGAAGGTCGAGACGAACTCGATCGGAATCAGCAGCACATGCAGCGCGGGGGGAACGTTCGGAACGACGATGCTGCTGCGCATGTAGTTGAAGAAGCCGTACTTCCTGATACCGACGTAGTTGAACGCCAGGTACGCGATGACGGCCAGCACCAGCGGCATGCCGATTCGGGCGTTCGACGAGATGTTCAACCCCGGAACGACACCCGAGAAGTTCAGAAAGAGGACCGTGAAGAAGATCGTCGCGATCAGCGGGAAGAACTTCCGTCCCGTTTCCTTGCCGAGGACCTCGTCGCAGATCTGCTCTTTGACGAAGACCAGGCCGATTTCGGCGACATTCTGCAGGCCGCGCGGAACGATCCGGGGCGAGCGGAATGCCAGCAGCATCACGACCGAGAGAACAGCCGTCATCAGAATGCGGATCAGCATCAATCGATCGAGTTCGAACGGCGTTCCCTCGAACAGCACAGCTGGAGGGAAGAAGTCGGTAAGCGACGGCGCGTGGAACTCGGCCGCCAGAGTGGTGACGCTCAGCGTTCTCTCCCGTGTTCGGGCCGCGGGTACGGTCATTCCCGCGGTTCGATCGGACATTGACGATCAATTTGGGTCGACTCAGGTCGGCTCGAAGTTCGTCAGCAGCTGTGCGGTGGTTCGAAATCCACCAGGCGTCTGTACGTGTGTCGGCGACATTCGTCGACATGCAGAACCGGAACACCCCTCGGAGCCCGGCACGGCAGTAAGCATAGCGGCCCATGCAGGGGATCTCGGCGGTGACCCCTCACTGATCCCCGACTTGGTCGCTTGCTTACCAACACTTTACCAAGTCATCTACGACAGCGTGTAGGGGGTGGGGGGTTTTTCGTTACTGGCGGGTATCGGACGTGGGTTCCGAGTCGGTCGTCGTCACGTACGGAACCTTCTGCCGGACAACGCCGTACGTCTCCGCGCCGAGCACGATCACCAGGGCGCCGACCACGGTGAGGAACAACACGACCCGGTCGTAGAAGTCGAATCGGTGCAGGATCCCGACGACGATCAGCGCCACCAGGACCTTCCCCACCCAGCTGACCAGCATGACCAGGCCCGCGGTGCTCGGCGGCAGTTTCGCGCCGAACAGCACCACGGCCGCGGTGGTGAGGATGAAGCCGCCGCCGATCGCGGCGCCGAGCACCGCGCCCCACACGCCGGCGACACCCGAGACGGCCGCGCCCAGCGCGACCGACAGGACCACCAGCACGCCCAAGCCGATCAGTCCGTAGCGCAGCGCGGACCGCAGCGGCGCGTCGGGGCCGGGGACGGGTTCGGGTGTGAAGCTCACAGTCGCCGACTTTACCCGGACGCCGATCCGTCGCCCGCCGGGTCCCCACGCCGCAGCCCCGGAATAGCGGTGATCACCAAAGCGAAAACCAGCCCGCCCGCCATCAGCAACACGACCAGCCTGCGATCCATCAGCGAGGTGCCGACCGCGCCGAACGCGAGCACACCGACCCACAAATAGATCAACAACACCACGCGGCGATGGGAATGGCCGATCTGCAGCAAGCGATGATGCAAGTGCATTTTGTCCGGCGTCGAGAAACTGACGCCCGCGCGAACCCGTCGCACAATGGCGAGCAACAGGTCCAGCACCGGAATGAACATCACCGCGCCGACCAGCAACAGCGGAGAAAGCAGACCGACGATGTCGCGCGGACCGTATCCCTGCAGGGGGATTCGCCCCGAGGCGCCGGTCGAGACCGCGGCCAGCATCAATCCGATCAACATCGAACCGGAGTCGCCCATGAATATGCGCGCGGGCTGGAAATTGTGCGGCAGGAATCCGAGGCAGCCACCCGCGAGCGCGGCGGCCAGCAACGCGGGCGGGTAGGTGTCGACCGAGCCGCCCTGCTCGTTCATCAGACCGAGGCAGAACACGAAAACCGCCAGCGCGGCGATCAGCCCCAAGCCCGCCGCGAGGCCGTCCAAGCCGTCGACGAAGTTCATGGCGTTGACCAGGGTGACCGTGACCGCGACCGTAACGAGCCCGCCCTGCAATCCGTCCAGCACCACCGTGGTGTTGCTGAACGGGTTGTAGATCACATACCAGCCCAATCCCATGACGGCCATCACGCCCGCCGCCGTCACCTGGCCCGCGAACTTCGTCAGCGCGTCGAGTCCCCAGCGGTCGTCGACGATGCCGACCAGCACGATGATCGTGGCAGCCACCAGCACGGCGATCGGGATGTTGGGTTTGTAGTCGAAGCCGCTGCGCAGCGCGGGCAGCTGGTGGGCGAACAGCACCGCGGCGACCACACCGATGTACATGCCGACGCCGCCCATCCGCGGAATCGGCTTGACGTGCACGTCCCGGTCACGCGGCACGGCCACCGCGCCGAAGCCGATCGCCAGCACCCGAACCCCACCGGTGGCCAGGAACGTCACCACCGCGGAGATGAGCAGCACGACGAGCAGCTCCCGGAGCGGGACGACGGCGCTCGAACCCATCATCCGAGCTGCGCGGCGCCGCTGAGCGCTTCCGGCGACATGCCGAGCACCTCGGCGATGTCGGCGACGGGCACCGCGCCCACGCGCAGGATGCGCGGCTGATCAGCGGTCAGGTCGACGATGGTGGAGGCGACCGCGTGTTCGGCCGGGCCGCCGTCCAGATAGACGCCGACCAGATCGCCGAGTTGATCGCGTGCCTCGGCGGCGGTCTTCGCCGGCGGCTGCCCGGACACGTTGGCGCTGGACACCGCCAGCGGGCCGACCTCGCGCAACAGTTCGAGCGCGACCGGGTGCAGCGGCATCCGCAACATCACCGTCCCGCGGGTGTCGCCGAGATCCCACGCGAGCGAAGGCGCTTGCTGCACAACCAGACTCAGACCGCCGGGCCAGAACGCCCGGATCAGCTCGCGCGCCTGCGGGCGCACCGAGAACACCAGGCCGTCGATGGTGTGCCAGGACCCGACGAGCACCGGCACCGGCATGTCCCTGCCGCGGCGCTTGGCCGCGAGCAACGAGCTCACCGCGGTGGAATCGAACGCGTCGGCGCCCAGCCCGTACAGGGTGTCGGTGGGCAGCACGACCAGACGTCCGGATTTCAGGGCGCTGGTGGCTGCGGACAGTCCCGCGGCGCGCGAGTCGGGATCCGCGCAGTCGTAGACGGTACTCACGGCAACCATCCTGGCATGCTCCCCCGCCTCTCCGCGTATTCAGGCCGTACTAGTGAGGTGAAACGAGAGTTGCGTTCAGGTCTTGCGTCGGGTGCCGAGCGAGTTCTGGGCGTGCCCGGCGAGTTACCCATGTGCGTACGAAATCAGTCGTCACGTGGGATGCGGCGGCTGTCGCCGCGCATCGGGAGCATCCTCGAGGCGACTTTGCGGCTCGGTGCAATACGCGGCGCGCTCGCGATCGTCTCGAGTGCGGGCCTTGCCATTGGCCAGCTATACAGTGCCGCGCACGCCATAGTCGCCGAGTGCAAACCCCTCCGTTCGGCAGCGCACAGTGCCGTGCGGAGGCCGCGCCGATGCGTTGAGCCCAGTTCCCGGCACAGCGAACGATCGCGAATCGTCCCGCGCACGCCAGTGCGGGTGATGCCGCCGGAAAAGTCTCGGATCGCGCAGGGCATCGTCGTTGCTTCATCCGGCGGCACGTCGTCAGACGACGCTGTCATCAGAGGAATGGACGTGGTCGGCATCACGGGAGCCGGGAAAGACCACACGAATTCGGTGCCCCACGCGAGGAACCGCGCGGAAGACTCCCTCACGTGTGGGTGGCGGCGACGAAGCGGGGTTTGCCTGCCAAGTCGGGGTGTTCGACGACGTCGGTGAAGGCGCCGGTGGCGGTGAGGAGGGCGGCTACGCCGGAGCCGTTGGTGTCGTCGTGCTCGATGGCGGTGGCGCCGCCTGGGCGCAGCAGCCGGGTGATGTTCGGGATCATGCCGCGTATTACCGACAATCCGTCCGGGCCGCCGAACAAGGCGACGGACGGATCGTGCTCGGCCACTTCGGGGTCGAGACCTGCGCCCTCGGGGATGTAGGGCGGGTTGGACACGACAATGTCCACCCGGCCGTTCAGGTCGGTGAGCAGGCCGGGATCGGTGGCGTCGTCGGCGTAGAGGGTGATCGGGGTATCGCCCGCGGCGATCCGGTCGTCGGCGTTGCGCCGGGCCCAGACCTGCGCGGCGGGATCGAGTTCCACGGCGTGCACTTCGGCGTCGGGGCGCGCGTGCGCGAGGGCCAGTGCGAGCGCGCCCGATCCGGTGCACAGGTCGACGACGATCGGCGTGTGATCGTGCGGCAGCGCCTCCAACTGCGCCAGCGCCCAGGCGTACAGCAACTCGGTCTCCGGGCGCGGCACGAAGACGCCGGGGCCCACCGCGAGATCGAGCGCACCCATCACGGCCGTTCCGGTCAAGTGCTGCAACGGGATTCGCCGTGCCCGGCGGGCGACCAACTCGCGGTACTCGTCCAACTTGCCGGGCGGGACGAGCGGCGTCAGCACCAGCCTTGTCCGCTCCACGCCGAGGACGTGCGCGGCGAGATGTTCGGCGTCGGCCCGCGGGCTGTGCACCCCGGCGATCCGTAACGTCTCGATGGCGTCGTTGATGACGGGGCGCAGCGCTACTCGGCTCGTGGACATGACACCGACTCTGCCCGAACGACGATCATTCCGCGGCCATACGCGCTTCGCGATCCGCCTTCCCCAGAGCGTCGAGCAGCGCGTCGAGTTCCCCGTCCAGCACGGCGTCGAGGTTGTGCGCCTTGAACCCGATCCGATGGTCGGTGATCCGGTTCTCCGGGAAGTTGTAGGTGCGGATGCGCTCGGAGCGGTCCACCGTGCGGATCTGGCTGGCGCGGCCCGCCGCGGCCTCCTGATCGGCCTGTTCTTCCGCCAGTGCCTGCAAACGCGCCGCGAGGACCTGCATGGCGCGCGCCTTGTTCTGCAGCTGGGAACGCTCGTTCTGGCAGGTGACCACGATGCCGGAAGGCAGGTGGGTGATGCGCACCGCGGAGTCGGTGGTGTTGACGCCCTGACCCCCCTTGCCGGAGGAGCGGTACACGTCGATGCGGAGATCGGACTCGTCGATCTGCACTTCTTCGATCTCGTCGGGTTCCGGGTAGATCAGCACGCCCGCCGCCGAGGTGTGGATGCGGCCCTGCGATTCGGTCACCGGGACGCGCTGCACCCGGTGCACACCGCCCTCGAACTTGAATCGCGACCAGACACCGTCGCGCGCCGCGTCGCGGCTCTTGATCGACAGCGTCGCCTCTTTGTATCCGCCCAGGTCCGACAGGGCGGCGTCGAGGATCTCGACCTTCCAGCCGTGGCGCTCGGCATACCGCACGTACATGCGGGCCAGGTCGGCGGCGAACAACGCGGACTCCTCGCCGCCTTCGCCGGACTTGACCTCGAGCACGACGTCGTCGCCGTCGTGCGGGTCGCGCGGGGCCAGCAGGTCGGCGAGGGCCTGTTCCAGTTCCTCGACCTGTCGTTCCAGATCCGGGACCTCCGCGGCGAACGCGGCGTCGTCGGCGGCGAGTTCCCGCGCGGCGGACAAGTCGCCGCGGGCCGTCTCGAGCTTGCGATAGGTGGCCATGACCGGGGCCAGCTCGGCGAATCGCTTGCCGACCCGGCGCGCGGCGCCCGCATCGTTGTGCAGCGACGGATCGGACAGCTGCGTCTCCAAGCCGGCGTACTCGGCCAGAATGTCGTCGATGGCGGACGGTTGCGTCACAGTGCTTCCTTCTCCTGGTAGCTGTCCATACAAAACACCGACGCCCGGCCTGCGGGGCAGGACCGGGCGTCGGCGAGGAAGCTACTTGGCGTCGGCCTTCTTGCCGGCACGCTTGCCGTAACGAGCCTCGAAGCGGGCCACGCGGCCACCGGTGTCGAGGATCTTCTGCTTGCCGGTGTAGAACGGGTGGCACTGCGAGCAGACCTCGACGGTGATGTGTCCCGACTCCTTGGTGCTGCGAGTCTGGAAGGTGTTGCCGCAACCACAGACGACCGTGGTGTCGACATACGTCGGGTGAATTCCTGCCTTCATGGATGTCCTCTCGATTGTGGTCGCCGGGTCGCCCGCGCGAACGCGAAGCGTGAACCGGAACCGACTAGGCGGGAGCTCTGCTCACCTGAGCAGACGCAACGACCGTTCAGTATGCCAGAACTGCCGTTACGCTCCCAAAACGCCCCTGGCGAGTGGTTTGTTCCCACCCCAGGTACTCCCCCATCGTTCGCGCCCCCGGAAGTCCGGGCACGCGAATCCGCGCCACCTCCTGGACCCTGAAGTCGGGTAGTCCGCTACTCACGAATGTGAACGAATTCGTTCATAGAGTGGCAGACCTGGTGCACATCGGCGTGCCGAGACAGGAAGGAGACCCCGTGAACGTCCGGATCGCGGCCGCGATTTTCGTTCTGCTGTTTCTCTCGGTGGCCGTCGGTGTATCCGCGCTCCCCGCGAACCCGAACTATCCCGCGCCGAAGAACGCCGTGTACGTCCACACCTCGGAATCCGCCGCCCCCGATCCCGACGCCGGGCCCTGCGCGCTGATCATCGCTCTCCTCATCGGCGGCGCGGCCACGGTCGGCCTCGTATTCTTCGCTCCCCGGACGCCGAAAGGGTCCCGCATCAGCGGGACCCTTTCGGCCGTTGTCACGGCGCCGAGCTGGCGCCGCTACTCACTCGTCGAGCGCGCCCGGCGCGGTCTTGCTCACCTGCATCAAGAACTCGAGGTTGTTCTTGGACTTCTTCAGACGGTCGATCAGCAGATCGATCGCCTGGTGCGAGTCCAGGCCGGACAGTACGCGGCGCAGCTTGTGCAGTACCCCCGCCTCGTCGGGGCTGAGCAGTAGCTCGTCCTTGCGGGTACCGGACGGGTTGACGTCCACCGCCGGGAACACCCGCCGCTCCGCGATCTTGCGGTCCAGCTTGAGCTCGGCGTTACCGGTGCCCTTGAACTCCTCGAAGATCACCGTGTCACCGGTCGAACCGGTCTCCACCATGGCGGTGGCGATGATCGTCAGCGAGCCGCCGTTCTCGATGTTGCGGGCCGCGCCGAGGAACCGCTTGGGCGGGTACAGCGCGGTGGAATCCACACCACCGGAGAGGATTCGGCCCGAGGCGGGCGAGGAGTTGTTGTACGCGCGCCCGAGCCGGGTGATCGAGTCGAGCAGCACGACGACGTCCTTGCCCATCTCCACCAGGCGCTTGGCGCGCTCGATGGCGAGTTCGGCGACCGAGGTGTGATCCGACGGCGGACGGTCGAAGGTCGAGGCGATGACCTCGCCTTTCACCGAGCGCTGCATGTCGGTGACCTCTTCCGGACGCTCGTCGACCAGCACCACCATCAGGTAGCACTCGGGGTTGTTGGTCGCGATCGCGTTCGCGATGTCCTGCAGGATCGTGGTCTTACCGGCCTTCGGCGGCGACACGATCAGGGCGCGCTGGCCCTTGCCGATCGGCATGATCAGGTCGATCACACGGGTGGTCAGCTTGTTCTGCTGGGTCTCCAGCCGCAGGCGCTGGTTCGGGTACAGCGGGGTGAGCTTGCCGAATTCGGGACGGCGCTTGGCCGCCTCGACGTCGCCGCCGTTGACCGTGTCCAGCCGCACCAGCGGATCGAACTTCTGGCGCTGGTTGGACTGTTCGCCGTCGCGGGGGGCGCGCACCGCGCCGGTGATCGCGTCACCGCGGCGCAGGCCGTTCTTGCGGACCAGGTTCATCGACACGTAGACGTCGTTCGGCCCGGCCAGGTAACCCGAGGTGCGGACGAAGGCGTAGTTGTCCAGCACATCGAGGATGCCCGCGACCGGCTGGAGGACGTCGTCCTCGCGGATCTCGAGCTCGCGGGTCTCGCCGCCACCGCCGCCGCCGTCGCGGTCGCGCCCACGACGACGCTCCCGGAAGCGGCGTCCGCGCCGTCCGCGACCGCCCTCTTCGTCGTCGCCGCCGCGGCCACCCGCGCTGCCGTTCTGGCTCTGCTGGCCACGCTCACCCTGGCCGCGCTCGCTCTGCCGCTCACCCTGGCCACGCTCACCCTGGCCACGCTCACCCTGGCCACGCTCACCCTGGCCGCGCTCACCCTGGCCGCGGTCGCGGCGGCGCTCGCCACCTTGCTCGGCGTCCTGCTTCGGTTCCTCGGTACGCGTCTCGGCCTGCGCGGTATCGGTCGCGGATCGCGCCTGGTCACGGCCGCGCCGCTGCCGACCGCGGCCACGCTGGCCGCTGTCTCGGCCGGACTCCTCGGTGGTCTCGGTCGCCGTGGACGACGCCGCCTCGGCGGCGGGCGCGGAATCGGCGGGGGCCGTCTTCGCCGGGGCGGGAGCCTCGCTGGGCGCGGCCGAAGCCGCGGGCGTCACGTCGAGGGTCGCCTGCTCGGCCTTGGCCGGCGCCTGCTCAGCGGGAGCGGCGGTCTTCGCGGGGGCGTCGGCCTTCGCGGTTGCCGCGGACTTGGCCTCGCTCTTGGCGGGCTTCTCCGCCTTCGCCGCCTTGCCCGCGGCCTGATTTTCCTTGATGGCGGCGATCAGATCGCCCTTGCGCATCCCGGAGGTGCCTCGGATACCGAGCTCCCCCGCGAGCGCACGCAACTGCGGCAACAACATTCCAGTCAGCCCCGATCGTGCGACGTCGGTGTGTTCGCTCATCTTCGAAATCTGTCCGGATTCACTATCGCGCTCGCCCGTCGGGTTCGATTCCACGCCGGGTGTCGCGAGCAGGTCCGTATCTGTCACGGAAATCCTTTCCTTCCCTCGATCGCCGTGTGCTGTTTCGAGGGTTCGTCCCGCAGCCCGGGCATTCTGCCGGACTGGGATGCGTCCGTCCGGGCGCTGTGTGCCGTATCACCTGCCCCGCCGGACCGGCGGCTTCTCCACCATTGGTGAAAGGTGGGGAGAGATCATTCCAGTTGCGCAGCTACGCAGCACCCCCATGGCCTGGAGGCTCGAGCCTGGAGCCTGCTGGAGCGATTGCCCTGATGAAGCACCGGCGTCTGATGCGCACGATGTACGGACCTGCCCAGAATAGCTGTCCATTGCGAATCTCGGCAAGACAGACTCGCCGTCAGTCGATCAGGACGCCTTCGGCGATTCCCGGCTCCACTACGCGCAGGCCGTCGGCTGCCGCCAGTTCGCGGAGTTCCGCGGGAAATTCGCTGGTCCCCAGGGCAAGGATGGTCGGTCCCGCCCCGGAGACGGTGGCCGCGATGCCCGCCGTGCGCAGGCGCGTGATCCAGGCGGTGGTCAACGGTAGCGCGGGCGCACGCTGGGCCTGGTGCAGGCGGTCCGCGGTGGCGGGCAGCAGCAGGTCGGGACGCTGGGTGAGCGCCACCACGGCCAGCGCGGCGCGGCTGACGTTGAACGCCGCGTCGCCGTGCGGCACGACGTCGGGCAGCAGGCCGCGGGTGTGCGCGGTGGACGAGCGCTCCTCCGGGATCAGCACGACCGGGCGCAGTGCCGAATGCGCCTCCAGCCGCACCGCGCGGTAGACGCGACCGTGGTATTCCGTGCCCGGGGCCTCGTCGGCGGGGCGATCGCTCTCGGTCCACGAGACCACGATCCCGCCGAGCACGCTGGCCGCCGCGTTGTCCGGATGCCCCTCGAATTCCGCTGCCAGCTGCACCAATCGGTCGGCAGGCGTGGCCGGCGCCGAGTCCAGCTTCGCGGCGAGGGCGCACCCGGCGGCAAGTCCGCCGACCACCGCCGAGGCCGAGGACCCGAGGCCGCGCGAATGCGGAATCACGTTGCGGCACACCACATCGAGGCCGTCGGCCCACACCCCGGCCGACTCCAGGCCGCGCTCGATCGCGCGGACCACGAGATGCGAAGGGCCCCAAGGCACATCGTCGGCGCCCTCACCCTCGACCCGGATGGTGAGCCCGGAATCGGTAGTGCGCACCTGGATTTCGTCGTAGATCCCCAATGCCATACCGAGCGAGTCGAACCCGGGACCGAGGTTCGCGGTGGACGCGGGCACCCGGGCGGTCACGGTCAGACCGGCGGGCAGCGTCGCGCTCATGACCTGGCTGTCGCGCGAATTCAACTCAGGCCAGCTCTAATTCGGCGGCGACCGCGACCGGATCGACCGAGATCGGCTGCACCTTGGGCATGCCCGACAGCGCGGTGTCGGGGTCCTTGAGACCGTTGCCGGTCACGGTGCAGACCACGGTGAGCCCGGCATCCAGCCAGCCCTCCTTGCGTGCGGCGAGCACACCGGCCACGCTGGCCGCCGACGCGGGCTCGACGAACACGCCCTCGGTCGCCGCGACCAGGCGGTACGCGTCGAGGATCTCCTCGTCGGTGGCGGCGCGGAAAGCGCCGCCGGACTGCTCCTTGGCCTCGACCGCGCCGTTCCAGGAGGCGGGCGCGCCGATCCGGATCGCGGTGGCGATGGTCTCGGGATCCTTCACCGGGGCGCCGTTGACCAGCGGGGCCGCGCCCGCGGCCTGCACGCCGAGCATGCGCGGCAGCCCGCCGGTGACGCCGTCGGCGTAGTACTCCCGGTAGCCACGCCAGTAGGCGGTGATGTTGCCCGCGTTGCCGACGGGAAGGGCGTGCACGTCGGGGGCCTTGCCGAGCACGTCGCAGATCTCGAAGGACGCTGTCTTCTGGCCCTCGATGCGGGCCGGGTTCACCGAGTTCACCAGTCCGATGCTGGGGAAATCAGCGGTGACCTTGCGGGCGAGTTCGAGGCAGTCGTCGAAGTTGCCCTGCACCTGGATGATCTTCGCGCCGAGCATCACGGCCTGGGCCAGCTTGCCCATCGCGATCTTGCCCTGCGGAATCAGCACGGCGCAGCTCATGCCCGCGCGGGTGGCGTACGCCGCGGCGGATGCCGAAGTGTTGCCGGTGGACGCGCACAGCACCGCCTTCTGGCCGCGGTACTTGGCGTCGGTCATCGCCATCGTCATGCCGCGGTCTTTGAACGAGCCGGTCGGGTTCAGGCCCTCGACCTTCAGGTAGACCTCGCAACCGGTGATCTCGGACAGGTGCGGCGCGGGCACCAGCGGCGTTCCGCCCTCGTACAGCGTGACCGGCTCCCAGTCGGCCGCGCCGGCGAGCCGGTCGCGGTAGGCCGCGATCAGGCCCGGCCAGCGGGAGTGCACCCCTGCCTGTGGCGCGACGCCGGTCGTGTGCCCGCCCGTCTCCCGGCCGCCGCCCCTCATGGAGTCGTTGCGCGACGCTGTGGTCATTCTTCGGTGCCTTCCAATCTCAGAACGCTGGTCACGGATGTGACGGATGCCATTCCCGCCAGTGCGGCCACGGTGTCCGCGAGCGCCGACTCCACGGCGTGGTGGGTCACCACGACCAGGCGCGCACCCGAGCCGTGCCCTTCTTGACGGACGGTCGAAATGCTCACCCCGTGTTTGGCGAATTCGCCCGCCACCGCGGCCAGGACTCCAGGACGGTCCTCGACTTGCAGGTTCACGTGATAGCGGGTGGGCGTATCGCCGATCGGCGCGATCGGTAGCTCAGCATAAACCGATTCGCCGGGAGCGCGACCCCCATAGAACTTGTTCCGTGCCGCCATCACCAGATCGCCGAGTACGGCCGACGCGGTCGGAGCGCCGCCCGCGCCCTGCCCGTAGAACATCAGCCGCCCGGCGTTCTCCGCCTCGACGACCACCGCGTTGAACGCACCGGTCACCGCGGCCAGCGGGTGCTTGCGGGGGATGAGCGCCGGGTAGACGCGCACCGAGACACGCTCTTTGCCGCCGTCCTCCGGTCCGGGCTCGCCGGGACCCGCGTCCACCCGCTCGCAGATGGCCAGCAGTTTGACCGTGCAGTCGAGCGCGGAGGCGGTTTCCAGATCCTCGGCGGTGATCCGCGAGATGCCCTCGCGGTAGACATCGGCGGCGGTGACCCGGGTGTGGAACGCCAGCGAGGCGAGGATCGCGGCCTTGGCCGCGGCGTCGTAGCCCTCCACGTCGGCGGTCGGGTCGGCTTCGGCGTAGCCCAGCCGGGTGGCCTCGGCCAGCGTCTGCGAGTAGTCGGCGCCGGTCTCGTCCATCGCGGAGAGGATGAAGTTGGTGGTGCCGTTGACGATGCCGACGACCCGGTTCACCCGGTCGCCCGCCAGCGACTGGATCAGCGGGCGCACCACGGGGATGGCGCCCGCGACGGCGGCCTCGAAGTACAGGTCGGCGCGACTGGCTTCGGCCGCGGCGGCGAGCTCGCCGGTGTAGTCGGCCAGCAGCGCCTTGTTCGCGGTCACCACGGATTTGCCCGCATTCAGCGCGGCCAGGATCAGCCGGCGCGGCGGATCGATGCCGCCGATCACCTCCACCACCAGGTCGACGTCGTCGCGGGCGACCAGCGCGTCCGCGTCGGTGGTGAGCAGGTCCGCGGGGATGCCGCGGTCGGTGTCGAGGCTGCGCACGGCCACCCCGCGGAGCACCACCGGCGCGCCGACGCGGGAACGCAGGTCCTCGGTGTGCTCGCGCAGGATGCGCACGACCTCGGTGCCAACATTGCCCATGCCGAGGACCGCGACCCCGATCGGGCGATCGGTCCCCCACACGCCGTTCTTCGCGTTGGCCGTCACGCTTCCACCTCCAAGCTGAGCAGGTCCGCCACCGTCTCCCGGCGCAGTATCAGGCGCGGCTGTCCGTCCCGCACCGCGACGACCGCGGGACGGGTCAACTGGTTGTACCGGCTGGACATCGAGTAGCAGTACGCGCCGGTGGCGGCGACGGCGATCAGGTCTCCGGGGCCGACGTCGGCGGGCATCCAGGTGTCCCGGATGACGATATCGCCGCTCTCGCAATGCTTTCCGACGACGCGCGCGACCACCGGCCCGGCCTGCGACGACCGCGAGACCAGACGGCAGTCGTAGTCGGCCTGGTACAGCGCGGGCCGGATGTTGTCACTCATGCCGCCGTCGACACTCACGTACCGGCGGCGCAGACCGCCGTCCAGCGAGACGTCCTTGATGGTGCCGACCTCGTAGAGCGTCACCGTGCCGGGCCCAGCGATGGCGCGGCCGGGCTCGACAGCGATCGTCGGCGTGGGCAGACCCGCGCGTTCGGCTTCGGCTGCGACCAGTTCGCGCAGGCTCGCCGCGAACCGGTCCAGCGGCGGCGGGTCGTCCGACGGAAGATACGAAATGCCAAGTCCGCCACCGAGATCCAGCGTCGCGATCTGCGCGGTGCGCTCGATGCCGAATTTGTCGATGGCCTCGCGGAGCAGGCCGAGCATGCGCCGCGCGGCGATCTCGAAACCGTCGATCTCGAAGATCTGCGAGCCGATGTGGCTGTGCAGGCCGACCAGGCGCAGGTTGTCGGCGTCGAAGACGCGCGCGAGCGCCTCCATCGCGTCGCCGCCCGCGATCGAGAAGCCGAACTTCTGGTCCTCGTGCGCAGTCGAAATGTATTCGTGGGTGTGGGCTTCCACCCCGACGGTGACCCGGACCAGCACGTCCTGCACCACGCCCGCGCGGCTCGCGACGGCCTCCAGGCGCTCGATCTCGATGAGCGAGTCCACCACGACGTGGCCGACCCCCGCGGACACCGCGGCTTCCAGCTCGGCGACGGATTTGTTGTTGCCGTGCAGGGCGATTCGCTCCGCGGGGAAGCCCGCGTGCAACGCGACGGCGAGTTCGCCGCCGGAGCAGACGTCCAGCGAGAGGCCCTCGTCCCGGATCCAGCGGGCGACCTCGCCGCACAGGAACGCCTTCGACGCGTAGTGGACTCGCGCGTTCGCCCCGAACGCGCGGACCATGTCGCGGCAGCGGGAACGGAAGTCGTCCTCGTCCACCACGAACAGCGGGGTGCCGAACCGCTCGGCCAGCTCGTACACCGGCACGCCCGCCAGGTGGACCACGCCCGCGTCGTCGCGGGTCGCGTTGCGCGGCCAGACGTTCGCGGGCAGGTCGATCATCTGCCGCGGATCGCTCGGACGCTCAGGCAGATTCGGCGCATGCGGAATCTCGGCATGCCGGGGACCGGCGGGATGCGCGCTCATGCCTCCACCTCGCTAGCGCTCGGCTCCGGCATGACCGCGCACGCGGCTGTAACGATGGTTCGCAGGCTCACGACGTCCACCTCGCTGCGCTCGCTCACTTTCGCTTCCTTCCTCGCTCTGGTCGACCGGACGGTCACATGCGCTCCGGCGCACTGACGCCGAGCAGGCCCAAGCCGTTGGCCAAGACCTGGCGCGTGGCGTTGACCAGAGCGAGCCTGGCCGCGTTCGTCGGCGAGACGGGTTCGTCGCCGAGCGGCAGGACGCGCAGGTTCTTGTTGGTCTGGAAACGGTGGTACGCGCCGGCCAGTTCCTCCAGGTAGCGGGCTACCCGATGCGGTTCGCGCAAGCTCGCGGCACCGCTCACCACGCGCGGGTATTCGCCGAGGGTGCGGATCAGCTCGCCTTCCTCGTCGGCCGACAGCAGCGCGAGGTCGGCGGCGACGGAGTCGTAATCGAACTCGGCGGCGTTGCGCGCGATGGACGCGGTCCGCGCGTGCGCGTACTGCACGTAGTAGACCGGGTTCTCGTTGCTCTGACTGGCCCACAGGTTCAGATCGATGTCGATGCTCGAGTTCACCGACGAACGCACCAGCGAGTACCGCGCCGCGTCCACGCCGATCGCCTCGACCAGGTCGTCGAGGGTGACCACGGTCCCAGCGCGCTTGCTCATCTTCACCGCGACGCCGTCACGCAGCAGGTTCACCATCTGCCCGATCAGCACCTCGACCGTGGCCGGGTCGTCGCCGAACGCGGCCGCGGCGGCCTTCAGCCTGCCGATGTAACCGTGGTGGTCGGCGCCGAGCATGTAGATGCACAGGTCGAAGCCACGGGCCCGCTTGTCCTGGAAGTAGGCGATGTCGCCCGCGATGTAGGCGGCTTTGCCGTCGCTCTTGATGACCACCCGGTCCTGGTCGTCACCGTATTCCGAGCTGGCGATCCACCAGGCGCCGTCCTTCTCGTACAGGTCGCCGGAGTTCTTCAGCCGCTCCACCGCCTGCTCGACCGCGCCGGAGGCGAACAGCGAGCTCTCGTTGAAGTAGACGTCGAAGTCGGTGCCGAAATCGTGCAACGACTCCCTGATGTGCGCGAACATCAGCTCGACGCCCTCGGCACGGAACAGCTCGAGGCGCTCGGCCTCCGGCTTGCTCAGCACGTCCGGGTTGGCGGCCACGATCTTGTCGGCGATCTCGCCGATGTAGGCGCCCGCGTACCCGTTCTCCGGGGTCGGCGCGCCGGTGGCGGCCGCGGCCAGCGAGGCGGCGAACCGATCGATCTGCGCGCCGTGGTCGTTGAAGTAGTACTCGCGCACCACGTCCGCGCCCTGCGCGGCCAGGATGCGGCCCAGCGCGTCGCCGACCGAGGCCCACCGGGTGCCGCCCAGATGCACGGGACCGGTCGGGTTGGCCGAGACGAACTCGAGGTTGATCCGGGTGCCCTTCAGCGTCTCGGCGGTGCCGTACGCGGCGCCCGCGGCGAGCACCCGCTCGATGATCGCGCCCTGCGCGGAGGCCGCGAGGCGGATGTTCAGGAAGCCGGGCCCGGCGACCTCGGCGGCGGCGACGCCGTCGGCGGCGGCCAGCGCGTCGGCCAGCCAGGTGGCCAGATCACGCGGCTTGGTTCCGGCGCGCTTGGCCACCTGCATCGCGACATTCGTGGCATAGTCGCCGTGTTCGGGGTTGCGGGGACGCTCCACGGTGACCTCGTCGGGCAGGACCGCAGGGTCCAGTCCACGTTCGACAAGCACCTTCGCCGCGGTAGAGCGAAGGAGATCTGCAAGGTCAGCTGGAGTCACGAGTCTCTATCCTATGGTCTTGGCGGGTGTGCACCTCGGGTGGGCACTGCGCAGCCAGCGGATCCATCCACGTCGAAAGAGCACACTGAGCGATGCCTAGCAGTCCCAGCGCCAAATCGGCCAAGGCCGCCAAGGCCGCGGCGAAGTTGTCGGCTCCCCGCAAGCGGGGCGGGCAAGGACAGCTTCCGAAGAAGAATCGCCAGGTTCCCTGGTTGGCCATCGGCGCGGCCGTAGTAATCATCGCATTGATCGGCGCGCTGGCTTACAGCCTGGTCCCCAAGTACCGGGAGAAGGCCGACCTGGAGAAGTACACGCCGAGCGCGCAGAAGAAGGACCCGTCCGACGGGATCGCGGGCGTGGTGAAGAAGGAATACCCCGCCGGGCTGCATATCAACTCCAGCCAGCGCGTGGCCTACGACCAGGCTCCGCCGTTCGGCGGCCCGCACGACCAGTCGTGGGCGACCTGCACCGGCGTGGTCTACAACAAGCCGATCCGGGTGGAGAACGCGGTGCACTCGCTCGAGCACGGCGCGGTGTGGATCACCTACAACCCGGACAAGGTGAACGCCGACGGGATCGCGACGCTGAAGGCGAAGGTCGAGGGCAAGCCGTACACGTTGATGTCGCCCTACCCCGGCCTCGACTCCGCCGTCTCCTTGCAGTCCTGGGGGCACCAGTTGAAGCTGGACAGCCCCGACGACAAGCGCGTCGGCCAGTTCATCACAGCTCTGCGGCTGAACAACTACACCTATCCCGAGGTCGGCGCGGACTGCTCGACGATCGTCTTCGACACCGACAACCCGCCGCCGTTCGATCCCACGCCGCCCGGACCCGACGCGGTGCCGATGGACGGCAAGGGCTTGCAGCAGGACCAAACCGAACTCGGCGGCATGCCCGGTGGTCTGCCCGGCGTGCCCGGCGTGCCGGGTCTTCCCGGACTTCCCGGTGTGCCCGGCGCTCCGGTGCCCGCGCAGCCCGCGCCCGTGCAGCCCGCTCCTGGCGCGGGGCAGTAGTGTCCGGCGATCGGGGCGGCGCGGAATCCGGTGAGCGCGGGTCTGGGCGTCGCGAAGCAGGTGAGGCCGCGTCCGCCGAATCCGGGACGCAGAAAGTCATCGCCTCCGGCAATCGTGAAGACTCCGGCTCCAGCAGTCACGGCGCCACTGGGTTCGGCCCCGAAGCAGAGGCCGAAGCCGACAGTCGCGAGACACCCGCCAGGTCAGGCGAGCGTGGAGCACCTACCGGGCCCGGCGGCCGCGAAGCCGCCGTGCCCGGAGATCGCGAATTCGACGGATCCGAACGCGAAACAGGGGCCGGTGTCGGCGGACAGTTCCGCCGCCAGCGCACCGCGCTGCTGATCCTCGGCATCATCGGCGCGATCCTGATCGGCTTCGCGATCGGCGTGCTGGCCCGGATTCCGCTGAACGGTTCCACGGAGCCGGACCCGGGCCCGGTGGACGTCGGTTTCAGTCAGGACATGTCGGCGCACCACGCCCAAGCCGTCGAAATGGCGGGCGTGCTGCTGGTTCGCTCCACCGACACCGAGGTACGCCGCCTGGCCTACGACATCCTCACCACCCAGCAGAGCCAGATCGGACGCATGCAGGGCTGGTTGCAGCTGTGGGGCGAGCCCGCGCAGAGCGTCGACGGGTTCATGGGCTGGATGACCGAGCCGATGGGCGGCCACGATCATTCCGGTGCCGACATGCCACACCACTCCGGGCCGGTGTCCACCATGCCCGGCATGGCCACCCCCGCCGAACTCGCCGCGCTCCGCCAGGCCACCAGCCCCAAGCTGGACACGATGTTCCTGCAGCTCATGCTGCGCCATCACCAGGGCGGGCTGTCGATGATCGACTACGCCGCCCAGCACGCCGACACCACGGCGGTGCGCACCCTCGCCGAAACCATGGCCACCACCCAACGCGGCGAATCCGACCTGATGACCACCATGCTCACCGCCCGCGGCGCCGCCCCCCTCCCCTGACCCGAAACCCCGCCGCCGTCCGCCCTTTTTGGCGGACGGCCGCCGATACGATAGGCTGACCCAGCCCGATCGGACCGCCATCCCGGCCCCGACCGAGCCCTATCCCGCCCTCGTAGCTCAGGGGATAGAGCGTCTGCCTCCGGAGCAGAAGGCCGCAGGTTCGAATCCTGCCGAGGGCACCGAGCAAAGGCCCCTTGACCAGCTGGTCAGGGGGCCTTTCTCATCGGCGGCCTAGGCCTCGTGGGCGAGGACCCGAGGTGTGACACTGCCGCCGCGATGTTCCGCGATAGAACGCTCGAGGTGTCGCGCGTTGAAGGGGTTGCCGAGAAGGTACGCGGTCTCCTTCAGCGCTCGGTATTCGCTCAGGGCGACCACCACGGCCGGTTCGCGCCCGGCACGGGTGATCACCACTTCTTCCAGATCGTCGGTGGCGCTGTCGAGAACCGAGGCGGGGTTCGCTCGCGCCTCGGTGTAGTTCATCGACTTCATGCTCGTAAGGTACGAGACCCTGTGCAGTTGGCGACCGGAACTTTTGGATCACCGATAGGGCGTTCACCGTCCCGCGACTCGGTGCGATCGACCACACAGCGACACTGTGCGGACAGCGGCCGCATCAGTGGGTGGCCTCGCGATGCCGGGGCTCCTACCATCGAGCCGTGCTGAGATCGTTGGCCGCCATCGTCGTCGGCGCGGCCCTGGTCCTGACCGCCGCCTGCGCGCATTCGCGTGCCAGTGGACCCGATGATCCGCACCGCGTCCTGGACTACGCGGGCGCGCAACGCCACTACCTCATCCACCGTCCGGCGGGTTCACCGCAAGGCAGGCTCGCGGCGGTTCTGGTCTTCCACGGTGGTGGCGGTAGCGCCGGGTACATGGCGAACAAGAGCGGTTTCGATCGGCTGGCCGGCGCCAATGGATTCATCGCGGTCTACCCCGAGGGGATCGGCAGGTCATGGAACGACGGCCGGGGTGCCGACACACGCGCGGGCGCAGCGGGTGTCGATGATGTCGGGTTCGTCTCGGCGTTGATCGACCACCTGGTCGCCGCCGACGAGGTCGATCCGGCTCGGGTGTATGCCACCGGGATGTCCAACGGGGGCATGTTCACCCAGCATCTGGGGTGTCACCTGAGCGCCAAGCTGGCCGCGATCGCGCCGGTGGCTGGTCCACTTCCCGCCGCGGACGAGTCGGACTGCGCACTCGCGCATCCACTTCCGGTGCTGGAGATCCATGGCACCGCCGATCCGATCGTCCCGTACGAAGGCGGTGTCGTGCGCGTGACGTCGGGCAATCACGGCGGCGCGGGCACCGGCCCGGTCCTGTCGGTGGCGGCCACGCAACAGCTGTGGCGCGGGAAGAACGGCTGTCCACCGCCGAACGCCAGTGAGTTGCCCGCACGCGGCGACGACGGGACCTCAGTAGAGATCGAGACGGCACTGTGCCCGGACGATGTCGGCGTCGTCCTCTACGCGGTCACCAACGGTGGCCACACCTGGCCGGGCGGCGAGCAGTATCTCCCCAAGGCGTTGGTCGGCGCGGTGAGCCGCCAATTCGATGCTTCGGAGATCATCTGGCAGTTCTTCGCCGCCCACTGACAATAGGTCGCGGGACACACCTGATTCGAATCGGCAGGACGCTGGTACGGGCGCGGATGCCGAGAACTCCCGGTGGTCGACACCCGATCGCCCGTCTTTCCAGCACCGGGATTGCAGGCACTTCGAATGCTAACCGCATCAATGATTACGAGCCCCGGATTCAACCCGAGGCTCGTGTTCGGTTGCGGCGACTCCTATGGTCCGACGAACTCGCCGTCGGCCACACCTGCGGTGAAGGTGTCCCACTCGCCGGGGGCGAAGACCAGCGCCGGGCCCATCGGGTTCTTCGAGTCGCGGACGCCGACCAGGCCTCCGGCCAGATAGGCGACCTCGACGCAGTCTGCTCCACCTTGGCTGCGGCTCGACTTGAACCAGCGCGCTCCGGACAAGTCAACGTTCACAATCGAACTCCCTTGCTATCTGTCGCATCAGGTCGCGGCTCGGGCGGGCGTCTGGACTAGCCCGCCGAAGCAGCGCAAATGCCTCCCGAAATTTCAGCACATCCGCTCGTCCTTCAAGGTACGCGCTGCCGGTGTAGTTCTCGCAGTAGACGATGGGCGGCTCCGTCAGCTTGCCGCGAACATCCTGAGCGAAGTCCAAGATGGTGAAAGGCGGCAGGGCTGCTCCGAGCGGAAGTCCGGTATGGAACGGCAGAATTCGGATTTCGACATTGGCGAGCGCGCACATATCCGCGATATGTCGTGACTGTGCGGCCATCACGCGCCGATTGCCGACTACAGTGCGCAGCACAGCTTCGTGCAGTACGAAAGATGCTCTGGTGGGCTGACGCGAGCGTGTGAGGAGGCGCTGCCTCTGAGCACGAACCTGGATACGACGCTCCAGTTCTTCTTCACTGTTGTTTGTGAAATAGAGCCGGTCGATAGCCCGTGTGTAGTCCGGAGTTTGCAGCAGGCCAGGTATCAGTAAGGGCTGGTATGTCGCCAATGCTTCTGCGCCCGCTTCCAACCCGACGTACAGGTTGAACCACGCCGGGATCAGATCTCCGTAGGTGTGCCACCACGACTTCGCGGGTGTCTGCTCCGCGAGCCCCGTGGCGACGGCGGTCCTCTCCTCGTTGAGCCCATAGATCTCGCAGAGCCCTGACACGTCCCGAGTCCTGACCCTGTCCGTCGAGCCGCGCTCCAGGCGGCTCAACGTCGACTTGTGCCACTCCATCAAGGAGGCAGCCCGTTCCAGCGTGAATCCAGCTCCTTCCCGTGCCTCCCTCAGATATCGGCCGAGTTGCCTACGCGGCAGTGTGCTGCCCGTTTCCTCCGCCTGACCGTCTGTCATGCACGCTCCCCTGTCGTTGCATTCCGAGGTTGCTGTCAGTTGCAATACGCGCCGATCGTAGGCGGCGTTGCACAACGCGATCTGCCGATTTGCGCGAGTTTGCCGACCTGATTTCGTTGCCGGGCTTGGATATCGGCTTCTCGCACATCCTCTGCCCCATGGCATCGCACCCCCGACTCAGCAAGGCTCAGTCCGCCGTGCTGGCGGCACTCGCGCCGGGCGGAATCCTGTCCGTGGACTCGCTGGTGAGAACGGCGAATGCGTCCGGAAGGCAAACTCGCCGCGCACTACTACGCCTAGAGGCGGCCGGCCTGGTCGTTCACACCGGAATGGTCGGCCGCAGTGGATACCAGATCACTGTCAGCGGTCGTCGGGTGCTCGCGAGCGATACCGGCGACTCCTCGCGCGGGGGGATGACCATTGCACAGCACGACATTTGGTGACCACACCGTCCTCTGGCGGATCGTGCGCGGGTCGCGGATCGCGATCGAGTCGCTCATCGACCATGCCGCTGGGGCCCCGGCCTACCGGATGAGAATGGACGGCTCGATAATCGACATCCCCAACGGCGACCCCGGCATGATCTACTTCGGCGAAGGAGAGGACCGCCCCGACCTGGCCCAGGTACGCGAGTGGTTCCCGAAACTCTTCGACCTCTGGAACACGGTGAGAACCCAGTACTGGCAGGCCATAACCCCGAGATGATGATGACGAGTGGCACACCATCGAGAGGTCTACTCGACATTTGCCGCAGCCGTGTGCCACTCGTGGCTCGTCTACATAGGAGGGTGAATGGGATTGGATGGGAGTGGGGGGCGGCGAGGCCGGGTTGTGGTGGGCGGGCTCGTGGCCGTTGCCGTGGTGCTGGGGGGTGTGTTGTGGGCTGTGGCCGGTAGAGAGCGGCCGCCCTTCGACGTGGATGCGGTTCCGGGGAGTCAAGTTGTCTGGGTGAGTGCGGCGGCGGGGGCCGACCGGGGGACGTTGGAGCTGTGGCAGCGGGGGCGGTTCCGGCGGTGGGAGCGAACGCTTGCTGTGCCCGCTTGGGTTGGTGCGGAGGGGATTTCGCGGGAGGCCAGAGAAGGGGCGGCATATACGCCGGAGGGCACCTTTCCGTTGACCGAAGGATTCGGCCGGGCGCCTGCCGTGGGCGCGAAACTTCCCTACCTTTCGGTCGATCCGTCCAATACCTGGTGGTGGGTGTCCGACACCGAAAGCCCGCTGTACAACCAGAAGTATCGGTGCGCCGAGGGTGAATGCCCGTTCGATACCGCCCTCAGCGAGAATCTCGGGCGAACCGAACCGCAGTACGACTATGCGCTGGTCATCGACTACAACCGCTTTCCGGTCGTGCCGGGGCGGGGCTCCGCGTTCTTCGTCCACGTCGATGTCGGCAGGCCGACAGCAGGGTGTGTCGCGGTCGGCGACGACGTCATGCGGACGTTGCTGGCCACCCTCGAACCGTCGCGGAAACCGGTTATCGACATACACGCGAGGTGAACGCCCGACCAGCAGGCCGTTGTCCGCGGCCGACTCGGCCGCGACGTTCCGGCACTCGGCCGAACAGAATGACATCCGCTCGCGTTCGCGCTGCGCGACCAGCTGGGTGACTACCGCCTGCAGCGCAGCCCACCGACAGTCGTGGCATGACACGTGGACGCGTGCCGCCAATGCCGCCGTCATATAAGAAAAGGCCCCCGTAGTCGGGAGCCCTTCTCGGATGGTTGGGTGCCGTGTGCGGCGCGACGTTTACGGCAGGGGTTCGGTGGGTTTGTCGGTGGATGTGAGGACGCCCGCGTTGGTGAGGTAGGTGAAGGCGGGGGCCGTGAAGCCGGGCTGGAGGAAGTAGAAGTGCGCCTTGGTGACGGCGCCGTTCTCGGCGGCGTCGCAGAGGGCGTGCAGGGCGGTGGGGTCGACGGTGAGGGCGGTGAGTTTGCCCGCCTCGTAATCCATCTCCACCCACTTCGCGTGAATGGCGGCGCTCATGACGCTGCCGGTGAAGTCCTCCCGGTCGGAGGCGGCGCTGAGGCCGAGTTCGAGGCCGTCGTCCAGGTCGGTCGGCGTGTGCTGCCAGCGGCCGAACTCCCACCAGCGCACGAAGCTGACCGGGCCCTGGACGCCGCCGGGCAGCTTCGTGGTCGGTTCCACGGACCGCACCCAGGCGGGCGCCGCGGCCAGCGGATCGTAGGAGGTTCCGGTGACCTCGTTGTCCTCGTCCCTCCCGAATAGCAGCGCGCGGTCACCGGCATATCTGACCAGCGAGAACCAATTGCCCTCACCGTCGTCGTTGATCAGCCGGCCGCCTTCCACTCTGGCCGTCTGCCCGATCTCCTGTCCGCTCGCGGCCCGATCGGTGTGCGTTGCGCAGGTGATCACGTCCAAGACGGTCACGCGCGCCCACAGCACCTCGGGATGCGGCAACTGAAATCCCATGCCGGGCAACGTATCACCGGCCCTTTACGGCGACAACCGGGCCGGCAATCGACGGGACAACCCATTCGGGCCGCGGTGCGCTGGACAGCAAACCTGGTTGGCAGCGATCACGCAGATGTGGGCAGGGCAGGCAAATTCACGGCAATGAGTCCGGCTCGGGTCGCGCGACATTCCCGCGTGACGATCGAGCCGATTCCGGTCCGGATTGTCCGGTATCCCGCGGACGCAGCGCATAGGCGGGAACCAACTGGTCGCGCACCTGCAGATCCGGACGTCCGTCGGCGAACTGGATGCTGTAGTTCACCCGGCCCATCCAATCGCCGTCGACGGTGGGCAACCAGTGCGTCAGGGTTCCGGGTCGCTCGCCGCGCATGATGACCCCGGCGCCGTTCACATGGCGCGGCGTCCCTGGATCGCGGACCAGGATCGCGTCCAGCCGCACCCAGACCGGGCGCGGCGGGTAGGTCAGCGTCCGGTAGTAGTGGCCGGTCCGGTTCGGGTAGACCAACTCGGGTTCCGTTCCTTCGGTTCGCGGCGTTTCATCGCTTATCGAACCCATGTTCGAATGTTAGCCGGACATATGCGGCAAGCACCAGGCAACCCGGCCCGAATCGGGCGGCATGACGACGGCCACAGTGCCATCAGCGCTCGGCTTCTAGTATGTTCGTTCTAGAACGATCATATTAGAAGGAGGGCGACATGTCCGCGAAGTTCGAGGTGGTCAAGGGTTTCTACGCCGCGACGCAGACCGGTGACGGACCGGCGATCCTGGCGCTGCTGCATCCGGAGTTCGAAGCGCGAACCGCACCGGGCATGCCGTGCGGCGCGGGCGGCGCCTTCCACGGGCCGATCGCGGCGATGACGGGTATCTGGGGTCCGGTCGCGCGAGATTTCGACACCGCGCCGTACGACGAGACGTGGCAGGAGACAACCGACGGCACCGTCGTGGTGACCGGGCATTATCGCGGCGCGGCGCGCGCCACCGGCCGCGAGTACGAAGCCGAGTTCGTGCACCTGTGGCAGGTCGACGACGACGGGCGCATCACGCGCCTGCACCAGTACACCGACACCGCACGCTGGTACGCCGCATTGGACGCCTGACGCCGCGAGTGCCGACCTCGCGCAAGAACCCGGATCACGGGCCGATTGCTGTTCCGCCGACACCCGCGCCGACAGCCCGGACGCGACGCCTGCGCGGGATCGCATCGAGAGCCGATCACCTTCCCGCCGACACCCACACACCCCGAACACAACACCAGCGCCAGACCACACCAGAAGCCGACCACCCTCCCGCCGACACCCACACACCCCGAACAC
>NZ_JBEYVQ010000026.1:0-38743 GCF_040644075.1 Nocardia sp. NPDC047038 | reverse complement strand
CTCCCGCCGACACCCACACACCCCGAACACAACACCAGCGCCAGACCACACCAGAAGCCGACCACCCTCCCGCCGACACCCACACACCCCGAACACCAGCGCCAGACCACACCAGAAGCCGACCACCCTCCCGCCGACACCCACACCCGAACACGACACCAGCGCCAGACCACACCAGAAGCCGACCACCTTCCGCCGAGACCCACACAGCGCGCAGACGACACCAGCGCCGGACCGGATCGGGAGCCGAGCGCCGCCTCGCCGCGCCACACCTGACCGAACGATCCGGTCTGGTTTGGTTTCCGGTCACCCGGGCACGCCCTTGCCGTAGCGATGCAGGCACCGGGGGCAGACCGGAGGACGACATGGCTAATCCACCGGGCGGGCAACCGCCGGATGACCGACCGCCGCAGCCGCGACAGCCGCCCCCCGGCTCCCCGCCGCCCGAACCTGAGCAACCCCTTCCGTCGCCGGAGCCGGTGCAACCCTCCCCGCCACCCGGTCCGGGGCAACCGCCTTCACCGCTGGGTCCGGGGCAACCCCCTTCACCGCCGGGTCCGGGGCAACCCCCTTCACCGCCCGAACCCGGGCACCCCTTCCCACCACCCGGTCCGGGACAACCCTTTCCACCACCCGGTCCGGGACAACCCTTTCCACCACCCGGTCCGGGACAACCGTTCCCACCACCCGGACCGGGTTATCCACCGCCCGGGCCCGGTTATCCGCCACCCGGCTACGCGCCCGGCGGATACCCACCACAGCCCAGAAAGAGCCACACCGGCCTGATCGCCGGCTTGGTGGTGATAGTCGTGCTGGTGATCGCCGGCGCGCTGATCGCCGGGATCTTCTTGACCACGCAGGGCAAAGGTCCGCTCGCCTCGGACGAGAAGAAGATCGAGCTCGCGATCCGCGACTTCTACGAGACTCTCGACAGGCGCGGCTTCCGCGCGGCGGCCGAACAGGCGTGCGCCCGCGAACGCGCCGCGTTCGAGGCGATGACCGAGAGCGAGAAGAAGGAATTCGACAGCACCTCGGTTTCGGTCACCATCGATAGGATCGACGACATCGTCGTCACCGGGGACACCGCGACCGCGAAGGTCACCGGCAAACTCACCGTCGCGGTGCCGGGCGAGCAGCCCGATACCGAAACCAGCACGACCGAGCATCTGAAGAAAGAAGACGGCAAGTGGAAGGTCTGCTCCCCGGAGGGCACGCGCTGATCGCATGCACCCACGCATGAGTTGCTGCGGCCCCAGCCGCAGGACCGTCCTCGGCGCGCTCGGCCTCGCCGCTCTGCTCCCTCTTGCCGGTAAACCGAAACCGGTTCGCGCCCAACCGAATGCGACCATCGCGACGGATCTGGAAGTGGTGACGATCACCGACACCTCGGTGATCCTCACCTGGACCACGCTCGCGCCCGACCCGAGCGGCCGGCTGCTGCCCGTCGAGACCGACGCCCAGGTGCGGATCGGTCCCGCCGACTCGCCGCGCGCACCGGCTCAGGTCTTCGCCGACGACCACCCGACCCCTTTCCACTACGCCGAGATAGCGGGACTCGAGCCGGGCCGCGCCTACCGCTTCGAAGCCTGGTCCGCGGGCCTGCGCGCCACACCGGCGCTTTCGCTCACCACCGCCGACCCGGCCGCGCCGGAAGCGCGCGGCGAGTTCACCACCCTGGTCCCGCCGCCCGGCCGCAGGTTGCGCACGCTGGCACTGTCCAACGACGTGCACTACGGCGAGCAAGTCAGCGGGCTGATCGCGGGCGACCTGCCCCCCGGCTTCCGGCAGGGCCCCGGCCTCACGCCCTACCCCGAAGTGATGCTGACCGCGATGCTGGACGACTTGCGTCGTCCCGACCGCGCAGCCGAACTCCTGCTGCTCGCGGGCGACCTGACCGCCGAAGCCTCCGAGCAGGACACCCGCACGGTGCGGACCCGCCTCGATGCCTGGGGCACGCTCGGCCACGACTACCTGGCCGTGCGCGGCAACCACGACCGGCCGCACGTCGGCGGCGAATACGCCGGTTGCGCGCCCGCGCCCGCCGACCACCGCGACTGCTGGGCCGATGTCTTCTCCGCACGACAGGAAATGGTCGAACACGAGGTCGGCGGTCTGCGGGTGCTGGGATTGGACACCAGCCAACTCGACGGCGCGGGCGGCTCCATCGAGCGCCCGCAATTCGATCACCTCGCCGAACGCCTGCGCGCCGATCCGGACCGGCCGACGCTGGTATTCGGCCATCACCCGGTCACGACGGAGTCCGGACTGACCAACCTCGCCGGACCCGGCTTCGTGCTCGACGGACGCGACAGCGCCGAGTTGCAGGCTCTCTACACCCGCAGCCCCGGCGTCTTCCTGCAACACAGCGGCCACACCCACCGTAATCGCCGCACCAGGCCGGACGCGCCGTGCGCGGTGGAGTTCCTGGAGGTCGCCGCGGTCAAGGAGTACCCGGGCGGCTACAGCCTGCTGCGCCTCTACGAGGGCGGATACATGGTCAATTTCTACAAGACCCGCACCGAGGACGCCCGGCGCTGGAGCGCGCTCACCCGCGGCGAGTACTTCGGACTGCAGCCGGATTACACGCTCGGCACCTGCGCGGACCGCAATCACATTGCACTGCGCGACTTTTCGGGGCTGACGTAGCGTCAGCGAGAAATCCCCAGATCTGCCAGGGTTCCCGCATGTCGGACGCGGTATCTTCCTTAGGTAAGGCTCAACATATGCACGGGTAACGCGGTCGGAAGGACGAGGATGAAGCCGGTCAGATGGAAGACGATTGCCGCTGGATTGGTCCTCACCATGACGGCCATCGGCGGCACGGCTTGCTCGAATTCCTCCGACAACGCGAACGAGATCACCGTCTACAACGCGCAGCACGAATCGCTCACCAAAGAGTGGGCCGACGAGTTCACCAAGGAAACCGGCATCAAGGTGACGTTGCGCCAGGGCGGCGACACGGCGCTGGGCAACCAGCTGGTCGCCGAGGGCGCTGCCTCGCCCGCCGACGTCTTCCTCACCGAGAACTCCCCCGCCATGGCGCTGGTGGAGAACGCGGGCCTGTTCGCCGACGTGGACGCCAAGACCCTGGAGCAGGTGCCCGCGCAGTTCCGCCCGTCCACCGGCAAGTGGACCGGCGTCGCCGCGCGGTCGACGGTGTTCGTCTACAACAAGAACAAGGTCCAGCCCGGTCAGCTGCCCGCCTCGCTGTTGGATCTGGCGCAACCGCAGTGGAAGGGCCGCTGGGGCGCGGGCGTCTCCGGCGCCGACTTCCAGGCCATCGTGGCGGCCCTGCTGGCGCTGAAGGGTGAGGACGTCACCCGCGCCTGGCTGAAGGGCATGAAGGAGAACGCGACACCGTTCCCGAACAACGTCGCCACCATGAAGGCGGTCAATTCCGGCAGCCCGGACGGCGGCGTCATCTACCACTACTACTGGTACCGCGACCAGGCGAACACGAAGGAGAGCAGCGCCGACACCGCCCTGCACTACTTCAAGAACCAGGACCCGGGAGCCTTCGTCAGCGTTTCCGGCGGCGGCGTGCTGAAGGCGAGCAAGAAGCAGGAGGCGGCGCAGAAGTTCCTGGCGTTCATCGTCGGCAAGACCGGACAAGAGGTGCTGCGCGACGGCACGTCGCTGGAGTACCCGGTCGCCGCCGGAGTGGCCGCGAACCCGGCGCTGCCGCCGCTGGCCGATCTGCAGGCCCCCGCGGTCGATCCGTCCAAGCTGGACTCGAAGAAGGTCACGCAGCTGATGACCGAAGCGGGTCTGCTGTAGCCGTGGCAGTCCGGACCGTTGTCGCCGCGCCCCGGATCGGCAGGCCGGGGCCGCTGGTCACGAGCGTCGCGCTGCTGCTGGTGGCGGCGACGTTCGTGCCGCTCGGATACATCGTTTCGACGGTCTTCTCCACCGGCCTCGAGCAGGCGAAGGAGCTGGTGTTCCGGCCCAGAGTCGGTGAGCTGCTGGAGAACACGGCCGCGCTGGTGGTGTGCACCGTGCCCATCTGCGTGGCACTCGGTATCGGGCTGGCCTGGGTGGTCGAACGCACCGACGTGCCGGGGAAATCCTGGTGGGGGCCGGTTTTCGCGGCGCCGCTCGCGGTTCCGGCGTTCGTCAACAGCTATGCCTGGGTGAGCGTCTTTCCGACCATGCACGGCCTGTGGGCGGGCGTGGTGATCTCCACGATGTCCTACTTCCCGCTGGTCTATCTCCCCGCGGCGGCCACACTGCGCCGCCTGGATCCCGCGGTGGAGGAGTCGGCGCGGGCGCTGGGCTCGGGTCCGGTCGCGGTGTTCGCGCGGATCGTGCTGCCGCAGCTGCGCTTGGCGATCCTCGGTGGGGGGCTGCTCATCGGGCTGCATCTGCTCGCCGAGTACGGCGCCTTCGTGATGGTCCGGTTCGACACGTTCACCACGGCCATCTTCGAGCAGTACCAGTCCAGCTTCGCCGGTCCGGCAGGCAGCATGCTCGCCGGTGTGCTGGTGCTGTGCTGCCTGGCGCTGCTCGGGGCCGAGGCGGGGCTGCGCGGGCGGGCGCGCTACGCGCGGATCGGCAGCGGGGCGCCGCGCGCCGCGACCAGAACCCGGTTGGGCGTCGGCACGTTGCCGGTGCTGGCCGCGCTCGTCGCGGTGACGGCGGGCGCGCTGGGCGTGCCGCTGTGGACCATCGGGCGCTGGTTGCGCATCGGCGGCGCGGCGGTGTGGGATCTCACCGATATCGGCAACGCGCTCGGGCAGACGATCGGACTCGCGTCGGTCGCCGCACTGCTCACCACCCTGTGCGCGTTCCCGGTCGCGTGGATCGCGGTGCGTTCCACCTCCGCGTTCGCGCGACTGGTCGAGGGCGCCAACTACATCACCAGTTCGCTGCCGGGCATCGTGATCGCGCTGGCCATGGTGACCGTGACCATCCGGTGGGCGCCCGCGCTCTACCAGACGGCGGGCATGGTGATCGCCGCCTATCTCCTGCTGTTCCTGCCCCGCGCCCTGGTCAGCGTGCGGGCCGGGCTCGCTCAGGTGCCGGTCGGCCTGGAGGAGGCGTCCCGGTCGCTGGGCAAATCGGGGCCCGCGACGTTCTTCCTGGTCACGCTGCGTCTCGCGGCGCCGGCCGCGGCTGCCGCCGCCGCACTGGTGTTCGTCGCCGTGGCGACCGAGCTGACCGCGACGCTGCTGCTGGCGCCCAACGGAACCCGCACGCTGGCGATGCGGTTCTGGAGCCTGTCGGGCGAATTGGACTACGCGGGCGCCGCGCCGTACGCCCTGATCATGATCGTCGCCGCGGTGCCGGTGACGTACCTGCTGTTCACCAACTCGCGGAAGGCGGCCGGGATATGAGTCGCGTTGTCGTCGCCGATGTCTCGAAGACGTTCGGCCACACCCGGGTGCTCGGCGGGATCACTCTCGACGTGCCGGATCACACCGCGACCGCGGTGGTCGGGTCGTCCGGGTGCGGCAAGACCACCCTGCTGCGCGTGATCGCCGGATTCGAGTCGCCGGATGCGGGTTCGGTGTCGATCGGAACGGAAACCGTTGTCGGTGAACGGGTAACGGTACCGCCGCAGCGCCGCAACATCGGTTACGTCGCCCAGGACGGTGCGCTGTTCCCGCATCTGACCGTCGGCCAGAACATCGCCTACGGGTTGCCGGGCATGCGCCGCAACAGCCGCGGGCGGGTGCACGAACTGCTGGAGATGGTGTCGCTGGACGCGTCCTATGCCGACCGGCGACCGCATCAGCTCTCGGGCGGTCAGCAGCAGCGCGTAGCCCTGGCCCGCGCGCTGGCGCGCAAGCCGTCGGTGATGCTGTTGGACGAGCCGTTCAGCGCGCTGGACGCGGGCCTGCGCGCGACGACCAGGCAGGCGGTGGCCGACACGCTGCGCGAGGCGGGCATGACCAGCATTCTGGTGACGCACGATCAGGAGGAAGCACTCAGTTTCGCCGAGCAGGTCGCGGTGATGCGGGAGGGTCGCTTCACCCAGGTCGGAACGCCGGAAGAGGTCTACGCGACGCCGAAGGACCTGTTCACCGCGCGGTTCCTCGGCGATTGCGTGCTGTTGGACGCGGTGGTCGAGGCCGACGTGGCCAAGTGCGCGCTGGGCCGGATCCCGGTGCAGCGCGATGCCGCGTGCGGGCCGTCGACGATCATGCTGCGACCGGAACAGCTTGTCGCCCATGTCGCTTCGGAGAACGAGGCGGAGGCAGGCCGAGTGCGCGCCGTCGACTTCCGCGGCGCCGACGTCATCCTGACGATCGAACTGGACGGTTCCGGCACGCCCATTCTCGTACGCCGGGCCAGCGTCGCGGCCCCCGTCACCGGGCAGCGGGTTCGCCTGGAAGTGATCGGATCGGCGGTGGCGTATTCGGAGCCGAACCAAGCCGCCTGAAACGGGCTCGCGTCACGACCACGCGCCGCTTCCTGATGCGCCTCGGTGCTCGGCAGTGGCGTGACCGAGCACCGAGGACGTTTGGAGCGAGCGGCGGGAATTGAACCCGCGTAAACGGCTTTGCAGACCGTTGCCTAAACCACTCAGCCACGCCCGCCTCGCCCTAGATAGTGCCCGTGGGCGACGGCCCGGCCCACCATTGCGCTCACGGTGATCCGAAGCCTGGCCCGGATGCCCCCGCCCTCCTGTGGTGGCATGGAATGATCGGAACATGTCTCGGCCACGCCCGCTTCCGAACGATCCGATCGAGGAAGCCCACCGCCAGTGGGTCGGCCACGGCTGGGGGGATGTCGCCGACGGCATGGCCGCGGTGACGTCGCTGGTTCGGGCTCAGCAAATCGTGATGGCACGGGTGGACGAGGCGCTGAAACCCACGGGATTGACCTTCTCTCGCTATGAGTTGCTCCGGCTGCTCAGTTTCAGCAAAACCGGCGCGCTGCCGATGGCGAAGGCCAGCGCTCGCTTGCAGGTGCACCCAACCAGCGTCACCAACACCGTCGACCGACTGGAGGCGGCGAAGCTCGTCGAGCGGGTACCGCATCCCAGCGACCGGCGCGCTACCTTGATCGAAATCACCGATGCCGGACGCGAATTGGTGGCCAAGGCGACCGAGGAACTCAACGCGAAAGTCTTCGCGCTCCCCGGACTCCCACCGGAACGACTGCACACCCTCCTGCAACTGCTCGCCGAATTCCGACATGCCGCGGGCGACTTCGATACCGCGGAGGGAACGGCGCGCTGGTCGGCCACGGCCACAGACTAATTCGACGTACCGGTCGGTCGCATACCGCTGCCGACCGACCGAGGGATGACATTCCGGCATCCAACCGGCGAATTACCGGGCACGCCGTCTTGGCAGCGGAACGGAAAAGGTCCACCATGGAGATCATGGTGCTGGTCTTGGGTGTATCGGCGGGCGCTGGCGGCGCTCACGCGATGCTGACACACTCCGATCAGCCACACCTACCCCCGATCGATAGCTGCGAAGTGCCGCGGCGGGCGGGCGGCGGCGTCGAGGAATCGGTCCTCGAGGCGATCCGCCGGATGAACGGCGCCGCCGACCGGCGCGACGAGCTGATCTCGGGCACGGCGGTGACGTGCCGCTGTCCGCTGCACGCCGACGCCATCCGCGCAGGCGTCGGCGGCCGTGACGTGACCATCGTCGACGAACCGCTCGCCCAGCTGCGCTACCTGCGCTTCACCGGGCAACTGCCGGACAGCGGCACGGTGATCCTCTACGACCTGGGCAGCTCGGGACTGACCATCACCCACGCCGACTGCCGCACCGACACGATTCTGTCCAGCAAACGCAGCACGGTCCTCGGCGGCGACGGCTACGACGCGCTGTTGCGCTGGCGCCTGGCCCGCGACGGCGTGCTCACCGACACGCCGACCATCCGGCGTCATCGCGAAGAACTGAGCGAGGCGAGGGTGGTCACCGCGATCGACGACGGCACCGGCGACCGGGCCGTTCTCACCCGCAGCGACCTGGCCGAACTGTGCGCGGCGGGCATTCATCACTCGGTGTCGTTCGTGCGGCAGATCATCGACGAGACCGGCGTGCGACCGGAGGCCATGGTGCTGCTCGGCGGCTGCACCCGCAGTCCCAGCATTCGCGCCGAGCTGGCCGAACACATCGACCTGCCGATCGTCTACGACCCCGAACCCGACTTCGTCTCCGCGCGCGGCGCCGTGCTGCTCGCCGCGGAACGACGAGGCGGCGACGTCCGGATGGCGCGGCTACGCGCCGGAGCCACCCTGGTCCCGGCCACCGTCGACCGGCGCAAACTCATCGCGGCGGCGGCGGTCACCATCGCGCTGGGCGCCACCATCGCCGGACTGCTCGCCACGAACGAGGACGCGCCCCCGCCGGAAGGAAACAAGGTGCCCGCGAAGATCGTCGCGCCCCCCACCGGATAACCGCCCGGCCGAGCGATACGGCCGGGCGGAACCGGTGTCAGCGGTTGGTGAACTTCGCCGGGCGCTTCTCGACGAAGGCGCTCATGCCTTCCTTCTGATCCTCGATCGCGAACAGCGAGTGGAAGACTCGCCGTTCGAAGCGCAGCCCCTCGGCGAGCGTGGTCTCGAACGAGCGGTTCACCGCTTCCTTGGCGATCATGGTGACCGGCAGCGACATCCCCGCGATGGTCTCGGCGACCTCGAGGGCGGTGTCGAGCAGTTCCGCGGCGGGCACGATACGCGAGACCAATCCCGCCCGCTCGGCCTCCTCCGCGTCCATGTTGCGGCCGGTGAGCACCAGATCCATGGCCTTGGCCTTGCCGATCGCGCGGGTCAGGCGCTGTGAGCCGCCGATGCCGGGGATGACGCCCAGCTTGATCTCCGGCTGCCCGAACTTGGCGGTGTCGGCCGCGAGCAGGATGTCGCAGATCATGGCCAGCTCACAACCGCCGCCCAGCGCGTAGCCCGCCACCGCCGCGATGGTGGGCTTGCGGAACTGCGCCAGCCGGTCCCAGCGGGCGAAGTAGTCGTTCAGGAACATGTCCATGTACGACTTGGGCTGCATCTCCTTGATGTCGGCGCCCGCCGCGAAGGCGCGCTCCGAACCGGTGATCACGATGGCCCCGATCTCGTCGTCGTGCTCGAGCTCGTCGAGCGCGGCGATGACGTCGTCGAGGACCTGCGCGTTCAGCGCGTTCAGCGCCTTCGGCCGGTTCAGCGTGATCCAGCCGACCCGGCCCTTGCGTTCCAGCAGAATCGTCTCGAAGCTCACTCGGCACCCTCTTGGTCGGAACGGTCACGGATATCGGTGACGATAGCCGAGAAGTCCCGTCCGGCATCCGTCTGGTTGAAACGGTCGTAGATCGTGGCGGCGAGCAATCCGAGCTGCCCGTCGACGTTGTTGTCGCGCAACGCGTTCGCGGCCAGGCCCAAGTCCTTCGACATCAGCGCCGTCGCGAAGCCGGGCTGGTAGTCGTTGTTGGCCGGACTCGTCGGCACCGGGCCGGGGACCGGGCAGTAGCTGGTCAGCGCCCAGCTCTGGCCGGAAGCCGTGGAGACCACGTCGAAGAAGGACTGATGGCTCAGGCCCAGCTTCTCGCCCAGCACCAGCGACTCCGACAGCGCGATCATGGACACGCCGAGCAGCATGTTGTTGCAGATCTTCGCCGCCTGGCCCACGCCGGAGCCGCCGCAGTGCACGACCTTGCCGCCCATCACCTCGAGCACCGGCAGCGCGTCGGCGAAGTCCGCGGCGGCGCCGCCGACCATGAAGGTCAGCGTGCCCGCCGCCGCGCCACCGACACCACCGGAGACCGGTGCGTCCAGCGCGCGGTGCCCCGCTGCGGTGGCGCGTTCGGCCGCGACCTTGGCATCGGCCACGTCGATGGTGGAGCAGTCGATGAACAGCGTGCCCGGCGCGGCGACCGGGAGCAGCTCGGCGTACACGTCGAGGACGAGTTCGCCGTTGGGCAGCATGGTGATCACGGTCTCGGCCGCGGCGGCCTCGGTGGCCGCATCCACCACGATCGCGCCGTCGCGCCCGGCCTGCTCCCGCGCCGCGGGCACCGGGTCGAAGGCGAGCACCTCGTAGCCAGCCCGCACCAGGTTGGCCGCCATCGGCGCGCCCATGTGGCCGAGGCCGAGGAAACCGATTCGCTTGCTCATCACGCCACCTCCGGGGTCCGCAGACCCAGCTCTCGATCGCCCAACTCGGCGAAGTACGCGTCCACCCGCGCGTCCGTGACCGCATCGAGGGTCGCGGGCGACCATCGCGGATCACGATCCTTGTCGATCACCTGGGCACGAATGCCCTCGACCAGATCGTGCGACGACAGCGACGCGATGGACACCCGGTACTCCTCGTTCAGCACCGCCTCGAGACTCGGCGCGGTGCGCGCCGCCCGCAGCGAGCGCAGCGTCACCTTCAGCGCCACCGGGGATTTCGCCAGAATCTCGGTGGCCGCCGCCCGCGCGCCCGGCGCGTCGTGCGCTTGCAGCCGCGCGACGATCTCCTCCACGGAATCGGCTCCGTAGCAGGCGTCGATCCAGTCCTGCCCTGCGGCCAGCGCGGATTCCGGTGCGTCCGTGGCGAATTTGGCGATCGCGATGTCGGCGCTCTCCGTGCGCAACGTCTCCAGCAGGGCGGGCAGATGCTCGGAGGCGACGAAGTAGTCCGCGAAGCCCGCGGCGATGGCGTCGCCCGCGCTCATGCGGGCGGTGGTCAGCGCGACGTGCGTGCCGATCTCGCCCGGCGTCCGCGCGAGCAGGTAGGTGCCGCCGACGTCCGGGACGAACCCGATGCCCACCTCGGGCATGCCGATCTTGGACCGCTCGGTCACGACGCGGTGGCTGCCGTGGCCCGATAGCCCGACACCGCCGCCCATCACGATGCCGTCCATGATCACCACGTACGGCTTCGGGTAGCGGCCGATCAGGGCGTTGAGGACGTACTCGTCGCGCCAGAACCGTCCGGTGGCCGAATCTGCTGTATTCGCACCGCTTTTCGCGTCGGCGTGGATGGCGACGATGTCGCCGCCCGCGCACAGGCCGCGCTCCCCCGCGCCGGTGACCACGACGGTGCGCACCGCGTCGTCCTCGGCCCACTCGCGCAACGCGTCGGTGATGGCGAGAGCCATCGAGTGGTTCAGCGCGTTGATGGCCTTGGGCCGGTTCAGCGTGATCAGGCCGAGCCCGTCGCGCTGTTCGAGCAATACTTCTGGTTCGCTCATGCTCTGTCCTTTCCGGCATGCGCGGGTCTTTGCGTGGTCACGCTGCGCTGCCTCTTCCAGGCCTGGCCGTTCATGCCGCTCCTACCAGTGAGCGGGCGACGACCACCCGCATGATTTCGTTGGTGCCCTCGAGGATCTGGTGCACCCGCAGATCCCGGACGATCTTCTCCACGCCGTATTCGGTCAGGTAGCCGTAGCCGCCGTGCAGTTGCAGGGCCTTGTTGGCCACCTCGAAGCCCGCGTCGGTGGCGAAGCGCTTCGCCATGGCGCACAGCTCCACCTTGTCCGGCGCGTCGGCGTCCAGCGCCGCGGCGGCCCGCCACAGCAGCGTGCGGGCGGCCTCCAATTCGATGCGCATATCGGCGAGTTCGAATTGCAGCGCCGGATTCCGCAGCAACGGCTTGCCGAACGCGTGCCGCTCGGCGAGATACGGCACCGTCTTGTCCAGCGCCGCCTGCGCACCGCCGACCGAGCACGCGGCGATGTTGAGCCTGCCGCCGTTGAGCCCGTTCATCGCGATGCGGAAGCCGTCGCCCTCCGCGCCGAGGCGGTTGGCCGCGGGGACCCTGGCATCGGAGAAGATCACCTGACGGGTCGGCTGCGCGTTCCAGCCCATCTTCTTCTCGTTGGCTCCGACGGAGATGCCGGGAGTGTCGGCGGGCACGATGAACGCCGAGATCCCGCGCGCTCCCGCGTCACTGGTCCGCGCCATGACGACGTAGACGTCCGTGGCACCCGCGCCGGAGATGAACTGCTTGGCGCCGTTGAAGACGTAGTCGTCACCGTCGCGCACGGCCTTGGTGCTCAACGCCGCCGCGTCGGAGCCGACGCCCGGCTCGGTGAGCGCGTAGCTGGCCAGCAGTTCCATCGCGGTCAGCCGGGGCAGCCAGCGGTGGCGCTGTTCGTCGTCGCCGTAACGGTCGATCATCCACGTCGCCATGTTGTGGATGGAGATGTAGGCGGCGATGGCCGGGCAGCCGGTGGCCAGCTGCTCGAAGATGCGCACGGCGTCGAGCCTGCGCAGGCCCGAACCGCCCACGTCCTCGCGCACGTAGATGCCGCCGAGGCCCAGCGGGCCCGCCTTGCGCAGCACGTCTACCGGAAAATGCTTCTGCTCGTCCCATTCCAGCGCGTTCGGGGCGAGGAATTCGTCGGCGAAGCCGCGCGCGGTGTCGCGGATCGCCTTCTCGTCGTCGTCGAGTGCGAACATTCGCGTCAGTCCATCGTCGGGATGACGAACGCGTTGCTCTCCTTCAGGCCGGAGGGCCAGCGCTGCGTCACCGTCTTGGTCTTGGTGTAGAAGCGGATCGAGTCCGGCCCGTGCTGGTTCAGGTCGCCGAAGCCCGAACGCTTCCACCCGCCGAAGGTGTAGTAGGCGATCGGCACCGGAATCGGCACGTTGATCCCGACCATGCCGACCTGCACGCGCGCGGCGAAGTCACGGGCGGTGTCACCGTCCCTGGTGAAGATCGCGACGCCGTTGCCGTACTCGTGCTCGTTGGCCAGCCGCAGCCCCTCCTCGTAGTCCTTGGCGCGGACCACGCTGAGCACCGGGCCGAAGATCTCCTCGCGGTAGATCCGCATCTCCGGGGTCACCTTGTCGAACAGCGTCGCACCGACGAAGTAGCCGTTCTCGGCGCCCTCCACGACCAGGCCGCGGCCGTCCACCACCAGTTCGGCGCCCTCATCGATGCCGATCTGGACGTAGTTGTTCACCCGGTTCACGCCGTCCTGACCGACCAGCGGCCCGTAGTCGGCGCCGGGATCGTCGGAGCGGCCGACGTTGAGCTTGTGCACCCGCTCGGTCAGCTTGGCCACCAGGCGGTCGGCGGTCTCCTCGCCGACCGGGACGGCCACCGAGATGGCCATGCAGCGCTCGCCCGCGGAACCGTAGCCCGCGCCGATCAGCTGATCGGCCACGTCGTCGAGGTCGGCGTCCGGCATGACGATCGCGTGGTTCTTCGCGCCGCCGAAGCACTGAGCGCGCTTGCCGTTCGCGGTCGCGGTCTCGTAGATGTACTGCGCGATGGGGGTGGAGCCGACGAAGCCGACCGCCTTGATGCGCGGATCGTGCAGCAGCGTGTCGACGGCTTCCTTGTCGCCGTTGACCACGTTGAACACACCGGCGGGCAGACCGGCCTCGAGGAACAGCTCCGCCAGCCGCAGCGGCACCGAGGGGTCGCGCTCGGAGGGTTTGAGCACGAACGCGTTGCCGGTGGCCAGCGCGGGACCGGCCTTCCACAGCGGGATCATGGCGGGGAAGTTGAACGGCGTGATGCCCGCGACGACGCCGAGCGGCTGACGCATCGAGTACACGTCGATGCCGGTGCCCGCGCCCTCGGTGTATTCACCTTTGAGCAGGTGCGGGATGCCGGTGGCGAACTCGATGACCTCCAGGCCGCGCTGGATGTCGCCCTTCGCGTCGGCGATGGTCTTGCCGTGCTCGGACGACAGCAGGGCGGCCAGCGAGTCCATCTCGTCCTGCACCAGGGTCAGGAACTTCATCAGCACACGCGCCCGCTTCTGCGGGTTGAACGCGGCCCATTGCGGCTGCGCCGCCTCGGCGTTCGCGATGGCCGCCTCGACCTCGGACTTGCTCGCCAGCGGCACCCGCGCCTGCACCCGGCCGAGGTTGGGATCGAAGACGTCGCCAAAGTTGCCGGACGTGCCCGGCACATGCTGTCCGCCGATGAAATGGGTGAGTTCGCGAACCATGCCAGTCCTGTTCTCGTAGCGATCGGGACACCGCGGAGCGGTATGCGGTCATCCTATAGTTGGACGTCCAAGTATTGGCAGGGCGTAGGGCGCGATGTGATTCATCCCACGTATCGACGGACGACCGGCGCGGGAGCCGCAGCCTTTCGGCTTCTTCCTCACCGCGCGCGGATGGCCTACGCCTGCGATACCGGAACGGCCGGGTCGGCTTCCTTTTCCCGCCGTGGCCGCGCCAACCGGAACGCGCCCACCGCGAGCGTGATCGCGCCGATCGCCACGACCACCGCCGCGGCGCCGAGCGAGTCACCGGTCCATTCCGAGACCGCCTCCCCCGCCGCCACCGCGATGGCCACACCACCCCCGATGACGAGCACGGCCGAGCGCTGGGTCGCGTACAACGCGAAGCAGACCACCGCGATCACCGCGGTGATCCCGTAGGCCCAAGTCCGGCCGTCGATATCGAGACTCTGCGCGGCCGCGACGGAGGTGACGATCGCGATCAGGTATCCGACCCGGATATCGACCAGGGCGCCGATCCTGGTCAGCGCGAACCACCCCGCACCGAGCAGCAACACCGCCACGCAGGCCCACGTGTCGTCGAGACCGAACACTTCGGTCAACATCCCCGCGACGGCCGCGGGCACGAAGCAGGCACAGACGAGCATGCCGAGGACGGAGGGCAGCGCGAGATAACCGAGTACCGCGATCACTGCCCCCGCCGCGCATGCGAAAACCCAAGCGGCATCGGCTGCGTCGAGCGCGGTGCCGACGGATCCGGCCAGCGCGACCGAGCCCAGCGCGAACAGCGCGGCCGCCAACCTGTCGCGGGCGCTCAGCGCGCTCCTGCGGCCGGACGGCGCCCCTGCGAGCACTACTCCGCCGAGCAGCAGGCCGGCCGCCACGACGGCGAGCACGCCGACCCGGACCGGCCGGTCGAGCGCGTCCCAGGACGAGGCCGCCACCAGGGCGATCCCGCCGAACACCAGACCGGCGCCGACGTACGCGGCGATCTCGGCGAGCACCTTCCCGCGCGCGGTCGCCGCGGCCCGCTCGACGGCCAGCGCCGCGAGCACCGCGTCGGCCTGGTCGCGAGTCAGCACGCCGTCGGCGACCAGCCGTCCGATCGCGGCTTCCGCTTTGCCGTCGCTCACCATGCGCCCAGTATGTCCGAGTCCGCCGCCATGACAACACGATCGGCCACGCGAACCGATCGGCGCAGGGCCCGTCGTTCGATGAAACCGAGCGCGCACGACTCGCCGCCATCGGCTGGCGGTGTGATCGCAGTCACCGTAGAATTAGTTTGACGTCCTAGTATCGGGCGACAATGGAATCCCCGGAGGAATCCCAGTGGCCGACAGCAGCGCGCTCTACACGCCCACCCATCCCGTTCGCTTCGTCACCTCGGCGGCCCTGTTCGACGGGCACGACGCGGCGATCAACATCATGCGCCGCATCCTGCAGAGCCAAGGGGCGGAGGTGATCCATCTCGGTCACAACCGCTCGGTCAGCGAGGTGGTCGACGCCGTGCTCACCGAAGACGCCCAAGGCGTCGCGGTCAGCTCCTATCAGGGCGGCCACGTCGAGTACTTCGAATATCTCGCGGACGCCCTGCGGAAAGCCGGAGCCGAGCACGTGCGGATCTTCGGCGGTGGCGGTGGCGTGATCGTGGCGGAGGAGATCGCCCGACTGGCCGCGTCCGGCGTGACCATCTTCTCTCCCGAAGACGGACAGCGACTCGGCCTGCCCGGCATGATCAATCAGCTCATCCGCGCCTGCGACGTCGACCTCGCGGCCGAGCCGCCGGTGCTCGACGCGGTGCTCGCGGGCGAGCGCGCCGCCCTCGCGCGCATCATCACCTGTCTGCAAGCGGACGCGCTGCCGGAGGCCGACCGGCGGAAACTGGCCGAGACCGCGTCGGCGCGAACCGTGCCGGTGCTCGGCATCACCGGGACGGGCGGCTCCGGAAAGTCCTCGCTCACCGACGAATTGGTGCGCAGGCTGCGCTCGGACCAGCAGGACAAGGTGCGGGTCGCGATTCTCGCGGTCGACCCGACCCGGCGGCGCGGGGGCGGCGCGCTGCTCGGCGACCGCATCCGCATGAACGCCCTCGACGGCGAACACGTCTTCTTCCGGTCGCTGGCCACCCGCGGCGGACACGAACTGCCCGACAACATCGATCTCATCGTGGCCGCCTGCAAGGCAGCGGGATACGACCTGGTGATCCTCGAAACGCCCGGCATCGGCCAGGGCGACGCCGCGGTGATCGACCACGTCGACGTGTCGATGTACGTGATGACGCCCGAGTTCGGCGCCGCCTCCCAGCTGGAGAAGATCGACATGCTGGACTACGCGGACGTGGTGGCGATCAACAAGTTCGAGCGCCGCGGCGCCGCGGACGCGCTGCGGGACGTGGCCAGGCAGCTGATCCGCAACCGCGAGGAGTTCCACGCCGCGCCGCAGGACATGCCGGTCTTCGGCACCAGCGCGGCGACGTTCAACGACGACGGGGTGACGGCGCTCTACCAGCACCTGACCGGACTGCTCGCGAACCACGGCCTGCGGCTGGAGCCCGGCGCGCTGCCCCGGGTGGACACCCGCGCGTCCACCAGGTTCGCCCAGCTCATCCCGCCCGCACGGGTGCGCTACCTGGCCGAGATCGCCGAGACCGTGCGCGACTACCACGCCGAGACCGCCGCGCAGGTCGTCGCCGCGCAACGGCTGCAACGACTCGAGCAGGTGGCGCTCGAACTGCCGGACGACATCGCCGTGGCCGAACTGGCCGAACGCGCCCGCGCCGACCTCACCCCCGCGAACGCCGCACTGCTGGCCGAGTGGCCCGCCCTCGCCGAATCCTACCGCGGAGAAGAACAGGTGGTCCGGGTGCGGGACCGGGAGATACACACTCCGCTGCGCCGGGAGACCCTGTCGGGCAGCTCGATTCCGCGCGTCGCCCTGCCCCGCTTCACCGATCACGGTGAGCTGCTGCGTTTCCTGCGCGCCGAGCATCTGCCGGGGCGCTTCCCCTTCACCGCCGGAGTGTTCCCGTTCAAACGCGACAACGAGGACCCGGCCCGGATGTTCGCGGGTGAGGGCGATCCGTTCCGCACCAACCGCCGGTTCAAGGTGCTCAGCGAGCACTCCGACGCGAAAAGGCTGTCCACGGCGTTCGATTCGGTCACGCTCTACGGGCACGATCCCGCCGAGCGGCCCGATATCTACGGCAAGGTCGGCACCTCCGGCGTGTCGATCGCCTCGCTCGACGACATGGAAGTGCTCTACGACGGTTTCGACCTGACCGCGCCGACCACCTCGGTCTCGATGACGATCAACGGTCCGGCGCCGACCATCCTGGCCTACTTCCTCAACACCGCGATCGATCAGGCGCTGGAACGCTTCACCGCGGAGCAGGGACGGCCGCCGACCGACGCCGAAGCGGCCGACCTGCGAGCCCGCACGCTGGCCACGGTGCGCGGCACGGTGCAGGCCGACATCCTCAAGGAGGACCAAGGCCAGAACACCTGCATCTTCTCCACCGAATTCAGCCTGCGCATGATGGCCGACATCCAGGAATGGTTCGTGCGCAACGGCGTACGCAATTTCTACTCGGTGTCGATCTCCGGCTACCACATCGCCGAGGCGGGCGCGAACCCGATCAGCCAGCTGGCCTTCA
The DNA here is from genome assembly GCF_040644075.1 of Nocardia sp. NPDC047038. Classification (NCBI taxonomy): domain Bacteria; kingdom Bacillati; phylum Actinomycetota; class Actinomycetes; order Mycobacteriales; family Nocardiaceae; genus Nocardia; species Nocardia sp. NPDC047038. The sequence continues at coordinate 21,228 of NZ_JBEYVQ010000026.1, read as the reverse complement.
CCCTGGCGAACGGATTCACCTATGTCGAGGCGTATCTCGCGCGCGGCATGCACATCGATGACTTCGCGCCGAACCTGTCCTTCTTCTTCTCCAACGGGATGGATCCGGAGTATTCGGTGATCGGCCGGGTGGCCCGCCGCATCTGGGCCGTGGCCATGCGGGACCGTTACGGCGCCAACGAGCGGTCGCAGAAGCTGAAGTACCACATCCAGACCTCCGGCCGGTCGCTGCACGCGCAAGAGATGAATTTCAACGACATCCGCACCACGTTGCAGGCGCTGATCGCGATCTACGACAACTGCAACAGCCTGCACACCAACGCCTACGACGAGGCGGTCACCACCCCGACCGAGGAATCGGTGCGGCGCGCGCTGGCCATCCAGCTGATCATCAACCGAGAGTGGGGCGTCGCGATGAACGAGAACCCGCTACAGGGCAGCTTCCTCATCGATGAGCTCACCGATCTGGTCGAGGAGGCGGTGCTCACCGAGTTCGAGCGGATCAGCGAACGCGGCGGCGTGCTCGGCGCGATGGAGACCGGTTATCAGCGCGGCAAGATCCAGGACGAGTCGATGCGCTACGAACAGCGCAAGCACGACGGGTCGCTGCCCATCATCGGGGTGAACACCTTCCGCAACTCCCACGAGGAGCCGCACCGGGAGCTGGAACTGGCGCGCGGCACCGAAGCGGAGAAGCAGTCGCAGCTACGCCGGGTGCGTGAGTTCCAGCAGCGCAACCGGGACGCCGCCCATGCCGCACTCGCCCGGCTCGAAGCGGTCGCCCGCACCGACGACAACATTTTCGAGGTGCTGATGGACGCCGCCCGCGTGTGCACGTTGCAGCAGATCACCGACACGTTCTTCACCGTCGGAGGTCAGTACCGCCGCAACGTGTGAGTCTTTTGCGCGCCGTGTTGAGCCCGTCGCTCGCTCGGGTTTCGAGCAGCCGGATGCCCGGGTGGCCCGGTTCGCGCTGGCGGACCGGGTTCGCCCGCGGATCCGGCGGAACCCGCCGTGCCGACTCGGCGGGCGCGGATTCCGAACTCACCGCGCGCCGGGCATGTGACAATCGCCGAGCAAACCTTCGGCGCGGTTGGGGACGGCAGACATGGACCTCTCGGGAATCCGGATCATCGACGCACACATCCACCAGTGGGATCCGTTCGGCACACCCCGGGATTTCAGCGCCCTGGCGAAGCTGTTCCGGCTGTTGCCGGTCCCGGTGGACGTCGCGAAGCGTCTCGCGCCGCGCCGGGACCGGGAATTCGTCGGTGACCCCGTCGCCTACCTGCGGCCCTACCTTCCGTTCGACTACCGCGCCGACGCCGGGAACGCGCCGGTGGAGGTGGTCGCGCACATCGAAGTCGAATGGTCGCAACCGGGACCGCTCGGGAAAGCCGGGGAAACCGCCTGGGTGGCCGGGCTGCCGCTGGAAGCGGCGCCACGGCTCGGCGCGATCCTCGCGGGCGGCGATCCGGCCGACCCCCGGTTCGGGGAGCTCCTCGACGCGCACGCGGCCGCCTCGCCGCTACTGCGCGGTATCCGCACCATGGTCGCCCACCATCCCGATCCCGGTGTTCGGTCGTTCACCGACGCGCCCGGCAAGCTCGCGACCAAGGAATTCCTGGACGGCTTCGCGCGGCTGGCCGAGCGCGGCCTGTCGTTCGAAGCCTGGGTGTACTCGCACGCCATTCCCGACGTCACCGCGCTGGCCGAACGCTATCCCGAAGTGCCGATCGTGCTGAACCACCTCGGCACGCCCGCGGGGATCTTCGGGGCGGTGGGCAAGCACACCGGCACCAATCCCGGGCTGCGCAGGCAGTTGCTGGTGCGGTGGCGCGACGATCTCGCCGCACTGGCCGCGCGCCCGAACGTGGTCGCGAAGGTGAGCGGGCTGATGATGCCGATCCTCGGCCATCCGATCCCGCCGCGCGGCACGCCGACGCCGGTGCCGCAGCTGCTCGATCGGATCGGTCCGCTGGTCGAACACGCCTTGGACGTCTTCGGCGCGGACCGTCTCATCTGGGGGTCGAACTTCCCGGTGGACAAGCCGGTCACCAGCATCGCGAACAGCATCGAGGCGATCGCGACCGCCGTCACCGGCCACGGCGGCGATCCGACCGAACTCGAGCAGGTCTTCCGGACCACCGCGCAGCGGGTGTACCGGATCGCCGACTGAGCCGGTTGTCGGTGCCCGCGGCGCCGACCGCACGGACGAGTTCTGCGTGATCGTGCCCGCCAGCGGCACCGGTGACCTCGCGGGCATCACGGGCACGGGCGGACTGCACGTGGACGCCGACGGCACGCACCGCATCTGGTTCGACTACGAATTGGGTTGAGCCGCCCGAGCCAGTTGCGCGGTGAGGGTATCGCGGGCGGTCGCCAATGACGGCCCGTACCAGGTGAGGGCGCGGCCCTCCACCAGCGCGACCGGGATGTCCGGAAACGCTTCTGGCCCATCGGTTTCGGTGAAGACATAGGGTTCGTCGGGAAGCACCGCGAGGTCGACGCCTTCGATCAATTCGGCCTGCGTGACGCGCGGATAGCGGTCGGGGCGATCGGCATGCACCAGCCGCAGGCCCAAACGGCGAGCGATGTCGCCGGTGAAGGTGTTCCGTCCGACCACCATCCACGGGTCGCGCCAGACCGGGATGACGGCGGCGCGCGCCGGCTCGGGCGGTGGTGCGGCCCAAACGGATCGGGCCTCGGTGAGCCAGGCGGGCGAGTCGACGCCGAGCGCCTCCACGCAGAGCCGGGTTAGGGAGGCCATGGCCTCGTCGACGGTCTCTATCTCGGTAACCCACACCGGAATTCCCGCCGCGCGCAGGCGTTCGACGTCGAGGCGGCGGTTCTCCTCCTTGTTGCACAGCACCAGGTCGGGGGCGAGTTCGACGATCCGGCGGACATCCGGGTTCTTGGTCCCCCGGACGCGCTCGACCACGAGATCGGCTGGGTGCGTGCACCATTGCGTGGCGGCGACGAGGACTTCCGGACAAGTGCGCGCCACCGCCTCGGTCAGCGACGGAACGAGCGACACCACCCGGCGCGGGGGTGTGCGGAGATCCACCGGAGTACCGAGGTCGTCGCGGGGCGACCCGGCCGCTGGGCTCTTTCCTGCCACGCTGTCAGCCTATAACAGAAGATTCACGCAGGTGGGCGGCCTTTTCTGGACGAAGCGAGACCAGCCGCGACGATCGGGCCACGCCGGGAGAGATGCGGCAAGTGCGGTGCAAGGGCAGCATCCGGGCGTGGCTGGGGCAGTTCCGCGCGGGGTTGAACGGCGCGACACTGAATAACGGCACCCGGCGTCGGGAAGTCTCCGGTCCCTTCGCTCCGCCGGTATCGATCCCGCCCCGACAGACCGGCGGTAACCGACAGCCCCGATGCTGGGTGCCAACCAACGTCAGCGGTCGAACCGCCGATAGAGCGCGGTGAGATCGCGCAGACCGGTCGCGGCGACCGTCTCGTCCGCCGAGGTCATCCGCAGCGCCTTACGGAGCAGCAGCGGATCCAAATCCTCCGGCGCAGCCCGGAATTCGACCGCGGGCAAGTCCGGCAGCGAAACGCGCTCACCGTACGGATCGTCGGAAACGGTGGGTCTCGGCTCGCGCTCGATGCCCCCGATCAGCGTGTCCAGGTCGAGTCCGCGCAGGGTCAGGATCTCGCGCGGGTGTTCGTCGAGCCGCTCGGCCAGCAGGTAGCAGACCGCCGCCACATGCTTGCACGGCCAGCCCGGGTCCGGGCAGCTGCAGGTGAAATCAAGGTCCGCCGCGGTGCTCGGCAGCAGCAGCGGCCCCAGCCCGGTGGGCAACGCCCCCGAGGCGATCTCGGCGAGCATGCCCGGCGCCGAGCGAATGGTTTCGATGAGCAATTCGAGTTCGTCCTCGCGCATCGGGCGCACGGTGAACACCGCCGTGAACGGACGCGGTTGGCTGCCTTGCACTTCCGCCGTCACCGCGCCCGGCTCGATCCGGTAGTTCACCACCTGGCCGGATCGGGCGTAGTTGCGACCGCGCGCCAGCCGCCCCGGCTCCGCCATTCGCTCGACCGATTCCACCAGCGCCCTGCCCCACCAGGTGCGCCCGAAACCGCCTCGTCTGCTGCGGGCTTCCACTCCGCCGCGCACCGGCAGCTTCTTCCCGTACTCGGAGTAGTCGACGAACGGACTCATTCGCCCACCGCCGCCGCACCCAGGGCGAACAAGTCGCGCAATTCGTCGGTGCTCAGTTCGGTGATCCAGTTCTCCCCCGCGCCGACGGCCAGATCGGCGAGCTGCCGCTTGCCGTTGATCATCTCGTCGATCCGCTCCTCGATCGTGTCCACGCACACCAGCTTGCGCACCTGCACGTTGCGCTGCTGGCCGATCCGGAAGGCGCGGTCGGTGGCCTGGTTCTCCACCGCGGGATTCCACCAGCGATCCAGGTGGACCACGTGATTGGCAGCGGTGAGATTGAGCCCGGTGCCACCCGCCTTGAGCGACAACAACATCAGCGGCGGTCCGTCCGGCGCCTGGAAGCCGGTGACCATCGCGTCGCGCTTCTTCTTCGGCACGCCGCCGTGCAGGAACGGGATCGCCGCGCCGAACCGCTCGGCCAGATAGGGCGCGACCAGCTCGCCGAATTCCCGGAATTGGGTGAACAGCAGCGCCTTCTCACCGTCGGCCAGCACCGCGTCCACCACGTCCTCGACGAGGGCGAGCTTGCCGGAGCGATGTGCCCCTCGGTGCAGCACACTCGACCCGTCGCCCAGGAAATGCGCGGGATGGTTGCACACCTGCTTGAGCCGGGTGAGCGCACCGAGCACGGCGCCCTTGCGCGCCATGCCCTTCGCGTCCTTGATCTTGGCCAGCATGTCGTCCACGACCGCCTGGTACAGCGAGGCCTGCTCGACGGTGAGGTTGGCCCGCACGGTCATCTCCAGCTTCTCGGGCAGGTCGCTGATCACCGTGGGGTCGGTCTTCACCCGGCGCAGCACGAACGGCTGGGTCAGCCAGCGCAGGCGACTGATCGCGTTCTGGTCGCGCTCGCGTTCGATGGGCACCGCGAAGCGGGCGCGGAAGGACTGCGGACTGCCGAGCACCTTCGGCACCGCGAAATCCATGATGGAACGCAGCTCTTCCAACCGGTTCTCCACCGGAGTGCCGGTGAGCGCCAATCGATGTCGCGCGCGCAGCGACCGCGCCGCCCGCGCCTGCCGCGTCCCCGCGTTCTTGATGTGCTGCGCTTCGTCCAGTACGACGCGGTCCCAGTGCTGTCTACCGAGTTCCCCGGCGTCGCGCGCCAGCAGAGCGTAGGTGGTGATCACCAGATCCGCGGCGGCGACCGTCTCGTCGAGTTCGGCGCCCACCCGCCGGCCCGCGCCGTGATGCACCCACACCCGCAGGTCGGGCGCGAACCGCTCCGCCTCGCGCTGCCAGTTGCCGACCACCGACATCGGGCACACCAGCAAGGTCGGTCCCGGCGGCGCCGGCTCGGACGTCGCGTTCTCGCGCTCGTGCACCAGCAGGGCGAGCACCTGGACGGTCTTGCCGAGTCCCATGTCGTCGGCCAGGATCGCCCCGCAACTCATCCGGCTCATGGTCGCCAGCCAGGCCAGGCCGCGTTCCTGGTAGGGGCGCAGCTCGGCCTTCAACCCGACGGGCGCGGCGACCGCTTCCGGCTGCCGAGCGCGGTCGAGCAGGTCCCCCGCCCATCCCGAGGCCGTGACCTCGGTGATCGGCACCTGGGGCACCCGGGAGACCGCGATCTCGCCGAGCATGTCCGCGAAGGTGATCGGCGAGTCGTCGGCGTGCGCGGCGACGTACTTGGCCGCGGCGGCCAGCGCCTTGTGATCGGCCTGCACCCATTGACCGCGCAACTTGACGAGATCGGATTTGGCGCGCACCAGGCGTTCCATCTCGGCCGTGGTCAGCACCATGCCGCCGAGCGCGAGTTCCCAGCGGTAGGACACCAGGCCGGGCAGACCGACCGTGCTCTCCGCGGCGGGCACCGCGCTCTCCACCCGCAACCGCATGCTCGGCTCGGCGACACTCCAGGCGCGCGGGAGCAGCAGTTGGACCCCCACCGCATGCAGGGCGTGCACGCCGTGCGCGACCAGGTCGAGCACCACTTCGGTAGGCAACAGCAGATCCATGCTGCGCGGATCGCTCGGCAGGTCACGCAGCCTCGGATATGCCCGCTGGGCCGCGCCGAGCTTGTCCACCGCGATCCGGACCAGATTCGGGTCCTCGTGCAGCGGAACGGTTCTGGGCGCCTCACCGGTGAGCCGCAGGCACACCTCCAGCCGCCACAACGCCACCGACTCGTCGGCGAGACCGACTTCGCCGTCCGGTTCCAGCAGACGCAGCACCAGTTCCGGCTCGTCACCGGTCAGGCTGGCCCGCCAGCCCTCGAGCACCTCGGCGACCTGATAGCTGCCGTTGTCCAGCGGAATGTCGCCGACCAGGGCGGCCACCAGGGGATGCGGCGAGTCCGGCAGGTCGGCCAGTGACCGCGCGATCGGGTCGGTGAGTTCGGTGACCAGGTCCTCGAGCAGCGCTGCCGGACGCCCGGCCACCCGCAGCGCCTCCGGCATGGCGACCGCCAGCTCGGCCAGCCAAGCCCGCTGCCGCTCCCCGCCGACCAGCCGCCAGCGCACCCACCACTGGCCGTCCTCCCTGCGCAGGTCCGGCACGACACGCCCGGCGCGCACCCAGCGTTCGATGCCGCCCGCGACATGCGCCAGATACCGCAGATCCCCCGCCACCAAGTCGGCGGGCAACCGCTGCCGGAGGGCCTCCGCTGCGGCGACCGGGGCCAGCGCGTGCGCGCGGACCTGCTCGGTCCCGGCGATCCCGTGCTCGACGACCAGGACCTCGGCCCGGTGCCGGAACTTCGACGCGCGCAGCGCGCTGCCCAGCGGATCCGGAAGCTCGGCGGACGTCGCGGCGACCGGCGAGTCGTGCCAGAGCAGCAACCCGGCACCCGGCGACCACAGTCCGTGCAGCATCACCCCATCCAAGCAGGCGGGTGCGACACGGCCGCGCACACCGTGCCCCGACCGTTGTGGATTTCTGCGCCCAACCGGCACATACTGGAATATCCGCAGGTCATCGCAGAACAACCGCAGCTTGGTGTCAAGGAAGCGGAGGAAGCAGCATGACGATTCTGCTCCAGGTTCTCGAGCAGAGCTTCACACCGACGACCACGTGGGAACGGCGCAAATTCACCTTCGTGCATGCCGACAAGATCGTCGGCATGCGGCTCGACGGGCAGTGCGGCGTGTGGCTGGACCTGTCGCGCCCCGGTGAATCCCAGCGGCTGGCCCGCACCACCGACCCGCGCGAGGCGATCACGTTCCTGCTCACCACCTTCGCGAAGATCGCCGAATGCGAGGAGCGCGGCGGCTCGTGGGTGATCGGGCACGACGGATCGCATATCGAGTCGATCGCGGCCACCCGGTTCCCGCCCCGGGCGAGCGAGGTCGTCGACGACGATCTCCTGGCCCGGGCCTGGCTGTAAGGCGTCAGTTACCGGTCGCGACCGGCCGTTTCGGATCGTTCGACCACTGCGACCACGACCCGGGATACAAGGCCGCCTCGACGCCCGCGATGGCGAGCGCGGCGACCTGGTGCGCCGCTGTCACACCGGAACCGCAGTACACGGCCACCGGCCCGGATCCGAAACCGGCGAAGCGGTCGCGCAGTTCCCCGACGGCGCGGAAGCGCCCGTCCGCGTCGAGATTGTCGGCGGTCGGAGCGCTCAGCGCGCCGGGGATGTGCCCGGCGCGGGGGTCGATCGGCTCCACGTCGCCGCGGAAGCGCTCGCTGGCCCTGGCGTCCAGCAGCACGCCCTTCCAGCGGGCCGCCGCGTCGGCGTCGATCACGGGCAGGTGACCGGGACGCACTTCGACATCGCCCGGCTCGGGGTCGGGTTCCGCGCCGGTCGCGACGGACCCGCCCGCGTCGATCCAGGCGGGCAGCCCGCCGTCGAGGATGCGCACGTCCGCGACACCCGCCCAGCGCAGCAGCCACCAGGCGCGCGCGGCGGCCATGCCGCCGGTGGCGTCGTAGACCACCACGGGGTCGCCCTCGCACAGGCCCCAGCTCCGCGCGCACTTCTCCAGTTGCGCGGGCTCCGGCAGCGGATGCCTGCCGCGCGCGGGTGACGGCGGCGCGGCCAGCTCGGTTTCCAGGTCGACGAACACCGCGCCGGGAACGTGGCCTGCGAGATAGTGCTGCGGCCCGTCCGGATCGCCCAGCGCCCATCGCACATCCAGCAGGCGAAGCCGCTTGTCCGGCAACGCTTCCCGAAGCTCCTCCGGTGAGATCAGTACCGCGCTCAACTCAGCTCCTCGTCCCGAATCGCGTCCTCGCGCACCGACTCCCCACCCTACGCACCCGAATGTGCCGATGTCGCCGAACACTCTCGCCCGTGCCGCACACCGGCTCGAGTCAGTCCAGTTTCGGGGCACTGGCAGGCGACACGCGTCCGTGACCAGCGGCAATATCCGACCGGTGTCGAACGTATCCACCACCGAGACCACCGCGACGCGGGAACCCGAACGGGCGCGAGCGGGGCTGGCGCTGCCACTCGGCGCGGGCGTGGTGACGGCCCTGGTCGGATTCACCAGCTCGTTCGCCGTGGTGCTGAGCGGATCGACCGCGGTCGGAGCGAGCTCCGCGCAGGCCGCGTCGGGTCTGCTGGCGCTGTGCGTCACCCAGGCGATCGGCATGATGGCGCTGAGCTACCGCTACCGCATGCCGATCACGCTGGCCTGGTCCACACCGGGCGCGGCGCTGCTGGCCGGGACGGGCGCGGTGGCGGGCGGCTGGCCCGCCGCGATCGGAGCGTTCGTGGTGACGGGGGTGCTGATCGTCGTCACCGGGCTCTGGCAGCGGCTGGGCACCCTGGTCGCGGCGATCCCGGTGGAGATAGCGCAGGCCATGCTGGCCGGAGTTCTGCTGCCGCTGTGCCTGGCGCCGGTGCGGGCGGTGCAGACGAGTCCGGCGGTGGTGGCGCCGGTGATCCTGGTCTGGCTCGTGCTGCAACGATATGCCCAGCGTTGGGCGGTGATCGCGGCCTTTGGCACCGCGGCGGTAGCCGCCGGCGTGAGCATCGTCGTGCAGCACCGTCATCTCGACGTCGGCGCGATGGCTCCGCGACTGGAACTGACGCTGCCGCACTGGAGCTGGCAGGCGCTGATCGGCGTCGCGATCCCGCTCTACATCGTCACCATGGCCTCGCAGAACATCCCCGGCACCGCGGTGCTGGCCTCGTTCGACTACCGGGTGCCCTGGCGCGCGGCGATGACGGTCACCGGTCTCGGCACCGTCGTCGGAGCGCCCGCGGGCGGGCACACGATCAATCTCGCCGCCATCAGCGCCGCGCTCGCTGCGGCCCCCGCGGCGCATCCGGACCCGAAGCGGCGCTGGATCGCGGCATTCACGGCGGGCGCGATGTACCTGCTGCTCGCGCTGGGCTCGGCCGCCGTGGTCACGCTGATCGCGACCGCCCCGGCCGGAACCCTGGAAACAGTGGCCGGCCTGGCCCTGCTGGCGACCCTGGGCGCGGCCCTCGGCGCGGCGCTGCGCTCCGAACACCGCGAAGCCGCCGTGGTGACGTTCCTGATCGCCGCCTCCGGTGTCGGCTTCGCGGGGATCGGCGCCGCCTTCTGGGCATTACTCGCAGGACTCGTGGTGCGCAAAGTGCTGCGTTAGTCGCCGGGCCGAGCGAAGGCGAGGCAGCTGCTCAAAAGGCGCAGCCGGACACAGTCCGCACCGGGCCGAGCGAAAGGCGAGGCAGCTGCTCAAAAGGCGCAGCCGGACGCAGTCCGTCCACAGCCCGCACCGGGCCGAGCGAAGGCGAGGCAGCTGCTCAGGCCTGGAGCGCGGCCTGGAAGCGCCGCATGCCGTCGATCCAGCGGTCGTAGTCGGAGCCCTTGTGGCGGTACATCTTCAGTACCTCGGGGTGGGGCAGGATCAGGAAGTGCTCGTCGGTCACCCCGGCGAGCACGATCTCGGCGACCTCCTCCGGGGACAGCACCTCGCCCGCGCTGGTGACGGCCTTCACCGCGAGTTCCGCCTCGGCGGCGTGCTCCGGCGGAACGAGGCCGCCGCGCAGCAGCCGCGTATCCACACCCATCGGGCACACGCAGCTCACCCGCACTCCGCGGTCGCCGTAGGTGACCGACAGCCATTCCGCGAAACCGACGGCCGCGTGCTTGGACACCGCGTAGGGGGCCGAGCCGAGCTGGGTGAGCAGCCCTGCCGCCGACGCCGTGCCGACGAAATAACCACCACCACCACGGGACAGCCACCCGGGGACGAGCAGCCGCGCGGCGCGGACGTGGGCCATCACGTTGACCTCGAGCGCCGCCGCCCATTGCTCGTCGGTGCTGTCCAGACCCGCGCCGCCGCCGATGCCCGCGTTCGCGAAGTACAGGTCGACCGGCCCGAACTGCGCCTCGGCGCGCTCGATCAACGCGCGGATCACCGCCTCGTCGGCCACGTCCCCGCCGACGGCGACGGCATCCGCCCCGAGAGACTCCGCGACCCGCGCCGCGCTCGCACCGTCGAGGTCGGCGAGCACCACGCGCGCACCGGCGGCGACGAGCCGGGCGGCCAATGCCGCCCCGATCCCCGCGCCCGCCCCCGTGACAATGGCAACTTTGCCCGAAATCTCCATCCCCGCACCCTAACGGGACATCACCGGTCTTCTGCCTGGAAGCCCGCGACCACCTCGTAGAGCTGCGGGTGCGCGGTGGCGAACCCGGGCGCGGCGGCGAGCCGCCGCTGAAACGCCGGATTCTCCGTCGCGCTGCGCCACGCGGCGGCGCTGTCCCAGTGCGCCACGTTCACCGCCGCGTACCGCGCGGCGGGGTCGAGCGCACGGTGCAGGCGATTGTCGCGGAAGCCGGGGGCCGCGCTCATCAGCTCGGCCCTGGTTCGCCAGTGGGCCAGGAATTCCTCGAAGCGTTCGGCGGGCAGTTCGAAGACGTTGACGAAGGTGATGCCGGGTCCGTCCGAGTGCACAGCGGAGCGATATTCGGCGGCGACCCGGTACTCGCTGCCGACGACCTCGGCCTTGGCACCGGCGGCTCGGGCCGACGCGCGGAACGCGGAGTCGCGCAGCGCCGCGTCCCTGGCTGCGACGCTGTCCCACTCGGCAACCATGACCAACGGCAGCGGCGCGTCGGCGGAGGTCGCGCGGTGCATACGGGCGGAACGGAAGCCCGGTGCCCGGCTGACCTTCCCGGCGCGCTCACGCCACTGCGCGATGTACTCGTTCGCCCCGTCGAGCGGCAGCCGGATGGTATCGATCACGGTCATTCCGTCATGCGTCATGCCGCCATCCTGAAACCTCGATCGCACTCGAGGTCAAGGATATTCAGCCCGATTTCGCCAAGCGGTCGAGCAATGGGGCGGTACGCGGACCGACCAGCTCGCGCATCACCAGCGCCATGTTCGTCCGCTCGACGCCGGGGATCTTGAGGATCTGCCCGGCGATGCGATACAGGTCGTCGGCGTCCTGCGCGACCACCCGCACGGTGAGATCGGTGAGTCCGGTCATGCCGCACACCTCGGTCACCTCGGGCACCTCGGCCAGTTCGTCCACCACCGAATCCAGCCGGTGCTGGTCCACGACGACCGCGACGAACGCCGCGAGCGGATAGCCGAGCGCGCGCGGCTCGACGCGCCGCTCGAAGCTGCCCAGCACGCCACCGGCCTCCCAGCGGGACAATCGAGCCTGCACGGTGTTGCGGGACAGGCCGAGCCGAGTAGCCAGCTCGACACCTGTCGCCCGGGGATTGGCGACCAGTTCCAATAACAGCCTGGCGTCGGTGGCGTCCAGGCTCACGCCGGCGGTTTCTCTGGTCATACCACGCAGTATGACACCACCGCGCGGGTCGCAATTGAGCATTCTGCCCATCCGCCGGCCGACCACTTGCGCAGTTCGCATTCGGGTGGATGCTGTGAGATAGGACACAATCCGACCTGTCGAACACCTGGCGAGGAGGCGATCACTCATGCCGGGCAAATCCGAGTATCCGGTGCAACTGGTACAGCCGGACGGCCGTCGCGTCCTCGATCGCGAGCACGCCGCGCTGGTCGCCGACATCGGGCCGGACGACCTGCGGGCGCTGTACGAGGACATGGTGGTGGCCCGTCGGATCGACATCGAGGCCACCGCGCTGCAACGGCAAGGTCAGCTCGGCCTGTGGGCGCCCATGCTCGGGCAGGAGGCCGCCCAGGTCGGCTCCGCGCACGCGCTGCATCCCGACGACTACGTGTTCTGCAGCTACCGCGAAACGGCGGTCGCCTACTGCCGTGGCGTGCCGCCCACCGATCTCACCCGGCTGTGGCGCGGCGCCGCCCACCATTGCTGGGATCCGCACGCGGTCAACATGACCAACCCCAACATCGTCGTCGGCTCCCAGGGGCTGCACGCCACCGGCTACGCGTTCGCGGCGCACATGGACGGCGCGGAGACAGCCACCATCGCCTACTTCGGCGACGGCGCCAGCAGCCAGGGCGATCTGGCCGAAGCGCTCGGGTTCGCCGCGACCTGGAGCGCGCCCGTGGTGTTCTTCTGCCAGAACAACCAGTGGGCGATCAGCGCCCCGGTGCGGGTGCAGAGCGCGACGCCGATCGCCCGCCGCGCGTACGGCTACGGCATGCCGGGCAGGCAGGTCGACGGCAACGACGTGCTCGCCGTCCTCGCCGTGACCAGGCAGGCGATCGCCAGGGCGCGCACCGGCGGCGGCCCGTCGTTCATCGAGGCGCTCACCTACCGGATGGGTCCGCACACCACGGCGGACGATCCCACCCGCTACCGTTCGGCCGCCGAGACCGAGCAATGGGCGCGGCGCGATCCGATCGACCGGATCCGCAGGTTGCTCGAGCGCGAGGGCCACTGGGACGACGCGTTCGGCACGCGGGTTGCCCAGCGGTCGGACGAGATGGCGGCAGTGGTGCGCCGCGCGACCATCGACATGCCCGATCCCGCGCCGAGCGAACTGTTCGAGCACGTCTACACCACCCCGCATCCGCTGATCACCGAACAGCGGAGGGCGTACGCGGAGTACCTGGCCGGCGATCCCGGCGGGCCCTCCGCACGAGGAGAAGGAGTCCCGCGATGATCACCACCTTCGCCGGCGCGCTCAACACCGGCCTGCGCCGCGCGCTGGAGGACGATCCGAAGGTCTTGCTGATGGGCGAGGACATCGGGCGCCTCGGCGGAGTGTTCCGGGTGACCGACACGTTGCAGAAGGACTTCGGCGACAATCGCGTCATCGATACGCCGCTGGCCGAATCCGGCATCATCGGAACGGCTTTCGGCATGGCGCTGCGCGGCTACCGGCCGGTGTGCGAGATCCAGTTCGACGGATTCGTCTATCCCGCGTTCGACCAGATCGTCTCGCACGTGGCCAAGATCAACTACCGCACCCAGGGAAAGGTCAACGCGCCGTTGACCATTCGCATCCCGTTCGGCGGCGGCATCGGTTCGGTCGAGCACCACTCCGAATCACCCGAGGCGTATTTCGCGCACACCGCCGGGCTGCGCGTCGTGACACCGAGCAACCCGGCCGACGCGTACTCGATGATTCGCGCGGCGATCGCGCTGAACGATCCGGTGATCTTCTTCGAACCCAAACGCAGGTACTGGGACAAGGCGGACGTCGATTTCGCCGCGCTCGACCGCGACGGCGGCCTGCCGCTGGATCGCGCGCGCGTGTGCACGACAGGCACGGACGCGACCGTCGTCGCCTACGGCGGGACCGTGGCGACCGCGCTGACGGCCGCGAAGATCGCCGCGCAGGAGGGACACGCGCTCGAAGTGATCGACCTGCGCAGCCTCTCGCCGATCGACTTCGACACCGTCGAGGAGTCGGTCGCGAAGACCGGGCGGCTGATCGTCACGCACGAGGCGCCGGTATTCGCCGGGCTCGGCGCGGAGATCGCCGCCCGCGTCACCGAGCGCTGCTTCTATCACCTGGAAGCGCCCGTGTTGCGCGTCGGCGGATTCGACATCCCCTACCCCCCGGCTAAGCTCGAAAAGCACCATCTGCCCGACCCCGACCGCATTCTCGACGCGGTCGACCGTTCCCTCGCCGCGTGAGGCGGGCTCGCTGTAGTGAGAGGTGCCGCGTGGAAAACTCGGTCGGCCATGATCTTCCGGCGTCCGTGCTGGAATTCCGGCTGCCGGACCTCGGCGAAGGGCTGACCGACGCCGAACTGGTGTCGTGGGCGGTGGCCGTGGGCGACACGGTCGAGCTGAACCAGGCCATCGCCGACGTGGAGACGGCCAAGGCGGTCGTCTCGTTGCCGTCGCCGTTCGCGGGCCGCGTGGTCGAATTGCTGGCGCGGCCGGGTGACACCGTCGCGGTCGGGTCGCCGCTCATTCGGATACAGGCGGCCGGAGCGGAAGAGACGCCGAGCGACACGGGGCGCACGTCGGTCCTGGTCGGCTACGGCCCTGAGGCGGAGGCAACGTCTCGGCGGCGCCCTCCCGCACAGCCCGGTGTTTCGGGGTCCGACCACGCCGACAGCCAGGCAAAGGCGCAGGGCGTTTCGCGGACCGACCACGCGGACAGCCAGGCAGAGGCACCCGCCGTCTCACGGACCGACCACGCGGACAGCCAGGCAGAGGCACCCGCCGTCTCGCGGTACGACGGCACGGGGAGCCTGGTGGAGGAGGTTCACGAACAGCCACCGGGCACCGTGCTCGGCGCGCCGCGGGCGGCGGCGACACCCGCCGCGCGGAAACTGGCTCGCGAACTCGGCCTGGACCTGTGGTTCATCGCGGGTTCCGGCCCAGGCGGCGCGGTCACCGTCGAGGACGTGCGCGGCGCGGTGCCCGTCTCGCAGCCGCGTCCGGCCACCGCGCCCGCCGTCGCGGACGCCGGAGCGCGCCCGTCCGCCCGCGAGGAGCGCACCCCGATCAGCGGCATCCGCAAACGCACCGCCGCGGCGATGCTGACCAGCGCGCGCACCATCCCACAGGCCAGCACGTTCGTCACCGCGGACTGCACCGCCTCGATGGAACTACTCGATCATCTACGCAGTACGAAATCCTTCGCGGGCCTGGCCTTGACGCCGCTGCCGCTGGTCGCCGAGGCGGCGCTCGCCGCGCTCGCCGACTTCCCCGGCATGAACGCCTGCTGGGATGAAGCGGCTCAGGAAATCGTCACCAAGCACTACGTCAACCTGGGTATCGCGGTGGCCACCGAACGCGGGCTGCTGGTACCGAACATCAAAGAGGCGCAGACCCTGAGCCTGCGCGACCTGACCCGCGAGATCGGCTGGCTGGCCGACACCGCGCGCGCGGGCAGCGCGACGCCCGCCGAGCTGCGCGGCGGCACGTTCACCATCACCAACGTCGGCGTCTTCGGCGTGGACGCCGGAGTCCCGCTGGTCAATCCGGGCGAGGCCGCGATCCTGTGTCTCGGCTCGATTCGCCGGCGGCCGTGGGTGGTGCGCGACGAGATCGCGATCCGGTGGGTGACCACCCTGGGCGTCAGCTTCGACCATCGCATGGTCGACGGCGAACTCGCCGCCCGCTTCCTGGCCACTGTCGCGGGATTCCTGGAGGACCCGCTCACCTTGCTCAGCCGCGTGTGACGCGCCCCGTCGGTCAGTCCGTGACGAGTTCCGCCGCGGCGGTGCGGATGACCTCCGGGATCTCGACCGGCTTGCGGGTCTCGGCGTCCACGTAGACGTGCACGAAGACACCGGTGGCGGCCAGTTCCAGCGCGCCGTCGGCCTCGCGGAAGATGGCCAGGTCGTAGGTGATGCTGGAGCGGCCGAGCCGGGAGATGCGCAGGCCGACCCGCAACTGATCCGGGAAGCTGATCGAGCCGAGGTACTGGCAGGAGGTCTGCGCGACCACGCCGAGCGCGGGCAGGTCACGGATGTCGGTTCCGGTGGCGTGCATCAACCATGCGTTGACCGCGGTGTCGAAGTACGAGTAGTAGGTCACGTTGTTCACGTGCCCGTAGTGGTCGTTGTCGGCCCACCGGGTCGGCACCGGCCAGAGCACCGGATACTGCTGCGTCACCCGGCCGACGATAGCTCAGTGGCGGTCACGCCCAACCGGTGGTCGCGCGGGGAGATCCCGAAGTGCCGTTTGAACGCGGTGCTCAGCGCGAAGGCGCTGCCGTATCCGACCTGACGGGCGATGGCCTCGATGGTGGCATCGGATTCCTGCAACAGGTCCGCGGCCAGCGCCAGCCGCCATTCGGTGAGGAACGCCATCGGCGGCTCACCCACCAGATCGGTGAACCGGCGCGCCAGCGCCGCCCGCGACATCCCCACCGCCTCGGCCAGGCCCGCGACCGTCCATCCGTGCGCCGGATTGTGCTGCAACAGGCGCAGAGCCTTGCCGACCAGCGGGTCACCGTAGGCGTGGTACCAGCCGGGCGCGTCGGCGCGGGAGAACCAGGCGCGCAACGCGGCGATCAGCACCAGATCCAGCAGGCGGTCCAGCACCGCGCTCTGCGCGGGCTCGTCCTTGATCACCTCGTCGACCAGCAGGTCGAGCACCCGGCTGTCGAACTCGCCGCGCCGCAACACCAGCACCGGCGGGAGCGCGCGCAGCAGGCGACGGCTGGCCGCGCCCGCGGACTCGTAGGTTCCGGTGACCATCAAGGTCGCGCCGTCCGGGTCGGTTCCCCACTGCCGGACGCCGAGGCTCAGTGTCTCGCAGAGGACTTCACCCTGCGGCGTCTTCGTCACCTGACCGGGATGGACGATGATCTGCGGTTCGGTCGCCGGGTCGTCGGCCACCGTGTACGGCGCGGGCCCACGGAAGATCGCGACGTCCCCCGCGCCGAGCTGCCGCGGTGCGCCCTCGTCGGTGACGATCCACGCGCCGCCGCGAATCATCGACAGCACGGTGAGCGGAGCCTCGTCCTGGATACGCAGCGACCACGGCGGATCCAGCAGCGAACACATCAGGAACGCGCCGCGAGCGCGAGGGCCTTCGAGCAGACTGGCGAGCGCATCCACCCGTCCACAGTAGACGATCACGCATGGTCACAGGCCGGTGCGCCAGGTTCCGTCTCGACTGCGCCGGATATTCCGGGCTACCCGCCGCCATGGCGTGCCTGTTCGGCACCGGTGCTCGACGGTCGCAACGCCGAGCCCGCCGAGGTAGTGCGGCGCGCGCTCGGCCGGAGCCCGAAGGATTTCGCCGACTACGTCATGGCGACGGCTGTCAGCGGAATCCGGAATGTCCCGGCATCGTGACGCGTTTCACATGGTGAAAAGGACTCGCTCGCGGACGTGACGCGCAGTGTCGAGCGTCCCGCACGGCCGCACGACCAGGTCAACGGCGCCCTGGGCCGGTTCCGCGAGCGAGTCCGGTCGGGGTGGGGATTTTCTCGGTACCGTCGAAATGGTGTTGAGCCCGACGGTCGATCGCCAGTTCCGTGTGGCGCGTGCCGCGGTATTCACGGTTTTCGCGTTGAACGGCTTCCTGCTCGCCATGTGGGTGGTGCACATTCCGGTCGTCACCGACCGCACTGGGGTCGCCAAATCGACGCTGGGCATGTTCATCCTGCTGATGTCGGGCGCGGGCATCGTCGGGATGCGACTGGCGGGTCCGCTCGCCGATCGGTTCGGCAGCAGGACATTGGTCGGCGCCGCGGCGTGCTTCGGATCGGTCGCGGTGGTGGGCCCCGGCTTCGCCACCGGGCCGTTCACCTTGGCGCTCGCGCTGGCCTGCTTCGGTTTCGGCAACGGAGCGCTGGACGTGTCGATGAACACCCAAGCGGTGCATGTGGAACGGGCCTACCGGCGTCCGATCATGGCCGCCTTCCACGCGTTGTTCTCCGGCGGTGGACTGGTCGGGTCCCTGCTCGGAGCCGCCGCGCTCCGGGCGGGCTGGGATGTGCGGGTGACCCTGGTCGTCGCCGCGGTGGGCTGCGTCGCTCTGGTCCTGACGCTGGTGCCGCGTTTGCTGCGGGAGACGGCATCGGAAACGGCGGAGTCCCCCGGCGTCGCCTCGTCCGTCCACGCGACCGAACTCGACGCCGCACCACTGGAACACGACGCGACGGTGTCGCTGCGTCAGGGCGATTCGTCCGGGCACGACGTCATGCCGACAGGGTCCGATGCGGCGTCAACCGCACAGTCGCCGGACCGGCTCGACCGAGACCGATCATCGCGCGCTCCCGCCACGACCTCCCTCGATACTCGCGCTCGCGGCCGAAAGGTGCTCGCGCTGGCCGTGCTCGCCTTTTCCCTGCTCTTGGCCGAAGGCGTGGCCGCCGACTGGAGCGCACTGCAACTGCGCGACCATCTGGACGCCGACGCTGCTACCGCGGCACTGGCCTTCGGCGCCTTCTCCACCACGATGACGGTCGGGCGGTTCGCCACCGACCGGGTCAGCCACGTCTTCGGCGGGGTCGCGGTGGTGCGCTACGGCTCGCTCCTCGCGGCCATCGGCCTGGCCGTGATCGTCGTCTCGCCGTGGATTCCGCTGACGCTGCTCGGCTGGGCCTTGACCGGGCTCGGACTCGCCGGGGGCATCCCGCAGATCTTCAGCGCGGCGGGGAATCTGGGCTCCCGCACGGCCGCGACCGACATGTCGCGGGTGTTCAGCGTCGGCTACCTCGGCTTGCTCGCCGGGCCAACGGTCATCGGCTGGCTCACCGCCGTGATGTCGCTGACCACGGCGATGGTCGTGCCGATCCTCGCCGTACTGCTGTGCTGCGCGTACGCGAGCGTCGTCGCCACGCCACGCTGACCGGATCACGAATTCCAGGCTCCGCCGAACAGGAAGCCGAGCCGAGCCCGGAACACGGCGATCGGCGCGCGCACGAACCATCTGGTCCGCAGCAAACGCGCGCCGATGCTCGTCATCGTTTCCAAGCTAGCCCCAACCGCTACTTGGGCGGCACCAGGCACATGGTGATCGGCTCGGGCTTGGGGTAGACGATGGTGTCGTTCTCGGTCGCCTTCGCTCCGCACGCGGACTTGTCCGCGGTGCCGCGCACGATCCGGCCGATCTTGAAGTCCGCCGTCGACCCGCAGGCCACCTTGGTGCTGGCGCCGAGGAAACCGCCGTCGATGCAGTCGCCCTCCTTGACGTTCAGCCGCAGGCATAGCGTGTACTCGTCGCCGCCGGTCTGGTAGTAGCTGGCGTAATCCTTGGTGGCGCAGTCCGCGTTCGCCCCGTCGAGCCGTTGCGCCACCACGTAATTGGCTTCGGCGTCGGAGCATTCCTTGGTTTCGAACTCGGCTTTGACGGTGGTGCCCGACAGCTTCGCGCACTGACCGATCTCGATCTTCTCGCCGTCCGAGCGGAACACGGTGCGAGCGCCCACGATCAGCAATCCGATCACCAGGACGACGCCGAGTATGCCGAGGATCTTGCCGATACCGCTCCCGCCCCGATTCTGTCGGGGCGGGGGTCCTGGCGGCGGGAACCCGCCGCCGGGGTAACCCGGCTGCGGCGGGAAACCACCCTGCGGCGGGTAGCCCGGCTGCGGCTGACCGGGATAGCCGGGCTGGGGATAACCCTGCGGCTGACCGGGATTTCCCGGCTGGCCCGGAAAGCCTTGCGGTGCACCGGCAGGCGGCTGCTGCGGATAGCCGGGCTGGCCAGGATACGGTTGATTCGGTGGTGTGGTCATGGATCCCCTCCCCGGGTCTCGCTAGATTCCGTGCGCACAGAAGCGACGGGCGAACCCATGGAATCTAGCCGATCGGTGCGCGTACCGCCGTGTGGGATAACGCCCGGTTCGCCGCACCGGCGCAATGGCTTCGGTTCGCCAGAGTTCTCACAGGTACAGCCCTGGATTCACCGCGTCCACAGCGACGGCATCGATCCGTGCCTCGCCGTCGCGCGCCGAGACGAGTTCGGCCAAACTCGCCCCGTCCGGAAACGCGGTGGCCGCGCCCGGCCGCTCGCGATCCAGCCAAGCCGCCGCCTCGCCGGAGGACAGCCGCCCGATCTCGATCCGCGCCAGGCACCGGCCCGGCCGCGTCACCGCCGGATGCAGGCGGGACAGATCCTCGTTGGTGGTGATGGCGACGAGCACGTCCCTGCCCTGGCCGAGCATGCCGTCGGTGAGGTTCAGCAACCGCGAGAGGCCCTGCCCGGCAGCTTCCTTCGCTTCTCCGCGAATCAACTCGTCGCAGTCTTCCAGCACCAGCATCCGCCAGCGGGGCGCGCCCTCCTCGGCGTTGTCCACACCGGCGGCCACCTCCATCAGATAGCCGGGCTTGCCGAACATCACCTCGGGATCGAGCACGCAGTCGAGCTGGCACCAGCCGCCCCAGGCCCGTGCCAGTGCGCGCAGCGCGGTGGTCTTGCCGGTGCCGGGCGGTCCGTGCAGCAGCACCAGTCTGCCGCGTACGTCGTCGGCGGTGAGCGTCATCAGGCGGTCCAGCGCGGTGGCGACCTGCCCCGCGTAGTTGCCACGGATCGTCGACCACTCGGGCGCCGTGATCGAGCGCGCACGCCGCTGCGGACCGTGGTTGTGCATGTGCCAGAAGCCCATCTCGACGGTCTCGCCCACCTCCGGCGGCGCCGCCGCGTCCCGGATGGCCTCGGCGAGCAACTCGTCCGCGAGCGCGTCGGTGACGGCGGTGACCTCGACCATCGCCGAGCCGCCCGACCAGCGCACCGACCGCAGCGACCAGCCGGGGCCCACGACCAGCGCGGCCCCGCTGTCGTTGTCGCGTACGGTGCGCACCACGCGGCCGCGGGCGGGACGCAACGGTGCGTCCGGTCGCACCCGTTCCAGCTGCGCGGTGCGCGCGCATGGATGATCACCGCGCAGGAATGGACCGAGCGCGAGGGCATCGATCGCGTCGCGGATGGAGTAGGTGGAATCGACTACGACGGTCCACGGCAGCCGCTCGGCCGGATCGGCCGAGGGCTCCCCGGGACCGATCAACCGAAGAGACTCGTGACGTGCGGACACTTCGAGAATGATCCGGGGCGGCGGGGCACGGTGTCCATCGAATTACGACAGTGCCCCCTCCGCACCACGGCGAAGGGGACACTGCGCGGAAATGTTTGGCCTACAAGGCCTTGAGTTCTTCGGTGACTGCCCCGACGGATTTCTTGGCGTCGCCGAACAGCATGGAGGTGTGGTCGGCGTAGAACAGCGGGTTGTCGATTCCGGCGAAGCCGGAGTTCATCGAGCGCTTGAGCACGATCACCGACTTGGCCTGGTCGACGTTGAGCACGGGCATGCCGTAGATCGGGCTCGAGGAGTCCTCACGGGCGGCCGGGTT
>NZ_JBEYVQ010000025.1:0-74253 GCF_040644075.1 Nocardia sp. NPDC047038 | reverse complement strand
ACCTCGGAGGAGCCGGTGGTCAAGCAGTTCCTCAACGGGCGGATGATCGGGCCGATCGGTATGTCGGAGGAGAAGGACGAGGCGCAGATGGCGCGGGAGCAGGCGTTGGTGGACGCCGGGCATCATCATGGTGGCGCGGAGGAGGTCGAGGGGATCATTCCGCAGATGCGCGCGACTCCGGGGATGCCGGTGCGCCAGGCGGTGTTGCGGCGGAAGGAGCGGGTGCGCGAGATCATGCATACGCTGCCGCATGCCGCGCAGGTCGCGATCCGTGAATCACTTGACGACAACGACGATACGCAGGTGATGGCATACAACAGCTAGATGTCGGCCTCCTCCGAGGCGCGGCGCACCAGCTGGCCGGTGGCATTGCGCGGCAGTTCATCGACGAACACCACATCGCGAGGCACCTCGTGGCGGGCCAGGTTCGCTCTGACATAGTGCTTGATCTCCTGCGGGTCGCGCTCGGCGTCCGCAGCGGGTACGACGAAGGCGCGCAGACGTTTTCCGAAGTCGCGATCGTCGACGCCGACGACCGCGGCTTCGAGTATGTCGGGACGGCCGGCGAGAAGGTTCTCCACCTCCAGCGGGTAGACGTTCTCGCCGCCGGAGACGATCACGCGGAACACTCACCTTCGATGAACTCGACAAGCAGTCCAACGCACTCGTTCGCAGCGTCGTCGCGCAGGTCTCCTCGACGTAATCGCGAAACTCGGGCAGCGTGTGCGGCATGTGCCGTGCCGAAATACCGTAACGGCCATACCATTCGACGCATTCCCGATAGAGCCGATGGCTTTCTTCCGGTGTCAGCGGGCGAATGAACATATTGATCGCGAAGAAGAGTGTGTCGACATACGTCGCATGCTGGAAGAAGAAAAGATCCGGCCGGAGCGCGTGATAGCGAGTGCCGAAATCGTCGCTGCCCTGCACGTGGGCGTGCCCGGCGTGGATCAGCGAGCGCAGATCCCGGTCGGAGTAGGCGATCTGCACCATCGCGTTGACGGTGCGGCGCTTGTGCAACCACAGCCGGTAGGTCACATGACCTACCTGGCCGTGGCGATGCTCGGTACCGAGGAAGATCGGGAGGCTTATCGCGTGGCGGTCAACACCTCGCATCGCCACGTGTGGTCCGGCCCGCACAGTCCGGTGAAGTACAACGCCTTCGATCCGGAACTGCAATTGTGGGTGGCCGCGTGCCTCTACCGCGGCACCGTCGATTCCCTTACCTTTCTCTACGGCCCTACGGACGAGGAGCTGGCCGACGAGGTGTACCGCGAGTCGAGCCGATTCGGGACGACATTGCAGATGCGCGGAGCTGTGGCCGCGCGACCGTGCCGCGTTCGCCGAGTACTGGGACTCGAAGCCGGTGACCACGGTGGAAGGCTCGCCAGTGGAACCGCCCCGGCGAGGGCATGAACTTGCGGCGGCCGATCAGTGCGCCGTGTAGGCACCGGCGTCGAGGTCCTCGATGAGGGTCGGTCCGGTCGGTGTCCAGCCCAGCAGCTCTCGCGTCGCCTCGCTGGTTGCCGAGAGGTCCATCGCGAAGAATGCGCCGATCCACCCGAAATGACTTTGGATGTCCTGCGGGGCGATGGAGGTCACGGGCAGGTCCAGTGCTCGGCCGATCGCCTCGGCGATCACGCGGCTCGGCACGCCCTCTTCGGCGACGGCGTGCAGGCGAGCTCCCGCCGGGGCCTTGCCGAGGCCGAGCGTGACCAGTCTGGCGGCGTCGGCTCGATGGACCGCGGCCCACCGGTTGGCGCCGTCGCCGGGGTAGCCGGAGACGCCGGTCCGGCGAGCGATCGCGGCGAGGGTCGCGATGAAACCGTGGTCTCCGGCGCCGTGCACGGTTGGCGCGAAACGCAGGCTCACGGTGTGCACGTCGCGGTCGACGTACTCGAGCGCCAAGTTCTCGCTTCCTCCGCGCGGCGAGTCGGGGCCGTGGAACGGAGAAGGGTCGGCCTCCGTCGCGGGCCTGCCCTGGCTGAGGGCGGCGACGCCCGACGCGAGCAGGAAGGGGCGGCCGGTGCCGGCGAGCGCGTCGCCGATGGTCTGAACGGCGGCTCGCTCGGCCGCATTGGAGGCGGCGAGGTCGGACCAATCGTGTTTGTTCGCCAGATGAATGACGGCGTCGGCCGCCTCGGCTCCGGAGCGGATGCTGTCGAGGTCGTCCAGGTCGCCGCGGCGGACCTGGGCGCCTTTTGCCTCGAGGGCTGCGGCGGATCCGTCGGATCTGGCCAGTCCGGTGACCTCATGGCCGTCGGCGAGCAGGTCGGCGACGGTGGCCGAGCCGATCCATCCAGAGGCTCCGGTGACGAAAACATGCATGACGTGAACTCCTTCGTCCACTCCGCCGCTGAAGCGGGGAGCGATCCTTACGAGGTGATGTCTGTGACTGACGTCAGTCACAGACATCACCTTACGCCTTCATGTCAGTAGCTGTCATCACTACACTTGGCGACATGGCACGTTGGGAACCTGGGGCCGCGGAGCGGCTGCGGCAGGCCGCGCTCGAACTGTTCGCCACCCGGGGCTTCGAACAGACCACCGCCACGGAGATCGCGCAGTCCGCCGGCCTGACCGAACGCACGTTCTTCCGTCACTTCAGTGACAAGCGAGAGGTTCTCTTCCGCGGACAGGGCTCACTGGTCGAAGCGTTCGTCACCGGCGTGGACGCCGCACCCCCGGACGCGTCCGCTCTCGACATCGTCGCCTCCGCGCTGCAGTCCGTAGCGTCGTTCTTTCCCGACGAACGCCGGTCGGACTCTCGCACACGACAATTCGTGATCGACCAGAACCCCGCACTACAGGAACGCGAGCGGCACAAGCTCGCAGGTCTCGCCACGACGGTCGCCGACGCCCTGCGCGCGCGAGGCGTCGACGACCTCGCCGCGAGGCTGGCGGCGGAGTCGTGCATCACGGTGTTCGGGATCGCTTTCACGCAATGGATTCGCGAAGACGAGCAGCGGTCGCTCGCCGAGATAGCAGCCGATGTGTTCGGCGAGTTGCTGACCCTCGCGGGAAAAGCGACAGCGCATCGCGCGACGCCCGCGGATCGCGCCGCCGGGCAATCCTGAGAAACTGTCGCCGCCCGCCATCGCTCATGACGCCGATGATGCTCGGCTCACTCGATCGGTCTTTCCTGCGCTCCGGCGCGGCCGACCTCATCGCGGCGCGTTGGTCGCGGTAGGCGGGGGCGGACGGGCTCGGTGACCGCGATTCGGCAATTGACATCCCCTCCGTCCCGAAAGTATCTTTGCTATCAAAGTTAAATGCCTTTGGTAGCAAAGGTACTTTCGATAGCGCTCCGCCGCGCCAGGTCCGGCGGGCCCGTTCGCCGAGGAGCAGACCATGTCGGATGAGACGCACGACTCCGCGCACGTGACGCGTTGGATCCGCGACTGCGCCCGCCCCCTCGCCACGCTCGACGCCGATGGATCGCTCATGGACTTGGCGGCGTTGGCCGACCGGGCTGACGGCACGGTCGTCGTCGGAGTCGGCGCGACGACCCGCGCGGGGCACGAACTGTCCGTGACCGCACACCGGATATTGCGACTGTTCGTGGAAACTCTAGGTTTTCGGGCGCTCGCCCTGCTCGATGACGAATCCGTCGTGGCGGCCATGGACGAATACGCGCGGACGGGTGCCGGGGACGTGCGGGCGATTCTGGGCGATGCGTGGGTGCCGTGGCGCACCTCCGAGACAATCGCGGTTCTGGAGTGGGCGCGCGAGTTCAATCGTGCGCATCCGCACGATCCGGTACGCCTGTTCGGCCTGGCTCCCGAGGCCGCCAAACCGGCGCACTACGAGCGCGTGACTAGGTTCGTGGAAAGAGTTGCGCCGCAAAGGAAGGCGGATCTCGGATCGCACTACGACCCGATTGTGACAGCCCATCGGCTGGGCGAGCACATACAGCGTGCGAACGGCACCCACCCCGGGCGCCCATTCGCCGACCACGCCCAAGACGCGCTGACGCTGGTCGAGTCGTTGCCGGGCGCCGCAGGCGCACCCGAAGTCCTGGACGCGGCTCGCCTCATCGTGCGGTACCACGAGAACAGCACCGCCTCGGGCCGCCGTGACTTCGCCGCCGAATCCGTCGATGCCGCTCGCCGCATCGTGGACTGGCACGACCGCACCGGGCACCGGATCGTGTACTGGGAAGGAGTGTCCAACACCGCCGTCGCGCGAGAGCTCACCGTTGCCGCTATGTCACAACGGTTTCCGAGCACGGGATCTCTGCTCCGTGACCGCTTCGGAACCGGTTATCTGTCGGTCGCGCTCACCTTTCATCACGGCAACGTCCGCGCCGACCTGGCTGTGCCCGCTCCGGCGGAGGGCTTCGCGGACACTGTGCTCGACCAACCCGAACTCGGCAGTTACCTGCTCGATCTGCGGACCGCACCCGCGGGCGCGGTTCGGCAATGGCTGCATCGGCCCGCGAAGCTCCGCCTCATCATCGGGACCTACCGCCCTGACCGCGACGTCGATCATCACATCGCCGGTGCCGGACTGGGCGACTGGTTCGACGTCGTCCTGCACGTCCGGACCATCACCCCGACGCACTCGCTCGCCCAACCGTGACGCATGCGCCCGCCGTCGCGCTCCACGACCCTCGACAAATTACGCCACTCGACTTGATGCCGCGATGGCGAGGAACGGAGGGCGATGGCACGGCACAGTGATGCGGCCCGGCGGGCGCTGATGGACGCGGCCGAGGAACTGTACGGCCGGTACGGCATCGACCAGGTCTCCAGTCGGCGGATCGCCGAATACGCGGGCAATGTCAACCACACCGCCGTGGCCTACCACTTCGGCGGCCGGGACGCGCTGATCGGCGCGATGCTGGACCGCTACACCGAGCAGTCCGAGCCGATGCGGGCCGACATGCTGGCCGCGCTCGGACCGGAGCCCACGCTGGTGGACCTGTTGCGCTGCCTGATCGTCCCCGCCGTCCGCGGTCTGGCCGAGCGGCCCGCGCCGTCGTCGCGGGCTACGCATCGTCAACCAGGTGCGCGCCACACCGTCGGTAGCCGCGCTGCTGGAGCGGCCGGTCGGCGGGCGGGCGGCCACCGAAACGATCATGGCGGCGACCCGGGAAAGGTTGCGCGACATCGACCAGCAGGTGCTGAACGGTCGCGGCGGTGCCGCTCTCGATCGACGGTGGCGCCGCGCACTTCTGACGCGCTCGACGCGGTCCGAGTAGGCGGCGCGTTCTCATTCGCCGCCCTGCCCGATGTGGGGCCGCACGAGGGGCAGGTAGATGGTGTCGATAATCTCGGTGATGGCGCTGTCGGGGATGGTGGTGACGCCGCGGACAAGGTACTCGTTGCGCAGTAGATCGACCGCCACGGTCGCGATTCGCGGCGAGAGTGCTTCGGGGCGGGCTTGGCCACGGGCGATGGCGCGACCGAGAATCGTCAGCCATCGGGTGACGCTGGTGTCGAACAGCTGATCTCGAACTTCGCGGAGCAGGTCCGGTTGGCTGTGCATTTCGGTGGCCAGTACGTGCAGTAGCTCTCCCTGTCGTGACGCCATTCGGTCGGCGGCGCCGCGTAGTACCGCGAGTGCGTCCGTGCGCAGGTCGCCGGTGTCGGGCACGTCGTCGGTCAGGGCGGCATCGCGGAACGCCGCGACCGCCAGTGCCGCGCGGCTGGGCCAGCGGCGATAGATCGTGGTTTTGTTGGTTCCGGCGCGGGTGGCGACTCGGTCGATGCCGAAGCCCGCGTAGCCGACCTCGGCGAGTTCTTCCGCCGCCGCTCGCAGTATCGCTTGCTCCAGCACCTCGCCACGCCGTCGCGGCGCCTTGCGGTGATCGTCCGCGCGGCTCGGCCTGTCCGGCCCACTCATTCCGTTCACTTAGAGGACTATACGTCCCTTGCTGGCGGAATCTCGTGGTAGCTTGGCTCACTAATAGAGTACTGATAGTCCTCTATTTGCCGCTGAAAGGAGCACGACCATGACCTCTGCCGTATCCGCGGATGAACTGCTGCCCGGAATTCGTCTCGGGGTGGTGCGTGGCACCACCTACGGGCTGTTCGGCCGACCCGAGGAGTTCGTGCCACAGGCGCGGGCGCTGGGCGCAGGCATCGTCCGGGTGAACATCTACTGGTCGCAGGTCGAGCCGGAACCCGGCCGGTTCGATCTGCACGTGCTCGACGCGTTGCTGGACCAACTCGCCGACGGCGACGAGGCGTGGGTGACGGTGTGCGCGGGTTCGCACTGGGCCACGCGGCGCGCCACCCGGTGGCTGCCCGCGTCGCCGGCCATCGACATCGACCGCTACCATCGCTTCGTCCGAGAGCTCGCCGCGCACCAGCCGGGCCGAATCCGTTTCTGGCAGTGCGAGATCGAGCCCTGCCTGCCGTTGTTCTGGGCCGGTACGGCCGGTGGCTATGTCGCTCAGCTGCGGGTCTTCCATGAGGCCGTGAAACAGGCGGACCCCGCGGCGCTGGTGGTACTCGGCGCGGCGGTGCCGGGGGCGATGCTGGGCGACGGACCGGCCGGAGCGCACACCTGGGGGCGCTTCTTCGGAGAGGTGCTGCGGGATGGAGCGCAGCATTTCGACGTTTTCGACATCCACCCATACGGCGACCCGTACACCGTCCCGGAACTGGTGCGAGCATGCCGAGCGCAGCTGGCCGCGCACGGATGCGAAAAGCCGGTCGTCGCAAGCGAACACAGCGGGCCGCTGCCCACGGATTTCCCGGACAATCTGCCGCATCTGGCCGATGTGCTCGCGGTTCATCAGCAGCAGTTCCTCGGGCAGGCTCCTATGCCCGACACCCTCGAAGAGATCGAAGCCGCGGCGGACGCGCCGGTGTTCGAGCTCTACCAGCGCATGGCCGAACTGCCGCCCACGTTGCAGATGTTCATGAACGGGTGCGCACCGGAACTGGAGGAACACCGGCACAGGCTGGCCTGCCGGGATGTGGTGGTGCGCACGATGCTCGCGCTCGCCGAGGGCATCCGGCGCAACTTGTACTACCCGATCGCCCCCGAATGGGAGTTCTATCGCGACAGCCGTGCCGCGGGTGCGCTGATGTTCGGCAAACTCCAGCTTCTGGACAGTGCGGGCGGAACCATCGGTCGGCGGCATCCGGCCGCCGACACCTTCGAGTTGATGGCACGCCTGCTCGACGGCGCCACCCGGGTTCGGCGGATCACCGTCACCGATCGTCCCGACGTGTACTTGTTCGAAGCCGAGCGGAATCACGGTACTCCGGCGCTGGTCGTCTGGGAGCGGCGCGGCATGGCCGATCAGGATGATTCACCGAACGAATTCGTCTGCGACTGGCCGTTTCTCCGGGCGTATGTAGTGGATGCCCACGGTGCTCGGGTGCCGGTCGACATCGCTGGGGGAGTGCTTCGGGTCCCGGTCTCGTCGACGCCGCTGTTCATCGACGGCGCTGTCGAGGGACAGCGGTGACTCCGGGCGCATCGGGGAACATTTTTCCTATAACCGGCGAGTCCTGCCGGTCGATAGTGAGGGCCCGTTCACGAGAAGGGCTACACATGAGCGACGACGATCTTCACGACTTCGAGCGCGATTCGTTCACCTACGACGGCAAGACCCGCGCACTTTTCCGCCAAGGCGCCGGTCCCGCCGTAATCGTCATGGCGGAATTCCCGGGCATCTCACCCCAGGTGTTCGACTTCGCCCGCCGCGTCGCGGGTTTGGGGTGCACGGCGGTGGTGCCGCACCTGTACGGCAACCCGGGTCGTGACCCCAGCCCCGCCGCGCACGGGCTGGTCTCCGCGTTGGCGAACGTCGCCGGTCAGCTCGGGCCGATCTGCGTCAGCCGGGAGTTCGTGGTGCTGGCCGCCGGCCGCACCTCACCCGTCGTGCACTGGCTGCGTGCGCTGGCCGAACACGAGCACCGCCGCTGCGGCGGACCGGGTGTCGGTGCCGTCGGGATGTGCTTCACCGGTGGATTCGCCCTCGCCATGGCGGTCGACGACCGTCTGATCGCGCCCGTGCTGTCCCAGCCGGGGCTGCCGCTGGGTTTCACCTCGCGACAGAAATACTCCATCGACCTGTCCGCTTCGGACCTCGCCCGCGTCAAACAACGTTGCGCCGAAGGACTTTCGGTCATGGGCCTGCGATTCTGCGGTGATCGACGATCTCCGGCCGAACGATTCGACTTCCTGCGCGACCAACTCGGCGAGGCGTTCATCGCGATCGAACTCGACGACGCCGCCGCCAACCCGGACGCCGTGCTCGATCCCCACTCGGTCCTGACCGAACACCTCATCGACGAACCGGGCCAACCTACCCAGGCCGCCCTACACCGAGTACTGGATTTCCTCGGCAGTCGACTCCTGGCGGATCACCAGCCGATCGGTGAGCGCCCTTAGCGACGACTCCTGTCGTCCCGCGCGGTCGATGCGACTCCGCACCGCCTTCGGCGCGGGCCGGCGTCGATCGGACCGCATCGACGACTTCCGAATCGAAAGGAAAATCATGACACCCCCCGTCTGGGTCGCCGGTGTCGGAATGACGCCGTTCGGCAGACACGCCGGAAAGAGCGTCAACGATCTCACCCGCTGGGCCGTCACCGACGCGTTGCGGGACTGCGGTGCCTCCGCCGACGCACTCGACGCCGCGTTCTTCGGTACCGCCACGCAAGGTGCGCTCGAGGGCCAGCACATGATCGCGGGGCAGATCGCCTTGCGGGCCTCGGGTATTCAGCGCATTCCGATCGTGAACGTCGAGAACGCCTGCGCTACGGGCGCCTCCGCGTTCGCGCTCGCGGTGGATCGGATCCGGTCGGGGGCCGCCGATGTCGCGCTGGCCGTCGGCGTGGAGCGCATGCACGTCGACGACCCCGAACGAACCATGGCGGTGTTCGACAGCGCCTACGACGTGTCCGATCCCGCCGCGCTCGAGCGCGTCCTGCTGGAGTTGGGTGGTGACGTCGACGACCACGACCTGGGGCGCCGCTCGGTCTTCATGGACATCTACGCGGCTATCGCTCGCAACCACATGCGTCTGCACGGCACGACCCAGGAACAGATCGCCGCGGTAGCGGCCAAGAATCACGACCATGCGGCCGACAACCCGCGCGCGCATTACCGCAAGCCGATGACCGTGGCGGACGTACTCGCGGGGCGGCAGCTGTCGTACCCGCTCACCGTCCCGATGTGCGCGCCGATCACCGACGGCGCGGCCGCGGTGATCGTGTGCAGCGAGGCCGGGCTCCGGCGGCTCGGCGCGCCGAAATCGGTGCAGGTTCTCGCCGCCGTCCTCGGCAGCGGAGCGGACCGCGACGCGACGACCTTCGAGGGACACCCGAGCCGTACGGTATCCGCACGCGCCTACGAACTGGCAGGAGCCGGTCCGGAGGACATCGACGTGGCCGAGGTTCACGATGCCACGGCATTCGGCGAGATCCTGCAGACCGAGTTGCTCGGCCTCGTTCCGCTCGGTGCGGGTGGACCGGCGGCGCTGCGCGGTGAGACCACGCTCGGGGGCAGGATTCCGGTGAATCCCTCCGGCGGCCTGGAATCCAAGGGGCATCCCCTCGGGGCGAGTGGGCTCGGCCAGATCTTCGAGCTCACGGAACAATTGCGCGGCAACGCCGGTCCGCGTCAGGTGGACGGGGCGCGAATCGCGTTGGCGGAGAACGGCGGTGGTTTCCACCACGGCGAGGAAGCGGTCACCGCCGTCATCGTGCTGGGAAGGGTGTGAGACATGGCCATCATCGATTTCTTCGATCGAGGGCGGGCGATCAATCCGGCGGGCGTCGCCTACCGGACCGACGACGAGGTCTGGACTTTCGACGAAGCCGGTGCGCTGTCGTGCCGAATCGCCCATGCGCTACTGAGCGCGGGCATGCGGCGCGAATCGAAAATCGCCGTGCTGTCGCCGAACTCACCGCTGGCGTGGATCTGCGTACTCGGCGCATGGCGCGCGGGCGCGGCGTGGGTCCCGCTGAACCCGGCCCATCCGGTGAGTGAGAACATCCGGCTGTTGCGGCGCTTCGACGTGGAAGTGTTGTTCTACCACCCTGCTCTCGCCGACCAGGTAGCGGAACTGAAGACGGCAGCACCCGGGGTCGGCGTATACATCGCGTTGGCAGCAGGGACCGAAGATGTGACCCTGCAGGACTGGACCGCCCAGCATCCCACCGCGCCACCGCGGGTCGGCTACGCCATGGACGACGTGGTCGCCGTGGCGCCGACCGGCGGAACGACCGGTGCACCCAAGGGCGTCATGAATACGCACCGCAGTCTGTCGGCGATGGTGACCCACCAGATGATGGCGCTGGTCCATCCGGCGGGCGCACCCATCGTCAACCTGGCCGCGGCCCCGATGACGCACACGGCCGGGCTGTTCAGCCTGCAGGCCACCGCACGCGGGGGCGCAGTCGTCATCGTCCCGCGCGCGACACCGGAGCGGGTCCTCGATGCCATCGAGCGGCACCGCGTCACGGATCTGTTCCTTCCGCCGACGGTGATCTACCGCTTGCTCGAGGTGCTGCGGCAGCGGACTGCCGACACCTCGTCCCTGCGCTACCTGACCTACGGCGCGGCGCCGATGTCGACCGAGAAACTCCGCGCCGGAATCGAGCGGCTCGGGCCGGTCTTTCTGGAAGGCTACGGGCAAATGGAAGCCCCCGCGGCGATCTCGTTCCTGCGGCCCGACGAGCACCTGATCGACGGACGGGTGGCGCCCGAGCACCGACTCGGTTCGTGCGGACGACCCTATCCGCTGGCCACGGTGGCGATTCTGGACGAGTCCGGGGCGGAGGTGGCCGCGGGTGTGACCGGCGAGATCTGTGTCCGGGGTGATCTCGTGATGAAGGGCTACTACAAGGATCCCGAACGCACCGCGGAGACCATTGTCGACGGATGGCTGCACACCGGCGACCTGGGGCATCGCGACGCGGAAGGCTACCTCCACATCACCGACCGGAAGAAGGACCTCATCATCTCGGGCGGTTTCAACGTCTTTCCCGGCGAGGTCGAGCAGGTGATCTGGAGCCACCCCGCCGTGCAGGATTGCGCGGTGGTCGGCGCCCCGCATCCCGACTGGGGTGAGGTCGTGACCGCTGTGGTCGAACTCGAGGCGGGGCAGAGCGTTGGCGAGGCGGAGTTGATCGCCCGGTGCCGCGAGCGGCTCGGCCCGGTGCGGGCGCCCAAGGCGGTCGTCTTCGTCGACCAGCTCCCTCGCAGCGTCAATGGCAAGGTCTTGAAGAAGGAAGTGCGGGAGCGATTTTGGGCCGACCGCAGCACGAGGATCTGAGGGTCGTGCTCGTATTCCTCCAGGTTCCCAGCGCATGGAGCGTCGATCGCTGTTGCCCGGAATCGCCGACGGTCACCGATCCGTCGGTTCCACCGGCTTCCGCACCCCGTGCGCGTTGTCGGGGACGACCGTCCCGCGCCATCCCCCGATGAGCCGCATGGCGTGGTAGATCACCAGCGCGGCGACGGCGCCCAGCGTGATACCGCCGAAGTCGAGTTCGCCTACCACCCATGTGAAGTCGGCGATGCCGATGACCAGCGGGATGGCCGCGGTGAACTGGTTGATCGGCTTGCCGAAGTCCACCCGGTTGCTCACCCAGATGTGCACGCCGAGGATTCCGACCAAGCCGTAGAGTGCCGTCGTCACGCCACCGAGCACCCCGGCCGGGATGGCGGCGATCACGGCTCCCACCTTCGGTGAGAGGCTGAGCGCGATCGCCGCGGCGCCGGCCACCCAGTACGCGGCGGTGGAGTACACCTTCGTCGCGGCCATCACGCCGATGTTCTCCGCGTACGTGGTGGTCGCCGAACCGCCGCCGCTGCCTGCCAGTACGGTCGCCAGACCGTCGGCCGCCAGCGCGCGGCCCATGCGCCGGTCGTAGTCGATACCGGTCATCGTGGTGATCGACTTGACGTGCCCGATGTTCTCCACCACGAGCACCAGGACCACCGGCAGGAACATCGGGATCACCGAGAGGTGGAAGCTCGGTGCGTGGAAGTCGGGCAGCCCCACCCAGGAAGCCTTCCCGATCGCCGCGGTGTCGACCTCGCCGCGGGCGAGCGCGAGCAGATAGCCGAGCACGACACTGGTGACGATCGCCAGCCTGCCGAGCAACCCGCGAAAGAGCACCAGACACAGGATCAGCAGGACGAGCACGACCGTCGCGGTGATCGCGTCCTTCTCGAAATTCGTCTTGGCGGTCGGCGCCAGGTTCAGCCCGATCAGGGCGACGATGGTGCCGGTGACCACCGGCGGCATCAGCGCTTCGATCCAGTGGGTGCCTGCGAAGTGCACCACCGCGCCGATGACGATCAGCACGACGCCCACCACGACGATGCCGCCCAGCGCCGCACCCATTCCGGCGGAGGCGGTGGCCGCGAGGACCGGAGCGATGATCGCGAAACTCGAACCCAGATAGCTCGGCAGCCGGTTGCGGGTGATCACCAGGAACAGCAGGGTGCCGACCCCGGAGAACAGCAGCGTCGTCGACGGTGGGAACCCGGTGAGGACCGGCACCAGGAAGGTGGCGCCGAACATGGCCACCACATGCTGCAATCCGATCCCGATCGTGCGCGGCCAGGTCAATCGCTCGCCGGGCGCGATCACCGCGCCGGTGGCTACCGGAGTCCACCGGAACATCGATCCGGTTCGCGATTCGGGCGTCGTCATGGGAGCAGTGTGCGGCATCGACGGCCGGCGCGCTGTGCCGGACTCCTCGGCCGAGATATCGCGTGCTGGCGTGCCGCGCGTCGACCTCGTCCTGTGCCCGTAGGCGTGGGCGCCGGACGGTGCCGAAGTCGCCCACGCCTTCGCGGTGTCGCCCGGCTGCAACAGCCAGACAGGGGTGCGGGCGTGACCGACGCCGGACGGCGTTCCGGTGGCCAGCAGATCGCCGGTGCCGAGACCGGCTTCGCGTACTCGACCTGGGCCCTGCACGAGCGTGTCTAAAAGGCCCGTCCGCCGTCGGAAGCGCCGGAGGTGCCGTTGCCCAGCACCGTGAATCCGGTGCCGGTGAGCAGGCGCTCGTCGAGAAGATTTCTCGTGTCGACGATTACGGGTCGGTCGACATCGGTCGCGAGTTTCGCCCAGTCGAGCGAACGGAATTCGGGCCACTCGGTGAGGATCACCAGCGCGCCGGCGTCTTTCGCCACCAGGTAGGGGTCGTCCACCACGCGGATGCCGTCCAGACCCGGGGTGCCCGCCGGCACACACGGGTCGTAGGCGGTGACCACGGCGCTGTGCCGGGTCAGCTGCCGCGCGACCGCGACGGCGGGGGAGTCGCGCAGGTCGCCGGTTCCGGCTTTGAACGCGAGGCCGAGCACGCCGATCCGGGTTCCGGCCAGCGAGCCGTCGACCGAATCGGTGACCGCGCGGCGGATCTTGCGCAGCACCATCGCCTGCTGACGGTCATTGGCTTGCAAGGCATTGCGAACCATGGCGAAGTCCACACCCCGAGCTTCCGCGGCACGCAGGAGCGCGCGCGTGTCCTTTGGCAGGCACGAGCCGCCCCAGCCGGGGCCGGGAGCGAGAAAGGCGGGACCGATCCGGTCGTCCATCCCCATCGCGCCGGTGACCTTGGTGATGTCGGCGCCGACTCGTTCGCACAGTTCGGCCAGTGTGTTGACGAACGAGAGCTTCACCGCGAGAAACGCGTTGCTGGCGTACTTTGCCAGTTCGGCGCTGGCAGAGTCGGAACGCAGCACCGGTGCGCCCGTTCCGGCGTAGAGCGCCGCGACACGGTCGGCCGACTCCCGATCGTGCTCGGCCGCGCCGAGGAGCACCCGGTCGGGGCGCAGGAAATCCTCGACCGCGTGGCCCTCCCGGAGGAATTCGGGGTTGCTGACCACCGCCGTGCCCGCGAGACCGGACAGGGCGGGAATCCGCGCCGCCGTCCCCACCGGGACGGTGGATTTGGTGACGAGCACACAGTCCGGCGGCAGGACGGTGGCCAACGTCCTCAGCGCGTCCTCGAGTACGCCGAGGTCGGCCGTACCGCCGGTGCCCATGGGCGTGGGAAGGCACAACAGGACCACTTCGCATTCGTGCAGCGCCTGCGCGTCCGATGTGAAGACCAGCCGATTTTCCTGCAGTCCCTCTCGAACCAGTTCCGGCAACCCGGGCTCGACGATCGCGACCGCACCCGTACGCAGCGCCGCCACTTTGGCTTCGTCGTTGTCGACGCAGATCACGTGGTGTCCGAGGTGGGCGAGGCATGCGGCGCTGGTGAGCCCCACATAACCGGCGCCGACCACACCGACGCGACTACCCATGGCGGACCCGCTGTCCGAGCAAGTCGGCCGCGACCGTGAGCACATGTTCGGGTCGCACCATGAGCAGGCCCGGATCCGGATAATCGGCGTGCGGGTCGCCGACCGTCCCGGCCCACAGCGCGATGTGGTGTTCCGCGTCCGGGGGCGGCCCCCACCGGTTCGGGGGCGTGGGCCCGAACAGCACTACCGACGGTGTGCCGAACGCGGTGGCGAGATGCCCGACGCCGGTGTCACCGCACACGACCAGAGCCGCGTCGGCCACCAGTGCGGCGAGTTCGGTCAGATCGGTGCGTCCCGCGTACACCGCCGAGGGCGGTAGCCCGGCCTTCTCGGCGACCGCGTTGGCCAAGCGCATTTCGTCTCTGCTCCCGGTGATCACCACTCGATGACCGTCGGCGACGAGTTCACGCGCCACTCGCGCGAAGCGTTCGGACGGCCAGCGCCGCGCGGGATACGCCGCGCCGGGATGGATCACGACCGCATTCGATTCGGGGGCGGGTCGCGGTGGGGCCGGCAGCAGCAGTTCGGTTGGATCGGCGTCGATCCCACCGTATTCCAGCAGGCGGCACCAGCGATCCACTTCGTGCACGTCGTCGCGCCACGCGGGACCGGGCAGGTCGGGAAATTCCGGATTGTGGTGGGTCAGTAGTGCATCCGGGCCTGCCGTCATCAGATCGCGGATGCTCTCCGGTCCTTTGCCGTGCAGGTTGACCGCGAGACTCGGTGGCGCCGTGGGCCATCGAAGCGCACCAAGTCCCGCCGTCGGCAGCAGTTCGTCGACCGCGTCGATGAGGCCGACGAGGTCACGCAGCGCTTCCGGCGCCGCGAGCACCACCCGGTGGCCGGGGTGGGCGCTTCTGATCCCGCGCAAGGCGGGCACGATGGTCAGCAGGTCGCCGAGCCCGAGTGCCCGCAGCACCAGGATCGTGCGCGTCAGGGCCACGATCCCTCTTCCGAGGCGCACACGACCATCTCCCTGACCTCGCAGCCCGGCGGCTGCCGGAGCGCGAAGACCACCGCGTCGGCGACGTCCTGCGGTTGGTTGAGTTTCGCGTCGGGCGGCGGCTTGTACTGCTCGTCGCGGTCGTCGAAGAACGCCGTGTGCATTCCGCCCGGGATGAGCAGGGTCACCCCGACGCTGCCCGCCGTTTCGGCGGCGAGCGCCCTGGTGAAGCCCACGACGCCGAATTTCGAGGCGCAATAGGCGGTCGCGTGACCGACCGCCTTGATGCCCAGGGTGGAAGCACACGTCACGACCGTTCCCTTGCTCTCCCGCAGCGCCGGAAGGGCGGCACGAATCACGGCGGCGGTGCCGAACAGATTGACCTGGACCACGTATTCCCATTTCTTCGTGGGCACTTGGTCCAGTGGGCCGCAGGCGTCGGTCCCCGCCGCGGTGAACACGCCGTCGATCCGGCCCCCCGTGCGCTCGATGATCTCGTGCACGGCTTGTTCGGCGGCGACGGTGTCGGCGAGATCGGCACGCACGAAATCGACGGGTGCCTCGGGCTCCACCCGGTCGATCACATAGGGGCGGCCCCCGTTCGCGCGGACGGCGGCGGTGACCGCCGCGCCGAGCCCGGAAGCGCCACCGGTGATCAGGACATTGCCGAGGGTTCGCATCGCGCTCCTTACGTTCTCGGGTCAGCCGCCGACCTGGCTCGCGGTGACCAGTTGTGTAGTCGAGTAACCGGGAACAGTGGGGATCAGCGCGATCTCGCCGCCGTAACCGCGAACGACCGCGGCCTCGGGGAGATCCACGCCGGAGTAGTCGCCGCCCTTGACCCACACATCGGGGCGAAGGCGGTCCAGCAGTGCGCTCGGCGAGGATTCGTCGAACACGACGACGGCGTCGACCGAGGACAGTTCGACGAGCAGCCGGGCACGGTCACGTGCGGTGACGATCGGCCGGCGCGGCCCTTTCAGGCGCCGCACCGACGCATCGGAGTTGAGGCAGACCACCAAGGCGTCACCCATGGCGCGAGCCTGGCGCAGCAGGCTCACATGGCCGGGATGCAGCAGATCGAAACAGCCACCGGTGGCGACGAGTCGGCCGCCACGCGCCCTGATTCGCGCCGCCACCTCGAACGCCGACTCGTTCGTGTCGGTCGGCCCCACCGTGGCCACGGCCGTGCTGTCGCACGTGGACAACGTGGCCGCGCCGCCCGCCGCGACGAACCTGGCCGCCGCGTCGACCGCGTGCGACACCGCGTCGGCGACCGTGGAGCCGCCGAACAGGGCGGCGGTCGCGGCCGAGGCGAATCGGTCACCCGCGCCGCAAGTGTCGGAACCGGGATGCCCGGCGAGACGGACGTCGGCAGGTACCGGAACCACAGTGAGCCGTTTCCCATTGGCCAGGACCGCTCCGCCCGGACCGGTGGTAACCGCGACGGAATCCGCTGCCCACTCGTCTCGCAGCACCTTCGCCAACTCGTCGGGTTCGACATATCCCGGCGCGAACTGGCGTGCCTCTTTCAGGTTCGGCGAGACCAGTTGTGCTCCCGGTGTCGGCGCGGGGCCGCGCGGGTGCGGATCCCACACCACCGGTACCGACCGAGCCAGTTCGGTGAGCAGGCTTCGGATCCGGGGATGCGCGGCGACACCCCGGCCGTAGTCCGCCACGAGGATTGCCCCGGCCGCCCGCAGTGTCCTGGTAACCGCGGCGCTCACCGAGCCGCCGTCCGCGGTGCCGTCGCCGGTGTCCATTCGCAACAGCGACTGTCCCGCGGCGCGGACGCGGGCCTTGCGAACCGTCTTGCCGCGCAGCGCGATCGGAACGACTCGAACGTGCTGGTCGAGGAGCCGGGTGAGGATGCGGCCGTCGTGGTCGTCGGCGGTCGCCGTGATGAGCGAGACCTCGGCGACCGACTGCGCGGCCAGCGCGGCGGCCAGCCCGGCACCGCCCGGGCGTATCCACTGGCGTTCCACGTCCACGACGGGCACGGGCGCCTCAGGCGACAACCGCTCCGCGACGCCTTCGATGTCGACGTCCAGAATGCTGTCGCCGACCACGACCAACGGCTTCATGTCGGTACCCCCAGTGCATCGTCGAGCGCCGAGCACAGAGCGTGCACCAAGACCAGATGCACTTCCTGCACAGTGGCCGTGGTGGGCGCGTCCACGGCGACGGCGTCATCGCACAGCGCCGCGAGCGGATTGGGCGCAGGCCCGGTCATGGCCCACGTGACGACGCCGATGTCGTGCGCCGCTTTCGCCGCGGCAACCACGTTGTGGCTGGTGCCGCTGGTGGACAACAAGACGAGGATGTCGTCGGGCCTGCCGTGCGCGCGGACCTGGCGGGCGAACAGTTCGGTCTCGCCGTAGTCGTTGATGATCGCGGTACCCGCCGAGGTGTCGGCGTGCAGCGCGATCGCCGAGAACGGACGGCGCTCGTTGCGGAAGCGGCCGACCAGCTCACCGGTCAGGTGCTGGGCTTCCGCGGCGCTGCCGCCGTTACCGCAGGCGAGCAACCGTCCACCGTTGGCGAGCACGACCGCGAGTTGCCTGCCCCATCTGCGGATATCGGGTGCGAAGCAACTGGTGCGGTCCAGCGCCGCGTGCAAAGCCGCGAAATGGTCTTCGATCACCCCGCACCTCCTGTCCGCAGGCGCGCGAGGCTGCCCGCACCGAGTTCTTCCGCCACCGTGACGACCTGCTCGGGGGTGATCGAGTCGAGGCACGGATGCCCCGCCACCGGGCAGACCCGGGCTCTGCTGCCGCGGCACGGCGCGCGTTGGTCACCGAGCATGGCCACCGGCACGCCGTAGGGGGCCCACCGCTCGGCGGGCACGACCGGTGCGAACAGCGAGACCACGGGTGTCCCGACGGCCGCGGCGAGATGCGCCGGGCCGGTGTTGGGCGCCACCACGACGCTCGCGTCGCGGAGCACGGCGGCGAGTTCGGGCAGGGTCGTGGCTCCACCGAGGTCGATGCCGTGTCTGCCCGCGACGGCGCCGGTGAGCGGCCGGTCGGCGGGAGCGCCGGTCACGATCACCCGGTGACCGGCGCTGGTCAGTGCGGCGACGATGGCCGCGGAACGGGACGACGACGGCTGCCGCGCCGGTACCGACGCGGCCGGATGCATGACCACGTAACCCGGTTCGCCGGTGAGCCCGCCGACCTTCGGCAACGGCTGCCGGACAGCGAGTTTCCCGTCGTCGCCGGGCGGCAGCCGGAAGCCGGCCGCCGCGGCGAGCGACAACGCCCGTTCGGCTTCGGGCGGATCGCCCTCGACGCGATGGCGCAGATCCAGCAACGAACCGGGGTAGTCCTCCGAGATCGCGCCGATCCAGGGAATACCGGCCATCCGAAGCAGCAGCGCCAGCGGCAGCGGCGACTGGTGGAAGGATGTGAGGATCAACGCGAGATCCACCTCGAGCGCGCGTATCCGCTCGACAAAGGCATCGATGCCCGCCGACGTGACCGCGGGTGGCTCCAGATCGATCCACGGCGCGCGCCACGTCACGACCTGCTCCACACCCGGCAGAAGATCCGCGGCGGCTCGGCCGCGCGGCCCGGCCAGCAGCGTCACCGAATCCACCTGCGCGGCCACCGCTCGGACGCACGGCCCCGCCAGCAGCACATCGCCGAAATTGTCCATGCGGGCCACCAGCGCCCGGCCGGTCACGGCACACCCGCCATCGCCAGCCGGACGGCCTCGGTCAGATCCCGCGCCACGGTCGCTTCGCGACGCGCGCGGTGCACCTCGCCGGGAAGGGTTCTCGCCGTCGGCACCAGGATCGCGCGTGCGCCCGCGGACTGCGCGGCGGCGACGTCGGCGCCGGTGTCGCCGATGACCACACACCTGCCGATGTCGACGCCGAGATCCGCCGCGGCCTGCCGGATCAGGCCCGGCTCCGGTTTGCGGCACCCGCAGCCGTCGCCTTCGCCGTGCACGCACACCTGCCAGGTCGCGAACGGTCCGAGCAGATCCTCGACTCGGGCGTTGACCGCGGCGAGCTGTTCGGGGCTGATCAATCCTCGCGCTACGCCGGACTGGTTGCTCACGATGCCGAGCTGGATGCCCGCCGCGCGCACTTTCCGCAGCGCGTCGGCGGCTCCCGGCACCGGCTGGACCTCGGTGGGGTCGGCGAGGTAGGGGACATCGATGATGAGGGTGTCGTCGCGGTCGAACAGCAACGCCAGCGGCGAGGCGTGGGTCGCGTTCCGGTGACGCAGCTCGCCGCGCAGTCGGTGCCAGCACGCGGCCGGTGGAATCAGCGCGCTGCTCAGCGTCATCCGGCCGATCTCGCCGGGTGTGCGGGGCCCGGGTGCGATCCGGCGCGCTGCGAACGCACCGGTCAGCGCCGTCCAGATGGCCGCGAAAACAAGGGCGGGCAGTTTGCGGCCCGCGACGCCGAGCGCCACGGCCACCGCCCCCGTGGCCGTAGTGAACGCGTGGCGGCGGAGAAGTCCGGCCTCTTCGCCGATCCGCTGCCGCCATCGAGCGCCGTATTTCCGCCGCAATAGGGCGTTGTCGGCGTTCCCGCGTTGTGCTCGGACACTGGCCATCGGTCCCGATTCGCGAAGCGGGTGGCGAGTGACGCGTTGTCCGGCCGCGATGACGTAACCCGCGAGGCAGACCCGGAGTGCCAGATCGGCGTCCTCGCGGAACGCCCGCGGGAACCGTTCGTCGAAGCCACCCACCGCGATCAGCGCGGACCGGCGATAGGCCATGTCCGCCGTGATCCACCGCGCCGTGGCCAGCCGTGCGATCCCGCGTTCGGCGTCGGTCGGCCTGCGGTGCTTCGGCAGTGGAACCTCGATGCGGGCCGTGGAAGCCGCCGTGTTGTCGTCGAGATCACGCAGGTCCTCGGCCAAGCGGGCGGGCCAATCCGGCGCGGTGAGCACATCGTCATCGAGGAAAGCGATCCAGGTTCCTTCGGCATGCCGCCACCCGGCGTTCCTGGCCGCGGCGGGTCCGCGTCCGCCCGAGCGGATGACCTGAACCGAAGACACCGTCGCGGGCAACGGTAGGTCCCCGGCTCGGGGCCGATCGTCCACCACGATGATCTCCCGTGGTTTCGGTCCCGACGCCGTGTCCAGCGACTCGAGCAGCGCGCGAAGACTTTCCCGGCCCATGGTCGGGATCACGATGCTGTAGTCCACGGTGGGGCCGTTCATGGGCGACGGACCACGAATGAGCCGATGGCGAGCAGATCGATGGGTGCCGAACCGAAGCATTCGAGGGCGTCGCGCGGTGAATCGACCATCGGCCTGCCCGCCGTGTTCAGGCTGGTGTTGATCACCACCGGCAGACCCGTGTGCCGCTCGAACTCCGCCAGCATGCGTGCCAAAACCGGCTTGTCGGCGGGATCGACGGTCTGTACCCGCGCGGTGCCGTCGACATGTGTCGCGGCGGGAATCCGCTCTCGCCACTCCGGCGCGACGTCGTGCACGAACAGCATGTACGGGCTCGGCAGCGGCCCGCGTCCGAAGATCTCGGACGCCCGGTCGGCGAGCACCATCGGTGCCAGCGGCCGGAACTGTTCGCGCCCCTTCACATCGTTGAGGCGTTCGAGATTCGCCGACCGGCCGGGGTGAGCGAGCAGCGAACGGTGGCCGAGTGCGCGCGGGCCGAATTCGGACCGGCCCTGGAACCAGGCCACCACATGGTCTTCCGCGAGCGCTTGCGCCACGTCCGCCGCGATGTCGTTGGATTTCGTGTACCGGACCTTGGCCGTGCGGAGCACGGTTTCCAGCTCGGCGTCCGTCCATTCGCGGCCGAGGTCGGCGCCCCGCATCGGGGTGACCCGCTCCCCGAACTCGGCCGCCAATTGCAGCGCGGCGCCCAGTGCGGTGCCCGCGTCGCCCGCGGCAGGCTGGACCCAGATCCGCTCGTAGGGGCCTTCGGCGTGCAGACGGCTGTTGGCCACGCAGTTCAGCGCGATGCCACCGGCCAGCGTGAGGGTTCGCTGCCGGGTCTGTCGATGCAGCCAAGAGGTCAACTCGAGCAACACGTCCTCGAGTCGTCGTTGGACGCTGGCGGCGAGGTCGGCGTGGTCTCGGCCGAACTCACCGCCGATGACCGTGGGGGCGAAGTCCGACCAGTTCACGGCCTCGGTACGGAAACCACCGTCCCGGGTGGAATACACGAGTTGGCGGAACCGATCGAGGAATCGGGGGGTGCCGTAGGAGGCCAGTGCCATGACCTTGTACTCGTCGCTGGACCGGGTGAAGCCCAGATGCTCGGTGAGGTCCTCGTACATCAATCCGAGCGAGTGCGGCAGCCGCTGTGCCGCCAGCTCCACGAACTTGCCGTCTCGATATTCCCCGGCGAGATAGGACTGGCTCTCGCCGCGTCCGTCGGCCACCAGCACCGCCGAGTCGCCGGACGGGGCCGCGAGGGCCGCGGACGCGGCGTGCGCCAGGTGATGTCGCACGAAACGCACGATGGTGGGATCGAGCCCGGGCAACGCGGCCGCGAGGAAAGCGGGCGCTCGGAACGCGTAATCCGTTCTGGTCGCCTCGCTTTTCCGATCGAGACCGCCGAGTGAATGATCGACCAGTGCCGGGTCGTAGGAGTAGCCCACCGCGTCGAGCTGGTCGGGGCGTAATCCCGCTCGCTCCAGACACCATGCGGCGGCTTGTTCGGGCAGTTCCCATGCGGAGAAGGGCACCGGGCGCTTGCCGTGCTTGCGACGGGTGAACCGCTCTTCCTCGGCGGCCGCGACGATTTCGCCGTCCACGATCAGAGCCGCAGCAGGATCATGAAATACCGCGTTGATTCCGAGAATGCGCACGGGCCGCCTTTCTGTTCGAGACGCGGTTCGAGACGCGCGGGACCCGGTTCGCCCGCTGGCATACAAGGGGGGCGCTACCCGGTGAAGTCGCGACTAAACCGATCCGCCGTCGGGCGCCGCTCAGCGCACGGACTCTTCGGCCGACTCGGCGGTGCGCCCGGCGAACCAGTCGATCGTGCGGCGCAGTCCCTCCTTCCTGCCGATCAACGGCCACCAGCCCAATTCGCGCCGGGCCAGCGAGATGTCCGGGCAGCGCCGCTTCGGATCATCGATCGCGCTGTCGACATACGTCACGATGGAACGGCTGCCGGTTGCCGCTCGGATCTCCTCGGCGAGGCCGCGGACGGATATCTCGTGCGGATTACCGATGTTG
Source organism: Nocardia sp. NPDC047038 (assembly GCF_040644075.1). Lineage (NCBI taxonomy): Bacteria > Bacillati > Actinomycetota > Actinomycetes > Mycobacteriales > Nocardiaceae > Nocardia > Nocardia sp. NPDC047038. Next base: position 51,903 of record NZ_JBEYVQ010000025.1, on the reverse strand, counting down.
ACCGGCCCCGGATGGTCGGTCGACGCCAACGCGAGCAGGCCGCGCACCGTGTCTTCGACATAACACAGCGAGCGGGTCTGCTCGCCGGTTCCCGCGATGGTGAGCGGTGCGTCCGCCAACGCCTGTGCGATGAAGGTGGGCACCATCCGGCCGTCGTCGGTACGCATGCGGGGACCGTAGGTGTTGAAGATCCGGGCGATCCCGGTGTTCGCGCCACGCTCCCGGCGAAATGCCATCGTGAAAGCCTCGGCATACCGCTTCGCCTCGTCATAGACGCTGCGCGGCCCGACCGGATTCACGTGACCCCAGTAATGCTCGGGTTGCGGGTGGACACCCGGGTCGCCGTAGACCTCGCTGGTCGACGCGAGCACGAAACGAGCTCGATGCCGCTCGGCCGAATCGAGGGCGTTGGCGGTGCCGAGGGAGCCGGCTCGTAGCGTCTCGATCGGCAGTCGCAGGTAGTCCGGTGGCGACGCGGCCGATGCGAGGTGGAACACGACATCGAAGAAGCCCATCGTCGGCAGCGGCTCGGTGACGTCGTGCTGGATGAGGTCGAATCCGGGACGGGCCAGCAGCCGGGCGACGTTGTCCGGTGTGGACGTGGCGAAGTTGTCGAGCGCGACCACGACGGTGCCCGCGTCGAGCAACTGCTCACAGAGGTGTGATCCGACGAAACCGCATCCACCGGTGACCAACGCGCGTTCGCAGGGTTCGGACATGCTGTGGCCTACCCGCGGCCGCTCGCGCGAAGACCACGATCTGTCGACGGTGACTCGGGAGCAAGCTTGCCGCTGTCGCCGGTGCCGTCGAGCGAACGGCTGTCGGTGGGCCCATGTCCGTTGCGCGCGCCCGCGCGTGCGGTCACCCGGCGGTACGCGTGGATGGTTTCGGTGGCGATCCGATCCCATGAATAGCGCGACTCGACACGCTCGCGCCCGGCGCGGCCGTAGCGCTCCCGGACCCCTGGTGCGGTCAGCAGCTCGCCGACCGCGTCGGCCAGTTCCGCGGGCTCCCGCGGTGGAACCAGCCTGCCGGTGACACCGTCGACGACGGTATCGATGAGGCCGCCGACCGCGGTGGCCACCACGGGAACGCCGCACGCCATCGCTTCGAGTGGCGTCATCCCGAAGGGCTCGTACCATGGCGTGCACACGGCCACGTCCGCCGATCTCAGGAGCGGAGCTATCCGGGTCCTCGGCACCCGGCCCAGCATGCGCAGCCGTTCTCGTACGCCGAGTTCGTCCGCCAGGGCCAGCAGCCGCCTGCCCTCCGGGTCGTCGGCGAGCTCGGCATCGTCCGGGCCGCCGACCAAGACCAACTCGGCGTCCCGCAGTCCGGTGAGCGCGGTGATCGCGGTGTCGAAACCTTTGCGGGGCACCAACCTGCCGACGCTGATCATCCGGTACTCGGCCGACTTCGACTCTTTCGGTCCGTCGGGTGCGAACTGTTCGAGGTCCACGCCGCACGGGATCACCGAAGTCTTGGATCGGGGTACGCCAAGCCTGGCCAGTTCGAACACCTCGTCGGTGCAGGTGGCGATGATCCGGTCGGTTTGTCCGGCGATCAGCCGTTCGAGGCGTATCCGGTCGGCCGGACTGGTGTCGTTCGCGCCTTGGTGGCGGCGCTTCACCACGCCCAGCGCGTGAAAGGTCTGTACGACCGGAATGTCGGTCGGGCGCGCCCCCGACAGGGCGGCGAGTCCGGACATCCAGAAATGCGCGTGCACGACATCCGGCCGCAGGTCACGCCAGTGCTCGCGCAGGAAAATGCCGAATTCGACCATGTGCGGCAGCAATTCGTCCTTCGGCAGCGGCCGATCGGGACCGGCCGGGACGTGGACGACGCGGTAACCCTGTTCGGCGGTGACCATGTCGGGCGCGTCGGCCTCCTCGCGGCGCGTGTAGACGGTGACCTCGTGCCCCTGCCTGCACAGGGCAGCGGACAGTTCGGCGACATGAACGTTCTGCCCACCGGCATCGACGCCGCCCAGCACCGCGAGCGGACTGGCGTGTTCGGACACCATCGCGATCTTCATGATTCCGCCTTCTCTCTCCGGGACACTGCCTTCATTCGGTGACCTCGGCGAGCAGGGCATCCCACCGGCGCAGGAAGACCTCGAGGCCGTAGTGCTCGAGCGCGAACTGCCGCCCCGACTTGCCCGCCAGCGCAGCGAGATCGGGTTCGTGGAGGAACTCGTGGAACTTCGCGGTGAGCACCGCGACATCGGTGGAGACGGCACCGGCTTCGGGCGGCACCGCCATGACGGCCTCGGTGGTGGCGAGCGCTACCACCGGCATGGCCAGGTGCATGGCTTCGAGAAGGGACAATCCGAGCGATGTCCAGCGCGCGGTGTGCAGGTACACCCTTCTGCGCGCCATGTCCGGATGCAATGACGACTGCCGCAAGTCGCCGATGCCGCGGATCGGGTGCCCGGTGGACCTGTTCGCCGTGTAGTCGCCGGCTCCGATTCCGTACACATCGATCGGTCCCGCCATCGCGAAGTCGGGCAGGAGATCACTCCCGGTGATCCTTCCGCGCCGCATCGGCTCGTTGATCAGCGCCACGCCACGGGGCAGTTCACCGGTGTAGCGCGCGCCGGGGTCGACGATTCCGTGCGGCACCACCCGGGTGGGCGCGCGTCCGCTGTCCCACATCAAGTCGTTGAAATGCGTGACGTGCACGAGCGGGATGTCGGCGCGATCCGCCAGCGGATGCCTGCTGGTGGCAGCGCTGGGCCGCGGCGCGTTGTGCTCGACGAAGACCGCGGGAATATCGGCCCCGGGACGACGACCGAGCCAACGTTCGGTGAGCTCGATTTCCTCCGGGCGCTGGAGCACGACCACGTCCGGCTCGGTTTCGCGCAAGTGGTCAGCGGGCACCTCCGCGGCGGACGGCCAGTCGCGGCCGCACCGTCCACGGCCCCACGGCCCGCCGCCTTCCACCACGGGCAGCAGATAACGGTGCCGCCCTCGGACGAACGACGTCGTCCACGAGCCGTGCACGTGCCACAGCAGCACCGTGAGCCGCTCGATCTTTCCGGCCATGCCGGTAGCTCTTGCCTATTGCCGCCGGATCAAACCTGGTCGGCGCGGCTCGACAGCAAACTTGTGGCTATGTCGATGTCCTGGGACTGCTGCGCGGCGGTACCGATGCGGCCTGCACGCGACCGGTTTGAACCATGGATGCCAGGCAATGGCCCGCGATATGAGCGCACCCCACGCTGCCCCGTCGGCCACTGAACTCCGCGCGACCGAAACAATCGAGATCTTCGATCCCGCCAGCGGCGCCACCGTCGGCAAGATACCCATGTCGGATGCCGCCGAGATCGATCGGCAGGTTGATCTGGCGAATCGCGCGCAAACCAGCTGGGCGCGAACAACGGCGGCCGAGCGGGCCGTCGCGGTCCGCGCCGGTGCTGCCCTGCTCCGCGAGCATGCCGATGAACTGGCCGAACTCAATCGGCTCGAAACCGGACGTCCGCGGTCGGAGAGCAAGGAGGGGGTGCTGGCCGGTGCCGCGACGCTCGAGCAATATGCCGAACTGGGACCGTTGCACCGAGGCCGAAGTCTGCAAGGAGCTTTCGAGGCGACCGACCTCATGGTGTGGGAGCCCCGCGGCGTCGTCGTCGCGCTGACGCCGTGGAACGATCCCGTCGCGGTGTCCTGCGGCTTGCTCGGCGCGGCGTTGGTGACGGGAAACACGGTCGTGTACAAGCCGAGCGAACGCGCACCGCACACCGGAGCTCTGCTCGGCGAGTTGCTTTCCCGAGCGCTTCCCGGCGGCGTTCTCCAAACGGTGCAAGGCGACGGCCGGGTCGGCGCGCTGCTCGCCGCACGTCTCGATGTGGACGTCATCGCTCATGTCGGCAGCACCGCCACGGGACGGTCGATCGCGCGCAGCGTCGCCGACACCGGTGCGAAGGCACTGCTGGAGAACGGTGGCAACGACGCGCTCGTCGTCGACGCCGGTGTGGATCCCGTCTGGGCGGCCGGGCAGGCGGCGCTCGGCGCGTTCGCGAACTCCGGCCAGATCTGCGTGTCCGTCGAGCGGATCTTCGTGCACCGGGACGTCGCGGAGGCCTTCCTGGCGGCGCTGGTGGCCGAAGCCGAGTCCTGGAACCCGGCGCCGCTGGTCGACCGTCATCATCGCGAGCAGGTCCACGCGCACGTCCGCGACGCGGTGGAGCGCGGCGCCGAACTGCTGACGGGCGGAGTGCTGCCGGACGGCGCCGGTGCGCACTATCCGGCCACCGTGCTGGCACAGTGCGATCCGGCCATGCGGATCATGCGGGAGGAGACCTTCGGTCCGATCGCGCCGGTACGGGTGGTGGATACGTTCGAGCAGGGCATCGCCGAGGCCGCGACCGACGACTACGGGCTCGCGGCCACCGTGCTCACGCCGTCGATGGCCAACGCGCAGCAGGCTTGGCGGGAACTGCCGGTGGGGACGGTGAAGATCAACTCGGTGTTCGGCGGGGCGCCCGGGGGAGCGGCGCACCCGCGGCGGGCCAGCGGGTCCGGTTTCGGTTACGGGCCGGAATTGCTGGACGAGATGACCCAGACGAAGGTCGTGCACCTGCGCCCGGCCCCGAGCTAGGACGCCGCACCCCGGTCTTCGCGGTCACCGAGCGGAGAGGTCGCCGTCGCGGCTGATTGACCTGGGGCGCAGCGGGTATGGGCAGAGACATGCGGGTACTTGTCACCGGGTGGCCCAGCTTCCTGCACGGGGAAGCGACGGCCGGGGACGTGTTGAGCATGAGCCGAGTGTGTGACGCGCTGGTCTCCGCCGCGATACCCCACGACACGGCGTGGAGCCCGGGGTTTCGTTCCGACGGGATGCATCTGGACGACGCGGACTCCGGGCGATATTCGCACCTGGTGTTCGTGTGCGGGCCCGCGCACGGTGAACAGGTCCGGTTCCTGCACGAACGGTACGCCAACTGCCGACGCATCGCGGTGGGCGTCTCCATCCTCGATCCGGCCGATGCCGCGGTCACCGGGTTCCACCGCATCTTGCCGCGCGACGGTCCGTCCATCGCGCGACCGGACATGGCGGTCGGGGCGTCCACGGTGAGCGTCCCCGTGGTGGGAGTCGTCTTCGCCCCTGGCCAGGCCGAGTACGGCGTGGCCAGGCGGCACCGGTCGGTGCATCGCGCGTTGCTGCGGTGGCTGCGCGAACTCGACTGCGCGCGACTACCGCTCGACACCAGATTGACGTCCGACGATTGGCGCCTGTGCCGCACACCCGACCAGCTCGCGTCGGTGTTCGCTCGCCTGGACGCGGTGATCACCACTCGACTGCACGGCTTGGTGCTGGGCCTGCGAGCCGGGATCCCGGTCCTCGCGGTGGATCCCATCGCGGGCGGAGGGAAGGTCACCGCGCAGGCGAGGGCGCTGGACTGGCCTGCTCTGGTGTCCGCCGAGCAGACCGCCGACGCGGGCGCGTTCGACCCGTGGTGGCGCTGGTGCCTGGCACCGGCGGGGCGCGAACGCGCGCGGCGGCGGGAGTTCCCCTCGGCCGACGCCTTGACCAGCGACCTGCTCGACGAACTGCTCGCGGGACGGCCTGCGTGAGCGCGCCGACGGTGGCGAAGACCACCGTCGTCATCGCCACCCGCAACCGCGCGGCCGAACTGGCCCGCACCTTGACCGAATTGGACGCACTGCGCCCGGCTCCCGCGATCGTGGTACTGGACAACGCTTCGGTCGACGGCACGGTCGGCGCGGCGGAGGCATTCCCGGATGTGCGCGTCGTCCGGCTGCCCCGCAATCTCGGCGCGGCGGCGCGCAACCTCGGCGTCGCACTGGCCCGCACGCCCTACGTCGCGTTCAGCGACGACGACTCGTGGTGGGCCGAGGACGCGCTGCGCGAAGCCGAGCGGGTGCTTGATGCCCATCCGCGACTCGGCCTGATCGCCGGACGCACGCTCGTCGGCGCCGACCACCGTGACGATCCCGTCAACGAACTGATGGCGAGCAGCCCGCTCGGGCATCCCCCCGGTCTGCCGGGCCCGTTGGTTCTCGGCTTCCTCGCCTGCGCGGCGATCGTCCGGAGAGAGGCGTATCTGCAGGCCGCCGGGTTCAGCCCGCTGTTGCTTTTCGGCGCCGAGGAACGCCTGCTGTCACTCGATATGGCGGCGTGCGGCTGGGACCTCTGTTACGTGGCGCGAGTGCGCGCCCATCACCACCCCTCGGCGCGGCGACCGCCGCACGCGTGGCGCAGACGGACCGAACAGCGCAACAACGCGTTGATCGCTTGGATGCGGCGGCCGTTGCGGCGGTCCGCTGCCGAGTCCGCGAGCCTGTTGCGCCGAGCGGCGCGGGACCCCGGAATGTTGCTGGCGTTCGCGGGGGTCGTTCGCCGCCTGCCGAGGGCGCTGGCGCAGCGGCGCACACTGCCGCCGGAGGTCGAGCGCCGTGCCAGGACGCTGGAACTCGCCCATGGAAGGAAGTGACGGATGGTCACGGAACGAATGACGGTCGTCATCATGACCCGCAACCGGCGCGAACAATTGCTGCGCACCTTGGCGCACATGACCGCGCTGCCCGACGCGGCGCCGATCATCCTCGTCGACAACGGGTCCGCGGACGGCACCGCCGACGCGGTCGCCGCGGCCTTCCCCTCGGTGATACTCATCCGCTCGGCGGAGAACCTGGGCGCGGTGGCCAGGAATATCGCGGTCGAGCGGACGACAACGCCGTATGTGGCGTTCTGCGACGACGACACCCGATGGCAGCCGGGCGCCTTGACCCGCGCCGCCGATGTGCTCGACCGATACCCCGGCCTCGGCTCGGTGACCGGACGATGCCTGGTCGCCCCCGATCTCCGAGAAGACCCGATCACGCCGGAACTGCGCGACTCACCGGTCGTCGGGCCCGACTGGCTGCCCGGCCCCGCGCTGCTCGGCGTGATGGCCGCGCTGTCCGCCTTCCGGGTCAGCGCGTTCCGGGAGGTCGGCGGCTTCTCCCGGCGTCTGTGGTTCGCGGGCGAAGAGGAACTGCTCGCCCTCGACCTCGCGGCGCACGGCTGGTGGATGTGCTGGATGGAGGACATCCTGATCCACCACGAGCCGTCCACCACCCGTGATCCGACGCACCGTCGCAGGCTCGGCATCCGGAACACGTTGTGGACGCTGTGGTTGCGCCGCCCGGCCCGTAGCGCCGCCCGGCGGACCGCCGTCGTACTCGGATCGGCTCCGGCCGACCTGACGACCGCCGCGGCCGTCCTGGACACACTGCGTGGGGTGCCGTGGGTGCTGCGCGAACGAAAAGTCCTGCCACCGCCAGTGGAGGCGGGCCTCGTTCTGCTGGAAGAATCGCAGCGCCGTTCCCCCGCGCGTCGCTATGTGGGCTGACGGTCGTCTCGGCGGGGAGGACCTACCCGGGCGTACTATCCCGCAGCGGCGCCGACACCCCGGCGTGCTTCCCGAGCGAGGGCACGGTCGCGTTGTTCCTCGAACCGGGGAATGCGCACTTCCGTGAGGTCGTCCAAGAAGGCGGCGAGTCGTTCGCGGGCTTGCTCGCCGCGTGGCCCGAAGTCGTCGCGGTCGAGGATGTTCCACTGCCGGATGACGGGTTGGAGCACTTCTTCCAGGTGCTGGCGCAGATCGTAGATGCCGTGTTTGGCCATGAGGACGCCGTTGCGCCGGAAGTTGGGCATGCCGGTGCCCGGCATCCGGAAGTTGCGCACGATCAGGTCGATCGCTTCGATGGCCTGATCGGGCACCAGATCCAAGGCGGCGCCGCACATGCCGCGGTAGAAGATCATGTGCAGGTTCTCGTCGGCGGCGATGCGTTGCAGCATGCGGTCGGCGACCGGGTCGTCACAGACCGCCGCCGTGTTGCGATGGCTGATGCGGGTGGCCAACTCCTGGAAGGACACGTACGCCACCGAGTACAGGAACCCGCCGTCGAAGTCGGTGTCCGCTCGCTCCACCGGCGCACCGAAGCCGGTGGACATGTGCGCCATACGGTCGTTCTCCAACGCGACCGGGTCGACGCCCCGTGTGACGACCAGGTAGTCACGCAGGGCGATGCTGTGGCGGGCCTCCTCGGCGGTCCATCGTCCCACCCACGACCCCCACGCGCCGTCTCGGGAAAAGCCGGCACTGATCTCGCGGTGATAGGACGGAAGGTTGTCCTCGGTGAGCAGATTCGTGATCAAGGCCGCCTTCGCCACCTCCGAGAGCCGTGATTGCCCTGGCTCCCAATCGATCCCGCCTAGCATCGCGAAGTTGTGTCCTTCGTCCCAGGGCACGTAGTCGTGGGGATGCCACTCCTTGACCATGGACAGGTGCCGGTTCAACGCGGCACCCGCGAAAGGTTCGAGCTCGGTGAGGATCTCCAGCTGTGTCAGATCACGCGCCAACGTCGTGTCCGCCTTTCTTTGCGCATTGCTTCGGAAGGGAGAGATGATCGGCCCGGCCCGGCCCGGTCGCGATCAGCGACGACCGAGGCCGGACGGATAACGCCGGGGAAGTGACGACTTTCAGGCGGTCGCCGTGTCGATGGCGCCGGTGCGGGGTGCGACGAGCGTCAGGCCGCCGTCGTAGCGGCGATACATCAGACGGCCGCGTCCCGACGGTGGGTCGGTGTAGAACAGGAACGGCAACCCGTATTCGCATACCCGTTCCGCTGCTCGTGTTTCGGTGAGCTCCGGTGCCGGTCGGGGGCTGATGGTGAACAGTCCCGAACTGCCGACGATCGAGTGTGGCGTATGGACACTGTGCTGGCGCGCCATCCGCAGCCCGAACGGTCCGGCGCGGTAGACGACGGCGTCCTCACCGGTCTCGGCATCGGTGAACAGATGCGCGTCGTAATCCATCGCGTCCAAGAGCGCCGTCGCCGCGGGCAGCGAGCCCGTCATCAGCGCAACCGCCTTGCGGCGGACCAGTTCTCCCGGGCCGGGTGTGTCCAGCGGCCGACGGTCCGAATCCGGCCACGGCCGCGGCTCCCACGGCTTCTGCAACGCCTTGATCTGCCGTTGCAACCGGATCACCGTCGGCAACGCGTCACCACGACGATGCGCCAACGTCTGGATCCGCGCGCAGGTGTCACCGACGGACAGATTCACCTGGACGACCATCGGGCCGTCGTCGTGGTCCGGGGCCGTGATCCGCAGGCGGGCGGCGCCCGCGACAGGGAATCGCCGCAGCAGACGGCCGACCGTACCAGCGAAGCGCTCCCGCTCGAGGGCCGGTACCCGGCCGGTGGCGAACACGGCGACTTCCGGGAACGACGTCGACGACCACACCTCCGACACCAGCGACATCCCATCCTCCACTGCTCTCGCCCCACCGACTCACCTGGCAAGACTGTGCCCGCAGCGTGGGTCGTGCCCGTAGGGCCGAAAGTCCGCTACGCCGATTACTTTCAGCATCGTGAAGTCCCTCGGCGATCGGCCGTCCGTCGCGCGGGATCGTGGAGGCCGCCGATGCGACGGCCGGCCATGTGTCCGGCCGGCGGGCAGATCGAGGCGTCAGCGGAGCGTGAGGTGGCCCGCGGGCCTGCTCACTCGACGCGTCCGGCCGGTTCGCGGGAACACGCACCGGCCGCCGGCCGCGGCAGGCGCAGCGACCTGGCCGGACGGTTGTAGGCCCATTGGGCGACGGCGATGACGGCCGAGCCCAGCGAAGTGATACCTGCGAGCAGAGCCCAGTGGGTGAGTCCCGCGGTGTTGTAGGAGACCTGCCGGACTCCCGGCGCGATCAGGCTGCCGTTGCCGAACGCCCAACTCGTCACCATGCCGACCTGCCCGCCGAAGTCCGTGGAGCGGGCGAGCATGGCGCGCAGCTCGGGAGCCTTGCTGTTGACGTAGAGCACGGTGAGCAGGACCAGCGCCGCGGTCGTCACCGCGCACGCCGTCGCCGTGCGTGACAGGACCTCGGTGCGAAGCCGGAGATTCACCACCACCACGCAGACGGTGAGGACGATCGCGCCCGCGGACAGCAGTGCCAGGGCGCCGCTGATCCGCGCGGTGGGCGGCTGCGACGACGACCAGACGTTCAGGTAGGAAGTGGTCGCGGTGATCCGGCCGAAGGCATCGGCACTGGCTTTGCCGTCGGCGCCCACAGCCCTGAGCCACGGCTGGAACAGCAGGATCAGCGTGACGATACTGCCGGCCACGGCGCACAGGTAGCCCCAGTGGCCCCGCAACGCCGACAGGGATGCACGGAATTGGCCGTGCCGTCCCGGCGCCGCGCTCGGTTCTCGCTCGAGTCGAGTGTCCTTTGCTGACCACGGCGTTGGCTGCACTTCGCTCCGAACTCGAGGACAAGGGTTCGCCGTCGGGAACCCGGGTGGACAGGGCGGTCCCGACTGCGGTCGGCCTCACGCACGGTAGGCAGCAGGGTTATCCGGACGTTAAGAGCTGCCGAACGCTCGGAGAATGGTTGCGATCAGCGCGATTTTGAAATCTCGGTGGGGCGCCTGGGCGCAGGTGCGGAAATGGAGATCGGCTCACCCGGCCACCCCACCCTTCGCCCGGCACTTCGGCTTCCAGGTCTGTGTGAACATTCGAGCAGACGGACTACCGCGTTCGGGAAGAGTTCGGTGCATTCTGCCGACGTCGGACAGGATCGGTGCGGCGCCGTTCGCCCGGATCGCAGGCGGCCGTCGAAAAATCTGTAGCACAATCCGATTCGGTGCCGTCGCAATCTTTCCGGCAGCGGTGCCGGAATTGACCGGCGACTTACCTGGAGACCACGCGTCGCCCGAATCCGTTACTAAGTCGCAACTTTCGTCGATCCACGCATCGCAACACCTCGGCGCGGTCGATGCGGAATCAGTCCACGATCTAGCCGCGAGCTGAAAAACCTTGCCGCACAACATGAAACGGTGCATCCGGCGGTGCCGATCGGACGTGCCGAGTGGGGTTGCCGACGCCGCTCCGGCCGCCTGGCAAACGGCCGAAAGGTGATTCTGGAGCCGTAGGCGAGATACAGTACGGGCCGTGACAGAGCACCGATCGCCCATCGGCGGGGATCGCTCGCAGGATCTCGGAGTACCGCGTTCGCTGGACCTCCGTTCCGCCGACTGGTCGAGTTCCGATGAGACCCTTGCCCGGCTGTTCCAACGTGTCGAGGCGTACGCCATGGACGCGCGCGAGTGGTATTCGCGGGACGGTCTAACGAAGCGGCGGGCGAGCCTAGCCCTCACCGCGGCGATGATCGTGCTCGGCTTACTCGGAATCCTGGTGCCCCTGCTGACCACCGCCGGAGTCCACGCCATCGACCCGAGCTGGGGATACATCCTGCTCGCCTGCGCCGCCGGAAGCGCGGCATGCGACCGGTTCTTCGGTGTCTCGACGGCGTGGGCGCGCGATATCCGCAGCGCGCAGTCGATCAACGCGATGCTGTGCGACTTCCAACTCGAGTGGGCTTCGGTCTCCCGCGCGCCCGCCAATTCGAATGGGGAGATCGACCGCAGGATGGGACTGCTGCGGGATTTCTCCTACCGGGTCAACGAGGTGATCGCACACGAAACCGACAGCTGGACCGGGCAATTGCAGCTGTCGGCGCATCCGCGGATGAGCAGGCTGGATCGGAGGTAGCGCCGGCTGCCGGTGTCGTAGGCGCGTTCGTTACTGGTTCGTCGGCGCCGAGACGGGCATCGACGAGCAGTCCGGCCGCTCCGATCGCGGCGCAGGCCACGGTGGTCGCGAGCAAGGCCGGGCTGGTGTGCCCGGTCAGAGCGTCACCGAGCGCGACGACCGCGATCGTTCCTGGCAGCACGCCGACGACGGTGGCGACCAGGTAGGGCGCGAGCCGGACCGAGGACAGGCCGGCGCAATAGTTGATCAGCGCGAACGGCACCGGGCCGATCAGCCGCAGCGACCCCACCGCCAGCCAGCCGCGGCGGGCCAGGCGCCGGTCGACCGCGGCGACCGCCGGATGGGTCAGCAGCCGGGCCGCGACGGCCTCGCGGCCGACCACGCGCACGAGCTGGAACGCCACGACCGCGCTGACCGTGGTCGCGGCGATCGCGACGGCGACGCCGGTGACCGGACCGAACAGCAGTCCGGCGCTGAGAGTGAACGCGATCCGTGGCAGGACGATGGTCGCCGCGGCGTGCGCGGTGAAGAACACCAGCGGCAGCCACGGACCGGTTTCTTGTGCCCAACTGCGGATCTGGTCGGCACCCAGGTGCGGAACGAGTACCGCGCCGGCCACGAACACGACCGGCAGCAGCACGACGGCGATCAGCCGCGGATCACGCCACCGCGGCGCGCGGTGACCATCGGTGGCCGCTACACCAGCGGCGAGCTTGTCGACCGGCATGAGTCGATGCTCTCAGCGTGCTGTCGGGCGGGGCGCGGGCTGAAACAGTTCGACAAAGTTGCCGGAGGGGTCCTCGAGGAGCACCTGTTGCCCGCCAGGGCCGTCCACGATGTCGTTGCGGAAGGTGACGCCCGCGGCTCGCAGCCGCGTGGCCTCGGCGGCGATATCGTCGACGACCAGCTGGAGACGATTCCAGCCGCCGGGTTCCGGGGTAGCGCCATCGGGCATCGGGCGTGCCGCCGAACTCTTCGGCCCCGCCAGCAGCAACTGCAGCGGGCCGCGCACCACTGCGGCGAAGGCCGGGGAGGCGTCGAAGTCGACGGTGAACCCGAGGTGGGTGGTGTAGAACTCGACCGCCGCGGCCACATCGTCGATGAGGTAGCGGACTCGGGCGAGTTCGATCGGTGCGGTCGTGGTCATGGCCGGATCTCCTAGTTGTTGTGTGCCGAGGACATGGGGGTGGGCATGGGTGGGAACCCGATGCGGGTGTCGAGTTCGCCGGCGAGACGACGGAACTCCGGATATGTGGCGCGGTCGGTGTCGCCGGTCGTGGCCGGATCGGGCAGGCTCCAATGCGTCGCGACGGCGCGGCCGTGGTCGCGGGGTACCTCGCGGATCTTGTCGCACAACGTGATCACGTAATCGAAGCGGCGGTCGGCGACCGCATCGAGCGCCTGCGGTCGCTGTGCACCCAGGTCGATCCCGTAGTCCTCCCGGAGCACCCGCGCCGCGTTCGGATGGATCCGCGGTTTGGGATGGCTGCCCGCGCTGGCGACCCGGACGCCGGTCACGCGGTGCCGCAGCAGTGCCTCGGCCATCGGCGACCGGGCACTGTTACCGGTGCACAGGAACAACACCGAACAGTCCTTCGGCCATGGGCGGCCGGACGGAGCCAGCGCCGGATGCAAAGCAACCGCGGCGTCACCGAATGCGGCCGCGCACCGGGACAGGTCGAGATGGTAGTAGCTGTCGCGGCCGTCGAAACTGCTGCGGCGCGCGTCGACCAACCCGGCCGACCGCAGCAGCCGTAGGTGATACGACACCAGATTCTGCGGCTCCCCGACCGCTTGCACCAGCTCCCGCACCCGGCGATCACTCGCCGCCAGCTCGGTCATCAACGCCCACCGCAGCGGATGTGCTGTCATGCGCATCAGCAGCGGAACCGGCACTCGATCCGTGGTACCCACCTCGCCCACATTACATCAAACCAATTTGATGTATATACCGATCTCTGCTCGGTCCGTAGTTCGGCTTCATTGAACCAAATAGTGTGATGAGCAGTACTACTAAGATGACTTATTTGAACTAGTCGGTTAACTTCGTGTCATGAAACATGTTGTGGTCGTTGGTGGTACCGATGGGATCGGCCGGGCTGTCGCCCTGAAGCGGCTTGCCGTTGGAGACGCCGTCGTGGTCGTCGGGCGAGACGCCGAGAAAGGCAAGAGCCTTCTCGCGGCAGCCGAGGAGCTCGGGGCGGGCGACCGTGCGCATTTCGTGCCCGCGGATCTCAGTTCGATCGGTGCGACCCGCACCGCCATCGACGCCATCCGAACCCGTTTCACCACGGTGGATGCCCTGGTGCTCTGTGCCAGGCACTACCGGTCCGATCGGCTGGTGACCGCGGAAGGGTTCGAATACACCTTCGCGCTGTTCTACCTGAGCCGATTCGTGCTCAGCTACGAACTGATCGACCTGCTGAACACCGCCCCGAACCCGGTCATCGTCAATGTGGCCGGTCCGGGCAGCGGAACCGGCGAGATCCGCTGGGACGACCTGGGTCTCGAGCGCGATTACCACGGCCTGCACGCGCTCGCGCAGGGCGGTCAGCTCAACGATCTGCTCGGCATCGAGTTCGCGCGCAGGCCGGCGTCGGCGCGAGTGCGATACGTGCTGGTGCATCCGGGGGTGGTGAATACCGCCCTGTCCGGCGACTACGACGCCGAGATGGCGGCCAGGATCGAAACGATGCGCCACACCGCACGACCGATCGACGAGGCCATCCGCCCGATCCTCGCGATACTGGATGATCCGCCGGTCGAGGCGCTGACCGCGATCGCGCAGGGACAGCCGTTGGACGTGCACGGACCCGAGTTCGACACCGCCGCGGCCGCGCGACTGTACGGCGAGACGACGAAGCTGCTCGGACGGTTGCAGTCGGCGGCGTCGGGCATTTCCCCGGCCAGGTTGCGGCAGGTCCTCGACTCGCCCGTATTCGGTGTCGTTGCCACGATCCAGCCCGACGGCAGCACACATCAGTCGGTGGTGTGGATACTGCGAGACGGGGACGATGTCCTCTTCGTCGTGGGGGAGGGCAGTCGCAAAGAGCGCAACCTGCGCCGTGACGCCAGAGTCGGCGTGCTGGTCAACCCACCCGAGCAGCCCTACACCTACGCCGCGATCCACGGTACCGCGACCCTGTCCACCGAAGGCGGTCTCGAAATACGGGATCGTTTGGCGCTGAAGTACACCGGCAAGACCTATCGCGAGCACAATCCGGAAGCCGCGGCCACCTACGGGGATACTCCGATGGTCGTCGTCCGGGTTACGCCCGAACGAATCGTCGGCCGACTTTGAGCCGCGATCTTCTCTGAGCCCGGGCAGCAAGCACTGCCACGGCGCGCGCATGGCGTGGCCGGGTGTGTTACCGAGCGGGTTGTGCGGAAAATATCAGCGGCACTGCGCAACTCGCTGTTACCGACGGCCCGCGCCCGCTCGAGTACGTAGACTTTCGGCGTGACCGATCTCGCGGACTTCGCCCGGCTGATCGCCGGTGACCACGGACTTTGCGTCGTCTCCACCCTTCGAGCCGACAACACGATCCAGTCGTCGCTGGTCAACGCCGGCGTATTGCGACACCCGGCGACCGGTGCCGACGTGGTCGGCATGGTGGTACGCGGCGGCGTGCGCAAACTGGACAACCTGCGGGCCCGGGCGCGTGCCACGATCGTGGTCCGTGTCGGTTGGCAATGGTGCGCCGCCGAGGGGCCGGTATGGATCGCCGGTCCGGACGACCCGGCCCCCGGGGTCGATGCCGAGCGGTTGCGGTTGCTGCTGCGTGAGGTGTTCACCGCGGCCGGTGGCGTGCACGAGGATTGGGACGAGTACGACAGAGTGATGGCCGCCGAGCGCCGGGCGGTGGTGTTGATCTCGCCGGATCGCGTCTACGGCAACGGCTGAGCTTCGCCGCGCCCCGGAAGAACCGGAAATGGACGCGGGGCAGCGCGTAGTTCCGATCATGTCGAGCGGGATCGGTTACCGGGATCGACAGGCTTGTTAGCGTCAGCCTGGTGAATCTCGATCTGGATGGAAAACGCGCGATCGTGACCGGCGGCAGCCGAGGGATCGGATTGGCTGTCGCTCGCGGGCTCGCCAACGAAGGTGTGGATGTGGTGATCGCGGCGCGTGCGGCCGAACCGCTCGCGGCCGCTGCCCGGACATTGACCGAGGAGACGGGTCGGCGAGTGGTCGCGATACCGACCGACACCGGCGACGACGGCCAGGTCGAGGCGCTGGTGGAGCGCACCGTCGCCGAATTGGGCGGCGTCGACATCCTGGTGAACTCCGCCGCCACGCCGTGGAGTGCGGGCGCGAGCGCCGACCTGGCGGCCACCAGCGACGATGTGGTGCGGCGTGAAGTGGAGATCAAGGTGCTCGGATATCTGCGCACCGCACGCGCGGTCGCCCCTCATCTGGTCGAGCAGGGCTGGGGTCGGATCATCAACATCAGTGGACTCGGTGCGCGCCAGGCGAATTCCATCGCCCAGACGATTCGGAACATCAGCGTCTCGGCATTGACCAAGAATTTGGCGGACGAGCTCGGTCCGAAGGGCATCAATGTGACGGTCGTGCATCCGGGGCTGACCAGGACCGAACGCCTGACCCAGCGGTTGACCGCGCAAGCCGAGGAGTCGGGGAATACGGTCACCGAACTCGAAGCCGAGCTGGCGAAGAATACGCTGCGCCGGGTCATCGACGCCGCTGAAGTCGCCGACGTGGTGACCTTCCTCGCGTCACCCCGCAGTATCGCGATCACCGGCGACGCCATCGCGGTCGGCGGCGGCGTCCCGGGTCCGGTCTTCTACTGAGAGCGCCGCGCAGGGCGAACTTCGCCCGCGCGTAGCTCGCGCTCTGTCGCCTATCCGGCCGCCTGGAAGGGTTCCGCGACCATCCAGTGCTCGACGAGCCTGCCGTCGTGCACTCGGATCATGTCCATGCCCATCGTCTCGAATCGCTGACCGGTCGGCGGCAGGCCGAGAAAATCCCCGGTGTGCGTGCCGCGAACCGTGTACCGGTGCGCGACCCACTCTCCGCTTTCGATAGTCGCTTCCACGACGACCTGCAGATCCGGCGCGCCGGTCCACATCGATTGCCATTTCCGCCGCCAGTCTTCCCGGGTCATCGACTGTCCCTGGTCCCGCGATTCGGCGGCGATGTAGCTCAGCGCGGTGTCGAGATCACCGGTCGCCCTGGCGTCGATGATCGCCTCGCTCACTGCGGCCGGGCTCAGCGGATTGTTCATGTCACTCTCCTGAACCGATAAACGGGGACTGTCCCCGCTATGGTGCCGTACGATACGGGGACTGTCCCCGGATAGACAAGAGATCTCGTGCCGACCACCTCCGAGCCGTCCCCGGGCGCGCGGCCGCGCGCCGACGCCCGGCGCAACCGTGACCGGCTCCTCGCCGCCGCGGAGCGCGCGTTCAATCGTTTCGGCGCCGCCGCCTCGCTCGATGACATCGCTCGCGCCGCCGGTGTCGCCAATGCCACCCTGTACCGGCATTTCCCGACACGCGGGCACCTGATCACGGCCGTGTACCGCGAGCGGATCGACGCGCTGTGTGCCGCGGCCACCGAGCTAGCGGGCGGCGATGCGGCCGGTGACGCCTTGCTCGGCTGGCTGAATGCGGTCATCGATCACATCGCGGTCAGCCGAGGCTTGCGGGAGGCGTTCGTCAACGCATATGGACTTCGCGACGGCGACGAAACCCCGGAAGTCGCAGCGTGGCATCGCATGACCGATGCCGCTGCCATGCCGCTGTTGCGGGATGCCCAAGCCGCCGGTCTCATTCGAGCCGATCTCGAGGTGACCGAATTGATGACCCTCGTCTCCGCGATCGCACACGCGGGCAACGGCGATGCCGACCATGCTCGCCGTCTGCTCACCCTGACCTTCGAGGGTCTGACGTCCGAGGGCTGAACGGGTCGCCACCCAGGCCTCCTGATGCGGTGGGCGGTGGTGGATAGTCGTCGACGGTCATAGCGTTGTAGACGCGTGTGCTTTTGGTGGCGAGGCGGAGGAAGGCGCGGCCGGGGCCTGCGGGCAGGGCGGATAACAGTCGGGTGGCCTGCACCAGTCCCGAGACACCGAGGCGGGATGTGGGGATCAGGGTCTTGGCTGCGCTGAGCGCGACCGCGTGGCCGCCGCGTATGTGTTCGGCCATCGCGTGTTCGTAGGCGGGGAAGGCGCGCTCGTGGTCGCCGCCCGCTCGTGCGAGTTCTCCGGCGAGGACGTACGCGCCGACGACGGCCAGCGTGGTGCTGCCGCCGACGGCCGGGCCGGGGCAGTAGCCCGCGTCGCCGACGAGCGTCACCCGGCCTCGGGACCAGGTGTCCATGCGGAGTTGGGTGATGGAGTCGAAGTAGAACGCCGGGGTGTGGTCGAGTTCGTCGAGCCAGCGGTCCACGTCGGTGTCGAAACCGTGGAATGCTCTACGCAGCAGCTCTTTCTGCCGTGACACGTCGTGGCGGTGGTAGTCGAGTTCGCGGTTGCCGCGGAACAGGAACAACGCACGCGCCTCGCCGAGGTGGCGTACACCGTAGATCCCTGCGGTGCGGCCGACACCGACGTGGATGTGGAGTTCGCTGTCGCAGCCGTAGGCGCCGGGCAGGGTCATCACCCCGAGATAGGCCCCGGCGAAGGCGCTGAAGCGCGATTCCTCGCCGAAGATCAGGCGGCGCACGGTGGAGTGCAGCCCGTCCGCGCCGACGACGAGGTCGAAGCGGCGCTGCGCGGACTTCTCGAACCGCACCTCGCCCTCGGGTGAGATCGCGGTGATCGAGTCGCCGAAGAGATATTCGACGTCGTCGGAGGCGGCGTCATAGTAGATCTCGCTGAGGTCGTCGCGCATGATCTCGGCGTGTCGGTCGGAAGTGGCGCCGAAGATCTTGGCGAGATCCACGCTGGCGGGCCGCCCCGCGCCTTCGGGGTGGAGTGTCATCCGGTTCGTGCCGGTGGCCCGTTCCTGGATGCGCGCCAGCACGCCCATATTCTGCGAGATGTCCATCGCGGGCCGGAACAGGTCGACCGCGTGGCCGCCGGTCTTGCGCAGGGTCGGCGCGCGTTCGACGACGGTGACGGAGAAGCCGTGCCTGGTGAGCCAGTACGCCAGCACCGGTCCGGCGATGCTTGCACCGGAGATGAGGATCCGCATGAGTATGCCTCCCTTTTGCTGAAATCGCCGATCAGTTGGGCATCTTCGATCCGAAACTCCACTGCCACTTCGGATCTGGATCCGAACACCGACTCGACGCCGCAGCGGCGCTGGTCTCAGCCATTGGTTCTCCTTCGGACGGTCCGTGCAGGGACTACCTTGCTGGGCGACCGAAGATTCGTCTTGAACAAATGTCAGCGTTCACGGTCGGCAGGAACCGTTCATACGATCGGCGTGCGGCCATGGGAAATCCGTGACGGCCCGGCGTGGCTACGTGCTGTTCCTATCCGGCCGTGACGGGTCGCCGTCGATCGGTTCCGCAGTTGGGCGCCTGCTGAGCAGCGCGCGGCCTCCCGCTTCGGCCGACTCCAACAGGTACCGCAGCCCGTCCCACGACCTGTCCAGGTAACCGCTCGGATCCGCACCGCTGTACAGATGGGCATGTCTCTGTTAGCAATAAGGGACGGGTCTGTCTTGAGGATGCAGGGTGGGCCGGTATCGAGCGCGCTAGGCGCGAAATGAATCGAGTGCCCTATGAGCACAGAATTGCACGGTCTCGGCGGCGCCGCCCAACCCTCGTCGGACGGGTGGAAAGACGCTCTCCTCGGACTGGACGCGACCATCGAACACCGCGGCAACGCGACCGTCGTCCACGTCCATGGTGAAGTCGATGCCTACACGCTGCCCGCGTGGCGGCGATTGCTATACGAGGCCGGAGCGACCACCGCGGCGCCGGGGTCGATCGTGATCGATGCGAGCGGTCTCGGCTTCATGTCCTGCCGTTCGCTGCTGATCTTGGCCGAAGAATCCGAGGCATGCCTGCGCCGGGGCGTCCGGCTGCGAGTGGTCGGTGACCGGCTGGTAGTGGCGCGCGTCGTGGCCGTCCTCGACCTCGACGCCCTGCGGCCCGTTCACTCCTCTGTCGAGGACGCGCTGGCCGACTCGCTGCGGAGCGGGCGATTCCACGGCATCGGGCCACGTGCGGCGTGGCGCGGTCACGCCGGAACACCGGAGCCGCGACCTCTCTGACGCTGTCTTCTCGGCACCGGGGCTTCGCTCGAATGCCCTGGTGCCGGGGTCGGCGGAGCGAGCCTCGACAGGCGACGTGTCAGCAATCACATCGAACGAATCCTCTTCTTCCACGACCGGCTGTTCGGCCCCGGCAAGGATCCCGCCGTCGATCACGGCACGATCCATGCCACATCCGGTGACTGGTGGACCGTGTTAGCTCAATCGCCGGACGTATTCCGGCACGCTGTGCGCGGTTCGCCGTCTACCGCAACGCGATCCTCGATCCGGCCTCGCGCGAATTGGGTCAGAGCCGGGCCGGTTACACCCGCGGCAGCCGATTCGTCTTCTCCCAGCACCGCAAGCAGATGCGATCGCTTGGCGTCCCCGAGGAGAAGATCGCGGCGATCCCGCACTGGCGGGTCAGCGATGTCTTCTCCCCGCTGGAACGGGCCCTGCTGGCCTACACCGACGCGCTCGTCTACGGCGGCGGACGCGTTCCGGACGAAGTGTTCGCGGTGTTGAACGCCGAGCTGACCGACTGGGAGATCATGGAGTTCACCTACATCACCACCCTCTACGACATGCATGCCACCATCTGCCGGGCCCTGCGCCTGGAATACGACGACCGGCCGGAACCGGTGGCGGAAGTGCGACTGCCCGAAGGCGTGGAAATCGGGGACCGGTCCGCGGATCTGTCCGGCGCCTGACCGAGTCGGCGCGGGGGTCTATGCCGGTTCGGCGGATCGGATCGCCGCCTCGAGTGTGCGCAGAGCCGCGGTGAGCACGGAGCGTTCGTCGGCGGCGAGTTGGTCGGTGAAGGCGGTTTCGTGCTCCAGTAGGGCGGGCACGACCTGTTCGATGTGGCGATGGCCGTCCGGCGTGAGCGAGACCAGGACGCCACGCCGGGTGGTCGAGGTCGGTTCGCGGGTGATCAGCCCGGCCGCTTCCGCACGGGCGAGGCGCTGGGAGACGGCGCCCGCGGTGACGAGGCTGCGGGCGGCGATCTGGCGGGTGGTCAGCTGGTAGGGCGGACCGGATCGGCGCAGGGTGCTGAGCAGGTCGAGGGTCGATTCATCGATGCCGAGCCGCTGGAGGGTGCGCTGTCGCTCGTCGGTGAGGAGTTTGGCGAGTCGCCACAGCGGCGTGAGGATCTCGATCGACTCGACTCGCGCGCCGGGCAGTTCGCGGCGCCATGCCGCGGCTATCCGGGCGGGCGACGGTATCTCGTCGTGTGCTTCGTGCGTCATTGCCGGAAGTCTCTCCCCTCGGTACATTTAGCGCTAAATATACCGAGAGGAGACGAGAATGCGCGGAACGGTCGTCGTCACCGGTGCGAGCGGGGGAATCGGACGCCGGGTGGCTCAGCGGTTCGCCGAAGGCGGGGCGGACGTGGTGATCACCGGGCGTTCGAAGGAACGGGTGGAGCGGGCGGCACAGGAACTCGGAGTGCGGGGAATCGTTTGTGATGCGGCGATTCCAACGGAGGTGGAGCGGTTCGCCGAATCGGTCGGGCCCGAAGTGGATGTGCTGGTGAACATGGCCGGGGGCAACACCGATCTTGTCGTCGGGAACGGTGCCGCGGCGTCGTTGGCGGAGTTGGCCGAGCAGTGGACGGCGAACCTGTCGACGAATCTCTTGAGTGCGGTCCTGACCACCTCGGCGCTGCGGGAGCGGCTGCGACCCGGTGGAGCGGTGATCAATGTCGGCTCGATCGGCGCGGAGTATGCCGCGGGGTCCTACGGCGCCGCGAAGGCGGCGCTGGCGGCGTGGTCGGCCGGCTTGTCGGCGCAACTGGCGCCGAAGGGTGTCACGGTGAACACGGTCGCGCCCGGTTACATCGAGAACACCGATTTCTTCCAAGGGCAATTGAGCGAGCAACGGCGTAGCTGGTTGATCGACTCCACGCACGACAAACGCGCGGGTGAGCCTGATGACGTCGCCGGGCTGATCGAGTTCCTGGCCTCCCCGCATGCCCGGCACATCACGGGCCAGACGATTCACGTCAACGGCGGTGCGCACACGACCAGATGAATGCTCCGTGAGCGGCGATTGGGTTCGGGCTGATCGCAATTCTGTTCGCGCACGGGCGCGTGCGGTTGAATCCGGTATCACCTCCGTTCGTCGTCCGGAGCGGTGTTGCACGTCTCGGCTCGAATCGTGGCGACGGCACCGAACCGGGGCGGACACGGCTTCAGACGAGGAGCACCACATGACAGCGCAGGCCGCCGCGGCAACTCCGACCGACGCCTTCGTCGCCGACTGGCAGGACTGGCACCGCGGACAAGAGGCGCGACTGGCCGACCCGCACGGATTCCTGGCCATCACCGATCTGCACTGGCTGGCCGAGACGCCGCAGCGATTCTCCGACGCGCCGGGTGCCTGGTCCACCGGCGCCGACGGTGTGACGGTGGTGCTCGACGACGGTGAGGAGCTGGTGGTCGACGGGACACCCGTGCGCGGCAGGCATGTGTTCGGGGTCATCCCCGAACGCGGCGGCGTGAACGCTGTCTGGGGTGACGCGGTGATCGAGGTCGCCAAGCGCGGCGGGCACGACATCGTTCGGCCACGGCACCCGGACAACCCGCTGCGCACGGCATTTCGCGGCACGCCCGCCTACGCGCCGCACCCGAAGTGGGTGGTCTCCGGGCGATATGTCGCCTTCCCGGAGCCGCAGCCGACCACGGTCGGCGCCGCTGTCGAAGGACTGGAACACGTCTACGACGCGCCGGGGCAGGTCGAGTTCGAGTTGGACGGACGGCCGCTGCGCCTGACCGCTTTCCCCGGCAAGGACCCCGGCGCCCTGACCGTGCTCTTCACCGACGAAACCTCCGGGGTCACCACGTACGCCGCCAACCGGGTGCTGCAGCTGTCGCCGCCGGATGCCGACGGTTCGGTGGAGCTGGACTTCAATCGGGCCGCGAATCTCCCCTGCGCCTACACCGACCTGGCGACCTGCCCGTTGCCGCCCGCGGAGAACCGGCTCCCGGTCGCGATCGAAGCCGGTGAGAAGCTGCCGTACGAGCGCGGCTGAACCGATGAGCGACACGACACCTCGGATCAGGACGTTGTCGTTCCTGACGCCGGGCAACTATCCCGACGACGATCCGTACTCCGGGCTCGAGGACACGCTACGGCTGTTCGAGTACGGCGAAAGCCTCGGTTTCGACGGTGCGTGGATCCGGCAGCGTCATCTCGAGCACGGCGTCGGGTCGGCAGCGGTGTTCCTGGCCGCCGCCGGTCAGCGCACCAGTCGAATCCAATTGGGCACGGCCGTGATTCCCATCGGCTACGAAAGCCCGTTCCGGCTGGCCGAGGATCTGTCGCTGGCGGATGTGCTGTCGCGGGGCCGGTTGCAAGCCGGTTTCAGTGCGGGCACGCCGCCGCATGCCGACTTGCTCGGCGGCCTGGTCTTCGACGGGGACTGGCGCACCTACGACCTTTCCTACGGACGGATCGCCCGGCTGATCGAGAACCTGCGGGGCGACTATCTCGGTGACGCCGACACGGTGATCCACTCCCCGGGCAACACCCAGCGGCCGCGGTTACAGCCGCACAATCCCGGTTTGATCGACCGGCTGTGGTACGGCGGGGCCAGCACCCGTTCGGTGCGCTGGGCAGGGGAGAACGGGCTGAACCTCCTGACGGGGAACATCGTGTTCGGCGAGCACAGCGACGATTTCACCACCACCCAGTCGAGCCTGATCGACGAGTACCGCGGACTGGTGGATCCGGCTCGGCCCGCCCGGGTCGCGGTGGGACGGGTGATCGTTCCGTTCGACAGCGCCGACCGCGCGACTCGCGAGCGGTACCGGCAGTACGCGGAGAGCAGGCGCGAGCGCACCCTCGCGCCGCAGGGGCCGCGGCGCGTCCTGTTCGCCCCGGACCTGGTCGGGCCCGCCGAGGAGATCATCGATCGGCTGCGGGCCGATCCGGTGCTCGCGCAGACTTCGGAACTGCGACTGGAGCTTCCGTACGAGTTCCACCGCGCCGACTACGAGCAGATCCTGCACGACACCGTGGAGTTGATCGCGCCGGCGCTGGGTCGTCGGACCGCGACCGGTACAGAGCACGAGACCGGTGAGGTGGCCGCCCCCCGCGTGATCCTTGATGCCCGATCGACTGCCCGATCGGCTCCGGGTGCCGGTCGACGTGTCAGTGGTTCGTGATCCAGGTATCGGTGAATTCCGCTTCCGCGGCGAGCATGTCGACCAGCCGGGCGACGACGGCCGCTTCGATCTTCTTGCCGAACAACGGGATCCCCACCTCGGCCGCGCCGTCCACGACCGCCACCGCGGCGGCATCCTGCTCGGTGAGCCGGACGGTGCCGCTCACCCGCGCCGGCACACCCTCGACGTCGGCGTCGAAACTGCCGCCCTCCTGGGTGTAGGTCTCGGTGCGGGTGACGACCAGGCCCTCGGGGCGCACCGCGGTGACAGCGCCGGGCAACTCGGCCGCCGCTATGGTCTGCACCATTCGCACGTGCAAACGGTCCTCGGCGGCATCGAACTCCACGAGAACTCCGCCGACCTCCTCGACGCGGTCTTTCCAGTACCGCTCGTCGGCCAGCGCCGCGCGAAGCGCGTCGGCCGGATGGGAGTAGGTGGCCGTGTACGCCAAGGGGGTCGCCATATCGGCACACGCTACCTGCCGCGCCGCCTGCCCGAGCCGGTGAATCGCCGAGCCGTGCAGCCGAATCCGCTGAATCACCTTGGCAAGCACCAGCTTCGACACCTGCATACCCAGTCCGGTATGTCTTCCAGAGCGGTGCGGCCTGCCTTGCCCCCGGCGGGGAGTGGCCGTCTCAGACCGGGCAACCGCCCGTCGTGCCTGGGGGCGCTGGCGGGGAGATGTTCTCGGCGTTCGTGAGCGAGGCGAAGGCCCCCCGGTTGCTGACGGGCAGCCTTCGCGTCTCGTCCGCGGCAGGGGAACTCACCCGTTTCCTCACCGGTGACGAATTCATCGAGCAGGGACGGGCATTGGTCGCGGGCTTCATCGTGCACTGGCAGAAGCGGGGCGAGCTGGGCGTCTTCGACGCCGAGGTGGTCGCCGAGCTGTTCGTCCGCCTGACGATGTCGTTCATCTCGAATCCGCGCGGCGCGCTCCCGCTCGCCGACGCCGCGGCGGCGAAGGAGTTCGCCCGGCGTTTCCTCGCACCGTTGTTGTTCCCGCATCCCGGCGGGGGTTAGCCACTCCCGATAGCGGCTACTGTTCGGCCGCACGCGATAAGCCGCGGATCTCAGTTCTCGCTGCTTTTCGACGGGTCTGAACTCGAGATAACGATCGTCAGCGCCGCAATGATTTTCGGTCGGGGCGCGGCCGGCGCACGTGCCCAGAGCTTGTCGGTGCCATGTCCTACTGTCCGAGAGATGCGCAACAGGATTGCTGGATTCGCCTACGATCGCGTGACGGTCGGCGATATCGGTCTCCACGTCGCCATGGCCGGAGCAGGCGCCCCGATCGTGCTCTTGCACGGCTTTCCGCAGACCCATTTCGCTTGGCGGCACGTCGCGACGGACCTCGCTCGCGACCATCTGGTGATCTGCCCGGATCTGCGCGGCTACGGCGACAGCGACAAGCCCGTCGGCGAGCCGGATGGCAGCACCTACGCGAAACGGACGATGGCCGCCGACATCATCGGGCTCATGCGGGCGCTGGGCCATGAGCGATTCGCGCTCGCCGGCCACGATCGAGGAGGATTGGTCGCGTTCCGTGCAGGTTTGGACCACCCGGACGCGATCAGCCATCTCGCGATTCTGGACGTGCTGCCCGCCGCGGACATGTGGTCCACCCTGTACGGGACATCCGGCATCTTCGCCTTCCATCTGTACCTGCTCGCACAACCTTCCGACGTGGCCGAGCGCATGATCGGAGCCGACCCTGATCTGTTCTTCGGGCACTTCCTCGACGACTGGTGCCGGATACCCGGCGCCATTCCCGCGGAAGCCCGCGCCGCATACCTCGCGGCTGCCCGCGCGCCCGGCGCCGTTCGCGCGGTGTGCGCCGACTATCGGGCCAGCGCCTCCATCGACAACGTCCACGACGAAGCCGATCGTCGTGCGGGCCGCCGGTTGACCATGCCCGTCGCCGCGCTCTGGCAGGATCCGGGCGAGGTCGTGCTTCCGTTCGATCCCCTATCGATCTGGTCGGGATGGGCGAACGATCTTCGCGCCGGGACCGTGCGGTGCGGACACTTCCTGCCGGAGGAGATGCCCGGCCCCGTCATCGAAGCCATACGAAACCTGATCGACCGACCCGCGGCGACGGCCGTCAGGGCAGATGCATGAGTTGCCGGGAGAGGGTGAACAGGCGGCGGGCGAGTTTGGTGACCGGCAGACCGAGCGGAAGCAGGATCACCGTCACGCACAGGATCGCGCCGACGAGCCACAGTACGGCCGCGACCAGCCCCAGTACCGTGCCGAGCACGGCCGTGAGGATACCCAGCACGACGCCGAGCAAGCCCTGTAGCGCTCGCATGATGACCTTCCGGTGTCCATTCTGCGCTTCTTCGACGCGACGCGCATGTGCCTATCGCGATCGGCGCTTTCACCGCGTCCGGCCCCGCGACGACTCCGTGTACGGGCACGGGATCGGCCGGTAGCGTCCCAGATATGAGCCGAGCGATCGTGGAGCTGTCGCATCCGGTCTCGGACGGCATGCTCACCTATCCGGGCCTGCCCGCACCACGCGTCACCACGGCCGTGGCGCGCGACCGATCGCCGCTGATCGACATGGCCTACGACATCGCACGCGTGGATATGGTCGGCCACACCGGGACCTACATCGACGCGCCTTACCATTTCCACGCCGAAGGCGCCGACATCGCCGAGTTGCCGTTGGAACGGCTGTTCAACGTGCCGATCGTCCTTATCCGCGCGCGGGGACTGCGCGCTGTGGGCCCTGATCTGCTCGGTGATCCCGCGCTCCTGTGGGGCAAGGCGGTGCTGGTGCACACCGGTTGGTCGGCCGAGTGGGGTTCGGCCGCGTACCGGGAGCCCGGGCATCCGTTCCTGATCGGTGAGGTCGCCGATGCGCTGGTCGCCGCCAATGTGGCGTTGGTCGGCATCGACTCGCTCGACGTCGACGACACGTCGTTGCCGACACGTCCGTGCCATCACACGCTGCTGGGCGCGGGAATCCCGATCATCGAGCAGATGACGAACCTGGACGCGCTCCCCGGCACCGGCGCCAGACTCGTCGCACTGCCTGCGCCGGTGCGCGGGATGAGCTCGTTTCCGCTGCGCGTCGTGGCGTGGTGGTGACATAGACGCTTTCGATCCCACGATCGGGGGCTCTTGCTCTGCCGAAGTTCCTCTCGCCGGCGGGGTTACGGTCGAGTGGTCCCGCCGGCGAGATCGGGCCCCTGGACCGACGAGGTGTAGTCGAGTGATTGCCGAAGACAGTGATCCGAACGGCGAGAAGCCGGAACCCCGCAGGAAGACGATCAGCAGTCCTTACATTCATCGGCTGCAACGTCGGCACTTCCTGCTCTTCGATATTCTGCCGATTCTCGGCACGGCTGGTGCGTTCGCCTTTCTCCGGGTGCATCCGTTCGGCTTGACCGAATTCCTGCTGCTGTTCTCGATGTGGCTGGCCACCGGCCTCGGCGTGACCGTCGGCTACCACCGGCTGTTCACCCATCGCACGTTCACGGCGGCGCCGTGGGTCGCCGCGGTGCTGGCGGTGCTCGGCTCGATGGCCGGACAGGGCGGCGTGGTGTCCTGGGTGGCCCTGCATCGGCGGCATCACGAATACAGCGATCGCGAAGGAGATCCGCACTCCTCGAACCTTTCCGGCGGTGGTCTGCGCGGAACGCTGCGCGGCCTGGCGCATTCGCATTTCCTGTGGATGCGTCGCCACGAGTACCCGAACGTCGTGCACTACGCACCCGACCTCATCAAGGATCGCGGCCTGGTACGGGTAGCCCGCGGGCTCCGCGGCGGGAACCCTGCTCCAGCCGGGATGGGCGAACATGACGATTGATTACACGGTGAAGATCCTCGCCCCGGCCAAAGGGCCGAAGGTCGTCGCCCGAGGCCGGGTGATCAAGCCCGGCGCACTCATCACCATCGCGGCCGCGGACGTCTTCTCGGTCGGCGACGAGGACGAAACATTGTGCGCCACCGCACTTGTCACCATGCGCAACGTGAAACTGGTCAACTCGTGAACCTGGAGGAGTGGCCGTGACCACCGACAGCTTCGTGTTCGATCCGTTCGCCGCGGGCTTCGCCGAGAATCCCTATCCGCACTACGACCGGCTGCGGGCCACCGCACCCGTGCACGAGCACCCGCTCGGATTCTGGATCGTGTCGAAGTACGAGGATGCCGCCGCGCTGCAGCGGTCGGCGCAGTCGGTCGACGAACAGGATCTGACCCGTCTGCCGACCTGGAAGAGCGACAGCGGCCAACTCGGCAAGGAAAACCGCATGATGCGCGGACTGTCCATGCTGGACCGGAATCCGCCCGATCACACCCGCCTGCGCCGCCTCGTCGCCAAGGCGTTCACGCCCCGCGCGATCGAGGCGTTGCGGCCCAGGGCCGAGGCACTCGTCGACGCCGCCCTGGACCGCATCGCCGAGGCGGGCACCGCGGATGTCGTCGCGGGACTGGCGTTCCCGGCGCCTTTCGCGATCATCTCCGAGATGCTGGGCGTCCCGGTGGTCGAGCACACCAGGCTGCGCGAACTCACCGCGATACTCGTGCTGGCGCTGGAACCCCTGCCCGATCCCGCCTTGCAGGCCAAGGTCCGGTCCGCCAACCAGGAACTGTTCGCCATGGTCGGCGACCTGGTCCGCTGGAAACGCGCCGCACCCGGCGACGACCTGCTGAGCAGGCTCATCACCGCCGAACACGATGGCGATGTGCTGAGCGAGGACGAGCTGGTCGCCCAGGTCATGCTGCTCTACATCGCTGGCCACGAGACGACCGTGAACCACCTCGCGAACGGCGTCCTCGCCCTGCTGCGCCACCCGGCCAGGCACGACGACTCCGGGAAGACCCCGCACTCGCCGAGAACGCCGTCGCCGAACTGCTCCGATACGACACCCCCGTGCAACTGATGCGCCGG
The DNA here is from genome assembly GCF_040644075.1 of Nocardia sp. NPDC047038. NCBI lineage: Bacteria > Bacillati > Actinomycetota > Actinomycetes > Mycobacteriales > Nocardiaceae > Nocardia > Nocardia sp. NPDC047038. Next base: position 23,120 of record NZ_JBEYVQ010000025.1, on the reverse strand, counting down.
ATCACCGTGGAGTCCATGCCGATCGGCGGCTCGGTGATTCCGCCGGGCAGCCTGGTGCTCGCCTGCGTCGGCGCCGCCAATCGCGATCCCGAGTTCTGGGGCGTCGACGGCGACGAGCTGCGCCTCGACCGGCCGAACGCGCAGCAGCACCTTTCGTTCGGCGCGGGCATCCATCACTGCCTGGGCGCGGCGCTGGTCCGGCTCGAGGCCCGGGCCGTCTTCACTCGCTTCGTGCGGCGGTTCCCCGAGGCGACCATCGACGAATTGCGCTGGAACGGACGGATCAACGTGCGTGGACCCGCGGAACTGTCCATTTCGGTGTAGCGCGATTTTTCGGAGCAGGACGAACTCATGCCCACGATAACGGTCGATGGCGCGCCGATCGCCTATGCCGACACCGGAACGCCGCGCGACCGCCCGGAGGCGGCCACCGTGGTGTTCGGTCACGGACTGCTGTTCGGCGGCTGGATGTTCCAGCCGCAAATCGAGGTGCTGCGCGAGCACTATCGCTGCGTCGCGATCGACTGGCGAGGCCAGGGCGCGACCCCGGCGACGGCTCACGGCTACGACATGGACACCCTCGCCGGTGACGCCGTCGCGGTGATCCGGCGACTCGGGATCGCTCCGGTGCAATGGGTCGGTCTGTCCATGGGCGGCTTCGTCGGGCAGCGGATCGCGGCGCGGCACGGCACGCTGCTGCGCTCACTGACGTTGCTGGGCAGCAGCGCCGAGCCGGAGGACCCCGGCAAGATCGGGGAGTACAAGCGGCTCGCGCTCGCGTTGCGCTTGTTCGGCGCGAAACCGGTGCTGGGCAGGATCGAACCGCACCTTTTCGGGCCGAGTTTCCGCGCCGACCCCGCGAATCGGCCCGTCATCGATGCGCGGGCCGCACGCCTGCGGCGCTGTGATCGTGCCGCCGTTCGCAGGGCAGTCCTCGGCGTGGCAGACCGGGCTTCGGTGGAACACGAGATCGCGGCCATCACGATGCCGACGCTCGTCGCTGTCGGCACCGACGACAGCGCGACGCCGCCCGCGCGATCCGAGCGCATCGCCGCGTCGATCCCGGGCGCGCGCCTGCACACCATCGCGGATTGCGGTCACACCAGCAGCTTGGAACAACCCGCGGCGATCACCGCGTTGCTGCGGGAGTTCCTCGCCACCGTCGACGGATCCTGACGCACCGACAGGTCGGTGATCAGCGCCGAGAGACTCACGGCCGGAACGGCGGGACCGCGAGATCGTCGCCGAAAAGGTCCGGGAGGTCGCGATCGACGCTGTCGGGGAAGCGCGCGGGGCGCTTCTCCAGGAAGGCGGTCACGCCTTCCCTGGCGTCGGCGCTCGCGCCTCGGTGGTAGATGCCGCGGGACTCGATGCGGTGCGCGATCATCGGATGCTCGGCGCCCAGGTTGCGCCACAGCATCTGCCGGGACAGGGCTACCGAGACCGGCGCGGAATGCTCGGTGACGCGGCGCGCGAGCGCACGCGCCTCGTCGAGCAGGGTGTCCGCCGGATGCAGCGCGGAGAACAATCCCGCTTCGCAGGCCTCGCTCGCGTCGACGAGGCGGCCCGAGTACACCCAGTCCAGTGCGGTCTGCATGGGGACCAGCCGGGGCAGGAACCAGCTGGAGCAGGACTCGGGAACGATGCCACGTCGATTGAAGACGAACCCGATGCGGGCGGTGTCGACGGCGATGCGGAAGTCCGCCGCGAGCGTCATGGTGATGCCGACGCCGACGGCGGGGCCGTTGACGGCGGCGATGATGGGCTTGCGAGATTCGAACATGCGTTAGAACACCCATTCCGCAGCGAAGTCGCCACAAAAGTGGGTTCATAGCGCGTTACCCTACCGTGTCGGTCTCGCCGGGCCTGCGCGATCCGTCGGTCGACAGTGGATGTCGCGTGCCGATGGGAAGCAGCGGGTGGGCCTCGCCGGTCAGGGCGACGAGCGCCTCGACGACGTCGAGCAGGCTGGCTTTGGTGTAGGTGAGGGTGGTCGGGCCCGCCCCGGGCCTGTCTTGGTGGCCGGCGTAGGCGCTGGAGACCGCCATTCCGAACTCTCGTTCGATGAAGGTCAGCGTCGTGTGGCGGACCCAATGCGCGGAAACTCCAACCGACGATGCCCACGGAAGGAATTTCCTGATGCGCTCGAAGAGGTTGTTTAGGCGGGATACTCCGACCGGTCTTCCGTCCCGGTATCGGAGGACATGCCGCGTCGCTTCCGTACCGCCACGGGCTTCGATGTGCTCGCGGATCCTCCCCATCAAGGTTGGCGAGACGGGTTGCCATCGGACGGTTCCGCCCTTCTCTCGAAGGCGGACAAGGCAGTCGTGGGAGTTGAGGTCATCGACGGTCAAGCCGAGCAGTCCGCCGCGGCGACACGCGGTTTCGATCAGGATGCGCACGATCAGCGCGTCCAGTGGACGATCATTGCCAGTCGTCGCGGCAACACGGCCGATGTCGAGGATATGGTCGAGAGAGAGCGCGTGTCTCGGGCTTCTGGGCTGGCGCGCTCTTCTGACTTTCGCGGCCGGGTTGTCGAGTGGGTGGATCAACCTGTCGAGTTCGGCGTGGCGGTAAAGCTTGCGGATTGCTGATACCAAGGTCGCCGCGGCGCCGACGCCGCCGCGGGAATTCGATCGTCCGGCAGCACCCGCGCGTACCCGGTGTTCGCTGACGAGTTGTTCGATCTCGGTGTACGTCGGCTCGGTGATGGGTCTATCACCCCACCTCTGCTCGAGGACCTTCCAATAGGATCCGTAGTTCTTGAGAGTTTTTTCCGACGCCGAGGCCGAGACCTGTGCGATGTACTGTGCGAAAGTTGGTGCAGGCCCTTGTCGTGTCGACTCGTCGAGCAGGTCTTCGAGCCTCAACCCCAGTCTCGAGATCAAGTGCAGCGCTGTACTGACGTCTTCGGAAGTCATTGAGGCTCCCATGGATTGGGCCGGAATTGTGAGATAGCAGCGGCCACCAGCGGCGTCGTGTACACGACGAGCCGCTGGAGAGTAAGCGACGCTACGAGTAGGAGCCGGTCACCAGGCTGCATGCCACAGGCGTGACGGAGGTTCGCCGGAAGGTGGATGTATCCGGTTGGGCCGACTGCCGAGCGACCGTCGTCGGCAGGGTGTACGACTGCGAGTTGGTCTTGGTGCTCGATTGTTACTGGCTGGCCGGGATGCCAGTCGAGCTTCCTGATGGCTGATCTGTCGCTGACGCGGCCGCGTTGATCGATGGTTGCTGTTGCACAGTGTGCCACCCCGATCGGTGTCTCGATGACCGTGGTGGGGTAGTGAAAGGGGATGCCGGGAAACTGGACGACTCGCGGACGCGCACTGTAGAGGTCGTCGAAACCCACGACTGATTCATCGTGAGGCCGCAGCATCGGTCGGCAATGTCTGGCCGAATTCAATGCTGGTTTCTCGCAATGCGGTGTCCGGGCGGTTGCGGGATGCTCTGGCTGTGCTTGGCTCATCGGTCATCACTCGCTGGCGAGCTCGCCGTGCCGCATCGGTGCGACTGGCGGCGCGCTTGGCCGCCATCGCGCATGCGGGGAGGATCGGAGCAGGTTCCGATCGGATGACACTGAGAAGAGGCGAAGGTGGCTGGCGGGTCCAGCAGGCCAGATCCGTCCGTGGACGCGATCTGTTTCTTCTAGCAGTGTGCTGGTCTTCCCGCAACGCGGCACCATAAGGTGCGCCTGCGATGGCTGCATTCGCGTACGCAAAGTTTCGACCACCTTGATGTCAAAGGCGCAGCGCTATGTCTGTTCGACATGACATGCGTCAGGCTGCTTGAGGGCGTTTGTCGGCAACGGCGATTCGCTGTGCTGGTGTTGTCGGGCAAACGGCTGATTGCTTCCCAAGCATTCATTCGTGGCTGGTGGGTAGTCAAGACTTTTAGCGTGTACACCGTGGGTGACTTTTTCGATAATCCACCCAGCGTGGGTGTATTTTTCGAACTATCACGCGAACTCGGCGCGTGACAGAGCCCCCAGTAGCGAGTGGGTGACTGGGGAGCGGTTGTCGTTCTGGGTGGCTTCGGCTATGTGGTCATGAACCGAAGGTTCTCAGGCGGGGGCGATCGGCTGGTGAACGAGCGATCCAGCGGTGCCTGGTAGGTCATTGCGTCTCGGTGTGGGCTGGTAGAGCGAGTAGGTCTTGAGTTGGCTGGGTGGGAAGTGGGCGTCGGTTTGTCTGGTTTCGTAGATGTCGTATTGGCCGGTTTCGGCGTTATATATTCCGACGGTTGTGTCGTCGATGATCTCCGGTAGGGGATCGTTTTTCCATAGTCTTGCGAAGTGCGGTGATCTGGCGCAGGCTGCGTAGACTTCAGCGAATCTGGTGGGGTCGGCGAAGGGGCGGAAAATGCGTAGGCCGAAGAGTAGGACCTGTATGCGCTCGAATCGCTTTCTGAATCTTTCGGAGTCGGGGTGATTGAGCATCAGGTCGATGATGTTTACTGCGCGTTTGGAGCCCCGGGGTGCCGGCCGCAGCATGGGGAACACGTCGCACCATGGCTGGTTCGCCCCGCCGGGCGGGATGTCGTAGAGCAGTCCTTGGAAACACGCTGGGCCTTTGTGGTTTTCGAGGTAGGAGAGGTCGTCGTCGGTCAACTCCGGCCACTCCTCGGTCGAGACCGGGTAGAGATCCGGGGTGACCAACGCCCGCATGACGTCCGCGATGTACCAGGGGACGCTCAGTTGCTCGATGAGCAGGTCGATATAGGTGTCGGAGGGTGTACGTTCGTCGCGGATCCACTTCTGGACGGTGTTGAGAGAGGAATCGAGCAATGCGCCTAGCTGTATCAACGTAAGTCCGCGTTCGTTGCCCCGGGGTGAGAGGTGTCGGACCTTCTCTGGCACGACGCTGGTCAATCGGACCCAGTTGATGTACTCACCGAGGGTCGACGGGTTCGGGCCGGTGCCGAGTGGTTCTATTCGCTCGACCAACTTTCTCATTGTTGCCTTCGTCTTTCTGTGGTGTGCTGCCCTCGTCATGTACCTGTAGCCGCCGAGGCAACTGACTCGTCACCGCGCCGTGGCTTGCTGAGCAATCGGGTTGCTTGCTGCCGAAGCCGGTTGTGGACGGCGCCTACGGCCCCTTCTCTGCGCTGATGGCTTTGGTTGTGCCGCGACGAGGGATGGATCGATGTTGTGGGCACACTCCGGGTGGCCGAAACACTGATTGCGCACGCTTGGCGTGCCCACGGTGCCGTGTCGGGACTGCGAATAGACAGAGGTTTGCGATCTTGGTCATGGCCGGTCTTCAGCTGTTCTCAGCGCCGTGCGCGACCAGCGGTGGCTCAGCGGGAGCGGGGTGTCGTCTAGGTCAGGTGCCGCCGCTATCAGTGCTGTCTGCAGCATGGCGAGTAGTGCGGGTTTGTCGTTTCCGCGGCACCGCAGGCTGATATGTCCGTCCGGTCGCACCAGGCACAGCGAGTCCGTGGCGGAATCGCCGTACGTGTCGAAAATATCGTTGCTTTCGGCGATTACGGCATGGGTTGGCGCGGCCGCGTCAACCTCGGGGGTCAACCTCGATGCGCGAGGGAGCGCGCCCCGGTTGATCCTCTGCGGCGGCCAGCCCAGCCACGATCGGCAGTGCCGGCGCCGTTCCCTGCGCCATGGGGGCCGCCAGCGCCTGGTTGAGTCAGTCGAGGTGATCGCTACCACTCGCAGTCGTCGACTGTAGGGCTGCGCAGCGTGCGTGGCCCATGCCGCCAGCGTGGACTGCGGATGCCGTTGCAAGACCAGCAGTGTGTAGCCCGGATGTCGCAGCAGGTCGTGAAGCCACAGCGTCGGCGTGATGGCCACGTCAGGGGCGCGGTCTCCGGCTCTGAGGCCACCCAATGTTAGTAGGCCGGGGGGCTGGGCTGTGACCTCGCGGTAGGAGTATGACAGTCCTGAAATTTGCTTGGCGGCGGCTTGTTTGAAGCCTGGTGCTCGGATGATCGCGCGGCGGTCGTCCATGGATTTGCCGTGCGACATCATGAAGCTGTGCAGCTTATGGGTGCCGTCGATGACTTGCTCGGCGACCGGCCTGCGCTCCGCCTCGTAGGTGTCCAGTACCTCTTCCGGGGCCTCGCCTGCGGCTAGGCCTGCGAGTTTGTAGCCGAGGTTGAGCGCGTCCTGGATTGCGGCGTTCATGCCTTGGCCACCGGCAGGTGAATGAACGTGTGCGGCGTCGCCGCAGAGGAAGGTTCTGCCGATGCGGTAGGCAGAGCTGACGCGTCGCCAGATCTCGAAGACAGTGGCCCACTTCGGCTCACCGAGCATGACGGTGCCGTCGAAGTGCCTGTCTATGGCCTGCTGAAACTCTGCGCGAGCGGCGTGGAGCTCGGGTTTGGCTTGCCGTGCGGGTGTGGGGTCGTGGATCAGGACACGGTAGTTGGTTGGAAGCTGCGCTTCGGTGGGCAACGGTGCCGTGAGCAGCATTTCCCCCCGATGGATGTCGTAATGGATGTCCCTGTCTTCGGGCGGAAGGCCGACCACCGGGACATCCATCATCCTCATGCTGCCGGTGTACTCGTCGCCTCGGAAATCCAGCCCGAGGAGGGTGCGCACGGTGCTTCGCACTCCATCACATCCCACCAGCCAGTCAGGGTTGACGATCTGCGCTACCACTCGGGTGTCGGCGTCTGTGTGAACAAGGGTCGCGGTGATGCATCCGCTGTCACTGGTGGTGAGGGCGCGTAGTTCGGTGTTCCATTCCACGAGGACGCCGCGTGTGGCAAGCTCGGCACGCAGTACGCTTTCCAAGCGGTCCTGCTCGAGCAGGAGGATGCCCGGATATCGGTGGCTCAATTGCTCGAAGGCGAGCCGCTCCGCCTCGTGTTCGGCCCCCTCGAAATGGAAGACCATACCGCCGCTCCAGATGCCCTTATCCAGCAGTGGCGCGACGATCCCCGCCCTGTCGTATCCTTCCAATGTTCGTATGTGGACGGTGAAGGATCTTGATGTCGTGGCAGGACCGGACCTTTTGTCGATCACGCGACACGGCACACCCCAGCGCAGCAATTCGAGGGCGAGAGTCAAACCCGCTGGCCCAGCACCAACGATCAGAATCGCATCACGCGAGACAGCAGCTTGTGACATGGTGGTCCTTCGTGCGGTGCCTGTAGCGTCCAGCGGTAAGGGAGCACTCACCGGCTTCGGATGGCGCCCTTCCATCGCGGGAAAGCTGTGGTCGTTAAGCGCGACTCTCACACGCACGCAACGAAGATGGAATGCGGAATGACCGGCAGATACCTACCGAGGTCACTTACCTATGTCATGCCGTCAGGATTCGAAGCTGAAGGCCGTTCTCGTGCTGCGGCGTCGATTCTGGGCATGAGATGTGCAGGAATGCTCGCTGCTACGTCTTTTCGCGAGTTGATCTTCAGCTTCTGGAATATGGCCGCGACTTGCGCGTCGATCGTTCGCCGGGAGACGCCTCGACGTGCGGCGATGGCACGATTCGTGTAATCGGCAGCAATCAGGATGGCGATCTCGAGTTGGGGTTCCGATAGAGTGCGCCACGGCTCGGGTGCAGGCAGCGGTGCGAAGTTCATCCTCAGTTCGCGCAGAGCGACACGGTGCACCTCGTTGTTCACCGGGTCGAGGCGTGCACCGCGTTTCTCGGCATCCGCGTAGGCGGCAGCACCGAGCACCTTGCGGGATGCCGCGCGAGCCTGGCGCGACTGGTCAGCGAACGACCCCATCGATGCGATGTCGATGCCCAGGCGAGTTCGCACAGCGCCCATGCCCCCAGCGAGGTAAGCGATCTCCCTTGCCAGAGACGGATTCTGCGTGTGGCTGCTGCCGTTCCTTGTGATGAGGGCTGCCAATGCCCAAATCCGCAGCTCGACCGCCCACGCCGCACCCCACTGATCACGCACGGACAGCTGATGACGCAAGGCGTCATCCAGGATCGCCAACGCCTCATTGGGATCGCCATGCTTGAGTAGGGCGACGGCACGGCTGAGCTCAGCCCACGAAGCCGCCCACCGTGCGCCCGATACTTGCGCTTGCTCGAGGCAACGCTCGGAAATCGCGTGAGCTTGTTCCGATGATCCGAGCAGGGCCGCCGCGAAGCCGGCGAACATGCCGGCCATCATCTCGCCGCCGCGATTGCCCAGATCACCGAACTTGTCCCGGGCCCGCTCGAGCACTCCGATTGCTCTCGGATCCCGATCGCGCATCACCATTTCTGTGCCACGGGCCAAATCCAGTCGCGGAGGAAGGCCGAAGTCGATTTCAGGGTGCTTGCGCCAGCTGGCCATGTCGGTATCGGGAATGCAGTCGGCGACGCAGTCCTCGATCAGACGATGAGCGTCTTGCCCTTGCCGCACGGCAAGCCACGCGATCACCGACTTGGCAGATACCTGCAGCGCCGTCGGCTGTGGGCTGAGCGTCTCGGTGGCACGCAGACACCGCTCCGTCAATCGCCGGATATCTTGGATTCTCCCTTGTACAAAGGGGACACGGAGAGCTATCAGTCCGACACAGATTTCCAGACCCGCCACGGCCGTGCTGGGAGAAGAGCGGGACGTTTCGATAGCAGTGAGGATGTTGTCCCAGGATGCGCGGGCCCAGTCCAGCAGTTCTCGCTCTTGCGGACTGAAGCAGCGGTCTGCGGCATCGGTGACTCGATCGCGGTAGTACCTCAGATGTCGATGAGCCAGGCAGACCGATTGATCTTCTCCGCTGCTATCCGAGCGTCGACCCAGCTGCTTCCACGCGAACATCCGTAGGGTCTCGAGCAGGCTGTAGCGCACCGTCGATGTGGTGATGTGGACAGTGACCAGCGATTGATCGACGAGCCTGTCGAGCAGCTGCTGTATCTCATTGCGCGGCAGCGACTGACGAACATCCCTGTTGTCGCCGAAATCGTCGACTTCGCCACCGCACACGGCTTGGATCGCATGCAGATCAGCTCCGACATCGGCGGCGGCGGCGCGCGCGTCGTCGGGATGGGTGTCGGATCCAGATGCGAAGACCGACATGCGGTCGAACAGCAGTCGTTCCTGATCGGAACACAATTCGTACGACCACCGAATGACGTCAGTGACCTTCCTGTGGCGGGGATCGACCCCCGCACGTGGCCCGGCCGACCACTGCATCCGCTGGTCGTCGGCTCGGCCCGAAAGCTCATCTCTGATCCCGGCCAACGACTGGTAACGCCGCCGGGCGGCGGCCAACCGGATATAGAGGGGATGGTGATGCACGTGTCGGCATATCTCAGCAGCAATCCCCGACTCTTCCTCGCCGATCACCTGGTGGCCGGTGAGCTCGACACGCTGCCGGAACAACGCGGCGGCTTGTTCCCTGGTCAGCGGTGGAACATTCGCTACACGCTCATCGGCCCAGCCGAGGGAGATCCGGCTGGTGGCCAGGATGGTGAGATCCGGGAGCGTATCGAGGAGATCCGTGACGAAAAGTAGTATGGGGTCAAGCACGTGCTCGCAGTTGTCCAAGACAACGATGGTGCGTTGGGGTCGACCTGGCTCATCGGGGCCGGCGCTGTTCAATGCGTCGACTAGAGCTTCCCACCCTGATCGTCCGGAGAACTCGCCCTGGAACACGATTCGGGTGGTCTCCCGCTCGACTGCGGCGTAGTCCGCGTCAGCTGGCAGCCGTGCGAGTGGTACCCAGTGGACCTGAGTGCCGCGGTCCTTGGCTCTGATGCGCCGGATCGCCTCAGCCGCCAAGGCTGTTTTCCCGATCCCACCCGGACCTGCAAGCGTGACCAGCCGCTGGGCCAGTAGGTAGCCCTGGATCTGCTCCAGCTCTCGATCGCGTCCGACAAAGTTCTGAGTCGGGGTCGGTACACCTCCCACACGCCCCACCCCTGGTTTATGCATAGGCGGACTATAACCGAAAAAGGATGGTCGGTCTTCTAAGTGCTGCTGGCCGACCTAACTCGTGGTTGTCAACACTCACGCCCGACTGGGGCGGAAACGCCATCGCGACGTGGGTGTCTCGATATGAACCCTTCTCGTGTCGATCCGCATGGACTGGCAACTGAGGATCGACGACGGGCAGGCGTGCCAACCGTATCCTGTGATGATAGGTAGGTAAGTCCGTAGGTAGCTACCTACCCTTTCGGCAGTTCGAAGTGCGCCAATTTGCTGCCTGCAATCAGTGTGTCCACCTGGACGTGCCATTACTCCCGCCCGGCGATCGGTCACAAAGGTTTGTCAGTGGTATAGGTAAGTATAGGCGTAGGTAATTCTCTATTCCGGCGAATCTTACGATTATGGCAATGTGTCGCTAGCGGACATCGGGAGGTGACTCGATGCTCGAGCCGAGTTGATTGCTGCCGCAGGGCGATTGATGTTGCGACCCGGCTACGTTCGCCGGATGCTGACCGCGCCACTGGTGGTATTTGAGCATTGATCGGGCTGATGGCGCCCGACGCCCGAGCGGCGTGGTTGTCCAGCAATGGGAGGGTGAGGATGCAGACCGGACGTCCGAGCACAACCGCGATGGCTGTTGCGCAAGCGCGGGCCTACCACCAGCTCGCCGACGAGCCACGGGTGTTCACCGATCCTTTCGCTGTGAGAATCCTTGGTAAATCCGTCTTAGCCGAAACGGAGTTCGACCACGGTCTGGATCCGGATCTGGTTCGTCAAAGGAGGTTGTTCATCAATGCGCGCAGTCGATTCGCAGACGACACCGTGGCGGCCGCAATCTCCAGAGGCACTGACCAGGTGGTGATCGTCGGCGCCGGACTCGACACGACCGCCTACCGCCATGACGGGACAACGGCGCGAATCTTCGAAGTGGATCACCCCACCACTCAGGAGTGGAAGCGTCGACGCGTGTCCGGAGCGGGCATGGCAATTCCGGACTCGCTGACCTTCGTTCCAGTCGATTTCGAGAACACCACACTGGCCGCCGGGTTGGCAGGAGCGGGCTTCGACTGCAATCGCAGTGCTGTGTACATCTGGCTCGGCGTTGCCGTTTACCTGACCAGGGCATCGGTCGACGCCACGCTCCGGTACATCGCCAGCCACGCCAAGTCCGAAGTAGTTTTCGACTACTTCTACCCGGTCGCCGCGAGTCCCGACGATGCCACGGCTACCCAGGTGCAAGCACGTGCTGATCGCGTTGCCGCAGCGGGCGAACCGTGGCTCACTTTCTTCACCGCAGATGAGATACGCGACATCTTGCAGGAATTGGGCTACACCCATGTCGAAGACCGCTCCGCGATCGAGCTGCTTACCTCATACGGGGTCCCTGTCGGCCCTCGCGCCACTGATTCGGGACCTCATCTGGTGTATGCCTGTACGGCGTGACAGCGCCAAACTGCCCCTACCGTCACGGGTAGGTGGGCAGCCTGTGGCGGGACGATGCTCGGCACGAGTTTCAGGTGAGGTGAGGGCAGGGTTGCCAGACTTCCGCGTCGGTCTCATCGCGAGAATCGCGGTGCCGTCTTAGCGCGTCGGCGCTGGCTATCGGTCACCTGTCGACGCGGACGCTGCCGGTAGACCATGACGTGGGGGCCCAGCCAGTCGTGACGTGGAGGGTATGGGGTTCGATCTGTCCGACTCCAACGGTAAATTGCCGCCGTTGCCGATCATTTACAACTGTAGCGGCCACCGTCAGAGTCGAGGCGTTCAGCAGCGCACCGATATTGCAATACGGCGCGTTCCGCTCCTTCCGGTGTCCGGCAACTGGGGCTCGCGGGTGATCGCAGTAGGCTGGCCCTTTTGTCGCCGGCGGTGCGAGTGTAGAGCAGGCCTGTGCGATCACCTGGATGCAGTCAACATGCGAAGGAAAAATGTACCCAGCGTGGGTGAAATTTGCCGATATATGTCGGTGGTGCTGACGGTCTGGGTGTCTTTCTGCAAAATGTGTACAAAGTGGGTACCCAAAGAGCGTTGACACGTACATCTTGCTGCCGAAGACTGCTTGTAGCCCGAACATTCAGTATCCGGTCGGACATCCAGGCGGTAGCTGCCGTGGGAATCTGCCCGTTTATAGATGTGTAAGGCTGACAATTCGCCGGGGGCGGTGGGAAATTCGCGTGCTCCGTTGCTGCGCTGTGCGCTGCACGTGTGTGGGAATCCCTTCCATTCGCTGTCGTGCGACCACTGGAGCTCGGTGTGAAATGTGATCAGTTCATATCGTGCGGCCATTATTTCGATGTACGGACATCGTGCGTCAGTAATGAAAGGAATACCTAACTCATGGACATACTCGGCCTGGCCTACGCAGTTTCGAATCTCGTCTCGAGCGGCCTGTCGCTCCTGGCGAACGGGATTTCGCTTCTGCACTCGTTCGGCGTGATCTAGCGGCGTGGCGGGATCCGGCCCACACGCTGCGGGCTGGCTCCTGGGAGTCTCCACGTTTCCCGGGCTCATCGCAGAGCCCGGGAAACCGCGAAGACTTCAACCTCGCTGCGGTGTCTATGCACCGATGCTTCTCGATCCTTGATAGGGGAATCCCTTTGCGTTATTCCAGCATTCGCATCGTGACCTACGTCCGTGTGGCGCTCGGCAGCGTGCATGACGCTGCGCAAGAAGCCTTTTCTCGCGCATTTGCGGCGGTGAGCGCATGAGCAGGCGTCGCCGCTGCCATATGAGCGCACGAACCGGCGCATGGGGAGCGGTGGCGGTGACCACCGCCGCTGTGATGGCGACGGGCGCCGGCGCTGCGGCCGCAGACGAGGGCCCCGTCCCGCTGCCCGGCTGTCCGGCGCTGCTGGTGTTGGGCGTGCAGGGTACCTCCGAGTCGTCGCCGACCGCCTCTCCTACGGCGGATTCGGGAATGCTCGGCCGGATATTCGCCCCGATGCTCGCCGAGGGAGCGAGCGTGGACCGCGTCTACATTCCCTACCCAGCGTCGTTCGGTGGTGTGCTGGGCACCGGACCGGGCACCGATCCGTTCGCCTCCTCGACCGATCAGGCCCGCGCTCGACTGGACGCCACGGCAGCCCAGGTCGTGGACCACTGCCCACACACGCAGATCGCGGCCGCGGGATACTCCGGCGGCGCCGCGGTCGTGTCCGGTTTCGCACAGGACATCGGCGCAGGTATCGGTCCGGTGCCTGCGGATCGAGTGGCCGCGATTGCGCTGCTGAGTGATCCCACCCGACCGGCTGGGACAGGGCCGATACCGGGTCTGGCGGGCCAGGCGTCGCCGAGTGCCCCGCCGGGCACCGACGGCACGCACACGGCACAGGTGCGGCTGTCGCCGGTCCCAGGGAGCGGCGGCATCGCCGACCGCGGCACCGACTTTGGTGCCCTTGCCGGGCGAGTGGGCGAGTTCTGCGCGGCGGGTGATCTGGCGTGCGATGCCCCCGGTCATGCCGCGGCGCTGCGCACGGCAGCCGGACTCGCAGCGCAGGCCGACCTGCGGGACCCGATCACGGCGGCGGGCAGCCTGGCAGGGGCATGGGGCCAGACGGTAACCGAGGCAGCCAATGCAGTGTTGCTGTCGGATGTCACCGTTGATCCGGCCGGCCAGGTGAACTATGCACCCGCGCAAACCGTCTCGCAGCGCCTGGCGGAGGCGGCAGATCCACGCACTCCCACGGCGACGCCGGAGCAGACCCAGGCCGCGGCGGAAAGAGTCGGTCACATCGTCGGCGCGATCGCTGCCGACCCGCTAGGGCAGATCCCGAAGCTGGTCAATCAGATCGGCGCCGCGGTCGGCGCGGAGATCGCGGCGAACGCGGACCTGCTGAATCCGGCAACCCTGTTGCACTACGCGACCGTCACTGTCGCGCACACCGGGTATGGCGCCAACGGCCAGACCGACGAGGCCGCCGACTGGTTCGCCGCGGCCTCGCACGACCTTGCGGGGAACGGGCAATGAGTGCCGAACCGCACGACCGCACCCCATATGTCGTAGCCTCGAGCGCCGCTGCCGCACCAACGACCGCAGCTCATGTCATGGCGTCACCGAAGCGCAGTCCGCGAGGGCTGCCGGAGCTGCTCGGCGCGACCGGTTTTTCACTGGGTGTCGGTGCGGTCGTTGCGGCCCTGGCCGAGGGCGGAGCCCGCGATCCACTGGCCCGGTGGCTGGTGGCATCCTGCGGAATAGCAGCTACAGCCACAGTCGTCGCGCGCGGCGCGCGGCATCCACGTCCGGCTCTGCAGGTGCGGCGATGGCGGCGGCGTCTCGCGACGGCGAGTCTGGTGTCGTTCTGCCTTGGTGCGGGAACATCTAGCTATCTGCTGGCCGCGCCGCAGCTGCTGACCTCGGTGTGGGGAGTGTCGTTGCCAACTGCGGCCGCCTGCGTCGGATCAGCGGGTGTGGAGGCAATGCTCGCGGCCGTGGTGGCGGGTCACCTCATCAACGACTCCTCAGCACGGTGGTGGTGCGCCGGCGGGATGACGTCGGTCGCCGGGGGGTTCGCTGTCATGGGCAGCTCAGCCGTGGGTGCCGAACCTGCGTGGCCGGCATGGGGAATGGTGGTTGCGCTTGTGGGACTGGGCATGGGCACCGCGATCACCGCGTTGTCGGTGATCTGCGCCGAGGTGGCTGAGGCCGGGGAGTGTGCGGCTGCGTTCTGGCGGATACTCACTGTCAGTCAGCTCGGCGGTGTTGTCGGCATCGCAGCCATGGCCACCGCCCGGCCGCTCGAGGCGTTTCTCGACGGTTTTCACGCGGTCTTCGTACTGGTGGCCGTGCTGTCGTTGGGGGTAGGCGTCGCGGCCGCCGGGTGTCTGCGCACCTCGGCGTCTGCGACTTCCCCAGCATCGATCTCCGCTGCCACAAAGAGGTGCGCGCACAACACGAGCGGGCGTTCGAATGCGGCAACCGAGCCACTGGTCGGCGGGTGGAGCGATGTGCCCGGCCGCCACCATCGAGGGGCGGATTCACGATGAGCTCCTCCGAGGACGGCCAGCCGCGCCACCACGATGATGGTCGTTGCGGACCGGACCGGTTAGGGCGCTATGGGATAGTGCCCGCAGATGGTCTTCTCGCGTCGGGGCCGCTCGGCGCGGAGCATGAACTCGCGCAGGTCGAACGCCGCGATGCGGACCCGGCGACCGAGTTCGATCTGCTGCGCAGGATCGTGCGGGCCGCGGCGGTCGCCAGCGTAAGCGAGGGAGAGTTCGTCCGTCGGCTGCGCACGCCGCGCATGATGCTGCAGCCACGCTTCAGCGCGAATGATTCGACTGTCGCCGGTTTCTCGCTGCGCGATCCGCGCACAACGCTTCTGCGACCGGAGGTATCGGACGCGGAACTCGGTGGCGATTGCCTGCTGCCGGTGCTGCGCCTGGATTGGGACTCCAGCGAACAGGCGCGGTTGGAAGCGGCGGCGGAGTGGCGACATGTGCGCATCATGGGCCGATGGGAGCGGGAATCAATCCTGTTGACCTCCCCGGCGATGTGGCAGCGAGCGCTGGTAGACGCCGCGCAGTTCCATCACCGCCTGCAACTTTGCGAGGCTGCGGATCGCCACAGCTGGCAGTGGTCGGCCACCCGAGTCGCCGGAGTTCTCGCGATCTGGTCGCTGCGTTGCGAACCCGCCTCCGGTGGGCCGTTGGCCACGGCGTCCGAGCAGGTTGCCCGATCCGGCATGGCCCGGGGCAGCGGTCCCTGGCCGAAGACGGACGGGGCACCTTCGGCCAGTCTTGCGCGGACGGCGTATGTGCTGGCTCAACAGTCGGCCACAGCCCACGACGCGGCGCGCGAGACGCTGTTACTCGCGCAGTTGTCCGCGTCGGTGATGCTCATCGCGAAAGCCCATCGCCGCCGCGGCGAGCTACCGGCCGCGATGCGGCTGGCAGAGCGCGCATTGTCGCCACTGGCGGAGGTCGAACGGCTGATGCGCGAACGCATCGATCCTCTCCCGCCCCACGACGATGCGGTAGGCGACTAGATGCCGCAACAGCCGAATACCAACACGATCTCGGCCGCCCTGCACGCTGCGCGCGCCGTCATCGACGACAACGACGCTGAAGCAGGCGGTCTCGTCATCGTTCTGCTGCGTGAGGGGCATCCGGTGACCGTGCTGCGGCAGCAACGGGGCGAGATCGACCTGGCGACGATCACAGCAGCGGCACGGTCGGCGAGCGCTGCGGTGGCGATCGTCCTCGGTGCACCGGCAGCACGGGGGATCGGACCGATCCTGATGCGTCTGGACGAGCTGGTGGCGCAGTTGTCGGCGGCAGGGATCAGCGATCCGGTCGCAGTGCACGTTCCCAGCCTCGACGGTGACCAGGACACCGTCGTGACGGCCTTGACCAACACCAGCGACCGGGTCGTGCCCGCCGTCGGTTCGCACCGCCGTGCCCGCAGAAGGGGCCGGATCGCTGCGCTCCTCGGCGGTCGCCGCCGCCCAAGCCGCGAGAGCAGGAGATCGTGATGCATTGCGATACAGAGCATCCGGATGACGACACCTTGCCGAGGCGGTGGCAGACGTTGAGCAGTGTGGTCACAGCCCTCGCCGCGGTGGTTGCCGCGGCCGCCGTCGGATGGGCGACGATCTGGTCGCCGAATTCCGAACCGTCGCATCCGCCGAGCAGCACCAACACGGTGATGCTCGTGCCCGCCCACTCGGGCGACTGGGTGGGCTGTGGAGGCGCGGCTGACGGCGTGATCCGCCTGGCCGTGCGGGTCACCGATAGTGGGGTAGCGCAATGAGCGCGGATCTGCTGATCCTGGCCGCCTTCGCGGTCGCGGCGGTGAGTATCAACGCCGCGATCGGCGTGGCCGCCCCACCACCACGACCTACGGCCCCCCACACCGACACCGGTGCGCCACCGGAGCGCAGCGGGAGCTGACCGTGCTGATCTTCGAGTCGGTCTATCCGGTTGTCATCGCGGTGGGCACGGTGATAGGCAACGTCGCGCTCACGATCGGCGGGCATCAACCCCGATGTGCTCGTCAGTGCTGCCGCGACTGCGCACGCAGCCGCGCGAGGAGCCGTCGATGATTCCCTCCGGCCCTCAGAGCTCACGGCCCCAACAGAAATCAGCTGCCGCACCGGCCGTGGCGAGCGATAGTCTCCGCCGACCAAAAGAGACGGCGTGGGTGCTGGTGGAGACATTCCTGCCCGGCTTGCCGCGATCGGTGGTGGCCGAAGGTGCCAATCCCCGGCGATTCTCGCGAGTCGCGCGAACGCGCGTGGCGGGCAGTTCTGCAGCGGCGCAGCATATTCCCGCGATCATCGAGCAGACCGTTATCACCGGCGCGCCGCAGGTGCGCGCGCTTTACCCACCCTCAGGGGGAGCGATGCGGGTGTTCGCCGTCCCGGTCCTCGGCCCGAACGATCACGTGTGGGCAGTGCAGCTGTGGGCCGGCCCGCGCGATGCCGCAGTGCCGCTGCGACCGGAGGTCGGCGCCATGCTGTGGACCGCGTCCGGTGGCGGACTCGTTCACACCACCAGCGCACTCGAACGGATATTGGACAGCGACTCGATGCGGTCGGCTGACCGCACGCTGCCGGACCTCATGCGTCATTTCGAACGCATCGAGGACCGCACCGCATTTCTGCACCTATTCGGCGACACCCCTACCCCGAAATTGTGGTCGGGCACCGCCATCACCGCAGGGGTGATGAGCCAAGCGCGGCTGCATGTTTCCATTGCCGCCTGCGGCAGCGGTACTGGACGCACCCGCACCGTCCAAGCCCTGGTCCACGACATCAGCGACGCGTATCCAGTTCCTGCCCCCGGAATGACGACGCGGCTGATCCGAGCGGTGCCAATTCCTGTCCAGCACGCCGTGGGCGTGGTGGATCTACGCACCGGCCTGCTGCATGAGTGGGTCTCGCAAGGGCCGCCGCCCCTGGACCGGTGGCTGCACCAGATGCCCACGATCCACCCAGAGGACATCACCGGGCTGGCCGCCCTACGGGCGGAGTTGCTATCCGGGACCGAGCATGCCCGAAATCACTGGCGGATGCGCTGGGACGACGCGGAGGACTGGGTTGTCGTCGCGGCCCGCTGGACTGTCCTGACCCGCGGGGACGCGCCTCAGGCGATGGTCGATGTGCGGCTGTCCGCGCCACGGCGCACGCGACCCGTGCCAGGGCCTGACTCCGAGCCGCAAGCAAGCAGCCCGCCCGGCTCGAATACTGACCACGCAGAGCGGGTCCTATGAATATTGATCACGCCGCACCGCAAATACCACCACCAGCGCGCGCCGAAATAGCCCTCGCACTGGCCCCGACTGGCCCACGGGCGCGGCATGTCCTGACCGATAGCCGCCTCACCGCGTCCGCCTGCGCACGCCGCCATCAGCACCCTCCATGATGCGGCCGCCGGGTCGCGCCGACACGTACGAACCGGCGACAAACGAAGCCACGGGGGGCGAGCAGCGACAAACGAACTGTCGCACCAAACATCGGAAAACGGCTGGAGCGGGTATCGACAGCTGAGACAAGTGAGGCAACAACTATGAACTCACCGGATTCGCGACAGACCATGGCGAAAGTCGCGATCGTCGGCGCCGGTTTCGGCGGACTCGCGGCAGGAATCGCGCTACGCGAGAACGGGATCGACGACTTCCTGATCTTCGAGGAGGCCGACGATGTCGGAGGCGTCTGGCGAGAGAACACCTACCCCGGATGCAACTGCGACGTACCGTCACATCTGTATTCGCTGACCGCGCAACCCTATCGCGGCGAAGTCCGCTACCCGGGACAGCGGGATATCCTGGACTATCTGCGCCAGGTCGTCGGTGACCACGGACTGCGCCCGCATCTGCGTCTGCGCACCGCCATCGCCCAGGCGGCCTTCGATGAGGACACAGGCCGCTGGCGGCTCACCACCGCCCAAGGACATATCGTCCACGCCGAGACCGTGATCTTCGCCGTGGGGATGCTGCACCGTCGGCATCTGCCCGACATCCCCGGCCGCGACACCTTCGGCGGGGATTGGTTTCACTCCGCACAGTGGGACCACACCCGAGAGCTGCGGGGCCGACGTGTCGCGGTCGTCGGCACCGGTGCCAGCGCCGTGCAGTTGGTCCCGGAACTGGCGGTTGTCGCCGAGCAGGTGCGCGTGTTCCAACGAACTCCGACCTGGGTGCTGCCCAAACCCCGCCCCGAGTTCGGGTGGCTCACCCGCGCGCTGCTGCGGAGGATCCCGATCACCCACGAGCTGTATCGCGCACTGGTGTACTACGCGGCCGATCTGGTGCTGGCGCCGGTGATGACCGGTGGATGGTCGGCGCGCCCTGCCGAATGGGCCGCTCGTGCCTACCTGCGCTGGCAAGTCCGTGACCGGCGGCTTCGTGACGCGCTGACCCCACGGCATCGTATTGGCGCCAAACGCATACTGCTGTCGCGCAGCTACTA
This sequence comes from Nocardia sp. NPDC047038, assembly GCF_040644075.1. Taxonomy (NCBI): domain Bacteria; kingdom Bacillati; phylum Actinomycetota; class Actinomycetes; order Mycobacteriales; family Nocardiaceae; genus Nocardia; species Nocardia sp. NPDC047038. Next base: position 3,885 of record NZ_JBEYVQ010000025.1, on the reverse strand, counting down.
TCGTGCGCTCGGCCGCGACAACGTCGAGCTGATCACCACCCCGATTCACAGCGTCACCCCGACCGGTATCCGCACCGAAGACGGTGTCGTGCACGAGGTCGACACGATCGTCTATGCCACCGGGTTTCGCGCCACCGAGTTCCTGGAGCCGATTCCAGTCGTGGGCCGCGGCGGCATGCTGCTGCACGAATACTGGAAGAACGGGGGCGGAACATTCCTCGGCTTGGCCGCGCCGAAGTTTCCCAACACCTATTTCGTCGCCGGACCGAATACCTTCAACGCTGCCGGATCCAACATCGGCATGAAGGAATCCCAGCTGCGCTACATCATGGCTGCGATCCGGCTGCGCGAAACCTCGGGCGCGGCCGCGCTCGAGGTCAGCCATCGCGCCATGGCGACTTATGACCGGTGGTTGCAGGTTGCGATCTCTCGAACCATCTGGCCTACCGGAGGACCGAGTTGGTACAAGACCGCCTCCGGCCGGGTCGTCACGCCGTGGCCGTCGACCGCCCGGGCGTACGCGCGGATGACCGCGCGTGATCCCGCTCTGGACCTCGTCCCGGTACCGCTGCGCGGACGGGAACTCGCGCAACGCCCGACCGGCCCAGTGATTGCGTCCCGACGCGCGCACACCCTCCCACGCCCGTCACACACCGCCACGTCGTAACCGGCGTCAGCCAGCAGCGACGCACACCCACTCACTCTTTCACCGAGGACCTGTCATGACCACATCCGCCGCGGCCGATGGCCGCGCCTACTGGCATTCCATCCACTCCACCCGCACCCACAGCCCGGCCCCCGCTGCCTTGCGCCACACCCTCGCTGGTACCGGCACCCTCGAGCAGCGCCGCGTCCGCGACCTCATCGCCGCACTCGATGACCGGCCGGTGCCGGGCCGCAGCTACACCGATACCGCCCATTACGGTTACGAGCTAATGGCCCAGGTCGTGGCCGCGCTCGGCGGCTCAGCCATCGACATCGCCCGCAATTTCCCACTCCTGTGCGCCATCTACGACTCCGCCGCGATCCACGCTCCGCGACTGCTGACCGTGCTGCACGGATTCAATCTCGGCATCGCACCGATCCTGCGCTTGGGTAGCGGAGCCGACTACCAGCAGTCCTTGCTGCGCGCGCTCGAGGACGGCACCGCCAGCGGCGCGTTCGCAGGCACCGAACTGGGTCACGGCACGAACTTGGCTGGTCTGCAGACCCAGGCGGTCTGGCAACCTCAGCAGCGCCGGTTCCTGCTGCACACACCGAGCGCGGCGGCGATCAAGTGGATGCCGAACATCGCTGATCCCACTATCTCCAAGATCGGGATCGTTCTGGCCCGCTTGGTCGTCGCCGGAATCGATGAAGGGGTATGGCCGTTTCTGGTTGTGCTGCGCGACGCCGACGGCCAACTCACCGACGGTATCGAACTGTCCGCGCTCCCGCCGTCGGTGGGTGGACCGGAAATGGACCACGCAGGCTTCCGGTTCATCGAAAAGCCGCTGCCCGCGGACGCGCTGCTGTGCGGACAGCTAGCCCATTTCGATGATGAGGGCCGCTTTCACTGCGCTTTGAGCCGCCACCGGCGTTTCCACGCGGCCATCGGCACCATCGATTCCGGCCGCGCTCTCTACGCCGGCGCGGCGCTGGCCAGCGCCCGGGCGGGATGGAGCATCGCCACCCGCTACGCCCGCCAGCGGCTCACAGCTGGCGGTGTCCTGCTCGGTGACCGCGACGGCATCCAGCGCGACCTGGTCTCCGCGGCCGCGCGCATCACCGCCGCCACCGCGTTGAGCAACTTCACCCGCGGCCGGTTCACCACTGGAGAAGGCGGCGAACCGGATCCGACTGCCGCGCCGATGGCGATGCTGGCCAAACCCCTGGCCACCTACACCGCACGCGACGTGCTGACAACGTGCCGTGAAATTGTTGGGGCGCAGGGTTTATCGAGCATGAATTTCTTCGGTGATTACATTGCCCGGGTGGCCGGGACGGTCACCGCCGAGGGCGCCAACAGTGCGTTGTTGGTGGCGGCCGGTCGCAGTATCGAACTCGTCGCCACCGGTCGCGCACCCCGATACACCGACATCTCCCAACTGCGGGTCGTCGACGAGCGCGTACCGCTGCCGTGGTGGAACGCGATGCTGCGCGAGAGGGAGGAGGCGATCGTCACGGCTGCGAGAGAAGGCACACTCACCGGGGGCGGCGTCGTCGGAGCCGACACCGCCGCCACTGAGGTGGCGATCGCCGTGACCGACCGACTGGCCTCCGATGCTGTGATCGCGGCAGCCACCGCCACCGACGACCCCGAAGCCGAGGCCATCCTGCGGGATCTGGGTGCGGTGTTCGCGCTCGAGCGCATCAACGCCCACGCCGCCTGGTATGCCGCCCACCGGCAGTTGCCGGCCAAACGTGCCGGTGAGGTGCAGCGGCAGCTGACCGACCGCTACGCCGCGCTCGCAGCACACCTGCACACCACCGTGCTCGATGCCTTCGGTGTCCCGCCCCTGCCCGCACTCATCGACCAGCCCGACTACATCGAGGCATGGAGCGAGCAGTTGGGTTGGCGCACCGAGGATTTCAGCGAGGTCACCGCCGAGCGGGCCAGCAGCGCGTCCGATCCTCGCAAGGCCTGACCGTTTCGGGTTTCGATACGCCGAATAGGGGAGGTTGGCAAGTGTGGAGCTGGAGCCGCGCTGTCGTCGAGCGGGCCGAAGCGGCGTCGTTCACCGCCTGGAGATATCCACCCCATCAGTACGGAACACACGACGGCCTGCCGGACTGCAACTCGGCGCGGTTATCGGCACCTCGCCGTGGGCGGCGGGTGCGGATTAGGAATGGGTGGAGGTGGCTTCTCCGGCGCGGACGGGGCGAGGTCCAGAACGACGAGCGTGTCGACGTCGATGAGTTCGGTCCTGCTGCGTGAGGAGACGGCCAGTTCGGGATGTCCCCGTCGCTGGGATCGCGCCGGGACTGGCCAGAACAAGTCGACGGGGCGATCGAAGGGTTCCCGACGCGCGTGCGTGCGAGCCGTTCCGGCCCACGAGGCCGGGACGGCTGGAGCCGTCAACGCGAGCGAACCCGACTTCGGCGGCGCGACCACCTCTGTTGCCGACTATGGTCCACAGGCGCGCCTACACGGCCGCGGTCTTAGCGGTGTGGTCACCTAAGCCTGCGACACAGTGCGCAGACAACACCTCGCACGCTGGCCGTTCGCGGAGAGGAAAACGCAGAAGCGCAAACCTCAGCGTGTCGCGCCGCCGAAGCCGAAGTTCGCACGACATGGCCCGCTTGGAACCAATTCTGAAAGAGCGAGGAGTGAAGACCGAAGTCGAGCACTGGCTATCTCGCTCCGCTTCGAGGGAAGTCGGTGGTGTCTCGCTGGATACGCCGGATGCCCGATCCAGGGCTGCTGTGATGTCCAGGGAGGTTGTCCGGTCTACTCATTGTGGTGAGTCCGGCTGACAGGTGAAGGCCTCCGGTTGTGAAGTGGAGCTGTCTAGGAACCGCTTCACGAGCCCGGAGGCCTTCGTGTCCCACGCTAACGCAACACTCACCCCGATCACCCGTCTGCGGCTGGCACGGTTGATCGTCGATCGCGGCTGGACCTACCGCGCGGCAGCGAAAATGTTCATGGTCTCCCCCCGCACGGCCGGCAAGTGGGCCGACCGTTACCGGACCGAGGGCGTAGCCGGGATGACCGACCGCAGCTCACGCCCGCATACCAGCCCGAACAAGACCGCCCCGCAGCTCGTACGCGCCATCGTCGCACTGCGCTGGCGTCACCGGCTGGGACCGGTACAGATCGCCGGCCGGCTCGGGATGGCAGCCTCGACCGTGCACGCGGTACTGGTGCGTTGCCGCATCAACCGACTCTCCCGTATCGACCGGGTC
>NZ_JBEYVQ010000024.1:0-86663 GCF_040644075.1 Nocardia sp. NPDC047038 | reverse complement strand
GTGATGTCCGGATCCACCTCGATCCCGGCATCGCCTGCGATGCGGTCGATCTCGTAATAGTCCTTGCCGCCCATCCAGTAGTTCCAGATGCGCGCGGAGTGGGGGATGTCGGTTCGGATGAGGGGGCTGTGATCTTCGGGCATAGAGTGTGCGCTCCTACACGGGGTGAGGGTTCGAGTGACCGCACGAGGCGGCGGCTCTCGCTGAAGCGGAGTCAGCGGCGCGGAAGATGCGTCACGTTGCCGCGCTCGTGGGGTTTGAAACCGACGCCGCCGAGCAGCAGACGTTGCTCCGTCAGCCGCGGCCGCAGCGCGGGCCCCATCGGCCACCAGTCGTCGAGCTCGACCAGACCGGGCTCGATCAGTTCCAGATCGCCGAAGTACGAGGCGATCTGCTCCCGGGTGCGGTACCACCCGGAGCCCAGGCCCATCTCGGTGAAACGCCGTTGCAGCTCGATGGCCATCTCGTGCGCCTCGCCGCCGTCGGCGGGATCGTAGAAATGCGTGATCGCGACGTAGGAGCCGGCGGGCAGCGCATCGATGTACTGACGCATGATCCCCGCCGGATCGAGATCGTCGTCGACGTGGTGCAGGATGCCGCACAGGATCAGCGCCAGCGGTCGGGTGAGGCCGAGGTGCTGGGTCACCTCGGAGTTCGCGAGCAAGGTTTCCGGCGCGGTCAGATCCGCGGGCACGAAATGCGTGAACTCGTTGCGCTCGAGCAGCACCCGGCCGTGGATGTTGCACACCGGATCGTTGTCGACGTACACCACGCGCGCCGCGGGGTTCTGCTGCTGCGCGATCTCGTGTGTGTTGCCGACGGTCGGCAGACCCGCGCCGACATCCAGCAGCTGACCGATGCCGGCGGTGCCGACAAGGTAGCGCACCACCCGGTGCAGCCAGCGGCGATTCATCCAGGCAACATCGCTCTGCCGCGGCGCGACTTCAGCGACTTTGTCGCGCACGAACCGGTCGACTTCGTAGTTGTCCTTGCCACCGAGGGTGGCGTCGTAGACGCGGGCAATGCTCGCGCGCGTCGTGTCCACACCCACGGGAGCGCGGACGCCAGTTTGAGGAAGGAGCTTCATGGGGGACTCCAGCGAGAGTGTCGGTCTACGGAGTTTTCGGGGAGAAAGCGGATGCGCCAGCAGAAGCTGTGATGGATGCCGTGCTCGAGTCGTGAGGGACAGGCGAGAAGTTGCGACCACTGCACGCGCCAGATGCGGGCGTTGCCAGGGGAACGAGGTGCGTTCGATCGTTGTGGCGGGTCAGTATCCATCGGCGCTCCAGCGCGCCGTCCTTGGAGTCTGGAGCAGGAACTGAGATCCACTCGGTGATTGCGCTGTTGTCGGTGTGGATGCTCTGGGATCTCGTGGGAGGAACATCGAGGTATAGCTGGAACGACGCTGCGATCGTGTCCTTGTCGCAAACAATGAGCAGGGTCTGGCCAGGGTGCCGGTCCGAGAGCTGCTCGAATTCGCGCCGCGTTCGATCAACCACATCGGCCCAAGACTCCGCACCCTGAGCCAGCGGCGTATCGGGGGACAGCTCGAGAGGCGGATCGAAGGTCGCCAAGACCTCGTCTACGAGCTTGCCATCTGCGGCGCCGTACGCGCGGCATCCGAGTGCCGCTTCGACGGCAGCACCACCCAAAGCAACCGCCAAGAGGTTCGCGGTGTCCTCAGCTCGGGCCACGTCGGTGTGGTAGATCCGCGCCACTTGAAGCGGCAGTTGCGCCAGCGCTCGACCGAGTAATCGCACCTGATCGTGACCGGTGCGATCCAAGCCGCGGCATCGGCGGGACCCCATGAACTCATTGCGGGCATCGGCGAGCGAATGTCCAGGACGGATGAGGAGCATCCGCGTGCCCAAGGCTGGTGCACTGCTGGTCATCGGGATCGCTCCTCTTCGTCGTATCGCAAGCAGTCGACTTCTGGGGCTGGATGTGACGTTCCGCCGTGGTCGCCCTTGCGCGTGCGCATTGCTCGGATCCGGTTGTGTGCCGTACTGGGGCATGCATGACCTTGCCGCCGGGCGCTATCGCATCGCGATACCGTCTTTCGATCATGTGGAGCTTCTCGCTATCGCGCCTTTGATCTGTTGATCGTCTAGTGATCATCTGTGCTAGGTTCGGCGCGCAGTTGGACGACGAAGGGTGGGAGGGTGACTGCTCAGCTCATTCGACTCAAAGTTGAACTGCAACAGAGGCATTGCCAGACGCACGCAGCCTTCTGCCGTGAGTACGACAGGGTCGCTGAGACCATCGATCCGGAGCTGGTGGGCGAAGGTCCGGGCCCCGCGCAGTTTCACCGTTGGCTTCGCGGTGACGTGAAGACGCTGCCTTATCCCCACCATTGCCAAGTCCTGGAGAAGATGTTCCCGGGCCTTACCGCGGCCGAGTTATTCCAACCGTGGACCCCCGACCTGCGCCCCGCGCCCACCATCCCCATCAAGTCGGACAGCGCGGCACGAGACGTGGTGGAGGTCATCGGCGACAGAATCAAACGCCCGGCATTCGGTGCGATCGAGTGGGGCCCCGAACTGCCGAGCGACGCCGGCCGCGCCCACACTGTCTCCTCCACGCACAGCCCATCCGACGCCAACGAGACGACCGCAGTAATCGCACAACGGCTCTTGCAGCTCAAGCGAACTCGGCGGCTCACCGACCGGGAAGTCGGCCAACTCGCTCACCTGGCCGGCAACGTCATCGATCTCGACAGCAGCACAGACATCCAGATCGGCAGTGACGGTTCCGCGTCCTTGACCTTCCAATACCTGGTGCTCAACCTGACCGACCGGCCGCTGACACGCCTGTCTCGGGAGCTGTGGTTCGAGTCCACCGATGGGCGGCTGGACATCAAGCCGTTGCGGGAGGCCGAACGCCGCATCGCCATCCAACGCATCCACGACACCGCGCACCTGGCGAAATTCGCGTGTCAGCTTTCACCGCCAGTCCAACCGGGGGAGTCCGCCGTGGTCGGCTATGTGTGCACAGGCGGGAAGTTCGTCGGCGCGCATTACTGGCGACGATCGTTCTACCGCTACACCCGCCGGTTCACCCTCAGCCTGCGTCACGTGAATGCTGGGGAACTGTCCAGTTGCTCAGCCGTCGAGGAACATCCCGACGGTGCGGAAAACTCCGCGACCGAAGCCCTGATCTGGGATACCGAAGGAAACGACGTCCTCATCAGTCTCACCCGGGAGTACCTACGCCCGAATCAGTCGATCACACTGCACTGGAAGGTTGCCCCGTGAGAACTCGTGACGCTGTCGAACATGCCATCCGAGCATGGCACCAGCACGAGATCGACCGAGGCGCGGCCGCGGTGATCGACTTCGATTTCTGCCCTTCCACCGACGAGGCACCCGCGCCCGCCGACCGGCTCACCACATTCCGGCGGTTGAGCCGATTGCTCGATGAAACCGATGAACCCGCGGTCGCCCAGCGACTCACCGCCGACCTGACCTACTTGCGCGCGCTCATGGGGGAGCGCCCATCTCTCGACGAATACGTCCGCGCCACCCAGGGATGCCCAGCAGCCGGATGGCCCGCAGACTACGTCACGAGCAAGGGAGAAACGGCGCGCAAGGCTCTTGAAGCTCTCGGTGTGAGCTGGGGCGAAGACACCGCCACCGAACTCGCCGAAGCCGAGGGCCCGCTCGACGCCGCCGACGTGGCTGACGCGATACGCCAAGCAGCCACAGAGTATGAGCCGATCGTCCGCCGCGCGACAGGCTCCGAAGCAGCCTACGAGCTCACCATCGAATCCGCGGACGTCGATGCCTACTGGGCATTCTGGCTCGACGGCGGAGGACAGCGCGTGCGGTTGCGCATCAACATGCGCAACGCCAACTTCACCAAAGTCCGGGCCCGGCAAATGGCCCTGCACGAAGTTCTCGGACATGGCCTGCAGAGCGCCAGCATCTCCGCTCGCTGCGCCGTCGAAGACGTCCCATGGGTTCGCCTGCTCTCCGTGCACGGACCCCAGCAAGTTCTGCTCGAAGGCTGGGCCCAGGCCATGCCGCTGTTCATCACACCCGACGACAAAGCATTGGTGGCCAGCACCAGACTCGTGCACTACACCCAACTGGTTCGGGCCGAACTCCACCTGGCTATCAACGCCGGGACCTCCATCGAGGCCTGCGCCGACCACGCCCGCTCCCGCGTCCCCTGGTGGAACGACAACCTCATCGGCGGCTTGCTGGCCGACCGCAGCACAAACCCACTACTCAGAACCTACATGTGGGCATATTCCGCAGGAATCGACTATTTCGCCAGCCTCGCCGAGGCCCAGACAAGCGTCATCCGGTCCGTCCTTAACAACGCCTACCTCGCCCCACTCACACCTGCCGATCTCGAACGACTTTGGCCCGGCGGGCCCAGTGTCGGCGGCCACGTATAAGCCGTGTAAGTTGTCAGGGTCGGCACATGACCGCCTGCGCTTGCTTGCCTCAAACGTCGTCGTGAGCGGATTAGTGGCGCCATACATCTTGATGCCTGTCTGCCGCGGCAAGCGCTAGCCTCACCCCTGAAATCAGTTTCGCGATCGAAGTTCTGATCGCCGAAACCCCTAGAGACCTGCCATCTCGCATCGCCACATCAAGCCGAGTAGATGAGCGGAGAGCGCGATACATCCGGACCGGCCACTGCCCTGCGCACCGAGCGCGAACTGCCGGGACAGAGTGGTTACTCAGCGAACGGCGACGCATTGACCATGAGATCGAATCCGAACCTGCGTAGGAGCGCGGTTCGTCCGTCGGGGACGGCTTCGGCCTCGCGCGCACGGCTGCGATCACGAGGCGCTTGAAGTCCAAGCGTGGATGGCGGGAGATGATCTCGGCGATCCACTGCGGGTCGAGTTCTTGTATGCGGTTGCCGAAGAGATCGACCCCGGCGCCTGCGGCGAGTGCTCCGGCGAGGTCGGAAAGGTCGGAGTCGGCGCCGAGGGTCATGTGGCCGGCGATGCCGTCTCGGATGAGGGCGACCCGATCGGCGGGCACGTCAAGTTGGCCGAGCAGCTGGGCGGCGTGCTCTGCGCCGCGGACGGCGAAACAGCGGTTCGGCTGGGGGTTTTCCAGTTCGATGTCGTGAAGCATGGCCGCGGTGTAGAAACAGTTCGTCGTCCAGTTGGGCGCCGTGTGCGTGGGCGAGTGTTTTGCCGAAGGCCCAGACGCGGTAGGAGTGGTTGAGCATGCTGGCGCTCAGCACGCCACGCGCTTCTCGTCCGGCGGCCAGCGCCATGGGTGTATCGGGTGGCTGCAGCGCTGTGAGGTCGAGTCGGGTGGCCGCTGTTCGAGCGCCGAAGAACGACGCGATGCGACCACCCAGTAAGCCGGGCATCGTAATGAGCAGAAGCCCGAGCGATTGATTCATCTGACAACGAGTCAAATTGCCTCCGCTGGTGACAGCCCAGTTCCAATCGAACCCCTGGGGCGGTGCCATGACACACCTCGACTTCCTTGAATCAACAGTATGCGAGAATCGCACGAATCGTGGCGCGAAGTCGGCCACCGAAACTATGTATCTCCATACCAGAATTGGCAGCCCCAGCCTCTTCCGTCAATAGCAGTAGCCAACCCAATTTGTACAAGTGATTGCATGCTGTCACCCACACCGGGTGGCCGAACTGTGTTCGAGCTGAATGTGTCTCGCCGCGTAATGCCATGGAACCGCTCGTTGTATCATCGCCGGCACAGCGGCGTGTCGGTTGCTTGAGCGGGCTCTTTCGTCGAGTTATTCCCTCCGCCCCAATGCGTAACAAGAAAGATCGACGTTAATATCGGGCCGGAACGGGTCCATGGCGACGATTCCGATGGCTTCCCTTCGGTAGAAGTCGGCTGCCAGTGGTCTTTTCGATTATCGGCGGTGCAGTGATCTCGCGGAGCGTCATTGTTTCTCAGGTTCCGATCTATTGCCGATTAGTGCCCATCGTGCGGGTCCGGTTGGGCACTAATCGTATTAAGTGGCGGATTGTCGGTGGTGAGTGAGATCCTCGACGGGCGGATCGTGCCGGGAGGTGAGTATGGGAAGCGCTGTCACCGCGGTGGTGCAGAAAGCGTCGATGCGGAAGTCGGCGCCGCGGTCGTTGTGGGCGCGGGAAGAGCTGGACCGGTTCGAGACGTATCTGGCAGGTCGAGACGATCTGTCGCCGCGGACCCGGGAGACCTACTGCGAGCGCGTCGCGGATCTGTTGCGGTGGCTGGAGACTCGGTCAGATCGTCGAGAGGCGCTTCATGATCCGGCCGTTCGGGATCGGGTCGTGTTGGCGTACCACGATCATCTGACCGGTGAGCGGAGGGTGCTGCCGTCGACGGTCAACCTCGCCCGTGCGGCGATCAACACCTTCTATCAGTGGCGCGGTGTGGGGCCGACCGCGCTCGCGCGGATCAAACACCCCGCACGCACCCCGCGCACTCTCACCGCCGGCGAGCAGAGTGCGCTACTGCGCGCCGCCGCCGCGCGCAGCCACCGTGACCACGCGATCGTCGGGCTGCTGCTCAACAACGGCCTGTCGCTGTCGGAAGTTCGGCTGTTGGATGTGGACGGGCTGACCCTTCGCGCCGAGTCCGGTTGCCTCGAGGTCCATGGACTTTCCGGGACCACCCGGACAGTTGTGCTGGCGGCGAGCACTCGACGGCTGCTGGAGCTGTGGCTGGCCGAACGGCGCGCCATGCTCGGCGCGCTGCGTCCGCGCGCACTGTTCGTTTCCGAGCGGCGGCGGCGCATCTCCTCGAGCTCGATCGACCGCATCGTTCGCACCATCGGTCGCGAAGCCGGGCTCGAACTCTCACCAGGCACCCTGCGCTACACCTTCGATACCCGCATGCTGGAATCCGGCATCGAACCATGGATCGTCGCGCAGACCATGGGACTGACCCGCCCCAACCCACAGCGCCTGCACACCCTGCAACTGCCCCTCGAGCCCCGCCTCGCCCGCAAGATCGCCGAAGCAATGGCCGTACCGGACACTGTTCCGCCCGGCCGCCACCAGATTCCGGCGGACGCAGCCCGCGTGACCGACCACCAGTTGGCCTTCGACCTGTGACGCTGACCTACCGGGCCGTAAGAACGAGCAGCCCTCGCGCCGGGCCGCGCGCGTATCTGCACCGCGTTGGTCAGGAGTTGCCGATGTTGCCCACGGGCGGAGATGACTGTGGTTGGTGGCTGGCGAAGCGATCGATCTCGAGCTGTTCCTGCGGACCATGGCGGCCGCGACCGGTGATGCCGCACTCGCCGAGGATGTTGCAGCCCGAGGCGATGCCGTGACGCCAGCGGCGGCATCGCTCACGAGCTGGACAGATTCTTCGGCGTGGCGGCGCGACTGGCCCTGGCGGGTTCAAGAATTCATGCTCGCGCTACGAAGTAGGTGGCATGACGCTGTTGTGGGTTGGTGAGGGTCGGCTGTCGATGGCGGGCCCGCTTGCGTGGTGTTCTGCGTTGGTACCGGCGGTCCCGCGGCCCCTATCGCAGCTACCGAAGCCCCGGCGGCTGCCGGCCAATGTCACGGCCGCGCGTCGTCACGTGTCCGCCACGACCGTGCTCGCCGGCATCCGCCGCCGCACTGACGGCACGGGGCCACGGTCGATCCTTGCCGAAGGCGTCGCGCGGCGCATCGGATCGGAGTACTCGGGTCTGATCGGCGGGGAGTTTTCGGCACGATGACAGATCAGCAGCATCCTGCTGGTCCGCAACGCCGGTTCAACAACCTGTTTCGCTCGCACGCTCCTGCGGTGTTCCGGCTCGCGATCAAAGCATTCGGGGGTGATCGTGACCGGGCCAACGACATCGTGCAGGAAGTGTTTCTCGCCGTGTGGGAACAATGCGACCGCGACTTCCTCAACGCCGAAGCGCCCGAGGCGGCAGCGTTGATCATGACAATCGCCAAACGCCGGGTCATCGATTCGTGGCGGCGCAGCGACGGCGTGGTGTCGGTGCCCGACTACACAGACACCGCAGTACCGATGCTCGGGCCGTCGGTGGTGACCAAGAACCCCGCCGACCGCGTCCTCGACAACGACACCGTTAAATACGTCTGGCAAATGCTGCGGCAGAACCTGACCACCACGGAATACCGGGTGGCGGTGATGGCGGGGGATCTGTGGCTGCCGGATGCGGAGATCGCGGAAGTGATCGGCGTGAGTGTGTCGACGGTGCATTCACACAAGAGCCGAGCCCGCAGAAGGATCCGGGCGATCGAGAACAGCGGGAGCTACCGGATCGAGTTCGATCCTCACGGCCGCTTCCCGCAAACCCCGCGCACGGGGGCCGATAACGGAGGTGAAGTAACAGCATGACCGAGGACACCGAAAGGGACATCACCACCACGACAGTCAGCATCTACGAGGTATTCACCGAACTCGACGACTACCTGGCATCCGACGACGACTACCGCTACGACGTCGAAACAGGTCTGCAACAGCTGCAACGCACCCTCGACCAGCTCACCACCGCCGAAACCGATCGTGGCCGCGCGGATGAACGATCTGATCATCGGGCCCTTACGGATCGCCAGTGCTATCTCCCCGGAGGTAGCGATCCGCCTGGCCGACGGGATCCGTGGACAGCGGTGGGCGTTGAGCTGGCTGCCCGGACGGGTCCTGACCCGACAACAAGCCTTCAGCGGCATGGTGCTCGATGAAATCCTCACCGACCCGCACGAACTCGACAGCGCCACCATGATGCTGGTCATGGCCGAACTCGCCGCCGAACTGTCGATGTCACTGGAGCAGGCCCTGCTGCGGCTATCCTACATCAAAAAGGACGACCACTACCCGCACTACCGGTGGAGCCGATACGCGCCGCAACCCGGATACCGCGGTATCGACACCGAATTGCCGAGAATGCCGAAAGCCGAATAGATCCGCCCAGTCACGATTCTCAGGCTGAACACCCACGATTGAGACGATGACGGTTCGATTTGGAGAAAACCTAAGCGCCAAGGTACATTCGGTTCCGTCAAACTACCGAGCGATCGGTGAATAGGCGCGAATACCCCCGAACGAGCCCCGTACCGACGCACCGGTCCGGGGCTCGATTGGTTGGAAAACCAGACGCGTGATTCCTAGCGACGCGTCACTGCGGGCGTCGAGAGCAGCGAGGACTTGCACACCGCATTCGAGGACTGCGTCGTTCCTCTCGACCGGGACGTGCGCCAGGGCTCGAGCCGATTTAAGCTCGACACCTGCAGACTCATCGGCAGGTGGCCGTAGACCCGGTGTGAGGCTCGCGCACTGCTGAACAGGGCAGGCCGAGGACGAGAACCTACCGAGAACCGGCACGCCACGGTAACTGCGTCACCGCAGGTCACCAGAACTGTCCTCGCCTGCATCACCGGCTCGAGCCTAACCCGCAGACCACCACCTCGCCGCGCCTCACCCAGAACCGGATCGCGGGTGGCGGCGAGATCGGGGAGATGAGAGCCAACCACCCCAACGAGCGCAAGTGGTCGGGCAGACTCGATGCCATGGGCACCACAGTGCGGGGACCGAACCCATGGCCTGAAATCGTGCGGGCGGCACGCACACGCGGGCCGCGGTCGGTAGCGATCGCCTACCTGGGCGCCACCGCGCCCGAGTTGTTGCCGCTGCGTAGCAACGACATCCTCGTCGTGAACGCCGGGCGCAACGCGTTACGCGCACACGCCACGTCTCCGGACGCGCTGCAACACTTCCTCGACCGAGGTGTACTGATGTATTCGTCGTCATCGCTGCACGCCAAGATGCTCGCGACAGCAACATGGGCTGTGATCGGATCAGCCAACGCCTCTCACCACTCCGCGACCGTGGCCGAAGCTGTCGTCATCACCGATGACTCCGCCATCGTCGAACAGGTCCATGCCCTGGTCGCCCAACTCGCCGAAACCGAAACCATCGAAATAGACCAGGCATTCATCGACCGAGCCCACACCGAATGGCAGCAAGGCAACCCGGTACCGCTGGTCGGAGTAGGCGGCATAGCGTCCAGCGACGGATTCTTGCCCACACCGGTGGCCGGATGTTCATCGAACACAGCCACGACTACGAAGCTTCCGCCGCGAAACCGCCCTGCAGAAGCGGGTAAGGCGCACGGTAAACCGGACGGTGCCCGCTGCCACCTACGGTCTGCAGTGGTGGCGCGTGGACAGCGCCGGCCACTATCGCATCGACGATGTGCTGCTGCCCGTGCACGAGGTCGATGGCGTCGAATACATTTCGCGCCGCACGTAGTCACCACACCCGAACATCGGATTCCCCACGGGCGCGGGGCAGTCGGACACTACCTGCGCTACCGCACCGACCTCGAGCCCATCCCTGTCGCCGACGCGGTTGCCGCACTCGGCAGAACCCGCCTGCCCGCAAAGGGCTCGGGCAGTCGCGGCTTGCGTCCTAGCGATCGCGTAGCAATTTTGTCGCTGTGGGGGGTTGTGAGCCGAAGGCAAGTAGCCCGTGAAATCGCCGCCGCTGAAGCGGTCCTGCATCGCCGTGCTCGGGGGTTGCGGCAGTGGAGATCTCCACCGCAGCCCAGGTACCGTGAGTTGGTGCGCATCGTACATCGAGGTGTCGCTCGGAGTGCTCTACCCGCCAGCTGAGGACAACTCGCTTCGAGAACGCGCGCTACGCATCAACGCCGTGATGAATCTAGTGCCTTGAACTCTCCGGCCGCGGCAGTGGGGGCTGCCACCCGCTACGCGCAGTTCGCATCCTCATCCCGGTGTGTCGTTCAATCTCACGAGATCCCGGCTGCTGATCACTTCCTAGGATGAGATGCGCTGCTGCTCATATTGGCTCGCTTCACCAAGCCCGATCAGAGAGACCCGACCGCACGTGACCGATCCCGTGGAGCTGATGCTCGCTGACCTGCCGGAGAAGTATGCGAGCACGCCGCCGTCGCCGGCCTACAGCCGCCTCTACGCCGAGGACATGCGTTTCGGTGTGGTCTTCGCTCACCTGCACGAGCAGCTGAACCGTCATTTCACTGCGATCAACGACCGCGCACGTTCCACACGGCACTATTGGGCCGAAAACAGCCGCGAGCTGATCGCGCTGCTCGATGATCTGGACGAAACGTTGGCGACCCTGCGCCGCGCCGGCGTCGAGGTTGCACTGCGGAAGGGGTACGCTGCGGCCGTCGAGCGTTGCCGACCCTGGCTGTCGACCAGTCAGGGCAGCACGGTCCCAGAGGACTTCGAAACCATCGAGCTCGCCCGCTTCGAGCCTGTCTTCACCCGCGCCGACAACGAACACCGACTCCGCAAGGGCGGTGGCGTGCCGGTGCAGCTTCAGCTGATCGGCGAGGGATCGTATGCGAAGGTCTTCTCGTTCGTCGATCCCGACTATGGGATCAAGGTCGCGCTCAAGCGGGCGACGACCAAGGATCCGCGTGATCTGCAGCGCTTCCGCGAAGAGTTCAAGGTTCTACAGGGCCTGGACTTTCCATACATCGTGCAGGTCTACCGCTACCACGACAGCCGCGATGAGTACACGATGGAATACTGCGACCAAACGCTGCGCACCTACATCGGCCGACGTAACCAGAACCTGTGCTTCGCGACCCGCAAACGGATCGCTTTGCAGTTCCTCTACGGCATCGGCTACATCCACGACCAAGACCTGCTGCACCGAGACCTCAGCCTCCAGAACGTCCTGCTCAAGGTCTATAAGAGCAAAGCAGTCCAGGTGAAGTTGTCCGACTTCGGACTAGTCAAGGATCGGACCTCGGAGTTCACCCGCACCCATACAGAAATCCGAGGCACGATCCTCGATCCCATGCTCACCAGCTTCCGGGACTACAACATCGACAACGAGGTGTTCGCCATCGGCCACATCCTCGGCTACATCTTCACCGGCAAGCAGTCGTTGCCACGCGCGGCCGACACTGACCTACACCAGCTCATCCTGCGATGCACCACCCTAGACCTCGACCGCCGACCCCGAAATATCCGCGAAATCATCACCGACGTCGAACGCCTCAAGGACCCCGCGGCGACACCGACTAACTAGCTCCGGCGGAATTGGCGATGCAACGCTGTGAACTCCACAGCGACATTGTCACCTGCGTGCGACGGCTATTGTGCCCGACCTTCAGAAAGCTAGACGGGATTCGAGAACAGGACTGTACGACTGGGTTGCCGCATCGCGAACGAGAGGAGCTGATTCATCTCACCGGGAGAGTCCCCCGTCGGCCGCGACCGGCTTGAATATCGACAACGTCGCTACGGAACCCTGCCGCCGGGGCGGCTGATCGCAACACCGACCGTGACCGCGGATTCCGTCCGCCCCAACTACCACTAGGTCGTCGGCGCGGATCCCGACATCGCCGCAAGGCACGTGACCGGCTAGATCAGGCGCTCATCCATGGGTGACCTCCGGCCGTCCGGACGAGCGTAACCATCACAGGGTGCACACGATCCGGGTCCTCGCGGCACTGCGTTTCGACATACCAACGCAGCGCTTTGCTCCGAGGAGAGCCGATGTGCCACGAGCTTGACGATCCCACCCTCCGACCACCGGAGAGGTCTCAGGTGGGATCATGCACCGACTCTTCCTACGAATCTCACTGCGCCTGCGGCATGCAGGCGCTAGACGTGCGTTAATGGAGCCATTATCGGATGTCAACCTGAAGCTGATGGGACCCCGTCGATCGGTCCAGGTGATCTGGCCCCTGCTCAGGGGGCCGCGGTTACGAGAGTTGAGGCAGACTGACCTGTAGGAGGTCACGATGCCGAAATCCTTTCCGCTGGCGATGCGACGGCAGGTGCTCGGCTGCGAGCCGGCGAGCCTGTCGCCGAGATAGGGGCCGAGACAGGGATCTCGCCTGCCACGTTGTTCCGGTGGAAGGCGCAGGTCCTCATCGATGCGGGAGTCCGCGAGGGCATTCCGAGCGTGGAAGCTGATGAGCTGGCCTCGGCGGAGAAGCGGATCGCCGCGTTGGAAGCCGAATTGAAGCTCACTCGAGACGCCTGCGAATTGTTCGATGCGCAGGCGGTGGTGTCCCCAAAAGGCGGATCGCGGTCGTCGAAGGGCTGATCGCGCTGGAACATTCGGGACGGTCGGCCTGTCGAATCGCTGGAGTGCACAGATCCACCTTTCTGCGGCAACGGCGACAGCCTCTGTCCACCAGAATGATTCGCAGGATCGTGGTCGCCGACGAGGTATCCCGGATTCATGCCCAGTCCCGTGGAACCTACGGCAAACGCCGCATCAAGGCCGCGTTGCTGGCCGAGTGCGAGATGATCGTCAACCACAAGTTGGTTGCCTCGATCATGGCCGAGCGGGGGCTGTTCGGCCTGCCCAGACGCAAACGACGTGGCCACCCGATGCTCGCAGTGAGCACTCCCGCGGACCTGGTGAACCGGGCTTTCACCGCTGCTCGCCCCAACGAGCTGTGGTGCATCGACATCACCGAACATCCCGCAAGAGACGGAAAAGTCTATTGCTGCGCCATTTTGGACTGCTTCAGCAAGAAGATCGTCGGCCGAGCCTTTTCCACCATCGCCGACACGCTGTTGGTCAACAACGCGGTCAACATGGCAATGACAGAACGCGTCACCGCCGAGGGGTTGATCGTGCATGCCGATCACGGAACACAGTTCACCTCGTGGTCGTTCGGTGAGAACCTCCGCCGGCACCGGCTTCTGCCCTCGTTCGGAACCGTCGGTGATTGCTTCGACAACGCAGCGATGGAGTCATTCTGGGGACGGATGCAAACCGAACTCCTCAACACCAGGAGTGGTCGACAACCCTCGAGCTGACCATCGCGATGTCCGACTGGATCGACAACTTCTACAACACCGAGCGCCGTCACTCCTACCTCGGCCACCTCAGCCCCACCGAGTATGAGACGCTGTGGCTCGACATCCAACCAAGCCCTCAACTCTCGTAAGCGCGGACCGACGAGCAGGGGCCAGATCAACCGGTCTCGTAGTACGGGACCACGCACGACACCCGCAGCGACGGCGCCGGCCAGTGCGGGGTTCGTGGATCGAACCCGTAGTCGTTGTCGTGGGCCAGGATCGCCGACCGCAACATGCGCCGCCGACCAATCATGCTGTTGGTCTCCGAATTCACGTGATCCCCTGCTACTCAAAGCAATTCGATGTTCGGGGTGCGGGGCAGGACGGCGCAGGCGTCGAAGACGTAGTCGGCGGCGGCGAGGGTCTCGGTGTCGAGGTGGTCGTGGGCGACCAGCACCGCCACCGCGGACACCGCCGCGACCAGTTCGGGTGTCACCACCCGCAAAACCTCGGCAGCAGACTGGGCGACCGGGTCGTAGACGAGCACCTGTACCCCGCAGCCGCGCAGGTGCGCGATCACCGCGGCGGCCGCCGACCCCCGCACGTCACCGATGTTGGGCTTGTAGGTGATCCCCGCCGCGAGCACCACCGCCTGTCCGGCGCCGATGCCGCGCTGCGCCAGGCCGGTGAGGAATCCGCTCGGACACCCACACCGGTGCGGCGTCGTTGACCGCCAGCGCCATCTCGATCAGACCCGCCGCCGCACCGCCGGTTTCACCGATCCGCCAAGCCAGGTAGCGGGGTGCGACCGGGATGCAATGCCCGCCCGCACCGATGCCCGGGGTGAACGGCATGTACCCATACGGTTTGCTGCCCGCCAAACCGATCGCGGACCATACATCGGCTCCGAGGTCGCGAGCGTGGTGGGCGATCTCGTTGACCAGGGAGATGTTGACCAGCCGGAAGGTGTTCTCGATGAGTTTCGCCAGTTCCGCGGTCCGCATATCCGGGGCCAGGACCACGGTGTCGACAATGGTTTCCCAGAACTCGGCCACCATCGCCAGCGACGCCGCGTCCACACCGGAGACGATCTTGGGGATCTTGACCATCGCGTCGATCCCGTCACCGGGGTTGATCCGCTCCGGCGTGTACCCGACGTGCAGGTTCACCCCGGCCCGCAGGCCCGAGGACTCCAGGGCCGGGACCACGATCTCCTCGGTGGTGCCCGGCCACGTCGTGGATTCTACGATCACCACGCACCCGGAGTGCGCGTGCGCGGCGACGGTCTTGGCCGCGGCCTCGAGGCACCGCAGGTCGGGTCGGCCCGCGGAAAGGGGTGTCGAGACGCTGATGACCGCGACCTCGAACCCGTGCAGCGCCGCCGCGTCGGTGGTCGCGGCGAACCGGCTCGTCGCCAGCGCTGCGGCGAGCCGGTCGCGGGGCACGTCCCCGAGATCTTCGCCGCCGCTGGTTATCCGGGAGATCCGTATGGGGTCGGTGTCGTAGCCGAGGACACTGTGCCCGGCTTCGGTCGCCAGGACCGACACCACCAGCCCGATGTGGCCTTGGCCGATCACCGCGACCCGACGCCCCACCCCCGTCCGAGCTGGTACCGGTTCCTGCCGAGTCGGTGGAATTATCATGGCTGCCCTCGAATCCCCTGCCGGACAACGTCGTAACTTCAAGAGTCGACGCCTGGCGGGGGCCCCGGAACGTAGCAACCCGTAGCACGACGGCCCGAAACCGACGCTTCGGCCGGTACCGTGAGGACATGGCTTCCCCGCCCCGCACGGACGTGCATTCCGAACGCACCGTCTACGCCGCACCGCCCTGGCTGCGGGTGAGCCTGCACGACATCACCACCCCCGATGGCGTAGCGCGCACCCATCACGCGGTCCGGCTCAACACCGTGGCCTGCACCGTGGTCGTCGACGACCACGGTCGAGCATTGCTGCTGCATCGGCACCGGTGGATCGTCGGCGCGCTCGGGTTCGAAGCCCCGGGCGGCATCGTGGAACCGGGCGAACCGCCGGAGGTGTGCGCGCGCCGAGAACTGCTGGAGGAGACCGGGTTCGAGGTTGGCTCCCTGGAACTGGTCGCCGTCCTCGAGCCGATGCCGGGTCTGGTGCAAACCCCCCACCACATCTTCATCGGCCGCACACCGCGCCAAGTCGCCGCCCCGAGCGACGGTGAGGAGGCCGCTGACCTGGTGTGGGTACCGCTGACCGAAACCTACGAACTGCTCGCGGCAGGACAACTGCTGGGCACCGCGACCGCCGTCGGGATGCTCGCCGCGCTACCGGCGGCCGGCCAGCTCCCGCACGCGCCGCGCGAGCAGGTCGTGGCGGTAACGCAGACGCCGCGACCCCACCTCGGTGATGGCCTTGGCCGCTGATGCCAGCCGCGCCGTCGCCTGGTCCAGTTCACCGGCGCGTGCGGCGTACTCGGCCAGGTCGAGCACCTGGCCAGCGCGAGCCCGCACGAATTCGGCGGGCAGCCCCGCCAGCGCCTGCTCAGCGATCGGACCGGCCACTGGGTCACCGAGCCGCACCAGCAGGTGCCCGTTCCAGCGTTGAAGATGGATCTCGTTGAGAGCGAGGAAGGGTAACGCGGCCTCATCGTCGGGACAGGCGTGGGCGAGCGCGGTTTCCGCCTCGGTCATCGCCTGCCGTACGGTCACCGCTTCGCCGGGACACCAGGTCGCGACCTGGGCGCGGGTCGCCGCGAGCCAGGCCCGCAACCGCATCGGCAGACCGGGTAGGGCTTCCGCGCGGCGGACCTGGGCCAATGCCCGGCGGGCGTGACCGGTTTCCGACAGCATCACCGCGTGCTCGCCGAGCGCGTGCGCCAGCAATGTCGAATCACCCGACCGTGACGCCGCCTGCCGGGCCAGCCCGAAGTGCCGGTCCGCCGCGGTGTGGTCACCGACGTCGAGGTCTTCCCACGCCGCCAGCGCCGCGGTGTCGGCTTGGACCAGCGCGACGCTGCGCCGATCGGCACCTGAGCGGCTCTCCCACATCGCCTCCAGCGCCTGCACGTGGTCGGCGGTGTGCGCCCGCACGAACGGCGCACCGAGGCGCCGGTCCAGCAACCGCAGGCTGTTGGTGTGGTGAGCCAAGACCCCGAACAGCGAATCGTCGCCGGGCTCATCCTGCTCGTCGAGCGGTCCAGGAGCATCGGCCGAGGAGAGTTCCAGAACGCTACACAACAGCCGGGTGTGGACCAGGTCAGGCGCGGTGTGCCCGTTCTCCCACCGCGACAACGCCACTCGCAGCGAGGCCGGGCTCATCAGCGTGACGTGCTCGGGCACGGCCTGACTCCGCAGGGCAGCCGAGAGCTGGGTTTGGGACCATCCGCGGGCCTGGCGAGCTGAGCGGATGAGGTGTCCGTCCATCCGCGGTCATCCTGTCGAGCGAGCAGCGGCGGCGGGCGCCGAATCCGGCACGGGCAACGAATCTCAGAGTCTCACATCGATCCGCAGGCCGCACCGAAAGCCGTTCCCGGCCGAACATGGGGTTGGGACAGGCCCTCCCGTTTCGCCTGCGGTGTCCCCGAGGACTCACCTCAGCGTCAGCAGATCGCGCACAGCCTCGGTGTGGGGGTCCGCGACTGGTTCGCCGGCCACGGTGGACCGTGGCGCGACCCGAAGGGCTACACCGTGTTGATCACCGACACCTAGCGTGGGGTCGCCGCCGGGCCGACCTGGCTCCAGTCGAAGCCGAGCTCGCCCTTGTCGGCGATGATCTGTTCCCACCAGGCGCGGTGCTCGACATACCAGACGACGGTCTCGGCGATCCCGCTGGCGAAGTCATGGGCCGGTGCCCAGCCCAGCTGCGATTCGATCTTGTCGGGGTTGATCAGATAGCGGCGATCGTGGTTCGGCCGATCCGGGATGTGCTCGATCCACTGCTCCGGGTTCAGACCGAGAGTGGTGACCACCATGGCGGCGATGTCGATATTGGTGACCTCGAACCGAGCGGAAACGTCGAAGATCGGCAGCAACCCCGGGTCGGTCGCCGCCGCGGCCGGGACGGGCTCCAGCTCGGCATGCAGCACCCGGTGCACCGCGGCACAGTGGTCGGCCACGTGCAGCCAGTCCCGGCTCTGCAACCCGTCGCCATAAACCGGCACCTTCTTCCCGCGCAGCACGTTCGTCACAGCCAGCGGAATCAGCTTCTCCGGCAGCTGGAACGGACCGTAGTTGTTGGCGCAGTGCGTCATCCGGATATTCATCTCCGGATAGGTCTGCATGTAGGCGCGCACCATCTGATCACCGGCCGCCTTCGCCGCCGAGTACGGCGTTTTCGCGTTCAACGCCGACCGCTCGGTGAACCACTGGTCCCCGGCCGCCAGCTCCCCGTACACCTCGATCGTCGACACATGCACATGCGAACGAACCGGCACCAGACGACTGCACTCCGCCATCACCTGCGCACCGAGCGCATTGCTGCGCATGAACGACGACGGACCCAGAATCGCGCGATCGTTATGCGATTCCGCCGCGAAATTCACCACGAAATCCGGCCGATGCCGACGATAGAGAGCTTCCATCACCTCGAGGTCAGCGATATCGGCCTTCTCGAAGACGATGCGATCGATCACCGCATCGAGGTTCGCCAGATTGCCGGCGAAGCCCAAGTAATCCACCGCCACCACCTCGGCGTCCGGCTCCCACTCCAGCAGGTGGTGCACATAGTTCGCGCCGATGAAACCCGCGGCGCCGGTCACGAGGTAGACGGACATGCCTGCCGAGCCTAGCCGCGAGCACGCATATACCAACTGCGGGGACTGATCCTCGGGGGCGGCGCCGGTGATTCTCATGAGGCTCTGCGCCAACCCACCGCCTACGCGGGGACGGTCCAGACGAGGGGTGGGTGTAGACGACGGCACGCACCGGTGAAATTGGATCCGCGCACTGGCGGGTGCCTATCAGGCTGCCATCTGCTCCTCACGCCGAACTGAGAGCCCTCGCGTGCACGTATATGGCGGCGCGCGCGGACGGTCGACGGTCTTGACCCGCTCTTCCTGCACGGGCGCGCGCACCGCGCATGGTGCATGCGCACTGCGCGCGATCGCCTCAGAAGTAGCCCTAGCGGTGCTAGTCGACCGCCATCGCTGCACGAGACCAGTTCACGACCACAGGCGCCAGGATCACCTTCTCTCCACCGAGTCCGGGGCGTGCTAGGTGCTTGAAACAGAGGGTCGTGCAGGCAGCAGGGCCGGTAGCCTGGTCATCTCTATGCACCTCACCAGCAACAGCGCAGACGAGAAGTACTTCGATCATGCTCGGGGTGACCGCGTCTGTGTACGGCCAGCTCCCTCATCACGCGACAGTCCTGCCGCTTCCCCAATCCACGCGCGTGCAGTCGCCCGCACTCGCCGGAGCACCGCTATTCGCCGCGGCTGCTACTCACGGTTGAATCAGGGAATGGTGGATTCCGCAGTCGTAGCCGTTCTCACACCGTTTCAGCGTTCCGGGCGGATCGACCTCCCGGCGTTGACCGACTACCTGCAATTGCTCGCGTCCGCCGGAGTGGGCACGATTTTGGTGAACGGAACCAGCGGGGAGTTCGCCGGTCTCACCGCCGGTGAGCGGCGTTGCGTTCTCGAGCACTGCCGCAGCGAGTGGGCGGGGACGGTGATCGCGCATGTCGGGGCCACGGCGGTGGCGGATGTTCGCGCGGCGGCGCGGCATGCCGAAGGGCACGCCGACGCGGCGGCGGTGATCGCCCCGTACTTCTTCGCCGAGGCACCCGAGTCCGGCGTCGAGCAGTTCTTCCGCCAAGCCGTGACCGGCATCGCGCTGCCGTGGCTGGTGTACAACTTCCCACGCCACACCGGTAACCCGGTCACCCCGGCTGTGGTGGCACGGTTGGCGGGGGAGTTCCCGCAGCTGGTGGGCGTCAAGGACTCGGGTAAGGATCTCGCGGTCACCCGGGCATACAAGACAGGCTGCCCGCGGCTGGCGGTGCTGGTCGGCGATGACCGCGCCGGGGCGCGGCTGGTTGAACTCGGCCTGGACGGGGTCGTCACCGGCGCGGGTGGCCCGGTCGCCGAGCTGCCGGTCGCGATCACCGCAGCCGCCAGGGCTGGTGATGAAGCCTCGGCGAGTAGCTGGCAGCGGGTATTCGACACCTACAGCGACACCCGCAAGGAGATGGAGTTGTCGGATATCGCGTTCGCGAAGGCCGCAGTAGCCACACGGCTGCCCGGCTTCCCCCGACGGGTACGTGCGCCACTGGCTGGTGTCGACGAGCAGCAGTGCAGCCGCATCGAACGTTTCCTCCGCACGCAGACGCTGCCCGCGATCGACGCGCTACGCGTCGGCACTCCTCACTGACCGCCTGCCTCGACTGCTATTCCGGAGTGGGGGAGGTGGTGATGACGTGGTCGCAGAAGGTGTGGGCGAGGTCGCGGACTCCGCTGTCGAGAACTTCTGTGCGGTAGGTTTCCCAGTCTGCCAGCTTGGGTGCGTCGCGTTCGGCGCCGCGCGCGATCATTCGCGCGCGGATCAGCGGCGCGGTCACATCGAGCCAGATCGTCACCAGCGGAACCGATTCAGCAAGGCCGGTGTAGTCGCGGAGGTGATCACTCAGCGACATCTCACGCGCGGCGGCTCGGCGGATAGTGGACAGGAACGGCGCGTCGAGCACGACCGGGTGTGTAGCGGCGACGGTGAGTCCGGTCCGGATGAGCCCGTCGTAGATGCCGGGACCTACGAGGGCGCGGTAGGTCTGGGAGTCGCGATCGTGGGGGTCGCCGGTCAACGTCTGCATGACCGATTCCTCCAGCAACGGCGCGAAACGATCCTTGTCCAACACCGGAGCACCCAACACCTCCGCGAGATACGCCGCGGCCGTCGACTTCCCGGACGCCGGGAATCCTGCGACGACGACAGCCCCACAGTCGTGCAGTCCGGTGACCGCGGCGCGCAGCACTCCTGCCACCGGCTGGGGCAGGGCGCTGCTGAGTGCTCGGTGATCATCTGTCATGTGGTCAGTCCATCACGATGGATTGGCGAAGTCGCGCAGCTGGATGGTCGATTCTTGTGGAATAGGCTGCAAGGCCGCCTCTTTAGCGCTTTCTGCGTCGTGGACAGGCAGGGGGTTGTGGGGATGAGCGCAGTAACTGAGAGCGGCCCGCGGAGTCCGCGGCTACCACTGTCGATGGTGATCGACGTGCAGAACGGGTTCGTCCCGGTGGTTGATCACGTCCGCTACTCGCTCGCCGCTGCGCTCGACGCGATACTCCTCCGCCCCTGCATTAGTGGCTGGTGCACGCGGCGGAGCGCTGATTTGTGTGCGCGGTCGTGCACGGCGACGTAGCGGTTGCGCGCAGCATGCGCGGCGGCCTATACGAGTCGTGGCCGGGCGCGCGCACCGCGCGGGATGCTGGATTCAGTTGTGAGCCCCGGTGCGAGCAGACTGCGGTCGGCGAGTCGGCCCCAGTGGACACCACGAAGGGATAGGCCATCCCGTCTGCTTGAAAAAACCTGAGCAACAAGACATTATCGCATGACAACGGCGGCACACTTCCGTGGCGATGTGCCCCTGTCCTAGTCATCGACTCTAGAATTCGACAGCCACCGCAGAAGATCCACGATCGGGGTCTGCGGTCCGAGGGCACTATATAGGTGCGCGGCAACCTCGGCGCGCTCCTGAAGGATTCCAAAGTCTATATTTTTAAATAGCTTCGGCAGTGTTAGTGCCAGCCCCGCCCACACTTGGGGCCGCAGCGGGTCGTGCTGCAGGTCTTGCGTGTAGCGAGCGAACGACTCAAGCGGATGGCCTGCAAGATATGATCGGTCGCCGTCGGGCTGGTCGGGGCTGGACATCGCTTTTGCCGCAGCAGTATCGGATGCCTTCAATTGGGCCGCAAGATGCAGGCCGCTGTATCGATCGGGGATGCGCTGCTGATCGATCAGCGCGGCAGGTGGCAAAACGTCAGGTCGTGGGTGTCCCGCTGTCCATCTCGCGGCCAGGTCAGTGATACCGTCGGCTGCGGGCATCAGATTCCGTAGCCGCCAGTACGGCCGGTGCGCGGTTGCCACTTCGGAAGCTACGAGCCGGGCTTTCTCAGGGATATATTCGCTGGCCCAAGACCGCATATTGCGGGCGAGGGCGTCACAGAGCTGATGCCCAGCGGTGGTGAGTAGCCCAGACTCGACTACCTGTGTCATAGCTGACTCCACTTGGGCCCACCCTAGTTGAAAATCGATATGCGCGATGAGAGATCCGTGGCAGGGAGAGTTGCGGTGCACCCGCCAGAAATCGCACACACCGAAGAATGCATAGATCCCGTGCAGCAGACCGAATATCGGCCGCGGGTCGTCTCTCCACGGCGCGTAGAACCGAGCCGTGTGATCCGGTGTTAGCAGCAGAACCTGGTCGGCCAGCATGTTGAGTTTCGTGTGCTGCACCTCGTGTATCAGTGTCAGCGCCAATTGGCACGGATCGACGGCGGCGGTGGTATAGACGCAGCCGACCCCGCTGTATGCGGTGTAACTGGTGCTGTGGACCAGCGCCTCGCTGCTCAACGGCGCTAGCATATCTAGACACCCGCGCATCGGCTCTAGATAATGGGCGAGTTCGTGGCTGAGCAGTTCCCATGCCGCAGCGAAATCCTGCTGCCACCGTGCCGACTGCTCGATGGTAAGCCGGACTGGTGTGGGTCCGTCGGATGCTAGTTCGCGGAATGGATCGAGGTCATCGAGGAGCACCG
This sequence comes from Nocardia sp. NPDC047038, assembly GCF_040644075.1. Taxonomy (NCBI): domain Bacteria; kingdom Bacillati; phylum Actinomycetota; class Actinomycetes; order Mycobacteriales; family Nocardiaceae; genus Nocardia; species Nocardia sp. NPDC047038. The sequence goes on along the minus strand of NZ_JBEYVQ010000024.1, from coordinate 64,231 downwards.
GTGACTCTGTGTCGGCTCCCTGCACACGACGCAGTGGCAGCCACCGGGGATGGGATTCGATTCGGGCTGCCGAAACGTGGACCACTGCACTGCCACCCATGAAGTGGAGTGCGCCGGTGTCGGTCCAGCGCAGTTCGCAATATCCATTGTGGTTGGTAGGGCCGAGCCGGACCATGCCGATACCGGGCAGCATCACCACACCATTGCGCACCACCAATCTCATAGAACCATTTGGTTGGCATGCAATGCCAGCGGCTGCGGCGATCCAGCCCAGATAGGCACAGTCCGCCCAAACCGGGGGCTCGGCATCGTTAGCTGGCTCCCGTACCCGTTGAAGCACCCGGGAAATCCATGCGCCAACGTGGGGGTAGGACAATGCCGTGGCCACCTCGATCGGATGCCGACCCTGCAGTGCGGCGAGAAACTGGTATGCATCGGACAGCCCCGCTGCGGCTGCGGTGTCTGGTGCCGATTCGGTAACAGTTGCGACGACAGTACGTACTAGGATCATCCGCGCTGTCAGAAGTCCGCCCCTCAACTTAGCAATGCTCGGCGCCGTCGCGTGGCCGGATCCCACGTCGACGGTCACATCCTCGATCCCTGTGGAGCTCGCAAACATGCTGTCTCCCGTCGTTATTGCCTGAGTGCAGCGCCAATGTCGGCTCGGACGCGCGACTCGATGTGGTGGATGAGCTTCTTCAGGTCAGCGCAGTAGACCGACGGGTTACGAAAGCCGGTGTCCTCCCGATAGCGATGCACATAGTGCCCGCCGCCACATACGGTGTGAACAGGGCAGGATCGACAGGTCTCGCTGAGTGCGTCGACCCCAATCTGGCGGGCCACGATCGAGGGATCCCAGAGTGCCGAATCGAGCGGGTTGTCCTTGCCCTCGATCGAAATTTTGGTTGCGCCTGCAAATGCGGACTTTAGTTCGTCGACCTGTTCCAGGCTCCCATCGGTCTCGATGACGGCCAACCGCACAGGCTCAAGGCCTATCGCTTCCGAGCCCACATGCCCTCCCAGCAGAAGTTCGATGATGTTGCCGAACAGCCGGACCTTCGTTTCGAGGTCCGGCGCGCCGTACCAGCGATCGAATACTTTGATAAGCCAGTCGGCATACGGTGTCAGTGCGCGGCTGGCCGGGCGTCCCGGCGGCGGCGATGTCCAATTGCCATGCGGCAGTAGGAAATCGATAGACGGTGGCCGGAACTGCGCCAGCGCTTCATAGGTTTCCACTGGATCGTTTTGCAGGTCAATGGTGGCCAGAAGGCCGGAGAATAGGTGCGCCCGCTCTGGGGCCAGCAGTCGTCGCAAGCCGACGACGGTCCGCGTGTGACTGCCCATACCACGTCGATCGAGCCGATGCCGATCGTGCCCCCTGCGGCTGCCGTCGAGACTGACGCCGATTCGGAGATCCCATCTATCGCAGATACGCAAGAACTCCTCGTCGATCAGCACACCGTTGGTCTGCATTCCCAGTCGCACCTCCGTGATCGGCTCTAATATCTCACGAGCTGTTCGAGCGAAATACTCCAGATCTCGATGCCCAACCAGTAGTGGCTCACCACCATGGAATACGAGATCTACCGCCGGGACGGAGAACCGGCGGGCATGACTACCGATCATTCGACAGGTCTTTTCGAAGATCAGCCGACTCATTGTTCTTGGCTGGGCGCGCCAGCTTTGATCAGCCATCTCATATATGTAACAATAGTCACATGCCAGATTGCAGCGACTGTGGATCTTGATGATAAATTCAGCGAAAGGCAGCGGTTGCCAGGAGCGACACCGCAATGCCGCGGTGTCCAGGCCGACCGTGGGCCACGGCAGCGCCGATCGATTTATAGCCATCGATACCGAATTCCCTCCAGCCGATTGATCTGAAGCTGGATTTGGCTCAGTACGCCAGGTGGCACACTGAGCCGAACCCGTTGCTGCCCGCTATTTACCGGGGTCGATAAACGAACCGAACATAGCAGTCCGACTCGACCGATGCAGGTGCTGCTCCAGCGCCGCGCGCAGCGCTGGACTGGCTGCCGCCATTATCTGCTCCGCATTCCGGTCCGCGAAATCGGCGAGATTTTCCATAACAACCTCCATGTTTTGAACCAATACATTGCCGGTCTTCAATGCCAGCCGGCGCAGCCATCTGCACGGTAACCTACGCCACCCACAGCTACCTCGAGGTGGCGGCAGGTAGATTGGTTTCGTATGAGAATTCGATATAACTGCTGTGATTGTGTCCCGAGTCGGGGGCGCCAGGAAAACACGGCAAGTCAAACGTTCCCCGACCTTCGTCAAAAACAGTATTTAGAAACCCCCGATTAGCCTCCTCTCGACCATATCGGCGACAGGCTTGCGGAGAATCACTGGCACATCGACACCAGTTGTTACTCAAGACTCGCCCGCGACCAGCGCTGCTGACGTTATTGACCCGTCGGGCGAAGGCCGTGACCGAAGAGGTGGCACGATCCGATCTGGGAATCGCTGATTACCGCTGGGGCACGAGACTGAACCGTTGCCAGGTGGAGCATCTACTCATGATGGCTTGTCGCCAACCCGAACGATATGGGGGAAGTCCCTCCCATCGCCGGTGTACTGTCGGGTAAACGGCGGATCTGACCCCGGTGTTGGTTAGTTTCCGGTCAGGGTGATCCGGCCTTCGAAGGTGATGGCGAAGGCGTTGAGGGCGGGCTTCGTGCGCCGTGAGGCGCTGTGGTTTGAGTGGAGGTGAGAGACCTTTGCCGTCGGGTCGTCGCAGCGGCCCGGTAGGAGCTGGGGGCAGCCGTGCGACGTGAGGTCGCACGTTATGAGTGATCGCGTTTGATTGGAGGTCGTTTGACGAGAACGTGATTCGGTCCAGTGTCTGTGGGACCGTCCCCGCCCTGGCGTGCGTCGTGGGTGACCGTGGGGTGCGAAGCCTGGGGTGAAAGCCGAAGCGTCCCTGTTCCATCCAGGGGCGACGGGCGAGGGGAAGACCGGACGGGTGAACGGAAGTGAATCTTCGTATGCCTCGTTATCAGCAGCTCCGCCGATGGGATGTTCCAGCGGGGTACAGGGCTGGCCGTTGAGAAGCGGCAGGCGCCGACCAGAGAGGCTGTGCTGGTCGGGAGGACACCGCCGCCCCGGGGTAAAGAAGGCACCCAACCCGGTCGTATCTCATGCGTGCGGAACACGGAAACCCCGACAGAGTCCGGAACATCGTGGCGATGTTCCCGGTAGGCCGACCGTGAGGAAAGCGGAAGCCTCTGGCGGGCACAGGATGTCCAAGAAGCGAAGGCCGGCGGGCGAAAGCCGGCAGGAAACCAGCGCGCTGTGGCGGCACCTCCATGTCGTCGTCGCTGGATAACTGGCCGGATACCGGGCCGTGTGCTCGGGCCTCGAAAGGGGCGCTGACGTGGACAGGTGAGCTGGTGAAGCAATGCGGTCTCGAACCGCCGGAACCGAGGGACAAGTTGGACACCGAATGGTGAACGGACCTGAGGGCGTGGCCCTTTCGTGGGATGTCGTCGATTGGCGGCACCACGAGGACAACGTACGGCGGCTGCGGCAGCGGATCTTCACAGCGACTCGGAGCGGGAACTTGGCGAGAGTCAGGAACTTGCAGAAGATGATGCTGCGCAGCTGGAGCAACACACTGACCAGCGTGCGGCAGGCGACGCAGCGCAACGCGGGACGCGAGACCGCCGGGATCGATGGCGAGGTCGCGCTGACCTCGCACGACCGGATGCGGCTGGCGGTGCAGGTGCACCGTGACGCGGCATCCTGGCAGCCCAGGCCGGTCAAGCGGGTGTATATACCCAAGGCGGGTAACCGTGCGAAGTTGCGCCCGCTCGGGATTCCGGTGATCGCGGACCGTTGCCATCAAGGCAGGGTCCGCAACGCGCTGGAACCTGAATGGGAGGCCCGGTTCGAGCCCAAATCCTATGGGTTCCGGCCGGGTCGCAGCTGCCACGATGCGATTCAGGCGATCTACACCGTCTGCCGAGGCCAACGAGCCAAACGGGTGTGGGCACTGGACGCCGATCTGGCGGCGGCGTTCGACAGGATCGATCATTCCCGGCTTCTCGATGCCATCGGATCTTTTCCTGCCAGGGACATGGTCCGGGATTGGCTGAAAGCGGGAGTCATCGAGGCGGGCAAGGGATTTGCTCCGACCGATGAGGGCACGCCCCAAGGCGGAGTGATCAGTCCGTTGCTACTGAATATCGCCTTGCACGGGCTGGAACAGGCAGCGGGAGTTCGATATGTGGAGTCCGGCAGTAATGCCGAGTCGACGCGAACGGACTCACCGGTGGTGATCGGGTATGCCGACGATCTCGTCGCGCTCTGCCACACCCAGCGGCAGGCCGAGCAGATCAAGGCGCGGCTGGCCGAGTGGCTGACACCGAGGGGCCTGGCCTTCAACGAGGACAAGACGCGCATCGTCCACCTCGGTGAGACCGATTCGATTTCCTCGGGTTCAATGTCCGCCGCTACCACGGCAAGCTGCTGATCAAACCATCCAAGGCTGCGGTCCGGCGAATACGGGAACGGCTGCGCACGGAGATCCGCGATCTGCGTGGCTCCAACACTCGGGCGGTTATCGCCAGGCTCAACCCGATCATCAAGGGCTGGGCGACCTATTACCGAGGCGTGGTGTCGAAGCGGACGTTCAACGTCCTCGACGACTATCTGTGGGCGCTGACCTACAAGTGGGCGACCTTCAGCCACCCCACGAAGTCGAAGTGGTGGGTCTCGGCCCGCTACTTCGGCAAATTCAACAAGTTCAGGAACAACCGCTGGGTATTCGGCGACGCCGCCACCGGCGCTCACCTGGCCCGGTTCTCCTGGACCGACATCGTCCGACACACTCTGGTCAAGGCCCGGGCATCTCCCGATGACCCGGTGTTGGCCGAGTACTGGGAACAACGGCGACGCAGAATCAAGCCTCCGGTCGACGGCTACACGCGACGGCTGCTCATCGAGCAGCACGGTCGTTGCCCACTCTGCCGGAACGAACTGCTGTCACCGGATCAGCCACCGGAATCTCCGCAGGAATGGGAGCGATGGTGGCTGCTGGTCATCCGTCAGGCAATAGTCGCAGACTACCTGGTCCATGACGGACGACCCGCCCAAGCGGACGGTGAACGAACTCGCCTGGTCCACCGCTCCTGCCGAAACGAGCGCACCGCTCGGCAACGCAGAAGCATCGCACTTCAACTCGATTCGCTCCAGCAGCTTGCTTGAGCTGCTTGCGGTGAAAGCCGCACGGGCAGTTCTGAGGGGAGGACGGCGCAGCAATGCGCCGTCCTTACCCGACTGATCCGGGGAGCGCCGGTGAGGGTGGGAAGCAGCCCTACTACTTCCACAAGCAGTGCGCAACCGGGGAGTTTCGTCCGGCGAAATTTCCTCGGATCCGGGTCACACCTCCTGCACCTCCGTAGATCCCAGTCGCGAGTTTCGTCCGACGAAACGTCGGTAGCGTGGTCGATATGGACATCGACGAGCCGCGCGAGTACTGCCCGCGGTGCGGGTCGACGATCGTGCAACCCGACCACGGCCGCCGCCGCCGATGGTGTTCCGACGACTGCCGACGGCGCGGCAGCGAGCAATGAGAGGCCGCGTGAAATTGTCAGCGCATGACCTGCGGATACAGCGTCGCAGGTCAGCGGTAGGCCGCGCGAATGACAGCGCCCGGAGAGCTATCTGAGAGTTCCGCCGGATGTCAGTGTGTTCGTGGTGATTCCACCGCTGTTGGTCGGCTGCGATCTTCGCCGCGCGGATCCCTGCGGGGGCATGGGGCTCGACGGCTTCCGCCCCGACCTTAGGGACGTGATCGGCGCGCCGGTATCTGCCTCATCGGAGTCGCAGTCATCATGTACGCGCCACATCCGGCGTGATCTGGGACGGGCTCGCCGTCGTCATACCTTCCCAGACTCCCTGCTGCGCGGCTTTCACCTCACCGTGCACCAGGGCCAGGCTGACGCCGACGCCGCGGGCGATTTCGCGTAGTGACTGCCCTTCGGTTGTGGCGGGCGCCAGGATCGGGTCTCGCGCCGCCGGCCTGGCGATGCCCAAACCCGTTGGCGGTTGGTCGACGCACCCTACCTCTGCTGCTTGGATGGTCTGGTGTGCTCACGCGGCGCTACATCAGCTCGCGCATGTGCGCCCGATTGTCGTTAGCGCTCGGTGCGCCGCTGCACATTCGTCAGCGTGCCGCGCACGACCGGCAGCGACGCGGTGATGGGGGCGAGGCCGAAGCTTGCAGCCCAGGTGATTTCGTCGTCGAAGGCGGCGTCGCCCGCCAGTTCCGCGGCAGCCAGTCCGGCTGGCACCGCGTCCCGGTCATGCAGCAACCGCCACTGCTGCATGGTGGCCACCAACACACGCAAGGTCGGCAGAGCGGCGACCGCCTCGAGGTCCGAGACCTCGATCTCGGAGATGTCCAGGCGTTGCAGCGACGGCAGTGCGGCCAACGGGCCGATGTGCACCGGCTCGGTCGCTCTGGAGAGGGTGAGGTCCCACAGGGTCGGGTGGCCCGCCAGCGGCTCCAGCTCTATGCGCGGCGCGGTGAGGTGCAGCTGTTCCAGCGGAACCGTGTGCGGCACGGACAGCTGCACCGATTCGACACCGCGCACTCGCAGCGCCCGCAGCAGCGGCAGCGCCGCCAGTTCCGCGGCGGCGAACGAGTCACAGCCGTCGACCGTGAGCTCCTGCACGGCGATCGCATCGGGCAGCTCCGCGACCGATTCGCCCATGCCGCGCAGGAACGCCTGATGCTGCGGATGGTCGGCGATTTGGGCGTCGTAGTACTCCAGCACCGACTCGCCCACGCGCAGCGACGCGACTGTCCGCCGCACCACTGCGAGAACGGAGTCGTCCTGCCGGAAGGCGGCGTACCACCCATCGGGTTCGAAGTCGATCACCTGCCCGGACAAGCCGATCGGACCAGGGTCGAGGTCGACGGCGGTCACATTGCGGTCGCTGCTGCCGATAATCACCCACTTCGGGCTGCGCGAGATTCGGCGCACCACGCCGTGGGGCCAGGATTCGAACACGATGCGATCGATGCCGGCGAACAGCGAGTCCTTCCAGGCTCCGACGGTGCCGTGGCCGTATTCCAGGTCCGCCGTCTCGGTGTCGTCGTTGAGGTGGGCCGCGGCGACGGTAGCCAAAGGCAGCAGCGCGGTGAACGCCAGCAGACCCCGGTCGTCGTCCTCATAGCCCACCACCCGATACAACGCACGCAGCTCCTCCGGCAGCCGGAAACCGATCCGCGTCTCGGCAGCGACAATCTCGGCTTCGGTGTTCCCCGCGCCCAACTGCGGTGCGTGGCCCTCTTGCCGAGTGCGCAGCTCCACGTACTCGCGGACCAGATCGGCCACGGTCGCGACCAACTCCGGATCGGTGGGCCGGTCGTCGGGGGCGGCGTCGGTGAGCGGGACCGGAATAGCATGGCCGGGATAGCGGTAAGCAGGGTCGCGGATCACCTGTCGGACAGACTCCCACCCGAACACGTTGTAGCTATTCCGCCGGTCGCAGCGGTACTGGAACTCATAGCTGTCGCCAAACAGCCGCAGCCGCATCTGCACCATATCGTCCGCGTCCACGCCCAATTCAGCACGCACCGCCGCCGATATGACCGCGGTATCCGGCCACACCGGCGCCGGCGTGCCAACCAAGTCGCGAAACTGCATGCCGCTGCCGCCCATACCGTCGTGCAGCTGCAATGTTCCCGCTGTCGCGCCGCTCGCCGCAAACTCGCGCGCCAGCTTCTCGACCTGCTCGATCAATTCAGTCATTTAGCTCACCCATTGCCCTATCGTGTCGCGGATTACCCTAGCCACCCACACCGACAAGACCGGACTCCCAGCGATGGGAACTCGCTGCGATGAATTCGGCTCGGCGCGTCGTTTACCGGGATATGGAGACGCGGCAAGTGTGCTCGTAAGAAATCAACGTGTCGATTTGGTGATGTCGGAGAGGGTCGTTGAAGCGCTCCGCCTTTCCGTTCGTCCGCGGCGTGTAGGGCGGTCCGCTTGTGTACGGTCCCAGTACATTCGAGAGCCTGTGCCCAGCGGGGGGACCGGCAGCACGATCCGTTGTCTGTGAGCGCCCGCCGGGGGGTCGTCGGGAAAAGACCAGCTTCTGCTGGCACCTCGCCCGACGGCCTACCTCGCCACTCCGGGACCCCGTATTGCGGGATTGGTTGGCCTCTCAGCACGGTGCACGTCTCCCTCTGCGGTGGGGTCGGGATCGGCCTCGGCTACGTCGGTGTCGAGCGGCTCCCACAGGCGGCAACAGCGGTGCCGATAGGTGCGGATGTGTTATGTAGGGTCGTGGGCGACGTCGGCCTGCAGGAGGCACAGTGCCCATTCCGCGTTCGGACGAGCTGATTTCGTTGATAGCCGCGGTGGCTGAACACAAGGGATACTTGTGCACGGCGACCGAAGACCGCACGCAGGTCGAGTTCATCGGTCCGTGCGGCGACGGCCCGCACATCCTGCGGCTGGACACCCTGTGCCGTATCCTTGAGAAGGCGCCACTCGACCAGTGGCTCACACTCGTCGCCGATCATGTCGGCCTGTTCCTCGCGCAGGTGGATCTGGAATACACATATCCACTCGACATCAACGATTTGGCCACGGTCCGTGGCCGGCTAAGGACACGGTTCGCTCCGGACGATAGCGAGTTGGGCACCGGGATCGTCCGCCGCGACATCGCGCCGGGGATCATTCAGATCGTGGTGATAAGTCAACCTCTCGCGGTCGTAGTGGTCACTACAGACGTGTTCACGAACTGGGAAATCGACCATACCGAACTCTTCGACCTCGCCGAGGCCAACACCCGCGCCGAGGGCAGCCTCGATATCGAATGGTGGAACTGTGACGATGCCCACTTCGCCATACTGAGCAATTCGAGTTTCGCCAGCGCCCATGCGCGGTGGCTCGGCGACTACCCGGTAATCGGAACCCACGGCGCACTTTTTGTCACGTCGCACGAGGGATGCGTATACACCCACCCGATCATCGGTCCGGATGCACTGACTGCCATAACCATGCTCGGCAAGACGGCTGCCACCACCTTTCGCAACGAACCGCGGCCCATCAGCCCGAGGGTCTATTGGTGGAAAGACTCGAAAATCATCCTGGCCGCCACCACCGAGATCGATGAAGACGGCGCTGTCGACGTACACCAGACTCCGGAATTCGATGCGCTGCTGACCAGCCTGGCGGTGACGTGCGAGTTCGGGGTGATACCGGTGGGCGACATCGGCACGGCCTTCGCCGCGTCCGAATGGCATCAGCAGATGTGTACCGGTCCTGACGATACTTCGGCGCCGCCTACTATCCGCGATCTCGTGGCCGAGATCGAACGTGGCGGTGCCGCTGTAGGATTCGATGCGGTCGTGGCGGATTCGCGCGGTGCCGTCTTGCGCACCTGGGGGCCGGGCCGAGGCCAACAGTTGTATACGGTGTTGGATCTGACCAAGGACCGCGATCTCGCCGTGCTCGACGTGGAGAACGGGCAGCTGTACGACCCCCGCGGGCATGCCGATGTCCGCGTCACCGTCGGCGATGGGCGGAGGCTGCCCTATCTCACTGCCCCCCTTCTCGAGGACTTCATGGTCGCTACCGCCGACCCGGACGATCCGTTTCTGTTGGTCGCCCGCGCCGACGAGACCTACATTCGGATGCGGCGGCACGAGTGGATGTATGAAATGGAATACCGAGCCGGGTCCGCCACGGAGAACTTCCGCTTCTATACGGTGCTGTACAGCGTGGTCCGTGACGTCATCTGGGAATGGGCCTGCGGCGATCCATCCTGGAAGGTCGCTGTGCAGTGGCGGCGGGTCGATCCCGAATCGCCAGGAATCGAGTCGGCATCGTGGACCGAATTGCTGCAGAATCAGGTGTCGGCGACGGGTGTGACTCTCGACGCGATCGCGCTTGCCGAGACGCTTCTTCCGCTAGTGGATATACCGATTCCGCTGGTGTCCTCGGCGCGCAAGCAAGGACTGGAGATCGACCCGAGCACATTGCGCGGACTGGGATCAGAACATGCCGCGCAGGGCTTGCCGGTCAGCGACGCCGAAGAAGCTCGATTCGTAGCGGTATCCGACGACCCGGAATATCCGGAGCGGCGCACCCCGGATGGGAGGCATTCGAACGAGAACCTCGCGGCTGTCAACCGCTCAGATTGGACTTCACATGAGCCTGAATCAGGTCACTGTGTTCTCATGCTGTACAAGTCCGCCAGCCGCGCTGCCGCCGTGCTCACGTTGAACATCGAAGACCTGGACGTAGCCAACAAACAGGCCAAGATCACCGCCAAAGGCGGCCACACCATGTGGATCACCCAGGTATAGACACCGCCCTCCCGCTCCCGAGGCTTATCGCCGGCCGCGAACGCGGGGCCTCTGTTCATGTCCAACCACCGACCCGCGCGACATCTGCCCACAAACCGGCCGCGCCCGCATCCTGCTCGCCCACCACGGTAACCGGCGCAACTCCGCCACCTATCTCGGCGAGGCCAACGTCTCCGCCAACATCATCATGGCCAGGACCGGCCACAAATCCCTACGGTCGGTACAGCGCTACGTCGAACCCGACTCGCTGCCGTTCACCATGCCACCGGGACGCTGTCCAGGCCACGACGCCGGAATTGGTTCCCTACCTGCGAAAACTCACGCTTTGGCGGCTTCTGGGTTACCTTGGCTTGCACCCCGGCAAGTCCGTTGTCAGGACCAGTCTTCGATCTCGACCGGACCCCCGGCCGAGGAGAAGCGTCGGAAGGTCGGCTGGTTGCGGCGCCGCGGCGGCTTCTTCTTCGGAGGGACGGGGCGGTAGCCGCGCCACAGTATCCCGGTATGCCAGATCCAGCCGTGGTTCCAGTAGTGCCGGGCCGGGGTGGTCAGGCCAGAGGCGGTGATCGTGTCGCGCAGTCGTTGACCGTTCGCGCCGATCCCTCCGGCCAGCAGCAGCGCGCTCGGTTTGGGGCGGGTTTCCTGGAACACCAGGGCCGCGTCCACCAGGGGTCGCCGTAGTATTGGCCGAATTTCGGGCGGATACGGCGTAGTGGGCTGGTAGAGCAGGGTTTTCGCGTTCGGGGTGCGCGGCCGGGTGGTTGGTGCTTGGCTTGGCTGCCGATGAGGATTGATCGGCGTGTTGGAGGTCGGGGTTCGTGGCGACGAGGGTGTTCGCGGACGAGGAGTTGGAGCGTCTGCGGGGGTTCCCGGAGATCAGCCGCGAGGAGTTGTTCCGGTATTTCACGCTGACCCCGGCTGATCTGGCGTTCGTGGATCCGGGCCGTGGCCGGGGTCCGGCGGATCGGTTGGGGCTGGCGATCGCGTTGTGCACGCTGCCGTGGCTGGGGTTCGTGCCGGACCGGTTGACCACGGCACCGCCGGTGGCGGTGGCCCGGCTCGGCGAGCAGCTTCGGGTGGATCCGGTCCTGATCGGCTCGTACGGCAAGCGTGCCAAGACCCGCACCGAGCATGTGCGGCTGGCCGCTCAGTATCTGGGTTGGCTGTCGGCCGGGCCGCTGGAGTCGAAGGAGCTGGACGAGTTCCTGCTGGCGCGGGCGATGGAGCACGATTCCCCAACGCTGCTGTTCCGGCTCGCTTGCGAGTACCTGATCTCGGCACGGGTGATCCGGCCGGGCCCGGTCACGGTGGTGGAACGAGTCGCACACGCCCGCCACCAGGCCCAGACCGAAACCTACGACCGGCTCGCGCACGAGTTCACACCCGAGCGCTGTACGGAGCTGGACACGCTGCTGGTCACCGATCCCTCCCTCGGGGTATCGCGGTTGCGGTGGCTGTCGACCGGCCCGGTGGAGGCCTCCGCGCAGGCGGTGAAGGCCGAGGTCGAGAAGCTGGGGTTTCTGCGCGGTCTGGGTGCGGACCGGCTGGATATGTCGGTGCTGCCCGCCGAACGTCGCCGGTTCCTGGCCACGATGGGCCGCCGCCTGACCCCGCAGGCCCTGGAACGGCGAGAGCCGCAGCGCCGGTATCCGATCCTGTTGACGGTGCTGGCGCAATCGGCCACCGACGTACTCGACGAGGTGGTGACACTGTTCGACCAGGCGATCTCGGCGAAGTTCGGCCAGGCCGAGCGGCGCATGCGCCACGAGCTGGCCGAGCGCGGCAAATCCGGCGAGGACCGCCAAGCCCTGCTGGACGAGCTCCTCGAAATCGTCACCGATCCGCAGATCACCGACGAGGAGATCGGCGGTCTGATCCGGGGCGATGCGATCGGGTGGGATCGGTTGCGGGCGGCGATCGCGCAGGCCAAGCCCCGTCTTCCGCGTGATCACGGGCATCTGGCCGCGCTGGATTCGTCGTACAACTATCTGCGGCAGTTCACCCCGGCGGTGTTGTCCGCGGTACGGTTCGCCGGCGGCACCGCGGCCACCGAGCCACTGATTGCGGTGGACATGCTGCGTGAGATGAATGCGACTGGCCGCCGCAAGGTGTTCGACGAGGCCCCGGCCGGGTTCGTGCCGACGAAGTGGCGCGGCTATCTCGAGCAGGCCCGGAATCGGGCAGTGTCACCGCGTACCGGCACTACTGGGAGTTGTGCGTGCTGCTGGGGTTGCGGGATGGGCTGCGCAGCGGGGACGTGTACGTGCCAGGCTCGCGCCGCTACGCCGATCCGGCCGCGTATCTACTCACCGCCGAGCAATGGACGCCGCAGCGCAGTGAGTTCTGCCGCCTGGTCGGCAAACCCGCCGACCCCGGCGAAGCCCTGGCCGCGGCGACCGACGAGCTGTGTGAGGCGGTCGGAGAGCTGGAGGCGGTGCTCGCCGGCGGGGACGGCCCGGTGCGCGTGGACGAGGGCGGGGATCTGGTGATCTCGCCGCTGACCGCCGAAGACGTTCCCGCGGAGGCGGTTCACTCAAGGCAGAGCTGACCGAGATGCTGCCGTTCGCGCCGATCGTGTCACTGTTGATCGAGCTGGACAAACGCACCGGCGACCTGGACTGCTTCACCCACGCCTCCGGCAAACAGACCCGCACCCGGAGCTGAAGCGCAACCTCATCGCGGTGGTGCTGGCCCACTCGACGAACCTGGGGTTGACCCGGATGGCGGAGGCCTGCGGCATCTCCTACGACATTCTGGCGTGGACGGCGGAATGGTATGTGCGGGAGGAGACCCTGCGCGCGGCGAACCTGGCGATTATCGACTACCACCAGCGGCTTCCGCTGACCACGGTGTTCGGTGCGGGCACATTGTCCTTGAGCGACGGGCAGCGGTTCCCGGTGCGCGGTAAGTCGACTACGGCGCGGGAGATGGTTATCCACGGTGGCCGGGTGCTTACTTCGACTGCCCGGGACCCCTTCGCGTTGAAATCGGGCACGTCCGGCTCATAGCCACGGTGGGCGTTGCAGAGAACTCGCAAGACCTCTATCGGTTCCCATTGCTGGGAGGTCGTGGTGTCCGAGCCAATTATGGTCGTGCCTGGTAGGCGAAATCGGAGGATGTGTGGCCGAACCTCATGATCGGCTGGATGAGGACTCGTGGGCGGTTCCGGCGAAATGGTGGCCCAGGGCAGCGCCTTTTCGGGGGCTGGGCCCGGCACGACAGTTGACGTCTCGGCCGCGAACGCCTGTTACACCCACCGAGCTCGCCCGGTATCGCCAGGTGATCGAGGGTGCTCTGGCGTGCCCGCCCCGCCGTGGTGCGTATTGGCTTTCCGAGGCGGGGGCCAGGTTTCTCGATTCACGCGTATCCGCGAAAGGCGCAGCAGTTGTATGCGCACTCGTGCACTCGGAGCCGCGCAGTCTAGCTGACACGTGGGTGGCCGAGTACGGGCTCGAATTCGCGGCGGAAGCAGCTGTGTGGATGTCCGGGGTGCTAATGTCGAGTTCGGTCGTATCGGGATCCCAGGGCGGTACGTGGAATCCTATCCATCTGACCGCGCCCGAGCCGAACGAACCAGGACCATTACGTGCCTACAACGTGCTGCGGCGGGTTCGGGCGCACCTGGCGACTGCATCCGAAGAGCATTACCGGACCGCCGTCCAACGCCTCGGTACGCTGCGCGGCGATGCCGGCGGTCGAGGGGCTTCCGGTCATATCGGTGACCTGTGGGTCCGGGTCGCCACGTCGTACCTGCTTCCGACCGAACAGGTCTGGATCGATGCAAATCTTGACAAGATGCCGATCGACAAGTCGCGCAGCTCACCGCCCGAGCAGCAGCTGCGCTGGTACAGCAACGATTTCGGCGCTTAGTCGGTTCCGTCTGATTCCTCGGATTCGCTTGCCCTTCTAGCCGCTTCCGCCACCACCGCTGAGCAACTCACTCGCCTCACCGAAGTGGTCGAGCCAGCACGCCTTTTTCGTCATGGGTACAACATCGCGACCCAGGTGGGTCCCGCCGCCGCCGACGTCATCGCGGCGATGCTGGATGCCAGGCTTCACGCACCCTACAGTTGGGGCGCTGACCTACAGTCCACTCGCGAGCTCGCCGACATGCTGTCCCGGTTTCCGACCGACGTCGCGATAAAGCTGCTCCAGGCTCGCACCGACAACGGGTTGGTGTACGGTGCGCTGTCCAGATCCGCAGGCCGGTTCCCGCGCCGTGCGAGGAGGTTGCTGTCAGCCGATCCCACCCGGAGGGCGCCGGCTCATATCGTTCGGGCGCTCGAACGTCGAGTACAGCAATTCATCAGCGATGCGTCGGCTCACCAGTGTGGTCAATCCGTACATCTACGCAACGCCGAATCACACGAACTGCCGGATGTCCTGGCGTCGCCGCCCTGGCGTCGCGCACCTTCGCGGGCACAGCACCTTTCCCTCGAAGAACGCCCCGACCGCCCGCTGCGGCTGGACTGGCGGCCAGGTGAACGGGAGCGGTGGGCTGCGATGCCGATAACAACGGGGTGGTGGTATGAACACGACATGCTCGAGGTGGTCAGCAGCGCCCGGAGCATCGAGGATTACCGTCGCTCAGTGCAGGACGTCGACCAGGAGCCCTTCGTCCTCGCACTGATATCCGACGACATCGCGCATCCGATCCTGCGAGAGTTCAAAGTCCCGCGAGCAGTCCACTCGCAGGTGATTTTTCAACGCATTTTGGGAAGGTTCGGTGCCGATACCCTCGATGCGGTCGTTGCGACGATGGCGCAACATCCGTTGCGGATGGCTCCGGTCATGGAACCCGTCGACGGCAGTCGTGTAGCCGTGCTGATGATGCGCTGCCTTGGGTTCCGCCGGACCAATCGTGCCGCGGTCGCTTGGTGGCAACGGCATGCCGACACGGCCGTCGAAGACCTGATTCCGATTGCGCTGAGTCGGCACGGCAGCGATCGCATGCTTGCACAGCACGCGCTCCACACTATTGCCCAAATTGGTCACCGCAGCGCAATCGACAGCGCCGCAGTAGATTACGGCGAGCAGAGCCGCACAGCCATCTCCGCGATGGTAGGCGACGATGCGATACAGTCTGCGCTGCCCCATCGGATTCCTCGACTGCCGACGTGGCTCGTCCCTGCCCTGCTTCCTGCCATCTTGCTACCAGACGGCAGCGCAGCGCTGCCGGAATCCGCGGTGGAAGACTTCTGCACGATGCTGGCGATGTGCCGCCCCGAATGGCAATACGCCGGGGTTCGTGTTGTCGCGGAAACGGTGGATCCGACGGCGCTCGCGGAGTTCACATGGGGCCTATACGAGGCTTGGATGTTGGCCGGTTGCCCCCACCGTGACAACTGGGTGTTGCATGCGCAAGGCCTTGTCGGGAATGCAGACACGGCGCGCCGACTATGTCAGCAGATCCTCGAGGGCGGGTGGCGGGTCGGAGAGTCTTCGCGCGCTGCACTCGACGCGATCACAGCTATCGGTGGTGATGAGGCAGTCACCTGTCTGCGTGCCATCGCCGCGAGCTCATCCAGTGGTTTGGCTCGCAAGGCAGGACACCGGATCCGTGAGCTGACGGAACCACACAGCGTGCGTTGAAAGCAGCGCGCATCGACGATGCAGGTAAGAATCGTGTCACCCGGTACGTGAAGCGTCGCTGCCCGCTTGATCCCACGTTTGGAGTGCCGGACGGTGAGGAGTCGACCGCAGCCGGAGTGGGCGGAAACGATCGTTATCTTGAGCTATCTGTGGTCGTGGACTTCTGACCTGGCCTTGTTCGTCGGAGACGGTGTCCCCGGCGAACAAGTACTGAGGTGAAAAGCGTTGGTTAGCAGGGGCCAATCGTTGCGGAGTTGCGATGCCGACCGTGGGCTGGTGGCGGTTCGGCGGCTTCTGAACTGGGGCGAATGCCGGCATGTCGTAGTTGCCCCAGAGCTTGGGCGAGTTGTTGACGTAGCCGATGGTTGTCCTCGGTCAGTTCGCGGTTTCGGGCGTTGGCGAGTTCCAAGCGGCGGGCCAGGGAGGAATCGCTGCTGCGGTGATGTGCTGGCAGTGATGTGGTCGGTGCGCGGCGATTCAGCTCACGAAGTCGCTGGACTTCGTCTCGGATATCGGGCTGGGAGTAGAGCCAGGACCGCGAGACCTCGGCCGTGGTGGCAACGATCCGAAACGTCACCGCCGCTCCAGCGGCATCGAGTTCACGGATGGCTCGGATTGCCTTGCTGCGGGCCAGTTCGTGCCGGTGGCGGGCGGTGGCGAGAAGATACTTGGAGTTATCAGCTCGCATTCGGTGCTTCCTCCGCTGCTGTGTCAGGATCGGTTTCGAGCGCGGTGATGATGCTGGTCAGGTTGCCCAGCACCTGCCGGTTCATCTCGGCGAGCCTCTGTTGACCGCGTGCCTCAGCTGATGAGATCAGCTCGATGACCTGCTTCTGTTGGTGTCGGTGCTGGGGAAGGAATTCGGCGGTCGTGACGAACATCGGACACGTCAAACAAGCGTTGGCGTGCGGGCAGGTCTTCACCAGTGGCAATGAGCAATATCCGTTGGGAAGAGCTTGGGTTGCTCGGCTGACGCGTTGCTTGGCCCAGGCCGCTTCGGCGAGTGGGCCGTCGGGATCGAGAGTGACTGTCTGGCCGGCGTTTCCGACCTTGCGGGCCGATTCCCAGTGCCGGCGGATGGTCGTGTCGGACAGTCGCGCGTAGCGGGCGGTCATCATGTGGGAGTCGTGATCGAGGATGCGCCGGACGACTTCTTGCGGGACGTCGCGGTTGATCAGCTGCGTCCCGAGGGTGTGTCGCCATTGGTGGGGTGTGATCCGGATTTGCTGACCGTGCTCGTCCTGGATCGCGCAGCTGGCCAGCCAGCGTTGCAGGGCGCGGCGGTATGCCGATCCGCTCATAGGCAGCCGACCGTCGGCATTGTTCCGAGGTTTCGGGAACAGTCTGGGAACACCCTGCGGCCATTGGACTTTCAACTGTTTCAGGTGTTGTGCGATGGACTGTTCCAGTTCGTCGTCGATCGGGACGAGCGCTTCGCGGCGCATCTTGTGGTTGAAATACCTCAGGTAGGGTGCGCCGTTACTGTCGCGGACCACGCAGTCGACCGCTAGCCCGAGTGCGTCGATGACCCGGAGTCCGCCGCGCATGAGAATCACGGTCACCAGCCGATAGGCGGGGATGGTCCAGCGGTCGAGGTTGTCGGTGTGTTCGAGCTGTGCCATGACGTGGTCGCTCAGCGCGCGGGGCAGCCATTCACCTTCTTTGGGGTAGTCCTCGGGGAAGAACATGGCGTTGACCGGGAGTGTTGTGTCCCAGTCATGTTGACGGATCGCGGTCAGGAACTGGTTGAGCTGACCGATCAGGTGCCGATGCATGACGCGCCCGCCGAAGGTGGCGTGCAGAAAGGCCAGATAGCGTTCCAGCAGGAGCCTGTCGATATTCTCCAAGTGGGCGACCGGAGTCGGTTGCGAGGCGAGGAACACGGCGAATTGTGTTACGGCGTTGGTTCCCAGTACTGCTGTTGCTGCGGTTTTTCCGGTCGATATCCGCCACCGAGCCCAGCGCTTCGCCAGCTCTTCAGCCAAGGCTGGGGAATCACGTCGAAGCGGAGGTAAGCCTGATGGCTGGGTTGGCGGCGCGCTCCGAGGCGGCGCAGATCCCAGATGTCGCGGCCGTATTCCTCCGCCCACGGGTCGTCGTGCCGACGGGTGCTGGTCGACGAGCCGCGCCGCGGTGCCCCGCTTGCCGCGGTAATGCTGGTGACCTCGGCGGTCGGATTCACAGCGTCACCTCGTTTCCGGTGAACCAGCCGGCCTTTTCCAGGACCCGCCGAGCGTCTTCAACGGTGAGATGCCCGTAAACAGTCGAGGTGACGGTCAGATCGGCGTGCCCGAGGATCTTGGACACGACCTCGATCGGCACTCCATCGCGCAGCATCCGAGTGGCGGCGGTGTGCCGACACCAATGCGGATCGAAGTCGATGCCAGTCCGCCGCCGCAGTCGACAAACCAGGTCATAGACCGCCGGATAAGACCAAGGCCGTCCGTGCGGTGAGGCCCAGAGATTGACGAACACATAGTCCGAGTCCAGGTCCCCGTACTCGGTGTGCAGGTAATCAGCGTAGAGCCGGATCAGCTCGGCGCTGACCGGAATAGACCGTCGCCGTTGCGATTTCGTTCGTGCGCCGTTGTCGTTGTCACGCGGCACCACCACGACCTCCCGTTCCGCGGCGGCCAGGTCCTCATGGCGCAGGCCCAGCGCCTCGCCGACCCGCATCCCGGTCTCGTGTAGCAGAGCGAACAGAAACCGGTCCCGCAACCGGCCACACGCGTCGAGAATCGCCTGAACCTCGTTAGCGGTCAGCACTCGCGGAAGGTTCCGCGGGGCGTTCAGCGCGATCGCCCGCCGTGCGTGCGGCCCGCCTTTGGTGATGTGGTGCAGAAACGGTTTCCAGCCGGTTCCGCGCCGCCCGCCCGGCTGCCATGTCACCATCAATTCGGCCAGGTCCACGCCGCTGCGCGCGGCATGCTGGTAGAAGGCGCTAACCGCCGAAAGCTTTCTGTTCACCGTCGATTCCGCGCAGTGATGCTCCACCGACGGTAGCACGGTTACTGCCCCGTTCCGGGCCAGCGGCGGGCGACGCAGCCAGGACACAAATTCCGCGACGTCCTCCAAATGCACCGCGCGCCAATCCAGGCCACGTCGACCGAGGAAGACGAACCAGTCCTTCAGATCATGCGCATACGCCTTGACCGTATTCGGTGATCGCTCGATATCGGTCAGATACGCCAGATACCGCTCGACCGGCGCCACCGGCCCGTCGTCGCCGAGGACCGTCCACGACTCACGCCGTGAGATCGGGGACAGCACACGCACCACATGCATAGCTCCTCCAAACCAATCCGCGAGATGAACGGGCTGTAGGTAACCACGTCCACCACACGAATCCCAGGAGCAGAAACCCTCGTGCTCAACATCAACGACACAGCCCTGAAGCCTCTACGAACGTTTCCGACCCACACGAACCCTCACCCGCAGCGACCCACGAATCCGCAGGTCGGCGAACCTCCCCGGTGGGTCATAACTCGTGTGCGGAATCTACGGGACGAAAACCTGGCATGTCAGCCCTTTATGGGACAGTTGCGGGCATGGCACGGTTCGGATACGCGCGAGTCTCCACCCGCGGACAGAAAGACGACTCCCAGATCGACGCCCTCACCGCCGCCGGGTGCGAACGGATCTGGGTGGACAAGGCCTCCGGCAAACTCGCCCGCCGCCCGGAATGGGACAAATGCTTCGAACACCTACGACGCGGTGACGAACTGGTCATCACCCGCCTGTCACGGCCATTCCGGTCGGTACCCACATGACCGAACTCGCCGCCGCACTCGACGAACGCGGCATCGACCTCATCGTGCTCAAACAAGGCATCGACACCACCACCCCCGCCGGGCGGTTCCTGTTCCACGTCATCGCCGCCATGGACGAGATGACCGCCGACCTCATCAGCGAAGGAACCCTCGAATGCCTGCAATCCGCACAAGCCCGCGGCCGTATCGGCGGTCGACCCCCCGGCGCTCACAGAGCTGCAGGTGCTCAAGGCCCGCGAGATGTACGACGAACTCGACCACCACGGCAGCCGCAAATACACCGTCACCCAGATCGCCGACACCTTCAGCGTCTCCCGCAAAACCATCTACCGCCACCTGCCCACAACCTGAACCCCAGACCCGCCCACACCAGCGACTACGGCAAATCCGCCCGATTCTCCGGCCAGTCGGGGACCTCGAACCGGAAACCCGACATCACTGCTGGTCAAGCCATTGTCGTTGCTTTTCGCGCGATTTCACCAGTCAGTCAGTCCGGAACCCCTACTTCAAACCCTCACTCCAGGCTATGCGCGACTGACCAGCCTGATCGGACCCGGCGCTTCCCGCACCCGCTGACCGGCAGCTACGCCATATCCGCCCGAAATTCGGCCGATACTACGGCG
Organism: Nocardia sp. NPDC047038; assembly: GCF_040644075.1. Classification (NCBI taxonomy): domain Bacteria; kingdom Bacillati; phylum Actinomycetota; class Actinomycetes; order Mycobacteriales; family Nocardiaceae; genus Nocardia; species Nocardia sp. NPDC047038. The sequence continues at coordinate 43,898 of NZ_JBEYVQ010000024.1, read as the reverse complement.
ACCCCCAGATACAGCGGCATCCCCGCCAGTTCGGCGAGTTCGCGGCCGAACAGAAACGACGCGGCCGAGGACAACCCCATCAGCCCGAGCGCGGCCCACACCGCGACCCGTCCGATCCATCCGCTCATCACTGCCTCCTGACACCCACCACACGACAGGCAGCTGTGCGGGGAAACGTTGGGAGAGAAGGCAGGCCATTACAGCTTACGGCGGGCACCGATCGCTTGGGTGAGATCGTCGCGGAGACCCGTGCGGGTCGGGGTGCCCGGCTGGCGGACCGTACCCGCGGCAACGAGTGGGTGCTGCCCGACTGACAGACCTCGCACCAACTCGCCGGGTTCCGGTCGGGGGAGCCGCTACGTTCACCACACCGAGACGGCGGGCACCACACACGCGGCCGGATTCGAGATCAGTTCGCGCTACCGCAGACCGGTCAGAGGTGGTGGTCGAGGTCCATGCGCTGATGCAGGATGCGGATGATGTCGATGACGCCCTCATCGGTGGGGCGGTAGTAGAGGGTGTGCGATTTGGCGGCGAGGTTGCGGTAGCCGGGGCGGATATCAGGCGCGCCCGAGGTGCTGGCCAGACGACTGGCATCCGGCAGTGTGAGTGGGGTTCTGCATTGCGTAAGAAGCAACGAAGTTCGGGTAGCCGCTGAGGGGCCGATAAGAACTGCTAGGACAACGGCCTGGAAGCCGAGAGAGATGTTCCGGGCCGTTGCCGGTCACCCGATTGGGGGGCTGCCGAGTTAACCCGGGCGACGCCTTCGATCCTACCGGAACACGGCAGAACGCGGCAGGTGGCGACCACGTTCGCGGGGGTTCGGCGAACGTAGGCTGCGCAACTATGACCGAGGATCTGCAAGAGCGTCTGATCGCGCTGGAGCGGTAGTGGCGGACTTGACCTGGCGGATGCGCAGCGTGGAGCGGGACGCCGCTGCCGCGCGGATGCTCGCCGGTGACGCGGATCGGGACGTGGCCGAGATCAGCGCGCAGACGCAGCGACTTCCGCCGGGCCACCGGGGAGAACTTCGCCGCGATGCGTCCCTGGCAGAGCTGCGCACCCAGATCGCGACCCTGCTGACGTCACTGACCAGCCGCGACAGCGACCGGTAACCAGGCCGACGACCGAAGAAGCGGAGTCGCTGACCTTCACCAGTGAACACGACACCGCAGGCTCAGCCCTGTCGTCCCGGCCGAACCTGCGGCGTTACGGCCAGTGCCCGAGCGGCGGCTCAGACCCCGACCTCACCCAGAAGCCTGCCACTTGACCCCAACATGTCAAGCATCTACCACCGGCCGCGACAGCCCCCGCCCGAACTGCCCGTCACCCCAGGTGAGCGGGGGTAACGTCGTCGGGGCCTCGATACCCCGTCGAGGAAGTTCGCCTCACTACCGCTTCGGCCCCCGGAACCCAAGCTTGCACCGGGGCCGAAGTCACATCCTGGAGAGCTCTCGACCGCCCTCCGTGATCCGATGCCTGTCGACCTGCGAAGATTTCGGTTCCGAGCACGAAACCGAGTGCGAAGCCGCCTCCACGCGAAACGACCCCGGCCACTTCCCAGTCGGCTGATGAGGGTGTCGGGGCCGCTGTCTATCCGCGGTTGCCGCACCCCGGTGTTGTGAGGACTCGGGCGCGGCGAAACCCATTCGCGCACGAAAACTATTTCGCACCAAACTATTTGAAACACGTTCCATCGTGCATGCATGAAAAACGCTGTCATACAGTCGGTTTGGGTGTGCGAGAAACGGGCGGAAGGTCGTGGATCGTCTGTCCTAGTCTCGGCGACGCCGGATGCACCCGTGGGTGCGCTGAACACGGGATGGTTCACGACACCGCAGGCCCGGCCCTGCCGTCACGACCGAACCTGCAACGTTACGGCCAGTGCCCGAACTCGAACGCATCAGATTTTAGTCCTCGGCCTCACAACGGTTAGTGCTGCATCCGGAGGAACACTTGTTGCTGAGCGGCGAGCTTTTGCTGCTGCGACAACTCGCCCACGGCGGCGGCTTCGGCGATCTGCTCGAGTCGCCCGCGCATGACCGCGGGGTCCGGTCCGGTCTTCTGCTCGGCCTGGTCCCGGAGGGTCTGAGCGCACCGGATCACCCCGATGACCACCCTCAACGGCGAGGTGACGACCGCGCCGATCACCCCCACAGCCGGGCCCTGTCGCGGCTGGGGTGCCCGCCTCGGCAGCTGACCAGCGCCGAGGCAAATCGTCGATCGGTTCAATCATCGGCTTACATCCCATCCAGTGGTGTGGATCGTCGGTAACGACCGCCCCATCAGAGGCGACCGATCCGACAGCCAACGGTTACCCACCAGCGGCGGTAATCGCGGTGACCGCAAACACGGGTCCCGCAACCCCTCGAACGCCCTGCGGGCGTCGACGACCGCGAGGCCCGCCGACAACCGCCCTGGCGCTCGAGCAGCCCAGCCGAGCCGGGAGGCAGTGCGGCAGCTCGATGACGGATCGATCTTGAGCGCACCTTCGTCGGCAAGGCCTCCGGGAAGGACACCGCACGCCTGCAGCTGGAGCAGCTGCTCGCGCGCGACGGAGCCACCCTGCGATCGTGCACTCCATGGACCGCCTCGCCCGCAACCTCGGCGACCTTCGCCGGTTGGTGTGCCCTCTGACCGTCAAGGGAGTGTGGGGGAGTTGGTGAAAGAGTCGCTGACCTTCACCGGGGAGGATTCGCCGACGGCAACCCCCTTCTCTGCGCCGGGTCCTGTAGCGCGCCGTCCACCGATACCTCTTCTATTTGCCGAAAGGTAGCTATAGTTCCGGGGTCACATACTGGAACGATCGAGAGGTGCCACCATGAGTAACTCGAGCGTTGTCACGGTGCCCGCGAAGGCCGAGGACGGGGTGAAGTCCGGCGTGACGGTCAGCCGCGACGATGTCTTCACCGTCTCCGGCAGCGGGCGGGCGGCCTACGGCCGAGGCAGCACGACCTACCCTGATGGGACCCGGTACATCGACGGCAAGTACGCCGGGGCATACATGAAGGCCGAAGGTGTGGTGCCGGGAGCGCCGATCGGGACGTTGATCGTGCGCGTGGGTTCGGGCCCATGGTTTGCCGCGGGCTCCGCCCAGACCTTCCGCGCACTCGAGGACGGCGAGGTGATCGTCGCCTACAACGACTGGCCCGGCAAGTACGGCGACAACTCCGGCGAGTACGTCGCGACAGTGGAGAACCACGGCAGCATCTAGCCTGCCGCCGAGCAAAGGCGACGAAAAGAAGTAGACGGTACCCCACCAACTCCGCCTAGGTGGGGTACTTCGTCAGTCGGCTTCCCTGGATGGTGATTGCCGCCGCACCCGTCGGGCACCGACTCTTCTCTCTCTCTCTTCTCGGAGGCGACACGCACTGGCGAGCGCTGTCCGGGAAGTGCAAGAAGACATCACCTCTTCCCGCGTAGGCTGGCGGGCTATGGCATCAGAGGATCTGCAGGCGCACGTGGCCGTGCTGGAAGCGCAGGTCCGTGATCTAACTGGGCGGTTGCACATCGCCGAACAGGACGCCGCGGCGGCGCGGGTGGCTGTGGCAGCCTGATCTGGCCCCGGTGTGACGGTCTGAGTTGGCCCCACTTGCGACGCGCCGGGCATGGTTGTGACGGTTTGATCTGGCCCCACCTCAGTCTCGATTTCGACATGGTCGTTTTCGAGCTGGTGGAAGGGGCCCGGGATGGAGTGTCGGGTGGAGTTGTTTGCTGCCATTCGGCGTGATGCTCGTGTCGAGGGTCTTTCTATTCGTGAGCTGGCTCGTCGATATCAGGTGCATCGGCGGACGGTGCGTCAAGCATTGGCGGGCGCGGCGCCGCCGCCACGGAAGGTGCCGGCGAGGCGGGCGCCGAAGCTGGATGCGTTCAAACCCGCGATCGACGCGATGCTCATTGCCGACACCACCGCTCCGCGCAAACAGCGCCATACCGCCCGGCGGGTTCTGGCCAGGTTGGTTGAGGAACACGGTGCCAGGCAGTTGTCGTACTCGACGGTGCGTGACTATGTGCGGATCCGGCGCGCGCAGATCGACCTTGAGGCCGGGCGCCGGATCGAGGCGTTCGTTCCGCAGCAGCGACTACCCGGGCAGGAAGCCGAGGTCGATTTCGGTGAGGTCTGGGTGATGCTGAATGGGGTGAAAACCCGCTGCCAGATGTTCGTGTTCTGGCTCGCCTATTCCGGGCGGGCGGTTCATCGTGTGTATCCGACCGCGGGGCAGGAAGCGTTCCTGGAAGGGCATATCGAAGCGTTCAACGTGATCGGGGGTGTCCCGACCCGTCATATCCGTTATGACAACCTGACCAGCGCGGTGCGTCTGGTATTGCATGGCAGTGACCGGAGGCGGGCGGAGAATCCGCGCTGGGTGTTGTTCTGCTCGTATTTCGGAATCGATCCTTTCTATTGCCAGCCGGGTTTGGCCGGTTCGCATGAGAAAGGTGGCGTCGAGGGCGAGGTCGGCCGATTCCGCCGTAACCGATTGACCCCGATGCCAGTGGTCGATTCCCTCGATGAGCTCAACGACCTGATCCGGGAGTGGGAGATCGCCGACCAGCAGCGGCGCATCGATGGGCGGGTGAACACGATCGCCGAGGACTTCGCGGTCGAGGCGCCGCTTTTGGCGCCGTTGCCGGTCGAGGAGTTCGATCCGGGATTGGTCCTGCATCCGCGGGTGGATCGTTCGGCGCTGGTGACGGTGCGGATGGTGAAGTACTCGGTCCCGGCCCGGTTGATCGGCCGCAAGGTGCGGGTGTCGTTGCAGGCATCCCAGCTGGTGATCTACGACGGCGCGAAAATCGTTGCCCGCCATCGCCGCATCGCTGCCCGCACCGGCTGCTCGGTCCAACTCGATCACTACCTCGAGGTGCTGAAGATCAAGCCGGGCGCATTCCCCGGCTCGACCGCACTCGCCCAGGCCCGCGACACAGGAGTGTTCACTGCGGCGCACGAGGCGTTCTGGGCGGCAGCCCGCCGCGTCAACGGCGACGCCGAGGGCACCCGCGAGCTGATCGAGGTGCTGCTGCTGCACCGCAGCCTTGCCGAAACCGATGTCGTCGCCGGAATCATCGCCGCTCTCGAGGTCGGCGCGGTCAACGCCGACGTCGTCGCGGTCGAAGCCCGCCGCCACGGCGCTGTCGGCAGCGTCGGTGGGGCCGCAACCGGCCGTCATCGCATCGGTCACGGTGTTCGGCGTGAGCAGCGGGTTGTCAGCCTCACCCAACGGCGGCTGATGGATCCGGCCGCCATCATTGCCGGTTTGCCCCCAGACCCCAGACCACTGCCGACCGTCACCGCCTACGACGATCTCCTGGTCCGCCGCACCCCCGTCGCGGCACCCACCGATCCGGACGACACCGAAAAGAGCACCGCATCATGAGCCCAGCCACCCCGCCCTCCCAGATCACCACCACCCTGCGACGGCGGCGCGGGCTCACCGAACAAGCCGCCGCAGCGGCCGTTGACCAAGCCTGCCGGCGGCTGCGGCTGCCCACGGTCCGCGCCGTCCTGGACGAAGCGTTGACCGCCGCGGGCCGCGACCAACTCACCTACCAAGGATTCCTGGCCGAGTTGCTGCTGGCCGAATGCGACGACCGCGACCGGCGCTCCACCCTGCGCCGGGTCAAAGCCGCCGGGTTCCCCCGCCAGAAATGGCTCTGCGACTTCGACTTCGACGCCAACCCCGCCATCAACGCCGCCACCATCCACACTCTCGCCGCCGGGGACTGGATCCGCAAAGGCGAACCGCTGTGCCTCATCGGCGACTCCGGCACCGGCAAATCACACCTACTCATCGCGCTCGGCACCGCCGCCGCCGAAAAAGGCTACCGAGTCCGCTACACCCTGGCCACGAAGCTGGTCAACGAACTCGTCGAAGCCGCCGACGAGAAACAACTCGCCAAAACCATCGCCCGCTACGGCCGCGTCGACCTTTTATGCATAGACGAACTCGGATATATGGAATTGGATAAACGCGGCGCCGAACTGCTGTTCCAAGTATTGACCGAACGTGAAGAAAAGAACAGCGTCGCCATCGCCTCCAATGAAGCCTTCTCCGGATGGACGAAAACCTTCACCGACCCGCGCCTGTGCGCCGCAATAGTAGACAGGCTCACCTACGGCGGAGCCATCATCCAAACCGGCACCGACAGCTACCGACTCGCCCACTCCAAAACGCAACACACAAAACCCACATGAGCCTGTGGGGCGGTCGACTCCTCGAGTTCGGACAGTGCACCGCACACAGTTGCGACGCTATCTGGCGAAGTGAAACCAGCCCCGGGGCGTTCCCGGCAGCGGCTGTGCACAATCTTCGCTGAACAACGCGACGACGATGTGGTCGGCATCCTGGCCGACATACGGCGGCAGCCCGGGCCGCAGCGCGCAGAACGTCACGTTCCCGGTGTAGACCTCGGGCGTCGCATACACGGGCGCAGCAGAGATATAGGCCGCAAGGCGCGACCGCGGCACGTCCCGGCATGCGGTGTGCAACGCCGCCCACGCAAAGGCCGCTCCGCGCCGCAGCAACGCTGGCACACGCTCCACCCCCGACACCTCCAGATCGAGGTCGTAAATACCACGACCATTGACCGCGATCTCGTAATCGAGCAAGCCGGCGAACGCCGCCCGATTCCCGTGATAGCTCTTGTACCAGCGTTTGAGCAGCACCGCGTCGTCCATCACGCGCCAACCTGTCCTGGCTACCTTGGCCAGACCAGGCAACAAATCCTCCCGGGACACGGTGGCGAACAAGTCCGCTCCAGCGATCTCGGCAGCCGACGCACTCATCCACGCCAACGAGACTTCCTATCCTTGCCCACCAGTGACCAATGACCGGAAGCTTATCGGCCTGCTCAGCAGTGGGGAAGGCGGCCAACGACCGCCGTCGCTGCACCGTTCCCAGCCAGAAATGTCTCCATCTTCCTGAAACGCAGCCCGGGGCCAACTCAACCCGTCACACCGGGGCCACTTCACGTTGACATAGCCACGCGGGTGCTGGCCGGTGGCGCGGACCGGGATGTGACCGCGATCTGTTCGGAGATCCGCGACTTCCGCCAAGCCGCCCTGGCCGAATTCACTGCCGTGCATGAAGGTCTGACCGACCTGCGTAACCTGATGAACAGCCAGTTCACCGAGGTACACAACGGGTTCGCCGAGATACAGGGAAACTGGCCGCCGCAGCGTCCGGACAATCCCGGATCCTTACCATGTTGACCATGCTCATCGAACGTGGCGACGGCCAGCAGCCACGGCTATAGCGGCTGATCTCCGCAACTCCCGCAGCCGCGCCAACTCCTTCCTACTTACCCGCGTCGCCACCAACTCCTCTCCACGTTCGTGACGCACCATCCGCCTGATTCTCGGCAGTCATCGAATGGGGAGCCTTTCGCGCCGACACCTTTGACCTCGGTCACCTAATGACACGCCGACAAACCGTCAAGCACGCAGGGCGAATGCCTTAAATTGGCCTTGACATCAACAGTGATGTCGGGGTCCGGGTAGTAATCGCGCGGAAAACGACGACAATGGCTTGACCAGTGGTCTTGTCGCCGAGTTGGGTGTGTCCAGGACCACAGCCCGGCAGCGATGAGCGTTTACGGGGCCTGGCGTTCGCGCGGCTCTGGCTGAGGGACTGGCAGGGGAGGGCGAGACGCCCCGGATCTACGCCAGTCAGGTCCGGGGCTTCCTGGCGTGGCTGGCCGACGCCGAGCTGCCCGGTGATCCGCTGGCGGATACGCGGTTCCGCGACGGCGCGGTACGCGACTACCGCGGCTACTTGTAGACGGTGCTGCGGCGCCGTCCGGCGACGATCAATCTTGCCTTGGCGGCGGTCTCGGATTTCTTCGTCCGGTCGGGCCTGGGCGCTCCGAACGCCGCGCGGCTGGATCTGCCGCAGGCCGCGCCGCGGGCGTTCACCGGCGCGGAGAACGTGCGGTGGCTGCGGGTGGTGGAGCAGCAGTCCTCGGCTCGGGATCGGGTGCTGGCGTCTCTGGGCCGGTATGCCGGGCTGCGGATTCCGAACGGGTCGGGCTGGACGTGGGTGATGTGGCGCTGTCGGCGCGCAAGGCGGTGATCACGGTGCACTCGGGCAAGGGAGGGAAGTATCGCGAGGTCCCGGCGCACCCGGTGTTGCACCAGGCGCTGATGGTCAGTTCCCACGCACCTGGTTCGGTGGGGAAATCACCCCGCTCATCCCCGGCCACGACCACCTCGGCGGCCAACTCGGGCCCGCTCTGGCGATCGCCCACGGCATGGGGTTGGACGCCCCCGACCGGCTCGTTGTCGCGTTGATCGGCGACGGAGAGTGCGAAACCGGTGCCGCCACCGCAGCAGCTTGGCTGGGCGCCCGCGCCATGATCGCACCGGCACCCACGGCCGCGTGCTGCCGGTCATCCTCGCCAACGGCCTGCGCACGGGCTCGGCCTCGCTGCTGGCCGGCCTGGACCCCTCCGATCTCGCACGCCACCTCAGCGGCCTGGGCTACCAGGTGATCACCGCCGGACCGGTCACCGGCGAGATCACCGCCGCCATGGCCCGCGCCCTGACCGGGCTGCGGCCCTTGCAGTGCGGGCCGTCCACCGTTGTCGTCGTCACCGTCGACAAGGGCCACGGCGTACCGAAAACTGTTGCCGGGCCACAGATTACACAAATATCTGAGTACACAAGGTTCCCCTGCGCAACCCGCGCGCCGACGATGCGGAATTCGCTGCGCTGGAGCGCTGGCTGTCGGGCTACCGCCCGCAGGAGCTGTTCACCGGCGGTGCGCCGACCGCGACGGTGCGCCGCGTTCTCGCACCGGCCGCAACCAGCCGGGTCGAAGTCCGCGCACCGCGCGGCTGCATTGCCGCCGCCAGCGCAGTCGCCGACCAGGTCGCCGGAGGAGACTTCGGTGCCGCGATCACCGCCACCTTGCGCGAACTGAACACCGTCTACGGGCTGAGGGTGTTCAGCCCGGATGAACTGGCCTCCAACCGGATCGAGCTGGGTGTCGTGGAGATAGCAGCGGTCCGAGTCGAGAACAGATTCGCTCGGACCGTCGGGTAACACTTTGAAAAGGAGTTCTTCGCGCTCTGCTTCTGTTGCGGGCCGAACGTATCGTTGGCCGTCCTCGTCGACGATGAAAAAGCCGAATGGGAACCGGACGTCACCTAGCGAGATGCTGCGCAGATCGCGAAACGCCGGATGATCCGGGTGGTCTTCCCCGACCTCGAAACGGCAATGCCATTCCTTTCGCGCATGATGTCCTCTATTCGAAAATGGGCAGGACCCGGTGCCCGGTGTCGGGAGATACCCGGAGGGCGACACCCTGGGGACTCGCCCGGCAAAGGAGCGAGCGGGCCTCCGGGGTGTCTCGCCCTCCGGGCGCTGTCACGATGACCGCAGGGACATTGCTCGTGACAGCGCCCGGTGTCGTGTGAAGGCTCAGGACCTGGTTGACTCGATGTTCTCGGGTGCGGCGTAGGCCGTTGCGGCCGGACGGGGCGATGAGTCCGCGTGAGCCCATCCTTTCCGAAGACGAAACCGCGATCCGGCAGGTCGAACGGCTCGGCTACGAGCCCGCCGACGTCCGGCACATCATCCTCACCCACCTCGACGTGGACCACTGCGGCGGATTGCCCGACTTCCCGCACGCACAGGTCCACGTCCTCGCCGCCGAACTGGCAGCGGCGCAGGCCGAAGCGCCGAGCTTCCGCTACGCGGCGCCGGCTTCACCCTCACCGAAATCGCCCGCTTCCTACGCGCCTCCCCCTCCGACGCCGAACTCCGCGCCCGCATGGCCGAAAAAGCCTGAAACAAACCGGCCTCGCCCCCTCCGCCCTGCGTTTCTACGAGAAATACAAGATCGGTTCGTGCGGCCATGCTTGCTGGCCATGCCAGATGGTCGGTCTGATAACGGTGCTGGATGTCCTGCGTGAACGCGGCAGGCGCGGCCTGCCGCTCGAGCAATTGTATCGACAGATGTTCAATCCGCAGTTGTATCTGCTGGCCTACGGCCGCATCTACGCCAAAGGCCGAAGCCGAACAGATCAGAGACCGGCTGGCGGAGTTCCTACATGATGATCTCAAGCTGGAACTGTCGCCGGAGAGGACGCTGATCACCCACGCTCGCAGCCAGCGAGCGAGGTTCCTCGGCTACGAGATCGCGGTCGCGGGCAGCGACCGCAGGACCCGACGCCCGGATGCTTCCGACTGGCGCAACCGCCGGTCGGTGAACGGGACGGTGGTCCTGCACGTTCCCGCGGACGTGGTCAAATCCAAAGCCGCCCTCTACTTGTCGCGCGGAAAACCCGCGTGCCGGAACCGGATTGTCAACGAAGACGACTACACCATCGTCGGCAAGTTCGGGGCCGAGTATCGGGGCATCGTCCAGTACTACCTGCTCGCCTACGATGTTCAGCGGCTGCACCGGCTGCGCTGGGTCATGGAGACCTCCATGCTCAAAACACTTGCGCGCAAGCATCGCTCGACGGTGTCGAAGACAGCGGCCCGCTACAAGGCCAAGACCGCGACACCGCACGGGCTACGGGTGTGTTTCGAAGCCAGTGTCGCTCGCGGCAGCAGGAATCCACTGGTCGCACGGTTCGGCGGCATCCCGTTGCGGCGGAAAAAGACCGCGGTCCTCACCGACCGCCAACCCCACCGGCCGCTATATCCTCGCAAGAAGCTGATCCAACGGCTGCTCAAAGGGATATGCGAGCTCTGCAAGCAGACGGAGGACATCGAGGTCCATCACATCCGCAGGTTGGCCGACCTCGAGGCGACCGGATCACCGCCACCCTGGGCGAAGGCGATGGCCAATAAACGGCGCAAGACCCTGGTGGTCTGCCGCGACTGCCACGACCAAATCCACGCTCACCGGGAAACAATCACGCAGTAGTCACTGGAGAGCCGGATGCTCGGAAACGGGCACGTCCGGTTCGGGGGCAGGCCGAGCGGAAAAGGACCAGCAACGCTGACACCTCGCCGCTCGGCCGAGCCTACCCAGACGCTACGCCGAGAGCTGCTGGATGCGTCTGGCCCGTTCACGGATCTGCCGACCGCCCAGGCCGCGATCGGCGAATGGGTTCACACCTACTACCATTCCCGTCCGCATCAGGCACTCGACATGGCGACCCCGGCCAGCCTGTTCCGCCCCAACGCCCAGCCCGAACCGCTCAAGGTCACCACCGATCTGCCTGCCAGGTCCGATGTCGCCGCCATTCCTGGCAGCCCGACGGTCGAACCAGACCCGGTGCCCGGCCTGGTGCTGGCGTCCTCGGCCGGGGCGGTCGAGTTCGACACGGTGATCTCCGCCAGCGGCCAGCTTTCGGTCGCAGTCCACAGAATCAAGATGGGCGCCCAGCGGGCGGGGCGGCTCGCGCATGTGTGGGTCGACGAACACAGCATCCACATCCTCCTCGACGGACAGCTCGTCAAGCCATGCCGTCCAACCTCGACGCCGAAGACCTCCACCAGCTCAGAATGCGCGGCGCGCGCCCGGCAGGCCCACCACCCGCCGGACGGTCCAGCCAGAAGGCGGGCGCGTTAACCGCCGACGCGGCAATCGAAATCGACCGTGCTGTCGGCAACAACGGAGCACTCATCCTGCTGAAGCACCGCCTCAAGGTCGGTGCCGAACTGTCGGGCAAACGCGTCACCCTACGCCTGGACGGTCACCTCATCCACGTGGTGCACAACGGCGTGCTCGTCAAGACACTGCCCTCACCGATTCCCGCCGACGAGCGCGGCAAGCTCCGCGGAGCCCGCATCGCCACCACCCAGCTGCCGCCACCGGCTGCCGGACCCATCAGCGTCCAGCGCAAAGTCCCCGCCGACGGTGTCGTGATGGTCGCCCGCCAAAACATCCGCATCGGCCGCACCTACGCCGGTCAGATCGTCACCATCCACGTCGAAGACACCCACTTCCGCGTCGCCCTTAACGGCGCCGAACTGTCCATCCACGCCCGCAAGACCCAGCACCCCGTCCGACGCTGGAAATCCAAAATCCACGCTCCCCGAATCTGAGCCGGGCGTCCAACACCTCTCGAGACCTTCAATCAGGTCCTGAGCCACCCGAGCCAAACAGCTCCTGAGACCGCACACGACACCCGACACTACGGTCGCACCCGTCCGGGTACCCGGTACCACAGTTCACGCGTGTCACGCCCGCCTTTGGGCGCGTGACGCCGCAGGCTCGGCCCTGGCGTCCCGGCCGAACCTGCGGTGTCGAGTTCCGAAGGATCGCTCGCCCCGTGCGGCGGTCCATTCGACACGCTCGGCCTTCTGCCCGATGTCCAGCGCGGGTACCCGGCGGGATCGAACTCAGCGGTCCCGCTACCGGAGGAGCAGTGCAGAAAGGCGATCGGCGACGGCGACCTGCGCGACCAGCAGGCCCAGCTGAACCTGCACCTGCGGCGTCATGTCGCTGCCGGTCAACTCCTGCGCAGCGAAATGCAGCTGCTGACGCGCGAACTCGAGATCGTCGAAAGCTGTCTCACCCATGCAGACGGCGGTGTCCACGCCAGCAGCCGACCAGACGCAGATGTATGGAAAGGGGGTCGGTGAAAGATTTTGGCCAGCTGCCGCTTTCGGCACGATTGCGGACACTTCCGAGTGCGGCTGTCCATGCAGTGGTCGGTCCAGGCCAGCGATGTAGAGGAACCGGACGATTCAGTGCGGCTACTGGGAAGTGGTCGAGCCTGAGCGTGGGCGTCGATACCGGCGATGTCGCTCGGAGCGGCACCAACGTTGCGGTTGCCGGTGCAACAGGCATCAACAACCTGCGCGCCTGCAGCGCCGTCCAGCGCCTTCACCGGATTGTGGTCCAGCCTGGATGACGTTTCGGTGCTGTCGATAGACGCCTTCCGCGTCGGGGGGAACGTGGCGCTGGTCGCCTCCCCCGGCGCGAACCCCCTACGAGCCTACACCGCGGTATTCGGTGGCTGGACCAGCTTGGCCGTCGCCGCTCGGGCACTGGTCGAAACGCCGCGGGCCCGGTGGTGCAGCCGGGTCTGGTCGTCAACTCTCGGTCAGCTCCGCGAAGCCCGCAGGATGCCGAAGCCGCACTCGAAGCCGCGCTGCTGTTGGACAACGATCGACTTCGCGTGGCCGCGGAAAGCGTTCGGTGCCGGGGCCAAACGCTCAGCGGGGACTTGCGGCATTGGTCGCTGCTGAGGTGGCGGTTGGCCGGATCGAGGCGGCCGAGGCAATAGTCCGGAACATGGCGGACGTCGCGCGCGGCTTGCCGCACCGTGAAGGAAGCTTTCTTCATGCTCGAGCAGGTGTCGAGGCATCTCAAGGGGAATACCGTGCTGCCGCAGATTCGGCCCATGGGGCGCGGGAATGTTGCGACATCGTGGAAACTCGGGTGGCATCCGCTCGTGCACGGCTGGATATCGGGCGTGCTCTGGACCGGGCAGGCGATCCCTGCAGGGCTATCCAAGAACTCGAACTTGCGCATGCTGTTGGGCGGGACGCCGGCTCCATACGCTTGGCCGACGAGGATGCGAAGAACTTCGGACGCTGGGAAAGCGCAATTGGGTCGGCCCTGCGACCGGCTCTTCGACCAGGAGGGTTTGACGCGGCGTGAGCGCGAGGTCGCCGAGCGAGTCGCACAGGGATACACCAACCGTGAGATCGCAGCAGATCTGTTCCTGAGTCCGAAGACCGTCAAAAAAAGCATCTCGCGCGGGTCTTCATGAAGCTCGAAGTATCCTCTCGTGCCGGTGTGGCGGCGGCCATGGCGCAGCGAGTAGAGACTGACGGGAACGGTGTCGCCCGTCAGAGGGACGGTGCCGGTACAGAGCCGTACTCGGCCTCGGTCATCTGGGTTTTCGGAGCGGTGGTCACTGTCGAGATCCCACTCTCGTCGAGAAAACTTCTCCCGGTCAGCTCACGGGTGACGCCGTGGCCGATATTGCCGCGTTCCCTGGGTGATCGACCGCGCCGGACTCCGTCGGGAGCGCGTTACCGTTCGTCGGCGCGGTCAACTCGATTCCCTTCGGGTGTGCGAATCCGGTGAACTGGCCGAATTCTCCTGCACTGTCGGACATCTCTGAAGTAAATGGCTTCATCTCGCCGTTGATGATGGCCTCCAATGTGCCGCCTTCTTCGGAGCCGAACACCACCAGGATCGCGGACCGCTGGTCCCATGTGGCGACGTCGCCGGTCATCAACTGATACGGATCGGCGCGATCGCCGATCTGCTTCTTGTCCGACCATTTTGCGGTCGTCTTCTCGTAGGCCTTCTGAGCGTCGGTGCTGCTGGCATTGCCGAATGCCGCGTCCAACGCCTGAGCGACGGTGACGGACACCTTCTGCGTGCGCCCGTCGGGGAATGCGTAGATTACGCTACCATCCGCCTCGGGCGTGCGGCCGGGCGCTCTGACAGTCTGTGCGGCAGGTGCTGTTACGGAGGGATGCCCGTGCTGCTGCGTCGTCGGGGCGATCGTGGAAGGCAGTGCGGTTGCGGGCCGCCCCGTGACCGGCGTTGCGGGCGTGCCGACCGGCGGCGGGACTGCGGGGGCGAATTCGTCTTTGACGTCGCGGCGACTCAGTTCCGCGCGGCGATTGTTCAAGTCCTGGTCGGCGAGACTCCGCATCATCGCCTGCTGCATCATCATCGGCAGCATTGAACCCATCATGTCCCCGAGGCCCGAACCCATCGGCGAGGTCGCCGCAGGAGATTGCACAGTGGGCGCGGCCGGGGCGGTGGCACTCGGCATATTGCCTGCGTTGTAGGGCTCGCCGGGCGCCTGACCGTCGAGGCCAGGGGTATCCGCTCCATCCGTGCCGCCCAAACCGTCGATTCCATCCGAACCGGTGGGGAATGCGCTCGGGTCGACGTACGAGGGGGCCGCACCGCCCGGCGGCACCCAGGATGGGAGCGTAATATCGGCAGGGCTGGTCGATCGCTGCTGCAAGTCCTTGCTTCCCTGCTGAAGCTGCGAAAGCCGATCCTCCAGTGTCTTCAACTTTTCGGACTCGCCGTCCACTCTCTTGCTGAGGTCTTCCTGCTGCATCATCGCCTCCTTGAACATCCGGTCGCCCTCTTGAAGCGCCTGTGTGACATACGCGAAAATGTGGTCGTCCTCGGTCATTCCGCCCTGCGGTATAGCTCCGGCCGCGCTGTTGACAATGACAACGATATCGTCGATCGCTTGCCTACCCTTGGCAGAGATCTCCAGCGACTTGTGGGTCAGCGGCGCCAGACTCTCGGCGGATTCGTTCAATACTTTGAATGCCCGCTCAAGTAACATCACCGTTTCTGTGTAATTGGTGAAATTCGCGCGGTCCGGGCCTTCGATCCGGGGTATCAGTGAACCCTTTGGAGGAATTGGTTCCTGGGAGTCCTTTGCGAAACTGTTGTAATACTTGCCCAGGTTTGTCGGAAGTTCGGTGTGAAACGACTCGGTTGCTGGGAGGAATCTATATTGATTTGGAAAATCGGGATGCTTCATGTCGGGCATCTGCATGATTTCCATTTCAGTGCTCGAATTGTTGACAAGCATCTTCGTTGGTATGAACGGCATGCCTGTGGGTCGTTGATCGTCGTACCACAGGCTGCCCAGCGCCGTGCCGGCACCTGCTGTCAGCGCACCGGCGCCCAAGTGGGGCAAACCGTGCCGCGCGAGGTCCGCTCTTTCCAGGAGATTGCCGTAACCCTTCTTGGTCGCGAGCTGCCAGCTGTCCGCGAAGCTCGTTCTCAATCCCTTCAGCCCGCCGCCGGCCAATGACTTCAGTCCGCCGCCAGCCAGTCCTTTTGCTGCTCCGCCAACCATGCCTCCGGGTATCGCGCCGAAGGCTGCACCGACCAGCCCGGCTTTGAAACCTTCTTCCCAGCTACCTCTTTCGATGCCAGTCCATATACCGCTTACGGCACCACCAAGTATCGCCGCGCCAAGGGGGCCGCCGAACGCGAATCCGGCGCCACTCGCCACACCGGAAGCGATGTCTTTCCATTCGAGAAAGAGCAAGCCCATGTACTTCCACCTATTCGACATGAAAGAGGATGGATCGTTGATCCGGGCGGCGGCGGGCAACCCTATGTGAGAATCTCACTTCGAAACGCGGGCCGGTATGGGGGAAATCCCCACGCTGTCGCACCTGTCGCCATCGCCATATTCCAGCAGGTAACTCCGCACACCGATGGGGACCGCACCCGCGCCAAGCGCGAACTCGTCCCGCTGATCCGCGAGTTTCAGGGCAACGTCCGCTACAAAGACGACAGCGGCACGGTGTGGGAGCCCGCGGACTGGTGGATGAACCGCCAACCGCTCCAATGGCTGGCCGTCGCCGACGGCGCGGTCACGGTGTCGGTGTATTCGTGTACCGGCGATTGCTCTGCCTCCGCGCTGGCGCTCGCCCGGGAATTCGCGGCCGGGATCAACGACACCGGGATGGTGCAAGCTGACTTCCAGCGCAGCGAGACCGACACCGCCGCGATCCTCGCCGCCGCCACACAGAACCACGTCGAGGGGAAACGGTATCCGGTGCAGCTGCCGCCCGAGCTGGCCCCGTGGTACGTCTACCCCAACGACTGCGGGCACGGCATCGCGGTGGTGCCCGCCAGCCATGCCCCGGCCGGGAACTCGCGCACGGCCGACCTGGCGATGCTGCTCACCCCGAATCTCGTGCGGTCCGTGCAGCGACTCAGGTACAAGGTCGTGCGCGGGTTCGTCGTGTGCCCTGTCCAGGTTCTCGGGGTCGTGTCGGACCCTGCTGACGAGGAATGGTGACCCAGCTTCTGTGAATCGGTTCTTTCGCACCCCTGATCTGTAGAGATGCTCGGTGTATTCTCTATAGGTGGGTTATGAGTGGCTGCCATCGGCGATCAGTCGTCTACAGGGTCTCGGCACCGATGAGGTGATCGCGGCGCTGCTGGACGCCCGCCGCCGATGGGTACAGCGGGTCGAGGCGAAGTCCGGTGCTCGCGGGCTCGCGGTCTGGACCCGCACACCGGCGGGCACGCCGATCCTGGTCGTCCTGCGTCCGCTGGGCAACTTCGATCACCAGATCACTTTCGCCGCGCCAATGACTCCGCAGCAAGTAGCCGCGTTCGAGGAGTGGGAGAACAACCGATGAGCGCACAGGACAAGGACATTCAGGCCCTAGTCGAGGGCGAGGAGCTGGCCGCCGCCGCCGAGGCGGGCGAGCTGGTGTTCGGCGAGACGGTGGACGCCGACGCGGTGCTGCCGTCCAGCGCTGACGAGGACCCGTACGTGGTGACCACGGTGCGGTTGAGGCAGAGCCAGAAGCAGCGGGCCGAGCAGATCGCGAAGCAGCGCGGCATCGAGGTGACGAAGCTGCTCCGGGGCTACATCGACGTGGGCTTGGCCGAGACCGAGACCGACTACATGGTGTCCTACGCCGACCTGAAGCGTGCGATGGCCTCGCTTCCGCCGCTGCCGCGTACGGCCTAGGTCAGCACGTCGTTCCGAACTTGTCGGTGCCTGCTGGTAGAACCCGCTTATGTCACAGCAGACACCGACGGTCCGGCATGCGCGGCTGGCGTTGGAGCAGGTAGCGGCCGAACTCGACCGCACCGCGTTGGGGGGCGGCTACCTCACCGCCGAGATGATGAGCCGCCTGGCGAGAAAGGTCCGGGACGCGGCCGCGGTCTATGACTCCGCCGTCGTTTCAACCGAGTCGGGATAGAACAGGCATTCGATTGGCAGTATGGTTCGGCCATGCCCGACCCCTCCGACGAGGCTCTGATGACCCGCGAGCAGCAAGCCTTGCTGCTCGCTGTCATCGATGCGATCAACGACGCCCGCCGACCGGTCACCCCCGACCAGCTCGCCCGCTACCTCGCCGACCAGCTTAGCCCGGCGCCGGACGTCGACGACGTCACCGCGATCACGCACATTCTGGAGCTGCCGAGCGTGGCGTAGGAGCGGGGCGAGGCGAGCGGCGTCGTGCTTGCGCGGGTCCTGGATGCGTTGGAGGCCGCGACGGCGGGTGAGGAGGAACACCGGCCGCTGCCGCCGGGAGTGGACGATCGGTACTAGTCGCCCGTTTATGCGTGTTTCAGTGCTGCGGACAGGGCTGCGTCGACGGCCGCGTCCGGTGACTCGGCTTCGATGGCGGCCGACACGGGTTCGCCGGTCTCGTCGAGGATTTTCCACCCGCCGAGAGTGACGACGGGGACGCCGCCGCGCCGGTTGGCGAGCGCGAGTTCTGACAAGGTGCCCCAGGAGCCGCCGACGACGATCACGGCATCGGCCGACCAGACGAGGATGGCGTTCCGAGCTTCTCCCATGTTGGTGTAGAGCACCGCGGACAAGCCTTCGCAGGTCTTGGCCGGGTCCGTATCAGGGCGCACACCGATCACCAGGCCGCCAGCGCTCGATGCGCCTGCGGCGACTGCGGCCATGACGCCGGATCCGCCGCCGCACAGGACTGTTGCGCCTGCCTCGGCCAGGAGCCTGCCCACTTCCTTGGCGTTGGTGGTGTCGGTGTCGGTGCAGTTGCGGGGGCCGCATACGGCGACCTGGATAGGTGGCACGTCACTCCTTACTGCGTTCGGCGGTGTAGGCGGTGAACAGGCTAATGCGATCGGTGAGTTCGCGGGTGATTCGCGCGCGACCGGCGACCGCCGTGAACTCCTCGGCGGCCTTGGAGACCCGCTCGATGATCGGTGTCGTACGCAGCTCCACGGGAAGCGCGAGCACCTGGTCGACGCGGCTTGCCGCAGCCTCGGCATCTCCCAGGGCGAGATGTGCCTGCGCGGCATCGAGTTCGGCGGCGGCCAAGAACTCCTTCGGCGAGCTGTCGGTGAAGACGTCGAGCGCAGCTTCGGCCTGTTCGAGGGCAAGCTGACTGTGGTGTCGGCCGCCGAGTGCCAGATGTACTTCAGCGGCGTAGTACCGGGCTTTGCCCGGGTCGAAGTACATGACGCCGGGTTCGGATGAGGCGGGCCGGACTCGGCCGAGCGCGTCCATGGCGACATCGAGTGCGGCCAGGGCGGCGCGTTCGTCGCCGCGTGCGGCTTCTGCTCGCGCGAGCTGGCTTGCCAGCCGCAGCCGGGTCGAATCGTCGGTCATGTCGGCGAGCCCGGACTTCGCGTACTGGGCGGCTCGGCCGTAGTCGCTGCTCCAGTAGGCCACGTTGGCTTGCACCCAGCGCACGTAGGCGCGCAGGTGCTGGTCTTCGGCGTAGTCGGCTGCGAACCATGCGGTTCGGGCGTGGGTGTCGGCGTCGTAGGCGCGGCCGAGGTCGGCGCAGGCGTGCGCCATCAGGGCGCAGACCTGTCCGGCGATGAGGTAGAGGTCTGGGAGGTAGCGGGGTCGCTGTCGGGCGTCGAGCATGTCGAACACGTCGCGGCGCAGGGATGTGAGGTCGGGGATCAGTTCGAGTGGGGCTTTGACGAGGTACTGGCCTGCGAGGTTCGCCACGTCGGCGTGTAGTTGGTCGAGGACGTTCTTGTCGACCCCTCCGGCGCCGCGCTTTATCCAGCGCGCGGAGTCTTCGGTGGACATGGCGATCTCCTGAGTCAATCTGTCGTGCGTGGATAAGACCGGCTCCAAGGAATCCACCGATGAGGGCGGAGACACAAGGACGTCGAATGCCAGTTTCCACACCTGCCGCGCGACGCGCTGTGACGACGCTCGTGCGTAGGGCACGTTTCCGGCCATCCAGCGGCGCAACTGCCGCTCGGACAGCGTGGCGTCTTCGCGTAGTTGCGTTGCGGTGGCGTTGAAGTGTGCGCACCACTCCGGCAGGCTGCGCTCGCTCTGGCGGACCAGTTGTTCGAGCACGGTTCTTGGCATCGCGTCCATTGTTCACCTCACACAATTGCGGGTGAATCAACGCTAGCCCGGTGAAATGCCTCTACCAGCAAGGGAACACGCTAAGTCCGGGAAAAGTCCGCGAGAAGGCCGGGAAAAGTCCGCGAGAAGGCCGGGCGCGGACATTGTTAAGTCCGGGCAGCGGCGGTGAGGCTGATCACAGCAGCACGCGTCGTCGGGTCGATGTCGAAAGTTTCCTGGCGGCAATGGAATCGACCTGCCTGGGAGTCCGCAATGCCAAACCACGTGCTACCGCAGCGGCCTGCGCTGGTCGGGCCGCTGCGCCCGGTGTCGTGCGATGTGCCGCCCGAACTGCTGGGGCGGTTTCTCGATGCGCTCGGCGACTGGGACGGCGAAGACAGTGAGGGGGATGCCGATGGCACTTGAACACCCGTGGGCGATTCTTCTGCCCCTGGCCCCGTCGATCCTGGTGCTGGTCGGCCCCGCTGCACGCCCCCATGTGCGCGGCGGCCGCAATCGTCCGCCCGCGCCGCGTGATCCGCTCCGCGGCGCGGGCCGGGCTCCACAACCACGTCACACCGGCTGGCGTCGCTTCGTCTACGACGGCGACCAGCTCGGCGTCCACCGAGGGCGAGGGGAGTAGATGCCGAAGCAGAAGCCCACCGCGCTGATCTTCATCCACCGGGTCGGCAGCCCCGACCCTTCCGTGGACCTGGAGCAGACGCTCGCGCTCGCCGACGAATTACAGGTGCATGTGCTGCGCTGCTACGTCGTCGGCCCCATGCGACCGAACGCCTTCCAGGATCTGATGAACGACGTTCGCAGCCACCGCGTCGCGATGGTCATCATCCCCCAGGTGGAGCCATCCCGCGATGATGGCTGCGCCCGGCGGCTGGACACCATCCGAGCGGAGTGCACCGTGCTCGCCGCAGACACCGGCAACGTCTACCCGAGGTTCGGCCTGGCCCTGGCGACCGCGGTTTCGGCCGGCTCCGTGAGGTGCGTGCATGAGCGCTGACAACCACAGTTTTGTGCTGGTCCGCACCGATATTCCGCACTGCGCTCGGATCTGGAACTACTGGACGGGCGGCAAAGACCACTACGAGATCGACAGGATCGTGGGCGACCGCTGTATCGAGATCAATCCGGACATCACCACCGTGGCGGTGCAGTCGCGGCAGTTCCTCATCCGGGCAGTGCGTTACCTCGCCGCGGAGCAAGGTGTTCGCCAGTTCCTCGACATCGGGTGCGGTCTGCCGTCGATGTTGAACACCCACGAGGTCGCTGAATCTGTCGCGCCCGACGCCCGCGTCGTCTACGTGGACAACGACCCGCTTGTGCTCACGCATGCGCGGGCGCTGCTGCACAGCACGACAGCGGAGGGCGTGGTCGCCTGCATCGACTCCGATTTCCGCGACCCGGAACGGATCATTGCTGATGCCGAGAATGTTCTGAACTTCCGGGAGCCGATCGCGGTGATGTTCATGGGCGTGCTCGGCCTGGTCGAGGACTACGACGAGGTACGGCGGATCGTCGACACGCTGATGAAGGCGGCACCGTCGGGCAGCTTCCTGGTGATGTGGCACGGCACCGACGACAGCCGCATGTACGTCGACATGTGCCACGCCTACGCCCGCCACGGGGGTGTGCCGTTCACCCCGCGCCTCCGCAGCGAGGTCGAAGCCGTATTCGACGGCCTGGAGATGGTCGAGCCCGGCTTCGTCTCCATCACCCAGTGGCACCCGCACGAAACCGAGATCGGCGAGGTCCGGCCGGTCTCGGCCTACGGCGGCGTTGCCCGCAAACCCTGAATCCCTTCGTCGAAAGGCTATGGCAAAACGATCATGCGCGGCGTCTACGTCTTCCCGCCTCCCGAGGCGACTCCGGATCAACCGTTGCCGGACGCGGGACCGTTCCTACGAGCGTTCTCCGGCACCGAGGAGCCCACCACCGCGATGCAGCGCGCCGCCGTGCAACTCATCGGCTTGTGGCGGGAGGTCTTCGACGACAGGCGGCAGGTCCGTGACGAAGTGCATGAGCTGTTGGCGCTGATGACGCTCGGAATCGACAACGAGGCCGCAGCCCACGTCCGCGCGATCCCGCCTGCGGCCGACGCACCGGAGAATCCCTCGTCCTACGGGCAGATGGTCTCCTGGCTGGCGTGGAAGTACCTCCTGCTCGCGCTGCGTCAAGACCAGCCTGAACAGCGAGCGAGAGACGATGCCCTGTGCGTGAACCACATCGAGGCTTTCGACCAACTGGTTGCTGACGTCCGGGCCGGGCGGGTGCGTTTGCCGCGGCAAGCAACGGACGTGTGGCCGCCGAAAACAGTCCAGCCATGAGGGTGTTGCAGCGTCCGCGACCTCGTTTCCAGCCCCCGGCTTTCTCTCGATCTTCCCGAATATCGACAAATTCAGCACGAACAGGAGTTAGACCATGCACACGGTGATTACGGGTGGTGCCGGTTTGATCGGCAGCCATCTCGCACTCACGCTGCTCGAGCAGGGCCACCGGGTGACCGTGATCGACAACATGTCCACCGGCCGCCGGGAGAATCTGGCCGCCGTGGAGGGCAATCCAGCCTTCTGGTTGCGCCACGCGGACGTGACCCATCGCGGCGCGTTCTCGGGTCTGGCGGATGTGACCTCGATCGTGCACTTGGCGTGCCCGGCCGCGCCCGCGATGTACCAGCAGATGCCCGTCCAGACGTTGCGCGCGGGCTCGGCGGGCACGATGAACGCGCTCGATGCCGCCGCGACCTTTGGGGCGCGGATCGTGGTCGCGTCCAGTAGCGACGTGTACGGCGACACCCGCGAGCACCCGCAGGCTGAGACGTGCCGTGGTGCGATCGACCCGTTGGGGCCGCGCAGCGCCTACGAGGTGACCAAGATGTTCACCGAGGCCGCTGCGGTCACCTACCACCGCAAGGGTGTGGAGGCCGGAGTGATCCGGCCGTTCAATGTTTATGGGCCGCATATGTGGCCGGGTGACAGTCGAGTTGTTCCGGCGTTCTGCGCGGCGGCGCTCGCCGGGGAGACGCTGTTCCTTCACGGCGGGCAGCAGACTCGCAGCCTGCTGTATGTCGACGACGCGGTGGCCGCGATTAGCGCGATGCTCGCCTGCGATGCGTTCGGGCCGGTCAACGTCGGCGCGACCGAAGAGGTCAGTATCCAGGAGCTGGCGGAGATGGTCGTCGGCATCGTGGGCGCCGGTGAGGTAGAGGTCGCCGAAGGCCGCCAGCAGGATGCGCCGTCACGTTGCCCGGACATGCATCGCGCGCAGGAGCTTTTGGGGTGGCAGGCGAAGGTGCCGTTGGCCGAGGGAATCGCGCGCACGGTGGAGTGGATGCGTGCCCACTCCACCCGGACCACCGTCGGGGCGACGGCATGACCGCCCAGGTGACCTTCCAGGTGCCGACGAACTGGAAGACGATCGTCGGTGGGGATCTGTCGGAGCTGACGTGCACCGCCGATACGCTCGAGGATGCGTTGCGCTGGTTCGCGAAGCAGTATCCGACGCTGGCGAACCG
This sequence comes from Nocardia sp. NPDC047038, assembly GCF_040644075.1. Lineage (NCBI taxonomy): Bacteria > Bacillati > Actinomycetota > Actinomycetes > Mycobacteriales > Nocardiaceae > Nocardia > Nocardia sp. NPDC047038. The sequence continues at coordinate 20,641 of NZ_JBEYVQ010000024.1, read as the reverse complement.
GATCCTCACCGACACCGGGCAGATCCCTCGGTACGCGACCGTCGCCCTCGACGGGGAACGCATCAGCAGCAGCGACCGCCTCGGCCTGCCGTTGCCGGGGCCCAGCCATGAGGTGGTTGTTCTGTCGGCGTTCATGGGCGGGTGAGCAGATGATCGACATGGTGTGGATCCCGGGCGGGGCGAGCGCGATCGGCTCCCCGGAACATCATCTCGCGAGCCTCGGCGGCGAGCAGCATTACGACCGGGCCTGGTTCGAGGACGAGGCACCGCAACGCGTCGTGCAGGTGCCCGGGTTCTGGTTGGACCGCACGCCCGTCACGAACATCGAGTTCGCTGAGTTCGTCGACGCCACCGGGTGGATGACCTACGCCGAGCAGGCCGGTGGCCTGGTATACGGCCCGGACTACTGGCGGCAGATGCCGGGGATCTGCTGGCGGCGTCCGCATCCGGACATCGACGCCGTCGCCGACCGCCCGAATCACCCGGTGGTGCACGTCGACCACGACGACGCCAGCGCCTACGCCCGCTGGGCCAAGAAGCGGCTGCCCACGGAGATCGAGTGGGAGTACGCGGCGCACGGCCCGCAGTGGCGGGCCTGGCCGTGGGGATCGACGTGGCTGCCGGAGGTGGCGAACACCGCGGAGCTCTGGGCCGGGACCGAGCTGCGCAACCTTGCCGACTGGAAGTCGTGGTACACCGTGTATTGGCGTGAGAACGGGCCCGCGCCCGGCACCGTGCCGGTCGGTGCGTTGTTCGAGTCGGCGTCACCGTTCGGGGTGTTGGATATGGCCGGCCAGGTGACCGAGTGGACGTCGTCGCTGTACGGCCCCTACGGCGGCGCGTCGTTGGACGCCGGGTTCGCGGCCGCCGCGGGCCTGGGCTTCCGGTCCGCGCGGGGTGGCTCGTGGAAGATGATGCGTTGGCAGACAAGAACGTCCGAGCGGATCTGCGGGGTGCCGGACTATTCCGCGTTCGATCTCGGATTCCGCTGCGCCGCGGACAGTCCCGCCCCGCAGCGCACTACATCCGACAATCAGGAGGAGCGGCCACATGGCTGAAATACCCATCACTGCCGAGGGCTCGAACATCATCATCCGCAACTCGCGCGACGAAGTGCTGCTGTTCCTGCGGGACGAGAAGCCCGACATTCCGTGTCCGGGGATGTGGGCTCTGCTCGGCGGCTACCGCGAGGACGGGGAGACAGAGAGGGAAGGCGTCATCCGCGAGATCAAGGAAGAGATCGGGGTGGTGCTCGACCCCGAGACCGTCACCCATCACTGCACGCGGGTGCGGCACTGGGGGCTGCTGGAGCACACCTTCGCCACCGAACTCGATCTCGACATCGACGACGTTGTCCTCACCGAGGGGCAGCGGCTGAAGTGGTTCACAAGGGCCGAGATCGAGGCAACCGTGCTGGGTTTCGAGGAGAACGAGATGATGGCCGAGTACTTCGCCCAGCTCGAGGGGCAGCAACACTCGAACTGAGCCTTGCGGAACGTGGTGTCGGGCGCTGCACGTACGATTGCGCGTGAGTCGAAGACATTTCGGCTCAGTTCGAAGTTGTGCATCGAGCTGCCCCGCCGGTACCCGGTGGGCAGTTTCGTTGGAGTTGACGGCGAAGTCGCGTTTGGGACGGGCGTGCTGGTTGTACCAGCGGATGTAGGAGCCGATCGCGTCGTCCTGTTCGCCGTGGCTGCGGTGATCGGTGCCGTTCAAGGCGAAGTAGCGTAGGGCCGCGAATTCGGACTCGGCGGGTAGCGAGGGCGTGTTACCACGCCCTCGCCCCCTGAGAACCGGCGGTGCCCGCTTTCCAGGCAACCGGCTCAAGCAAGCCCCGAAGGCTCACAGGTCGTCAGAAGTGCGGTGCCCGCCAACGCTTTTGGTGTGATTGCGGTGGCAGTGGGCGTGGACGAGACGCGTTGCGGTGTAGCCGTCCGGCTGGTGAGCGCTCGCGATGGTGATCGCCGGTCGGCGGATCGCGGTGCGGGCAGCCGTGAGCCACTGCTGCCACTGGTGCGGCGTTTGTGGTTCACGATCGGTGTGCAGCAGCAACCCCCGGCAGAGTGGGCATCGGCCGTTCTGCGCGCGCAAGCGGCGCAGGGTGTCCTTGCCCACCGGGGGTGTGCGGCGGCGACGCCGCTCGGTCCATTAGTCGCTCAGCGCGGGATTGTCCGGAGACGCCGTGCCTGCGACCATCCGGTGCCGGACGATTGGTGTCCAAGCGAACTTGCGCAGGTAGAAACCGCTGTCGCGGCTCCCGAACACCCACGTGTCCGCTCGGGCGGGGTTGAAGGCACCGAAGTAGCGGGCCTTGACCCAATACATCGGTTTGTTCGAGTGACGGAATCTGGCCCACTTGTAAACCAGCCGCCAGACGTGGGCGTCCAAAGCAGCGAACGCCCGTTTTGAAACCCCGATCCGGTAGTAGGCCGCCCATCCGGTGATGATCGGATTGAGAGGGGCGGTCACTGCGTCGGCGTTGGAGCCGCGCAGCCGCTTCATCTCGATGGACAGCTGCAGCCGGATGCGCCGCAGCGCGGCGTTGCTCGGCTTGGTCAGCAGCTTCCCGTTCGGGTAGCGGCGAATGTTGAACCCCAGAAAATCCACGCCCTGATCCAGGATCGTGACGCGGGTCTTGTCTTCGTTGAAAACGAGCCCTCTGGGAGCCAGCCAGTTCGCCAGCCGCGTTTTGACCTGTTCGGCCTGCTCGCGTGAATAGCACAGTGCAAGAAGGTCATCGGCGTAGCGGATAACCGCCGGGCAGCCCTTCACCGTTTTCCCGGCAAGGGTGCCGTTGGTGTAGTACCGGACGCCGGCTCGGGTTCCAGCGCGTTGACCATCAGCGCTTGCAATGCCCGATCAGCGATCACGGGTATTCCTAATCCGCGGCGGCGTCCACTGCCCTTCGGTATGAACACCCGCTTGACCGGCCGAGGCGACCAAGCGGCAGTGCCGTGCTGCAACCAGCCGACCATGTCGGTCTTCTGCTCCGCGTCCGTCACCACCTCGCCATCGATCCCGGCGGTCTTGCGGCCCGCGTTGATCTCCGTCACCCGCCGCACCGACATCAGTGCGTTGACGCGGCAACGAAGCATCAGCTTCTGTGCATTCCGGACCTTCTTCAGATCCCCTGCCTGTGATGCCGCGAAGATCCGCTGCCGCAACCGCCGTACCTGATCCTCGACCGTGCGCCATCGCACAGCATCCCAATCCAAGACCGGGTCTCCGGGTCCGTTCACCAGCATTGTGGTGTCCAACTTGCCCCTCGAGTTCCGACGATTCGGTCATCGAGTCGTTCGCAGGCTCACCCGGCTCGCGTCAGCACCCTTTCAGGTCGAGGCAACCGCCTCTATCCGGCCAGTTATGCAGATGCCACCAGCGGAGGAACTGGTAGTGCGGCACCTGGTTTCCTGCGGCCTTTCGGCCCACCAGCATTCGCTTCTCGAGCCATCCTGCCCCGCTGCGGAAGTTCAGCCTTCCTCACCGTCGGCCTACCAAACTCGAAAGCGGTTGGACCGCATCGGGATCGTCACGTTCCACATGAGACAGACACGACCGGATTGGGTGCCCTCTGTACCCGGGGACGGTGGTGCGCACCCGCCCGGCCAAATTCGCCCGGACGGCACCTGTCGTCTCACAACGACCGGCCCCTATTCTCCCGCTGGAACTTCCCACCGGCGGAAGTGCTGATGACGAGGCGTCGACGAGGGTTCACGCGATTCACCCGCCCGGTCTTCCCCAGCCTGTAACCCCTGGATGGAACAACGGTCCTTGGGCCGCGCCCTCGGGCTTCGCACCCCATGGTCACCCAGACGCACGCCGAGGCGGGGACGATCCACGCGCACGGGATCGGGAACTGCGTTACCGGCATCAGCCGATCCCTCCTTCTACGAGTTCCACTGTTACTCATGCGACTTCGTGCGATTCCTGGCGCCTCACGGCGCACCAGCGCCTCATGGCGCACGTAAAGCAGGTGGAAGCGGTCAGCGACCTGGATGGCGTCCGGCGCTCCCCGCCGAGCACCCTCGGCGAACCCGCTCGCCCGGTCGCGGCAGATCACGGCGGCACCGGGGTGAGCACGCAACCATTCGGCGAAGGTGTCGTTCAATCGGTCCGGCAGCAGGTCCACCGGCCGGTGAGTGCGCATGTCGACCACGATGGCGCCATAGTTCGCGCCTCTGCGGAAGGCGAAGTCATCGACGCCGAGCGCGGTCACCGGGCCGGGTTCGGGCATCGGCAGTGCCCGGATCAACCGCAGCAGAGCCATCCTGGATACCGTCACCGACAAGTGGCGGGTCAACCGCTGGCCCGGGGCGGCCACCCACCGCCAACGCGATCCGCTCGAGCATGCTGCGTAGCAATGGGGTCCGTCGGGCATGCGCCGTGGTCAGGCCGGGTACCTGCTCGGCGAATGTGGCGCGGGCGCAATCCGGGTTGTCGCAGTAGAACCGGCGCACCCGCAGGCAGATCAATGTCTCTGTCCCGCCGACCGCGGCATCGGACAGACGCCGCTGATAGCGACTGTGCACCCGAACCGACCAGCACGTGCAGCCCGGACACGACGCGCCCTGCGCAGTGATGTCGGCATGGATCCATAAAGCCATTCCGCGGCGGGTGACCTGCTCGATGTTCAGGTCGGCGAGATGCGGAAGCAGGACCTTCAGATCAAGATCAGCACCCCCTGGTCATGATCGATTACCTCCCGCCAGGCTCCAAAACATCAGCACGCCACCAACTTTGTGCCTGAGCCAAGTCCCAATGTCCGTTGACAGACACATGCTCGGTTCGGTCGATGTGGGCTTCCGGTGTCGATGTTCGAAGTCAGTTGCAGTGATTTCCGAAGTCGTGTGCACGGGGGACAGGTTGGCGACTTTCGACCGGACATCCTCTTGTGTCCCGCGCTGGGCGTCACACGTCCCCGCCACCAACCACAGCATCGGATCCACGTACCCCGGCGAGGTCCGGGCCACGTCAGCTGCGGGTCGGGCATGCTCGTCGAGGGGCGGCGATTCGTGCCGGGCGCGCGCTGTCGTAGGCGGGCCGGACGCGCCGCCTATTCGTTCTGATGGTCGGGTCTGGCCAATTCCCGAGCGAACTCTCGCCGGGCTTTCGCGATGAGCTCATCACTGGCTGTCGGGTATGCCGAGGCTATCGCGATCAACGCGCCCTCCACATGAGGCCCTAGACCCGTGTGAGATCCTGGAGCCAGCCCGTCCAACGCGCGGGCCAAGCTCGTATCAAAGTTACGACGAACCTGATCGACGGACAAGTCTCTACCCCTCAAAGCAGCCCTTCTTTCCGCCACTTCGGCTCTGCGGTGTCCACCAGCATCTTGTGCAGCACTTGTGCGGGTTCGCTAGCTCGGGCTCCATTCAGCTCCACGTCGGCGAACGCCTCGGCCAAGGCCTCGGTTGGATGGAAATCCCCCTCTTTCCAGAAACTGTATCCACTCAGCTGTCCACGCCAATTTTTGTAAGACTCGGTGAGTTCGCCTCCGGGATTGTCGTGGCCGAACGTCCGGTGATAATGATCAAACAAATGAGTATCAGCTCTCTCAACGGCGGCAGACCGTCCTTCAAAAGTTAGCGCGTGACCGAATTCGTGAACTATTGTGCCGTACGCCGGACGCTCGGCTCTCGGGGAGAAATGCCCCCTCTGAATCGCCTTCGCCACGTCTTTCGCCAATAGCTCCGGGTCTGTGACGTACTTTTCTGAGAAAGCAATTCTGGTACCGATGCGATCGGTATTCGGTAATCTGTCCTCGAATGCCCGAGCGATATCTCCCTCGACGTCACCGATCTCCATCGAGAAAACTCTGGCATGCGGGTACTTCGCAAGCATGTCGTCCACGGCCCTGACGATGTCGCGGACCGTGCCCGTATCGACGCCCGGTCTACCGAAGCCGTACACCTGGATACCGTGGCGTTCGGTGAGCCCGTTCGCGATCTGCTCGTTGAGCCGTTCGAGTTGTCCGGGGCGCCGACGAACAGGTAGTTGTCCGGCGTTGGTGGTCTGTGAAGATTCTGCTCCCGATGAACCGAGACGAGGATGTGAACCCTGCTCGCCGGGAGATGCGGCAGCGATACTCATCGCATTCGACTCATCGGCTGCACGTAGTGCAGAATTCGCGGACCGTACGTACTCTGCAGCACCGCGTGGGGGAGCTTCCCGCGCTTTCGCAGCTCTCTTCGCGAGGGGGATCAACTCGTCACGGAGATCCGCATACGCTTTCGCGATCGCTTTCTCAATCACAACATGACCGACCATCCGATTCGCCGCCACTTGAGCAGAGCTGAAGAATGAAACCGGTCGGTCTGTATTTCAAACCTTGGGTATGCACAACCTGGTGGCGGCTACCCGTGGCTGCGCGCCTTCGATATGTGAGATTGGGATACACGGGTGCGGGGACCAGATTCGCGAAAAGTGGCGCTAAGCGGTTTGGCTATCAATCCGAGCGGCACCGCGAGCGCTACCGCAGATTTGCCGGAGTCGCCAGTACGGGTCCTTACCAGTCCCGCCCCAGTCGTAGGCTCGCCGATCAATTCCCATTAGGTGACGAGGGTGAGATGAGCGGCCGCGACCCTGGCCGGGATCGCCTGCTCGGGTCATGAGGCGGGCGATGGCGTCGGCCACTCGGTCGGGCTGCTCGAGAATCACCGAGTGCCCGGCGCCCTCGACTATCACGAGGTCGGAGTACTCGACGGCCGCGGCCATCGCGACCGAATGCGACGGTGGCGTCATCAGGTCGCCGCAGCCGCACAGCACCAGCGTGGGGATTTGCGAGAGGACCGTGAGCGCGTCGGTTCGGTCGTAGACCATGAATTCGCTCAGGAAACTCGCGATCGTGACGATCGGCGTCTCGTTGCGCATCGCGTTGGCCAGCGCCAGCACCCGCGGGCTGACCTTGCAATCGCCGAACTCGGCGGCACGGATGACGGGGGCGAAGAGTGTGCAGGCCACAGGTTTCGCGTGGTGCATCAGGCCCGGGGCGCGGCGGACTGCCTCCTGGAACGCGAAAACGACCGGGTTGCGCAGGAGTCGGCCGAGGCCCGCGTCGGCGAGCCCGCTCGCCGCGGTCGCCAGGAGCGCGACGCCCACGATACGAGTGCCGATCTCGTGCGGGTGCTGTGCGGCGTAGGTCAGCACGGTCATGCCGCCCATCGAGTGGCCGACGAGGACGACCGGTCCGGTGGGGGCGACCGCGTCGAGAACGTCCTGCAGGTCGCGGCCGAGCTGGGCGAGGTTGTAGGTCTTGCGGGACGCCGCGGCGGAGTCGCCGTGTCCGCGGTGGTCGTAGCAGACCACCTGGGCGTCCGGGTATCGGCGCAGCAGCGCGTCGCGGACGTAGGTCCAGGACTCGCTGCGCAGGCAATGGCCGTGCAGGAGGACGACGGTGAGGTCGGCATCGCGCGGACCGTACTCGCGAACGGCGAGAGCGACGCCGTCTCCGGTCGAGACCGTGACACGCCGTTCCGCCACGGTGGGGATGGTGGTGCTGATGCACATGAGTGGCTCCGGTTCGCTGGCGGGGAGGGTGTTCTGGTCGCTGCGCGACAACCATCCTCATCGAATCGGTACCGGGCCGACACGGGGTATTTACCTATCTACGGTCATGCGACTACCTATTCACAGCTGGCGATCGGCGTTCAGATGAGTCGCACTCGTGGGCATCTGGGGCACATGCCAGCGCCACGGCGGTGACCAAGGTGAATTGCGTCAAGTTAGAGTCGATTTGTTGACGCCCTGGAACAGGACCCAACTGTAGGAAGGTTCGGGAGTGTAAGCACAGCTCACGCCATGGGCTTGCACCGCCGATGGAGGCAGTCAAGAGCAGTGGGATCGCGGCGCCGAGCGCCACGAGCGGGCCTGCCCGACCGGAGCCGAGCAGAGCCAGACCAGCACTGAAGCATCCCCACAGACTCGTCGCCGCGACAAGTACCGCAGCCGCCGAGGCCAGGGTTGCACCGAACTGCCACACTCTCGCCTCCCACTGATGGCGTTCTTCGCTGACTCCAGAATGAACGGCGCTGTGTCGAACCAGCTCTGCGCTGACACACCTGGGTTCGAAACGGTGGAATCGTCGGCGACGGTTGTCAAGGTCAAAGCGTCGAAGGGCCTCTACGACGTCGCCGGGGACTGTAAATACAACGGCTCCTCTCTGTGTCAAGTCGTCGTGAGCTTGCCGAAAGTAACCGCAGATCAGCGAAGTGCTGCCGCTGCCGAACGGAAGAACGGGTGGGCTCTGGCCGAGCACCGGTGAGGCGTGCTTACTCCCGTTTCGCCACAGGGACACTCCATGTGCCGCCGGGCCCCCTCCAGGGCTTGCCGCCCAACTCAATGTTCTACTATTCAGGACAACCGGCTGTGCCCGAGGGCGCAAACAGATCCCTCGGGCACGTTCCCCGCGTTCATACGAGTGCTACAAAAATTTCCAAAATGCAACCTCCAGGTCAGACTAGATCGAACAGGCGTTTTGCAGGTCAAGTCATTTCCACCCGTATGGGGAGTTGATGCTGGTGAAGTACTGGATGGCGGCGCCCAATGCCACCGGAGCGGTGACCAGAATCTGACCGGCGAGGGTGCCGAGCGCGCCGACGGCGATGATGCCGCCCAGGCAGCCGATGGCCGCGGCCGGGATGAACGGACCGAACAGGCCGACGATCGTGGCGGCCGCGACCGTCGCGCCCGCGATCCCGCCCAGGATGCAGCCGGCGGCGCCGCCGCCGATGCCGCCGATCAGGGTGCCGAGGGTGGCGCCGATGGTGATGGTGCTGGTCATGCGCGACCAGGCGGCCTGCTCACGGTCGTAGTCGTTCTTCCACGGCGCCTTGTCCTCGAACGGCAGGGCCACCGGCTTGTAGGCCGCGTGCGCCAGGTCGAACTGCGGGGTCAGGGTGGCGGTGTGGTCGGAGATCTCGGCAGCGATCGGGAACTCGAAAGCGCCGACCCGGAAGGTCAGCGGAATACCCGTGAGCACGGAGCCGTTGGCGGCCTTGATCTTGAACACCCCGTCCTCGACGACCATCGATCCGGCATCGGTCGTGATGATGGACTGGGTATCGGTGGCGTGGGCCGTGAAATCGACCGCGTCATCCGCTGCGGGCTGGGCGCCGGCCGAGCCGGAAGCGGTCCCGACCGCGACGGCGAGACCAGCGGCCACCGTGACGATTTTCCTCATCTTGTTTCTTTCCTCTTGATGCGCTCATCGAAAACACGATGTTTGCGCGAGTTCACATGCGGTTCTGATCTGGGATCGGTCCGTGGCCGAATTCCGGCGTGTGCAAAATATTCGAAGCTATCGCCACCTCGTCGCCGTAAGTCATCCGCGATCGCGCCCGTATGACCGCCGCCGGGCAACTTCTCACATCGTAAGGCGCCACCACGTTTCGGCCATAAATTCCACGGGCGGCCACGAGCCTGTGGCACAACCCGACTGTGGTACAATGCAACGTCAGAAGTGACCACTCGCAGCGTAGTCCAATTCTTCCGGGTTACCATACGCCTGAACTAATATCTGTCACGCGTTCGCGTCACCGTCGATCCGCATGCGGTCGACGAGCCTCGAATCGTTGCCAGTAAAATTGACGCAGAGATCGCCACAATTCACCCCTCGCAATGAGCCATTTTCGCTCCAACTCCGCAGCCCTCAATGATGGCGATTCCCGGTCGACTTCGTTTTCTGCATGTGCAGCGCGGTCGATAAGTTCGGTCCAGTGCTCGAAATCTTGACGTATCTCGTATTCGCTATTCGGACCCATCTCGAATCTCCTTACCAGGTATTCTCCCGATATCATCGGCAGTCACATACCAGCGGCGCGAGGGGCGTAGGGCGGTTCGCGGCGTGAACCACCGAGGGCGTCGCGCCAGGCGACTTGCCGGCGTTGCCGGTCGTCCCCGTGTCATGGCCTGCTCTGTCACCCATAGCATCCTGCGTGCAATGCGCTACTCGTAAGGGTCGAATTACCGAGTCCATACCTGTTTTGAGGTGCAGGTTCAATCAGGAAGTCGCAGCGTTGGCAATGCAGCGAACACTCTGGCGGCAGTAGTTGTCGGTCGCAACCGCGAAGCCGAACCGCTGCCTCGATAGGCGCTGTAGACGGAGACGGCATGGAACCCTGCTGCTTGGTGGGCAAGATGCCGAAGGCGTCCGTCCTGGCCGGTGTGGCGTTGTTTATCGGCCATCATGATGCGCCGAACGTGGTCGCAAAGACGTCGTTTGAGACAGCAGCCCGTCGCCTCCTTGTGCCCTTTGCCTGCGGCGATCTTGTCGTCGTTGCAGATCGCGCGATCGGGCGCTCACACTGTGGGCTGACGACCAAAGTTCATTTGGTCGCCGATGGTCATGGCCGTGGCCTGGCGGTACTGCTCACGCCCGGCCAGGCCGGGGCGATGCACCGATGTTCGCGCCGTTGCTGGAGGCGGTCGCAATACCCGCCTCGACTTCCGCCGCGGCGCAACCCGCAGGTGGTTGATCGACGACAAGCCGTACTCTTCGGCCGCCAACCGCGCCTTGCTGCGGCGCAAACGCATCCGCACTGTCATTCCCGAGCGATCCGCTCAACTCGCCGACCCCAAACGCAGAGGCCGCCGTGATGGGTGGGCACCTGATTTCGATCGGGAGACCTCCGTCCCGCCTCCATAGCGGCGAAGGATGCCGTCGCTGCTGCGTTCGGCGTCCGATGGGCCGCTCTACTACCGCTCGGTGAGCGCCTGCGACGAGAACTGCGGAATGTGGAATCGGACTCGCGTTTCTCGCAGCTCAGCTCCCAGCTAGGGCAACGACTCGCGCCGTTGCCGTGCGAGGTGGTCGGGCCACAATCTGGGAAGACGAGGCCGAAGCCGAGATCGCGCCACGGATCGGGCTGCCACAGTTGCCAGTTGTGAGCTGGCCGGAATCCTCCGCCGACCACGAGCACAGGACCGATGGTTCGGGCTCTGCTGGATGACCCACATGCTGGTGGACGGGGCTGCCGGACGCCCGTTCGCCTGGGTCTACGAGGAGATCACGAACGCCGACCGCAGTTGGGTCGACGCATGTCATCCCGGCCGTACGTTCCTCCGGCGCGTCGAGTCATTACGAGGGGCTCGGCTACGAGGACTTCACAGGCTTTGATCAATGGCTGTGAGCAACCTGAGTGACCCTGGATCCACAGATCTTGACTATTACTCGAAAGGTAGTTGCATTTTGGTTACTGTGCACTGACAAGTGTACCGCGAGTAGTTGATGGCCGAGAGCGATTCCTGCAAGACACAGCGCGATGTCGGCATTCATGCCGTCATGGAGTTGAGTGCGGTCGGGTTTGAGGACGCCGAGGAGGTCGGGCGGGGTGGGCTCGGTGTTGTATATCGGTGTACCCAGATCGGGTTAGACCGCACCGTGGCGGTAAAGGTGCTGACCGGTGGGCTGGAGGAGAATCGGGAGCGGTTCTTTCGTGAGCAGCGAGCGATGATGCGGTTGACGGGGCACCCGAATATCGTTGGCGTCCTCAAGGTGGGCGAAACCGAGAGCGGTCGGCTGTATCTGGCGATGCCGTACCACCGGCGGGGTTCCCTCGACGCCCGGATCCGCGGGGGCGGTCCGCTGTCGGTGGAGGAAGTACTGCGTGTGGGGGTGAGGTTGGCTGGGGCACTGGAAGTGGCGCATCGGGCTGGAGTTCTGCACCGGGATATCAAACCAGCGAATATTCTGCTCACCGACTACGACGAGCTGGCTTTGACCGACTTCGGCATTGCCCGCATCGCCGATGCGTTCGAGACCGAGACCGGCGTGGTCACCGGTTCACCGGCGTTCACCGCGCCTGAAATGCTCGGTGGCGATGGGGCTAGCCGTGCCGCGGACGTGTACGGACTTGGTGCGACGTTGTTTTGTGCGCTCACCGGGCATGCGGCGTTCGAGCGCCACAGTGAAGAGCAGGTGACAGCGCAGTTCTTGCGGATCACCACGCAGCCGGTTCCGGACCTGCGCGAGAGCGGCTTTCCCGAGGACTTGAGTGCGGTGATCGAGGCGGCGATGTCTCGCGACCTGCATGAGCGTCCCACGGCGGCGGTGTTGGGCGAGCAATTGCAGCGGGTGCAGCTCGCTCATGGGTTCGGGGTTGAGCAGATGGCTCTGCGAGCAGAACGTCCTGGGAAACAGAAGGCAGATCGTATGACCGTCGAGGCAGAACGCCGCCGCGGTCGTAGTCGGCTCTCCGGTTCGCTGAGTAGAAGGGCGGTGGGAAACTTGCCGCTCGATCTGACCAGCTTCGTCGGGCGGCGTACCCAGGTGTCGGAGGTGAAAAATGTGCTGGCGCGGTCGCGTCTAATGACATTGACCGGACTCGGTGGGGTAGGTAAGACCCGACTTGCATTGCAGGTCGCAGGTAAATTGCAGCAGGGTTCCCCTGACGGGGCATGGCTGATCGAATTGGGTAAGTTGCGTGATCCGACCCTGCTGGCCGATGCCGTTTGCACTACTCTTGGTCTGCGTAACCAGGCTGGCAGGCCGATGCTCGACGTACTGACGGAGTTCTTGTCCGCACGCGAAGTGTTGCTGGTGTTGGACAACTGCGAACAGGTGGTGGACGCGGCAGCGCAGTTGGTCGAAGCGCTGTTGCGGGCGTGCCCGGAGTTGCGAGTTCTGGCGACCAGTCGGGAGTCGTTGGGTATTGGAGGGGAGTCGGTATATCCAGTGTCGCCGCTGGACGTTCCGGACCTCGAAAGCAAGCTGTCGCTGCGGAGTTTGGCCCGTTACGACGCGGTGACGTTGTTCGTCGAGCGGGCCGCTGCCGCGGTGCCGGGTTTCGAGTTGACCGAGGACAACTGGCTCGATGTTGCCAAGATCTGTGCTCGCCTGGAGGGGTTGCCGTTAGCGATCGAGTTGGCGGCGGCGCGGTTGCGGGCGATGTCGGTGCGGCAGATTCTGGCACGGCTCGACGATCGGTACGCCTTATTGACCCGTGGTAGTCGGGGTGCACCGACACGCCAGCAGACGTTGCGGTGGTGCATCGGCTGGAGTTATGACCTGTGCACCCCGGTCGAACAGCGGTTGTGGGAACGGTTAGCGGTGTTCGCGAGCACGTTCGAACTCGACGCCGCCGAGAAGATTTGCGGTAATGGCACGGCCGAGACGGAGTTGCTCGATGCGTTGTCCGCCCTGGTGGAGAAGTCGATCGTGATCCGAGAGGATGCCGACGGAGCTGCCCGCTTCCGGATGCTCGAGACCGTGCAGGAATACGGCAGAGATCGGCTCGAGGCGGCTGGCGAGTATCCGGAACTTTGTCGTCGGCATCGGGACTGGTACGAGTGGTTAGCGCTTGAGGCGGATGCGCAGTGGATCGGCCCACGCCAGCTCGAGTGGATCGCCCGGCTCGAGCAGGAACTGCCCAATCTCCGGAAGGCGCTAGAATTCAGCCGGTCCCATGCCGACGAAAGCGGGTTGCGGATCGCCGCCGCCCTGTACTCGTTCTGGATCTTGCGCGGGCGGCTCGCCGAGGGCCGCCGCTGGTGCGATCGTGTGCTGAGCGATTCGTCCGGTGGGCTGAGTGCGGACAGAGCCAAGGTGCTCTATGCGGCCAGCCTCCTGGCCGCGATCCAAGGTGACCTTGCAGACGCAACCGGCCGAGTTGCAGAGCTTCGAACCCTGGTAGAGCAGACGCCAGACGCTATGAGCATCGCCCTGCTGGCCAACGCCGACGGGTACATCGCTCTTGTGAGGGGTGATCTGGCTCATGCGAGCAACCGTATCGCTGAGGCCGTCGAAATATTCGACACCTGGGGCGAGCTCTCGGTGCACAGACTCACGATGCACATGCGAGCGCTGATCACCCTCGGATGGGCTCACGAGATACAAGGGGATACAGCGCGGGGCCTCGCCTGCCTCGAGAAGGCCCTCGCCGTCTCCGAGTCTCGCGGGGACGCTGTATTTCGGTCGTATGCGTTGTGGGCGACAGGGTTTGGCATGTGGCGGCGGGGTGATTATGACCGCGCTGCGTACGCGTTGGAAGAGGCCGTTCGGCTGTCCCGAATGGTGGCCGATCCGCTCGTCGCAGCGGGCTGTTCTGAGATGCTTGCCTGGGTCGCAGCGAAGGAGCGCGATGTGCGGCGCGCGGCCGTGTTGTTGGGTACCGCTGAGGGGCTGGGCCGTATGGCTGGCGGCTCAAGCATCCTGTTTCGCAGTTTGCTCGTCTACCACGAGGAATGCGAGCGGGGCGTTCGTGAGGCGCTCGGTGTGGGAGTATATAGGGCGTCCCGTCAAGCGGGCATCGCGATGAGTTTTGATGCTGCGGTCCGTTTCGTACTGGGCGAGCAACCTCAAGCCGGCGCACCAGCTGATCGCTTGTCATCGAGCCTCACGAAGCGGGAGCGCGAAGTGGCAAACCTTGTCGTTGAAGGACTGACCAACAAGGCGATCGCCGCCCGGTTGGTGATTTCTCTCCGCACGGCGAACGGACATGTGGAACACATCCTCGCCAAATTGGGATTTACCTCGCGAACACAGATCGCGGCATGGGCGGTAGAGCAGACACACGACAAGCCCCAATGACCGATGGTTGGGACCGCCCTGGCTTTGGTTGACTCGCGGGGTTGATGGGTTCAGGCCGCGAGTGTGGTCTGGTTGATTGTCTCAAACGGCCCGGCCGCCCAGCGCCAGCGCGACCGGGCGCAGGACCTGCTCCAGCAACAGTGTCCGACGCGCGTAACGGGCGGCGAGCTTCGGGACCTGCTCGGCGAAAGTTCTTCTCCCGCAGTACGGGTTATCGCAGAACAACCGGCGAATCCGCAGGGCGATCACGACTTCCCTCCCGGAGATCGCGGTGTCGGACAATCGACGTCGGTACCGGCTGTGGACCCGGCGCGACGGTGTCGCGCAGCCTGGACACTCCACCTGTTTGTTCGGGGTAGCCGCGTCGATCCGGACCGTCGAACCGACAGCACGAATGGCGCCGATCACCAGGCCGTCCAGGTGCGGAAACAAGATCGTCAACACGCCAAGATCAGAGCACCGACCTCTCCGTCAACAATCAAGCAGCTCAACGCATCCCGGGCTGGGTCAATCACGAAATGCGGGCCAGAACCACTATTGGGCCGGCACCGACACGGCCAGCCAATAGCCCGGGCGGTTCCGCTTGGGCGAATGGCGCTGTGGCACCGCCGAATCCGATCACTGGCAAGCCCGCTCTCGGCGACGGATACGCGCCCGCCACCGTGGTGCACTCGGAGACGGTGCTGCGCACTCGGAGACGGTGCTGCGGGGTTTCTACGACTTCCACCGGGACGCCGGCACCGGCCCGATCCTCAATCCGTTCCCTCTCGATCCCGCCCGCCGATCGCGGCGAGTTCACGCTCATCGCAATCCGATGGATGAGTGGGCTCACGAGCGTGTGGGCCGCTACCGGCCGAAGGTGCCCCATCGCGTGCCCCGCGCGATTCCCGATCGGCGGTTCAACGAGTTGTTCGCGGCGCTCAGGTCGAATCGCGACCGGGCCCTGGTGGCGTTCTGGATCTCAACGGGGGTGTGCGGGCCTCGGAGTTGCTGGGCATGCGGCAGTGCGATGTCGATCCGGGTCAGCAATTGATCACGTAGGTGCGCAGAGGCACTCGCGCTATCCAGCATGTTCCCGCGTCGGCGGATGCGTTCGTCTGGCTGCGGCTGTATCAGGAGGAACTGCACGGCCAAATCCCGGCGGGCCGTGTCCAACCGGTGTGGTGGACGCTTCGGCGACCACGGCGACCGCTGAATTACCATGCGGCGCACCGTATGTTCGAGCGCGCCAACGCCACCCTCGGATCGGACTGGAGTTTGCACGACCTTCGGCACAGTGCGGCCTCGAGGATGGCCCGCGATCCTCACCTGACGCTGTGCGACGTGCAGCTGATCTTGGGGCATGCACACTTGTCCACCACCGAGATCTACCTGGTCCCTGACAAAGACGAGGTGATCGCTGGAGTCCTGGCCCATCACAAGCGGACCGCCGAACAGGGCGAGAACCCGGTGCCTCCACCGCCGGCCCCGGGCTACGACTCACAGGTTCTGAGCGTGCTGTTCGGGAGGACGTTGTGACGTCCCTGGTCAGGCACACCACCCGCAGGCGCCTGCCCGCCGTCACCGCAGTCGCTGCTGAGCAGCGACTGCGAAATGGTCAGCTGCGCAACGCCTTCCCGCCGCGTTCCGTCGGCGACTGGTGGCCGCACACCGCGGCAACGGCCGAGCAGGTGCAACAGCGGTTGGAATCCCCTCCATTCTAGGCCCAGCACAAAGGAACTCGGGCCGGGCGTCGTCGCGGGGTGACCAAGCTGCTGCGCTGGCTGTCCTCGTTTCCTGGTGAGACCTGGCAGGACCGCTGGCTGGCCAGCGGGCCGAGGGATGTCCAGGAGCGGAGTGGGTGAAGCTTCCGACGGCATGGATGGCGGAGACCTACGGAAGCGCTCGGCCTGGCGACACGGTTGACCTGCAATCCGGCCTACTGATGTTGATCTGCGGCGACGTGTTGCGTCCCGGCCTGCCTTGGATGCTCACCCGCACACACCGATATCTGGCGACTGTGATGGCAGAGGTCAGAGATCAACGCGGGTTCGCGCGACTCGCAGCGTTGGCGGCCGCCGAACCGGCCAGTTCGGCGGCGGACGCGAAGATCTCGGCGACCCGCATCGCGACGATCTTGGCCTGCAAGGGCGGCACAGTCGCCGACGTCGTGGTCGGGGACTGTGTGGAGCTTGTGGAGACGATGCGCCAGATCCAGACCCGCGGGGGCCAGAAGAAGGTCGACTTCCATCTCCGGCTCCGTGCCCTGGGCGTATTCCCTGAGGCCGCGCCGCACAGCATCCGCGCGTTCGGACTTGCTGACGATTGAGCAGCTCGTGGACCGTTATCGCATCGAATGTCGACCCATCCGGGATATGCTCGTCGACTACCTTCGCGAGCGGCAGCCGTCGTTGGACTTCACCAGTCTCAACTCGGCCTCGCGGACCCTGGCCGGGCTGTTCTGGGGCCGCGTCGAGTTCCTCGCCCCAGGGATCGACACTTTGCGGCTCCCTCAGAGGGCGTCTGAGAACTCAGGTGGTTGGCCCGCTGTCGCGGGCCAACCGGCGGGTGAGTGTGTGGTGGATGGCGGCGATGTAGACGACTGCTTCGTGATGATCGGGGCGTGTCTCGTAGTCGCGGACACAACGACGGTGTTTGACCAGCCAGCCGAAGGACCGCTCTATCACCCATCGGCGGGGCAAGACCTCGAATCCGGTGGCGGCATCGCTGCGTTTGACAATCTGAATCGTCAGGACCAGAACGGTTTTCGCCCAAACGACCAGTCGCCCGGTGTAGCCGCCGTCGGCGAATACCAGCGAGACTGTGGCGAAGCGGGTACGCACGGCGGCCAGCAGCCGGTGCGCGGCGTCGCGGTCCTGGATTGAGGCTGGGGTCACCACGACCGCTAGCAGTAGCCCGAGGGTGTCGGTGGCAATGTGACGTTTGCGACCCTTGATCTTCTTGCCGCGTCGTAACCGGCCGTAGCCGCGGCGACGGTGTCGGCGCCGCGCACGGTCTGCGAGTCGATGACCGCCGCGGTCGGCTGAGACTTGCGTCCCGCCCGCACCCGGGCACGGTCGCGCAGACAGTCGTGAATACGTTGCCATGCACCGGCTTTGGTCCACCGCTGGTAGATGTCGTAGACGGTTTTCGCGGGCGGGAAGTCGTGCGGCAGCTGTGCCCAGGCGATCCCGCCGCGCACCAGGTAGAAAATCGCGTCCATTACCAGTCGGCGGGACCATTTCTCCGGGCGGCCGCCCTTGCCGGTGGTGTTGCCCGGCGGCGGTAGCAGCGGCTCGAGCAGCGTCCATTCGGGGTCGGTCAGCGACGAGGACGGGTAGAACGGGCACTTCGGCGACTCGCCGTGGGCCGGGCACGACGAACACGAGCAAGTAAGCGACACTGGCACAGGGACTCTCGGGCATGAACGTTGGTGTGGAAACCTCAGTCGTACCGGGAGTTCCTCTACGTTCCGGTGTCACACGCCGACCGGTCGTCGAGTTCTCAGGCATGCTGGTCGTTGACAGGCCGAGACGATCCTGCCTCCCAAGGGTCGCCGCTGACGCCTGTGGACGACGGGTCGATGACCGTCACTGTTGTCCTCGGCCGGCCGAGGACGCGGGCCCGGCGAGCGGGTCAGCTGCTACGCAGTTTGTCGATAACGCGCAGCACTTCGGCCCGGTTCTTGGCCGACTTGAGCCAGGCGGGGAGCTTGGCCGTCATGGTCATCCGACACAATCCGTCGTTCGGCAACGCTCGCTCGCTAGATCCGCTGCAACATAGGCTCTCAAGTACTCGAGGTGGCGGCGGTTGTAGGCCCACAGCTGATGGCCTCGGCAGTCGGCTTGGAACCACAGCGGACGTTGGAAGAATGGGTCTCGAACCGTTCCAAGATGTCCGGGTCCGGAACGGAACCGCCGACCGAAGGTGTGCCCGGAGTTCGGTACGAGGGCTTGCTTCTGACGGCCGATGCACCGGCCCGCTTCGGCGATCTCGGGCTCGTCGCAGACAAAGCCGCATCCGTTGCAAACCATTCGCCGAGTAGCCCACAAGGGATCGTCGATGGGTTCCTGTCCTGGCTTGGTGATCACCTTCGCGCAGCCGTCGCAGCGTGGGCACCGGACGAGAACGTCGTCGGTATCCAGCACAAACGACCAACTCGTGACCTTGCGATCACGAAAACGCCTCGACCCCCCGTGACTATCACCACCCACCTCGAGCCTCCTAGCCCATACAACGGTAGGTGATCCGAGGGCGTACCACGAAGTTCAGCCGCCATACGTGGGAACCCGCGTCGAAACGACTCGTCACAAGCGTCGGGGCTGCGCAGCAGGCGACGGGTTCCGCCCAGATCGAGGGGCACCCGAGTTCTCAGATGCCCTCTCAGGAAGTGGTACGTGCTTGGAAGGAAGAGATTGCCACTGTCGAACGAACCCGGATCAGCGCGACTGGTGAGCGGGCAAAGGTAGCGGCGCCGCGCCTGAGTCTCAAGGACGAGCTGCTCCGAAT
This sequence comes from Nocardia sp. NPDC047038, assembly GCF_040644075.1. Taxonomy (NCBI): domain Bacteria; kingdom Bacillati; phylum Actinomycetota; class Actinomycetes; order Mycobacteriales; family Nocardiaceae; genus Nocardia; species Nocardia sp. NPDC047038. Next base: position 1,629 of record NZ_JBEYVQ010000024.1, on the reverse strand, counting down.
CCGTGCGTTCTACCTCGACATCGCTCACTGGGCCGTCGAGGACCCTGCCGTTGGGGCCGTGGGTCGCGCCCTGCCCGATCACCGACGCCGAAGTGCAGAAGGCCGAAGACCTCAAGCGCCGCAGAGCCCGCATGGACCAACGCACCCGCGAACGGCTGCTCGTACTGCCGGCGCTCGTGCGAACCGCCTGTGATCGCCGCCAGGCCGCCGCCCGCCTGTTGGCCGCGGCGGAACTCACCGAGCCAGGCGCCGTCATCGACGGCACCGACGGCGCCCTGCGCAAAGCCGTTGTCCCCAAAGCAATCGGCCGACTCGCATGGGCAGAGGACGTCGCGACCGACAAACGTCGCAACCTTTCGTATGAGGAAGAAGAAGCCTTCTGGGCGTTCGCCACCATCGAGGTGCTGCGTCTGACCGGCATCCGCTGCGAAGAACTGCTCGAGCTGTCCCACCACAGCATCACCGAATACCGGCTGCCCGGCACCGGCGAACTGGTGCCACTGCTTCAGATCGCTCCTTCCAAGACCGACACCGAGCGGATGTTGCTGGTCAGCCCCGAGCTGGCCGACGTTCTCAGCGCCATCGTCCAGAGACTGCGCGGTCCGGACGGATCTATCCCGCTGGTCGTGTCCTATGACATCAGGGAAAAGATCTGGAACCCGCCGATGCCGGTGTTGTTCCAGCGCGGCATCGACAACGAGCGGCGTGCGTTCACACATTGCGCGATCCGCAGGCTGCTGATCAACGCGCTTGCTGCGTCCGCGCTCACCGATGCCAACGGCGATCCGCCGATGTTCCAGGCCCACGATTTCCGGCGGATATTCGTCACCGACGCCATCATGAACGGCCTGCCGCCGCACATCGCGCAGGTCATCTGCGGTCACAAGTCCATCGACACCACGATGGGCTACAAGGCCGTATACCCTGCCGAGACGATCGAGGCTCATCGAGCGTTCATGGCTCGCCGCCGTGCCACGCGGCCAAGCGAGGAATACCGGACGCCGACCGACGCGGAATGGGACTCGTTCCTCGCGCACTTCGAGAAGAGGAAGGTGTCGGTCGGAACCTGTGCCCGAGCATTCGGCTCGCCCTGTGTTCATGAACATGCCTGTGTCAGATGCTCGCTCCTCAGGCCGGACCCCGCCCAGCGAGCCCGGCTCGAAGAGATCCATGACAACCTCGAAGCCCGCATCATCGAAGCCAAACGCGAAGGTTGGCTTGGCGAAGTTGAGGGTCTCCAGGTCAGCTACGCCGGCGTCAGGGACAAGCTCGCCCAGATAGACGCCACGCGCAGGCGCACGGCTACAGGAACCGAACTCGGCATCCCTGCATTCGGGTCTATCTCCGGACGAGCGTCTGCCCCGTGAGATCCCGACCATCGCCAAGTGGAACCTCCTCGGCCTGGTTCCGCACACCTCGCCCGGCCTCGAAGAGACTGTGCCCGTTTCGAACCGCGCGCCATGCGGCACGAGCGGTCCGTGGCCGACGGGGTGGCCTCCCCGCAAGCAGGTGCAGATGCCCCAGCGTTTGTGGCCGGTCACTAGGGCACCATCCTTTGCGCGGATCTTGTTACGGGGTTCGTGGAAGGGACTCGGCGGGAGCCGGGGTGACGGCCTGGGTCGGTCGCTC
>NZ_JBEYVQ010000023.1:0-90887 GCF_040644075.1 Nocardia sp. NPDC047038 | reverse complement strand
CTCCACACGGGGGGTGAAAAGGCCGGAACCAAAAAATATTTGGCACTGACATTCATCGACACACTATTGAGTTCTCAAAGAACACACGCACACACATCCGGGCCAGTCTCGACCAGACCTTCTGTGAGGCAACTTTCCCAGCCTAACCAAGCAACCAACCGAAGTCAAGACCATCGGCCGATCTGCGTCATACTGGGCTGACAGGCGCTCCTCGTACTACCTCGTTTCCCAGTCCTGCTCGGCGTTTCCGCTTCGCTCGGCTCCGGGTCGGAGTCCGTGTCGCTCTGACTTGGACTAAGTTACGCGGCGGATAACGCTACGTCAAATCGCCTGAACAACTTGGCGTTTCCGCAGGTCAACGGTGCGCGATCGGAGTGATCGGCGGCTTGAATCACACGGATGTGATTCAAGCCACCGCGACCGTCATGCGCCTGCCCGAAGAACCCCCGCCAGGTTCTTCTTGCCGCGCCGCAGCACGAGCCAGCGTCCGTGCAGGTAGTCGGCCTCGGCAGGCGTCCATTCGATGTCGGAGATCTTCGCGTTGTTCACGGCGGCGCCACCCTCGTTCACCGCACGCCTGGCGGCGCCGCGGCTCTCGCACAGGCCGGTCGCGACGAGCAGATCCACAATGGTGTTCGATTCACCCGCCTTGATCTGCGCGACCTCACCGTCGACGGCGGCTTCGCGCAGGGCCGCGCCGAGCGTCGCCTCGTCGAGCTCACGCAGTTCACCTCGGCCGAACAGCGCCTGGCTGGCCAGTTGCACCGCATGGGTGTGGGCCTCGCCATGGACCAGGGTGGTCATCTCGGCGGCCAGCCTGCGCTGCGCCTCCCTGGCGTGCGGGCGCTCGGCGGTCGCCCGCTCGAGTTCGTCGAGTTCCTCGCGGGACAAGAAGGTGAACCAACGCAGGTAGCGCACCACGTCGGCGTCCGCCGTGTTCACGAAGTACTGGTACCAGGCGTACGGGCTGGTCATCTCGGGATCGAGCCACAGGCTGCCGCCGCCGGTGGACTTGCCGAACTTCTTGCCGTCCGCCGAGGTCACCAGCGGAACGGTCAAAGCGTGCACGGCCGCGCCGTCGACCCGGCGGTTGAGTTCGACGCCCGCGATGATGTTGCCCCACTGGTCGGAGCCGCCGACCTGCAGCGTGCAGCCGTAGTTGCGGCGCAGCTGCAGGTAGTCGTTGGCCTGCAGGAGCATGTAGCTGAACTCGGTGTAGGAGATGCCCTCGCCGTCCAGTCGTCGCTTGATGGTGTCGCGCGCCAGCATGACGTTCACCGAGAAGTGCTTGCCGATATCGCGCAGGAAGTCGACGGCGGACAGCGGCCCGGTCCAGTCCATGTTGTCGGCGATGACCGCTCCGGTCGGGGAGTCGTCCAGGTCGACGAAACGCTCGAGCTGGGAGCGGATCCGCTCGGCCCAGCTCGCGACGGTGTCGGTGGAGTTCATGGTCCGCTCGCCGACGTCGCGCGGGTCACCGATCAACCCGGTGGCGCCACCGGCCAGCACGATGGGTCGATGTCCGGCGCGCTGGAAACGCTTCAGCGCGAGCAACGGCACCAGATGGCCCGCGTGCAGGCTGGCCGCGGTGGGATCGAAGCCGGCGTAGAGAGTCAGCGGCCCGGCGGCCGCCGCCGCACGCAAGGCATCCAGGTCGGTGGACTGCGCGATCAGACCGCGCCAGGTCAGTTCGTCGATGATGTCGCCGCTCACGATGTCCTATCTTTCCGCACGAGGTTCGGGGCCACGTGTGCACCTCGGTCTCGGGCGCGCGGCGGTGTCGGTCGAATGATTTACCTGCGAGCGGTCGAGGTGTCCGCCCGACCCGTTCGCGGAGACGGATCGCCGTCCGGTCTCGCCGCGTTCGGTGAACGAGCACAGGTGCGAGGTTCCGTGCCGCATCGGACCGCTACGCGGCGCTCGCCGCACTCGCGCGAGAGTCGTGGTGGATGGCCGAGGCTCGCGGTCGAGACGGTCGTTCGACGACGAGCCCGGCAGAGTGATCGACGGTAGCGAGCACCTGGTGAGCGCACCGACCCAGAGCGCCCCAGGCGTCCACCGCGACGTATTACCCCGTAATGCGCATCGACGGTCGGTGGACCGGAGTCCACCGACCGTCCACTACGCGTGCACTCAGCGCGGCAGCATTTCCCGGACCGCGGCGATGCTGTCCCGACGCTGGTAGGCGATCAAGGCGAACACGACGGCCAGCACCAGCGGGAACGGAGCCAGCGCGGGAGCGCCCAAGAGGAATGCCTGGGTGGCGGCCGCCAGCACCATGGTGACCGAAAGGCCGGAAGCGGCGAGGCCACTCAGCCGCGGCACGAGCAGACCTGCGCCGCCCGCGACCTCGACCAGGCCGGTGAGGTACCGGAACCAGTCGCCGAACCCGATCTCGTGGAAGATCCGCACCGCGTCGGACTGACCCACCAGTTTCGGCAGGCCCGAGGCGATGATCAGGAACAGGCCGAGCAGGATCTGCAGGGTCCACAGGGTGCGGTTGAGCACCTTGCCGGGGCGGGCTACGGCGACGGTACCGGTGGTGGTGGTGGCGATGGCGGTCATGGTTCTGTCCTTCGGGTCGGTGGCGCCGGGTTGGTGGCGCGTTCACCTGATAGGACGGGAACCTTCGCGAAAACTCATCGCGCCGCGGCGAAAGTCTCGACGAGCCGTCAGACCGACTGCGCGGCGGACAACGGAGCGCGCGGACTGCGCCGGTACACCGACACCGCCCGCGAACCCGGAAGCCAGAAACGCCACGGCACATCCGCCGCGCTGCTGACGCCGACCCGTGGGCCACTCGCGATCTCGGCGGCGTCGACGGGGCTGTCCAGTTCCAGCCGGATCGGCGACGACGGATCGAGCAGCGGAGTTCCGTAGTCGCTCAGAGTGATTCCCAGCGCACCGCCGAGATTGCCCGGGCCACGGGCCAAGTCGAGATCGGATCGGGCGCCGGGACGTCGCGCGCGCGCCGTCTCCAGTCCCGCGACGACCTCGCCGGAGCGGATGAGCGCGGCGCTGGCGATGCCGTCCGGTCCGCTCGTCACGTTGATGCAGGTGTGCATGCCGTAGCTGAGGTACACGTACAGCACACCGGCGGGGCCGAACATGACGCCGTTGCGCTTGGTCCGGCCGCGACCGGAATGCGATGCCGGATCCGGCCACGGCCCGGCCGGGTCTCCCCCGTAGGCCTCGACTTCGACGATCCGGACACCGACCGGGCCTGACCACAAGGTAGCCCCGAGCAGACGGCGGGCGGCGGCGGGAGGTTCGACGGCAAGTTCCTCGACAGATTGGGCACACACAGCCGCCATTGTCCTCGACGGCGACAACGGAGGCGGGGCAGCGCAGCCGCTCGGCACGCGTAACGCCTCGGCACGAACGATCGCGACGAGGACATGACGGCGTGCCATGTGGCGTGAGCGCCGATGCGCACAGACCGACCCGACCCGCGAGGACCAGCGGAAATCGTTGACCCGGCCGACCGGAGCAGGCAATGGGCGCATTCAGAAGTACGCGCTGTGCTCGCCCGACCGCAATGTGAGCAAGTCGTCGGCGATCACGGCGGCGTACGCCACGATCACGATCGCGGCCAGTTGCGCCCAGGAGACCCAGTAGACGCCGATCGGGGTGGTGGCCGCCACCGCGAGCGCCGCGAGCAGGCGCGCCCAGGGACGCGGCAACCGCAGTGCCAGGCGGAAGAAGAACTGACCGAGGAAGTACAGCGCGACGCCGCCGGAGAGCGCGGCGGCCACGGCGACCGGGCTCGCCACGCCGCCGCGGGCGATGCTCATCTGGATGCCCGCCGCGGCCACGATGACGCCGATCAGCAGTGGGTACAGGGCGTAGCCGTAGGCCAGTACGGCCGGCCGGGACCGTTCCCGGTCCGGCACCGCGGCCAGCGCGTGCTCGCCGCGCTCGTCGTCGACGCCGAAGTACGCCCACCACAGGACGTAGGCCAGGCAGAGACCGAGGCCGACGGTGGCGATCAACTCCGGCGTGATCCGCTCTCCGGCCAGCCCGGCGCCGATGGCGACGAGGGATTCGCCGATCGCGACGATCACGACCAGCCCGTGCCGCTCGCAGAAATGACTGGCTCGGACCACGAAGTCGCCCGTGTCGACCAGATAGGGGCTGATCACCTGCACCGCGAACGCCGATATCCAGCAGGCGTACTGCACCCAGTCGTGCACGAACCCACCCGCCAGCACGAGGGCGGCGGCCAGGGCGTTGAGCGGGGCGATCCGGCGGATCGCGGTGGTCGCCGACGTGCCGCCCGCCGAGGCGAACAGCGCGGTATGCACGGCGGTGACCAGGACGTATCCGAACCCGAAGGCGATGCCGGTGCCGTGGAACGCGTCCGGGATGGCCAGAGCGAGGACGAAGAAGGCGAACATGCCGACCAGCAGCCAGGTCCGCCGGGCGGAACTGTTCGGCGCGACCTCGTTGGTGAGCCACACGTAACCGGAATACATCCACCAGATCACCCCGAACAGCAGCGCCACCTGCGCGAGTGCCTGCCAGCCTGGATGGTGTGTGTAGACGTGCGACAGCTGGGTGATGGTGAGAACGAAGACGAGATCGAAGAACAGCTCGAGCGTCGAGGCCCGTACCTGTCCGCCGTCAGCGGACAGGGCACTCTGGTTGGTCACGGCTGGAGCCTAGAACGGCGGAAGATCACCCGAGCGCGTCGGTGCCCATGGAAAGGCCCTTCAGCTTGTACGGGTTGACCTGGAACCGGAGGTTCTGGATTCGTCCGTCGACGATGTCGTAGGTGAACGCGGCCACCGGGGAGCCGCCGATGAATACGAGCGCGCCGAGTTCACCGTTGATGCAGGCGGATTCGAACACGAAGCCCGCGACGACCGGCTTGGCCAGCACGCCGAGGATCCAGCGGGCCACGTGATCGGGTCCGTACAACGGTCGGCGCGCCGCGGTGACCACGCCGCCGCCGTCCGACCACGACGTGACGTCCGGGGCGAGCAGATCCATCAGCGCGTTGAGATCGCCGCCGGAACAGGCGGCCATGAATCGGGCGGTGACATGGTCGCGCTGCGCCTTGTCGGTGTCGAACCGCGGCCTGCGGGATTGCACGTGCTGCTTGGCGCGGTGCGCGATCTGCCGGATCGCGGGTTCCGGCCGGTCCAGGGTCTCGGCGATCTCGGCGTGCGTGTAGCCGAAGACCTCGCGCAGCAGGAAGACCGCGCGTTCGACGGGACTGAGCGTTTCGAGAACCACCAGCATCGCCGTGGACACGGTGTCGGCCAAGTCGGTCTCCTCGGCGATGTTCGGTGCGGTGAGCAACGGCTCGGGCAGCCAGGGGCCCACGTAGTTCTCGCGGGTGGCCTTGGCCGAGGTGAGCCGGTTGAGCGACAGGTTGGTGACCGTGCGCACGAGGTAGGACTTGGGTTGCCGCACCGTCGACCGATCGGTGTCGTTCCACTTCAGCCAGGCGTCTTGGAGGACGTCCTCCGTATCGGTGACGGTCCCCAGCATCCGGTACGCGGTGGCGAACAGCAGACGTCGGTGTTCGAGAAACGGGTCCTGCTCGGTTGTCCGGTCCGTCATGGCTGAATTCTCCTGGTGGCGCGGCCACCTTTCGACAGCGCGACCGACACCGTCATCCGCTTGCTCAGCGCGAAGGTCGGTATCGGGCTGCTGCTGACGGTCTCCTTGTAGATGACGGCGGCGCGTCCGGCCAGGTAGCCGCGGCGCGGGCGGTCGTCGGCTTTGGTGAACTGGATGACCGCGTCCTTGCGGCCGAGGCTGACCGGCTGGTGGAAATACCCGAAGCGGAACGGCCGCACGCGCTTGCCGCGCAGTTGCCGCGCGATGACGTCGGCGGTGTAGGCGGCGGTAGGCATCCCACTCTGGCAGGTGCCGTGGATCTGCCCCCACGCTTGACGGACCGCGGCGGCGTCGCCGATGGCGTGGACGGCCGGATGCGACACCGACCTCAGGGTCGGGTCGACCACGATCAGCCCGTGCGCGTCGGTCTCGATGCCCGCCCGCGCGGCCAGCGGTGACACGCGAACACCCGCCGTCCACAGCGTCAGGTCGGTGGGCACCAACTCGCCACCGGCCAGTTCGACGGCGTCGGGCAGCACCTTCACCACGGCCCGGCCGGTCTCGCGGGTGACGCCGAGGCGATCGAGCGCACGATGCAGGTACGCGCGGGCGTTCGTCCCCATCATGGCCCCGAGCTCGCCGGTGCTGATCAGGGTGACGCGCGCGCCGGGATGACTCTCGGCGATCTCGGCCGCCGCCTCGATGCCGGTGAGGCCGCCGCCGCAGACCGCGACGGCGCCGCCGCGCGCCGCGACCTCGGTGAGGCGCTCGGCGAACCGGTGTGCGGTGGCGGGGTTGTCGAGGGTCCACGCGTGGTCTGCGGCGCCGGGCACGATGGTCGTGTCCGCGGTGCTGCCCAGGGCGTAGATCAATTCGTCGTAGGGAAGACGAGTCGTCTCGTCGACGGTCACCTCTTGGTTCACCGGATCGATGGCCGTGGCCCAGCCCTGGACGAAGGCGACCCCGGTGCCTTCCAGCAGCGCGGGAATCCGGTGGTCCGCGAGTTGCTGACCGGCGGCCACCTGATGCATGCGCAGACGCTCGGTGAATCGGGCCGAGGGGTTGACCAGCGTGATCCGGACGTCGAGCGCTCGGGTGCGCCGGGCCAGCCGCACGGCGGCGAGCATGCCGGTGTAGCCGCCGCCGAGGACGACGATGCGATGTTCGGTGTTCATGGCAGTGCTCCAATGGTCGGGTCACCGGGGCAGGAATGGCGGATGGTGACGACCATGGGACAAATGACCGGACCCGGACGTGACACCCCGGGCTGTGTTCTGGGTCACAGTACACCGGCCGCTTCCGATCGGTGCGTGATCCCGCACCCGGAAAGTCCGGACGCGGGCATCAGGGGTGGACCGGGGTGGAAATAGGGATGCTCCCGGATGCGTTGGGGCACTTGCCATTTCTACCGTCGGTCCATGCTTTCGGATTTCCGGCCGCGCAAGCGGCGGTGGTTGCTCATCGTTGTCGTCTGCGTCGCGGCGTTGCCGGTCCTCGTGGTCGGTGGCGTCGCCTGGGTCTACGCCCGAGCGGACGTGTCCACGGTCGGGAAGACGGAATTCCGGAACGAACTCGCCATTCCTCCGCTGGCGCCGTCGCGGGTGGGCGCCGACGGGACGCGCACGTTCGAACTCGACATGCGCGCCGGGCGAAGGGAATTCCAGCCCGGCCGGACTACGGAGACGTGGGGATTCAACGGCGACTACCTCGGGCCGACGCTGCGGGCGCGGCGCGGGGAGAACGTGGCCGTCACCGTGCGCAACACGTTGCCGGAGGCCTCCACCGTGCACTGGCACGGCATGCACCTGCCCGCGGCAATGGATGGCGGGCCGCACCAGATGGTGGCTCCCGGCGCGGCGTGGACGCCGCAGTGGACCATCGATCAACCGGCCGCGACGCTCTGGTATCACCCCCATCCGCACGGTGCGACCGAAACGCACGTGCGCCGCGGACTGGCGGGTATGTTCCTGCTCGACGACGAGGTGTCCACCGCCTTGCCCCTCCCCTCCGACTACGGGGTGAACGATCTGCCGTTGATCGTCCAGGACGTGCGGTTCGACGGCGCTGCGTTCGACTCCGCGCATGCGATGTTCCGCGACGTCGGGTTTCTCGGCGATCGGACGATGGTCAACGGAACGCTCGCGCCGTACCGCGACGTCGGCGACGAACTCGTCCGGTTGCGTCTGCTCAACGCCTCGACCGCGCGGATCTATACCTTCGTCTTCGCCGACGGGCGGCCGTTCTCGCTCGTCGCGACCGACAGCGGGCTGATCGAAAGACCGAGCACCGTGGACCGGCTTCGGCTGTCACCGGGCGAGCGGGCGGAGATCGTGGTCCGGATGCGGCCGGGCGAGCGCACCGTGCTGCGCGGCGGCGAACTCGACGCCGGGCTGGATTTCTGGACTCAGCGGTTCTCCGGCGGCGACGACACTTTCGACATCCTCGAACTACGCGCGGCAAGTACGTTGCGGCCCGCGCCGGAACTCCCCGCGATCCTGGCGTCTCCGACCACCCCGGACGGCGGTGATTCGGTGCTAGAACGGCATTTCGACCTGAACCTGGCTGGGATCAACGGCAGGCCGATGGCCATGGACCGCATCGATTTCGCGGTCACGCGCGGCACGGCGGAGACCTGGGTGGTGCGCAACAACGACGGCATGCCGCACAACTTCCACATCCACGACGTGCGATTCCGCGTGCTCGCGGTGGACGACGAGCCGCCGCCCCCGGCACTGACCGGCCCGAAGGACACCGTCTTCCTGCCGCCGAACAGCACGGTCCGGCTGGCGATGCGCTTCGACGGCCCGGCCGATCCGGACGCGCCGTACATGTATCACTGCCATCTGCTCTGGCACGAGGACCTCGGAATGATGGGCCAGTTCGTGGTCGTGAACCCGGGCCAGGCGGCGGGAACACCGCCGGTGCGGCACGGCCACTGATTCCGGGGAAAAGCACTCTTGCCGGTCGAGCGCGAGCGCGCTAAATTCATCGTACAGTGAATTCAACACTCGATGAATTGAGGCGACCGTGTCGCAAGCCAGCCCCTCCCCCGCCGTCGAGGTACGAGATCTGCGGGTCCACCGCGGCGGCCGTGAAGTCCTGCACGACGTCTCGCTGGTCATCCCGCGCGGCTCGATCACCGGGCTGCTCGGTCCGTCCGGATGCGGCAAGACGACGCTGATGCGCAGCATCGTCGGCACCCAGGTCATCGAATCGGGTGAGGTCACCGCGCTCGGCCACCCGGCGGGCTCCCCGACGCTTCGCCATCTGATCGGGTATGTCACGCAGGCGCCCAGCATCTACAACGACATCAGCGTCCGGGAGAACGTCGCGTACTTCGCCGCGCTCTACGGCCGCGATCGCGCCGACGTGGACGACGCGATCACGGCGGTGGGCCTGGCCGATCACGCCCAGCAACGCGGCGACGAACTCTCGGGCGGCCAGCTGACGCGGGCGTCGCTCGCGTGCGCGCTGGTCGCCCAGCCCGAACTGCTGGTGTTGGACGAACCGACCGTCGGCCTGGATCCCGTGCTGCGCGTCGAGTTGTGGAAGCAGTTCCACGAACTGGCCGCGAACGGGACGACATTGCTGGTCTCCAGCCATGTCATGGACGAGGCCGAGCACTGCGACCGGCTGCTGCTGATGCGCGACGGTCAGTTGCTGGCCCAGCTCAGCCCCGACGAACTGCGCGCGCAGACCGGCGAGCAGAACTTGGAAACCGCCTTCCTCACCCTTATCACGATGGGACAGAACGCATGACCGCCATCTCGGAAGCCGCGCCGAAGCGGACGCCGACGCTGCGCCCCTACGCCGCGACCACCGGCCGCATCCTGCGGCAACTGCGCAACGACCACCGCACCGTCGCCATGATCCTGGTGGTCCCCGCCCTGCTGATGGCGCTGCTGTATTTCATCTACAAGGACACTCCGACCAACCCGCTGAATCCGGTGCCGCTGTTCGACCGGGTCGGCATCAGCATGCTCGGCATCCTGCCGTTCATCGTGATGTTCCTGATCACCGCGATCGCCATGCAGCGGGAACGCACCTCGGGCACGTTGGAGCGACTGCTGTCGACGCCGCTGACGAAACTCGACCTGCTCGCCGGATACGGCACCGCGTTCTCGCTGGCCGCCGCCGCGCAGGCGATCGTCGCCTGCTTGGTCTCGTTCGGTTTGCTCGGACTGGGCTCGGCGGGCAGCCCCGCGTGGGTGGTGCTGATCGCCGTCGTCGACGCGGTGTGCGGGGTGGCGCTGGGTCTGCTGGCGAGCGCGTTCGCCCGCACCGAATTCCAGGCCGTACAGTTCATGCCGGTCGTGGTCGCCCCGCAGATCTTCTTGTGCGGCTTGCTCGTTCCCCGCGGCCAGCTGCCCGATTGGCTGGAGGTGATCAGCAACGTGATGCCGTTGAGCTACGCGGTCGACGCGCTGCAACAGGTGTCGACGCATCCGGAGGTCACCGGCCAGATGTGGCGCGATCTGGCCATCGTCGCCGGGTTCGCGATCGTCGCCCTGTGCCTCGGCGCGGCCACGCTACGACGGCGGACCGCGTGACGGCAGGCAACGGCACCGAGCGTCCCGCTCGCACCGGCCGCCGACCCGGGCAATCGGGCGCCCGCGAGGCCATCCTCGCGGCCGCCCGCGCCCGGTTCGCGGATATCGGCTTCGACAAGACCTCCGTGCGCGCGGTCGCCACCGACGCCGGGGTCGATCCCGCTCTGGTGCATCACTACTTCGGCACCAAGCAACAGCTCTTCGCCGCGGTGGTGGAGTTGCCGGTGGATCCCGAGGCGACCTTGCGCGTCATCGAGGCCGCACCGCTGGACCGATTGGGCGAGACCATTCTTCGCACGGTGGTCGCCGTGTGGGATTCGCCCGCGGGTCCCGGCGTGGTCGCGATGGTGCGCAGTGTCCTGGCCGGCAGTCACGATCCGTCCCTGGCCAGGGCGTTCCTCTTGGAGGTCGTGCTGGAACGCGTCCGCAGGCGGATCGCCACCCCGCAGGACGACGGCCGCGCCCGGATCAGCCTGGTCGCCTCGCAGATGATCGGCGTGCTGGTCGGCCGCAAGGTCATCGGAGTGGAACCGCTGGCCTCGATGTCCGCCGCCGACCTGGTCGCCGCCGTGGGCCCGACGCTGCAGCGCTATCTGACCGGTGACATCGGCCAGGAACCGGTGTCCCGGTGACCGCGACGAGGGGACGCCGGGGCCGTCACTCCACGACTTCGACGACGTCACCGGGCCACAGGTACTCGTAGAACGCCTTGGCACCCTCGTAGGTCATCCGGACGCAGCCGTGCGACTTCTTCTCGATCGGACCGACATGGAAGGCGATGTCGCCGTTGAAGAAGGTCGCGTACTCCATCGGAGCGTTGTGCATGGTGCTCCAGTGGAACTCCTTCTTGAACGAGACGTGGAAGACGCCGGGCGGTGTCTCGTATCCCGGCATGCCGTGCGAAATCGGCGTCGGGCCGTAGACCACCTTGCCGTCGTCCATCAGCCACGCCTCATTGGTGGACAGCCGCATGCACGCACGGGCCGCGGTGGAACACGGCGCCACGGCCGGCGGGGGCGGCGGAGGTGGGATGAGCGCGGGCAAACCGGGGATGTCCGGGCCACCCGGCCACAGTGGCTCGGCCTGCGCGGGCGTCGCCATGGCGAATCCCGCCGCCGCGACTGCGCAGGCCATCGCGCATCGAGCCGTCCAATTACGTAAACGCGAATCGCTCATGACGTTCCCGACCTCTCTCTCATACGCCACCTGTGCGCTGATCAGGTCGGTCGCAACGCCCCTGTGCTGGAGCGAGATGACCGTCTCGAAGTGCAAATGATCATGGCGGAGCCGGCTTCGAACGGTCAATGGACGCAAAACGACCGTGACGCATCCGTTGCCGCGCAGTGGGCGAGTCGTGAGAGAAAGGGGACGGCCGCGCGGAGGGTCAGGCGTCGCCCTGAGCGGTGAACGCTTCGTGCTCGGCGTCGGTGACGTCCCTGGCTTCGTCGACGAGCAGCACCGGGATGCCGTTCTCGATCGGGTATGCCCGCCGCAGGCGCGGGTTGTAGAGCAACGCGCTGTCGTCGGCGGCGCGAACCAGCCGCAGCGGGCCCTTGTCCTGCGGGCAGGCCAGCAGGCTCAGCAGTGTGGCGTCCAGGGTGGTGTGCTCAGGCATATCAGGAACCTACCTTCCGGCCGGGCCGGAACGAGAACCGTCCGCATCGGGGGCGGGCGTCCGGCGGAACGAGATGTGGCGATGACCGAAGAAGCTGGCGCCCGCCACCAGCGCCATCACCGCGATCGCCGACGGAATGCTCGGCAGGTGCAGCACCGAGACGCCCAATTGGAGCAGCACCATGTTCAGCACCAGTCCGCCGGAGTTCACCGCGACGAACGCGACGAAATCCCGCACCGTGCGCCCGCGCACCCGGAACACCAGGGTCCGGTGCAGGACGAACGCCGCGAACACGCTGATCGAGTAGGCCAGGGCGGGCGCGAGCGCGGCGGGCGCCCGATCGCCGAGTACCGCCAGCCACAGCACCGTCAGCGCCATGCCGAGGCCCGTGTTCACCATGCCGACGATGGCGAACGCGATCTCTTGCCGACGCACCAGGCGCAGCAGCGGACCCGGGTCCGCGCTCTGGGCCCCGGAACCCGTCTCGGCCGTGGCACCCGCGGCATCGAAGCGCCGCGCGTCCGATGCAGGCGCGCCGACGTCGTCCGCCGCATCCGCGCTCATCGGGCGGCGTCGGCCAGGTGGGTTTCCGGCGTCACGGCAGCGTCGAGCGGGGACGGCTCGTCACCGGAACCTTTGTCGAGCCGCCGCCTGCCGCGCAGATACGCCCACTGCGACAGGCCGACGATGAGCAGGCCGAGCAGTGCCGCGGCGGCGCCGATCCGCCACCCCGGCGGCTGCCACGACACCACCAGGTCACCGGAGCTGCCAGCCGGAAGATCCACGGCGACAAAAGTTTTCGCCACCAGCGTGGAGGGTGTCTCGCGACCGTCGAGCGTCACCCGGTAACCGGGCCAGCCGAGCCGCGCGAAGACGATTCGGCCGCCCTCCGTGGAACTCACCCGCACCCGGCTGGTCGTGTCCGACTCCCCGACCGAGGTGGCAGTCACGCCCTGGGTGGCGGCGATCCGGCCGTCCCGCGCCGAGATCGAGCCGTCGGTGCGCTCCAGCACCGAGATGTACTTCTCGTGCCCGGGGTAGTCGACCCAGCGCCAGCCGGGCGGCGCGGGCTGGTCGCGCGCGTCCGGGTACAGAGCGCGATGCAGTACCACCCGGTCGACTTTCATCAGGTCGACGATGGTCCGGCCGGTGGTCGGCTCGGTCGCGAACGCGCGCCGGTAGGCATCGGGACAGACGCTGGTGTCCCAGCGCATGCACAACGTCTCGCCGAACCAGTAGTGCCCGTTGGGGGTGTATCCGCTGACGTAGGTCAGCTCGAGGTCTTTGGCGTAGTTGCCGAATACCAGCGATCCGTACGCGCCGGGCAGATTCCGTTCCTGCGGCGGGATGAGCATGCGGTCGCCGAGTTGCAATGTGGTGCCGGGGAAGTCGGGGAACGCGGCTTTCATCTCCGAGCGGTTCTCCGGCAGATTCCAGCCCATCGGCGTCGGTTGCGCGTCCCGCACCTGGAGGTACGCGATGGGGAAGACCGAAACGACGATCAGCGCGCACGCCGCGGCCACGCCCCGGCTGCGCCCGAGCCATACCGCGACGGCGCCGAGCGCGGCCACCCCGAGCGCCGCGACGACGTGCCGGATCACCTCGTGCGGCGCGGCCGAGAAAGTGCGCACCCACAGCAGGCCGATCAGCACCGCGGCCGCTGTGCCACGCCGCCGCCAGTCCCGCACGGTCGCGAAACGGCCGAGCAGCACGCACACCAGCACCAGCAGGCCGAGCGCGATCATCGGCAACACCCGCGCGGGCCAGCGCAACGGTCCGACCGCGCCGGGACCGGCCGTCCACATCAGCGCCATCACCGCGAACAGCCCGGGCGCGACGAGCTCACGCGCCGCGCCGAGCGCCTTGCGCCAGTCGACGAACGCCAGGGCGGGAATCAGGAACCACGCGATGTAGACCACCGGCATCGGCTGCACGTAGCCCCACCAGGAACTGAACGCGGGCAGCGTGCTGGGCAAGCTGGCGTTCAGCGACTCCGACCACGGCACCGTCAGGAACTGGTCGTTGTTGATCTGCGCGGTGCCGCGCCAGGTCACCTTCGCCGACAGCATGCTCGGCAGGTAGGTGGCCAGTCCGGCCAGCGCCGCACCGGCGGCGACGGTGAGCAGACGCACCGACGGACGCCACGCCTTCTGGTACACGAGTTCGCCGATCGCGACCGCGACCACCATCAGACCGGCCTCGACCGCCGGGAAGATGTACTGCACCGAGATGGCCAGATACAAGAAGACGAAGGTGGGAATCGGCCCGCTGCGCCCGCGGGCGTAGCGCACGCCGGAGGCCCAGGCGTGAGCCATCCAGGCGGTGCCGGTGAACGCGGTCATCCAGCTGGACTCGTCGAAGAACAGCAGCCATCCGGTGAACGGAATGGCGGCCCCCGCGACCGCCGCCCACGGCGCCTTCGCTCCGTAGGCCAGGCAGATCCGGTACACCCCGAGCGCCAGGATGATCGCGAAGATCAGTTTCACCACGGTGGCGTACAGCGCGAGGTTGTCGACCGAGGGCGCGATCAGATCGATCAGCAGTTGCGGCGGATTGAGCAGCCCGGCCTCTTCGATGGTGTAGTTGCCCGCCATCCAGTGCTCGGGGATCATGCCGGGCAATCGTCCCTCGCGCAGGTACCGGCCGAGCATCACCCACAGCGGCGCGTACTGCGATTCGGTGTCGTCGGTATAGAAATGCCGGACGTTGGCGAGTAGCACCGCACCGTATCCCGCGATGACCCCGAGCGCCGTGATGACGCCCCATGTGCAGACTTCGCGCGAAGGAAAGGTGCTACGTTCGGCCACGAGTTCCAGACCCTACCGTCACCGCGGTGCCGCTCCGGCAAGCCAGTACCGGGATGC
This sequence comes from Nocardia sp. NPDC047038, assembly GCF_040644075.1. NCBI lineage: Bacteria > Bacillati > Actinomycetota > Actinomycetes > Mycobacteriales > Nocardiaceae > Nocardia > Nocardia sp. NPDC047038. The sequence continues at coordinate 76,290 of NZ_JBEYVQ010000023.1, read as the reverse complement.
CATTCGGTGACGCGTCATCCGGTCGCGTTCTCGGTCCGCGCCTCCGGCTTGCGGCGGAACGAAATGTAGCGATGGCCGAAGAAACTGACGACGGCGACCAGGCCCATCACCACGACGGCCGACGGAATCCGCGGCAGGTGCAGCACCGAGACCGCCAGCGACAGCAGCACCGTGTTCATCAGCAACCCACCGGAATTCACCACGACGAAGCCCGCGAAGTCGCGCAGCACCCGGCCGCGCACCCGGAACACGAGCGTCCGGTGCAGGACGAAAGCGACGACGATGCCGACGGCGTAGGCCAGCACGACCGCCACGGCGGGCGGCCACGCGTCACCCAGCACCGCCAGCCACACCACGGTCAGCGCGATCCCGAGCAGGGTGTTGCACGCGCCGACCAGCGCGAAGGCGACCTCCTGCCGCCGGACCACCCGCACCAGGAGTCCGGCCGGGGGCCCGTCGCCCACCGCGTCGGCGCCCACGGCGACCGGAGGCGGGTTCGTCGTCACGAAACGACGTCCGCCAACTGGCGATCCGGTTCGGCGGGCTCGGCGGCGGCGCTCTCCTCCGGCTCCTCGCGGCGCCGGGACCGGACGAACAGCCACTGCAGGACGCCGATGCCGAGCACACCCGCCACCACGGCGGCGATGCCGATCTTCCAGCCGGGCGGACGCCAGGTCAGCACCAGTTCGGCGTCCTGGGTGCCCGCGGGAACATCGACGGCGATGAAGGACTTGGCGACCGTCGTGATCGGAAGCGACTTGCCGTTCAACGTGACTCGGTACCCCGGCCAGCCCAGCCGAGCGAACACGACCCGGCCGCCTTCAGCCGAGGACACGCGCACCCGGCTGGTGGTGTCGGTCTCGGAGATCGATGTCGCGGTCGCTTTCTGGGTCGCCGTCACGCGGCCGTTCGTCGTCGAGATCGGTCCGCCGACGCGTTCCAGCACCGCGATGTAGCGCTCGTGCCCGGGATACTCGACCCACGTCCAGCCCTCGGGTGCGGGCCGGCCGGGCGCGTCCGGGAACAGCGCCCGCTGCACCACCACGCGGTCCAGGTTCATCAGATCGACCAACGGCCGCCCGGTGGTCGGCTCCGGCGCGAACATGCGCCGGTAGGCGTCCGGGCAGACACTGCCGTCCCAGCGCATGCACAGCAGCTCACCGAAGTAGAAATGGCCGCTGGGGGTGTACCCGTTGACGTAGTTCAACTCGAGTCCGCGGGCGTAGTTACCGAAGACGAGCGAGCCGTAGGCCGCCTCGATGCTCTTGTCCTGCGGCTGCAGCAGTCCGCGGTCGCCCAGCTGGATGGTGTTGCCCGCGAAGTCCGGGAACGCGGCCATCGCCTCCGAGCGCTTCGTCGGCAGATTCCACGACATCGGCGTGGGTTGCGCGGCATCGACCTGGAAATAGGCGATCGGGAACATCGCGACGATGGTCAGGGCGCACGCCGCCGCGGTGCCCTTGGTGCGCCCGAGCCACACCACCGCCGCCACCAGCGCCGCCAGCACCAGGGCCGCGATGACGTGCCAGATGGCGTCGTGCGGGTCGGCGGAGAAGGAGCGCACCCACAGCAGCAGGATCAGCACGCCCGCCGCGATGCCGCGGTTCTTCGGATCGCGGAACGTCCCGAAACGCCCCAGCAGCACGCACACCAGGACGAGCAGCCCGATGGCCAGCATCGGCAGCACGCGTGCGGGCCAGCGCAGCGGCCCGACGGAACCGGGGCCCGCGGTCCACATCAGCATCATGATCGCGAAGATCGCGATCGCGCTCAGCTCCCGCCACGCCTCCTTGGCTCGCCTCCAGTCGACGAACGCCAGGGCGGGGATCAGGAACCAGGCGATGTAGGTGACCGGCAGCGGCTGCACGTAACCCCACCACGACGTGAAGGCGGGCATCGAACTGGGCAGGCTGGCGTTCAGCGACTCCGACCACGGCACCGTCAGGAACTGGTCGTTGTTGATCTGCGCGGTGCCGCGCCAGGTCACCTTGGCCGACAGCATGCTCGGCAGGAAGGTCAGCAGGCCCGCGAGCCCGGCGCAGCCCGCCGCCAGCGTCAGCCGCAGCACCGGCTGCCACTTGCGCTGGTACACGAGCTCGCCCACGGCCACGGCCAGCAGCATCAGCACCGCTTCGACCGCGGGGAAGATGTACTGCGTCGAGATGGTCAGGTACAGGTAGACGAAAACCGGAACGGGCCCGCCTCGACCGCGCGTGTAGCGGACCGAGGCCGCCCAGGCGTGCACCATCCACGCGGTGCCGGTGAGCGCGGTCATCCAGCTGGCTTCGTCGAAGAACAGGAAGAAGCCCGACAGCGGCAGCGCGATACCCGCTACCGCCGACCAGGCGGGCCGCCCGCCGTAGACGAGGCAGACGCGGTACACGCCGAGCGCGGCGATGATCGAGAAGATCAGCTTCACGACGGTGGCGTACAGCGCGACGTTGTCCACCGAGGGCGCGATCAGATCGATCAGCAGTTGCGGCGGGTTGAACAGGCCCGCGTCGTCCATGGTGTTGTTGCCCGCCATCCAGTGCTCGGGCACCATGACCGGAAAATCGCCTGCGCGCAGCGCACGGCCGAGGCCGACCCACAACGAGGTGTACTGGGACTCGGTGTCGTCGGTGAAGAAATGCCGGGCGTTGGCGAGCAGGACAGCGAGGTAACCCGCGACCACTCCGAGCGCGGTGATGACCCCCCACCGGTAGACATCTCGCCGCGAATACGCGTCCGGCGGCGAGTCGAGCACTGCACTGTCCGTCACGAGTTCCAAACCCTACAGGGCGGCTCCCGGCTTGGCATCGGTCGCGGACGCCACCAAGATGAGGGCATGATCAGCTGCTCCGCTGGCCACCCGGCGCACCGTGCTAGAGTCCACACCGGTTCGGGCTCCGCAGTTCTGCCACGAGTACCGGCACGCACCGTCATCGAAAGTCGATCCAGCTGATGCCGATCCCACCCGCCCGCACACTCCGTTCCGGCGCCCCCGCGACGAACGGTGACCCGGCACGGCCCGGCGTGGACCGGCCGCACACGGTGTCGGTGGTCGTGCCGGTGTACCGGGGCGAGGACACGATCGCCGGTCTGGTCGCCGAACTGCACGATCTCACGCGCACCACCGAGACTCCCGGCGGCACCCCGTTCGTCGTCTCCGAGATCATCCTGGTGCACGACCACGGCCCGGACCGCTCCGACGTGGTGCTGCAAGAACTGCAACGGACCTATCCGACCGTGCGCACCGTCTGGCTCAGCCGCAACTTCGGCCAGGACGCCGCGACGATCGCCGGGATGTCGGCCGCGGCCGGTGACTGGATCGTCACCATGGACGAGGACGGCCAGCACGATCCCCGCTTCATCAGCACGTTCCTGGACACGGCGCTGGCGCAGCGCGCCGATCTGGTCTACTCCAAGCCGAGCAACACCAGGCCGCACGGCTTCCTGCGCAATCTGACCTCGCGCGGAGCCAAGCTGGTGCTCGCGACGCTGTTCGCGTTCCCGGATTCCACCCGGTTCGAGAGCTACCGGCTGATCCGCGGGGACATCGGCAGGCAACTGGCCGAGGTCGCGTCCAACGGCGTCTACCTGGACGTCGCGCTGACCTGGGTGGTCGGCGCCGTCGCGCAGGCGCCGGTGGTGCTGCGCGCCGAGGGCAGAGAGGAGTCCGGCTACAACTACCGCCGCCTGTTCTCGCTGTTCTGGAAGATGGTGCTGTGCAGCGGGACCCGCGGGTTGCGGCTGGTCAGCCTGCTCGGCGTCACCCTGGCGCTGGCCGGCGGCGTGATGGCCGCGGTCGTCGTGATCGAAGCGCTGACCACCGACGGCTGGGCGCCGGAAGGCTGGGCATCCACCATCGTGGTGCTGCTGCTGTGCTCCGGCGCCATCCTGTTCTCACTCGGACTCATCGCCGAGTACCTGGGCGTGGCGCTGCACATCCTGGTGGGCAAACCGCTCTATCTGACCGTCGAGACGCCGACACCGCGTCCGGCGGACACTTCGGAAATGACCGCGACCACCGCCAGCAGGGGGACCGACCGGGTTGAGCACTGACCGCGTCATCTTCAGCCGTCCGTACCGGGCGCGCCGGGAATTAGCGAATCTGGAGGCCGTGCTGGCCTCCGACCACAGCCACGGCGACGGACAGTTCACCGCGTCGGCCACCGCGAAGCTGAAGGCGATCACGGGCGCTCCACACGCCCTGCTCACCACCTCCTGCACATCCGCGCTGGAAATGGCGGGCCTGCTGCTGGAGTTGGGGCCCGACGACGAAGTGATCGTGCCCAGCTTCGCCTTCACCTCCACCGCCACCTCGATGGCGCTGCGTGGCGCCACGTGCGTCTTCGCCGACATCGATCCGGCCACCGGGAACCTGGACCCTGAGTCGGTGGCGGCCGTGGTCACCGAGCGGACGAAGGCCGTCGTGGTCATCCACTACGGTGGCGTCGCCGCCGACATGGCCGGACTGCTCGACCTGGCGAACACGCACGGCTTCGCCGTCGTGGAGGACAACGCGCACGGACTCGGCGGCACCTGGCGTGACCGGAAGCTCGGCACCATCGGCACGATGGGCACGCTGAGCTTCCACGACACCAAGAACGTGCACTGCGGTGAGGGCGGCGCGCTGCTGCTCACCGACGAGATCCTGATGGCGCGCGCCGAGATCATCCGGGAGAAGGGCACCGACCGGGCCCGGTTCCTGCGCGGCGCCGTGGACAAGTACTCCTGGCAGGACATCGGCTCCAGCTACCTGCCCAGCGAGCTGAACGCGGCCGTGCTCGACGCGCAGTTGGACGAGTTCGACACCATCCAGGCCGGACGCCACCGGGTGTGGGACGCCTACGCCGCCGCCCTGCCGGATTGGGCCGAGCGCAACGACGTCCGTCTGATGTCCGTGCCCGCCGATCGCGGGCACACCGCGCATCTGTACTACCTGCGGACCCCGAACGAGCGCCGCCGCGACGACCTGATCGCGCACCTCGCGGCGCGGGGTATCTCCGCACCGTTCCACTACATCCCATTGGATTCCAGCCCGGCCGGGTTCAAGCTCGGCCGCACGCCGCGGGCCTGCGCCCGCAGCGCGGAGTTCTCCGGAACCGTCGTGCGTCTGCCGCTCTGGCCGGATCTCACCGACGCGCAGGTGGCCCGCGTCGTGGACGCGGTCACCGCGTTCACCGTGTGAACCGGCCCGCACGCCGGTTCACGCGGTGAGTATGTAGAGCTTCTCCCGCCCGCCCGCGATGAGGGACTGCCGCGCCACCCGCGGGCCGTACGCCGTGAAGAACTCGTCCAGCGTCCGCTCGGTGAAGCGGTGCGCCTGCTCGCCGTCGCCCGCGTCGGTGAACCGCTTGCCGATCGTGGCGAGGACCGGATTGTCGCTGGTGGCCAGGTTGCGGACCGGTTCGGCGACGATCACCCGGTCGGTGGCCGCAGCGAGCATCCGATCGAGCAGCGGGCGCGGCTCGGGCAGGAAGTGGTAGAGGCTGGCCTGCATGATGACGTAATCGGCCGTGGGCAGCGCGTCGCCGGAATGCAAATTCCACACCTGGCCCCGCCCGCCCGCTTCGTTCACGCGCGCGACGAAACGCTCGTTCAGATCGAGCCCGGTGTAGTCGACCGACTTGTGGCGCAAGTAGCGGGTGTAGAGCGTCGCGGGTCCGCAGCACAGATCGACCACGCTCGCCCCTTCCGGGACGAGTTCCGCGATAGCGCGATACCGAGCCGTGTAGTGCTTGCCGTACAACCCGCGCATCAGGACCTCGTAGACGGTCCCGTTGCGGTAAATGAGGCTCGTTCCCACAGGCACTCACTATGCCATCGGTCGATGAATCCGGCTCTTCGGCAACATGTATCGCGTCAGCCACCGAGCAGCGCGCGCGCTTGGTCGTCGGTGAGGATCTCGTAGGCTTCCGATGCCCGGTTGTACCACCAGGTATCCGGTCCCGGCTCCGGCCTGCCCGCCGCCTGCACGGCGCGGGCGGACGGACGGAACGACGGGCTGCGCGGGATGTCGTCCACCACGTACACCAGGTCGGGCCGCTGGTCCGGGTCCAGCACCCGCAACGCCTCGGTGACATCCTTCGGGTCCAGGCGGAGACCTTCGCGCACGCTCACCGCGGCCACCGCGATGCAATGGTCGTCGACGTTCAGTCCGTAGGTGACTTCCATGTCCACGGCGGTGATGTCGTTGAGCACGTCGACGATCGGCTGACCGAAGACCGGTCCGCGCCGGGTGTGGATCACCGTGTCCGTGCGGTCCATCAGCCAGTAGTCGCCGTCGCTGTCGCGGCGGAACAGATTCTCCGTCGGCATCCAGGAGTCGCCCGCCGTGAAGACCCCGCGCAGGCCGCCCGCGGAGATGTCGACGCCGTCGGACGCCTTGCCGATCAGCAGACCCACCTCGTTGTCCGCGCAACGGCGGGCGTAGCCGGATCCGTCGACCAAGATGCGTTCGGTGAGCGGGTCGTAGGCGACCAGTTCCACCTTCGCGGTGCCGGGAACCGGCCTCCCCTTGCATCCGCGTTTCACCCCGGCCACGTTGGCCAGCACCACGTCACCCTCGATCGAGGCGTAGTACTCGAGCACGCGGGCGGGCTCGAATTGCTCCACGGTGCGCCGCCACAGTCCGGCGGGCATTCCGGAGCCGATGAACAAACGGATCGGGTGGCTGTGGCCGTCCGGGAACACCTCCGCGTCGAGGATGTCGCGCAGCATGGTCCAGGTGTAGGTCACCACGGTGACGCCGTAGCGGTGCACCTCCTCGGCGAAGCGCGCCGGGTCGAGCGACCGGGCCAGCGAGACCCGGCTGCCACCCGCGATCGCCCCGCCGAGACTGACCAGCAGCCCGGACGAATGATGCAGCGGCGCAAGGCAGTACACCGTGTCCCTGCGATTGAGATCGGCCGTGGTCGCGGTGCCGAACGCCGACAGCGCCCAGCGGTGGTTGGTGATGTACTTCGTCTCCAGCCGGTCACCGGTGCCGGTGACGAGCACGAACGCCAGCTCGCGCGCCAGACCGGGGTCCGGCCGGTACCAGGCGGGCACCCGCACCCGCGCCGGGTCGATCTGCTCGAGGTCGATCAGGCGGTCGGTCGTGGGCAGCGCCAGCTCGCGCGTGCTACCACCGCCGAGCACCAGCACCCTGGCGTCGGTCGCGGCGGCCTGCCGCAGATTCTCCGGATCGGAGATCAGCGTCTCGACGCCGGTGAGCTCGATCGCGCGGCGCAGGTCGCTGTGCGGGGCGAGCAGCACCGCCACCGCGCCCAGCCGCGACAGCGCCGCGACCGAGGCCAGCGCGCTGGGCCGGGTCTCCATCACCACGCCGACCCGCATGGCCGGGCGCACGCCCACCGAGATCAGGCCGCGCACCACGTTGTCGATGCGCTCGTTGACCGCCGCGTTGGTGTGCACGCGGTCGTCGAACAGGAAGAGGTCCCGCTGCGGCGCGCGGCGCGTCTGCTCGGTCAGCAAACGGCCGAGCGATATGCGGGTGTGCGGCTGGATCATGCCGAGGCGGGTCAGCCTGGGCAGAGCCCGCGCGGCCTCGCCCGCCAGTTCGATCGATCCGCGCACCGTGTTGCTCGCGATGCCTTCGAGGGCCTTGCCGACGCCGGTTCCCGCCTCGGCCAGCGTCGCGGCGGTGTGCACCACCCGGGTGGCCGCCGAGCGGGGGCGATTGCTGGGCACGTGCTCGGTCATCGGCACGATCTCAGGGGGCAGCGGCTTGTCGCCGTTCATCCATTCCACCCACTGCCGCACCAGCGGCCAGGTGTGTTTGCTGGCCATGCTTCCGGCCACCAGGCCGAAGTGGCCCGCGACCAATGTCGCCTCGTAGACCTCCGCGTTCGGCGCGGCCCGCACGATGCCGCGCACCGCGGCGGGCTGTCCGATGTCGTCGACCTCGCCGACGAACGCCAGGATCGGGCATTTCAGTTCGGCCAGCGAGATCGGGTGATCGCGAATCACGAAACCGCCGAGCATCAGTCGGTTGTGCGCGACGAATTGCTTGAGCAGATCCGCCGCGGCCGGGCCCGCGTAACCGACCCAGCCTTCGCTGTTGAGGAATCGGCGCTGGCGCTCCTTCGGCAACAACGCCTCGCGGTCGTGCAGCTGAAGCAGGAAGTCGATCCTCGACTTGGCCGTCTTCACCGGATCGAGCAACTGGAAGCCGATGCGCACCATGGAGTCGGTGATCGGCAACCGGGTGACCACATGATCGGCCAGGAAGTCCGCGACGTCGGAGACCATGCCGTAGGGCAGCCCGAACGGCATGCCCGCGACGATGTCGACCGGGCTGCCGAAGGTGACGATGCTGTCCACGCCCTTGCCGTACCGGTAGGCGGCGGTCTGGTAGGCGAACATGCCGCCCTGCGAGTAGCCCATCAGGTGCACGCCGCTGCCGGTGGCCTCGTTGACGGTGTCGATCGCGCTGTTGACGGCCAGCACGTGGTCGGCGAGATCGCGCTGCCAGCCGCCCTCCTCGCTGGCGGGCGAGCCGAAGTCCACCACCCAGCAGTCGATGCCGCCGCGGTGCAGGATCCCGACGGCGCCCTCTTCGGCGTTCACATCCCAGATGTCGGCGTTCACCATGAGCGGCGGGACCAGCACGGCCACCGGGCGCCCCGGCGTCGTGTCGTCGGGGAAGTAATGCCGCAGCCGGTACATGCGTCTGCGTTCCACGACCTCGAACGGCGAGGACGCCACGTCAGGGGTCAGTCCGCCGAAGCGGATGACCTCCAGGCCGTTCTGCGCGGTCGCCATCAACCGCTGTACCGAGCCCACCACAACCTTCGCATTCAACTTCACCATCGCTCCTGGCCCTACCCTAGAACGTGACCCGCATCACACACGGCGACGTGTTCAGACGAGCTTCCCACACCACTTGTCCATTATGTGTCCGCTGTGACACGTCACATGCCAGGTTGCCGCAGTCGGCTCCCTGACGGTCACGTATCGACGCGGAAACATTCCATCGCGGCAGCCCCGGCCACCGGCAACCCGGATAGGTCAGCGCCATCGGTGTGCCCGGGCGCCCGCCACCGTTTTCGCGCCGCGCCGGAATACGGGCGCACATCGATCGAGGGGTCACCTACTCGACCGTATCCCGGCGGCACCCACGCCCCGGCTCGGACATGGCTTACGTCCGGCAGCACAGCAAGTAGGGGCATCGCTCGCGACCGGTGGATGCCACGGCATGGCCGCGATGGCCACTCCGGCCGCCCGATTCGCCCACATCGAGAGAGCGCCGGCACCGCTTGTGCCGAGGCAGTCGAACGCTCACATAGCTGATCTGCCGCTACCAGAACGCAATTCGGACCGAACCTCCGGACGCAACCCGCCGTTACCGGAATCGACCGCGTGTCGTGACCATCCGGCGCGCGTCGGCACGATCTTCGAAATTTTTCTGTGCACAGCCGCTTTCGGCGTCTACCATCGATCACGTCTGGAACGCCCTGGCGCGTAGGCAAATTCGATCGATGAGCTCTCCGCGGGCACGCCCGCTGCTGTTTGATGTGAACACCCGGCGACTCTGAACTATCGACGATCTCGAATCCCCTGCTCCACAACCCGTCACCACGTCTCGGTGGCCGTCTCGAGGTGAGGACCACGCATGACCATTGAAATGCCAGTCCAAACGGAAAACAACGTGCGCAGGAGCCTGAGCACCAGTACCGCGGGCCTGCTCGCGCACACCACCAAATCCGAACCGCAGATGCAGGGCATCAGCTCGCGATGGCTCACTCGCGCGCTGCCGTGGACGCAGGTCAACGGCGGTGTATACCGAGTGAACCGCCGCCTCACCCACACCGTGGGCAACGGCGAAGTGGAATTCGTCATCGACGGCTCCACCGCACGCGTCATTCCCCTGGAATTGCAAGAACTTCCGGCGCTGCGCGGATTCGATGACGAGGACGTGCTGCGCGCCCTCGCGGACCGTTTCGAACAGCGCGATCTCGAACCGGGCATTGTGGTAGCGGAATTCGGCAATCCGATGGATCAAATTCTGCTGATCGTGCACGGCAAATTGAGCAAAATCGGGTCGGGTGAGTACGGCGAGCAGACGAAGCTCGGCATCCTCGGCGGCGGCGACTTCTTCGGCGACACGATATTGACCGAACCTTCGGCGATCTGGCCGGTCACCATCAAGACGGTCACGCGAACAACCATGTTGGTCCTTCCGCGACGATCGCTCACAGAGTTCATCGACAGAACTTCGGCATTGCGCGAGCAACTTTCTCGCGTGGCTTCCGCACCCACCCATCCGCAGAACAACAAAGGCGAGGCGGACATCGCGATCGCCTCGGGCCACGCGGGCGAGCCGCTGTTGGAGGGCACGTTCGTCGATTACGACGCCGCCCCACGCCAATACGAACTCAGCCTGGCGCAGAGCGTGCTGCGGGTGCATACCCGAGTCGCCGACCTGTTCAACGACCCGATGAATCAGGTCGAGCAGCAGCTGCGCCTGACCATCGAAGCGCTCTATGAACGCCGCGAATACGACCTGGTCAACAACCCCGACTTCGGGCTGCTGCACAACTGCGATCTGAAGCAGCGCATCTACACCGAGACCGGCGCGCCCACCCCGGACGACTTCGACGAACTGCTCAGCATGCGCCGCAGCACGAAACTGTTTCTCGCCCATCCGAAGGCGATCGCCGCGTTCGGACGCGAATGCACCAAGCGCGGGCTCTACCCGGATCCGGTCGAGGTGGACGGGCACCGGGTTCCGGCGTGGCGAGGCGTACCGATCTTCCCGTGCGGCAAGATCCCGATCAGCGACACCCAGACCACCTCGATCCTGGCCATGCGCACCGGCGAGAAGGACCAGGGCGTGATCGGCCTGCACCAGACCGGGATTCCGGACGAATACGAGCCGAGTCTCAACGTGCGCTTCAAGGGCATCGACGACCAGTCGATCATCTCCTACCTGATCAGCTGCTATTACTCGGCGGCCGTGCTGGTGCCCGACGCGCTCGGCGTGCTCGACAACGTCTCGGTCGCCCGGCAAGCCGACTGACCGGGGTGATGGGCATGTCGGTGCTCTCCCGCGCCGCGGCGGCGCACGCCACCGATGAGGTGGCCGCCACCGTCGTCGCGCTACTCACCAATACCCGGACAACCGCTCCGGCCGACCTGTTGTCGACGAAAGCGGCTGATTCGCCGAATATTTCGTCGGTGGCCGGACAGGCGGGGGTCACACCGCGCGCTCTGCTCGGTCCGTCCGGCCTGGGCGCCGCCGCGCTGTTGCTTCCCCGTACCGGCGCGGACGCTGCCACGACGCCCGCCGTGGCGGCGACTTCCCCTACCGCTGTCCGCGCCGGCACACCGGGAGCAGCCATCGAAGGGGCAGCCGCAGTTCTCGCCACCGCACCGGGGCCGCCCCTGGTGACGGGACGAACTCCGTTGCCCGCAGCGCCACGCATTCCCACCGGACCCACCGGGCTCGGCACGCCGTCGGCTCTGCTACACGGCCTCGCGAGGCCACCTCGCACGGGCACGCGGACGCAACCGAGCATCGGGTCGGATGCCGCGGGCGGTCCCGCACGGGTGCCACGCACACCGACCGGATCCGGCACCGCCGAGGTGTGCCGCGATCGGCAGGATCCGATTCCACCGCTGTACTGCCCGCCGCCGCTGCGTGACGATCCGGCTCTCGCCGAGGCCGTCAACATCGGCATCGTCGACTGGGCCAGGGACATCGGGTTGTACGAGGGGCGGCTGCAGGAGTTGCGCGACGCCGAGTTCGGCCGGCTGATCATGCTCGCCCACCCGGACTGCGACGATGCCGACCGGCTGCTGGCGGCGGCGAAATGCGCGGTCTCGGAATGGTCCGTGGACGACTACTACTGCGAGGAGGATGCCGACGACCGGGCACCGGACGGCACCCCCTCCAGCGCCGAGGCGGAGTTGGGTCCCCGGCTCGAATTGGCGGCCGCCGCCATGGACCCGGTCCATCTTCCCGCGCGTTACGTCGCCCAGCTCGAGGCCGCTCTCGAAGCCGATCCGATCCTGCGCGCGTTTCGCACGTCCTTCGAGCACCTCGCACGCTACGCGCGCCCTGCGCAACTGGCCCGGCTGCGCACCGAGATCGCGGGCTGGTTCATCGCGCTCGGAGCGGAAGCGGGCTGGCGCTCGGCGGGGCGGATGCCGCCGGTGTGGGAGTACCTCGCCAATCGGCAACCGCACAGCTTCCTGCCGTGCATGGCGCCGACCGACGTGGTCGGCGGCTACGAGTTACCGGCCGCCGAGTACACCGACCCCGCGGTGCGCCGCGTGGTCACCACCGCCGCGCTGGCCAGCCAGATGGTCAACGACCTCTATTCGATGGCGCGCGAGGATCTCTCCAACGGCAGGGAGTTCAACCTGCCGACCGTCCTGGCCGCCGAGGAGCGCTGCTCGCGCCGCGAGGCCGTGCTGCGCACCGCCGAGGTACACGACGAACTCGTGCACCGGTTCGAACGAGAAGCGGCGCCCCTGGCCGCGCTCGGCTCGCCGGAACTACGCCGTTTCCTCGCAGGCCTGTGGGCCTGGATGGGAGGCAACCGCGCCTGGCACGCCGACAGCAAGCGCTATCGCGACCCGCACCAGAGCCACCTGTAAGAGAGCAACGAAGCAGTACCGCACCGAGAGAGGATGATCGCGCATGACCATGCTCAACCCGGAGACCGGGACCGTTCTGCGTACCAGCTACCAGAAATCCGTCGCCGCGTACTGGAACAACAACCCGAACGACGACCGGGTCAACACCAAACTCGGTGAGGTCGACGGGCTCTACCACCACCACTACGGCATCGGCGAGCCGGACCTGTCCGTGCTGACCGGCCCGGCAGACACCCGGGAGGAACGCATCGTCGCCGAACTGCACCGGCTGGAGACCGCGCAGGCGGACTTCCTGCTCGACCACCTCGGCGACGTCCGGCCCGGCGACCGACTGCTCGACGGCGGCTCGGGGCGCGGTGGCACCAGCTTCATGGCCAACCAGCGCTTCGGCTGCCAGGTCGACGGCGTGACCATCTCCGAATATCAGGTCGGCTTCGCCAATGACCAGGCTGTTCACCGCGGCGTCGCGGACAAAGTGCGGTTCCACTTCCGCAACATGCTCGACACCGGCTTCGAGACCGGTTCCATGCGCGGGATCTGGACCAACGAGACCACGATGTACGTGGACCTCTTCGATTTGTTCAGCGAGTTCTCCCGCCTGCTGGAGCCGGGCGGACGCTACGTGTGCATCACCGGCTGCTCCAACGACGTGACCGGCGGTCGCGCGTCCTCGGTCAGCTGGATCGACGCGCACTACGGCTGCATGATCCATCCGCGCGGCGAGTACTTCCGCGCCCTGGCCGCGAACAACCTGGTGCCCATCTCCGTGACCGAACTCACCGCGGCGACCATCCCGTACTGGGAGCTGCGCACGCATTCCGAGCTCGCCACCGGCGTCGAGAAGCCGTTCCTGACCGCGTACCAGGAGGGGAGCTTCCACTACCTGCTCATCGCCGCCGATAAGGTGGGCAGGTGACCGACGCCCTCGCCCAGCCGTACACCGACCGCGAGGCCCTGCCCGTCGAACTCGTCGACGACGCGGGCCGCGCGGTCGGCGCGTGCACGGTCGCCGAGGCACACCTGGCCCCGGGACGACTGCACCGCGCGTTCTCCGTCTTGCTGTTCGACTCGGCGGGCCGGGTGCTCTTGCAGCAGCGTGCGGCGGTCAAGACCAGGTTCCCGTCGCTGTGGGCCAATACCTGCTGTGGCCACCCCGCACCCGGCGAACCGGTCGCTGCCGCGGCGGGGCTGCGGCTGGCCGAGGAAATGGGCCTGACGATCGCGCTCACCGAGGCCGGGATCTACCGCTACCACGCGGCGGACCTGCGTACCGGCCGCGTCGAATCCGAGTGGGATCACGTTCTGATCGGGCGCCTCGACATCGGCAACCCTCGACCGGATCCGGCCGAGGTCGCCGACTTCGCGTGGATTCAGCCGGACGCGCTACGCGACGCGCTGGCCGACAACCCGGACGCCTACACCCCATGGCTGGCCGGTGTCCTCGACGTCGCGGAACACGCGCACGTCACAGGAACCTCTGCGCACTGATTCGTCGTATCGTTTTCTCCTGGTCCGAGGCAGCCGAACAAATCTCGCCGACTGCGCAGGCGGCGCGGCTGCCTCGATCCAGCCCGCGAATTCACGACGGCTTTCCCTCCCGAGCCGGTTGTAGCTCGACATTCGCGCTGGTCGACACACTCGGCACGGTGCGTGACATCGATTGATGCGCATATCCATGTAACAACATGGAGTGAAACTGAGAGAACTCATAGGAACGGCACAGGCTGTGACCAGGACCGTTCTGCATCGTTGAGAGGTACGAGTTCTCGGTGAAGTGAGGTGCGTGATGGTGGAATTCGAGGTCACCGGAACGACGGTGACGGTGCACGTGCTCGGTGCGCATCAGCTGCTGGCGCTGCGCGACCAGCTGAGTTTCGACCTGTCCGCCGTCACCGCGCTCGGCATGGCCGGGGTCGACCGCCGCCCCCCGTGGGTGCGCACGCCCGGCACTTTCTTCCCCGGCGTGATCGCGGCGGGGACCTTCCGCGGCAAGGGCCGCAAGGAATTCTGGGACACCCGATTCGACGGACACGCCATCCGTATCGACTTGGCGGGCGCGGACGTCACACGGCTCGTGGTCGACGTGGCCGACCCGGACGCCGAACTGCGCAAGCTCGCCATCGCGGTAGCCGCCTGAGCCTCGCTCAGGCGCCGAACGATCGCAGCGAGCCGGTGTACGGCTTCGGCGGCGGCGCGGCGAATTCGCCCCGGCCGGACTTGCGCAGACCGAGCGTGAGCAGCGATTGTACGGTCAGGGTCGCCGCCGCCACACCGTCCACCACCGGCACGCCGACCTCGGCGCGCACGTGCGCGGACAGATCGGCCATCCCCGCGCAGCCGAGGACGATCGCGTCGGACCGGTCCGCCTCGACCGCTTCCCGGCACGCTTCGGTGACGATCTTGCGCGCGTCCGGATCGGTGTCGAGGGCGAGCACGGGAATCTCGCAGGCGTGGATACCGCGGCAGAAGTGCCGCATCCCGTAGCGCTCCGCCAGATCGGCCGCCCGGCCGACGGTCCGGCCCAGGGTGGTGACCACGCTGAACCCGCGACCGAGATGAGCGGCGGTACGCATAGCGGCCTCGGCGATCCCGATCACCGGTCCCCTGGCCAGCTCGCGCGCGGCGTCGAGACCGGGGTCGCCGAAGCAGGCCAGCACGTAGCCGTCGACCCCCTCGGCCTCCCCGCGCCGGATCGCGGCGAGCAGGCCGGGAACGCTGAGCGCTTCGTCGTAGT
This sequence comes from Nocardia sp. NPDC047038, assembly GCF_040644075.1. Lineage (NCBI taxonomy): Bacteria > Bacillati > Actinomycetota > Actinomycetes > Mycobacteriales > Nocardiaceae > Nocardia > Nocardia sp. NPDC047038. Next base: position 60,965 of record NZ_JBEYVQ010000023.1, on the reverse strand, counting down.
GACTTTCGATCGAGGCCGGTCCCATCTCCGAGGTCACCGCGTCGAGCAGGGTGCCAGGACCAGCGACGGCCCTGGCACACCGCTCGATCATGTCGGTCATCGCCCGGGAGGTATTGGGGTTGACCACACGGATATGCATCAGGCCGCGCTCTCCCGCATCGCCGGCCAGGTGCGCGTGGCCAGGACGTAGTAGGCCACGAAGCCGAGGCCGCAACCGATGAACCAGCTGTACTGCGCCGCGGTGTACATACCGGTGACATCCTTGGCCAGCACCGGCATCACCGCGGCCAGCGCGCCGACGACCGTCGCGATCACCGCGGCCGGGTTGTATCCGCCGCGATACCAATAGCGTCCGCTGCTGGACATCGTGAACAGGTCGTCCACCGCCACGCGTTGCTTGCGTACCAGGTAGTAATCGGCGATGAGCACCCCGAACAGCGGGCCGATGAAGGCGCCGAGCACCTCCAGCGTGTAGTGGATGACCTCCGGGTTGTTGTAGAGATTCCACGGCGTGATCAGCACCGAGCCCACCGCGGCGATCATGCCGCCCGCGCGCCAGCTGACGCGCTGCGGACTCACGTGCGAGAAGTCGAAGGCGGGCGAGATGAAGTTCGCGACGATGTTGATGCCGATGGTGGCGACAGTGAAGGTCAGTGCGCCGAGCACGATCGCGAAGGTGCTGTCGATGCGCGCCACCGTGGCGACCGGGTCGGTGATCAGCTCGCCGTAGACCGGCACCGTCAGCGAGGCGGTGATCACCACCAGCAACGAGAACAGCAGGAAGTTCAGCGGGAGACCGAGCAGGTTGCCCCGGCGCACCACGGCGAAGGACTTGCCGTACCGGGAGAAGTCGCCGAAGTTCAACATCGGCCCGGAGAAGTAGGAGACCACGAGCGCGATGGCGCCCAGCATCACGGGCACCGAATCCCATCCGGTGTACCGCACCGCGCCCAGGTTCAGATCGATCGCGCCCCAGCCGGCCTTCGCGATCAGGTAACCGCACAACAGGAACATCACCACGTACACCGCGGGCCCGCAGAAGTCGATGAACCGGCGAATGGACTCCATGCCCTGCCAGAAAACGCAGGCCTGCACCACCCACAGCGTCAGGTAGCTGCCCCAGCCGAGCAGCGACAGACCGAGGAATCCGTAGTCGCCTGCCACCGCGTACGGCGCGAGGGACGGAAACAGCTTCACCAGTACGACATCCAGTGCCGCCGAAGCGAGGAATGTCTGAATGCCGTACCAGGCCACCGCGATCAGCCCGCGGATGATCGCGGGGATATTGGCGCCGAGCACGCCGAACGCACTGCGGCAGATGACCGGGTACGGCACACCGGTCACCTGACTCGGCTTGGCGACCAGATTGCAGAAGAAATACACCAGGGTGATCCCGATCAACAGGGCCACCAGTACCTGCCAGCTGGCCAAGCCGAGCGCGAACAAGCTACCCGCGGTGACATAGCCGCCGACGCTGTGCACGTCCGACATCCAGAACGCGAAGATGTTGTAAGAGCCCCAGTTCTGCTTGCGTAGCGGCGCGAGATCGTCGTTGGTGAGCCGTGGGTCGTAGCCTGCGGGGGCGATCCGCTCGGGAGCGGGTGCCGCGGCGATGGTTTCGGTCATGGTGTTTCCCATCCGAAGGGTGAAACTGTGATCGAAACGACGGTAGGAATCGGCTATTGCCCGTCCATTGCGCGGTTATTGCCCGGCTATTGCGCGGCAGATATATCTTCCGGGGCGAGCAGACCGGTATCGGTGGGCAAGGTCGCGATCACGGACTCCAGCCTGCGATGGTGATGTTCGGCGACGAGCAGCAGGCGCTCGACGTCCCGGGCCAGGAACGCGTCCAGCATCAACGCGTGGTCGGTGTGCAGCCGCACTCGGTCGGCCCGGCCGATGTGCACCATCGACTGCACCGGCTCGGTGACATTCCACGCCGCTTCGAGCATGTGCAGCAGCCGGAACATGCGTGACGGCCGGGTCAGCGCCACATGGAAGGTGCGCGACCCACGGTGGTAGGCGGCCGGGTCGTCGTCGCGTATCGCCTGTTCCATGGCCTCGTTCACATCCAGCAGTTCGGCGCGGTCGGCGGCGGAGTGGTTCATGGCGGCCGCGGCGAGCGAGGCCGTCTCCAAGGTCTGCCGCACGATGTACATCTCGCGCAACTCGGCGGCGGTCAGTTGCGCCACCGTGTATCCGGCGTGCGGCTCGTGGGTGACCAGCCCCTCCCCGATCAGCGTCTTGAGCGCCTCGCGCACCGGAATATGGCTCACGCCGAACAGTTCCGCCACCTCGCGCAGCGGGATGACGGTACGGGGCGGCACCGCCCCGTCGAGGATCACCCGGCGCAGTTCGCCGAGGATGATCTGCGGGCGGCCGGGTGTGTCGACGACCAACCTCGCGAGCAGCGCCGAACGTCGTCTCGGGGGCATGACAACACGCTAGGGGCAGCGTGTTGCGTTCCCGGTCACCCGTGTGACGGTCAGGAAACGTCTTCTCACAGTACCGACCGGTCGCGTGGTGGGTGCGGGTCCCGGCCACCGGTCTCGAGCGAAACGAGACACCTAGCATTGGATTGTTCGCGACGCCGCAGGCGCTGAAAGACAGGCACAGGTTTCGATGACAGTTTCGGCAGGACAATTCGTAGATCGCCGCTTCGCGCGATTGGTGGCGGAGTTCGACCGGCTGTTCCGGCGTCCCTCCGACGGCGGCGGAGCGCTGGCGGTCTACTTGCACGGCGAGCCGGTGGTCGACGTCTGGGCCGGTTACGCGCATCCGGATGTCCCGTGGGCGCACGACACCGTCGCGATGGCGTTCTCCACCGGCAAAGGGATCGCCAGCACGCTGGTGCATCGCCTGGCCGAGCGCGGCCTGATCGACTACGACGAGCCGCTCGCGACCTACTGGCCGGAGTTCGCGGCGGCGGGCAAGGAGCGCATCAGCGTGCGGGCGATGCTGACCCACCGGGCCGGGCTGCACCGGCTGCGTGGGCTGCTGCCCGGACCGGTCGAGCGATTCTTCGACGACGCCGCGGTCACCGCGGCGCTCGCGGCCGCCGCGCCCGATCCGCGGCACAAGGTGACCAGCGGCTATCACGGCATCACCTACGGACACCTCGCCGCGGAGCTGGTGCGCCGGGTGACCGGAACGGAATTCACCGACGCGCTGCGCACCGAGATCGCGCTACCGCTCGCGGCCGAGGAAATGTGGTTCCGGGTCCCGGCAGCCGAGCGCGGGCGTATCGCCACCAATTTCCCGCGCCTGACGGTCGCGGGCATGAGCTGGGAGCGTGGCTCGCGGATGCTCGCCCGCACCCGCTTCGCGGCCGCCGCCGACACCACCCCCGTGGGTTTCGCCGAACTGGTAGCCGATCCGCGCCTGCACGACTCGGTGATGCCCGGCCTCAACGGCGTCTTCTCCGCCCGCGCGCTGGCCCGCGTGTACGGCGCGCTCGCCAACGGCGGGCAACTGGACGGGTATCAGCTGCTGCGCCCGGACACCATCGAGCAGATCACCCGGCGGCAGGTGTTCACCCCCGACTACGTGCTGGCCTTCCGTATTCCCTGGGCGCTGGGTTACCACGGCGTGCCGATGAAGCCGTCCAAGGCCGAACCCATCTCGGCTTTCGGCCATTTCGGCCTCGGCGGCTCCGGCGGTTTCGCCGACCCGGCGACCGGGATGTCGCTCGGCTTCGTCACCAATCGCCTGGGCAGCCGGATCACCCCGCTCGGCGACGCGCGCCTGGCGCGCTTGGGGACGCTGGCCCACAACCTCGCCAGAGCCGCCTGATCTCGCCTGCCCGAGTGGCAGCATGGCGCTATGGAGACCGTCGACATGCCGCGGATCGCGGCGGCTACGCGGCTGCTGGACCCGGTGATCCGGCGCACCCCGCTGCTGGCCTCGCGAGTGTTGGCCGAGCGCGTGGGCGCCGAAGTGTGGCTGAAATGCGAGAACCTGCAGCGCACCGGGTCGTTCAAGCCGCGCGGGGCCTACAACCGAATCGCGAATTTGCCGCAGGAGGTTCGGGAGCGCGGCGTCGTGGCCGCGAGCGCCGGTAACCACGCGCAAGGCGTCGCGTGGTCGGCGGCCTCGCTCGGCATCGCGTCGACGGTGTTCATGCCGGTCGGGGCGTCACTGCCGAAGGTGACGGCGACCAAGGCATACGGTGCGCAAGTCCGCCAGGTGGGCGAGACCATCGACGAGTCGCTGGACGCCGCACTGGATTTCGCCGACCGGTCCGGCGCGACGCTGATCCATCCGTTCGACCATCCCGATATCGTGGCAGGCCAGGCCACCGCCGGCGTGGAGATCGCGGAGCAGCTGCCGCAGGTCGGCACGGTGCTCGTTCCCACCGGCGGCGGCGGGCTCTTGGCGGGAGTCGCGGTCGCGCTGCGGCATCTGGCGCCGAACGTCCGCGTCATCGGGGTGCAGGCGGCGGAAGCGGCCGCCTGGCCGGGCTCGCTGGCGGCGGGCCACCCGGTCCGCGTCGAGCGGATGTCGACGATGGCCGACGGCATCGCGGTCGGACAGCCCGGCAAAGTGCCGTTCGGCCATGTGGCCCAGCATGTTTCACGAATCGTGACGGTGGACGAGGAAGCGCTGTCGCAGGCGCTGCTGCTGTGCCTGGAACGCGCGAAGCTGATCGTCGAACCCGCGGGCGCCGCTGCGGTCGCCGCTCTGATGAGTATTTCGCCCGAGGGACTCGGCCTGCGGGGGCCGGTCTGCGCGATCCTGTCCGGCGGCAATATCGACCCGTTGCTGCTGACCCGCGTGATAGGTCACGGCCTGAGCGCGGCAGGTCGCTATCTCGCCGTGCGCGTGACGATTTCCGATCGCCCCGGCGCGCTGGGATCGCTGCTGGCGGTGGTCGGCAAGACGGGCGCAAGCGTGGTCGACGTGGCACACTCCCGCACCGGGACGTGGCTGGCCGTGGACGAGGTGGAAGTGGCGCTCACCCTGGAGACACGAGGTGCCGCTCATCGCGACGACGTGCTCACCGCCCTCGGGAACGCGGGATACGGGGTCCACGTATCGGATTGACCCGCGACAACTCGCGGGATGCCTCGCAGCCGAAGTCAGTGCGCGCCACCGAGTTCCAAGGCGAGCACGCCGAGTATCACGAGCCCGATGCCGCCGACCTGTACGAGGGTCAGCCGCTCGTCGAGGAACAGCACGCCGATCAGCGCGATCGCGGCGACGCCGATCGCCGACCAGATGCCGTAAGCCACCCCGATCGGCATCCCTCGCTTCAGCGCCTGGGCGAGGAAGAAGAACGCCGTGCAATAGCCGACGACCACCACGATCGAAGGGACGAGCTTGGTGAATCCGTCGGACAGTTTCAGTGAAACGGTCGCGGTCACCTCGGAGGCGATGGCCAAGGCGAGCAGCAACAAGGTCATTTTCGCAGCCTAGTCACAGCCGCGACCCGGCCTCGGCCCCCGCAGCGGTTGGCACCGGCCCTCCCAGTGCCGGGGATTCGCGGACCGGCGACCGTTGCCGACGTGCCGATACGCTCGGCCGATGCGTAGCTCGAACGTTGCGGTGACCGGTTTCCCCCTCGACGAAGTGACCTGCAACGAGTTGCCGTATGCCGAGCGCGACGAGAGGTACCGGCGTTTGCACGAGTGGCCGGAACCGAGTTACGCGCATCGGTCCGGGCTGCGCATGATCTGGAAGTACGACGACGTGCGCGAAGTGCTGGACGCGACGACGCCGGGCATCTCCAACGCGAATTCGCTGGATCCCCTCGTCGGTTACGCGCGCATCGCGGCGACGCCCCGCGCCATCCCGCATTTCGTCCGGCACCTGGTTCCGCCACCCGCGAAGGCGACCGCCAACCTGTCCGACGACCTGTTGCACAAGCGGGTGTGGAATACCATGGCCGGGCCTTCTGGGCATTTCACCATCTCCCCCGCCGATCGGGCCGCCCGGGCCGCCGAGATGGCCGAGCACTTCCACGCGGCGGTGCGGGACGCGGGATTCCGGCCCGGCTCGCCGTTGGACGTGACTGCGTTGTCGATCGGTTATGCCGCCCGCACCGTCGGTGCGGCGGTCGGCTTGCCCGCATCGGACTGGCCGAACGTGGCCGCTTGGAGCGGAGCGCAATCGGGACTGCTCGGCCGGGTGATGCGCGGACGCGAACTGGCCGACGCGGTGAGCGCGCTCGGCTGGCTGTTCACCGTCAGCGGCAGAGCGGTCCGCGCGGGCCGCGGCAGCGAGGCGACCGGGTTCGCCCGCACACTGCGCGACGCCGGGCTGTCGCATCGGATCGCGGTATCCGCCATGGCGAATTCATTGGCCGCAGGCGTGCACACGGTGAGCGGCAGCATTCAGCAAGGCGTCCAGCGACTGCTCGGGGATCCGGACCGCGTCTGGTGGGATCTGCTCGCCGAGCCGAACGGCGGCGCACGGGTCGCGGCGAAGATCCTTCAACTCGATCCGGGGCTGGTGGCATGGAAGCGTCGGGCCAGGACGCCGGTCGTACTCTCCAGCGGCACGCGGCTGCCCGCCGGACCGTTGCTCGTGATGTTCGCCGCGGCGAACCGCGACCCGGAGGCGTTTCCCGACTGCCTGGCGCTGGACCGGACCGGCAAATTGCCGTTGACCTTCGGGTTCGGCAGGCATGTCTGTCCCGGCAAGAGCATGGCCACGCTGGCGGTCGAGGTGTTTCTCCGGCAGTTGCGCGAGCTGACGCCGGAGGCCGAACCGGCGCAAGGGTTCGACGTGGGTCCCCGGCGCCGCAGCGATCTGCTGTTCAGCGGAGCCGACATCACCGTCGTCGGATAGGCCGGGTCGCGGATCGCGGACAGCGGGCGGAGCCCGGGTTCAGTCCAGCCAGGCTCGCGCCGCGGCCGCCGCCTCGCGCACCTCCGCGAGCTGCGCCGCGACCTGGACACCGGCCGTACCGCCCCGGGCGTTGCGGGACGCGATGGAGCCCTGCACGGTGAGCACCTCGCGCACCTTCCCGGTCAGCGCCGGGTCGATCGCGGCGAACTCCTCGTCGGTGAGCTCGTCCAAGCCGACGCCGCGGGACTCGGCGGCACGCACGCACGCACCCGCCGCCTCGTGCGCGACCCGGAACGGAACACCCTGGCGCACGAGCCATTCGGCGATATCGGTGGCCAGCGTGAAACCCGCGGGCGCGAGTTCGGCCATGCGATCGGTGTGGAAGGTCAGCGTCGAGACCAAGCCCGCGATGGCCGGGAGCAGCAGTTCGAGTTGCGCCACCGAGTCGAAGAGAGGTTCCTTGTCCTCTTGGAGGTCGCGGTTGTAGGCCAGCGGCTGCGCCTTGAGGGTGGCCAGCAGGCCGGTGAGATTGCCGATCAGCCTGCCCGCCTTGCCTCGGGTCAGCTCGGAGACGTCCGGGTTCTTCTTCTGCGGCATGATCGACGAGCCGGTCGACCAGGCGTCGGCCAGCGTGACATAGCCGAATTCCGGTGTGCTCCAGAGGATCACCTCTTCGGCCATCCGGCTCAGGTCGACGCCGATCATGGCAAGCACGAACGCGGCCTCGGCGGCGAAGTCCCGCGCCGAGGTGGCGTCGATCGAGTTGGCGGCGGCCGCGTCGAAATCCAGATCTGCGGCGATGGCCTCCGGGTCGAGTCCCAGGGAGGAGCCCGCCAGCGCGCCGGAACCGTAGGGCGACACCGCCGCGCGGCGATCGAAGTCGCGCAGCCGGTCGAGGTCGCGCAGCAGCGGGTGCGCGTGCGCGAGCAGGTGATGGGCCAGCAGCACCGGCTGCGCCGCCTGCAAATGGGTCTTGCCTGGCATCACCGCGTCCGGATGCGCGGCCGCCTGCTCCACCAGCGCGTCGACCACCGCGAGCACGCCCGCGGCCACCCGGCGCACGCCGTCGCGCAGCCACATCCGGAACAGCGTGGCCACCTGGTCGTTGCGCGAACGCCCCGCCCGCAACCGGCCACCGAGCTCCGCGCCGACCCGCTCGATCAGACCGCGCTCCAGTGCGCCGTGTACGTCCTCATCCGACTCGGCGGGGCCGAACGCGCCGGACGCTACGTCCGCCGCGAGGCGATCCAGCCCGTCGAGCATGCCGGACAGGTCGGTGTCGGAGAGCAGCCCGGCCTTTTGCAGCACACGCGCGTGCGCCTTCGACGCGCGGATGTCGTAGGGGGCCAGCGCCCAGTCGAAGTGCGTCGACTTGCTCAGCGCGGCCATGGCCTCGGCCGGTCCGGAGGCGAATCGCCCGCCCCAGAGCGCACCTTGGTTCGTGCTCATGCTGTTCCGCCTCTCCGGGTATTCAGGCCGTACCAGTTGGGTGGGTGGTCGGTTTGCGTTCAGGTCTTGCGTTGGGTGTCGGTCGGGTTTTGGGCGTACCCGGTGAGTTACCCATGTTCTTGCGAGATCAGTTGTGCGCTGATGCGCGAGATCAGTTGTGCGGTGGGTTGGTTTCGTTGGCTTGCGACTCACTCGTTCCGTTGGCTCGAGAAACGGGTTGTCGCGTCGGCGCGCGAGGTCGAGTGGTGCGTTCCTGCTCGACGCAGCCGGGCCATTCGGTGGTTGCTCGACATCATCTGCCGGGAGCGGCCACGCACGCCGGGGCCGAGGTGCTCGGAGGTTGCCTTTCGGCTGCAACTGCTGCCCTGGTCAGCGCACTCCGAACGCCGATTCGAGACTACGACCTCACGGACCCGTCGGCGTGCCGGTGCTCGGTCGGGCACCGGCACGCCTGAGGCTTACTTCTGGTTCAGGTCGCGGCGGGCGGCGACCTTGGAGGACAGGCCGTGGATCTGGACGAAGCCCTTGGCCAGGGACTGGTCGAAGGTGTCGCCCTCGTCGTAGGTGGCCAGGTTGAAGTCGTAGAGCGACTGCTCCGAGCGGCGGCCGTTGACCACGGCGGAGCCGCCGTGCAGCACCATCCGGATGTCGCCGGAGACGTGCTGCTGAGTGTCCAGGATGAAGGCGTCCAGCGCGCGCTTGAGCGGGGAGAACCACAGGCCGTCGTAGGCCAGCTCGCCCCAGCGCTGCTCGACCTGCCGCTTGTACCGGCCCAGCTCGCGCTCGATGGTGACGTTCTCCAGGGCCTGGTGCGCGGTGATCAGCGCGATGGCGCCCGGAGCCTCGTAGATCTCCCGGCTCTTGATGCCGACCAGGCGGTCCTCGACCATGTCCAGGCGGCCGACGCCCTGGCGGCCGGCGCGGTGGTTCAGCTCGATGATCGCTTCCAGCACGCTGACCTGGCGGCCGTCGATGGCCACCGGAACGCCCTTGTCGAAGGTGACGATGAGTTCGTCGGGAGCCTCGAAGTTGACGGTCGGGTCGGAGGTGTAGTCGTAGACGTCCTTGGTCGGGGCGTTCCACAGGTCCTCGAGGAACCCGGTCTCCACCGCGCGGCCCCAGACGTTCTGATCGATGGAGAACGGCGACTTCTTGGTGACGTTGATCGGCAGCGCGTTCTCCTCGGCGAAGGCGATGGCCTTCTCCCTGGTCCAGGCGTAGTCGCGAACCGGGGCGATCACGTTCAGATCGGGCGCGAGCGCGCCGATGCCGACCTCGAAGCGGACCTGGTCGTTGCCCTTGCCGGTGCAGCCGTGCGCGACGGTGCTCGCGCCGTGGAACTTGGCGGCCTCGACCAGGTGCTTGACGATGAGCGGGCGGCTGATCGCCGACACCAGCGGGTACTGGCCCATGTACATCGCGTTGGCCTGGATGGTGGGCAGGCAGTACTGGTCGGCGAACTCGTCGCGCGCGTCGACCACGATCGCCTCGACGGCGCCGCAGTCAAGGGCGCGCTGGCGCACCACGTTCATGTCCTCGCCACCCTGGCCGAGGTCGATGGCCACGGCCACCACTTCGGCGCCGGTCTCCTTGCCGATCCAGCTGATCGCGACGGAGGTGTCCAGCCCACCGGAGTAGGCGAGTACGACGCGCTCGGACATGTTCTGTGTGCTCCTCGATGGTTCGGTAGGTGTATCAGCAGTATGGCGGGTGTCCGAGCGGTGGGAAGCCCGGCCCCGACGCCTCAGACCAGCCTCGGCGGGTCCGCGTCGTTCTGCAAATGATTATGCATGACGATGCAATCCCATTCACAACGGGGTAGCGTCCCGGTCCGCGCCGATCCGACGAACCTGCCAGACGCGCCCCGCCGCTCCCCTGCCCGCCGCAGTGGTGATGCCGACGCCTGGAGAGCTGCTCTCGCGCCACTCATCCGGGTCGAAATCGATATCGTCATCCTCCATACTCAACCGCTCCACGATGCCCTCGCCGTCCAATTGCAACCTCTGATACTCCTCAGTCTGGATCCTCACACCCACGGCGTCCGTCGAATCGCCGTCGGCCGCGGCGGAGGCACGATGTCATGAAACGCCCTCGCTGCGCAGTAGCAAACAGGCTGCTGCCAGATGCGCCAAGCATTCGTCCGGATGGTGCTCGCGGTGGATGCACTGCAGCTGCAAAGCCCGTTCCGGTGTCAGCTCGAGCAGGTGGCACATGAACTCGGCGAGCACGCCATCGGCCTGGAGAAAGGTTCGATGCTTCAGGGATCCGTCATCAGCAGACCGCCTGGTCTCCTGTCCTCTCCGGCAAGTCGGTCTTCGCAGAATTCGGCCGAACCGTCTTCGGTGGGGCACGTCCGTCGACAGCTCGGGAAAGCAAACTTTTCCCGTACTGCCGTTCGACGCCTGGTGCGCTTCCCGCTCGCTCAGGACGTTCAGCTGGTGGATGGCGAGTGAATGCATAACGATCTCCTCCGGCTCGGGTGGTCTCGACCGGCAAGGTCGAGGTGGTGGTATCCGGCACCAGGGGCTCGTGAAGCCATCAGTTCGCCGCGTCGATGGGCGACCGGTGCGCCGCTGAGCGGCTACGGCATCAGCCCCATACCGAGTACAGGCCGACCGTAAACGGAATGCTGGGCCGTTCAGCGGACGAAATAACCGAAAGCCCTGAAAGATAGCTGAAACCGTATAAGGTAGCTCCGGGGTGAAAATTATTGCTGGACAATAAGTCCGGAAATTGCACTGATCTTGCAGACGCGCATTCACAGGGGGCGGAGACAATCGACACCAGTGTGCTCAGGTCTGCGCGACGGGCTCGCGGCTGGTCACAGGCCCGACTGATTTCCGCATTGCGGGAACAGGCCGAGCGCGAGCACGTCCGGCTGATGACAACCACAAGTCTTCGGGTTGCGCTGTCTCGCTGGGAGAACGGTCATGTTGTCCCGGACGAAGTGCATAGTCGCCTGCTGTGCCGGGTCCTGGAACTGGACGAAGGTGACCTGCCAGCGGTCGGGGTTGCACGCGACAGCGCGAGCGACGGGTCCCTGTTCCAACTGTTAACGGACCATACGAACAGCTTGAGATTGCTGGACCGTCGGCTGGGCGCGCAAGCAGTCCGGATCCAAACAGCCGGCCACGTCGCGGCCTTGGAAACACTGTGGCGTGGAGTTGCCGGATTGGATCGAGTGAGTGTTGCCCGCGCGCAGGCCGACACAGCAGCGTTGGCCGCGTGGCAGGACCTCGATGTCGGCGACTACCAGAGTGCGGCGAGGCACTACGCGATGGCCAGACGTGCTGCGTCCCGGGCAGGCGATCCGGTGCTGTGGGCTCATGCAGTAGGTGAGCATGCGGTACTGCTTGCCGAAACCGGTAACGTCGCCGCCGCTGTCGATCAGGTCGCCAAGGCGGAGTCGATGCCCATGCTGCCGGTATTGCTGCGCTCGTGGCTGGCGGCGACCCACGCTCAGGTAGCCGCGGCGTTACCGGGTCACGCACCGTCGGTGCGGGCAGCGCTGGCCCGTGCCGAGGCCGACCTGCTCCGTTCGAGCGACGGTGACGGGGAGGCGATGCCGTATCTGGCATTGAACGCGGTTCACCTTCAACGATGGCAGGGCCACATCCTGGTCAGATCCGGCGACCCGGCTGGAGCCGTTGCGACGCGAGCAGCGTTGAACGAGGTGCCCGGGGAGTTCGTTCGGGCACGCTGTGGGCAGCTACTCGATTTGGCTGAGGCGGGCCTGGGTGGTGGCGAGTTGGACGAGGCACGCGAGCTTCTGGACACCGCAGCCGCGACAATCGCTCGGCTCGGCTCAGCCAGGCTCGGGAAGCGTCACGAACTGTTGTCCGGGCGATTGCGTTGTCGGTTGGCCGGGGACTAGCGCTGCGGCCGCGAGCATGCCGACAGCCGTGCCGGTACCCAGCAGCATGCCTTTCGCCAGCAGGCCAGCGGTTTCGGCCAGCGGCATCCAGAGCAATTGGGCGGCTTCTTCGCCATCAGTGGGCATAGTGACCTGACGGGGATCGTGTCCGAGGTACACCAGGTGGCGTGTTCGCACGAGCCCAGGCATCGGTTCGAGGTCGGCAACCAACGTCAGTGTGTCGACTTCGAACCCTGTTTCTTCCAGCAGCTCTCGGTGAGCGCAGGCCAGTGGGTCTTCGCCCGGATCGACAATTCCGCCGGGTGATTCCAGGCCGATCGTGTCGACGATCCATCGGTGACGGCGCATCAGAAGGGCGCGATGGTGTACATCGACCGCGATCACTGTCGCGACCGTGTTCAACCGGATGGCGTGATGGGTCCGGTGGAGTCCGTCGGGGGTGATGATCTCGTTGCGGGTCACTTCGAGCCAGGGGTTCCCGTTGTAGACGGTCCACTCCCGGTGAACGGTGGTGCGCGGCGGTTCGATCATGGATTCACGGTAGCGGGAGCCTCGAGCTACGAGGTGCTACCTTTCGTTACTGGCTGATCCCTGGGAACGTGAGCGGAGACGGGTGATCATTACACTCATGTCGACGTGGCAGCCGTTTCCAATGGATTGGTTGTGAGGTTGTCGAACCAGCAATTCGCCCGGCCGTATCAATGTCGTGGCAACGAGTAGCGGATGCCCGCACCCGCCGGGCCGACTACTGAGAGGACTTTCGCAGTCGTGACCCAGACCCGGGCCAACGCCCTTGACGAGCTCTCCTGGCGCGGGCTTGTCGCGCTGTCCACCGACGAGGATGCGCTGCGCGCCTCCCTGGCGGTCGGCCCGGTGACCTACTATTGCGGGTTCGATCCGACGGCACCGAGCTTGCACATCGGCAATCTGGTGCAGCTGTTGACCATGCGCCGCTTGCAGGACTTCGGGCACAAACCGATCGCGCTGGTGGGCGGGGCGACCGGGCTCATCGGCGATCCACGTATGTCGGGTGAACGGGTGCTCAACGACCACGACACTGTCGCGGGCTGGGTGAATCGAATTCGTGAGCAGGTCGCGCGATTTCTGTCCTTCGATGGTGACAACGCCGCCGTGGTCGTGAACAACCTGGACTGGACCTCACCGATGTCAGCCGTCAATTTCCTTCGCGATGTCGGCAAACACTTCCGGGTGAACCGAATGCTGGCGAAGGAAGCGGTGTCGGTACGACTCGAGAGCGAGGCCGGGATCAGTTTCACCGAGTTCTCCTACCAGCTTTTACAGGGCATGGACTTTTACCAGCTCTACCGCCGATACGGATGCACATTGCAGACCGGTGGATCTGACCAGTGGGGCAACCTCACCGCCGGCGCTGACCTCACCCACCGCGTCGAAGGCACAAGCCTGCACGTCTTGGCCACGCCGCTGATCACCAAGGCCGACGGCACCAAGTTCGGCAAGACCGAAGGCGGCGCTATCTGGCTCGACCCGGAGATGACCTCGCCGTACGCGTTCTACCAGTTCTGGCTCAACGCCGAGGACGCCAAGGTCGCTGACTATCTCAGAATCTTCACCTTCCGCAGCCGGGACGAGATCGCACTGCTCGAGGAGGCCACCCGGGACAGGCCCGCTCAACGGGAGGCTCAGCGCGCGCTCGCCGGGGACGTCACCGCCCTGGTCCACGGTGAGGAAACGATGCAGCGGGTGCGTGCGGCCAGCCAGGCGCTGTTCGGCAGAGGCGATCTGACCGCGCTCGACGCGTCGACACTGGGTGACGCGGTGCGTGAACTGCCCTCGGCCTCGATCTCGAGCGGGACACACAGCGTCATCGATCTCTTCGCCGCGACCGGGTTGGTCGCGAGCAAGTCAGCGGCCCGTCGTGCCGTGAGCGAGGGCGGCGCCTACGTCAACAACCTCAAGGTCGATACCACCGAGGCGGTGGTGGATGCTACGGACTTGCTGCACGATCGCTGGATCTTGCTGCGGCGGGGGCGCAAATCGCTCGCCGTCGTGGAAGTCGGCTGACACAATCCGGCGCGGATCGTGACTCGGCCCGATCCTCACCCCAACACTTCCGTCGCCGGGTAAAACGGACCGTCAGACGGTTGGAATCCGATCGACCAGGAGGACGGCTGATGGTTCAGCGGCTGATCATTCTGGACCTCGATGGCACCTGCTATCCCAGCGACAGTGCGCTGACCCGGATCATCGACACCCGCACGACCGAATTCCTTACGCGGCATGCCGGTTTGACCCCGACGCAACTTAGCGAGATGGAAGAGCGGACACCTTCGATCCTCGAGGCACTCGCTCGGCTCGGCCTTCCCCGCCAGCTGTGGGCGAGCGTCACATATCGGGCAATACCGTATCGAGAACTTCTCCGTCGAGATCCTCGCTTGATACGCGCTCTGTCACGCGTGGCCGCGCGCCGAGTAGTAGTGACCATGGCCCCGGAACAGCATGCGATCGCCGTCCTAGAAGCGCTCGGGCTCACCGGGGTGGTCGACGACGCTATCTCGGTGTTCGAAACTGGCCATACGGACAAGCGGGTTATCTACCGGAGCCTGGTCGAGACGTACGGCGCGTCCACGACAACTGTGCTCGGGGACAACGTGGCCCTCGATCTAGAACCGGCTGCCGTATTGGGATGCGGCTGCGCGCACATCCACCCCCGACCCCACCACGGACCATTCCACGTCTATCGCGATCTGCTTCAGGCTCTATCGACATTGCAATAGGTTCTCTGGCCCCAACAGCATTCGCTGTATCGCGATCTTTGGTGTGCTACGTCTTGCTACGTTCCCGCGGTTCTCGCGTTCCCCGATCCTCAGAGGTATGACTAGGGCAACCACACGCAAACCCTCGAACTCGTTGCCGCACAATGTCTCTCTCGCAGACGGGCGAGAGATGAACACATCTCTACTCGACCTCTTCCAGCATCCCGCCCGATCCGACTTCGCCGATATGCACCGCTGTCTGCGCCTGCTGGAAGATCTCGTCAGCGGCTACACCGATCAGGCGGATCCCCGTATGAGACGTGAGGACCTGCGGTCATTTGGCCAGATGCTCGAACACGAGTCACTCGCGCACGAATCCAGTGCACCGGAGACCGTGCTGGCCGAGCTGGCGCCCTATTTCCAAGGCATGCTGCGCTGGAACCACCCCGGAACCATGATCAATGTAACCCCGCCACCGACCCTGCCGTCGGTGGCGGCTGCGGCATACACGTCTGCGCTGAACCCCAACGGTGCGCAGGACATGTCCAGCGGCTTGCTGCTCGGCACCGAGCTCGCTGTGGTGAAGATGCTGTCCCAGCTGGCAGGGATCGACGTCGACAGGTCGGGTGGAGTCTTCACCTTCGGCGGCAAGAGCACCAACATGCATGCGATCAAGCACGGCATCCAGCGGGCGCAGCCGCAGGCTCGCCGTGAGGGCATCACCACCCCAGTGCGAGTGGTGTCTTCGACCCAAGGTCACCCCTGTCACGAGGAGGCGTGCGGGTGGCTGGGCATCGGCGAAAGTAGCTGCCTACGCGTACCGACCCGAGCCGACGGCGTCATGGACCTGCACGCACTGGAGAACACGATCCGGCGCAGCGTCCGCGCGGGCGAGCAGGTCGTGACGATCTTCGCCAACGGTGGAACCACAATTCAGATGCTCGTCGACCCCATCGGTGAGATCGTCGCCCTGCGTGACCACCTTGTCGAAGACCTCGGCCTCGACTACGTGCCTCGCGTACACGTGGACTCGGTCGTCGGGTGGGTGTGGCTGTTCTTCCGTGACTACGACTTCCAGGCCAACTCCTTGCGGTTCCCGCCGACGACGCTGGCCCGCATCCGCACACAGGCCGCCCGAATCGCCGAGGTCCACCTCGCAGATTCCTTCGGCGTCGACTTCCATAAGACCGGATTCGCCTCGTACACATCGAGCATTTACATGGTCGCCGACAGGACCGAGATCTACCAGCAGGGTGGAATCACCGACGCCGACCACCCGATCGGCGGCGGTGGCCGTAAGGGACTGCCGTACCAAGATCTTCGGTTCGGTCACCATTCGCCGTTCCAATACACCCTCGAACTCAGCCGTTCGATGGCCGGGCCCGTGCAGGCCTACGTCAATTTGAAGATGCTCGGCGTCACCGGCTACCAACGCCTCATCGGCGGTCTGCTCGTGTCCTCGCAGCGGTTCGCCGACGAGCTCACTGCGCTGAGCAGGTTCGAAGTTCTCAGCGACGCCGACTGCCAGGGCTTCGCCGTGCTGTTCGTCGCCAAACCGGCTACGGATACGCCGACGCTATTCGACCACGCGTGGACCCGAGCCGGTCTGGAATACATGGCGCGCTACAACTACCGCTTCTACCGGTATCTGTTCGAACAACAAGCTCTGGGCCGCTGTCCGATCGCCTGTGACTATTCCTCCGGCTATCACAAGCTGGTCGGCGGCGCGAAGATCGGCGTCCACAAGTCCTACCCCATGTCGCCGTTCTACGACGAGAAGACCGCCATCACCTACGCCCGCACACTCGGTGAACTACTCGACGAATTCGACCGCCAACCCGCGGACCACACATCTGTAACCGGACCGCATGAGGCCCGGCCGCTGATCTTCCGACCGGGATCGCTGGCATGATCGACGGCCTCTACCTCTCCACATTCTTCGACATCGGCGCCCTGAAGAATCTCCTCGACATCCGCCTGCGCCACGATCACGGCGCCGCGTTGTGGGAGCTCGACGACGGCACCCTCAGACTCCGCCGATACTGGGAGTTCGAGCGAATCAGCGGCATCAAGCAGCACAGCCGCGCACTCTACGACCAAAACCAGGCGCGCCGACTCCTTCTGTATCTCCTGGCTGAGGAAGGCGCCGACCTGCGCGACGTGGTCGAAATCTGGGGAACGCCCGGCATCGAAACCAACACTGATTACCAGCGCACCTTCGGCGGCGCGTACGCATTCCACGGCATGGCTCACCTCATGACCGCCCTCTTCTGTCAGAACCGGGCACCGTTCACCGAACCAGTCGTGGCCATGTCGCTGGACGCCGGTCCCGACTGCTTGTTCGAACCCGACGCCTACAACCGCCACTACTACCCGGGCTGCGTCATCGATGACCGCGGCCTGCGCATGTTCCCCTGCGAATCGCCGGGTCGGTTGTGGTCCTACGCCAGCAAGAAGTACGGGCTGCGCGAAGGAACACTGATGGCACTCGCCTCAGCATGTGACGATGCCACCGAACTGGACCTGACCGCGTTCGATCGGCAGCCTCTTCTCGACCGGTCGGCACGGCGTGCCGCAGCCGACATCGTCGACACCATCGACGCTCATGTGCGTAACACCCTGCAGGTTGTCCGCGGCGCCGCGACACCGGCCGCTGCATCCCTGACCTCACTCGAACACCATGTCAGTGCCGTCATGAAGATCATCGCGAGACTGTCACTGCGTATCGTCCGCCGCAACCTGTACCTTGCTGAGACCGAGTACGGCGCCGACTTGGCCGCTTCCCGGATGGCGCTGGCCGGAGGGTTTGCTCTCAACTGTCCGACGAACTCGCAACTGATGCGGGATTTCGGGTTCACCGGCTTCCAGATCCCACCGTGTACCAGTGACAGCGGCATCGCACTGGGAACTGGGCTGGCTGCGTTCTTTCCCCATCTGAGCAGTGGCAAGATCACCACTGAATTCGGCAGCGCCTACCACGGTCAAGGCCCCGGCGACATCGCCGCCGAACTCGAGCTGGTGTCGGACCTGGTCGAGGACGTGAACACAGTATCGGCGAACGATGTCGCGGAACTCCTGACCAGAGACGGGATCGTCGCCTGGGTCAACGGCTCGGCCGAGGTCGGCCCCAGAGCACTGGGAAACCGCTCCCTGCTGGCCGACCCGCGATCGCTCGAAATCAAGGATCGGCTCAACCACATCAAGCAGCGGCAGTGGTGGCGCCCTGTGGCACCATTGATTCTCGACGACGACGGCCACGACTACTTCCGCGACTACCGGCACTCGCCATACATGCTGCTCAACTTCCAAGCCACCGCCCGTGCGCGAGCTGTGGTCCCCGGAGTCCTACACCTCGACCACAGCGCCCGCGCGCAATCGGTCAGACCCAGCACCAACCGCGACCTCGCAGAACTGCTTCACGCCTTCAAAAGACGTACCAGGGTCCCGATTCTAGGAAATACCTCCCTCAACGATGCCGGCGAACCCATCATCAACCGGCTCTCGGAGGCCGTCCACTTCGCCGCAGGCAAAGGGATTCGGTCACTGGTCGTCAACGCAACAACCCTGATCAGCCTGCGCGACAATACGACACACTACCCAGGACCCCGCCCGCGCCAGCGGCAGTTCTTCGAGCCACCTGCCGGGACAGGCGCCGACGCAGTTATCCGGAGCCTCAACCCGCATGACCTCGACCGGCGCGAGCTCACCTACTTCTACGACAACCCGGCGCTTTTCGCCGCCACAGACGTCCGGAACGCGAATGACGCGAAGCACGTCCGGAACTGCACCGAGGCGTACCTGCTCGAAAACCCCGGCGCATTGGACCGCCGATGACCACGCTCCCCGACGAAGTCCTCAAAGACCACCTGCGCCACTACGCTGCCTTCGCCGAAGCCGACCGCACCCGCATCCTGGCCGCCGTCATCAAGAACTACGGCCGCAGCGTCGACCACTCCGACCTCGATCGCGACACACAGTGGCGGGCAGCGGTCCAGGACCTCACCACAAGCCCGCTCACCGCCGACCTCGTCGAGTCCACCGCACGGCTGCTGTCCAACCGTGCTACCGGCCCGCGGCCGAAATTCAGGCCACAGTCGCTGCTGGCCGACATAGGCGCCGCGGTACAGCAATTACCGTTGTCAGCCGAGCATCAACTGGGCCTTGCCCTCGACATGCACGAGCAAGGCTTCGCTCCGGTACTGACCTACGCCTTCAACCAGTGGGTCACCGCAGGCGTCGAAGCGAAGACAGTGGGACGGTGCCTCGCTGAACTCACCGTAATGGGCCTCTACCGCCTCGCCGAGGCGCATGAAGCAACCACCGATGCGGCTCTGTTCGGCTCTGGCTCTGCAGCGGACGTGATCCGAACTGGCTCACGGGTCCGTAAACACCCCCGGAACTATGCAGCCCGTGAGGTGCTGCTCCCGCTCGAGTTCGCCAACTACCGCCTCCTCGCCCAGACCCGTCTTCATGACCGCATCCCCGCCAATGCCGACTTCCAACCGACGACGAAAACCCTGTATCACGACTACGTACCAGGAAGAGACGGAGTAGCGATTCTCAAATCCGGATTCCTGCCGAATCGGCAACAACGGATTGACTTGAGGCGCTTGCACTCGGCCCTTCTACGAGAACTACTCGAATACGGTCTTGTTCTCGATCTTCATCCCGGAAACTTCGTCTGGGACGACCATGGCGATCGATGGGTGCTGGTCGACATCGGGCCGATCCCGGTCATCGGATCCGATGAGTACTTCATCGAAGACTTCAGCGCCTACTACACCAATACCTGGCTGAACCGCCTGACCAGGGAACGCGTCGAACCGATCCGATCGATTGACTACAGCATCGAGTTCCCACTGGATGCCACGGCGAAATCATGGCCAGGAGCATGGTAGCTGAGGCATCCACAATCGAACCGCACCGATCTTGCAGACGCACATTCACAAGGAACTGAGACAGCGGAATGCACATGACGACTGGCGAGGTTATCCGCCGTATACGAAAGTCGCTCGGCATGACCCAGTCCGAATTGGGAGCCGTTCTGGGCTATACCCAGCCCACCATTTCCCAGCTCGAACGCGGCGGGACGGCCGTGCACGATGTGCGAGTATTACGCCGAGTCGCCAAGGCACTTCACGTCCCGCTTGCCATACTGGCAGTGGCGTCAGACGAGGAGGCGGATGTGAACCGTCGCAACTTTCTACGAGCCAGCGCCCTCGGCGCCGGAGCCGGCGTAACGACCCGCGCGACAGGACACGCAGTTGCCACAGTGTCATCGACCCCAAGCATCCGTGTAGGTGCCTCGGATGTCGCTGAAATCACTGCCAGTATCAACCAAATTCATGAGCTGGACCTGATGGTGGGAGGCGACCGGCTGCGCCGGATAGCGGCCAAGGAAGTGCGCTACGTCGGACAACTGCTGGATAACGGCGCCTACACCGAGGACATCGGGCGGACCCTGGCCAGCGCCGTTCCTGGAAGACGTGGCCGGCGACGCGTGGCCCGTGCGGCGGTGACCGCACTGGAAAACTGACCGGGATTTATCATCCGACGGCCGGGCGAAACGCCGCCGAACGCATCGCCGATGCTGTTAGTGTCTGCGCGAGAACAACTTTCACCGAATGGGGGCAACAGGTGGTACAGGAGCAGATCAGCGCGGCACCGAGATCAGGGCCGGTTATCGTCCCGGAGGACGAAGCCACCCGTTACCTGGCATCCGCGGCGCACCTGCATCCACTACTCGCCGACACGCTCGTCGAGGAGTTCCTGACTGAGCCGTTCCGGGTGGTGGTGCCGTCGCCGGGCGTTCGCGCCGATGTCGTCCTCAGAGAAGCCGTCGCCGCACAGACCGCCCGGCGGATCGGGAACGCCCTGCTGCTCGTTCTGCTGCTGGCCTTCCTTTTCCTCGGAGGCGGACTCATCGTGATCTGGCTTGCCTCGGGGCTCGCATGGCGGGTCAGTGCCCGGATCGTCGCCCGCGTGATGCGGCGCCAGAGTGGTCCGGACACCGGGCGGCGGCCGGCGCGTAGCACACCGCCGCCGTGGTGGTCGACCGCGCTGTTGTGGCTACCGCTGTCGTGGACCTTCGTGCTCGCGCTGAGCTTTCCGCTGACCCTGCTGCTCATGTTCGGATCCGACGAAAGTAATACGAGCCGCTCCCGGCGCGGCGACGGATTCGGCAAAGGGTTCAGCGACGGCCCCGACCTGAGTTTCACCGACGGCCTGACATCGTTCGTCGCCATCGCCAGTGGTTTCGCCCTGCTCCTCGTGACGGTGGCGATGTACTGCGTGCTGTTCGTGCAGCGCTTTCTACCCTGGGTGCTCGCCGACCGGTGCTTCCAATTCGGCTTTTTCCATCCGGACACGCCGCCACGCCCGTTCGTCAGTTGGGCTTGCCGACAATTCGCCGGTCGGTTGGAGAGAATCGCCCAAGAGGAACGACGCGCCACCCACCCGATGCCGCGCAATGTGGTCGTATACCGGGGCAATCGGCCGTTCGTCGGCGCGGGCGCGAGAGTCCGGTCCTGGTCACAGGCGGTCGAGTTGCACTCCGACGATCCCACGGCGAAGCCGGATGCGGAAATCGGCGAGTTCACTGCCGCGGATCTGCAGAACTTCGTAGCCGAGGACGTCGACGCCATCCGGAAGTCGCCCGATATCACGCCGGGCGGTCGTTTCGCCGGATTGACCATCACCGACACGGCTTTCGTGTCCGCGGGACACCTTCGGCACTACGCCGACGCCACGTTCTTCGCCGACGAACTGACGGCAGGCCGCAATCCCCTACTGGCCGACACATACTGGCACGGGTTGCTGAATCGTTCACCGGAATGGCTGCGCCTGTACCGCTGTTTCCGAGTCGAAGCTTGGGAACGACAGCTTGCGGTCGCGGGCTACCTGCACGTCGGGTACGAGCGGCGCACTCTCTACTTGGAGTGGAACGGATTCGTCCTGCCGCCGGTCGCCGCAGCCTACCGAACAGTCGACACGCCGCCCGGCGCGACGATGGCCCGGTCCCTGTGGCGGGCCCTCGGCGAGATGGCGCTGCTGCCGACGACGGTTCCTTCCCGCGTCGCCGACGTTACGACGTGGGTTCGCGACGTACTCGGCTACGGCCACGGGCTGACGAGGACGCCCGCCCAGGCCGCCCATGCCTTCGGTGCGGCGGCGACCGTACGCGAGATCGGCGCGGGAATCGCGTTCCCGCATTTTTTCCAGGAGACAGATGCCGACCAGTATCTGAAGATTCTCGAGCGCCGCGTGCTGGACGCGATCCAGCGGTTTCTCGCATCGAAGGGCATCGCCACCGGGACCTTCACCGCGATGGTCACCCAGATCAACAATGCGACGGTCATGGACGGGTGCACGGTGGTGGCGGGGAGTATAGGTGGCAGCGGCAATTCCGGCACCGTCGGATCCGCCGATGTCATCGGCACACCGGCCGCAGGATGACTTCGGCCCGATCCACCGCCAGGACGAAGACCGAAACGACTAGGAGTACTCGATAATGCCCGACAACGGCGTGAATATCGGCGGCGGCAATGTCGTCGCGGGAAACATCGGCGGTTCCGGCAATTCCGGGGCCATACACGGACGAGTCACGGTGAACGGCGGCGGCGACCGGGACGCTCTGCAGACGACAATCGCTCAGCTGCGTAGCGAATTGATCACGCTCCGAGCACTACTCACCGACACCGAGGGTCCGTACGCGGAACCCGCCGATGTCGATGAAGTCATCGAAGCCCTCGGCGAATCCGAACCCGACCTCGAACGGGCAACCGGCAGGTGGACTCGGCTCTTCCGCCGAATTCCAGAGGCGCTCACGAATCTCGACACTCTCACACGAATCGTCGATCTCTTCGAAAGGGTGCGCGCACTCGCCGAGTGAGTACGGTTCACTCCACCATCTCGGGGTAATACAAGGACGTGTGCGATCGACCGAACGGGCCGACCCGATTCGAGGCCGGTCCATCGGCGCCAGGACCGCGCAGTCGGCAGGTGGGCTCGCTTGTCAACCGGATCGAATTCAACGGCCCCCAAGCTAACTGTTTCCGCCGGTTATCAAAGCAGCAACTGTACTGTCGGGTAGATCGTGACCTGTGCCCGCAACGTCCGAGATTCGGCCGCCGGAGCCTCGTTACCGACCGCGCAAACGAACTCCGCCTGCTATCCCTCGCCGAGCAACGTCGGCAGGTCGTGCGGATGCCGGATCTCGGAGCTGACCGCGAAGTCCCGGACCGCACCGAACCCGTGGTAGTTGATTTCGTGGATCACCTGCCGCGCAAAGGATTCCGGCACCCTGTATCCGGGCCATCATCGGTCACCGCGCCACGGTACCCCCGTCATTCCGGCGTTCCGCACGAACCTTGCCGGAGATCGCGGTCACTTCCGCGCCGGTCCGGGTCTCGCTGCAGCGTCGCCTGGGGTGGTCTCGATGCCCTCGGCCGCCAGGAGCGCCGCCAGCTCGGTCCGGCTGCGCACCGCGTGCGCCGGTAGCAGGCCGACGATGCGCGACTGCCGACCGGCACGGGTCGTGCGATGGCCGGACCGCTTCGTCCCGCTTCCGAGCGGGCAGGCGGTTCTCCGCTGGGACCGAGTTCCTCGATGCCTTGCCGTGGCAGCCGTACGTGGCGGTGCTCCCGTGGAACTCGGCGGGCTCGACCCGTTCACAACCGCGGCCCCGGCTCGTGCGCACTGGTCGATCGGCGGTAGCAGCCCTCCACCTACTATCACCGGTATGCCGGAGCGGATCGACAAGCAGCAGACGGTCGGGGACGCCATCGCGAGGAAGGTCGAGGACCAGCGGGGTGCGAGGTCCCCGTGGGCGGAAGCGTTGCGCGAGATGGGAGCGGTCGACCGAGCGGCGTACCGAGCCGTGGCGCTGACTCCCACGCCTCAGTTGGACGATGCCTTTCGTCGGCTCTCGAAGGCGGCGAACTACTCACGTCTATGGCTTGGCATCGCCGCGGTGATCGCCGCCCTCGGAGGTGGACGTGGCCGCCAGGTGGCGCTCGAAGGTGTGCTCGCGATCGGTGCGACGTCAGCGACCGTGAACCTCGGCCTCAAGCCTCTCGCCCATCGGCGGCGTCCGCAGCGACCCGACCCGGAGCCGTTCGAAACCCGTCTCGTGCCCATGCCGAAGTCCGCGTCCTTCCCGTCCGGTCACGCCGCCTCGGCTTTCGCGTTCGCCTATACGGTGGGCCGACACTACCCGGCGCTGGCAGTGCCGATCCGGTTGCTCGCCGGTGGAGTGGCGTATTCAAGGGTGCACACCGGCGTGCACTACCCCGGTGACGTCGTGCTCGGCTCGGTCCTCGGAGCCGGAACGTCGGCCATGGTGGCGGGCGTACGCGACCGCAGGTATCGGTCGTCGAGGCGGAGAGGCGTCGTACCCGGCCGACTACTCCGACGCTCGCCGGCGGACAGACGGTGAAGCGCTCCTCGGGGACCTTGCCGGTCGCAGACGAGCGGAGGGCGAGGCGCCAGGATGCCGGGAGGAGATGCGCACGCGGAGCACTGTCGGGCGAATGGCGAACCTGAGCGGCGCGTTCAGCACCACTGGCTCACCGTCGATACCCGCGTGCACCGGCGCGGGTGCGAAGACCTCGAAGTCCGGTGCGCTCCAAGCGCGACCTGGAGGATGCCGCCTGGGATCCGGCGCGTCGAGAACGACGATGCCCAGTAGGCCGCTCTCGAGCGACGGGCGACTGCCCAGGACAGGGGGGCCCAAGGCGTAGGGGTTGTTCGAAACCAGCACAACAGCGAGCTGAGCGTGCTGCCGGCCTACGTCGTCGACGAGGTGCAGCGCCGGTGTCCTTCCACCGGGGCCGGCCACCCGATCGGCTGTCTCCATTAGAGTGCGCACCTTGGCGTCGCGATAGGCCGGATGGCGGACCGCCTCACCGTAGATCCCGAGTGAAACGTTGTTCACGAATGCGCGGCCGTTCACTTCTGCCAGGTCGATCCGGCGCTCGACCCCATCGGTGAACGCGTCGAGCGCGCCCGCCACGTCCTGCCGGTTCACTCCCAGATCGAGCGCGAAGTGGTTGCGTGTCCCGGCCGGGATGCAGATGAACGGCACACCCTGCGCGGCGGCGGCCGCTGCCACGACCGCGAGGGAGCCGTCGCCACCAGCCATCCCCAGCGCGTCCGCGCCCTGCCTCACCGCCTCCTCGACGCGCTCGGTGAGGCTCTCGCCGGGATCGAGAACGACCACCTTTATCCCGAGATCCCGTGCCCGTTCAGCAACCCTCGCGCGACCGGCCGCCCCATCGCCCGACTTCGGGTTGACAAACAACACCGGCCGTAGCGGCGGGTCCACGGCACTCCAGCCACAACGCGCCGATCCCTGCTCGGACGGGCCGCCGCTCGGACGGGGCATCAGGGGGAAGGTCATGAAGCTTTCCCCCGGCTGCTATCAGCTACCGATGGCGACCTCAGGTCGCCTTCGCAGACCCCACTG
This sequence comes from Nocardia sp. NPDC047038, assembly GCF_040644075.1. Taxonomy (NCBI): domain Bacteria; kingdom Bacillati; phylum Actinomycetota; class Actinomycetes; order Mycobacteriales; family Nocardiaceae; genus Nocardia; species Nocardia sp. NPDC047038. The sequence continues at coordinate 35,653 of NZ_JBEYVQ010000023.1, read as the reverse complement.
GTCGGATTCCGCGAAGGATCGTCGGCCGCTCGTCGGCATCGGACTGACACGTCATGTCCCCATTGGCGGTTGCTGACCCTGACACTTCCGTATCTTACGTCTCGGTCCACGGCGACCCGGTACGACGACGAAAGAAATGTGCCCCTGACCAGCGAATTCCTCAGCTCATGTGTGCAGGAGTCGTCGAGCAGCTGCCCGGAAGCCCTGCCGACGTACCACCACCTCGGGAGGGAGGACCAATGGATCTACTCACGCAGTTCGAGAGAAGGTCATTGGCGGTTCGACGAATCAGGCACGGAGTCGGGGGCGGATCAGGCTAGTTTTTCGATCTTCGCGGCTACCTCGGCGCCGGTCAGGGGTTCGCGGGCGATGACGGCGATGGTGTCGTCGCCCGCGATGGTGCCGACGATGTACGGGAGGGCTGCGCGGTCGAGGGCGCTGGCCAGGTAGTGGGCCGCGCCGGGCGGGGTGCGCAGGACCGCGATGTTGCCGCTGGCGTCGGTGGAGACCAGCAAGTCGCCGAGCAGTTTGGACAGCCGGTCGGTGCCGCCGGTGACACCGCGGACGGGGCTGCCGTCCTCTGGCACCACGTAGACGCCCGCGCCGCCGTCTGCCGCGCGCAGTTTCACCGCACCGAGTTCGTCGAGGTCCCGCGACAGCGTCGCCTGGGTGGTCTCGATGCCCTCGGCCGCCAGGAGCGCCGCCAGTTCGGTCTGGCTGCGTACCGCGTGCGCCGACAGCAGTTCGATGATGCGCGACTGCCGCCCGGCGCGGGTGCGCGCGATGGCCGGGCCGCTTCGTCCCGATTCCGACTGCGAAACGCTCACGACCGCGCCTCGCTAGGGCGCAGGATCGGCGTACGCGGCTGAGCGCTGTGCCCTGGCTGACACTCCCTCACCGGCTGCATCTCGCTGGGGTCCGGTTGGCTCCAGGCAGCCCCGCTGGGCCCGACGAGCATGGCCACGCCGGTGATACGCCCTCGCTCACGCTGCGCCCTTCCGGCACGAGCGGAGCCGGTCACACTCCGCTGCCGCCTCCTGGCCCGACCGCTCACACCGATCCCCCGGATCGTCGCTCCAGCAGCCAGACCAGCAGCGCCTTCTGCGCGTGCAGGCGGTTCTCCGCCTCGTCCCACACCACGCTGTGCGGCCCGTCGAGCACCTCGTCGGTGACCTCTTCGCCACGGTGCGCGGGCAGGCAGTGCAGCACGACCGCGTCCGGCTTCGCGTGCGCGAGCAGTTCGGCGTTGAGCTGGAACGGGCGGAACGGACCCACCCGGTCCAGGCCGTCGTTCTCCTGCCCCATGGACGTCCAGGTGTCGGTGACCAGCGCGTCGGCGCCCCACGCGGCGGCGACCGGGTCGCCGGTCACCGTGACGGTCGCGCCGGTCTCGGCGGCCCGCTTGCGCGCGGCCTCCACCACCCACGGCTGCGGCTCGAACCCCGCGGGCGCGGCGATGGTCACGTTCAGACCCGCGGTGGCGCCGCCGAGCAGCAGCGAGTGCGCCATGTTGTTGGCGCCGTCGCCGAAGTAGGCCAGTTCGCGACCGGTCAGGTCGCCCTTGTGCTCGGCGAGCGTTTGCAGGTCCGCGAGCACCTGGCAGGGATGGAACTCGTCGGACAGCGCGTTGACCACCGGCACCGTCGCGGTGGCGGCCATCTCGTCCAGCCGGGACTGCTCGAAGGTGCGCCACACGATGGCGTCCACGTACCGGGACAGCACTCGGCCGGTGTCGCCGAGCGTCTCCTCCCGGCCCAGCTGGGTGTCGCGGCCGTCGACGACCACCGCGTGCCCGCCGAGCTGGGCGATGCCCATCTCGAAGGAGAACCGGGTGCGGGTGGAGTTCTTCTCGAAGATCACGCCGACGCCGCGCGGACCCTCCAGCGGGCGCCGCGCGAACGGCGACTTCTTGAGTTCGGCCGCGAGGGCGAGGATCTCGGCCTGCTCGGCCGGGCTGACATCGTCGTCACGCAGGAAATGCCGCACGGAAGTCATTGCGCCGCAGCCCCTTTCGCGTCAGCGAGCGCGGCGTCGAGGATCCCGGGCAGGTCGGCGACGAAATTGTCGGCCTGGGTCTCGGTGAGCACCAGCGGCGGCGCCAGCCGGATCACGTCGGGCTTGGCCGGGTTGACCAGGTAGCCCGCCTCCCGCGCCCGCGCCTCGACCTGTGCGGACACCTCGTCGGTGAGCACGATGCCCAGCAACAGGCCCGCACCGCGCACCTGATCGATGAGCGGATGCTCGAGCAGTTCGATGCCGTCGCTGAGCCGCTTGCCGACCGACTCGACGTGCGAGAGCAGGTCGGTCTCATCGATCGTGCGCAGCACCGCGAGCGCCGCCGCGGCGCACACGGGATTGCCGCCGAAGGTGGTGCCGTGCATGCCGGGGGTGAGCAGATCGGCCGCTCGCCCGGTGGCCAGCACCGCGCCGATCGGCAGTCCGCCGCCGAGACCCTTGGCCAGGGTGATCACGTCCGGGACGATGCCGACGGCCTGGTGGGCGTAGAACTTCCCGGTCCGGCCGATGCCGGTCTGCACCTCGTCCAGCACCAGCAGCGCACCCTTGCGCGCGGTGATCTCACGCGCCTTGGCCAGGTAGTCGAACGGCGGTACCACCACGCCGCTCTCCCCCATCATCGGCTCGAGGAACACCGCGGCGGTGTCCTCGTCGACCGCGGCCTCCAGCGCCGCTGCGTCGCCGTAGGGCACGTGCACGACGCCGGGCGGCATCGGTTCGAACGGGGTGCGCTTGGACGGCTGCCCGGTGAGGGCGAGCGCGCCCATGGTGCGGCCGTGGAAGGCCTCCTCGCAGGCGACGAGCTTGGGCCGCCCGGTCAGCCGTGCGATCTTGAACGCCGCTTCGACGGCCTCGGTGCCGGAGTTGCAGAAGAACGCCCGGCCTTCGCCGTCGCCGAAGTGCGCGAGCAACCGCTCGGCCAGCTCGACGACCGGCTCGCTGGCATACAGATTCGACACGTGCCCGAGCGTGCCGAGCTGCTGGGTGACCGCCTCCAGAATCGCCGGGTGCGCGTGCCCGAGGCTGTTGACCGCGATGCCGCCGAGGAAATCGACGTAGCGCTTGCCGTCCGCGTCGTACACCACGGCTCCCGCGCCGCGGACCAGCGCGACCTTCGGTGTGCCGTAGTTGTTCATCAGCGCGGCGGACCACCGCTGCTGCAGTTCAGCTGTGCTCATTGTTTCGTTCCGTTCGGCGCGCCGGACCCGTTCGGGATGAGCGGGGCGGGCGTCACCATCGTTCCGATTCCTTCTCCGGTGAACAGTTCCAGCAGCACGGCGTGCGGGACCCGGCCGTCGATGACATGCGCGGTCGGCACCCCCGCCGTCACGGCGCGCAGGCAGGCTTCCATCTTGGGCACCATGCCCGCATCGAGGCGTGGGAGCAACTCGGCCAACGCTTTCGTATCGATGCTGGAGGTGAGCGACGAACGGTCCGGCCAGTTCGTGTACAGGCCTTCGACGTCGGTGAGCATCACCAGTTTCTCGGCGCCGATGCCCTCGGCGAGCGCCGCGGCGGCGGTGTCGGCGTTGATGTTGTGCACCACGCCATCCGCGTCCGGGGCGATGGTCGACACCACGGGAATTCGGCCCGCCCCGATCAGATCCAGCACGGCATCCGGGTTCACCTCGGTGACGTCGCCGACCAGCCCGATGTCGGTGGGCTCGCCGTCGACCTCGACCGTGCGGCGGGTCGCGGTGAACAGCCGCGCGTCCTCACCGGAGATGCCGACCGCGTACGGGCCGTGCGAGTTGATCAGGCCGACCAGCTCGCGGCCGACCTGACCGAACAGGACCATCCGCACCACGTCCATCACCTCGGGTGTGGTCACCCGGAAGCCGCCGCGGAATTCGCCTTGCAGCCCGAGCTTTTTCAGCATCGCGCTGATCTGCGGGCCGCCGCCGTGCACCACCACCGGGTGGACGCCGACCGTGCGCAGGAACGCCATGTCGGCGGCGAAGGCCCGCTTGAGGTCGTCGTCGACCATGGCGTTGCCGCCGTACTTCACGACGACGATCTTGTCCCGGAACTTCTGCAACCACGGCAGGGCGTCGGCCAGGACGTGCGCCTTGTCCAACGCCGAAAGCGTGTGCAGCACATCGCTGGTCATGAGCTGTAGGCCGAGTTCTCTTCGACGTAACCGTGCGAGAGGTCGGTGGTGCGGATGGTCGCACGCGCGGAGCCCACGTTCAGGTCGATCAGCACCTCGATGTCGGCGCCGGACAGATCGACCTCGCGCGCGCCGGGCGCGCCGACGCCATCGATGCACACCGGTTTGCCGTTGAACGACACCGAGATCCGGTTCGGGTCCAACGTCACCGGCGCCATGCCGACCGCCGCGAGCACCCGGCCCCAGTTCGGGTCGGATCCGAACAGCGCCGTCTTGACCAAGCTGTCGCGGGCGACGGTGCGCGCCGCGGCCACGGCCTCGTCCTCGGTGACCGCGCCTGCGACGGTGACCAGCACCCGCTTGGTGACGCCCTCGGCGTCGGCCATCAGCTGGGCGGCCAGATCGTCGCAGACCGCGAGCACGGCGGCGTCCAACTCCTCCTGGCTCGGGCTGACCTCGCTCGCGCCGTTGGCCAGCAGCAGGACGGTGTCGTTGGTGGAGCAGGAGCCGTCCACGTCGAGCCGGTCGAAGGTGCGCGCGGTGGCGTTGCGCAGCGCGCGGTCGAGCTGATCGGCGGTCACCGCCGCGTCGGTGGTGAGCACGACCAGCATGGTCGCCAGCGATGGGGCCAGCATGCCCGCGCCCTTCGCCATGCCGCCGACGTTCCACTTGTCGCGGTGGTGGAACGCCGCCTCCTTCGGCACCGTGTCGGTGGTCATGATGGCCCACGCGGCATCAGCGCCGCCGGACAGGCCGCCGCCCATCTCGTGCACGATCTCGGTGACGGCGGGGAGCAGTTTGTCCATCGGAAGCCGATCACCGATGAGCCCGGTGGAGCAGACCGCGATCTCCCCCGCTCCGGTCTCGGTGCCCCAGTTGCTCAGCGCGGCGGCGAGTTCCTCGGCGGTCTTGTGCGTGTCCTGGAATCCGCCCGGGCCGGTGCAGGCGTTGGCTCCGCCGGAGTTCAGGATCACCGCGCGCAGCCGCTTGCCGGTCAGCACCTGCTGCGACCACAGCACCGGAGCGGCCTTCACCTTGTTGCGGGTGAACACGCCCGCGGCCGGGTACTCCGGCCCCTCGTTGAACACCAGCGCCAGGTCCGGCTTGCCGCTGACCTTGATGCCCGCGGCGATGCCCGCCGCGCGGAAGCCGAGTGGTGCGGTCACGCCCTGGGTGCGGACCAGCTTGCCGCTGGCGGTGTCGGTCGATGTCACGGTGCCACTCCTACGGTGGAAAGTCCTTCGGTCTCCTCGAAGCCGAGGGCCAGGTTCATCGATTGCACCGCGGCGCCCGCGGTGCCCTTGGTCAAGTTGTCGATCGCGCCGATCACCACGAGCACGCCCGCGTCGGCGTCCACGGCCACCTGCAGGGTCACGGCGTTGGAGCCGAGCACCGACCCGGTCTGCGGCAGCGCGCCCTCCGGCAGCAGGTGCACGAAAGGCTCGTCGGCATAGGCTTTTTCGTAGACCGCGCGCGCCTGCGCAGCGTCGACGCGAATCGGTGCGGTGCAGGTGGCCAGGATGCCGCGTGGCATCGGCGCGAGTACCGGCGTGAAGGACACCGTGACGTCCGTGCCGCCTGCCGCCGTGAGGTTCTGCGCGATCTCCGGGGTGTGCCGGTGCGCGCCCGCGATCCCGTAGGCCCGCGCCGAACCCATCACCTCCGACCCCAACAGCCCGATGTCCAGCTTGCGGCCCGCTCCGGAGGTGCCGCTCACCGCGACCACGTGCACGGTGGGCTCCACGATGCCCGCGGCGACGGCGGGAGCCAGCGCGAGGCTCGCGACGGTCGGATAGCAGCCGGGGACCGCGATCCGCGTCGCGCCCCGCAGCTTCTCCCGGCCGCCGGGCAGCTCGGGCAACCCGTAGGGCCAGCTGCCCGCGTGCGGGCTGCCGTAGTATTTCTCCCAGGCCTCGGGGTCGGTGAGCCGGAAGTCGGCGCCGCAGTCGATGATCACGGTGGACTCGGGCAGCTCGGCGGCGATGGCCGCGGACTGGCCGTGCGGCAGGCCGAGGAAGACCACGTCGTGTCCGGCCAGTTCGGCGGCCGTGGTCGGCGCGAGCACCCGATCGGCCAGCGGCAGCAGATGCGGCTGCAGCTCCCCCAGCGGGGTACCCGCATTGGAGCCCGCGGTCAGCGCCCCGATGACGAGGCGCCCGGTTCGGTAGGCCGGATGCCCCAGCAGCAGACGCAACACTTCGCCGCCCGCGTACCCGCTGGCACCGGCTACCGCGACCCGCACGGCGGGTCCGCCCGAGGAATCAACCATGTGATGATTATGCATGACTATGCAAGCTCATTCACAGCCTGGTCGCCGGGAGCGGTTCACGACCACCAGATACCCGCCGCGTCGTCAGGCGAAACGGCGAGCTCGCGGCATCGGTCACGCAAGGTACGGCGCATCGGTCCGCCGCAGGTCAGCGCAGTAGTCCGGGGGCGATGCCCAGCGTCTCGGCCAGCCCGGCCTCGCCTCGCGCCGTCACGCGCACGGCGCGCCCGCTACCGATCCGCTTGATCCACGCCAGCTCGATCATGCGGCGGCAGAGTTGCGCGCCCGCCGCGCCGCCCAGATGAACGCGGCGCTCGGTCCAGTCCAGACACGGCCGGACGATCGGCCTTCGCGTGGCGCGCAGCGCGGCGGAGTCGACGCCCATCGGCCCGGTGAGCCACGCCGAGCCGGACTCCGTCAGCGCGAACCCGCTGTCGCCGCGCAACAGGCCCTGCGCGGTCATGGCGTCGGTGACCGCCACACCCAACCGGCCCGCGAGATGGTCGTAACAGGTGCGGCCACGGGCCAGCGCGGCGGCGGCGGTCGCGGGGCGCAGCCCGGTCGCCGGGGCGGCGGCCGGGCCGAGATGGGCGACCATGGCCTCGAGCAGGTCCGCGACCCGCGGCCCGGCCAGTCGCAGGTAGCGGTGCCTGCCTTGCCGATGCTCGAGCACCAACCCGCCGTCGCGCAGCCGGTCCAGGTGTTGCGTCGCGGTGGACGGCGCGACACCGGTATGGCGCGCGAGTTCGCCCGCGGTCCAGGCCCGTCCGTCCAGCAGCGCGAGGCAGATGTCGGCGCGGGTGCGGTCGGCGAGCAGAGCGGCCAGGCCCGCCAGTTCGGCTCCTCGATCGGACATCACCTCATCATGGCGCGTCGTCGTTTCGGCGGGCGCCGAAACGTCCCATGGCTACGGTCGCGGCATGACTTCGTCTTCTCCGGCGGCGCCCGCGCCGACCAAGTTCGAGATCTTCCGCGCTTTGCACCACCGCGACCTGCCCCTGGTGCTGCCGAACGCCTGGGATTTCGCCTCGGCGGCGTTGCTGGCGACCGAGGGATTCCCGGCGATCGGCACCACCAGCCTGGGCGTGGCCGCCGCGGCGGGGCTCGCCGACGGTGCGGGCGTCACGAAGGCGGAGACCTTCGACGCCGCCCGGCGCCTGGGCCGGCTGCCCATCCCGATCACCGTCGACATCGAGGGCGGGTTCGACGAGCGACCCGAAGCGGTCGCCGATTTCGCCGGACAACTCGCCGCCTGCGGGATCGCGGGTATCAACCTCGAAGACGGCCGCGCGGGTTCCGCTCTGGCCGACCCACGGCACCAAGCAGCGCTGATCGGCGCGATCAAGGACCGCACGCCGCAGCTGTTCGTCAATGCCCGCGTCGACACCTACTGGCTCGGCCTCGACCACGGCTCCACGCATGAGCGTGCGCGGCGCTACGCCGCGGCCGGAGCCGACGGCGTGTTCGTGCCCGGCGTGGCCGACCCGGCCCGCGTGGAGCGGATCGTCGCGGCGACCGAGCTGCCGGTGAACGTCCTCTATTCGGCCACCGGCCCCGGCATCGCGACGCTGGCAGACCTGGGTGTCCGCCGGATCAGCACCGGATCGCTGCTCTACCGCGCCGCACTGTCGGCCGCGGTGGACGTGGCCCGCGCCGTGCGGCACGACGCTCCCGTCGCGCCGGGCATCGTCAGCTATTCCGACATCCAACGCCTGCTGCCTGACAAGTGAGTCCGCCCGATGCCACGGTGCCGGAAATCGGGCGGAAAATATTCCGCGCTCGCTGTCGATACGCGGGTCGTCCGTTCGTGTACGTGGTGAGACCGGCCGCGGAAGGAGCGGAGATGAGCAAGATCATCGCGGTGGAGCATCTGAGCTTGGACGGCGTCATGCAGGCGCCCGGCCGGGCGGATGAGGACAGCAGGGACGGATTCGCCCACGGCGGCTGGGCACACCGGCACGACGACCCGGTGCAGGCGGAGGTCATGGGCAGGCATATGGCGGCCAACCGCGGCGCGCTGCTGCTCGGCAGGCGCACCTACGAGGATTTCGCGGGATACTGGCCGCGACAGGTCGGCGATCCGATGGCCGAGGCGCTGGACAAGACCGAGAAGATCGTCGCCTCTCGCACCGGAAGCGGGCCGCTGGCCTGGCGGAATTCGACCTGGCTCGGCGGCGACGCGGCGACGGCGGTGCCCGGAATACAGCGGCGGCAGCCGGACCGGAACCTGGTGGTACTCGGCAGCGGTGACCTGTTGCGCTCTCTGATGCGTCACGATCTCGTGGACGAGTACCTATTGCTGACCCACCCGCTGGTGCTCGGCACCGGTCGCCGCCTGTTCGACGGCGTGGGGCCGGTCGGCCTGCGGTCGGTCGACACCGTGGTGACCGGCACCGGTGTCGTCATCACCACCTACCGGCGTGCGTGAGGGAGGACGACGGAATGAAGAACTATCTGCTCGGCATCTACCAGCCCGACGATGGCGTGCCGGACAACCTGGACGAGATCATGCGCGATCTCGCGGCGCTGAACGACGAGATGCGGGCGGCGGGAGCCTGGGTGTTCGCGGCGGGCCTGCACGCGCCGAGCACCGCCACCGTGCTGCGCGCCGAAGGCGACGACATGCTGATCACCGATGGCCCGTATGTCGAGGGTAAGGAGCACATCGGCGGGTTCACCGTCATCCGCGCCGCCGATCTCGACGAGGCTCTGGAGTGGGGCCGCAGGCTCGCCGCCGTCGTCACTCTGCCCATCGAAGTCCGTCCGATCCGAGACGAATAGATGAGCGAGGCCGTGACCGGCTCGGTGATCGAAGCGGTGTTCGCCGAGCACTACGGCCGTGCGGTGGCGAGCTTGATCCGCGTGTTCGGAGACATCGGCGTCGCCGAGGACGCGGTGCAGGACGCGTTCGCCGCCGCCGTCCAGCGCTGGCCCGCCGACGGTGTCCCGCCGAGCCCGCCCGGGTGGATCATCACCACCGCGCGCAACCGGGCGATCGACCGCCTGCGCCGCGATGCCTCCCGGGCGGACCGGCACGCGCAGGCCGCACTCCTGCATGCCGAGGACGAACCGTTGGAGCCCGTGAGCGCCGTGCGCGACGACCGCCTTCGGTTGATCTTCACCTGCTGCCACCCCGCCCTCGCGCAGCAGGCGCGGGTGGCACTGACCCTGCGGCTGCTCGGCGGGTTGAGCACCGCCGAGATCGCCCGAGCATTCCTGGTCTCGGAAGCGACCATGGCGCAACGCTTGGTGCGCGCCAAAGGCAAGATCCGGGATGCCCGCATTCCCTACCGGGTGCCCGCCGACGCCGAGCTGCCCGCCCGGCTGCGCGCGGTACTCGCCGTCGTGTATCTGATCTTCACCGAGGGGCACACCGCCTCCTCCGGCGCGCGGCTGGTCCGGGCCGACCTCTGCGCCGAGGCGATCCGCCTCGGGCGCTTGCTGGCAGAGCTGATGCCGGACGAGCCCGAGGTGACCGGACTGCTCGCGCTGATGTTGCTGAGCGAGTCCCGCCGGGTCGCCCGCACGGGTGCCGACGGCTCTCTCGTCCCGCTCGCGGAGCAGGATCGCAGCCGGTGGGACCGCGACCTCGTCGCCGAAGGACACGCACTCGTCCGGCAGTGCCTGCGCCGCAACCAGCCGGGGCAATACCAGCTGCAGGCGGCGATCAACGCGGTGCATGCCGACGCGCCCACCGCCGCGGCCACCGACTGGACCCAGATCCTGCGGCTCTACGACCAGCTCGCCGCACTCGCGCCGAGTCCGATCGTCGCGCTCAATCGCGCGGTGGCGGTCGCCGAAATACACGGTTCGGCAACGGCCTTGGCACAGGTGGACGCCCTGCCCCTGGCGGGGTACCACCTGTTCCATGCCATCCGCGCCGACCTGTTGACCCGGCTCGGCCGCACCGAGGAGGCCGCCGCCGCCTACGACGCCGCCATCGCCCGCACCGACAATGCCGCCGAGCGCAGTTTCCTGGCGCGTCGGCGCGCCGACCTCGGTGGGCAACCACGCCGGAGCGATTGACGGCGCGCAACGCCGGGCGGCCGCCGCCACCACCGCCCAGCTGGCCGCCGCCGGACTCGGCATCGCACAGCGCGCTGACGGCCACGTTCTCCGGCGCCGTCCGCAGCCTGCGTCCGCCCCTGGTGCGCGAGGTCGTCTGCCTCACCGCCACCCCGGGCGATCCTCTCGTCCGCCGATTCCTGGAAGACCTGCGCCAGCGCGGTGTCCCGGTCCCGAGCCCGATCGCCGCCCAGTTGACGGCACGGGAGTGAGGCGGCGGCGCCGGGTCAGTGCTTGCGCACCACGCGTTCGCCTTCGCCCGGTTTCCAGATGGTGATGTCGAGGTGGTCGCCCGCGACCTCCACTGTCGACGCGCCGGTGAGATCGGCGACGTAGAAGTGGTCGAACTGTTGGCCCCTGATGTCGAAACCGGTCTCGTCGAACAGGTGCTGAGCGAAGCGAACGTGCACGTCGCGGTCAGGAAGCTCGACGACCGTGCCGAAGAGTTTGGCGTCGCCGTCGGACACGTTCGTGTCCACCGTGGCGGTGTGCAGGCAGAAGCGCGGATCGCGCGCCAGATCGCGGAACTTGGTCGTGCCCGGCATCCCCGCGATCACCAGGAGCCCATCGAAGACGCGCGGCTCGATCGGACTGATCCGTGGATATCCGTCCGAACGGATGGTGCCGAGCATGCAGAGATTGCCCGCCGCGCGGTGCCTGCGCAGGAAGATCTCGGCGATGTGCGGCGCTTCTTCGGTGAACCGGCTCCAAGTGGTCATACCGGCGACGGTACGGCGAATACTTGCCATCTCCTGTCCAGGTTTCCGGCTAGTCTCGCCAACGTGCGGGCAAGTCGATTGGTGCAGCTGCTCTTGCTGTTGCAGACGCGGGGCAGGCTCACCGCGCCCGAACTGGCCAGGGAACTGGAGGTGTCGGTGCGCACCGTCTACCGCGACGTCGAAGCACTCTCGGCGGCCGGTGTCCCGGTCTACAGCGAGCCGGGCCGGGCCGGTGGCGTGCGGCTGGTCGACGGCTACCGCACCCGGCTCACCGGCCTCACCACCGACGAAGCCGACGCGGTGCTGCTGACCGGTCTGCCCGGCGCCGCCGCCGATCTCGGGCTCGGGACCGTGCTGGCCACCGCGCAGTTGAAGGTGCTCGCCGCGCTGCCGCCGGAACTGCGCGGGCGGGCGACGCGCATCGCCGAACGGGTGCTCGTCGATGCGCCGGGCTGGTTCCACCGGCCGGACGAGACGCCGATGCTCGCGACGATCGCCGACGCGCTCTGGCACGACCGCAGGCTGCGGGTGCGCTACCGCCGCAACGACAAAGTGGTCGAGCGCCTGCTCGACCCGCTCGGTCTGGTGCTCAAGGCGGGCACCTGGTATCTGGTGGCGCGCAGCGGGCCCACACCGCGCTCGTACCGGGTCGGCCGGATACTCGCCGCCGAGCCGACCGGCGAAACCTTCTCCCGCCCAGCGCCATTCGATCTGCGCACACATTGGTCCGAGGCCGCCGACGAATTCGCGCGCTCGATGCTGCGCGTGCGGGCGCGCTGCCGGATCGCGGCCACCCACCTGCGCCTGCTGCGGCTGACGAACGATCCGGCGGCGGTCGCGGAGGCACTGGCCTCGGCGGGACCGCCCGATGCCGATGGGTGGGTCGAGGTGGTGGTTCCGTCGGAGTCCTACGACGTGCTCGCCCACGGCCTGCTGCCGCTCGGCGAGCACGTCGAGGTTCTGGACCCACCGCAGTTGCGCGCGCGACTCGCGGCGACCGCCGCCGCCATGCACGCGCGCTACTCCGGGAAGTAGTTCCTATGTCACCTGATGCCGAAATCCCCCTGACCGGAGGACGAATCACCCCCGGCGTGGTCCGCGTCGGCGACACGGTGCGACGACCCGCCACCGCCTCGTCGGCCTTCGTCGCCGAACTGCTCACGCACCTCCAGCAAGTCCGTTTCGCCGGCGCACCGCGTTATCTCGGACTCGACGACACCGGCCGCGATACCTTCACCTACCTGCCCGGATGGGTGCCCGCCAGGTTCCAGCGCTGGACGGACACCCAGGTCGCCGCAGCAGGGGCCCTGCTCCGTTCGCTCCACGACGCGACCCGCGACAGCGGCCTCACGGCAGGCCTGCCGGTCGTCTGCCACCACGACCCCGGCCCCAACAACACCGTCTTCCGGAATGCGCGACCGGTCGCCTTCATCGATTTCGACACCGCCGCCCCCGGCGACCCGCTCGAAGACTTCGGATACCTGGCCTGGACGTGGTGCGTCTCCTCGAAGCCCGACGCGCCAACCGCCCCCGCCCAGGCAGCCCAGGTGCGAATCCTCGCCGACGGCTACGGCCTCACCAATGCCGAGCGAGCCAACGTCGTCGACGCGATGCTCGACCGCCAGATCCGCAACGCCCACTGGTGGACAGCACAGCTGGCCGACCCCGGCCATCGCGGCACCAGCCCCGAGCAGGTCGCCTCCCGCATCGCCTGGTCCGAACGGGAACAGGCCTACACCAGCGCCCACCGCGCCGCCTTCGAAGCGGCACTCCGGTACGACGGATGATCCGGGTCTCGAGCGTGCCGCCGCACCGACATTCGACCCGGGAAAGCCCGGCGGGACAAGCGGATCCGCCGAGGTCCATCGACGGATGGACCACTCACCGGCCGTGCGCGGCCGCCGGGTGGTGTCCGGCCCGGTCAGCTCTGTGGACGAGTGGGCCGGATCAGCGCAGCGTGCGGAAGAACTCGCGCACGTCCGCGAGCAGCAGATCCGGCGCCTCCATCGCCGCGAAATGCCCGCCGCGGTCGAACTCGGTCCACCGGACGATGTTGTGCGCGTCTTCGGCGAGTTTGCGGACGGACATGTCACCGGGGAAGATCGCCGCCGCGGTCGGCACATCGGACTTCCGCGTCGGCGCGCCCCAGACCGCGGATTCGCTGTAGAGCCGCAGCGAGGAGGCGAAGGTTCCGGTGAACCAGTACAGGCTGACGTTGGTCAGCAGCGCGTCCCGGCCCACCGCGTCGTCGGGCAGCTCGATCGCCGGGTTGGTGTACTGCCGGAACAGGTCGGCGATCCAAGCCAGCAGCCCGGCGGGTGAGTCCTGGAGGCCGATCGCGAGCGTCTGCGGACGGTTCGCCTGCACGGTCGCGTAGTCGTAGCGGGCATAGCTGTCCGGACCGGTCATCGTGTCCAGCTTCGCCTGATCCGCCGCGGACCATTCCGCCTGAGCCACGTATTCGTCCGGGCCGCCGGAGTTTTCGGCGTCGCCGTCCCAGGATGGAATCGTGATCGGGCCGTTCACGTGCAGGCCTACCAGATGCTCGGGGTCGATATGGCCCAGTTGGGCGGCGACGAAGTACCCCGCGTCGCCGCCCTGCACGCCGTAGCGGTGGTAGCCCAGACGCGCCATGAGTGCCGCGACCACCTCCGCGAACCGCTCGGTCGAGCCCGCACCCGGGTCCGGGGCGACCGCGGAGAACGCGAAACCCGGCAGCGAGGGCACAACCACGTGGAACGCGTCGGCCGGGTCGCCGCCGTGTGCGCGCGGATCGCTCAGCGGTCCGAGCAACTCCAGGAACTCGACGAACGACGCGGGCCAGCCGTGCCCGAGCACCAGCGGCATGGCATCCGGCTCCGGCGAGCGCAGGTGCAAGAAGTGCACCTGCTGCCCCTCGATGTCGGTGACGAACTGCGGCAGCTCGTTCAGCTCCGCTTCCACTGCGCGCCAATCGAATTCGGTACGCCAGTACTCGGCCAGCGGTCGCAGGTAGGACACTCGCATGCCCTTGTCCCATCCGGCGCCGGGCAGGTCGCTCGGCCACGACGTGCCTGCGAGGCGCCGGTGCAGATCGTCGATCTGCTCCTGCGCGATGGCGATGCGGAAGGGGCGAATGTCCGGTTCGGTAGTCATATCGGCCACGGTAGGAAGGGCTTAGGACGGGAGCGTTCCTAACTTCCGGGCATGCTGGCGTCATGCTGGAAACGTCGGCCCGACTGCTCGCCCTGCTGACTCTGCTGCAGACCCGTCCGGACCGGACGGGCATCGAACTGGCCGAACGGCTCGGCGTCACCGGCCGCACCGTTCGCCGCGACGTCGACCGGCTGCGCGAGCTGGGCTACCCGATCCATGCCACCCGCGGCGCCGCGGGCTACCGGCTGGGCGCGGGGACAGCGCTGCCGCCGCTGCTGCTCGACGACGACGAAGCGGTCGCGGTGGCGGTCGGGCTGCGCGGCGGTACCGTGACCGGGCTCGAAGAGGCATCGCTGCGCGCGCTGACCAAACTGGAGCAGGTGCTCCCGCCGCGCTTGCGGCACCGGATCCGCACCCTGCGCGGCGCCACCTTGCGCGTCGGCGCACCGGCGCCGCAGGTCGATCCGGACACGCTCATGGCCATCGCCGAAACGTGCCAGCGCCACGAACGGCTCCGGTTCGACTACCGCGCGCACAACGGCGCGCTCGGCCCGCGCACCGTCGAGCCGCACACCCTCGTGCACTTCAGCAGGCATTGGTACCTGGTCGCCTGGGATGTCGACCGCACCGACTGGCGCACCTTCCGGGTGGACCGGATGACCCCGCGGATTCCGACCGGGCCGCGCTTCACGCCCCGGGAGCCGCCGGAAGGCGACGTCGTGGCATATCTTTCGATGCGGCTGTCGGCCCGCTCGTGGCCGTACCAGGCGACGGTGCTGCTGCACCGATCGGCCGACGACGCCGCCGGACGCGTCTGGCCCGGTGCGGGCGTCGTGGAAGCCGTCGACGAGCACAGCTGCCGCCTGCATGTCGGCAGCGAGACGCCCGAACAGCTGGTCTGGATGATCACCTCGGTCGATCTCGACTTCACCGTGCTCACCGGCCCACCGGAACTCCTCGACGCGCTCGGCGCCCAGGCCGCCCGCTGCGAGCGCGCGGTACGCGACTTCGCGCCGTAGCGAGCTAGCAGCGCCAATCCAGGACCGGCGCGAACGACCTGAGTTGCACCGAGCCGGGGATCGCCCGCAGCAAGGCGTCCCGCAGCGCGACGCCGGGCGGGAACGACAGTTGCGCCACCGCGCCGATCCGGCGCGAGCGAGCCGCGATCATCCGGGTACGCGGCCCGCGGTCCCGGTCGTAGGCGGTCAGGTCACCGTCGCGGGTCACGACCCGGGCCAGCACCACGGCGTCCTCCAGCGCCTGGCAGGCGCCTTGCCCGAGGTTGGGCATCATCGCGTGCGCGGCGTCGCCGACGAGCGCGATCCGCCCTGCCACAAAGGTTCTCAGCGCGGGCAGGTCGTAGAGATCGTGCCGCAGTACCTCGGCGTTCCCGGCCGCGGCGAGCAGGGCGGGAATCGGCTCGTGCCAGCCGCCGAACCGGGCGCGCAACTCGGCGAGCCCGCCACTCGCCGTGCCCGCGGGCATGTTCGCGGTGGCGAAGCAGTAGACCCGGCCGTCCGCGAGCGGCGCGTACCCGAAACGCTCACCGCGTCCCCAGCTTTCGCCCATATCGGTGACCGGCCGGTGCGGCGTGACGACCAGACGCCATGCGGTGTATCCGCCGTAGCGGGGCCGAATCTCGCCGCAGACGGCGCGGCGCACCACACTGCGGATGCCGTCGGCGCCGACGACGACGTCTCCGCTGGACGTCCCGGCCGAGTGCACCACCGTGCCGTCCACCCTCGCCTCGGCCACGGTGACACCGGTGCGCAGCGCCTCCGCCGGGATGGCCGACCGCAGAATGTCCACCAGATCGGCGCGGTGCAGCATGATCGGGCTGCCGTACGCCGCCCGGAGCTTCTCGGCGTCGATCCTGGTCAGCCACCGCCCGGTGCGGTCGCGAATACCCGCAGCGCCCTCATCGACGGCCCGTGCCCGCACCGCGTCGCCCAGGCCGAGTACATCGAGAGCACGCAGGGCGTTGGGCCACAAGGACAACCCCGCCCCGACCTCGGTGATCTCGGCACTCCGCTCGAGCACTTCGACGCGCAGGCCCTGCCGGAGGAAGGCGACCGCGGTCGCCAGACCACCGATGCCACCGCCCACGATGACCACCTCGGGCATCGTTTCCCCTTTCTCCGGACCACTCGGTTCCCCGAACGTTACTACGCATGTAGTGTTGCCGCGCCGGACTGTAACCGGTATCACTACCGCTGTAGTATCGAGGAATGTCCGGTAAGCGCGAACTCGTCTTGGACGCGGCGATCGAGCTGCTCGGGTCCCGCGGGATCCGAGCCCTCACCCACCGCGCGGTGGACGAGGTCGCGGGCATGCCCGCCGGATCGGCGTCCAACTACTTCCGCACCCGTGCGGCGCTGCTGACCGGCATCGCCGAGCGACTCGAAGCTCGCGACTACGCGGATTGGGAGGCGCTCAACCGGCGACCCGCCCCCGCCACCATCGAGGACCTCGTCGACGGCACGGCCGCCTTCGTCGTCCACGCGGTGCGAACCGACCCCACACGGACATTGGCGCGCTACGCGCTGTTCCAAGAAGCGCGGACCTCGCCCGCGCTGCGTAAGACCGTGCGGAGCGGCCACCGCAGGCTGACCGAATGGGCCGCGAGCCTGTTGGCGAACGTCGGCGGGGACCGGGCGACGACGCAGATCCTGGTCGGCCAGCTCGAGGGCATCATTCTGCACCAATTGGTCGATCCGACACCGGATTTCGATCCGCGTCCGGTGCTGGACCGGTTGATGCGCGCGCTGATCGCTTCGAACGACTAGCGCCGGGCGGCGCGGCCGAGAGCCCGGCGCCACCCGTCAGAAGAACGTGTGCACGAGATCCACCACTCGCGGCGAGGGCGCATCGGCGTCATCGATCACCGGGATCAGCCGCCATTTGTCGAAAGCCGTGCACGGGTGTGACAGACCGAGCCGAACGACCGCCCCGATGGGCAACTCGGTGGCGGCGCCGCCCGGTAACCGGAGGAAGGCGTGCTGGTCGTTGAGCGCGGAGACCGTCGCGTCCGAGTCGAGCGCACCGCCCCGCGGTCCCGCGACGCGCTGCGGAACCGGCATCCCCTCGTCGAAAGGCAGATCACGTTTGCCCGCGTCGAGCAATGCGAGGCCGGGCTCCGGGCGCGAGAGTGCGCGTGCCCAGCCGTGCATCGCCGAGCGCAGCGGCCGCGCGCACTCGGGAGCCGCCAGTGGCGACATGCTCGCGTAGAAGCCGTCATCGTGGATGACATACGCGCCCGAGCGCAGCACGACCGTCGTCGCGACACCTTGCCTGCCCTGCTCGTCGGACAGCGGGGCCAGGTACTCGAGCGCCAGCTCGGGATAGGCGCTCCCACCGGCGGTGACGACGGCCGGACCGCGATATCGCCCCGCCGCGTCGAGTTCCCGGTGCAGCCGGGCGAGTTCCCCGAGGTAGTCGCGCACCGCGCGGATTCCGGTCGCGGTGCGGTCGTGTGCGAGCGCGCCCTCGTAACCGCCCACCCCGGCGAGCGTCAGCCGGGACGCGCCGGCGATCGCCCGAGCTACGGCGTGCGCCTGTTCCACCGTGCGTGCGCCGGTTCTGCCGTGCGGGCCGCCGAGTTCCACCAGCACCCGGATCCGCGCCGACTCGGGGGCGGTGCGCAGATGCGCATCCATCAAGGCAACCGTTTCGGGGCTGTCGGCCCAGCAGTAGAACTCGAAAGACGGATCGCGCGCCGATTCCGCCGCGACCCACCGCAAGCCGACCGGGTCAACCAGCGCGTTGGCCAGCAGCACCCGCGCGACGCCGAAGGACCGCGCCACCTGCGTCTGCCAGATGGTGGCAAGGGTGATGCCCCATGAGCCCGCGGCCAGCTGATCGGCCCACACCTGCGGCGCCATCGTCGTCTTGCCGTGCGGCGCCAGCCGAACGCCTGCCGCGCGCACCCACTCGGCCATGACCGCGATGTTCTCCGCGAGGGCCGCGCGATCGACCGTGAGCACCGGCGTCTCCAGCTGATCGAGCGCCGGTGCGGCAGCGCGGAGTTCGCGCACGGTCCGCCCCCAGAACGCGGGTGGCATGCCCTTGTGCTCGGGACCGATCCGGCGGTCCGCCAGCGCCGCCACGGCTGCTTCGTCGATCGACACGACGTCCTTCCTACCGGACGCGGGCCCTTCGGCGGCTAACCCGAGTTGCGCAGGGCGGTGGCCAGGCCGTTCATCGTCAGCAGGATGCCGCGTTTCACCAATTCGGAGTCGTCCCCGGCCCGGAGGCGGCGCAGCAGCTGCACCTGCATCTGGTTCAGTGGTTCCAGGTAGGGGAAGCGGTTGTGGATCGACTCGGCCAGCGACGGGTTGTCGGCCAGCAGGTGATCGTTGCCGGTGATCGCGGCGTGCATGCGGACGGTCCGGGCGTGTTCGTCGCGGATCATGCCGAAGATCTGCTCCCGCAACGCCACGTCGTCCACGAGTTCCGCGTAGCGGGCGGCGATGTCCAGATCGCTCTTGGCCATCACCTGCGCCAGATTGGACAGCACCGTGCGGAAGAACGGCCAGCGGCGATACAGATCCGCCAAGGTCGCCAGACGTTCCGGGTCGCCGCCGATCCATTCCTCCAGCGCGGCACCGGTGCCGTACCACCCCGGCAGCATCACCCGCGCCTGACTCCACGACATCACCCACGGGATGGCGCGCAGGTCCGCGACCGAATTCGTCGGCTTGCGCGAGGCAGGCCTGCTGCCGATGTTCAGATCGCCCACCTCGGCGACCGGCGTGGACTGCCGGAAGTACTCGACGAATCCGGGTGTCTCGTGCACCAGCCGCGCGTACGCGGCTCGGGCGCGGGCCGCCAGGTC
This sequence comes from Nocardia sp. NPDC047038, assembly GCF_040644075.1. NCBI lineage: Bacteria > Bacillati > Actinomycetota > Actinomycetes > Mycobacteriales > Nocardiaceae > Nocardia > Nocardia sp. NPDC047038. Next base: position 16,505 of record NZ_JBEYVQ010000023.1, on the reverse strand, counting down.
ATCCATGATGCCGTAGGACGGCTCGGCGTCGGCGCCGAGACCCTCCACGTCCAGCAGCGTCGACTCCAGGGTGCCCGCGATCAGTGACTCCAGATTGCGATGCGCCGCACCGGGTTCGGCGTATTTCGCGGCGATCACCTCGCCCTGCTCGGTGAGCCGCAGCGAGCCGCGCACCGCTCCGGCCGGCTGGGCGAGGATCGCATCGTAGCTGCGGCCGCCGCCGCGACCGACCGTGCCGCCGCGGCCGTGGAACAGCCGCAACCGGATGCCGGTCTTGCGGGCGACCTCGACCAGATCCAGCTCCGCCCGGTACAGCGCCCAGTTGGCGGCCAGATACCCGCCGTCCTTGTTGGAGTCGGAGTAGCCGAGCATCACTTCTTGACGCATGCCCTGCGCGGCCACCAGCTCGCGATAGACCGGCACCTCCAGCGCCGCCGACAGCGTGGCCGCACCCGCGCCGAGGTCCTCGATGGTCTCGAACAGCGGGACGATGCCCACCGGGCAACTCGGCGGCCCGTCCGGCTCCCCCGGGTCGAGCAGACCGCCCTCCTTCAGCAGCAGTGCGGCTTCGAGCAGATCGCTGACCGACGTGCACATGCTGATGATGTAGTTCGGCACCGCCGCCGCGCCGAGCGTGTCCACCACGTCCCGGGCGGCGCGGACGATGCCGAGTTCCTTGACGGCCAGTTCGCTCAGCCGGGCGTGCGGACCGAGCAGCGGGCGGCGAGTGCGCAACTCGGCGGCGAGCAGTTCCACCCGGCGCGACTCCGGCAGGCTCGCGTAGTCGGAGTGCACCCCGGCCCAGGCCAGCAGTTCGGCGACGACCTGCTCGTGCACCTCCGAGTTCTGGCGCATGTCCAGGCTCTGCAAATGGAAGCCGAACGTCTCCAGGGCGTGGCGCAACGTGGCGAGGCGATCGTCGGCGAGCAGGCCGTCGCCACTGCGCCGCAGCGAGGCGTCGATCGCGTCCAAGTCGTCCAGGACGGCCTGCGGAGTCGGGTAGGGCCGCGCCCCGGCATCGAGGCCGTTCGGCGGCACCTGCTCGAGCGCCGCCACCGCGGTGGCGGTCAGCCGGGCCCGGACGTGGTGCAGCGCACGGCGATACGGCTCGTCGGCGTGCGTCGCCGGATCGGGGTACCCGGTCTCGGCGAGCGCGGCGACCTCGGGCGTCACGGCGACCAACCGGGCCGACAACGACAGCGTCTTCTCCAGTTCCACCAGATCGCGCAGGTAGCGCTCGAACGCGACGCCCGCGGCGCGGGAGGCGGCCTGCCGCACCACCTCGGCGGTGACGTACGGGTTGCCGTCGCGGTCGCCGCCGATCCACGAACCGGGACGCAGCATCGGGCGCGGCAACAGCTCGACGCCGGGCCAGCGCGAGCGCAGCGCGGCGCGCACCTCCGCGTTGATCGCCGGGATCACGTCGAACAGGGTCAGGTCGTAGTAGCGCAGACCCACCGAGATCTCGTCCTGGATGCGCAAGCGCGCCAAGCGGATCAGCGCGGTGCGCCACAGGCTCAGCACCTGGCGGCGGATCCGCCGCTCGAGGTCGGCGCGCTCGCGCTCGTTCTCGGCGTAGCGCTGGCGCAGGCGCATCAGCTCGGTGATCCGGGCCTGCGCGTCGAAGACGGTGCGGCGGCGCGTCTCGGTCGGGTGCGCGGTGATCACCGGCGACACCAGCGCGTCGGCCAGCAGATCCGCGACCCGGGTTCCGTCCAGCGCCGCCGCGTCCAGCTTGCGGTAGGTGGCCGCCAGCGACGAGTCCTGCGGCGGTTCGCCCGCCGTCTCGTGCGCGGCGCGGCGGCGGTCGCGCTGGATGTCCTCGGCCAGATTGGCCAGCAGCACGAAGTAGCTGAACGCGCGGATGAGCGGAAGGGCCACCGCGATGTCCACTCCGTCGAGCATCTCCGCGACGGCGCTGCGCCCGACCTCCTCGCGGCGCACCCGGAACGCTTCGATGCGCACGCGCTCGATGAGGTCGAAGACCTCCGGCCCCTCGTGGTCGCGAATGGTGTCGCCGAGCACGCCACCGAGGAACCGGATGTCGTCGCGCAGCGGCCGGATGGCGTCCTGTTGGGTCTCGCTCGTCGTTTCACCCATGATCAGACACTATTGTCCTCCGGCCCGCCGGGAAATGCGACGCGGCCCACACCGGCCGCGCCCGGCTCAGCCGGGGAGTTCGGAGAAGCGCAGGTGGTTGCCCCACGGGTCACGGAACCCGCAGTCGCGGACGCCGTACGGCTGCGAGATCGGCTCCTGCGTCACCTCCACCCCGGCGTCGCGCAGCCGGGCGAACGTGGCGTCCACGGCGTCGGTGGTGAAGATCAACGTGCCCTGCGCCCCGTTGGCCAGCCGGGCCCGCGCCGCCGCGGCGGCCGCCTCGTCCGGCACCATCTCGGGGGTCTCCAGAATGAACTCGATGCCAGGCTGCTTCGCCGGCCCGACGGTCAGCCAGCGCCCACCGGCGAACGGCAGGTCCGCACGCACTTCCAGACCGATCACGTCGCGATAGAACTCCAGGGCCTTGTCCTGGTCACCGACCAGCACGCCGATGTGGGTGAGGCCGAGGTCCGCGCCGTTGCTCATGATGATGCTCCTTCTGTTCGTCAGGGCCGGGCAACAGTACGGACGACGCACGCGCGGCGAATTCATCGGTCGCGGCGCAATCTCGCGGCGATTCTCAGCCCGCGTCCCTTGCGGTCAGGTGATCCGCCCGGTGCAACAGGACCTGTTCGAGTAGCGAGACCAGCACCTCCTTGACCGAATCGCGCTGCCTGGCATCGCATTCCAGCACGGGGATCCAATCCTCCAGTTCGAGCGCCTCGCGGACCTCGTCGAGGTCGAAACGCGTGCTGCCGTCGAAGCGGTTGACCGCGATGACGAACGGCGTGCCGCGTGCCTCGAAATAGTCCAGTACCGGATAGCAGTCGTCGACGCGGCCGGTGTCCACCACGATCACCGCGCCGAGCGCACCGTCGACCAGGTCGTCCCACAGGAAGACGAAACGGTCCTGGCCCGGCGTGCCGAACAGGTACAGCAGCAGTGAGCTGTCCAGGGTGATGCGCCCGAAATCAAGGGCGACCGTGGTCTGCGTCTTGTCTGCCCGGTGCCCCGCGTCGTCCACGCCGACGGCCATCTCGGTCATCGCCGCCTCCGTCACCAGCGGCTCGATTTCGGAGATGGCTCCGATGAATGTCGTCTTCCCGACGCCGAAACCACCGCTGACCACGATTTTCACCGAGGACGGCATGGTTGGCGTTCGCATGTCAGAGTGCCCGGACAAGGTCCCTGATCCTCTCGATGGCGGCGGCGGTGAGCTGGTCGGCCGAGCGCACGGTCACGTGTCCGGTGGCGGCCAGGTCGCTGACCACGACCTTGGCGACCCCGACCGGCACGCCGAGCGCGGCGCCGATCTCGGCGATGGAGTGCGGCCGCTGGCACAGCCGCACGAGGGTGCGCTGCTCGAAACGCAGCGGCGCGGACAGCGCGGCGGGCTCGGCCCGCACCAACGTCTCGATGCGCAGTCCGTCCAGCAGCGGCCTGGTGCGTCCCGCGGTGACCACGAAGGGCCGCACGAATCGGTCCTCGCCGGAGGCGAATTCGTGTCTCATCGCCGCAGCGACTCACGCAGTTCGGCGATGAGCGCGGGATCGAGCAGCGCACCGGCGCGGTCGGCGAGCACCGCCATCTCGTAGCCGACCAGACCGACGTCGCAACCGCTGTCGGCGATCACGCCGAGACAGCTGCCGTCGCCCATGGCGGAGACGAGCAGGAACCCGCGCCTCATCTCGATCATGATCAGTTTCAGGCCGTCGAAGGAGTAGCTGCGCGAGGCGCTGCGGGCCAGCCCGACCAGCCCGGACACCATGGCGGCGAGCCGGTCGGCGGAGGCGCGGTCCAATCCGTCGGACATGGCGATGAGCAGGCCGTCCGAGGACACCGCGACCGCCTCGCGCACACCGTCGGTCTCGCGAACGAAGTTGGCCAGCATCCAATTGAACGTGTGCGGGTCGGCGCTCGATATGTGGGTGGTCACCGGATCTCCTCTGCCATGGTCGCGGCGGGCTGGAATTCGGGCGCCGCGTCGGCGGCGCGGACGCGGTCGTCCCGCGCGGCGGCGTGCCGTGCGGGCGCGCCACGCTGATGTCCCGTCCGGAAGGAGGACAGCATGCTGCGGATCTCCTCGGGTGAGCGCTCGACCGCGGGGGCGGGCTCCATGCGGGGCGGCGCGTCGGGCCGCGCGCCGGTGGCGGCAGCGCGGGCCTTCTTGTTCCGTTTCACCAAGCCGTTCTTGGTGTGCCGCGCCGCGGGTTCGCTCGGCGCCGGGCCGAACGACTCTTCTGAGCGGCGGGATTCGGTGCGGCCGACGCTCGCTGTCGGCTCGGTCCGCGCGGAAACGAACTGCGTGTAGGGCGACGACCCGGCGTTCACCGCGTGCGCCGGTGGGCGGTCGGCGGTCGTAGCGGTAGCGGTACCGCGCGATTGTGGCCTCGAACCGGTCGCAGACCCAGCGGTATCGCCCACCGTGGCGGTGTGGGAGGTGGCGGGATCGTCGCGCCGATCCGGCTCGGTCTCGACCATGCCGGGCGGCAGCGTCAGGCGCGCGACGATGCCGCTCACCGGCGAGACGCTCAGTTCGACCGTGATGCCGAGCCGTTCGGCGAGCCTGCCGACCACGTAGTGGCCGAGGTGGCGGGTCGGTGCGACGACGAAGTCCTGTTCGCCGCGCAATCGTGCGTTGGCCTGGGCCAATTGGTCGGCGGGCATGCCCACGCCGTGGTCGACCACCGCGAGCAGGTACCCGTTGGGCCCGGCGCGCCCGTAGATCTCCACCTCGACATCCGGTGGGGAGAACGCCAGCCCGTTCTCGATCAGCTCCGCGAGTATGTGCGCGAGTTCGCTGGCCGCCGCGCCGGCGATGAGCACGTCGTCCATCCGGCGCAGCACCACCCTGCGGTAGTCGTCGACCTCGGACAGGCCCGCGCGGATCACGTCGCTGAGCGGGATCGGTTCGGCCCAGCGGCGCGGGCTCGCCTCGCCGACCAGCACGAGCAGGCTTTCGGCGTTGCGGCGCATGCGGGTGGCGAGATGGTCGAGCTCGAACAGGTTCGACAGCGCCTTGGGATCGAGCTCCTCGCGTTCGAATTCGCTGATCAGGCCGAGCTGGCGGCGCACGAGGTTCTGGTTGCGGCGGGCCAGGCTGACCATCGACTCGGTGGTGTTGCGGCGCACCAGCGCCTGTTCCGACGCGAGGTCGAAGGCGGTGGACTGCACCCGATCCAGCGCTCGGGCCACGGCGACGATCTCGACGCCCGCCCCCGGCGGCGGTCGCACCGGGGCGGGCGGGTCGGGCGGCCGGGTGTCGTCGCCGGTGCGCCAGGCCGAGATCACGTCGGGCAGCCGCCGACCGGATACGTCGTCGGCGTCCGCGGCCAGCGTGGCCAGCGGCCGGACGATCGCGCGCACCGCCGCGACGACCAGCGCCACCTCCAGCGCGATCGCCGCCAGCGCGGCGAGCACGAACGCGCCGAGGGCCAGCGCGGCGTCGCCGCGCAACACCTCTGCCCGCTGCCGCACGTCGGCGCCGACCGTCTGCTGCACGGTGCGCTGCGCGTCGATGACCGCGGTCATCCTGGCCCACCAGGCGATCGGATCGACCGGGCGCGCCAGCGGTCCGCCGCCCGCGGCGATCGCGACGTTCTCCGACTCCGCGGCCGCGGCCGCGTCCGCGCCGTCCAGCACGGCGTCCAAGCGCGCCTGCTGCGCGCCGGTCGCGTCGCGGGCGAACGCGGCCAGTCCGGCCAGTTTGGCCGCGCGGATGTCGAGGAATTGCACGTACTCGCCCGGCCCGAAGGCATCCGCGGCGAAGACGCCGTTGAGGAAGCCGCGCTCGCGAGCCGTCTGCTCCTTCGCCTCACCCAGCGCGTACAGCGCTTGCAGCCCGTGCCGGACCACCGGGTCGGCAGCCTGATCCAGACCCAGGGACAGGTGGTTCAGGGCGTCGATCGCGTCGGTGTAGTACTGGAACGCCGCCTGCCGGGGTTCTCGCCGCTGGTCGATCGTGGATCGGGTCGCGTCCAAATCGGCCAGCGGCCGGGCTGCCTCCCGCACCCGCTCCGCGCCGGGCGGGCCGTCGGCCGCCGCCTGCCGCAGGGCACGCAAGGCGCGGTCGACCGCACCGCGCTGGTCGTCGACCGGCTGGCGCAAGCGCTGGTCGCCGCCGAGCAGGCCATTGGTCAGGCCGCGCTCGCGCTGCGTCTCGTGCACCAGGTCCTGCACCGCCAGCGCGAGCGTCACCGCGGCGACTGTGTCCCGGCTCTTCCGGTACGCGTCCACTTCGCGCGCCACCAGCGTGCCCAACAGCGCGAGCACCAGCACGAGCGACACCACGAGGATGCGGGCCAGCTGCCCGCGGATGGTTCGCGGACGCACAATTCCGCTGCCGGACACCTGGCGTTCACCATCGGAAATGCGGAGGGGGACAACCGGTGTGCCGCCGGAATTCTCCGGTCGTCCAGGTGACCGCACCACCCTCTGCTCCTCCGATCAGCCGCCGCGCCTGCTCCACAGCGAGCACGCGGAAATCAAGGGGAAACTGTCACACGGCCTACCCGTCGTCAACGCGAGAATCGGGCAAAACGGACACTGTGCGGACTTCTAAACACACTGGCAACGAAGAGTTACGAGCGCGACAAAACCGGCATCCGCGAACGAATGCCGAGACTCGTTGTGTCCTACCCACCTTCGCCCGCCGCGAAACCTCGCGGCCCGACTCTGATACAGTCCGGCGCGACAAACCGGATGGCAAGAGGGCTGGATGGCGCACCGAATTACGTTGGTTCCCTTGGCGATCGCAGTCGCGTTAGGACTGGCCGCCTGCGGCGACGAGTCCGGCGGGTCCCCCGCGACGACCAGCACGCAGACCGCGAGCGCCGCGGGCACGGCCACCCAGCTGTTCGATCCCTGCACCGGCATCCCCGACGCCGCGCTGACCAGCGCCGGACTCGACCCGGCGAGCAAGCAGATCGGCGTCGGCGGGGTGAAGCAGCCCGGTTGGGAGATCTGCGGATGGAAGGGCGCCGACTTCACCCTCGGCGTGTTCTCCAACAACATGTCCGTGGCCGAGTTCGAGCGGAAGCCGGGCAATGTCGACTTCCAGGACGTCACCATCGCCGGACGCACCGGACGCCAGTTCCGCGTGGACGACGCCGCCAAAGACCAAATGTGCGACGTGCTCTTCCCCGCCCGGCAGGGCCTGCTGCAACTGACCCTGGTCAACAAGACCGCGGACCAGAACCCCTGCGATCGCCTCGCGACCATCGGCGAAGCGATCGTCCCGGCGCTGCCGAAATAGCACCGCCCCCCTCGGCGCAGGACCGGGTACGGATTCGCCCGGCGCACCCGACAACCACGACCATCTCGCGGCGGCATCGGCGAAACTCAGACCCCCGATTACTCTCGCACGCAACCACACCAGCTCAACCACCGGTTTCGAGCGAAGCGAGACCGAGCATGCGCCGTTCGCGGCCCGGCTCGCGTCCGAGTGGCCGTCGCGTCCGCGACGAAGGAGCAAGCGGCGGTCGCTCGGACGCGAGCCATAAGGGGGCCGCGAACACCCAGCGCCGCAGGCGCTGGAAAAACGAACACAGCCCGGCGCTGGAAATCAGACAGAGAGGATGGCGAGTACCTCGTCGGAGGTATAGAAGGGGGCGAGGCGCTCGCGGATCAACCCGGCGAGAACCCCTTCGCGCTTCGCGCCCTCGATGACCGCCGGTCCGTATCGGAGGATCTCCTGGACGATGTCGTCACCGGTCAGACCGAGTTCGGGCAGCATGGCCGCCAAGGTGTAGTCGCCGTACTTGGTGAAGAACACCTCCACGCACTCGTCCAGGAGCAGGCCGAAGTACTCCTTCTCTCGGGTGGTGACGGCGATCTCGTAGCACAGCAGCACCAGCTCGTTGAGATCCTTCCGGCTGAGGTATTCGCGCAGACCGCTGACCGGCTCGTCGGCATGCAGATCCCAGAACTCCATCGCGGCGGCGTGCACCGGGGCATCGCGCAGCATCTCGCGGATGGCGTTGTTGGTCCGCTTGAGGGCGAACAACGCGCCCTTGCCCGCGAGGTCGCCGACGAAGGTGCCGTCGGCGGCCTTCTTGGCGCGATTGGCCGCGGACTGGCCCAGCGACATCAGCGAGGACACACCCGGGATCTTCTCCGCGCGTTCCCGGTTGGCCTGCATGAAGTCGTTGATCAGCTTGTCCACGAACTTCGATGCGACCGTGGCCACCAGCGGGCTCTCGGTGAGCCGGTCCAGGATGCGCTCCTGCGCCTGGTGCATGCCGAAGATCTTCTCCAGCAGCGCCTCCACCGGCTCGCGCTCGACCACCTCGCCGAGCGTGTAGTCGTGGTTGGCGGCGATGTGGTCGTAGATGGAGTCGGCGAACACCCCGACCATATCGGCGAGAACCGGACTGCCGCCGATCAGCTCGACGACCGTGCGGACGGTCTGCTTGGCCTGGTCGATCTCCACCACGTCCCGGAAGACGAGCGTGTCGGCGACTCCGAGCACCGCCTCGGTGTCGCGCGCGACCACCTCCGCGAAACGCTCGCCGGTCACCTCGGCGAGCAGGAATGCCACCTGGGCCTCCAGTAGCCGTTCGGCGATCTCACGCGGCTCGCTCATCGAATTCCACCCATCACACCTCGTGCGGCGCGCCCGGCACGGTTCACGGCTGGTGCGGGTCGGCGTCGTTGCCGTGCAACGATTTCCGGATCCGGTCCAGGCGCTCACGCGCGGCCTGCTCACGTGCCTGCCATTGTTCGTCCACGCCGCGGCCCGCTGGAGTCTGCCGGTCGAGTTCACCCATCCCCTGCGCGGTGCCGTAGCGATGCTCGACCTTATCGCGAACTGACTCGAAAGTAGGAACGCCGGAGGCCGAATATCCGCCACTCGCGGCGGACTCCGGCATACCCGGCGGCGGTACCGGTACCGCCGGTACCGCGGAACCGCCGCCGACCTGGCCCGACACATCGGGCGTGTGCTGCGGGAACCCAGGCCCGTCGGCCGGGGTGGCAGGAGTCACATCTCCGGCCGCAGCCGCATCACCGGTTTCCAACAGCCCGACCAGCGCGGCGTGGACCGCCGCGAACCCGGGACGCGCCGCCGTTGCGGCCAGCAGTACACCTGCCAGCTCCGCGTCCGGCAGCCCGGCCAACCGGCTCGCGATTTCGCTGTTGTCACTCATACCGCCAGGCTACGCACGCGCGACCGCACCGAAGGCCGTTCACGACCGCACGCGCGCACCCGCCCAGTCGCGCACCAGGTCGTACCAGGCCGAGCCGCCCGCGACGATCAGATCGTTGTGCCCGGCTCCGGGGAAGACCACCAGCCGTTTCGGCTCCGGCGCCGCGGCGTAGAGCCGTTGCGCGTGCCGCAGCGGCAGCAGTTCGTCCTGGTCGCCGTGCATGATCAGCACCGGGGCGCGCAGCGCGCGGATGCGGCGTTCGTTCGGATAGGCGTTCGGCACCAAGGCCGCGGGCAGGAACGGATACACCGAGCGAGCCGCGTCGCGCAGGCCGCTGAAGGTGGACATCAGCATCACTCCGGCCGGGGGATGGTGCTGTGCCAGCTCGAGCACGACACCGCCCCCGAGGGACTTGCCCAGGTACAACACGCGATTCGGATCGACGCCGGGTTGTTCCAGCAGCGCCCTGCGCGCGGCGCGCGCGTCCAGGTAGGTGCCGTGCTCGGTCGGTTTCCCGGTGCTGCGTCCGTAGCCGCGGTAGTCGAAGGCCAGCACGTCGAAACCGGCCTCGGTGAGCAACGCGAAGATCGGCACCCGGTCGCCGAGATTGCCCGCGTTCCCGTGCGCGAACAGGATGTGCCCGATCGAATCGCGGGCAGGCATCCACCACGCGTGCACGGTCTGCCCGTCCGCCGTGGGCAGGGACAGGTCCGTGTACTCCATGCCGAGCAGCGCCGGAGTTTGCAGCACCGTCCGCTCCGGCAGATAAGTCAGCGCGTTGAGGATCGGACGGGCCGGGTGTCGCATGCCCATGTTCTTACTCCTGAACAGGCAAGGCCGGGTCGGGCGGGTGCCGCGACACGAGTGCTCGAAGCCGCGGCCCACCGCCGCAGGGCCGGTGCGGACGCCGGTCGCCGCCCGACCCGCGGAGACGATCGAACTCGGCCGGTAGCCGGTAGCCGGTTGCGGTGACCGCGTGCGTCAGCCGCGCAGCACCGCGCCCACGGCGTCGGCCGCCGCCGCGACGGCCGCGTCGCGTGCCGCACTTGCCTCGTCCTCGGTGAGGGTGCGGTCGGTGGCACGGAATCGCAGAGCGTAGGTGAGCGACTTACGTCCCTCACCCGCCTGAGCGCCCTCGTACACGTCGAACAGCGCGATGTCCTCCAGCAGCTCGCCGCCGCCGGTGCGCAGTGCGGACTCGACGGACGCCGCCGGGACGGTCTTCTCGACGCTCACCGAGACGTCCTGGAGCACCGCGGGGAACGGCGACACCGTCGGGACCGGCCGGGACTCGCGCAGCGGCAGCGCGTCCAAGTCGAGTTCGACGGCGCAGGTGCGCGGCGGCAGGCCGGAACGTTCCAGCACGGCGGGATGCAGCTCACCCGCGTAGCCGACAACCGTTCCGTCGACCACCAGCTCGGCGCAGCGCCCGGGATGCCAGGGCAGCTGAGCCGCCGCACGGCGCTCGATGGTCACACCGGCCGCGTCGCCGACGGCGTCGGCGAGAGCGAACGCGTCGGCGGCTTCGACCGGACGGCCCGGCCCCCACGGCCCGCGCGGCTCCCTGCGGCCGGTCAGGACAGCGGCCACGTGCACCGGCTGTTCCGGCAGCGAGTCCAGCAACTCGGCGATCTCTTCGTCGGTGGGGCGCCGGTCCACCGGCAGCGGATCGACCGCTCTGGTGTTCGCGCCCGGCAGCACGACTTGCGCGATGCCGTAGATCGCCAGGTCGCGCGCGCCCCGTGAGATATTGCGGACCGCCACCTCGAGCAAACCGGGGAGCAGGGTGGTGGCCAGCTCGGCGCGCTCCACGTCGAGCGGATTCAGCACCCTGGTGGTGGCGCGGCGCGGGTCGTCGGCGTCCAGGCCCCAGGTGTCGAACACTCCGGCGGGCAGGAACACCGGCGGCGGCACCTCCACCGCGCCTGCGAACGCCAGCGCGCGGCTGACGGCGCGCCGACGGCGCTGGGTCGGCGTGAGCCCACGCCCGGCCGGTGCGGCGGGCAGCACGGACGGGATCCGCTCCAGACCCTCCAGCCGCAGCACCTCCTCCACCAGGTCGGCGGGCTGAGCCAGATCGGGCCGCCAGCTCGGCGGGGTCACCACCAGCTGACCGTGCCCGGCCTCGCTGACGCCGACCTCGACCGTGCAGCCGATCTGGGCCAGGCGGCGCGCCGAGGTGCCGGTCGCGTACGTGACGCCCGCGACGCGGTCGGCCAGGTCGATGTCCATCCGGATCGGCTCGGGCGCCGGGACGGGGGTCCGGATGTCGGTCAGCACGGGTTCGATGGTGCCGCCGGCGATTTCGGCCAGCAGCGTGGCCGCTCGGTCGAGCGCGGCCACGTTGATCTCCGGGTCGACGACCCGTTCGTACCGCTTGCCCGCCTCGGACACCAGCTTGTGCCTGCGCGCGGTCCGGTAGATCAGCAGCGGGTTCCAGGTGGCCGCCTCGAGCAGGATGTCGGTGCTCTCCGCGCCGACCTCGGTGCTCGCGCCGCCCATCACACCGGCCAAGGAGATGACGCCGGAATCGTCGGCGATCACCACGTCCTCGACGTCGAGGGCGCGCTCGACGTCGTCCAAGGTGCGCAACTTCTCGCCCTTGTGCGCGGAACGGACCACCAATCCTCCCGACACCTTGTTCGCGTCGAAGGCGTGCAGCGGCTGCCCCAACTCCAGCATCACGTAATTGGTGACGTCCACGGCGGGCGAGATCGGGCGTACGCCCGACAACAGCAGCCTGCGCTGCAACCACCACGGGCTCACCGCCTCCGGGTCGACGCCGGTGACCCGGCGGGCCGCGAAGCGCGTGCACCGGGAGTCCGGCTCGACCCGGATCGGCCAGGCTTCCTGCTCGTGGTCGGGCAGGGTGCGCACCGCCGGATCGGCGTACTCGAGATCGAAACCGCAGGCCAGCTCGCGCGCCAGGCCGCGAACGGAGAAGCAGTAGCCGCGGTCGGGAGTGATGTTCAGCTCGATGACGGTGTCGTCCAGACCGAGCAGCGCGTTGGCGTCGGCGCCGGGCTCGGCGGTGCCCGGTTCCAGCACCAGGATGCCGGAATGGTCCTTGCCGATCCCCAGTTCGGCGACCGAGCAGATCATCCCGTTGGACACGTGACCGTAGGTCTTGCGCGAGGTGATCTCGAACCCGCCGGGCAGCACGCCGCCGGGCAGCACCACGACCACCAGATCACCGACCTGGAAATTCCGTGCGCCGCAGATGATCTCCTGCAACTCGGGCTTACCGATGTCCACCTTGCAGAAGCGGATCGGCTTCTTGAACTCGGTCAGTTCGGTGATCTCGGCGACGCGGCCGACCACCAGCGGCTCGCCGCCCTCCTCCGAACCCGCGATCCGCTCGAGCTGATCGAGCTCTTCGACTTCCAGCCCGACCCGGACGAATCCCGCGTCGAGCTCCTCCGGCGTCACCGACCACTCCGGGTTGGTGCGCTGGATGATGTCGGTCAGCCAGGACTGCGCTACTCGCACTTGACGTTTCGCTCTCTCGATCGAAGGGTGGGGTCAGGACCGGATACCGAAGGGCAGCGTGAAACGCACGTCGCCCTCGACGATGTCGCGCATGTCCGGGATGCCGTTGCGGAACTGCAGCGTGCGCTCCAGGCCCATGCCGAAGGCGAACCCGCTGTACACCTCGGGGTCGATCCCGCTGGCGATCAGCACCTTCGGGTTCACCATGCCGCAGCCGCCCCATTCGACCCAGCCCGCACCGCCCTTCTTGTCCGGGAACCACACGTCGACCTCGGCGGAGGGCTCGGTGAACGGAAAGTAGTTGGGCCGCATGCGCGTGCGGGTCTGTGGTCCGAACAGCGCGCGAGCGAACGCGTCCAGCGTGCCGCGCAGATGCGCCATGGTCAGGCCCTTGTCCACCGCCAGGCCTTCGACCTGGGAGAACACCGGTGTGTGCGTGGCGTCCAGTTCGTCGGTGCGGAAGGTGCGGCCCGGGCAGACCACGTAGATCGGCAGCTCGCGTTCCAGCATCGAACGCACCTGCACCGGCGAGGTGTGCGTGCGCAGCACTTGGCGCGAGCCCTCCGGCGCGATGTGGAAGGTGTCCTGCATGGTGCGGGCCGGATGGTCGGGCAGGAAGTTCAGCGCGTCGAAGTTGAAGTGCTCGGTCTCCACCTCGGGACCTTCGGCGACCTCCCAGCCCATCGCGACGAACACGTCGGCGATCTGCTCGGAGATGACGGTGATCGGATGCCGCGCGCCGACGGCCGCCCGGCGCGCGGGCAGCGTCACGTCGATGGTCTCGGCGACCAGCACGGCGGCGTCGCGCTCGGCCAGCAACGCGGCGCGGCGGGACTCGAATGCCTCCGACACCCTGGACCTGGCGACGTTGACCCGTTTGCCCGCGTCCGCCTTCTCCGTCTTGGGCAGGCCGCCCAGCGCGCGTTGGGCCAGCGCCAGCGGCGCCTTACCGCCGAGGTGCTCGGTTTTCGCGACCGCGAGCGCATCCAGGTCGGCGGCAGCGGCGAACGCCTTCTCGGCGGCCGCCGCTGCCGCGGCCAGTGCCTCCTCGGTCAGCGCCGCGTTCTGCTCGCCTGCGTCGATGTCGTCGGCCACGATGCTCCGTCTCTCCCCTGGGGATCAATTCGCGGGCACCGCTGCACGCCTGCCCGCATTGCTGCTGGTCGCAATCGTATTCGATGGGCCTCGGCGGATTCACGCGGATTACCCGCCACGCCGCGCGAGCCGTGTGGTACCCGCGAGCCGGACGGGCGCGCGCCGGCCCCGCTCCACTACCCGTCCGGAACGGCGCGACTCAGCACAGGCTCGCAGGCGGTGACCGGTCAGGGCAGCGAAAGACCAGCTCCGACAGCCGCCGCGAAACGCCCGGCCCTGGACGATACCCAGTGACCGGGCGCTCCGCGATCAGTGCGGTCAGCGCGCGGCGGTGATGTGGCGGGGCAGCAACCGCGACCCCAGCGCGCCGACCGCCACGATCGCGGCACCCACCCACACCGCGGGCACCAGTCCGTCGACGTAGCTCTGCGGATCCAGGTACGAGCCCCGCGCCGCGAACACCGACGCCAGCACCGCGACGCCCATGGCGACACCGACTTCCCGCAGGGTGTTGTTGGTTCCAGACGCCATCGCGCGATCCTCCTCCGCCGCGGCGGCCATCACCACGGTCGCGCCGGGCGCGAAAGTCAGGCCCATGCCGATCCCGCCGAGCAGGAACGGACCGACGAACGACAGGTAACTCGCGTCGACGGAAGTGACCAACGCCATCCAGCCCAGCGCGACGGCGAGCAATGTCTGCCCGGTGGTGAGCAGCGCACGGGCGCCGACCTTGTCGACGATCAAACCCGCCAGCGGAGCGACCACCATCGGCGCCATCGTCCACGGCATGGTGCGGATGCCGGATTGCAGCGGTCCGTAGCCCTGCACGACCTGGAAGTACTGGGCCAGCAGGAAGATCGAGCCGAAGACGCCCATCGAGAAGGTGAAGCCGGTCATGTTGCTCACCCGGAACGCGCGGGAGCGGAACAGGCGCAGCGGCAGCATCGGCTCCCGCGTGCGCAGCTCCCAGGCGATCAGGCAACCGAGCAGCAACACGCCACCGACCAGCGCGGACAGCACGCCACGAGACGTCCAGCCATCATCGGCGCCGTGGATGACGCCCCACACCACCGCCAGCACGCCGCCCGCCGACAGCAGCAGTCCCAGCAGGTCGACTCGTCGGCTGCCGCCATGCGACTCCGCCAGCACCCGCAGCGCGAACGGCAGCACGACCAGGCCGATCGGCACGTTCACCCAGAAAATCCACTGCCAGCTCAGCCCTTCGACGACCGCGCCGCCGATGAGCGGCCCCAGCGCGACGCCGAGGCCGGCGATCCCGCCCCAGATGCCGATGGCGGCGCTGCGCATCTTCTCCGGCACCGCCGCCGACAACAGTGTCAGCGACAGCGGCATCACCCCCGCCGCGCCGAATCCCTGTACCGCCCGCGCCGCGATGAGCATGCCCGGTCCGGTCGCCAGCGCGCAGACCGCGGACGCCAGTGTGAACAACGCGATGCCGAGCAGGAAGATCCGCCGCCTGCCCAGTCGGTCACCGACCGCGGACGCGGTGAGCAACAGCGAGGCGAACGACAGCGTGTAGGCGTTGACGAACCATTGCAGGTCGGCCAGCGAGGCGCCCAGCTCGGTGCGGATCACCGGCAGCGCGTTCGTCACGACCAGGTTGTCCAGCGTGACCATGAACATCGGGATACCGACCGCGACGAGGACGGCGGCGAGCCTGCGACCGCCGATCGTCGCCTCGGGCGCGGCGACGGGCGCCGTGGCGGATGGAAGGGTCTCGGTCATGTCCAGTCCTTGTTGTAATCGACTGATAACTAATGCTCGAAACGGTATGCATCGACTGATAACATGTCAAGAGCAAGGCCGGTACCAGCGAAAACGGAGAAAGATGGCGACCAGAACCAGGATGACGGCGTCCGAACGGGGCGAGCAGGTGCTGCGCGCGGCGGTCTCCGCGTTCGCCGAATGCGGTTACGCCGCTACCAGGACCGACGAGATCGCCCGGCGAGCGGGCGTGTCACAGCCCTACGTGATCCGGCTGTTCGGCACCAAGCAGAACCTGTTCCGCGCCGCCCAGCACCGCGTCTGCGACCGGATCGAGGAGATCTTCCGCGCCGCGCGCGCCGAGGCATCGCCCGAGGCGGCCCCCGACGAAGCCCTCGCCGCCCTCGCCACCGGCTATTCGGTCTTCCTCGCCGAACGCGAACTGCTCCAACTTCTGCTGCACGGCTTCGCGGCCAGCGCGGACCCGGAGATCGGCGACCAGGTCCGGGCCAGGTTCGGCGGTATCTACCACCTGATCCGCGAACTGACCGGAGCGCCGGAAACCGAGGCGCGCCGCTTCCTCTCCACCGGAATGCTGCTCACCGTCATGAGCGCGATGCGAGTGGCGGGCCCGGAGGCGGTCCCCGCGACGTGGGCGACAGAAATCCTGGAGAACTTGAGCACCGAAGGCGACTGAATTCCGTTCGCGGCCCGGCTCGCGCTCGGGCGGGCGCGCCCCGGGACACCCTCAGCACCGGTCAGGTACCCGAGCTATATGCGAATGTCCCGAGCTCGAACGCCAACGCGGCCGGCGCACCGTCACTCCAGGTTTCGAGCGAAGCGAGACCGAGCCTGTTCCGTTGGCAGTCTGGCTCGCGTTTGCGCGGCCGCCGCGCACGCGACGAAGGAGCAAGCGGCGGCCGCGTAAACGCGAGCCATAAAGGGGCCGCG
>NZ_JBEYVQ010000022.1:8932-91599 GCF_040644075.1 Nocardia sp. NPDC047038 | reverse complement strand
CACCGAAGGAGGCCATCGGGTAGAACATCAACCAGGACCCACCACCTGCGGAATTCCGCGAGCGCGGGCACCGGGAATTACGTGAACGTCGACACGGCCTCAGCGACGTCGTCGGGGTACAGCTCGCAGACGCTGACCACATGTGGTGGATGCTTGCTGACGGCCGCGAACAGGAACCGGCGCACCACCAGCCCGCAGGCGCGGATGCCCTGCTGGTACCAGTCCTGTTGCAGGTGGTAGCCGTAGCGCAGGACCGACCAGGCGAAGTCTTCGGGGTCGGCGCTGTCGGTGGTCTTGAGTTCGACGACCTCCACCCCGCCTTCGTCGTCGAAGGGATGCAGCCAGTCCGGGCGGGCTCGCAGCATCAGCCCGGTGAGCGGGTCGGGCCAGTAGAACGACACCTCCTGCCAGCCTTCGGCCAGAAGCGGCACCAGCGCCGGGTGCGCGCGGGTCGCGGCGGCCATGGCGTGGGCCTTGTCGTACCCGTGGGCCAGCAGCGGGATCCGGCCGGTCTGGCGATACCAGCGGCGCAGTTCCTGAGCGCGTTTGGTTTTCCAGTCCCGGAACTCCAGCCGCATCACCGGCGGGCCGGAACCCAAGGTGAGGGTGTGCACGGCGCGCCCGAACTCGAGGGTGTCGGTGTCGGGGGCGCCGTAGAGCTGTTCGTAGTGGAACTGGCGTGGGGTGATCCCCGACCACCACAGTCGTCGCGCTCCGGAGCTGGACAGGGAGGTGGGGTGATAGCGGTGATAGACCTGGTCGGGCAGGTGTAGGTGGATGCCGGCGGTCGGGGTGGTGGTGTGCAGGAACTCCGATGAAGCCCTGCCGACAGCGACGCAGCGTCTCTGGGGCCGGTGGCGCGACAAAGCGCTGGCCGCAATAGATTTCACGTAGAATCCTGTCTCGCGCCCCTGGGGACCAGTGCAGTGTGTCTGCGTGTGCGGTGGCACCGTTGGCAGTCTGTTCGCCCAGAGGATCCAGCGGCGGACAGACGGTCTCACTCGGGATCGGCTCGGATCGGCTCGGCGTGTGACGCAGCGAAATCAAGGTGCCGTTCACCGCGAAGCCCGTAGTGGGCGCTGACTAGCGGGGGTCGGCTGTAGATCTTGTGCCGCAACCGGCTGGTGCGGCTGTGTGATGTATCCGGCTGGTAGGCGCGTCGTCGGGCTAGGGCTGTCAGTGCAGGTTGATATGGCGGGGGTGGGCGATGCCGAAGTCGAGGCCGTCGCTGATGACGCGTTCGGCTTCGTGTTCGGTGAACTCGTCGATGCCGATGTGGCTGTCGGCGGCTGCACTCAGGACCCGGTGCGCGTCGTCGCGGGTGAGCAGCCCTGCCCCGACGAGGCGCCCGATGGAACCAGCGGCTGAAAGTAGGGTGTCGTGACGCTGGCCCCGCGGTGCGGCCATGATCCGTTCGACCTGTTTGACCAGCGCGGCGCGCACATAGGCGTTGACGCGCACTTCGGCAAGGTTGACCGTGGTCGGGGACGGGAGGGGTGGTGGGGTGAGGGCGGTGATCAGCCAGTCCGGTGGTGGAGCAGGTGGCCGGTCATCCAGTAGTTGGTAGGGGTGGCCGCTGCGCGAGACCGATCCGGCGCCGACGACGTAGCCGCCGGCGCCGCGGGTGTCGATGCGCCACCCGAGCCGCCCTGAGCTATTGCCCAATTCGGGTGTCTCGGGAGCGGCGAAGTAGAGGTGCTCACCGCCTGACGGTGTGGCAACCCGGTAGGTGTGCAGTGGATAGGGAACTTGGCGGGCGGCGGTCAGGCGGGCCAGGACGTCGCGGCCATGGCGAGCGCCTTCCCATTCCGGAGGTGGCCGGTCGCCGTGGCTGGGGTCGAGGTCGAGCACGAGCAGTCGACTGGGGCCGCAGGCGATGCCGATGTTGAACGCCGCCTTCCGCCACGCGCGAGCGATCACTTCCGGGTCGCGAGTGGCCAGGTGCTGCCAGTTGATTTTGGGCAGCGCAGGCTTTTTGGATCCCGGGCCGAGTGGAAACACCCAGAAACCGCGGTCAGCGGCGGCGAGCGCAGCGCGCATCAAGCGTGGCGCCGGTGCCCTCCGCGCTCCAGCCATGTGCCCAGGGTACGGCGGAATAGTAGGTAGGCGGCGGGCCGGAGGGAACCCCGCCTTCTCGGCAAACTCGATCGAACCCCGGGGCGACGGCGGGCGCTGCGGGATGCCGGATCCGGCCGAGTCAGAGGAATCGAACCTTGGCACAGATTATCGAGATCTCCTTAAGATCAAACGCTGCTCCCTTAGGGGCCGCGATGCGGGAACTTCGCGGGGCGTGAACCCGTTCGACGGCGCCGGGACGCAGCGCGGTATAGGGGCAAGGGCGCGGTCAGTCGGCGACCTTGAACAGTGCGGCGAGCTGTTGCTGGACCAATTGCAGCGAGAACTCTGTCTCCCCGAGGCTGGTCGCGAGTCGCTGGGAGTACTTCTCGGTCTGGGCCTTGACGGCACGATACCGGTCGTGGAGCGCGGTCAGTTTGTTGCTGCTGACGACGCCGCGGCTGGCGGCGGCGATCTCGAGGGAGAGTTTCTGCAGTTCGTCACGCGCGGAGGTGACGAACGAATGGATCACCAGTTGACGCATCTCGGCCTGATCGGCCAACGGGATACGGGCCAGCAGACTGCCATCGCCGACTCGATCGGTGAACTCACGCAGCGCGGCCAGAGTATCGGCATGCTCGGCGGTCACGAAATACACCCCGCCGGTGGGGCGCAACGCGACTGCCTCGAGCGCACGCATGTACTTCAGAAGGATTGTCCGCACGCGGTCGGAACCGAGATACGTGCACTGCCACAGGTAGCGTTCATCGATCTTGCTCGCCAGGGCGTGGACGCGGGCCTGCTCGGCCGCGGGCAGGGAACCGACCGCGGTGTAGTCGAGCGTGACCGACAAGGTGCCGGATCCGTCGTGGCCTGCGGCGCGTCGGAACTCGACTTCGCCGAGGTGGGTGTCGTAGGCGAGTTCGGAGGCGGTCTCGTCGCGGACTTCGCGCACGATGTGCCGCATGATCCGGCTCTGGCTGCGGCGCACGTGACGGATCATGAGGTTGGCCGAGCGGACACCGGTTCTTGCCGAGCTTTGGGCGGCCGGTGCGCCAGCGACCGTCGGGCTGGGCTCTTCAACGTCGGCCAGATCGTAGGTGTCGTGGACGCCGTCGCTGCCGGTTACCCGTTCGAAGGCGTTGTCGGCGCGTAGTTTTCCAGGCAGGAAGGACTGGTCCAGGCGCAGCTCGCGAAACCAGGCGGCGGCGGTCTCGGGAGTGACCTCTCCGCCGAACACGCTGTACAGCACGACGAATCCGAGGCTGGGGGCCTGGTCGGCTTGCTGGGAGTAGGTCGACAGACGCTCTCGTGCACTCGCGTTGTCGGGGGGCAGCGGTGTGGGGGATGCGGTGGTAGTGGTCATGTCGGCTGTCGCTTTCGGGCCGGAGATCGAGGTGGTCAGATGGTTGCGAACAAGTCGGCGCTGGCGGTCGGGGTGAGTTCGTCGATGACCCGCAGGTCATCGCACAGCGTCTGGAGGGTGGCTCCCGGTGCTGCATTGATCGAGATCCCGAACACGCGGAAGCCGAGAGTTGCCTTGCGGTTTCTCCAGTCGGTGAGCCAGGTGTCTTCGACGGTGGCTTCGCCATCGGTGATGAGCACGATGTCCCCTCGTGGGGTGTGCTGGCGGTTGTAGTGCTCGGCGATGATTTCTGTCGCGGCACCGAGTGGGGCTTGGAAGTCGGTGCCGTTGGCGTGGAAGCAATCGGCCATGGCCAGCACACGGTCCAGCGGTGGGGGTTCGGTGGCGGGAAATGCGAAGGTGTCGATGTCGGTGGCGTCGGAGAACAGGATGGCGACGAAGTCGCGGCGTTGACGGCGGGCCTGGTCCAGCAGTGCCAGCGCGCATGCTTTGGCCCACGCTTCGCGGGTCACCGCCTTCCCGCGCGAGTCTTGGTGGGGTCTGTTCATCGAACTCGAGCAGTCGATCGCGGCGATGATCGCGCCGAGCCCTTGTCCTTCTTCGCCGATGATTTCGTACATCGTCAGGTCCGCCTCGGCGTAGCGGGCGGCGAACTGCGCGCGTAACGCTGGGACAGCAAGCGCGGTCAACTCGCTGGGAAGCAGGCGCGACAAGTCATCGCCGCGGGTGATCCCGGCGAGTTCGTCGTGTCCGTGATCGCAGCGCTGGGCGTGTTCTGCCTCGGCGACCATGCGGAATCGGCCGATCAACTCGGCGTACTCGCCGAGTCGACCTGAACGCAAACGGCGGGCGAGGTCGCTGCGTTCGGCGAACGACATGCGCTGCAGCTGCGCAGGCGGCAGCTGCCAGGCATCCATCAGTGCCTTCTCGGCATGCGCCTGACCTGCGGCTTGGGTCATGGCTTCCCGCAGGCTGGCGCGCAGACTCGACGCCAGCGCCGCGGCGGAATCACGGGCCTGCGCCACCGCGGCCTCGGCGGCCTGCTGTGCGGTGTCGGCGGCGTCGACCGCCTGAGTGACCGCCTGGAGGTGGTGATCCGGCACATTCTGCTGGCCGTCAACGGCGGCGTCGGCTTGGGCGAACGCGTCGGCGACCGCGCCCGCGGCGGCCTGCGCGGCTTGCTCGCGGCGCTGCGCCTCCTCAGCGGCGCGTTGCGCGTCGTCGGCGTTGTCGAGCATGGCGCGGATCGCAGGCGCCTGGGCCAGGACCGCCATGGCCGCGGCGTAACGATCTCCGATGGTGTGTCGGTGCAGCTGCTGGAATTCCGGGGTCGCTGAGATGGATTCGATGATGGCGTGGTTGGGCAGCCTGGAGGCGACCATGTCGTCGGCCTCGCGGATGGCGGGGCTGTGTTTGATGGCCAGCACGAACATGTCACGTAGCAAGTCATCGGCATGAGGCAGCCGCGGTGTCAGCTCGGCTTGTAGATCGGTGAGCGAGGCGGCCTCGTGCAGTGTCTGGACCCAGGCATCCTCGTCGTAGCGGTCGCTGATGACCGCGTGCACATGGCGCGGCGGGGGGTCGGTGAGCCCGAGCCAGTGCCCGGCTTTGCGCGCGAGTTGCGCGATCGTTGTCACGGTGCGCGAGTTCATCGCACCGCGCCCGCAGTCACCGGCGCCGCAGGGACATGCAAGACATCTCTCATGATCCGCTCGTGCAGCGCGGCGTGTTCCGCCATGACCGAATCGACAGTGTCGGTAGCACGTCCGGCATCCGCCGCCTTCTGCCGCAATGTGACCAACTGGCCCCCGAGGTCCCGGAGTTTGTCCAAGGCCTCTTCGACGCCCCATCTGGCGAGTTCCGCAGGGGTCAGGGTGTTGTGTTTCTGATCGAGATCAGCCATCAGCTGCCGGATGGTTTCCTGAGCGTTCAAGGCCTCGGCAGCATCGGGATTGATCATCTTCACCAGGGTGGTCTGCACGGTCTCGCGTTGGGCCAGTGTCGACCAGAGCACGTGAGCGAGGATTGCCAGATCGTTGTCGTTGACCTGGTCACGGCCATCCAGCCACGCGGAAGCCTGCAGCAGCCGTGCGCATTGTCGCCAACGACGATCGGACACCACGATGTCCTGGCCCGCAAGGGCCGAGCGCAGCTCGCGCAGTGCATCGATGATGCCGTCGGGCAACACAACGGCGGGGACATCGACGCCGACGGCGTGCTGTAGTTCCGTGAGGTCGATTGTGGTGGGCTGGGCCGGTGCGGCAGCCGGTCGCACAGCCGAGCGGATCAGCGATTCGAAATTCCCCGGTTGGGCCAAATAGTCCACCACCAAACGCACGGTGAGCCGGTCCCAGATGGCAGCGGACTCCTCGCCGACGGGCAGCTCGTTGCTGGCGGTGACCGCGCTGATCAGCGGACAGACCACGGGGTCTCCGCCCGATTCAGGAACGTAGATGCGTTCGTTGAGCCACGACAGGGTCTCGTTGAGCGCTCCGAGATTGCACTTGAAGATCTCGTCGACGAACGCGATGTGCGCGGTGGTGGCGCGACCGTCGAGGATTTGCCGGTACTCCCCTTGGGTGAGCGCGGCGACGTCCACGGGGCCGAACATTTTGGTGGGGGAGGTGAACTTCGACATCTGGATCTCCCACCGGCGCGCGCCGGTGATGCGTGCGGTCAAGGCACGCGACAGTTCCGATTTCGCCGTCCCGGGCGGACCCAGCAGAAAGGAGTGCTGGCGGGCGAGCATGGCGATCACGATGGAACGCACCACCTCGCCGCGTTCGAGGAAGTCACGCGACAGCTCCTCCACGATGGCCCGCATGCGCGCGGCGACGGGATTCGAGATTGCTGCCGCGGCTGCGGGTGCAGGCACAGGGGTGTTGCTCATAGGTGGTGTTCTCGCAATCACAGGATCAGGTGGTGTACAGGGGTTACAGTGCGGCCGAGGATTGGGGGAAAGGCGGCCAGTGGCTGTCGGGCGGGCCGACTGCCACCGGGGTCGGTGCGGATCGGAATCGGGACTGGTGTGCGCGCTCGGCGCGGCCGCCGGGACACGACGGCGGGTGGAACGTCACGGTGCTGGCGGCTGGGCGCCGGCGGAGCCCGCACTACCAGCGATGTGGCAACTCGGTTCCGTGAGGCCACTGACGTGGTGAGCGTCGGCGTCTGGGTGCTATGGGGATGTCTCGAGAGGGAAGGCCAGTTGGATGCCGCGGTAGTTGGGGCCGGCGGTGGCCAGAGAGTTGAGCAGCTTCGCCCGCCATCTCAGTGCAGCTTGTAGGCAGTTGGTGCATCGACGGTGGTGGCATCCCGGCAGTGGCGGTGCATGCAACGCGTTCTTAGACCAGGCAAGCGAATCGCTTGAAGCCAGCAATGGTCCGTAGGCAGTCAGCCCGGCTTGTTTCACGCCGAAACCGTGTAACCGTATTCCAGGAACGGCGTCGATGAGGGTGGCGAAGATTTCGGCGGCTTCGCGGGTGCCTTGTCGTCGGCAAATGGAACCGACGCCGACCCGCGGCTGTGTAGCAAGATCGACGCCGGCGTCGATATACATTTGGGTGCAGCGCAGATAGTCCGCGACGTTCCATCCTTGGATCACCGGCATGATCGGTAATTCGGGGGCCAGTGACCGAAGGTGAAGAAAGTTCTCCACGGTGAGGTGCTGGTGGCGGCGAACCGAAAGGCGAGTTCCAGCGTAGCGGATCCGCCCGAAACGACCACCAATTATGATTTCTCTCTCGCACATCCAGTCCTGGGGCCCGACCGCGACAAGGTTTCCGATCTCGGCGCTGTAATGGCGAACTCGTTCTACATATTCTGCTGGGGTGGGCCCGTGCTGCCAACTGCCGAAGCGCTGGAGCTCGGTGAAGGCACCGCTGTCGAGCATCCATCGTGAGCGCGCGGGGCCTGGTCGCTTACCTCGGCGAATTTGCCGATCGCTGATGCACAGCGGAACCGGAACGGTCGACAACCATTTCTTGCAATGAGTACCCAAGAATATTTCCAACTGGCTGCCTCCGCCATGCTGCTGTGCCCGGACACTCGGGGGTCTGGTGCGCGACGCGGCAGCCGCGCGGTCCACGAACCCGTCTCAATGTCGGACGTGTCTCGGCGCAGGACTTGATGATGGTGCGATGCTCGATGATCGGGCGTCGTTGGCGGTGTGTGCCCAGCGGGTGGACACGCTTTCGGGAATCCGCACGCCTTGGTCGCGGGCTTGCTGGTGCCGCGCGATGAAATCCAGCAGTCGGGACGCCTTGGCGATCGCTTGACGCGTGAGCTGGCGGGGGCAGTCGCACTCCAGCTCGGCAGTAGCTGTGCGAAGGTTGAGCAGCAGCGTGGTGCGCACGACAACGGCGAATGCGCCCTCCATGCGGACGAACAGATTCATCCGCGCTTCGATGAAGGCCGCATCCAACCCATAACGGGGCAGCAGTGACACGTACTCGTTGTCCCAACTGCGGTGCTCGACGTCGGGAGAAACACGGACAGAACTCGCGCGTAAGCAAGCCGGCTCACTGGCCTGTTTGGCTTTTGTGGGTTGGAAGGGCCACAGTCCGCTGCCATAGGCGATCGAATAATCATCCAGGATGTAGCTCCAGCGCCCGGCAGGAGTGGGGAGGCCGTGGGAGTGGAAAGTGCTGCCCGCCGGATCGGACGGCCGCAGCGTCAAACTCATCGAGATCTACCTTTCGACTAACCTTTGCCGCGGCAGACCGCCGGCGGTGGCAGCCGCTGCTGTCGTGGGCGAGAGCCGGTCAGGTCGGTGCGCGCTCAGGGTTCGAGGCGCCGCGACAGCGATTCGCCGGTGGCGGCCGCATCAATCGCGATGCGGCCGCCACCAGTGGATTACGCGGCGTGGGCTTCGGTGGTGTAGTCCACGGTGTTGTCGTCGACTTCGGCCACGGGGGTCCTCGGCCCGCTGTCGGTGACTTCCTCGTCGGTGTGATCGAGGTTGCCTGTCTCGGTGCTGTCGAGAGCCTCGCCGGTGTCGTCCTGTCCTACGGGCGGGTCGTGGGGGCTTCGGCGGCCGGCCAACACCTCGTCGGGGGTCAAGTCACCGGTCAAGGTGTATTCGATCGGCGAAATGGCATGGCCGATGGTCTTTTCCAGCAATTCCATATACAGCTTGTACAGCGGGTTGGGACGTTCGTAGGTCTTGCAGTCGTCGCTGGTGTCGCTGGCCTGGATAGCGGCCTCGAGGGCGGCTACGGTGTTCAGCAGCGCGCGCATCCCGCCGTGATTGTCGCGAACTTTGATTCCGCCGCCGGTCGGTTCGGCGGGCACCTTTGCGCCCAGTCGGCTACGCAGGACCTGGGCGGCGAATCGTGTCAGCAGGGCCGGCTCATCGGTGACTTTCCCGATCAGCTCCATCCAGCCGGCAGGAACGGTTTTGCGGTCGGTGAACAACTTCGCCTGGATGTTGTCGCGGCGACGGGTCGTCTGTGACCGCATCTGGTTGTTGAGTGCCGTGGTGCGCTGGATCGCCGCGAGCCGTGCGGCCTCTTCGCGCTGCTGACGTTCCCACTCCTCACGCTTCTTGCGCGCAGCCTCGGCGCGCGCAGCCTCCTGCTCGGCCGAGTCCTCAGTGGAGGTGATGTCGTCGTTCTCGGGCTCCGCGGCGTC
The DNA here is from genome assembly GCF_040644075.1 of Nocardia sp. NPDC047038. Lineage (NCBI taxonomy): Bacteria > Bacillati > Actinomycetota > Actinomycetes > Mycobacteriales > Nocardiaceae > Nocardia > Nocardia sp. NPDC047038. The sequence goes on along the minus strand of NZ_JBEYVQ010000022.1, from coordinate 82,550 downwards.
ATCGGCAAGATGAAGGTTGACAGACTCCCGATCGTGGCAGAGGTAGATCGGTACGAACTCTTCTTCCTCGACCACCTCACGAGCGTGGTAGAGGCCCGAGTTGGCGGTGGCATCGGGGTAGCGGCGGGTGACGTCGTCGACTTCCTCCGGATGGATCAGCTCACCGGTCTCCGCGAGGGTGGTCTTGCGCACCAGGAACACCGCGAAAGCGTGCGGATTGTCCTCGGCAAAGTCCGCGGTGACCGCCTGGTCGTCGCCTGTCCGCAGCGCCGCCAGCGGCAGATAGTCGGGGTCATCGAGATCTGGTTCGAACTCGAGCACTTCGAATCCGCGCTGCTGGAACTCTGCACTCGTGGCCGCGAGGATCTCCCGCAGCCGCTCAGCGACCTCGGCTGCGGCGGCCTCCGCGGCTTCCTGCTCGGCGCGGCGCTTGCGCTCGTCGACCAGTTGCTGAAAGACGACCTCGAACATGCCGTCGCGCTCGGCGTCGAGCAGCTCGCGCATGGCATCGGGGTCGTCGGCGAACTGTTCGGCCATCCCGGCGTGGATGATGTCGAGCTGGTCGCTGGCCACTGCCGCGGTGGCACGCTCAGACTTGACGACGATGCGTGCGTTCTTCACCGTCTCTTTCGACAGCTTCAGTCGTTTGGCGACCTCGGTGTTGCTGAGGTCGATCTCGAACAGCATCTGCATCGCGTGCAGCCGATCGGCCTCGGTCTGGGCGAACCGATGTTTGCCGGTGGAGAACTGGCGGCCGACACGGTCGATGACGCGGGTCTTCTCGTCCTTGCTGAGATCCTCTGGCAACACCGCCACCCATGCCAGATGAGCGGTCTTTTGCAGCGCGCGAGTGCGGTGCCAGCCATCTTCGACTTCGTAATCTCCGTCGGCGTTTCGCGATACCACGATCGGCACGTGATTGCCGTGCTCGGCGATGTCGGCGTCGAAATCCGGGTCCTCCGGCTTCTCCGGCCGGTTGGGTGCACGTACCAGCCGGTTCGGATCGATGAAGATCAGTTCACCAGCATTCCGTACGTCATCGTCATCCGGTGGCTCGGTCGCGACCGGCTCGACCGGGTCGAGTGCCGCAGTCTCGGTGGGGATAAGGTCGGTGACAGTCATGTTGACATCTCTCCTATCGACAGAGGTTGGTTGGACACACCGCATTTGGGAGCTGCTTTGCGCGGCGGCGTTGATGGCGCGCGCCTTCGGGTGTGCGAGATATGCAGGCGGACAGGGGATCTCGGGCAAGTGGTGCTGGCTCCACGTGGGTCGTGACCCGTGGGCTGGCCCGGGACAGCGCCAATTAACCGATGGTTGAGGGAGGTGGCATTCTCGACACGGTCGACGACGCGTCAGGTGGCGGCCGAGCCGAGACGGTACAAGCGCTTCGAGCGCAGACCGATGAGCGCAGCACGAGATCAGACGCCACCCGCGAAGCGAGGGCGTCGGGGGGCGCGACAGCGAGGCTTCAGTACGAGCTGCCGACGGGTGCGCGAATCGGCAACGGCCCCGCCACGGGATAGCCGAGGATCTTTTCGAGTACCTCGGTGAAGGCGTAGTGCTCGGTTCCGGCGTACGCGCCGGTGAACACACAGTGGCTGCGGCGCGTGATACCGGTGAGGGTCAGTGTCACCGCTTCCAAACTGACCTCGGGATGGATATTGCCCTTGCGCTGCCGAATGTGGACAACGACGGCGCTGCTGCGTCCATCGAACACCGGCTCTTGCTGCCAGGCGTCGATTTCCTGAAGCGGCAGATCACCGCGAGTATCAGCGATGCCGACGACAAATAGCCTCGGCTTCGCGGTGCACAGCGAGATGGCGCCCCGATCCGCCAACGCGGGCCGGAACACGGTGACAGGCAAACCCATGATGCCGTCGTCGAAGACCCGCCGCGTGGCAGGGGGAGATAGCAGGGAGATGGACATGTCGAGAGGTTTCTTCCCCTGAGCCGACAGATGCCGAGCAGCCCTCGGGGCCGATTCGAGACTGAGGCGCATCATCAACTTCCGCGGCCTGCTGCGGCACTGCGGAGCGACGTCGGCGCGGCCGCGCCAGCGGGCCTGAGGTCTCTCTGGCCCAGAGCACAACACCCTCAGTCAGCGACGGTCGAGCGAATGTGCACTCGTTGGCGATCTGCGTCGGTGTCAGTCCTTGATGACTTCTCAGTTCCGAAGCCGGCGTGGCTGGAATGCGCGGGTCGAGTGCTGGTGAATGGTGTTGGCCAGTGTGTCGTACAGGTCAGTGCCGACACCTTCGGCGAGCACGTACTCGCGATCGTTCATGGAGCCGACCAGCTGAACACGCCAACGATCCGGCGTTCCGCTTTCTGGCAATTCCAGATCGTCACCGGTTCCAGCATCGACCACGAGTGTCAGTTCGTCTGTGTACGCGGCATCGATATGACTGCCGGATGCTGAACCCCATTGGAACTGAATGTCGTCAGGGTAGCCGGCGCCGATGTCGATGAGATATCGGGCGATGGTTTCGCGCGCGGGTGCGTATGTGCGCTCTACCCCGGGGGGAGTGTTCATAGGTTTCCTTCCTTCTCGTGACCGAGTCGCGGCATGGGATTGAGAGGAACCGACGCGACAAGTCACATATTCGGCGGTAGCGCCTGATGCAGACTGTGCTGACACCGGGGGGATCTCGATGGTCCAGGACACCTGGATTCCTCGCCTTCGGCCGGGCACCCAGGTGGGAGCCCGTCGTGGCGTGGATCTCGGCACGGGGTGTTCCCGCCGAGGGGATCTCGAACTGAAGGGGGCTTCGCTCGAACTGAAGGGGCTTCGTTGGAGGTGTCCTAGGTGCTGGTGGGGTGGCAATGATGTCGGCGGGGGCGGTGACCGGGGTGCGGATGGCTCGCGCCGCTGGGCTGGATAGTGAATGTCGGTGCCCCGAGGCGCAGGGCGGTGGTCAGGGCACGTCCTCCGGTGCCGAATGCGTCTGTGCCACAAATGCGCGACCCTGGCGATGAGCGGGGCAGTGGCGGGGTTCGGGCAGTTCGCTGCTCAACGCACAACCCGGCCGGTTCGGTCGCGAGAGCGAGTTTGCGGGCCGGTCCTTTTCCCACCACCCGTGAATGCGGGCCGGGTCGGTGCTGGCGCGCGTGGGCCAGCGTTGGAACACCGGCGGTTTCTTCGCGCTGGGACGGACGAGAGACACCGGCCACCCGCGCGCGGTGGCGTCGTCGAGGGCTACCAGCCGCAGGTCGAGCGCTGCGCACGTCCAGACCTTCTCGAGGTCGGGAGGTGGTGGTCACCAGCGTGGTCCGACGTGGCGGGCAGCGCTTGCTACCCAGACCGCGGTGGCGTGCAGTTCCCGCATCCGCTCGCGCACCGCTTCGAGGGTGTCGGGGTGGCCGGGATCGGCAGGTAACCGCGAGTAGTCGAGATGGTCGGCGCGCAGGAGCAGATGCCAGGACAGGCTCATCTGGTCGAACACGCACACTGTGGAGAGGAAGCGGCCCTCGCTGTCGACGGTGATGGTGATGTCGGCGGGCTGATGGTCGACCAGGCACAGGCTACGGGCGCGATAGCCGTTGTCGGTGCGGGCCAGGGTATCGATGGTCGGTTCGTCGGGGGTGCGCACAACTGACTCCTTCGTGTCGCGTAGATCGGGAACCGGTCCCGATGCCCCCGAGTACGTTTCGGGCGCACCGATTCGAGGTGTACCGGGTTCGGTCAGGCTGCGTCGGGCAGATTCTCGGCGTCGGCGTGGGCCGTGACGGTAGGTTCACCGGTGGTGGGGCTGTCGAGGAAGCAACGCTACGGTTCACATATTCGGTGGTAGCGCCTGATGCAGACTGTGCTGGGGCAGTCACTATGCGGCGACACGGTGAGGGGTTGGCGATGTTGAGCATGGCTTCGGCTTGATCGGCGAGGGTTAGCGTGGCCCGCCGCCTGGGTTGCCTGTGGTACGGACCGTCGGTCGGTTGCCCTTGACTCTGTGATGGCCGCTACCAATCTGGTTGCGTTACTGCCAGTCCAGTTCATCGCGAATCCTGTGTTGCGGTCGGAAGTCGCCGGTGTGCCGGACTCGCGCGAGTCAGGGCGCGTCGATCCGGCCTGCAGGATGAGCTGAGCTCAGCGATTCTCGTCGAAGAGGGTTTGCGCGCCGTCGACGGTCACGCTGGCTTCCACGGATTGTGCGATTTCGGTGACGATCTCGAGGTGGTCGGGCAGGTCGTGGATGCGGATTTCGCTGGTTGCGCCGTTGCCGTGGTGGACGGTGATGATGGCGAGTCCGTGGTCTGCGCAGAGGAGGTTGATCATTTTCGGGTCCTGCGGGTGTTCAGGCGTCGGGGCGCAGTGTGAGGTGGAGGTGGTCGTGGCCGGCCTCGGGATTGATGGCGTCGAGGAAGTACAGGTGGCGACCGCGGGTATCGGACAGCCCTATCCCGGTCTGGCTGACCAATAGCTGTAGCCCGTTGCTCAACACGATTTCGGTGTTGTGCTCGCCGCCTGTGCCGGGGGTGATCGACACGACCCCAATGGTGGGGCAGCCTGCTTTTGTCCAGCCTTGGTTGAGTTCTTCGACCTCGAGCCAGAAGCTGCCGCGGCTGCGACCGAGCGCGCGTTCGCGGGCGGTGATCAACTCTTCGGCGTTGTGGCCGAATCCCGGGGCAGGCGGTATTCGCGGAAGCAGAGAGGTTGGAGCGTGTCCGAAGGCGATGTCGCGGCGAATTTGCGCGGCGATGTCGGTAGTGGTGGGTACTTGGTCGTCGGCCTTCGATGACAGCGGCTGTGACATCCGTGCTGGGGAATCACCGCGTTCGTGATCGTGCCGCCGGGAAAATTGGAGCACCCGGGCCAGGATGAGGTTGAGGTGGTCGGTGATGGCGTCCAGAAGCGTGAACAGCCGCTGACTGCCGTGATGCTGTCCGGTGAGATCGGCGAGGTCTTCCAGGCGGCTGAGGCCGGTGTCGGCGATTTCGAATCGGCCATCGATCATCATCGACAGCGTCAGTTCGCCGTTGTAGGTCAGCAAACCGTTTTCATCGCAGCTGAACGCGGCCAAGACGAGCACGGGAAGGTTCGCGACATCCAGCCGCCACAGGCTGTTCTGACCGCCTCGGGTGGCCTCGATGAGGTCGCGCACGACAGCGAGTCCGTTGTCGTCGTCGGTGGGTTGCCACCGTCGGAGCCGTTCGGCGATCTCGCCCATCCAGCCGCCGTCGTGGAGGTCAGCGGTGACATGGTCGCGGTCATAGAAGAGTCTGGTCATCGGCATTGTCCTTCGAACTGCTGCAGTGGTGATGAGCTCGGTCCTGGCCTGACGGTCAGCACCTGTGAAAGGCGCTGTGCCCCTCGCCGTACAGGTTCTCGTCGAACATCCCTTGGTGCCGCTGCGCGTGCAGGGCGGAAGTGAGTCGTCTTGGGGCTGCGGCGCTGCGTTGTTGACGCCGGACGCGGTGATGTGTGCGCACCGGGGGTCAGGTAGCGGGCAGGTAGGTGCGGGCCTCGACCAGGGCGCGGACCTGGTTGTGGACTTCCTCGGGCCAGCACACCGGCCCGGTGACCGTGTACTCGGTCAGTGGGAGTTCGACTGGGTCGCCGTGGACGCGGCCGGGCGCGCGGTGTTGCGCGCGTAGGCGCACCGTGCCCGGTTCGGTGATCGGGGCGGGCGGGGTGGAGTACCAGTGGGCCGGGTGCGCCCATGTCGCGCGGTATTCGATGCCGTCGATGCTCCAGGACCAGTAGTCGGCCTGCGGTCCGCGGTGGTGGTCGAGTTTTGTCTTGCCGCTGCGGCGTTTCGGGCGCGGCGGGAGGCTGGGGGTGTCGAGGTCGGTGAAGACATCGGGATAGCGTTCGTGGGCGTGGGCCTGGGTCATGTGCGCGGTGATCTCATGGAAGCGCACCGGGTGATCGGTGGTGATCTCCCGATGCGCGGTCATTTTGGCAGCGATGGTGTGGAACGCCAGCCGCGACAGCGACAGATTCACCACCGACACCGTTTTCGCGTTGACCCGCGTGATCTGACGCCACGTCGCCCCGCCGACGCGCACGAAGTCCCCGACCGCGAAATCCTGCTGGCCCCAGCCCGGGGTCAAACCTTCGTCGATCTGGGACTGGCGGACCTGTTTCCAGTAGCCGATGTCCTTCTCGCGTTGGGTCATCCGGTCCAGCACCCGCTGCCGGTACTCCCCGGTCGCTGCCCGGGTGGTGTCGGTGTGGTGCACCTTGCCGTCGCTGTCGAGGAACCGGCGGGTGTGCCCGTCGAGGACGCGTTGATCGGCGCGCTGCTCGGCTTCGAGGACCTCGATGCGGTTGGCCACCGTCCGCGGGGAATACCGCTGCTCGGTGGTGCGAGCGGCGGCCTCGGCGCGATTGTGGGCGCGGGTGGCGTCCCGGTCGGCCTGCACCGAGCGTCCCCACGCGGTCTGCGCCTTGTCGATGGCGCGACGGTGCCGGCGTTCGGAATGATGTCCGATCTTGATCGGCTCCCCGCCCGGGGGCAACGCCTCATGGGCTCGCTGATGCGCCGCCTCCGCGGCAGCGGCGCGAGCGTCCTTGCGGGATGCTCTGTCCCGCAATGCGTCGACTCGATCGTTTTGACGTAGGGCGCGGTCGGTCTCGGCGTCCTCGGTCGCGCGGGAGGCGCGGTCGATGTCGAGGTTCACGGTGTATCCGGCCTCGCGTAGTTTCTGCGCGGCGTAGTCGATGTGGTACTGCTTGGGCTGGCGATCGCGGGAGGACACCACGATCCAACACCCCAGACTCCGCGCCCACCGCCAGTGCCCGACCGCTTTGCGGACCGCGCACATGACCTCGTAGGTGCCGTCGTCGCGGACGGTGCCGCTCAACAGGGTGCCGTCCTCGGCCGTGTGGGAAATCGTCAGCGCGGTCACGAGCCACGACCTTCCTTCCATGAGTTGTCGACATGCGAATCTGAGCATGTGTTTGGGTTGGGTTCGTCCGGCCGGTTTTCTGTAGCCGCGGGTCAGTCCCGGCGAGGTGCCGGTTCGGGGAGCTGGTAGTCGTGGGGGCCGGTGCGGGTCAGTTCGTCGTGGGTGAAGTCGTCGACGGGGGCGCCGATCCACGCCGCGGTCGGGCCGGGGGTGGTGATGTCACCACGCAACCACAGCTCGAGGGTGTCGCCGATCTCGAACAGCCTGCCCGTCGCTTGGTCCTCGATGCACAGCCGCGCGGCGTCACCGCAGCGCACGCGGATCAGCGACAGTCCGGTCGCTTCCTTGATCGCGGCGAACAGCCCACCGATCCGCTCGGCAGCCACCGAGACCAGCGGCCCCGAGCCCAGGCGAGCGGTGAATGCGTCCGGATCGGTGAACGGACGCAACTCGGCGGTGAGTTCGCGGCGGCGTTCGGAGATGACGGCGAACACCACGTCCCCTAGCGAGTCACCGATACTCGACTTCCGGATCGCGGCGCGCACCATGGACAGTTCGGTGCGGGTGAGGCTGCCGTCGACCATGGCCAGCAGATCCGCCACCGATATCACCGCCGCCTCGAGCGGCGCGCTCACCCTCGCGGGCTCGACAGCCATAGCCGACGGCTGCGGTGCATCGCCGGTGTCGTTCTCATATCCACCGATCTCGATGGAGGCGCCGGTGAGGTGTTCGTCATCGCGGACCTCCACCAGGACGAGGCTCCCCTCGTCGATACCGACGAAGCTTGAGGTGTTCAAACCCGCTACCCAGCGATGTAATTCCTGGACAGAGATCATGACCATCCTTCTTTCACTCTCTCGGAGGGTTGATTCGTCGATCGCGGATGCTCACGCCCCGCGCCGAAGTGCACCGCCGGCCGCAAGCAGGTGCCTACGAGCGAACCGTGGCGGGCGCGGCGAGTGGCGAGCTGGACTGCCTCAGCAGATGGTGCAGGTGGTCGGCAGCGGCCATGTTGAGTTCCCGTAACTCGTCGGAGGCGTGTGCCACCCAGTGGGTTTCGAACCCCGGCTGCTGTTTGTCCATCACCAGGGCTGGCATAGCGACGAAAAAGCACTCCACCTGCGGGTATGTCGTTGACTGTGGTGGGCGCTGCGCCAGCCACAGTCGGGTGTGGTGGCGGGCGTCGGTGATGACCGGGATCTCGAGAGATTCCGCCAAGCGCCTCAGCATTTCTTGGGTGTGTGCGGGCGTGCCTCGCAGTGCGACATCGACCGATCGCCATGCGGTGGCGGGAGCGAAGTAGACCCGCCGCAACCGATACAACGCCCATGGGCTGTGGGAGATCTCGTTCTCGGCCAGCTCGAGGATCGCGTCCGCGCCCGCGGCTCGCAGTCGCTCGGTCAGCGTGTCCTGCGGGCCGAAAAGCCCGGACTTCGCGTTGAGCGCGAGGGTGACGTACTCATCGACGACATGCCGAGACGATTCTTCGGGCTCGGCCAGTAACCGCGCGATCTGGTCGGGCCATTCGATTTTCGACACGAAGCAGCATTCGCGGCACAGCGATTTGGGCAACCACACGCCGAAGATATCGTGGAGATATTCACGGCATTGTTGCCGTGTCCATCCGGCGTTGTGAATGGGGTAGATCATCTGCCGGTGGCCGCCCAGATCGAGGACCGACTCTCGGGCGATCCTATTTTCCTCTTCGGCGTTGTAGCCGATCGCGTGCAGATACGGGCGCGCTCCTAGTTCACGGTCACGCCACGTATCCATGGGCCAGCCCTTGAACTTCAATGTGCATTTCCGTTTCCCGCTGCGCTGCGGCTGGACAGCGTTCGCGCGGTTTTCGTCACTGAGGGCGTAGAAGCCATGCTCCCTGGCGTCGAAATGCATCCGCTGCGGTTGGCGTGTGTCCTGTAAAACGACGATTCCGTCCTCGTTGCGCGGGCCCGCGCGAGCGACCTCGACGGTTCGAATGTTGTGGGCACGGAAAAGAGGCAGCACGTGATGTTCCACCAGGGTTGCCAGCGACGAGAATTCGTCGCCTGTCTGCGCTGTCACGACGATAAGGTTCGACAGGTCCGGCAGCAGGCACGGGTGGCGGAAGGTCGGGTCGAGTATCGTTCGGACGATCCCGGCGGTTGATTCGGCACCCATTCCATAAGACCAGACCAGCAGTGAGGGTCCGTGACCGGTGCCGCTGCTGGTGGGAGTCAGCGACGTGATATCGAACAGTCCGTCGAAGTCCGTCATAAAGCATCCAGGGTGTAATTCGAATAGGGGGTCGCCGTCGCAGGATGAGGGGCTGATGAATGTGGATCACGCCGGACGCAATGTGCGGCGGGAGAAGGTTCAGGATTCGATGACGATGTTCAGGTCGTCGCGGTGGATGGCGATATCGGCGCCGCCTCCGGCGTGTTTGACGTCGACTTCGTCGTAATAGGCGCGGCAGACGACGCCGGTGCGTGAATGGGCCGAGCCTTTTCCGTAGGCGTGGCAGCACGGTGTCAGGGTCACGAGGCTGGTGGACCCGTCGTCGATCACGACGCAGTTTTCTTTGTCCACTCCGGCGATCTGGTGGATTCGGTCGGCGAATGTGCTCGGCAGTCGCAAGGTCGTTTTCATCGGTGAGTTCTCCTTATCCGGAGCAGGTTGCCAATCCGGGAGAGGGGCCGCAGCGCAGACAGCGGCAGGCGGGTGCGTTGGCGGGGGATGGCGGCGACTGCGGCGGCGTACGCGGTGTTGAAGTGGGGGTCGGTCGCGTTGGTGAGAGCGTGGCCGGTTTCCCGGTCGTAGATGCCGACCGACCAGGGCCCGGGCGTTTCGCCGGTTTCACTGCCGACCAGGCAGGCGTCACCGTTGGTGGCGTAGAGCTCATACCGCTCGTCCAGCACGGTCGCCAGCCCGGTGCATCCGCCGCCATGGCCGGTCGAAGCGATACGGGGTGAGTGTCCGCGGGCGCGTAGGAATTCGAACTCGCTGGTGTAGATCTGGGTCAGTTCACGCTCGTAGTCAGCCCGGGTAGGCCGCACGCGGGCGCGGCCGCGGAAGTAGTCGAGCAACGCGCGCAGGGCGTTGCGTGCTTCGTCGGGGTAGCGGTGTGGGTCGGTGTCATCACACAGGACGCCGGCCGCGTCGAGCAGCCACTGGGTGTCTTCGATCAGGCGGGCGGTGTGGGCGACGTCGATGCCGGCGCCCCAGTGCTACAGAGATGTGTTCTGCTGGGCATAAACCGCTGCGACAGCGCGGGATTCGCTGTCGCTGAGTATGTGGCTGCCATCTCGGCAGGCGGCAAGAACGGGCGTGGGGAGGCTGTAGAAGGCATCGAGCGCATCGGAAGGGTCGGTCATCGGAGTGGCCTCGCAAATTCGGTTGTCGCAGGGTTCAGGCCCGCGCGGACAACGACGCACCACGCTGGGCGAACCGGCGAGCTGGTGTGCCCGGCGGCTGGCTACCTCGGCATGGATGCCAGGACGTGCGGTCGGTATCCGGCGGCGGTCAACTGCTGCAGTAGGGGTGCGGCTTCCTCGTCGGTGGCGGGCCGTTGCCGCTGGACCCATTCCGCGTGCACACGCCTGCGACCGGCCGCGGTGAGGGCGTCGTAGAGGTGCTGAGCGGTCGCACCCGGGTCGGGCAGGATCGCGGTGACCTGCCCGAGGTCGCGGTCCCACACGAAATACACCGGCCGGGCCGGTGGCGGCGGCTGGTTGGGTGCGGTGTAGGAGTGCGGAAGCCCGGCTCGCGCACTGTCTTCGGACGCTGCGTCCCAGCCTTGTCCGTACTGGCGGATGATCTCGGCAACACGATCCGGGTCGGCCTCGGGGTCGGTGATGAACGGCGCGACCTTGTCGTTCAAAAGGGGCGAGGGGTGCTCGAGGCCCGCCTCGAAGCCTGCGCGGCCCAGCTGGAACCAGTCGGGCTCGTCGCTGTGTGCGGGTGGCGCGATCAGGTCGGCCAGCAGCGCGGCCATGGCAACGGCATCGGCGGCGACGACGTCGATCACGAACCGGAAGGTGTCGCGGCGCACATCGACGTGGATGGAATCGACTCCTGCGGAATGCGGGCGGAGCGAGATGGCCGGTACCCCCGGGGCGTAGGGCGCCAACAGTGCCCTTGCGACGGCTTCGGCGTGGCTGCCGTGCCCGGCGACGGGCCGGCGGTGGGGAATGGACGGATCGGTGAGATTCATGGGGGTGCTCCTGACCGCGGGCGGTGCGAAGTGTCCGCCGAGACCGTGCGCACGAGTGCGGGCGGCGACCGCCGGGCACGCGCGGCTGCAGGCGCGCTGTGGCCTGGCTCGGGAGGTAGAGCTGCCCTGTTGCGGGTATGGCTTAGACGACGTACATCTGTGGTGGTGTCGGCTGTGCGAGTGGTCGGCCGGCGCTGTCGGTCCCGGCGAACGGGCCCGGTGGTGCGGTGCGGTTGGCGATGTTGTCATAGTGTTCGGCCAGTGCACGGTAGTAGTCGCACCGCGTGGTGACAGCGGCGGTGATCTCCCGGAGTGTGCGCTGATCCTCAGCCAGACGCTCACCCACGATCTCGCGTAGGGTGCAGGCGTCCAGGACCGCGGCGCGGTGGTGGAGTTCACCCAGGCGCTCATCTGTCAGGAGGTGATCGGCGACGGCGCGGACCACGCTCGTCAGTCGAGCCGCGGTCGGATCGGGTAGCTGGTCGCCGGAAGGATATCGTTCTCCGCGGCCTGTGAGGGTGTCGCGGTTGCGGATCACCATGCTGCCCATGATCTCGATCCCGTTGATGACAGGCTTGTCGCGGCGGGTGAACGGGATGGACTTCAGGCCGCCAACCCCGAAGTTCACCTCGAGCGAGGTTGCCTCGGCGCTGTCGGCCGCGGAATGTACACCAAGAGTCCACTTTCCACGCAGCCTGGGGCCGGTCAAGGTGTAGCAAACCGTGGCAGCGTTCCAGTCGGTGGCGGCGGTGCCTGGACGGTGGTGCGTCCACCGTCCAGGGCGAGTTGCACCGGTCGTGTCCTGCGCGTGGGAGAGCCAGCGCTGGGGGCGCGCGAATCGGTGTTCCTGGTCATGGTGTGCTGTCCTGGTCCGAAGTCGGGTGGGCCATCGAGGTCTCGCCGGAGACGGTGACCATTGCGTCCTTGGCGTGGCGCCAGCGATGAGGAAAGTGGCGGGGCAGGGGGCAGATCGCCGGTGTGTCGCGGACCAGCAGGAGGGGGCCGTCGGTGCGGTTGATGAGCCGGCGGCCAGCGACGGCTTGCTCAGCCAGTAGATCGAGCGAACACGGGTCGTCGAGGGCGACGGAATGGCCGATTTGGCAATCGGTGCACCTGCACCCCGGTGGGTCGATGGCGACGGCGTTGTCCTTGAAGTCGGTGTAGTCGCTGATGCTCATCGTTGCGCTTTCGGGTCAAAGCTTGCAGCGCTGGGGTCGGTACGGGACACGTTGCGGGGCAACGGGTTTGTCGTCACCTGCATCAGTGGGCGGCTGGGATTGTCGCTGGGGCGAAAGCGGGGCGGGATCGCCGGTGCAGTTCGGACAGCGATGGGTCGGCCCATCGGTGTCGTCATGTGGCGGCATGGCGTGCTGGTCGCATGAGATGTCCGTCCTCGACGCGGGCCCCGCCGTGCGGTGTGTCTACCGCTGTCACGGCCGGCTCGGGTCTTGGTCGGCGAGCGCGGTGACACGCTGCCCGGCGGTGAGGCCCACACGGCAGCGGGGCCGTATGTCGTGGCGGCGGTGCCGGGGGCGCGATTCATCGAGGAACGGGGGCGAGGAAAGATGGCCGGACATCGCCCGGACAGCGACACGCAGGCGCTGGGCTGGCCTGCCGAATCCCGACGCAGAGCAAGCCCACCGCACTGTATCGAACTTCGCTGTGGCAGAGTCGATTTGGCTGGCCGATGAGTCCATTACTGCAGCATGCGGGGTCATGCTGGTGTGGGGTGGGCGTGCTGTGCGGCAGCCACGGGAGTGCACCGAGCGCCTTTCCAGGCCAGTGACAAGCAGGCGTCGGCGAGGAGGTCCAGGGCGCCGGGGACTCGGCGGAAGCTGGGGAAGTCGTTGATGTCGACGATGGTCGGGCCATCGGGGCCGAAGACGATATCGAGGCCGAACAGGTCGAGGCCGAACAGGTCGGCGACACGGTGAGTGAGGTCGCTGATTTCCGCGACCAGGCGTACCGGGCGATCTGCCGTAGTGCGGGTCGCCAACGGTGAACTGCATTCGGTGCCGAAGAGTCGGCCATTGATGTGGTAGACCTTCAAATCGACTCCGCGGTTGGGGATGTAGGGCTGTCCCAGCAGCAATTGATCGCTGCGAGGCCCGCAGAGGCGGTGCAGATCCTCCGGACCGGTGATCAGGTGGATGGCGTGTCCGGCGCTGCCGTCGGCGGGTTTGACGACCAGCGGGTAGTGCTGGGCGGGCACCGCAGCGAACGCGGCGGCATCCGTGGCGGCCCAGGTGGGAGGGACCGGCAGACCGTGGCGTGCGGCCAGCAGGTGGGCGCGGGCCTTGTCCCGGACAGCGCGGATGGCGCGAGCGTCGTTGATGGTGGTGAGCCCGGCGTGGGCGGCGGCTTCGAGCAGGCCGAGTCCAGGGCCACCGGAGACTGTTTTCAGAATCCAGGCGTCATGGTCAGCACTGTCGATGAGCCCGGCGAGGTCCAGGAGTTGGCCACCCGGGCGCACGATGTCGACGCGGTGGCCATTCTGACGCAGTCGGTAGGCCAAGGCCAGGGGCAGGCTCTCGGCTCGGTAGCGTTCCTCGAGCAACAGACACAGTCGCAAGGTCACAGTGAGGGCCTCCTTGAGGTGATGGGTCGACTTCGGCAGTGGTGTGCAGCTGCGAGCCAGCGCAGGGGCCTGTCGGGGCGGGGATGCAGACCGAGCACAACCGCTCGAGGGTGTGCCCTTCGGTGAGCGTGGCGGCGGTGCGGCTCCGTGAAGCCCGGAGACCCGTGCCGGGGCATGCCTCGCGGCCGGGTGCGTGAAAGCGGCGGGCGGTACGACGCAGGGGGTATTGGAACTGCCGGACTCCCGGCTTGGGGTGCGGACATTTGGTAGCCGCTCCCGATATGGGACTCAGCTGTCGATGGGGTGGATGGCGTAGTCGAGGGTGATGTCGAAGGGGCCGGACCAGCGACGGATCCAGTCGGGTGCTGCGGGATCGCAGGTGAGGAAGTCCAGGTCTGCGGGGGTCGGGCCGGTGAGGATCGCACGCAGAGCCTGTGGCGCCAGCGATGGCGACACGGTCCACTGGTTGGGGAAGTCGACGTCGGTATCGACGGCGTGATCGTTGATCCACGCTTGCGGCTGGAATCGGGCAGCTACGGCCAGTGCGGGCAGCGACGGCGGCGCGGCACCGTCTAGCCCATCGCGGCCGGTGATGGCGGCCACGAGGATGTGCCGCCGCGCGCAACGGCGCCACGCCACATCCGCGAGTTCCTCCGCCCAGAGCAAGGCGACTGCGGCCGACCAGGCATCGTAGGCGGACAGCGCTTCGGAGGCTGCCTTGGTCAGCGTCGCGTCCAGATGCCACCACAGCCGATGGTTGGGCTCACCGCTGCAGGCACTGGCGGCGCGAACGCACGGTAGCTGCGCGGCCCACTCGTCGAGACGGGTGCGCAGCAGACGCAGATGAGCGACGGGGTTCACTGTTCAGTGGCTTCCAGGGACTTCAGGACCGCCGATCCGAGGCCTGCCGCGAACCGGGTATCGGGATCCGACTGGCTGGGAGGGTCGGTGGCCAGCAGATAGTCGGTGGTGATCGCGTGCCAACTGTCACCGGCACGTCGCCGCGCGAGTGCTTCGGGAACGATGATCTGCATAGCGGTTTCCACGAGGCCTTCGGGGTCATCGAGTTCGGCAGCATGGTCGCTGAGGTGACGTTGGGCGGCTGCGCGCGCCAGCTGGAGGCGGGCGTGCCGGGTGCATGCCGGGCAGGTGAGGTCGCCGAAGACGGAAGCGTGGATCGGGCGGGCCTCGATGACGGGCAGGTCGCAGACGGTGCGGTGACCGGCGTAGGTGGCGTGAGCGTGGGTGCGGTCGGTGTCCGACCAGCACACCTGCATGGTGTCCATCTGGTGGGTTCTCCTGTCGTCGCCTCGGGCAGCGGCCCGCATGGCGCGCGGCGTCCACCGCGACGTGCTCCCGCAGTGGTGTCGGTCGCGGATTCAGGCATGGGTAGTAGTGCGTGGGCGAAGGCGAGCACGTGGCCCGGGGGCGACGTCGAAGTCGATGTGAGCTCCACGATGAGCGTGACGGTGAAATCCGCTGCTAAGAGCGGGTTTTCGTTGAGGCGGGTCACGGTGTCGCGGATCCGGTCAGCGAGTGCGAGGATCTGCGGCGGGTTTCGAGCAGTTTCTTCGGGTCGCTGGTTGCGGGCGGTGGCGGCGGACCGTCTGGACGCAGCAGGGGTGAGTGGATCAAGGCCGGATGCTGCGCAGCCCGCACGGTGATGGGGTCAGCTGTGATCGGCTTGGGTGTCGGCGAGGGTGGCGCGCAGCAGCCAGGCAGCTTCGGCGCCGATCGCGAGCTCGACGAGATGGCACAGGATCTGACAGAACTGCCGGCCGTGGCCGGGACTGCCGAGCGGTTGCAGACGATGGGCTATTTCGTGCAGCAGCACGAACTCCCTGAGCATGCTGCGATTGTGCAAGGGCATCGCGATGGTGGCGGTGGCGTACTCGTAGTGTGCGCGCGACTGTCCGCGTCGGGCCCGGACCGTGACCGGGATCCGGGCTCGCTTGTACCGGCTGCGCACTGTCTCCAGCGCGAGGACGGCATCGACGTAGGTTTGCATCGACTCCAGCGAGACCACTCGCCGCTCGATCGGCAATGTCACTCGCGAACCGAAGATCTCGACCTGGCGGCCGGTAGCTGATCGGCCCGCTCGAACATGTTCCACACCAGCGCTTCGGCAGCATAGACACGGTTTCGACGAGTATCCCGGGTGCTGCGGGTCATGACGACAACCGCCGCACAGCAGCAGGCAGGGAGGGGCGATCGGTGAGGCGGGCGCGGCGGCCGGCCTGGTCTCCGGCGATCGAGGCCGCGCCGTCGACGCGGCGGCGGCGCGGGGCGCGCCAGGTTCCGCGAGCTCGGGAGTGGCTGGTGTAGAAGTCGGTGACTTCGAGTTCCTTGCCGCGCAACACCAGCGCCGTGCTCGGCCCCGCGCCGCGGTCACCGGCCGAGGACAGCGCCTGGGCGCGAGTGATGTCGCGGACCTCGGTGAGACGCTGGCCGATGCGGGTGGCGAAGGCGTGTTGGAAGGCCAGGCGCGCGGTGATGCCCGGCTTCGCGCGTCCCTCGGCGTGTTGCGCGCGACGCTCGGGGGAACGTAGGTAGGCGCGAGACTCGTGGATCATTTGCGGCAGCAGGCCGGCGTAGAGGACTTCGACCGCCGCGATGTCGGACTCCATCCCGAAGGCGATCACCCACGTCGAATTCGTCGCGATGTCCACGCGCACGTCGTTGGCACGCGCGATCGCGAGGAACAACTGCACGTAGGTCGAAAGCCCTCGGGCGCGGGGTTCACCGATGGCGATCTCACGCATGACCGGGGTCGCCCGGGTAGTGGTTGGCTGCGTGGCGCGAGCGAGGGCGAGATCGATCGAGTGCCGCGTCGCGAGTTGCTGTGCGTGGGCAAAGTAGATTTCGGCTTCGTGCGGATTGTCGGTGCGCTCTGCCTTGTGCAGCAACCCGGCGACGCGCGCGAGCGCCCGGTCGGATCCGCTCACTGGTCTGTACCTGCGAACAACACGCCGACGACGAGAAGCATCGCCAACGGGTCGCGCTCGCGCTGGCTGGGTTGCGCGGCGTCACGGATCTTCCGGATCCGGCGCATCAACCGGGGTGTCTTCAGGTCGATGCCGGTCACCGCTGGGCGGTTATCGGCACCGGGAACGGTGATGACCCGGTACTCGCTCAACGGAAGGCGCAGTTCGTACCAGGCTTCGGTCGGTGCCCCGTCCCGGGCAGGGTCGGGCCGCGGCGGCACCCACCCCCAGCAGTGGCAGCGGGGATCGGCGCATCGGGTGAGACGTTGTGCGGGATGGCGGTGGTAGCGGTGCATCCGGCCGGCCAACAGGGGGCACGCTCGGGCGGAATACTCGGCGCAGGCGGGGTGGAGCCCAGGTTCGACCGTGAGGCCCTGGCGGAAGTCGGAGGGCAGGATGAACAGAATGACCTGCTCGCCAAGAGGTGTGCCGCAGATTTGGCACAGCGCGCGTTCCAGTACCTCTCGCAAACGGATCGTGTCGACGTTGCCCCACGCGGGCCGGTCGCTGCGGTCGCGATGAGCCAAGGTGATGTAGGGCACCGCCATGCCCTGCGACATGGGTGCATCGCGCAGCGCGTCAGGCAGGGCAGGGGTGTCTTCGTTTCGGGGCGCTGGGGGTGGGGCGTGTTCGGTCATGACAGTGAACTCCGTTGTGAAAGAGGAGGAGCGAACGGTGGACCGCCGGGCACATGGGGTCCAGTGCCGGGCCAGAACAGGGGCCGGTCGGTGATCAGCTGGATGGGTCGTCGGCCGCCGATGCGTCGCCGCTGCCGGGCTCGCTCGTCTCCGGATCAGCAGGGAGGGTGGAGGGGCGCGTTGGTGGTCGTGTGCTCGCTGACCTGCCCAGCCGGGAGGTCACGGGCCTCGTCGTGGACGAGCACGACACGAGTGAGGGCGGAAAGACCGATTGGGTCCTTCGGATTCAGCGTGCTGAGCGGCGAACTTGCCACCAGCCAGGGTTCAGGCTCTCTTGGGCGAGCTGTGCCAGGCTGTCGACGAACTCATCGGCGTGCGGGCCTTCGACGGTGATCGTGGTGTAGTCGCCGCCGCCGCCGATGGATCGGGTGCGTGCTCCGTCGTGACCGCGCCATGCGGTGTCCGACAGGTGTTGAAGACGGGCGGTGTCGTCGGCGGTCTCGGGATAGCCGTGCTCGATGGTGAGGTGTCGCTCGCCGTGCATGAGGGCGTGCGCTTCGCCGACCAGTGCGGCGTCGCTGTAGTGGCGGAGCAGCTGCTCGGCTGGGGTTTCGGGGTTGTGGTGGTCCTCAGGGAAGGTCATAGACGGTCACCGGGATCCCTCGCGCGCACAGGTGGGTGCGGATGAGTGGTTCGATCTGCTCCCAACGGCCTCCAGCCAGGCCGCATCCGATGCGGGGTAGATGGACCGACGCGCCCGCGGCCGCTGCGTGGTCGGCCAGTGCCGCCAGGCATCGGCCGGTGGCGTCGTAGCGGATCGGCGGGCGAGCAGAACGGCGGGTGGCGACACCGTGCTGGCCGATCATGTTGGCCACGTACAGTTGCGGTTCGACGCGAACGAGTTGAACGGCACCGAGAGCGAAATCGTTGGATTCCCGCCCGCGGTGCCAGGCGCGGTAGGCGCGTTCGGGCTCGGGCCAGCGGCGGCTGACGGCGAGGACGAAACCGCGCCCCCACGCGCCGCGGTCGTTCACGATATGAGCGATAACCGCAGGACGGGCGCCGTGGGGTGCGGTCGCGTCACCGCGGGTGTACCGGATATCGGTTACTGCTGCCATGGCATCCTCCTGAGCCGAAGGTAGGTGAGGTCACCGACAACGGGAGGCAGCGTCGGGTGTGCGCAGTACCGGTCGCTGAGAAGACCGCCGGGAGCGCGCCGCCGCAGCGAGCCCTCGGGAGGAGTGTTTCGGGCCGGGTTCTTCGACCGGCTGGCGACCACTCGGCGCAGCGGGCGCGGTCTCGGAGAGGGTGTGCGGTGTCGGTGCGCACTCGGCGCGCCGCCGCAATTCCGACAAAGGCAGGGGATACTTCACGCTGCGGCGTTGTTCTGTGAGGATCGACCGGTCCCCGACCAGTGTCCGCAGGTGGTTCTCGTGTCGTTCGGCTTCGGCGAAGCGTTCGGGGAACACGCGCAGGGTGTGGCGCCACTGCTTGTGGCCGGCACGGACACACACGCCGCCGCAGTTGTTGTGGCTGTAGCCGAGCTCGTACAGCCGCGGCGGCACCAATCCGCGTGAGCGGCAGTCATCGAGCATCTGCTGCTTGGTCAGGTAGGGATCCTCGGCCATGGGGAACTCGACGCGCCACGGCGCCCAGCCGTGGACGACGCCGGGTTCACGCCGCCGCTCGGCCCAGTCCAGTCCGACATACAGCACGGTGTCGGCCGGGTCGCAGTGGTCTTCGAGCCATCGGCGGCAAGGTATCTGCTTCAACCACTTCGAGCACGGGGCCACTCGCGAATTCCCGATGAACTTCACGTCGGCGAATACCTGCCACGGTGTGCGACCGTCGCATACTCGCACCAACGGGACGCGCAGGTAGTCCTCGGCGTCGGACAGGAACCTGTACAGATCCTCGTCTTCGGTCAGGGTATCTGCGAACAGCAGCACCATGTCTTTGGTGCCATACCGCTGCGCGACACGGGTCGCGGCAGCGAACGACCCGATTCCGCCCGACATCTGCACGACCCGCTTCACCACAGACCGTCCGCGCGAGCGAATCATCGGTGGCCTCCTGCGCCGCACCTGGAAGTCCGCGGCGCCCGCGTCGGTGGGTGGGTGCGAGGGCCGGTGGTGATCCGGCGCACGATCGGGAAGTCGATCGGAGTGAACGGCATCGACAGAATTCGTCATGGAAGCCTCCGGAAGGATGCTGATGCCCGGTGTGTGCGAGGGCCGTGACACGAAGCTGCCGTCTTGCGGCATGGTGGCCTGTTCGGCGTCGGGCCCGGCGCATCGGCAGCCGCTAGGTGGTGGGGGCGGTGGGGCGTTGCCGCGACAGTATGTCCACGATCATGGCGGTGGCGGCGCGTTTGGCGTCCTCGATGCTCGGATAGGGGGCGGCTTCGACGAGGACATGTTCACCGTCGCCATGGGTGTCGTCCAACCCGCTTTGTTCGGTGTCTCGGGATATCCACACGGCCACGACGTCCGGCTCGTCGGTGGTGCGTACGACCGCTGCACGCCAATCCAGCGACTCGAGCCTCCACTCGGTGATGGTGCCGATCGCTCGACCCATATACAGGTCGGTTTCGTCGGTCCAGTCATCGGTGGCTGTGCCGAACAAGGTGTGTTGGCAGCCCCAGTGCTCGGCACGCGCCTGGGCGTACTCGCTGCCGTGCGGGTTGGTGGGGTCGGGCTGGTGGCTGTAGCGCGACCAGGTGCTGCAGCCTGCAGCGAATCCTTCGACTGTGTCGACGACCACGACGTCACCGGAGAATTCCGCGCAGTGCCTTCCGATCTCGTCGGCTTCGCGGTGCGCGTCGCCGAGGACGGCGACGGGACAGGTGTAGAGCGCCCATGTGTGGGTGTCGTCGTCCTCGAGGGGTACGCGCACGGCGACGCGGGTCGTCTCCTGACCGGGTGGTGGCGATGGGTCGGTCCAGATGACGCGGGTCCGATCGTGGTAGCCGTCGAGGATCTCGGCGTGTGAGGTTGACTCGAGGGCGGTGGTGATTGCGGGAAAACCTGAGGTGCGCATCGCGGCGGTCCCGTCGGGAAACTCGACACCGTGGGCCAGGACAGCGACAGCGGATTCGCCGGTGAGTTCAGTCTTGCGGTGCAGTTCCCATCGTCGAGTCGGGCTTTCGCCGGACGGGTCGGGGATGTGGAAGCGGATGCCGAAGGACTCGAGGTCGGTGAATATCCGGGACGCGGGGTCGAAGTACTCGCGGACACCGGCATCGTGGACGAATCGCTCACGCAACACCGTCAGCGCCCGCTGATAGGTTCGCTCGAGCTGCGACCCCCGGAAACGTTTGCTGGGACGGCGATACACCACGATCGTCGGTATGCCTACTGCGTAGGTCGTGGCGCCGTCGCCGTGGCGATACAGCGCTGTCAATGTCGCTGTGTAACAGTCTCTTTCACCGGGGCGCGTGTCGTAGGTGATGCGCAGTTCGGCGTGGGGTTGCCAGCCTTTTGGATCAACTCGTCCGATAGGCCAGCGGGCGATGACGGTCCGCGGCTCGCAGCTGACGCGACTCGGATCAAGGGTTGGACCACACAATGTGGATGCTTCGGGGTGAGTCAAGAGGCAACATTTCTTCGAGGCGGACTTGCGGACAGCGCGCAGACGGCGTCGGCATGGAGACCCCCGTGTGTGTCCACGTCGGTACGTGCGGAGCGGGCGCGTTCTTTGACGGACTTCTCGGTCCGCCGCGCAGCTACAGGACGATCCGATGCCGGAGCTGTGGCGGCGTGTCAGTGGCCAGTTGAAGTTCCCCAACGGCGGCCATTTGGCGGGGGAGCTATCTGGCCGCCAGGGTGACGTTGCAGCAACGGAGACGCTGGCTGGTGGACGCGCGATATGCGGCATGAGGGCGTGTTCTGGCTAGGCTCGGTGGGTGCGGTCATCGGAAGATCTGAAGCAGCGTTGGCTGACAGAAGCGCAGCAGGTGTTTGCTCGGCCGGGGATGTATGCCCGGTCTGGTCCGGAAATGGAGTCGGTGGCTGGAGAACGGCTTCGAGATCTGTGCTACCTGGACGACCGCGACGATGAATATGAAGATGTTCGAGAGTTTTTGCGGGGCTTCGGAAAACTCGGAGTCCACGGCCCTTTCGCGGCGATCTTCGATGTGGAGCGCCGCTGCACGGACGAGGTGGCGTCGGTGTACGCCGAGGTGTATCACCGGCTGGGCTATCTGCCGGTCGAGCGTCTGCTCACTGAGGATGAGTGGCTGCCGCTTGGTTCGCGACATCCGTGTGCCAGCAAATGATTTCGAGGAAGGTCTCTTATTGACCTTGTACGGCAGGGTGCTGCGGTGGGGGCCAGGCTGGTGGATCCATCACCCGAGCGAGACTCAGACCGACGAACAAGCGGCGATCGCGGCTCAGCTCCAGCAGATCGAATCCGCCGACCCGTCTCAGCGTTACCGCAGGCACTGACGATCCCGTGTCGGTGCAGATCCCGGCCGGCCTGTGATCGGCATGAGCGTGCGTTCGGCACGATTTGCTGGTCATGCGCCGGGATGTGCCAACTGGCCGCCTGCGGGGAAGCGGAACTGGCCATCCGTGGGGAGTCTCGACTGGCCGCTGACAGCGGCGAGGTGTCGATTGAGGGCCGATGTCGGTGTTCACATGAACGGCGATGAGTCTGGCGGCTGCGTGTCTGCAGCATCGCGGTGGTCAAGGTGCAGGTTCGGTGAGCATGTGGGCGCGACCTGCGATGTTTTTTTCCGGCAGATTGAGGCGTTCGCGCGGCCGGCCGTCGACCCGGGCGAGGTGGGGTTCGTCGGCAGCAGCAGTCAATGGTCGCCGCCCCGGGGAGATGTGGATCCTGCTCGACTCCGACCGCAGCGATTTGATTCCGCATGGATCTGCCGGTGCTGACCTCATTCGTGCGATTGCTCGATAGTCTGCGCGCTGCGGTCTGTGGGTGGTTCGTGTGGAGCTGAATGGTGCAGCCTCGCAGGCGGCTGCGGTTCGGTGTACGGGCGGGTGGTGGCGGTGTAGGTGTCGAGTTGGGTGGCTGAGCCGATCAGAGTTTGGATGGTGGCGATGGCGTCGCTCTTGCCGTCGTCCACGGACTCGACCGGTTCGTCTTGGCATATCGGTTCGCATCGGCCGTAGACACTGAGCCGGACAACGCCGTCTTCGCCGACGCGGACCACCGCGAAGGAGTCGAAAGGGCCTTCGTACTCGTGAATCTCGACGGCTTCGCAGTGCGGGTCGGGCCCGGAGTTGATCCATTCGAGCCGACGCCCGTGGTGTATCCCGGCTTCGATGGCGACCATGCCTTCCACCGCCAACTTGGATTCTTCAAGGTTGGTGCTGAGTTGACCTTCATCGAGTGATCCGCGTTCGCCTCCAGGCCGCAGGATGGTGCCCCAGTGGAGGCCGTGCCGGTCTTTGGTGAGGACACCGCGGTAGCCCTCAGGACCCCGATACACCCATACCCCGAGCGAAGTGTCGGCGGGTGTAGCCCTGTGCCAGCGCGTTTCGTCCGGCACGAGGTGATAGGTGATCGTGGTGACCCCGTTCACCGTGATCTCGGTTGTGGTGGCCTGCTGAAGCACCTCTGCTGTCGTGTAGGGCGACCCGACCGTGAGCGGTGAACGCGGCGCGGGTTGCGGCAGCGGTGAGTCCTGCACATCGGACACGTTTCGGGTGTCGGCATAGCTGGTTGGTGGATGCAGTTGGACGATCACCGGCCCGACCGGGGGTGTGACAGCGAAGGTCGGCGGACGTCCGGACTGCAGCCAACCTGTCACCACGTCCTGCACCTGGCCGATGAAGTCACTGAAGCATTGACCCGAAAGACGTTCCCTGCGCGAAATCCATTCGTCGGCGTACATGTTGGCGTCGACGTATTCGTGCAGCTCACCGAATCGGCTGACATCAGCGGGCACGATGCCCTCAGCGATGCTTTCCAGCACTTCCCGGCAGATCTGGGCAGCGATATCCACATCTTCGACCGTGTGCACACCGGTGGGCTGTAGCGGGGTGATGTCCCCGTCGACCCACAGCCCCGCCCCGAAGCCGCTGAGGACCGTGGCGTCGGGGTCACGGCGGCGGCGGTGTTGGATGCGGCGGATTCCGGCAGCGGATTCGTAGGCGTCGTCGCGGCTGATCGCCTCCACGATCCGCTGCGCGCCGGTCGAGGTGTCGGTCCAGCAGTAGGCGTAGCGGATCGGGTAGACCCGGTTGGCGCCACCGCCGGGAGGTGTGCCGAGTGAGGCCGGAAGCTGGTCACCGGTCCCGATACCGGGCGCGGACCCGGACGGGCCGCGGCTCGGCGTAGGCGACAGTCGATCAGATTCCCCGCGTGGTTTAGGGGGCCAGCGACTTCCGTTGTCTGTCAATGTCTTTCCGATCTGCAGTCTGAGGCATGAGGAAACCGGTCGCCGGGGACCGGTGGCGTGGTGGCGACCGGTGACGCCGGCGCGGCCCCCTGCGGAGTTGATCGGCGCGCGGGTCTAGGCGTCGGCGGGGCGCAGTGGCCGGGGGTAGCGGTAGACCCACAGGCCTCGCGCACCGTCGTGGATGGCGTTGGCGGCGCTGGGGCGCTGGTGTCCGCCGCCTTTGCTGCCTGTGGAGGTGCGGAGGCGATCGAATCCGTCGAATCGGTACATCGCGCCGGGCGTGCCGGGCAGGCTCGTGCTCGACAGGGCGGCGATCTGCGGCTGCCCGCACAATTCGGCGCTGCGCGCATCCCAGTTGGGGTAGGTGCCCAGCCACAGTGGCGCGAGATAGTCGCGTGCGATGCGCAGAACTGCCCGCAAACATCGCTGGTCGCGGCGGTGGGGACTGCGAGCGATTCTGGCGAGATCCACCGTGTTGTAGCGGTGTAGACCGTGCGGTTTGGAGACGCTGGCGTTTACGGTGCTGGCCAGAACGACGACCGCGGCACGACGACCGCGGTCCTCCATGACGAATGCCATGCTGCCGAACGGACGCCGGTAGGGCCTGCCGGTGGGGTATTGGTCGTCGGGCAGGTGCAGAGGATGTCGCCAGGCGATCAAGAGTTCTTCGGCCTCTGCGACATGTACCTGGTAGAAGGCGATCACAGGCGACAGCTGCAACGACAACTGGCGGCTCATCGGCGTGACCGGTCCGCCCGAAGGTCGTCTCTGTCGCGCAGCGATCGGCGGCGGCTGTCGTGGGTCGCCGCGAGGGGACATTGTGGTGTTCGAAGGCATGGTTCGGGCTCGGGTGTTGTGGCGCGGTTGTCGCCTGGACCCACGAGGGCGGGGCCGGGTGCCTTGGGGCAGCGGTGGCGGCGGGTGTGTTGGCGACATCAGGTACTGGAAGGTAGGTCCCGGATGCGTGATGACGTCCAAGACAGGCCGTTGCCGACTGCGGCGATTCGACCGGGACTCAGCCCGGCCTCGTGACGGGGTGCGCTTCCGGGGTGGGGTCCGGTCAGAGGGTCGTCGGATCGTCAGGCAGTCCCAGGAACGTGCGTATGGCCGTGCGTTGGCGACGCAACTCCAACAGTGCGTGGTCTCGGGCATCGCCGTCCATGCCGACTTTCGTGAGGACTTCTCCCAGTTCCTCGAACCATTCAGCGAACTGGTGGAGCCATACCTGCACGTTGGGTTCGTGAGGGTTGAACCTCTTCACGCGGACGAGCGGCCCGCAAGGGGTTGCGTTCATGGCGCGGAAGATGCGCATCCGCAGGACGTTCATTTCAGAGTGCTCGTCAGGCGTTGATGTCAATCTCTGACCTTTCCTAGTGCAAGCAGCCTTCAGCGGCGACGGTGGATCCGAGTACGCAGCAGTGGTGGCGCCGGCCACATGTGGGCAGCAGAGGAGGCATCCCGATAGGAGGCCCCGGTGACGCAGGCACCGAAGTGCGGAGACCCCTCGGGTGCGACCGGTGGGATGGCGCGGTTCAAAGAAGACCGATGATTCCGGCGCCGCGGAGGCGGGCTTGGTCTGCGAGGTCGGCTTCGGTGCGGGCGATGAGTTCGTCGTAGAACTCTCGCGCGGCGATGGTGTCGTAGAGGTTCGGGCGGCTGCCGATCTCGGTCGAGTCCGGGCCGGTGACTACGCAGGTGAACACCCGACCGCCGAGCCATGTTGCGTACTCGCTGATCTCGCGTTGCGCCGCGGCTTCCGACTCGGCCAGTACGAACCATTCGGCCAAGCCCGACTGGATCGGGTAGACGTATCTACCGGCGGTGAACAACTGGAACGGACTGCCGGTGATAGCGCGCCAGAGCTGGTAGCGGCGCTCGACAGTGTCGACGTCGTGGTAACCGAATTCGCGCAGAAAATACGCCAGCGCAGCAGCGTGTGGCGTGCGATCGCTGCGTGTTTCGTCGATAGTCACACCGTGGGCGGTGACCACCACCATCAGGGTTTCGTCCGCTCCGCTTCCGCGGGGACTGTCGGCGTCCTCGTCAGCGGGAAAGGTGACCGTGTAGGTTCGGCCGCCGCCGACGTCGATGACTTTCGGCTCGTGTACGTCCATTCTGGTCTTTCTCGGGATGTGCCGGCCTCGCGCAAGGTCCGGTGCAGCCGGGCAGTTGGTCGACGGTCATTCGATGGGTGTGCATGCCGGCGGGCCAGCGTGGCTGATGGGGCCGGTCGCGGTCGGTGCTGCCCGGCAGTAGTTGTGAGGGTGGTCCTGATGGGAAGTGCAGGCGTCGGCGCTGATGTCGGGGCGTTCGGCCAGGTCGATGTCGGTGGCGATGTCGCCGATCCAGGTTGCGGGCAGACCCGGCGAATCTGGTGCTGGTGCGTCGGGGTCGGCGGGTGTGCCCAGCCAGGCGAGCAGCCGAGCCGATGGCTGGTAGAGCTGATAGCTGCCGTGTAGGTAGACCGTCGGGTTACCGTGGTAGCCGGTGTCGGGATCGTGGCAGTCCCACAGGCAGATCGGACGCAGCCACGAGCAGGCACCGAGTTCGGACAGGACCTTGTTGGCGTGGTCGGGGCTGAAGCCGGGACGCAGGCTGCCGCGCAACTGCGTCGGCAGCGGCAACAAGGCGGTGACGGTCGCGATGTCGAGCCAACGCGCCAGGCCACGCAGGTCGTGCAGGATGTGGCCGCTGCGGCCGTCATCGTCTTGCCTGGAGTAGTCGGCAGTCTCGACCTCCCACAGATAGTCGACCACGCTCGCGAGCATTCGACGGTCGGGACTGGGCGGAATATCCGGAAACTGGCTGTAGAGGTCGTCGACCAGGCTGCGATGCAGACGCGCGAGCTGGTCGAGTACATGGCCGACCGCGCCCGAACCAACCACCGCGCTGTCGGTGGCGAATGTATCGAGCACGCGAAGGCTTTCGCTGGCCAGCCGTATGCCGGGCTGAGCTTCGAGGGTGACCAGCAGATGCGAGTCTTCCACCGCCCACACCTCGACATCGGTGAAGGGCCGGCTGCCCAGGGCGTCGCGCGCGGCGGTGAGGACCTCGTGGACATTCCAGACGTCGGTGACCACGAAATCCTGCGAATCGGGCAGCGCGGTCATGACCGCGGCCAGTTCGGTGTCGTTCACGGCAGCGGCCGTATCGGAAGATGCCATTGGAAATCCTTGATGCAGATGAATCACGCAGCAAAGGGCTGCGGCGGCGTCGTTGAGGCAAGCCCGCACGGGTGAGCATCGGCTCGGCAAGCGGCCTGTGCGAGATTGCACGAGGAATGCGGCCGTGCCCCGAAGCTGCTCGCGCGAGGTGTGGTTGCGGGAGCGCCGAGCTGATGACTAGGTTGTGTGAGTCGCGATGGTTGGCAGCCGTCGTGTCGTCGGCTGTTCGTCTGGCCCGGGTGACGTCGAGGGCGGCGACGTGGCGCGCGATGAGCGGTTCGACCGCAACGCCACAGCTCGGCGTTAGTGCGGATGCGAGATCGTCGGCCGCGGTGAGTTGACTGCGGGAGTCGGGCGACCCATCTTTGCCCTCTTGTCGTCAGTGGCGGACCGCGCGGGTGCGGTAGACAGCTGGGTCCAGTACACGCCGGGGGTGGCGAAGAGGTTGTAGCGAGAGTGGATGTGATAGGCGGGGTGTAGTCCTTCGCGTTCGCCTTCCCTTACGCATGCTTCGTAGATTTCCTCGGTGAAGTCACCGACGTCGCCGTCGGCGGCGGTGACCAGGTAGATCCCTTCGCCGCTGCGGGTCCGCGCGATCAGATATCGGTAGTGGTGGCCGGTGAGCGTGGTCAGGTCCGAGTCCGGGTAGCCAGCGACGACCGTGGCGACCAGGTCGGCGACATGCCTCGGCGAGGCACAGCTGTCGATGGCGGCGATGGTTGGGGCAGCAGGGGCACCGACCGCGTACTGGAGTGCTGCGGCGGCGGATGGTGGGTTGTTCACCGGTCGGTGGTGTTTGCTGCTGCCAGGTCGAGCACGAAGGGTGCGTGTTCGGATCTGGTGAGTCCAGCGTTGTCCGGGTCGGTCACGGCGATGCTCCACTGGCTGATGTCGCTGATCCAGTTGTCGTGGCCGGGCGTGGCCGCATCGATCGGAGTGCCGGAGGTGTCGCGGAACGTGGTGGGGACCAGTCCGTCTGTGTCGAGGATGAATTCGACCGAGTCGACGGTCGGGGCGTGCTCGCGCAGGTAGGTGCGGATGCGGGTGAGCGACAGTGTGGTGACGCGGTCGGCGGCGAAGCGAGCTTGGGCGTGGGCATGGTCGAGTTCCCGCTCGAGCGGGTCGGTGTGCGCGGGCATTTCGCCGCTGGGCGCGGTCTTGTCGTGGATGGCGTGGTTGTGAGCGCCGTCGCCTCCGGCGAGGGTGTGGGTGGTGTGCTCGGTGTCGATACCGCCGATCCAGCTGGCTGGGGATCCCGGGTGCGCGGGGGCATGGTCGGCGGTTTCGTTGAGCCAGGCCCACAAGTCGCCGCTGAGGTAGTAGAAGTGCCCGAGCGGGTCTTCGACGCGGAAGTCGGAACTTCCGGTATAGCCGAAGTCGTCGTAGACGTCCCATACGCAGACCACCCGCACGCCGGTGGCGTCGGTGATCTGGCCGAGGATGTTGTTGACCGCGTCGCTGTCGTAGCCGTCGGACATGCTGGCGCGTAGGTGTTCGGGCAGTGCGCACCAGGCGGGCGCCGTGGCGATGGCATGGGCGCGTGCGAGCACGGTCAGGGGCGTCTCGAGGCGAGGGTCAGGGTGTGCGGTTCGCTGGTAGCGGGTCGAGACATCCCGAATCGCGGTGAGGGAGTTCGCGTCGAGGACCGCGGGATCGGACCGGTAGCGGTACCAGGTGAAGAACGCCTCCGCCGCGGGTTGTTGCAGACCGACCGACAGGGTGAATGATGGTTGGTCGAAGTCGATGTCGACGCCGGCGGGGATCCGGTCACGGTGCTGGCCGGTGGAATCGAGCCAGTCGGTGACCAACGCCATCAGCGTTCCGGCTCCCGGACCCGTAATGGTGAAGTCGGTGTAGACGCTGAGATCACGGGGCCGTAGCTGGATGTCGATGTCTATTCCGGTGACGGCGTCGCGGAGGCGGTGGATGAGCGCCTCGACCTGAGCGGTCGCGGTGAACTGTTCGAAGACAGTTTGCGCGCGGTCGAGGTGGTCGGTGACCATGGCCGCGGCGCGTCGGCGCAGCGCGGCATCGGCGATATCAGGTATCCGCTCGACCATCGCTTCCAACCCGGATGGTATCTGCGGCGCTGGGTGAGGCGGGCAGGTTTCGCGGTGTCTGTGGTGATCGTCGAGCAGGGTGAGCACAGTGCAGTCGCCGTGATATCGAATGCGGATGCTCCATCCTGTGGGTAGTCCGCTGTCGGAGTCGATGCTGAGCAACGGTAGGTCCTGAGGGGTAGTAGGTGCTGCCCACCGCGCGGCCTCGTGGCGGGCAGGGGCGGGTGCGTCCGGGCCTCGCGTGACGACAGCCAGTGAAAGAGGGTGTGTCGTCGATCACGGCGAGTGTGGCCAGGTGGGGGCGGTTATCGGCACAGCAGCCAGATCAGCAGGACAATGCCGCCGAGGCCGAGCACCGCGAGGGCGGTCAACGGAAAGGCGGTCGAATTCATCTGCTGAACAGCGCTTTTGAAATCAACGAGGCGGTTTCGGGCTCCCGCAGAGTCGGTTGAGCCATGAAGTGTCCTTCACGTGAATCGGAGGCCGGTTCGGCATATTGTGGAAACGGTTGGCCGGGAGCGGGACTTCTTCCGGAGTTCGTCGTACACGGCGGGGTGGCGGCCGCCGCGGCGGCGATCGTGGGCGCTCGCGAGGTGTGCCGCATGCGAAGGGCTGCGAGCCGGGGGTGGAACCGCGCGTGGGGCTGCGTCGGCGAAGCGGCGAGGCGCTGGCCGGAAGCGACCGAGTTGTTGGGAAGGTGGATGGGTATCGGTACGGCGAAGCGGTGTCGCTCGACCGCTGTTGGGCAGTGATCGTCAGGTCGTGCGTTTGTGGTAACGGGCGCCGTAGTGGCTGTCGGCTCGGCGGCGAAACGGTGGCGCGGGTGGCAGGTGCGCCAACTTCGTGGACAGGTCACGGTGGTGGCTGGTGGTGGCGGTGGGGCGGTTGGCGACGGGGGCGGGTTGATCGGCGGTGGGTGGGCATCCGATCCGGTTGATGTGGACCTCGACGGGGATTCCGGCCTCTCGTAGGGCAGCGGCAGCGGCGTCGATGCGGCGGATGTGGGGCTGGTGGTGGCGTGATCCGCGGATTTCCCAGTGCTGATGGGTCCATGTCCATCCGCCGACGCGGTCTCGGACTCGCCCCATGACATCGCCGACTCGGGGGTCGGAGGCCTCGGTGCGCAACTGTGTGCCGTGCGTGGCGGTGTGGACGATTCGCAGGGCGGTGGCCATGATGGTTGCTCCAATCGGTGCGGTGCTGACACAACAGATCACCCGCCGGGATCGTGCGTACGCGGGCGCGCGCAGTCGCGGCGAGTACGGCGGATTGCGCAGGTGGTTGAGGGGGTAGCTGGCGCGGCAGGGATGGTGCGGCCGGCACCGGCCGCGGCGACGAATCGGGGTTGGGTCTCTTCGGTTGTCGCGTTGTCCTGCTCGAACTCAGCTGTCCCAGTACATGGAGTGGGGATCGAAGTAGGCCCTGACCAGTGGGTCGTGGGCATCGAATCGGCGGCGCACCTGGGCTAGTGCGCGGTGGTAGAACTCTTCGACCTCCTGCTGGTGCAGGCGTTGGCCGGAGCATGCGATTTCCAGCCGCCGCGGGTGGTTGACAGTCACCGGTGTGCCGAGACCGGAACTGGCGCACAGATGAGCGAAGTGATTGCCTGATTCCGGGCAGCGCCACACCAGTAGTTCGGCTTGTTTGCGCCAGCCGTCCACCTCCCAGTAAGCGGTGATCGACCAGACCTGATGTTCGACGGCGGGTTGTGCGTGGGGCCCGTGCCCGCCGCCGGCGGCGGGTGGGGTGTGGGTCACTGTGGCCTGACCAGGTGTGTGGAAGTCATGGAGTCGATGGCGCCTCCCGTACACCAGTTGTGCCACGCCTGTGCGATGGTGGGCCGTGACCGACCGGTGGCGACGAGGACGGCGAAGGCATGGCCGAAGTCGATCGCATCGCTGGAACTAACCCGCGCGGCGTCGCAGTGACCGCGGGCGTAGCCGATGGCTTCGAAGCACATCGCGTGCGCGGTGGCGTTCTTCAGTGCCTTGGACCAAGCCGCGAAGTCCGGGACTCTGCTCGGGTCGTGTCGCGAGGCGGGAGATATGGTGCCGGGCTCACCGAAGCTGTCGAGATCCGCGGGATCGTCGTAGCCGCCGACTTCGAGGTACGCCGCTGTGGTGTGCCCGTGGTGAAGCACAACGAGGGTCAATCCGCCCTCGTCCACAGCGATATCGCAGGTCGGGGGAAGACTGGCGAGCCAGACTGAGACTTCTCGATGAGAAATCATGGTGCTCCTGGGGCAGGTGACTCAGGCAGCTTCGCGGTGCCTGCGATGCGCAGGCGGACACCGGTTGATGCGAACTTGGCCGTGGGTGAGGAGTCGAGGGGCGCCGGTGGATGGTGGGTCGCGCCGTCCCCTCAGAAAAGCGCCGGGCGGCGCCGACAGTTGAAGGGGCTCGCTTCTCACGCACTCGTGCGGACGCCGGTCACCGGCGCGGCGGATGTTGGGCCGGACGCTGCGGGAATGGCTGCTCGGTCGGGGTGGACGTGGTCGGTGCAGACGGTGGCGCGTGGTGGTAATGCGCCGCCAGCAGCCAGAGGACGGTCCAGACGGCTGCGAGCACGATGAGCGCGGCTATCTGCTGGCGGCGGTGACGCGGCCGCGGTAGGGCACCGGTGTGTCCAGGCTGCTGTGGGCCGCGATGGGCGGCCCGCGGACTGGGGTCTACGTGCGATCTGCTGACGCGCGAACTCGTATCGGGCCGGGAAGCTGCCCGGGTCGGGGGTGCGGCCGGCTGGTCGCTGGGCGGCTGCGAGGCTGGGGGAGTGGTCGCGTCGGCTATCGTTGTCGTCTTCGCTCGGCGAGCGGTCGAGGTGACGGGTGTGGCTTCGAGCGGGGGGAAGCCCTCGGCGATGAGGTCGCCGATGGTCAGTTCGGGCCCGAGGTTCATGGCGTTGAGCAGCGAGTAAGCCTGTTCGGCAGTCCAGATCGGGTCGCGGCGTGCGGTGCGGTGCAGCCAGCGGCGCAACCCCCGGTTGCCGAGCACGACCTCGCAGCCGGTCGGCAGCGATCCCACCTGCAAGCGCAATGTCGAGCGCCGCGGCGGCACGACCACCACCACCGCGGAGACGAACGACCGGCCGGGATTGTGTTTTTCGACCAACGCTTTGAGCAGGTAGGTAGCGCTGAGTGCCTGGTCTATCGGGTTGAGGTCGTGTGCGCGGGTGTGGACGGGATCTCGGTCGTCACTGGAGTGGTGCCAGCGGCCGTTGGGCTCGGCGGTGATGACTCCGTGGGTGAGGTCATGATGGGTGCCTTTGACCTCGAGCACGGCGGACACCTGAGGTGTGAGGAGCACGAAATCGGCTTGCTGGCCTGCGTTGTCGCGTCCGGGCAGGTGGTAGCTCGAGATAGCGACGCCGCGCACGGCGTATCGGCCGTTCCAGTGACTCATCCAATGCGCTACCCGCGCTTCGCTGGGTTCGATCGTGGGTCGGGTGTTGATGACCAGCATCAGCCTTCCTGCCTCTGTGGTGTGGGTACTGAGTCGCCCCCTGCTTGGATCCGTTGCAAGCGACCAGCAGCGAGAGGGGTCGCCTATGTCGGCGGCCGTCGCGACTCGTGTGAACAGCGCGGGAACGGTGTTGTGAGGGTTGCGGCTGGAGAGGATTGCGGTCGGAGGCCAGATCAGTTGTCGGTCACGAGCATTCGGGGTGGCGGCTGCCGGTTTTGCCGCTCACCGAGCCGCCCGGACTGCGCGACACCAGACGGGCGCGTGCCGGTAGAAGTTGCGTAGCAAATGGCGGTTCACCTGGCTGCGCAGGCTGGCGCGGTTTCGCCACGTGGGTGCGGTCCTGCCAGCCGAGTTCCGGGCGGCCAGTGGCGTTGCAGCGGGTCGCCGACGATCAGCTCGGCACGCTCCCATTCGGCATCGCTCGGACGGTCCACACCCGGCACGGGGAACTGGGTTCTCACATCCCGCAGCTGCACGCTCAGGCCGTCTTCGAATTCCGCGGCGGCCAGCGGGGCGAGGCTGCCGTCCGGGTTGCGGCGATGCCCGCACGGTGGACCGCTCATGCTGGAGCAGCACCCCCACACCGTCTGTCCCTCGGGCAGGGGTTCGAGCGGGGTGCATCGGCGGTCAGCTCTCGTCGATCTCGAAACAGGTCGCCTGCCACACGCGCACCGGGAACCCGCACGTCAACATCCGCCCATCGCGGTGGCGCAACAGCGCGGGAGCGGGTCTGAGTTCGTCGGTCATGGTGATCTCGGCGCGCACACTGTCCGCGCGGACAGTCGGGGCCCACCGCAACGGATCCAGCGGCTCCGCGACGACCCTCAGCTCAGGCAGCAGCGGCGGGTCGGGTGCTCGGCGCAGTGCGGGCAGTCCATTCAACCCCACGCCGACGACCTGCCACATGCCGGCCTCGCTGCGGATCCAGTCACCGTCCAACGGCTCCACGTCGCTGCGGCCGGCTTCGCGAAGCCGCTGATTGTGCGCGTCGGCGATCGTGTAGGAGGCATGTGCGAACTCCACTGCCGCGATCGCACGGCGCGGCCAGTTACCGCAGTAGATGACCTTCACCCGAACGCCTCTGAGATCTCTTCGGAGTCGTCGCGGTACAGCACGATCCACGATGCCGCGCCGTCATAGGCCGGCACGGCGGTGTACAGGCCGGGGTGCCACAGGATGTGCTGGGCCAGGCGGTCATTGATGGGTTCGTAGGTTTCCATCAGCGGGCCGTCGTAGCCCCGACGGCGACTGAACCCCGACAGAACCTGCCAGCCTGGGGTCAGGACCTCGAATGTGCCTCCGGGGCGGACAACGATCTCCGGTGCCGGCACTTCCTCGGCGAGGCAGACCGCGCGAGCCAGGCCGACACGGATCACCTGGTCGCCGCGAAGGTACTCACCGAGCGTCTCGACGTTCCCCTCCCGCATGTCGTCACCTTCCGGAGAGACCTGCACGACACGAAACAGCATCGGAAGCCCGGTGCCACCATTGGCCATCTGTTCCAGCTGCGCGAAGCCGTTGCTGGGCGGTGCGGGCTCGCCCCGCTGGGCGGGGACGTCGTGAGGTATGTCCGCGGTTCCGCGGTACTCGAGCACCGTCAGCTCGACTCCCTCGGCGATTTTCGCGTGCGCGTCGGGCACATCGTGGCTGGTCAGCGCGCGGAGCATGCGCCGGGCCTGGGGCGGGGTCGCGGCTTTCACCTTCACCGTGGCGAGCATGTAGGTGTCGAAGGTGTATTCAGTCATGGCTGTTCTCGCCCGTGGCGGGCCTGGGAGACGACGTTGCTCAGCATCTGGATCGCGGCCAGGGTGGGGCCGGTGGTCGCGTCCGAGCTCGGGGTCGGCTGGGCGGTCGACTCCTCGGTGAAGTGCATCCACGCCCGCCCTCGGACCTCGTCGATGTCGACATTGTGCAGGTGCAGCAGGTGCAGCAGGTCGGCGCCGAAGTCGCCGAGAACCTCGTGGTCGTAGGTGTTGTCGTAGATCTGTTCGACGGTGATTTCTTCGCGGGTGGACGCCCACGCCGCTAGGGCGATCAGCGCCCGCCCGGCCGCCGCGTAGGGTTGGGGTTGTTCCTCAGGGATAGCGAAAGTCATTGCTGTACCGTCTTTCTCGGCGAATTGGTGGCTGATCGGGTCGCGGGGGGTGACCACCGGCGTTGCTGCTGTCGTTCGCTCATTGCTTCGAGCGCCTCACCGAGGTGCTGTCGATGAGGACGCCGTTGCGCTCGATCACGTGCACCACGGGGATGCTGTGGCTCAGCCGCACCATGTAGGCGTGGAGTTCTCCGGCGCCGGTGCGCCACCGGAACCCGCACCATTTGTGCACCTGGTCGGCGTAGAGATCCCAGCCCAGCGTGCGAGAGCCGACTGCGGCCACATACAGGCGGGCGGCGAGCGGATGCCGCCCGATCGCGTAACGGAGGTTGGCCCAAATCCTCGTAACCAGCTCACCTGCCATGTCCTCGACGGTGAGCCGACGTGACATTGGGGCAGCGTGATCGAACGGATTCACCCTGGCGCAGGTGCAGGCAAGGCCTGTGTAGTCCGGCTGCATGGCCAGCAGCGCCTCGCGATACCCGTCGACGACTGCGCCGATGTCGACACCACCCGCCTTGGCGGCCGCTGCGCCCTTGTCGATTCGGTCGCCTTCGGCCTCGTTGATGACGCGGCGGGTGCCATTCGGGTTGTCTGCGACACGCAGCCGGGCGATCGGCACCTCGTCGTATCGGTGGCGGTAGATCTGCATCACCGCGGAGGCCGAGCCACCCTTGATGCCGGTGCGGGAGCCGCTACCGCGGTTGATGCGGCTGTTGACGTAGTCGTCGAACCACCGGTGCGCGGCGGCCGGGCTGGAGAACTCCGAACGCATCTGCGGGTGGGTGATGGCGGGGAGCCCAGCGTCGGTGAGAGCAATGTAGACGGTCACTTCTCGTCGCCTTCCATGTGTTGATTCGTCGGCCCCGTTGGTGCGTCGTGGGCGTGCCAGTGTCGAAGCGGCCGCCGTCGGTGACTGCTCCTCGAAGCGGGCCGGATCGGGAACGATCGGCCGTTCTCGGCTTCGGAAACGAGCAGGGAAGAGACAGAAGCGAAGGCGGGCACGTCACGGGTAGGTCTGCTGGGCGGGGTCCAGGGACGGTGGCCGCGTGGTCTTCCCATCGTGGATTTCGTGCGCGGCGGATTATCGGCCGGCACGCAGATTCCTACGTCGCGGGCAGCTTCAGACGATGAGGATGCAGACGAAGCGGGAAATCGGATCGGAATCGTCGGCGATGGTGATCTTGCGATCGCGGCCGCCGTCCGCAGTCTCTGCGGACAGCCGGACCGCGCTGAGCTCGGATGCTGTATCCGGCGCCATGTCCCCAATGAGCGGCACTGTTTTCGTTGACATTGTCAACGTCGCCTACAGGCGGGTGCCCGGGGTGCGGATGGGATTGGTGGTGTTTCAGAGTGCGGGGCCTGCTTGCCGCTCGGGCGGTGGCGGAAGTGCTGTGTGTTGTGCCTCGGACAGGGAGGTCCAGGGCGCGTGCGGCGTGGCTGGCAGGGCGTCGAGGATCTCGGTGGTCTGAGATGGGCCGGGAATGTCCGGTGACAGGTGCGCGCTGATGTCGCGCTGGATGTCGGAATCGCGGCCGATCGAGCGGGCGGCCCACTCCCGGTCGCGTTGGATGCCGTGGTGGGCGTGGTGGTCGGCGAAGTCGATGGTGTCCTGGAGTGTGCGGTGGATGTCGGCGCGGGCCTCGGCGGGCACGGCGCGGTGGGCGAGTTGCCGATCGAGCTCGCCAGCGAGCCTGCGACATTCAGTGCGTGCCACGTCGGGGTGGGGGGTCCAACGGTAAGCCAAGGCGCTGAGGTGGATGATGGTTCGCTCCCAGGTGGTGCGAATCGCCTCCGCGTCGGTGTCGGTCAGATCCCGCACACCGGTGCCGGCAGCGTCGAGTGCGGTGATGATGCGGTGTTCGGCAGTCTCGAGTGTGCTGCGCCCGATCCGGTCGTGCTGCTGGCGCTCGGCGAGGTGTTGGGAGTGCGGGTCGATCAGCAGCAGGTCGGGCAGCGTGATGTCGCCGTGCCCGATTTCGTGGACCAGGCAGCGGACCATGCTGCGTTCGAGGCTGTGGAGCCCTTCACTGTTGTCGGCGAACCACGACAAATCACGACGGTGTCGGTCCATGCGGGCCAGAAGGTCCTCGATGTCGGTGATGTGCTCACCGAGCGGGAGGTCGGGGTTGTCGGCCACGCGGTCGGCGTAGGCGGCCATCGCGCCCGCCGCGGCGGCGTATTCGGGCAGCATGCCCCGTATCTGGGCCCGATCGGCCTCACCGCCTGGTGAGGTGGCTGTGTCCACGAGTATCGGGCAGGAGCGAAGGTCGAACGATTCCGGTAGCCACCCGGAGAGGTAGATGAGCCCGAACTGGATGGCTTCCCGTGTGGCGGCCGGGACCGCCGCGCGTTCCATTGCCGCGTCGAAATCCTGACGAATAGCGTTGAGGCGGAGGCGTTCTCGGCTGTCGGGGAATCGGGAGAACGCCATCGCCCACCGGCGAAGCTGCTGATCGACCTCGCGGCGCTGCTCGGACGGGATGGCGACCGACAGAGTGTTTTTGGCGAACTTTTCGGCGGAGATCGACCGGTTGAGCGCGCTGACGCGCTCGTTGGACCATTCCGCCCAGTCGAGGTCGACGGCGGGGTCTACGGTGAGCGTGGCGGTGTCGGGGTCGAGGATCAGCCCGTAGTCGTCGTGGAAGTCCTCGATCAGGTTGGCCAGGGTTTCGGCCGCGAGCGTAGAGGTGCCACGCCACAGCCAGGCATCGGTCAGCGCGGTCGCCAACTCTTCGAGCGAGCCCTGGTAGTCGATGTTGTGCATCCGCTGGTGGGCGGCCGCACGGTGGCGGGAGATCATGTCGTCGACACCGCCGCTGCCGGTCGGTTCTGAGTCTGCGGCGGTGTAGGCGGAAGACCACTGCGCGAGCAGCATGCTGGCGCGGTGCAGCGCCACTTTGATCAGCAGATGAGCCATGCGCTGGCTTCGTCCAGCCGGTCCCGTCGCCAGCGGCGCGCTCATCACCGAACCCCTGTATCCGTGGCGGCGAGCGCAGCGTGTGGCGTGCTGGGTGCGCTGGGGTGTGAGTCCATTGTCGCTTCGCTTCGCAGTGTCCTTGTCCGGCTCCAGGCCTGTCGGCGTCTCAACGCCTGCTGTCTGGGGCTGGAGGATCAGCCGTCGCAGACAGGAGGTCCGGTAGGCTGCCCGGTTTCCATCACAGCTGCCGTGCGCTTGGTTGCGCCAGCGTTGGGGGTGCTGCATCCTGCATCGATGCTCGACTGCCGCATCGGTGATGAGGTCGCCGAGCCCCGGATTGTGCGATGGGACGACCGGTGGACGCCGATGTTGATCGGGGCAGGTCGGCGCCGGTCGTGGAGTCCGCCGACGCAGCAGTGGCATCCAGGGTCAATGGTGTGGATGGTGGCGGCGATCGCGCCCAGAGATTTCGAGGCCGCAGGTATCGGAGACGACCTGCGCCCATGGCTGTCGACGGTCCTGGCGCCGCTGCAGTGATTCGAGTAGCGCGCGGGCGGCCGGTGTGAAGCGGTTGAGGATCGGGTGCTTGGACTCCGATAGCTCGATCGTGGTGACCGCCCGCTTGGCCGGTTGCCTGGACTCTCTGTCGAGAGCACGCAGTACGCCGAGGGAAAATCCTAATTCTGCGAACACGACAGCGACAAGGCAGCAGGGGCGGCCGGCGACGATGTAACGGGGGGTGTGTCCGGTGGCGACATGCTGATCCCGCCGGTCGGGGTCCGCGGAGACGATAGCGACAAGCACGGTGTGAATGTCGGCGACGTCGAATCGACGGCGCCGACCCCGGGGTGGGCGCTTTGCCATGAAGAGATGTCCTTTTCCGATCGGCGACTCGAGCGAGTGCCGCTCCTAGGTGTGGCGGTGCGCCGCGTCCCCGTGCGGGGCGGGTGGCGCAGCGATGCCGCGTCGAGAGCTCAGCAGGGTCTAGCTGCGGGTGCGGGGCGTGTTGTCGCCGCCGAGCAGTGGGACATGTACCGGTCGGTGCTCGGCCGCACGGTCAGTCGTCGTATTGGGGGCACTCGAGCCGGTGTGCTGCGGAGACGATGAGTGAGTTCAGGTAACTCAATGCGGCGGCGGTGGTTTCGGGCTCGCTGAGCAGCTGGTCGCGCTCCTCACGGTCGAGTCCCAGCCGTGTCGTGCAATAGTCGCGGATCAAGATCGGCGCGCCACTGGGCCCGATGACGGAAACGAACTGGTAGCCGCTGCGCCACCGCGCCCGGCCTGCGGGGTGCGGGCGGGCGCCGTCGAGCAGCGCGGTCCATCCCCCGACACATCCGACAAGGCTGTGGGCGGTGGACCCGATCCACAGGTTCTGGCAGTGCAGGCTCGGGTGCATGGTGAGCAGATCGCGCACGGCGACGGCGAGGCACAAGGCGGCGGGAGAAGCGATCGGCACAGGGCCTCCTGAATAGTGGATCAGCAAGAATTTGCGGCTGCGACAGGTGGTTCGCCGACGCAGCAGCCTCTTGCAGCGACAGCGGGCTCAGCGGCGCGCCGCGGTGAGGGAAAGAGGATGTGGGTCAGTGCGTGGTTGGCGGCGTGTCGATCGCGAGGTCGAGATGGTCGTGGTCCTGGTCGTGGTCGATCACGTCGAGGAAGCTCAAGACCCGATGGTCGGTGGTGGTGACCAGGACGCCACCGTCGGCCGCCAGAATCCGGATGCCGTTGCTCAACTCGATTTCGGTGTCGTGCTCGGCGAGCGGGCTGGGGCGGATCGAGGTGACCAGCACCGTGGGCCGACCGGCGCGCAGCCACGCATCGAGCAGCACACCGACGGTGTCGACGATCTCGGCCACAGGCTGGCCGGTCAGCTGCTCACGTGCGGTGGTCAGATCGCGCGCCAGCGCGGTCACGTCGAGGTAGCACCGAAGGTGCTGCAGGTTCGATACCGATGCGGGGACGGTGCCGGCGGTGATGTGCTCGGTGATCTCACGGTGCATCTGTGCTGTGATCTGCGAGATCGTGGGCGCTGGCGGCTGGGGAGAGTTCATGGTCGAAGCCGATGGGGTCGTTGAAAAGGGAGCGTCCGCCGGACTGGTGCAGTCAGACGGTCGTTGGATGAGCCCGTCGTGGTCGAGCGCTGTGATGAGTGGGTGCACGGTCGCGCCGTCAGCACCGCGGATGATCACCCTGGTACGTCGGTCCGGTGGTGTCGGCGCATAGAAGCTGCGGGGTGTGCGGTGGCCGTTGCGGGAAGAGGGCACAGTCGAGGATCTGTTCCGTCGCGATCTCCGCCAGCGACAGCGTGGTGGAGTGTGCATGAGCCGATCAGGTTTCCGCGCCTGCCGTGATAATCCTGCCGATCATGTCCTTTGCGGGTTTCGCGGGGCCGGTGGTGTGGGGCGTCTGCGTCGCGGAATGGGCTGTGGCGGGTTGCGGGGATGTCGGCTGTGTCGCGGCGCCGGCGGGCCGGGTGGTTCGGTGGCGGCCTGATGGTCGTTTTCGGGGTAAGGGGACGCTGGCGTGGCGGAGTTGGTGTGGTTGCCGATTTCCCGGGCGAGTGCGAGGGCATGGGTCCAGGTGGCCTCGATGTGGATGGTGGCATTGCGGTTGTCGTGGACGCGGATGCGGCCGCTGAGTGAGCTGCCGACCCGGCCGAAGTAGACGTGGCTGTCTTGTACTCGGCGGGCGGAGGGCAGCGCAGCGCACAAGGCTTCGATGGTCGCCATGCGACCGGCTTCGGTCTGCGCGGCTTTCAGGGCGCGGGCGCGGCAGCGTGCGAGGGTTTCGACGAAATCTGGCAAGAGATCGCGCGTGATCCTGGCCGCTATGGCCTCGGTGGGGCGGGTTTCGGACACGGTGATGGTCGCGATTCCCTGCCCGGGGTCTAGATGGGTTCCCAGCTCTGCGTAGTCACGGCAGATGAACAGCTTGCCGTGATCGGTCGTGCGGTGGGATGTGTTGCCGCTTTTGATGTCCAGGCGCTGATCGGCAGGTCCATGCAGGATCACATGTTCGGTGAAGCGCACCCAGCCGGAGGCGGCGCGCCAGCCTGGGCCGAGGTGGGAGGCGATCTGCCTGGCACGGTGAAGAAGGGTTGTCATGTCATGTCCAAGCGTCGGGAGTCGGCGAGCTCACCGCTACCGCGGTGGCGTTGTCCGATATCTGGGGACGAGGTGGACGTTGCGTGGTCAGGTCAGGTCAGGTCCGGTCCGAACTGCCAGATGCCCAGCCACACCAGCCCCGGTACGGTGAATCCCCAGTCGGGGTGAAGGCGACGGAGGTCGAAGAAGTCCATCGTTGGTTGCCCTTTCTCTATGTAAACGCACATCTCGTGCTGGCGGATGGACGCCGGATGGCAGGCCGAGTGCCGCTGGCGATCTGGTTATTGGAGCCCACGACGACCCGATCGGTTGTCGAGCTGAACGCCAGACGAGAGATTGGTGGAACTTCCATGCACGACCCGACAGCGCCGCGGCGAGGCCGCGGCGGGGGGAAGGGGCGTGCAGGTTGCGGTCAGGTGTCGAGACTTACATCCGGCGCGTTCTGCGACACGGCGGTGCCGTGGGTGGTTGATGCGTCGGTGGTGGGCTGGAGGCCGGAATGCGGGCCGTGGGTCAGTCCGGCCGCGTCGATCGCGTCGCCGATGTGCGCACCTGTTGTCTGCGTGCGGATGTTGTCGAGGATGATGGCGAGGTCACGGTGGTTGGTGGGGTCCAGTACCGCGGGGGCGGTGGGGTCGGCGCGCGGGATTGTGATTCGCCGGAAAACCCCGAGCAGGACACGATGGTCGGTCGGCTTGCGCCCGTCGGTGTCACGGGACCACATGCCCGCCCAGTTCCACTCCTCGGTTCCGACGAGGCTGTAGTCCAATTCCCATTGCGCGGCTGCGATTTGGCGGTCGAGGAACAGTTTCCCGCTGCGTCCGTTGCCTTCACGGAACGGGTGGGTGAAGTTCAACAGCATGTGGGCGCGTGCCGCGCGGTCGATGAACTGGTTCTGATCGAGGGCAGACCAGTCGATCTCATCGATCTCTGCGGTCGCTTCGACGAGATAGTCCTCTATGTCGGACGGGTTGGCGAATTCCAACTCGCCCTTGTACAGCCTGACGGTGCGGAACTGTCCGGCCCAGTCGTAGACGTTGGAGAACAGGTGCCGGTGGATGGCGCGCCACTCCGCGGCGTCTCCGGTGGCGGGAATGTCCGCGCGGCCCTGCTCGATCTCGATCCACCGCAGCGCGGTTTCGCGGTACTCGCGCAGCGCGAGCTGGTCGGGATCTCGTATCCCGTACCGGTTGCGCAGGACATCGCTGTGTTCGCCGTCCTCGGCGAGCCACAGGTAGGGGTCGGTCCACTCAGGGTTGTTCGGCATCAGCGTGGAGGCGGCCGGTGACTGTGACGCGCGGCCCACTCGTCTGAGCGTCTGTCGTATTCCTCGGGGGTGATCGCCCCGGTCACAACCGCGATCAGGTCGGCGAATGTGTCGCGGTCGGGTTCGATCCCGACTTCCTGAGCGTGGATGGCGACCGCGCGAGTGACCGCGCGGCGGGTAGAGCCGTCCAAGGATGCGAACAGATCCGGGTACCGGCGCTCCCAGTCTGTGACACGGTCCACCGCCGACCTCCTGCAGCCTTGATCAACTGCTGTCCAGTCTGCCGAGATACACCGTGAACTGCCAGCCGCCGAAACCCCCGAATCGGTCGCGAGCACCGCTATGCGGAGTCGGCCGACCCGGCGACCGGCTGCAGGATGCTGTTGAATCTGGGTCCGGGGTCATCGCCTGTTCCCGCGCGGTCCGCCGTTGAACATCGACCTTGCCGGGCTAGGTGGCGTGGTCGAGCAGGTAGCCGAGCATGTACGGGTCCAGCGCTCGCTGCATCACGTCACGATCACCGAACTTGCGGGCCTTCTCGACCAGGCTGTCGCGCTGGGCCTTGAACTTGTCGCGCGCCCACTCGAACTTCCAGCGGTCGCACGGGTCGGCGCCCCGAGCCTTCTGTGCCGAGGACTCCATACCCTCGCACTTGCTGTTGAGCGCGGCCGCGATCGCAGCGGCCCACGCTTCGGCGGTCATCCGATTGTCCTTTCGGATAGGGGGTTGGGGGGAGCGGTCGGGCCGGCTGATGGTGCCGCCATGCGCGCGACGCCGACGGTTACAAGCGCTCTGGGCTCCGAAGCCGGCGTTGTCGATCATCGCCCGTCACAAGAGCACAGTTAGCGATGCTGGACACGGTTTTGCCGGTGCTGGTGTGGTTTCACCACAGCCGCACGCCACAGCCGCCAGGAATGGGCTCCCGACGTTGTCGAGGTTGGTCGGATCATCGAACAACAGTCTCACTCGCTGAAGACGATGCCCGGCCCGCGTAACTGCCGGTTTCAGAGGATGGTCGCGCGGCCTCGCCGGCGCCAGCCCGCAGCGCGGAGCCCGGCCGTTCGCCGGGGGTCGGGATTCAGGATTCAGGCGGGGCGGGGAACGGACGGATGCAGCAGGTGGTTGTGCCAGTGGAGCTGGGTGTTGATGTCGGCGAGAATGCCGCGCAGCATCGACGCAGCGTCAGCCAGTTGCGGGTTCGATGCGCCGGTGGCGTCGCGGAATGCAGGTCCCTGGCCGTCGGCGCTGCCGGCGAAGTAGTCGACGCTGCCCAGTCGCACACCGTGCATGCCTGCGATTTCGACCCAGACACTCAAACCGTCGCAACAGTGGCCGAGGTCGGGGGCGGTCGCCGTGTACATCAGGGTGGCGGCCGGGCCCTCGATGTGCTCGATGCCGGTGACGGTGATCAGCTCGCTCCACCCGAGTTCGCCGATGAGCTCAGCCGCCGTGGTGCACCATGCCGGGCCCCACTCGGCGCTGGAGGGAGCGCGCACGCTGGTGTGCTCGAGTTGGTGCTCGAGCAGTATGTCATTGACGGTGAGTGACAGGCCCGCTGGCCGGTGAGTGGGTGCTCGTCGCGGGTGAGGGTCGAGGCCTGCGAGGGCCTGACGGTCGGTGGCGGTGAGAAACCGGTCGAAGGTATCGGCGAGTACGTCCAACAGTGTGCTGTCGGGTAGGGCGTCCACCACGCGTGCCAGGTGCTCGTCGGTGAGGGTGTAGCCAGCGGCACGCTCGAGGAGGTCGTAGGGCAGTAGCAGGTCGCGGCCGTGCAATCGGGTCTTTCTTGACGTCGGTCGGCAGTTCGATGGGCGGTTTCGGGTTGGCGGCCGAGGGCGCCTCGCGAATTCGGTCAAGGCCGGTCAGTCGGTGGCGTCGGATGTTGGTGGCGAGGAGTTGCGGCTGGGTTGTTGCCCGGGGCTCGGTGGCACGGAGTCGGTACCGTTGTCGGTGTCGATGGCTGTGGAGGGCAGGGTGGTGTTGTCGAGTCCGGCCGCGGCGATGGCTTCGCCGGTCTCGTGGCCGGGTGTGTGGCGGTATCGTGCGAGCACGGCTTCCAGGTCGCGGGGATCGACGGGGTCCAGCGAGAGAACGGTCGCCCTCCGGTGCACGGTGATCTGAGCGAAGACGGGCAGCAGCGGGTAGTGCGAGGGCATGCCGTAGAGCGCGGGACGTGATTCCTCGGAGGCTGCGTTCCACCGGTGTGGCTCGATGCGGCCGTAGTCCAGTTTCCAGTCGGCGGACTCGATTTGACGGTCGAGGAACAGTCGGGTTGTGCGGCCGTTGCCTTCGCGGAAAGGATGTGCCCAGTTCAACGCCGCGTAGACCTGCGCGGTGAGTTCGATGAAGGGAAGCCG
Organism: Nocardia sp. NPDC047038; assembly: GCF_040644075.1. Lineage (NCBI taxonomy): Bacteria > Bacillati > Actinomycetota > Actinomycetes > Mycobacteriales > Nocardiaceae > Nocardia > Nocardia sp. NPDC047038. The sequence continues at coordinate 38,523 of NZ_JBEYVQ010000022.1, read as the reverse complement.
GTCCAGCGAGGACCAGGGGATGGCGCGGACTCCGTCGAGCATGCTGGGGATATAGGCGTCGAACAACTCCGGGGCAAGGAAGGTTCGTAGCCCTTTGCCGAGGGCGACATCACGTAGCTGGCCGGCCCATTCGTAGACGTTGCCGAACAGATGAGCGTGGATGGCCTGCCACTCGCGCAGGTCACCGGTGCGCGGAATGTCGACTTGGCCGAGGTGGATTTCCATGGCACGTTTCGTGGTTTCCCGGTACTCGCGGCGGCGAAGCTGGTCGATGTTGTGCAGCCCGTATAGGTTTCGGAGCATCGTGCGGCCGGGCCCTTCATCTGAGGGCCACAGGTAGGCTTCCCACCGCTGCTCGTCGGTCATTCCCTCGTCGGTTGTCATGGCCCACTGCAGGTCTCGGCGGCCTGTGACCGTGCCCACCTGACCGGAAAACAGCTCGGCGCTTGCACGAGGTCAGCATCGGATCTCGACCCTACGGTGGGCTTGAAGCCGATGCTCAAACCGGCGGCATCGAGACACACCGTGAACGGGTCACGATGTAATCGGCTCCCTGGCATGAGAATTGCTCTCGAGTTCGACGGCAACGATGATCTGCGCTCAGTCTGCTCGCGTGCTGCGGGCTTTGGCTGAAAGGCCACCAGCAGCGGCTGTCGTGTCGCGGTGACCTCGCTTACCTCCACGTGGTGTCGCCACGAGATTCGTCTGAACTGCCGCGGAGGTGGTGAGGCGCGGCGGTCGCTTATGGACCTGGGTCTGGGTCGCTCGCGCGGGCGGGAGCGACGCCGTGAGAGTGGTTTTCTGTCTCGATTGGGGAGGCGGCTCGCTCGGTCGCGGGTCTGCTGATGTCATGGATCGCGGTGCCGATGTCGTAGCCGTCGTGGCTGGGCTCGCGGCGGGTGGGGGCGTTGTGGGGGCGGGCGTGGGTGATCTCGTCGATGACGGGGACCAGGATGTGATAGTTGGTGGGTGTTTGGTCGTTGGCGGGCCGGGATAGATGGGTAGCGGCGTTCCAGAGGGCGGGGTCGAGATCGGTGTAGTTCAACTGCCACGGGGCGTCGGTGATCTGGCGGTCGAAGAACAGTCGCATCGCGCGGCCGTTGCCTTCCCGGAAGGGGTGACACCAATTGAGTTGCATGAGGGCGCGGGCGGCGTGCGTGACGAACTGTTCGCGCTCGAGGCGGGACCAGTCGACAGATCGAATGTAGTCGGTGGTCAGCGGGATGTAGTCGGCGAAGTGGCGCGGCTGAAGGAACGGGCGGCCGTCTTTGCTCATGGTGACTGCGCGGGGCATGCCCGCCCATTCGTAGATTCTGCCGAACAGGTGGGCGTGAATCGCCGACCATTCCAGGAAATCGCCGGTGCGGGCAATTTCTACGCGGCCGGTCACGATCTCGAGGGCGCGCAAACTGGTTTCGCGATACTCCCGGCGGCGCAGTTGCTCGGCGCCGCGGATACCGAGCAGATTGGCAGCCGCCGCCTGTCCGTCGAGCGCGGCGCCCGACGCAGGGTAGTCGGTGCTGGGCTCGTTGCCGGAACTCACTGGTCAGGTTTGGCTTGTGCTGCCCACCGGTCAGATCGCTGATCGTATTCCTGTTCGTCGATCGCACCGGTGAGGAGAGCGACGAGGTCGGCGACGAAGTCCCGGTCGGGTTGTAGGCCTTCGGGTGCGTGGTTGGCCAATGTCTGGTCCAGGGCGTGACGTTGCGTGTCGTCGAGCGGCTCGTACAGATCGGGGAAGCGCAGTTGCCATGGGGAGGGGTCGTCGGACACAGAGATCTCCTGGAGTAGCTCAAAGGCTGGTCGATGATGTCGAGTCTGCCGCACCCGACGCCGGCGGGCGTAAGGGCTCGGCGGCGTCGGACCCGTAGAGGTGGTCGCGGTCGACGGGATACTCGGCGATCGGGGCATGGCTTCGGCGGGCCCGGCACGGTGCTGGTCGTGCCGCATGGTTCGGGTAGCCGGGCCGCCGCGGGCAGGGTTGAGCGGTGACCCTCGCTGGCCGCTTTCAGCCACCGCATCCCGTGCAGGATCGGCGTGCCTGTGACCGATTCGGCTGCCGCGATCGGTCAGAACCTATCCTTGGGCGCTGGGCGGGGGACTCACCTGCGTGACTGGTGCTTGCACGGGTATCCACTGCTGGCGTTCGGCGTCCCGGCCCAAGACCTTTCCGTGCATTGCCGCCTCGGTGGGGTCGAGGTCGAGTAGCGCCAGGCGCGCCTCGTCCGGGAGATCGGCGTGACCAGAATTGCGGCCGCGTCCACGTTCTCGATGTCGAGCACGGTCACCACCTCGACGTCACCGTGCAATCGGCGTGCCCGCCGATACCAGCGTTGACGCAGCCGGGCCATCGGCACGGACGCCGTGAGCGCTGATCAGTCCCGCGCCGATGCCCAGACACGAAACAGCGCGAGCGCCTCGGTCAGATTGCGTGGACCACAGGCCAGGTGGAAGGTCTGCCCAGCGGTCCAGACATGAACCCAATCGTGCTCGCTCCGGTCGATCTGCTGTCGAGGATATTCCTGGTCTGCCAGGTCCGTTTGCTCGAGATTGATCTTGACCAGCCAGCCGGGATTGTCGAGCGTCTCGATCCGCAAACCCCATCCGTGTTCCCAGTCGCCGTCACACTGCGCGGCGTACCAGCTCTGCAGCCAGTCGAGGACATGTTCATGCTCGGACATGAACGCCGATGCTAATCAAGCAAATGGTGATGACCTCGGTGAATATCGTGGTGGTCGCGATGCGGTCGATGTGGCAACAGGTGCACACCCTGCTGACCCGCGCCGCCGCACTCGCTCGCGAGCCCGAGGATCGTAGGTCCTGCAAGGTCGCGGCGCTGATGGCGCACGAGCTGGCCCACCCCGAGCAGATCGACTACCGCCACGACATCAACCGCCGGATCATGGCATTGACACAGACCCGGCGCACTCGCGCGCAGCTGGTGGGCGACGAGCACCTGATGACTCTGCTGCGGGAGACGCTCAGCGCGGCCGCCCGCGCCGAGGATGGGTGGGCCACCTCGAAAAAGGTCGTCGCCGCCCTCGAACGTGCCGATCCCGAGTGGATGTCCGAGCGGTGGGGCTACACCACCGATCTCGGATTAATCGATGCCACCGGACGATTCGACATCCGCGAGGTCGACCGCCCCAACGCGAAGAAGGTTCCCGAAATCCGCGCCCGCGACCGGCGCCGCGGCTGAAAGGGTCGGCGGTGTACGGCCAAGCGTGACCTCCTCGGGGAGGTTGCGGCCGGGCCGGTCGGCTTCCTGCACTGTGAGTATGTCGCATTGGGCGGGGGGTCGAACAGCTTGTGGCTGCGCCTGGGGACATTCGCCGAGCAAGTCTGAGGATTCTTCTCAAGCGCCATCTGCGGCGCTGAGGCTCATTCATTCGTGGTGTCGGGAGCGTCGGTGTGACCGCTGTGCAGCAGGCGCAGAACGCTGCGAACTATCTTGGCGTCGGTGCTGTCGGCGGGTGCTTGGGCAAGTACGGTCTGTGCCAATCGTGTCAATCCGCCGATGTCGGTGGTGACTTCGATTGTGCTGGAGCGAGTGCGGTCGAACGCATCGGTGATGGTTGCGTGCAGGTGATGCACGATCGCTCGGGTTCGAGGTTCGGTGTTGTGCAGCGGCGCCACCTTGACGTGCACGCGCCCCTCGACCAGGTGCGCCTCGAGGTAGGGGCGGCTGTGGGGTCGCCCGGCCGCGGTGAACACGATGTGGTCGATGCCGGGATGTAGGCGCAGATGCTCGCGGAACGCGCTGGCCACACGCTCGGGGGTGACGGTGGCCGGGAAGCCGCACGACGGCCAGTCGCAGCGGCCCTCCGCACGAGCGACGCTGAGTCTGGTGGCCGGCGAGTCGCAATGCAGATCGAAATGCATCTGGCGAGAGGAAGCGGCGTCCGCGCTGGGTCGCTGGTCTTGTGTCATGGAATCTCTGGTGATCAGTCGGCGGCGGCTGGCGGTGTGTCGGTGGCAGTGAAGCTGTCGAGGTCGGGTGTTGTGGCGGTGGGCGCGGTCGGTGTGGGTGGTGTCAGGGCGTCTCGGAATTCGTCGAGTGTGGGCGGTGGCGCGTCGTCGGTGACCGCTTCGAGGACCGCGGCGTGCTGGAGGGTGAGGTTGTGGCGAGCCAGCGCGTCGTGGGCCGCCTCTTCGTGGACGTGGCGGGGGTCGTATTGGACGATCGCGGTGAACGGCTTCGCGCGCACCAGCGTCAGTCTGCCGCCGAGTTCGGCGGCGAGTTGTTTGATCGCTTGCTCGTCGCCTTGGAGCGGAAGTTCGGCGTCGTTGACTGCCAGCCGCCGCAGGACGCGTTCTCGGATCTCGTGCAGGCCGTTGGCGGGGCTTGTCCTGTTGCGAGCCCAATCCAGGGCGTCGGTGAGAGCTTGCCCCCACACATACACTGCCTCGAACACGGCGTCGTGCTGGGGATTGTGATGCCGCCACTGGATCCAGTGCGGGTGCCTGCTGTTGCCGTTGTCGGTCCACAGGTTGGCGGAGAGGTTGTGTCGGGCTTCGGCGTAGTCCTCAGGGGTAGCGGGGATCGGCAGGTCGGCCGGGGCGGGACTGTCGGGTGCGCGGTCGAGGACAGCGCGGATCGAGGTGTGGATGTCGGCCAGCACGGCCGCGGCTCGGGCGAACCGTTCGCGGTCGGGAGGAGATTTCGGCATGAGTGTCAACTTTCGACTGGGTGGGGCGCAGGTGCAGTGGGTTAGGTGATCAGCAGTTCCTCGGCCGCTGCCAGCCTGACCCAGCAGAACGCGACCACAGTCGACAGCCCGTACGGCCAGCTGATCTGACGGGTCATCGGTAGGTGCCGCGGCCGCGCGACAGCCTGGCCGCTGTCGTGGGACCGAATTCGGTCGCGCTGGCCGCTGTCGGTACTCGGGGGCGATACTCGGATCGGGCTGCCCGACTCGAATCTAGTTGCAGGGGAGAGAGTCAGGATGATCTGGCGTGATGGACGTGGAGTGTTCGAGGCCGAGGTAGGTGCTCTGGTCGTGCGGGGATGGTCGTCGACGGTGGAGGACATGGCGGCGCTGTTGGCCCGCTACGGCGTCGGGTCCTCGGAGTTGGCCGATGCGGCGGTGTCGCCGGTTGTGGCGGCCGCGGAGTGGGATCATGTGCGCGCGGGCAAGCTCGAGCGTGACGCTGAGGCCTGGCACACGTGGCTCCGGGCCGTTGCCGTGGGCCCCGAGCGGCAGGTGCTGCGTGGGCGGTTGGGCCAGTTGCGGACCCGGATTCCCGCGGAGCCACAGGACTTGGCCGCATGGCTGGGCGAGCAAACCGAGCAGGTGAACGCGACAGCGCCGCAGGTCGGCGAGGTAGCGGTCTTCGATGGCAAAGGTTCGGTTGGCTATGAGCCCAGCCGCGAGCCGGAGGCATGTTCGGAGTGTTTGTGCTGGGTGGATCCGCGGGCGATCGTGTCGACGCCGGATCGGCGGTGGGGTGATTTCGATCGGATGGAGGCCGGTCGGCGTTCGCTTGTCGGGTTCTGCGAGACGTTACGCGCGGCGGACACCGCGGCGGCGCTGGAGGAGTGGATCGATGACTTCACGATCGGGCGGTTGCGGCAGCCGGTGCGGTTGATACGGGTGGAGGGTCCCGCTGGTCCGGTGTACGTGCTGCGTGCGGATGGGACGCATCGGGCGCATTTCGCGCGGGTGTTCGGGTTGCCGTTGCTGGCGTTGGTGCGGACGAGTGCGTTGCCGAGGCCCTTGCACGTGACCGATCGTCCGGACGGGACTACCAGCAGAGGTGCTGTTCGACGCGCAGGGATGGGCCCGCACGATGGTCGGTGACGCGCCTCCTGCGGTGAGGGATCAAGCTGGGCGGGTACTGGTGCCCGGGATGCCGCCGCCACCATCGCCGGGCTGGCACTCCGAATACCGGCAGCTGGCTCCTCCGCGCGGCGAATCGTGGGTCGCGCGGCTGCGGCGGAGGTTGCGCCGTGACACCACGCCTGCCGTGCCCGACATGATCACAGCTGGCCCTGTTCCCTCAAAGCGCGATCTCGTTGCGAGGCGTGAAACCGGACACTCTGCAGGTCAGGCGAGTGCGACGGGTCCGGAATAATCCAGCACGGGCAGACCATTTGATCATCGCGGTGGGTGTAGATGGCTGGTCTCGGTTGGGACGTAGGTCAGGATTCCGAGCGCGGCACCCACGCGTAGGGCGAGGCTGCGTTGTTGGGCGGCAGGCAGGTCGGCGAAACCCCGGCAGATTGCGGATCGCTTCTGGTCGAGGGTGGAGTGGCAAGGGATGTGGCCTTCGTTGCGGAGTGCATCGCGCACCATCTGCGACCGGCGGCCGGGCTGCAGCATCATCAGGTTTCCGGGCCGGAAGATACAGGTGGTGCATCGGTCTTCGCAGACACGAACCTGGTTGTGCGAGTATACGATCGCGGGCCGCGGGTCGTCGAATTCTGCATCCATGTCCCTACCTGTCTTCGTCGTTGCGGCCCGACCGCAGCCCGAGGCGGGCTCCGCGCGGCGGGGCGATGACCAGCGTCGCAGGTTCCCTGTCAGATCGGCATCGTGCGTGGCGGATGCACAGTATTGGAGCTTGCAATGTTCGCTGTCGCCGAGCCCGTTGTCTTACAGACTTTCTGGTTGGCCGAGCCTCCCGGAACTGAGTCGTGAACCCGGAGCTAGACGGATCTGCCGCACACCTCACCTCGTTGGCCACCGCGCGCCGAAGCTCGCCGTCCAAGCGCGACGTTCGGCAGACAAGTACGTTTGCGAGTGAGGAGCAGTCGTGAAATCGGTGGCACAGACCCGCAGCTGGTGTTGATGATGGTCTGATGGCGAAAGCGCTTGAAGGTGCTGTTGTTTCGCGGGAGAGACGGGTCGAGGTCTGTGCCGCTCAAAGCTCGAACGCGCCCGCGGCGGCGCCGGGCAAGCGTGAGTCCCGCCGATGTGGATAGTGCGGCGAGCGCGTGCAGGTGATGGGCCGAGGTTGCGGATGTTGCGGATGCGGGCACTGCGCGAGGCCGGGCACGCATTCCTCGAGACCGTCGATGAGGCGGCGAGGCTGGATGCCGGGGCATGGGAAGCGCGGATCGGCCGCTACAGCCGCAGCGGTCGCCAGGTGCTGGCGGTCGCGGAAGACCAGACCCGGGGGCAATGGGTGGCGATGGCGGGTGCCTTCGTGGACTCCGAGCGCGATAGCGACGAGTTCGATCTGCCGGATCCACCCGTCACCGAGGGCGATCGATGGGCGATGGTGTGGGGGATGTACGTGGAAGCGTGCCACCGCGGCCGAGGCGTGGCCGATGCGCTGTGCGCCGAGCTGTATCGGTGGGCCGGCGAGGACGCCGGTGTCGACTGGCTGGGTCTGCACGTGCGCGACAGCAACACCGCCGCCATCGCGCTGTACCGCCGCAACGGCTTCGAGGTCGTCACCCGCCACACTCATCCTGGGCTAGGGGTGACATCGCTGGTGCTGGTCCGGCCGATCATCTGACGGCGGACGTCGGGCGGAGGGCGTATAGCGGCACGGGCAGGCGTTTGGGGTGCGCCGACCGAGACCCGCTGCCGATCCGCAGGCGCCGCAGTCTTCGTCGTCGAAGAGGACAAGCCAGAGCGTTCAGGTGTCGACGGGATCGTCGCCGGGCGGCAGTGCGGGCAGCCGCGGGCCTACTTGATGTTGCGCAGTCGGTAGAGGCGGCCGTGGTTCGACGATCCGGCTGTCGCTGAGCCGGTACACCACATGCGGGCTCGCCCACCGCCCACACCCCCCGTCCGGAATCTTTTGCCGGGCGGGGTTTCGTGGCAGCGGTCAGCTGGCCAAGTCGAGCAGATCGGTGTCTTTGGGCGGCCAATAGCAGGTTCCTGTGCATTCGGTGCACGCCGAGCAGCCAAGGCAGAACGTGGACAGGTGATGGCCACACGCGGGGTTGCGGTCGGCGCCGAGCACGACCGGGTGCGGGATCCGGGGACCGCCGCGGGAGTATGACCGGGCCTCCACGGTCGGTCCGTCCGAATGCACTGAGCCGCGCTCGCCGCCCTGTCAGCAGTTGAACGGGAAGCACGACTTCAGTGGGGAAGTCGACTGCGGGGGCGCGATTGTCGAGGGAACCACGGTGGTGTCGGCCGACCTCAAAACGGCGTTGGTTCGATGAAGTCCGCGAACTTTTTCCACGCGGCATGCTCACTTGTGGGGCGGTCGTCGATCCGATTCAGAATCGCCTTCCACGCGGTCACCACCGTCGTGATCTCCTCGGTGTCGGTGAGCACGATTTTCGACTTCACGATCTCTTCGACCCAGTCGGTCAACTCGGTGGCGCAGTCGGGGATCGGGTCGAGGATCTTCAGCGCGTCGGTGATCGAGTTGCTGGTGAGGGTGACTCGACCTTGGGGGTCGAACCACAATCCAGATACCACTCCGATCCGGTACCCGGCCGGCCATGTGTTGAGGTCGTCGGAGTCTCGGCACGCATCGACACCATCGTGGCTGACTACGAACGTGCCCTGCGCCGCGCGCTGACCGACGGCGACGCCGATGCTGCGTTGATGCTTGTCCTCGAGCGAGGGCAGGTTCGCTGCGACCAGGCGTCGTTTCAGCACGCCGGAGTAGAAGGTTTGCTGGTTGACGATGAGGTCGTTGATCAGCGGTGTCGGGCGTCCTTCGGCGAAGTAGCTGACTCGTCGCACTGCCCACCGCACCCACATCAAGCCACCGTCGAGGGCCATGTGCAGCATCTCGTCGGCCAGGTCAGGAGTCCGGAATCGGCCGTGCCCGCCACCGTAATTGTTTCGGACCTCTGCGAGGTTGCGGGCGACTTTCAGTGCCTGGTTGGCCATGTCCCCGAAGGGAGAGGTGTGGACCAGTCCATAGCCTGTTTGCTGGGCGAGCAGCTTGTGCGCGTCACCGACGACCTTCTTGAAATCTTCGGACGGCGGGGGCGGGGTGCCGTTGATGTCGAGCACGATCTTCGCGACCGACTCCACCAGGCATTTGATGTCGCCCAGCGCTTGAGAGGCGTCCTGAGCCTCGAGTGAGCGCCACAGCCGGTCGGCCTCGGCCGAGATGCATTGCCAGTAGCCGTCAGCGAGGTATGGGGGCCGCTGAATTTCGAAGCGGGAGTTGGGGTTTTCCACGCCTTCAGCATCTCAGGCCTCGCCGCCCGCGAAGTGAGTGAGCCAAATCGCGTCCGGACTGGTGTCCGTGCGCAGCTGGTGAAGCAGTATTACGACCAGGCCGATGCTGACTGTGGCGATCTCGGAGTATGCCCCCAGGACGGTGTTGACAGGCAGCTTCCGGCCCGTTGGCCTTGATCGGACGGGGGCCGGGCTGGCGTCAGCACACTGGCAACGAACGAGCCGGAAGCGCGATCGCGACACCTTCGGGAGAGCAGTGCGAAGTTCGGTGGTCGTTGCCGGGGGCGGGCGGCCGCAGCTCGTGGTGTCCGGTCGTGTCCGTTGCTATCCTGCGAGAACCATCGGCTGGTCGGTCGTTGAGGTCGGGTGTCCACGGTGGTGCGGGACATGTCGTCTGTGCTGGTCAGCGTTGTCCCGATGATGTGGTCGAAGGCACCGCAGTTGATTCGGTAGCGCCGGTTGCGTTCAGAGCCAGTCCGTTCGGAGGACGTGGTGGTGCACCTTGACGTGGATGCGGTGCGCCGGGCCGCTGCGGGCCGGTTTGGCGACGCTGTCGGCGGTCGGCGTTCTGTCCAGCGAGCGTGTCCGTTTGGCTGCCGAGACTTTGGGGCCGCCGGATGCCGCCAGCGCCGAGGAAGCAGCGGCTGTGGTTCCGGGTGAATGACGAACTGAGTGTGCGCCAACGTATTGGCGCAGCATGCCTCGGCGCTGCAACGCGAACTCGTCGACCGGGCCGAGGCGGGTGGGCCGAGCTTGGCTGCGCTGCATCGCGCGATCCACCAGGACGTGTCGCCGGGGGATTTGGGGGGATTTAGCACCACTTCACCAAGGCCGCGTGGACCGACCCCCCGTGCTGGCATGTCGGTCCTTCGCGTGCCGCGGCTCGTTGGCCGCACGGCGCGGAATCGGCTATCGCAGGTCGGGTGACGGCTGAGGAGTCGGGCGGAAGCGGAGAACTACGTGCCGTCGGCGATGCCCGGGGAGGCCGCTATGGCGCGGTCTGTGAAGTATCGGTCGGTAGCAGTGCCCAAAGCCAGCTCGAGGGCTCGCAGCGCCCGTTCGTTGCGGGTGGGTAGGTCGTTGCGGGCGATCCTGTTCAGGGCTGCCTCGTATATCGCGGTGTAGTTGGTGTTGTGCAGGGTGGCGATGGCTTCGAGGTCGGCCACGCTCACGCAGTGGCCGCCTTCGGTGGCGTCTTCGATGTCGCCGTAGCGGCCGACGGGGATGCCGAGGCGGTCGGCGATGGTGAGGCGGTCGAGTCCGGCGTCGATGCGCAGCAACGCGATCTCCACGCCGAGGGCGGTCGCAAGCCTGCTGGTGCGGGCCAATCGCGCCTTGCGGGCCTGCTTGCGTTCCTCGCGTGGAGCGCGCTGTGGGCGGGTGAAGAATCCGCCCCGCCAAGTGATCGAAGCCAGGTTGTCGTGGTCGTTATCGTGGCTGTCGATGGCGATGACGGCGGCGACGAGGACGGCGAGGGTGACCAGGGAGGCGCCGATGTTGATCCATCCGGCGGGCTGAGACGCCGCAGTCGTCACCAGGATGGCGCCCGCGGTCAGCCCGCACGTCCAGCGGAAGCCGGGGGAGGCCGCGCTGGCCCAGGCTGTCAACAGCAGCGGCATCCCGATCAGCGTGCCGACGACCATCATGACCGTCACGTCCTCGCCTGTCATGAAGCGCTGGATGTCGTCCCACACGGTCGAACCCCTCACGAAACGGTGGCTGCCTTCGCTGCAGCGGGATTTCACCGAGCGTAACGCCGTGAGTCGGCTATCCGCAGGCAATCGACGACGTCGGCTGAGAGTGAACTTTGGTCGCCGAGCGTGCGGAGGGCTTCGCATGTCGAGATGCGCGCCCGACGCCCTGATGCCTAAAGGTACGGTGACCTGGATAGATGACATGTCCCGGGGGCGGTTCGGTGTGGCGGGCGCCAGCCGAGGGCTCGCGGTGGGCGCCTGATCGATACCGCGAGGGGGACGTGTCGTTTGTGCTGGTTAGGGCCGAGTGTTCGAGTGATGGGGTCTCGGCGCGGCTGCTGGGTGAAGTGGCCTGGCCGGGAGCTGGCGGGCGGTGGAACGGCGGGGGCAAATCGCTGAGTGCCTGCGCGCGGGCGATGTAACGGTTCGCCGGTTCGCGTCGGAGTTCAAGGTATGGATAGCCGTTGGACTGGTGCAGATGCTGCTCGTCTTCGTATTGTCGAGCACCCGGATCTTTCTGCGACGTTGGTGCATTTCGTCGACCGTGGCCGCGAGCCGGGGCCGGGTGTGCCCGCCGACATCCGGGAGATGGATGCTGAGCAGCGGCTGACAGCGATTCTGCAACAGGGCAGCATCACGCCTTTCATGACGTTCTCGCAAGGGTTTCCGGCGCTGTGCATGACCGAGATGTCGTGGGCCGGACTGGATTTCATGATCAGCAGTCGCGGTTACCGGCCGTGGGCGTTGATGTTCGACCGGCAGGCGGTTTACGACGCTGGCGGCGGCCCGGTGTGGTATGCCCGGCCTGCCGAGTACGCGGCGCTAGCTGAGACACCTGCCCTGCGTAGCTGGGCGGTGCGTTGGAGCCCGGACTCGGAGTGGGTCGAGGAGCGGGAGTGGCGGGTGCCCCGCAGACCGGATTCGCAGGGCCGTGCGGCGCCGATTTCGCTGGCGGAGTTGGGGTTGTGCGGGGTGATCATTGATGAGCCGGATTGGAGTTGCCCGGCCCTTTCCCCGTTCGGCGATGGCAGTTGTCCTGAGCATTGGGTTGATGCCGTGGGTGAGTTGCCGCGGTATTGGTGGGAAGGCCAGCAGTTGGTCAGGGTGGGCTGACCATGAGCTGCTGTCGCCCCAAGGAGGCTCCATGTGGTCTGCCGCAAGACGGGAGTCGATGAACTCGGGGTCCGGCGTTGAAGGGATGCGCCAGCGTCGCTGGAGGACCCGGGCTGGTGTTGCGCGGCGCGGTTGGGCACCGCAGGCGACAAGCGCGTCGGTGAGCCAAGCGCGCCAGTCGACGAGATCAGGGTCCAGGCCAGGCGGCGCCGCGCCGCGTTCGACGAGGCGCGTCACCACACCACCGGCACCCGGGGTCGGCCGGTCGGGTGTTCGTCGTCAGGCAGGTGCAGCGGATGGCGCCAGGCGATCAGCAGTTCGTCGGCTTCAGACATATGTACCTGGGAGAACGCGACCACGGGCGAAAGTCACAAAGTCGGTTGACGGCTCATTGTGGGAGCCTGTCCGTAGTCACGTCGCCTTCCGGATGATCGTCGTCGTCGCCAACATCGAGGTGGACTCGGGCGCGTTCGATCGCCTCACGCAACCGCTCGTCATCTCGGTGGTGGCGGTCGGCCAGTTCCCGAGCGGTGACGGCGATCGAGACGACGTCCCAGGGGTCGAGAAGCGCCAGTTCCTCGATGGGGGAGCCAGCCTCGGGGCGGAGCCGTTCGATGGTTTCGATCTGTGAGTCGCTGAGGATGCCGTCGACATCGCCGTGGTCGTCGTAGAGCTGTAGGGCGGCTTTGATCAGAAGCTGCGAGTCGGCCACACCGATGGCTGTTGCGGTTTCGACAGGGCCTGCGTTGGCTGCGTTCCAGCCTTCGAGGAACTGCCGCATGATATCGGCCGCGTCGCCGCCGACAGGCATTCCGATTAGCGCTTCGCTGATCTGCTGGTTCAGCGCGGGGATTCCAGGCTCGCCGTTGGCGTGGGCGTCTCGGCCGATCTGGATCCAGTCGATGGCCGGGCCGTCGAGTGTCCAGTCAGGGGTGGGATGCCGCGTGCAGGTGCAGCGGAATACGCCGCATCGTGCCGGTGGCGTTCCGATGGCCTTCTCGGCGGGGTGGCCGCAGCCGCAGAGTGGTGCTGGCGAATGTTCGTGGCGCACAGGGGCGAATTGAGCGACGTTGTTGTTCTGGTCGACCCACTGGCGGGGAGGCATCTTGCCGACAGCCCAGCCGCCTGGAGCGGGAGCGATCGAGGCTTTGCAGGTTGCGCATAGAGTTCCCTTGTCAGAGTTCGGGGCTGGGGGTTGGTGGGTGCGGTTCGTGGCCGGTGACCTGCTGCGCTGCCTGGTCGGCGGGCGGGAGCGTCGCGGCCGCGATGTCGCTGCCGGTCAGGCCCGCGGTGGCGATGGCGTCCCCGGTTTCGTGGCCTTGGGCTGTGTGGCGGATGGTCTCGAGGTGGTGGGGGTCTGTGGGGTCGAGAGTGGGTGTAGTGGTCGCGCAGCGCGCGACAGTGATTCTGGAGAAGATCCGCAGTAGCGGGCGGTAGTCGGTGGGTGCCGCGTATTTCTCCGGGCATGCTGACCAGGCCGCGTGGTTCCATTCGCTGGGGTCGGCGCCGAGGCGGGTGTAGTCGAGTGTGTACCCGGCATCGGCGATCTGGCGATCGAGGAAGATGCCGAGTGCTCGGCCGTTGCCTTCCCGGAAGGGATGCGCCCAGTTCAATCGCATGTAGTTGTAGGAGATGTACTCGACGAACCGGAAGCGGTCCAGCTGTGCCCAGGGCACGGCGCGCAGGTCAGCCAGGGCAGTGGGTAAGAAGCGGTCGAAATGCAGCGGGTGCAGGAAGTCTCGGCCGCTTTTGCTCATACCGACGGTGCGTAGCTGGCCTGCCCAGTCGTAGACGTTGCCGAACAGGTGGGCATGGATCGCGCGCCACTCCGTGAGATCGCCCGTGACAGGGATGTCGACCTTTCCGCTGCGGATTTCGAGTTCCCGTTTGGCGGTTTCGCGGTGCTCGCGGCGGGCCAGTTCCTGTTCGTTGCGCAGTCCGTAGCGGTTGCGCAGCATCATCTCGCCGGCGTCCGAGGGCCACAGGTACGCCTGCCACAGCGTGTCGTGATCGTAGGGTTCCTCGATGCTCATGACTGCCTCATCCGGCCGGGTCGTTCGGTCCTGAGGTGCGCCACCGACGCGGGTAGTCGCCCCCTGGGGTGCTCCGGGAATTCATCGGCGGCCCGCGACGATCATGGGGATGGCCCGATATCCGGTCCGGGTCGATCGGGCGGCTGCGCCGGGTGCGGCAACACGTCACTGGCATAGCGGGTGTCGATCGAGAGGATGTCTGCGACCGCGATTGCGATGCTGTGTCCTGGGTGCTGGTCGGCTGGTGCGGGCTCGGGATCCAGGCCGTGGTCGCGGCGGGGGAGGCCGGCGATCTCGGCACGCAAATCCTCGACTGCGGCATCGAGTTGTGCGGTGATCCTGTCGGTGGCCGCGTCAGGGCGGGGTCCTTGATGCAGGATCCGCTGCGTGGTCATCGACGTGGGGTCGGCGAGAACTCGGTCAGGGCCGTCGACAGCGAGGAACGCTTCCAACGCTCCGCGCGGGATGTAACGTCGCCACATCTCGGTGCCCGCACGCCGCATGCCGGCAAGGTCGGGCTGGTGGTAGCGCATCGGCGCATCGACGACCGTCGCGTTTCGCCGCAGCGTCGCAGCGAACAACCGGGCCGCGGTCGCGTCGAGTGCGTCGTCGGCCCGCTCGGCGGCGAAGACGAGCTGGAACTGCTCGACCGGGAAGCGGGCGTTGATCTCGCGGAGGTCGGTGACCTCTTCGACGCGCACCCGCTCATCCAGTCCCGCGGCGGTCAACGCCGCAATCCACATCGTCCTGCGCTGCCCGCTGCTCAACGGATTGTGTTGCTCGGCGCTGAGCCGATCGAGTTCGCGATGCGCCAGAACCAAATCCGGGGGCAGCTGTGGTGGCGGTGGCAGCGGCGGACGCAGGTTCAAGATCCCGATCGTGAGGCGGGGATAGCTTTGCAAAATGGTGGCCACGGTGTCGAGATCGGCGATGGTGACGACCTGGAAGCGGTCGAAAGTCACTGCTGACAGCTGTGAGTGCGGTCGCTCGGCGGTGGGCCACAGCCGTGGTTGGACGAGTTCGCGGGCATGCTCGAGTGAGTCCCGCAGTTGCGGGTGTGCGCGTGCGCGCAGGCTGGCGTGCAGCCGAAGCCAGTCGCGGCTCTCGCGGAATGACAGAGGCCGCTTCCGTAGGGTTTCGATAGCTTGGCGGGTCGAGGTACCGCTGACTTCCAGCGGCGGGGTGTGGGGGTGGGGGGTGTCGCCGGGGGAGATGGTGGTGCGCCACCCGCTGGGGGTGCGGATACTGCGCAGATACGGTTCGCTGCCACGGCCGTGGTAGATCGACACAGCAGCTACACGCTCAGCGGTGTCTGCCCAGTCCGCGACGTCGAGCAGGTTGTGCGCATACTCGAACAGGTGATCGTTGCCGGGGTAGTCGGCCGTTCGCAGGCACACGTAGTCGATCTGGGCTGTTTCGAGTGCGCCGAGGAGGCTTTCGTCGAGTGAGTGAGCGGTGAAGGCACATTCGATGCGGTAGGCGCCGGGGAGTGCGGTGATGACGTCAGTGGCGACTGTTCGGCTGGCGAGGGTGTTGTCGATGATGAAGCTGGCGCCGATGTTCGCGAGATGTTCGGTGGCCGCGACCAGCCACTGATGTGCCTGTTCGGCGACGACGGGATCGACGGGGTGCCGGCCGTGCTGGTGGTGCGGGTGAAACAGAAGCAGGTCTTCGATACCGAAGATGCTCGCCGTGCTGCGCGCTGAGAAGGTGTCGGCGATCGCGCGGGCCAGCGCCGCTGAGGGGGTGCCGGGATGGCTGGTGAGCACCACCGCGCGTGGCTCGGGGTCCGGGAACGCATCGGCCAGCAGCACCGGGATGATCTGGGTGGTAAAGATGCGGGCATGGTCGTGCTCGGATAGTCGCGGCGGCGCGGGCCCCGGCAAGATCATTGCGGGGACGCCAGCTGCGCGGCCAGGTCGGCGGCGTCGATGTCCAGCACAGCTCGGATGTCCTCGTGGTGCTGCGGCCGCAACGCGGCCCGTCGGCGAACCAGATTGTCGCGAGCCTCGCCCCATCGGGGGTCGTCGTCGGCCCGTTGGCTCGCCGCGGCGGCGAGCCAGGTCAGATAGCGTACGGCGCTGTCGTAGGCGGCTGTTTCATCCAGTGGCGGGATAGCGTTACCCACAGCGATGTCGTCCTCCTAGGCCGGGCTCGCGGCGTGTACAGCGAGCGCGGGTACGAGGCTACGCGCGCACGCACCCCTACCGTGGCCGACAACCGACCAACCGCATTCGTGTCACGCGGGACGTGACTCGCCGACGCCATGATGGGTGAGTTCGCTGGGTAGCTCTCTGGTTCATCGCGCTGCGGATCTTGGTTCGAAATATTGTTCCTGGGCCGGAGAATTCGGCACCAATTAGTAGCGGCGCCAGAAACAATTTTCGCCACTAATGGATGCCGGGTTTTGTCGGTGGTGCCTGCGATCCTTGGCAAGGACGGCGAGGAGGTGATGGCCGGTGACTGGTGGGGTCGCTGCGGCTGATTTTCGTGACGGTGGCGTGTTCGGTGAGCAGCCGGGCAGTGATGGTGGTTGGGCGGAGGAGAAGGAGTTGTTTCGTCGCTGGCTTGCGGCGAGTATGTTGGCGTCGGCGTCGCAGACAACATACCTGGAGCGGACGGGGGCGTATCTGGGGTGGCTGAAGGCGGCGGGCGCGGAGTATCTCGATGCGCTGAGTTCGCAGACCGGCCGCGACCGCGCCGTGGCGGCGTACCTTACTCACCTCGATGTCGAGCGGGGTCTGGCCAGCTCCACGCACAATGTGTCGCTGGCGGCGCTGGATTCCTATTACACCTGGCGGGGGTTGGGGAAACCGCAGGTGGCGGCGGTGAGCGTGATCTGGGGTGTGCCAGCGACGTTGACTGCTTGGCAGCGCAGCCGGTGTCTGGATGAGGCGGCCACCCGGTCCCCGCGCGACTACGCGGTGTTCGTGCTGCTGTTGAAAACCGGTCTGCGACGCGAAGAGCTGGCCAACCTCGATGAAGACGACATTCACCTCGACGCTGTTTCCGGTTGGGTGCGTGCGCCCGGCCCGGGTGACACGGATCGGGTTATTCCGTTGGAGGCGGGGACACGCCGGGTTCAGCTGACGTGGGCGGCCGCCCGGCGAAAGGTATTGGGCCGCAGGAAGGGCACAGCGTTCTTCCTCGGCCATAGCGGTCGGAGGCTTTCACCACGACGGGTCGGGGAGATCGTGGCCGAGATCGGTGCGGCGGCGGGCTTGGCGTCGGCCTTGTCTCCGGGGGTGCTGCGCAACACCTTCGAGCAGGATCTTCTGCTCGAGGGTCGTGAACTGGCTGAGGTCGCCTATCTGATGGGCCGCTCCAAGCCGGATCGTGACAAGGTGCGAGCCCTGCGCGCGGCGAGTGTTCCCGCCGGCCCGCAGCGTCGTAGGCCCGCGGGTGGCCGGTCTGGGGCTGCGGGCGCGGTGGAGCAGTTGCGTATGGAGTTCTGACAGGCTCGGCTACCTCGGAAGCGGATGATTGTGGCTGTCCTTCGGCACCGCGTTCTATCGGTGACGTAGGACGAGTCTTCGTCACTGTCGGGCTCGTTGCTTTCGCGCCACGGTGCCGGCGGTTTCCCGGGTTGTGCTGTACCAGGTGAAGAACGCTTCGGCGTGCGCTTGATTGAAGGTCGCCGTCAACGCGAGATCGTCCGGTTCGAGGTCCACGGTGACGCCGTTGGGTAGCCGAGCGGCGCGGCCGGTGTCGGTGAGCCATGCCGTGATGAGGCTGCACACCGCACCGGTCGCCTGTGCGGTGGTGGTGAGCGTGGCGACGACGCTGAGGGTGGTGTGGTCGACATGGAGGTGGGTGCTGAGCCCGGGAAAGGTTGTGTCCAGGTGCCGGGTGAGGTGATCGATGTCGCCGACGGTGCGGCAGAAGGCGTCGAAAGTCGCTGCCGCGGTGACGAGTTGGTCGCGGTGGCGGGTGACCAGCTCGCGGGCGCATTCGCCGAAGGCGGGGTCGGTGATGTCGGCGAGGCGGCGCACCGTGATCTCTTCGCCGCCGCGTTGATTGTTCGCGCCGCGGCGCACGGTCCATTGACGGTTGATGCCGTCGGCGTCGATCAAGGTCACGGTGTGCATGTCACATGCCGGTGTGATGCGGACTCTCCAGCCGGTGGGCAGGCCGGTGTCGGCGTCGACGGTGATCAGGGCAGGCTCCTGGAGGTGATGGTGGTGGCTCGCCGCGGCCGGCGCGCTACGGCGGCAGCGGCTGCGCGGGTTCGGAGGGCGAAAGCGCGGGCACGCAGTCCGGTGCGGGCGAAGTGGTCTGCGATGCGGACAGCGCGGGTGTCCAGCAGCCATTCGGCGCACCGCGCCAGTTCGATTCCGGCGGCGTGTTCTTCGTCGTTGGAGAAGAAGCCTTCGGCGACTTCGTAGTAGTCGGTGACAGCGGCAGCGAGGGTGGCTGCGCAGGTGGGATGGGTGGTCAATTGGTGTCCTCGGGGGGGGGGGGGGGGGGGTAGCGGTTGCGCGGTTCGCGCAGGCGTGCGCGGGCAGCGGGTAAGGCATGGGCGAGGGTGTGGTTGCCGGCGCCTCGGCCGGGTCGATGGGGTATTCCACGACCTGCTGGTAGGGGCGTCGGGATCGCGGGCCACCACCAGTTCGATTTACTGCGCGTCATCGGCGTCGGCAGCGGCCGGTGGTGCGGTGTGAGGGCCGCGAGCACCGCGCGCAGGTCGTCGTTGCGGCGGCAAAGGAGGTCGGTGAGGAAGCCGTTGACGGCTTCGGCTTGGATGGTGGTGTCGGCTGCGTAGTGCAGGCCGCTTGAATATTCGACGGTGGCCAGGCGCACGCCCCCCGGGGTGTCGTCGGGCCCTGTCTGCGCCCACACCTGGACCCCGACGGGGTCGGTGAGGTCGTCGTAGCGCACGGTGACCGGCAGATCGCTGGGGAGGTTGGCTGCGAAGACGCCGCCGTGGGTGACGAGTTCGTCGATGATGCGTCGAGTGGTTCTGCGCCAGCGCAGGTTCCAGTCGCGGGTGGTGGTCGGTACCGTTGGAAGCCAGGCGGCGTTGTGTAGGCAGTAGGCAAGCGCGGTGTGGTCGATGCGGATCTCGACGGGCTGCGGCGGCTGGGGCTGCGGTGGCGACGGCAGCCGCGGCATCGGCGGCTCCGATGCCGTGGACTGCTGGTGGGCGGGTGGGGGCAGCGGCGAGGGGCTCGCTCGCTAGTCGCTCACCGTGGCGCCGTGACCGCGGTAGCTCTTTGCACTGGCGATGTTATTCAGCTGGGTGGGCACCGTGTTCGAAAGCGTGTCGGCGTGGTCGATGAGTTCGGTGAGCTCGTCAGGGCGCAGGTTCATGGCGGCGGCCAGGGCCGTGACGGTGTCGTCGGTGAAGGTCCCCATCGCGTGCAGGTGCGCGATGAGTCGCGCGAATTGTGCAGGGTCATAGGTCGGCATCGCAGACTCCTTCCAGAGGTTGGGATGGCGCGGCTGCGGTGCCGGGGCAGCGGCGCGGCGAGCGTCCCGCGGCGGCTTCTCGCCACTTGGCTGAGCGGGTGGGCTGAAGGCCGGGTGCACGAATGTGGGTTTGTTGCGGGGGCCGTTTGCTGTCGGTGCGGTATGCCGGCCTTGGGGTTGTGGCTACCCGGGGTAGAGCAGAGGCTGGGGGAGTGGTGGCATGCTGGTGGCGGGATGCGGGTGGATCTCTATGGGGAAGCGACAGTGAAGGATCGCCGATGTTTCCAGCTCATGTGCCCGATATTCACAACGCTCGCATGGTCGAGGTGTTCGGAGGGCCTGCCGCGAACCTGACGCTGGATTGGGATGTGGCGGTGTGCAACCGGTGGTGGAGCCAGGTGTTCACCGGGCTTCGGCCGGGGATGAACCTCATCGAGTGGGTGTTTCTGGATCCGGCGGCGCAACGGATACCGAACTGGAGCGACAGCGCGCGGCAATTGCTGCTCTGGTACCTCGACGCGCAAGAGCGTGACTCAGGCACCAAACGCGCCTTCCAACTGTTGTGCTCGTGCGCCGCGGAGAACCCTGCCCTGAAACCGCTGCTGGTAGACGCTGACCCCGCGGAGATCACCAGGGTGTGGACGCAGCCGGTGGCGCTGGTGGCCACCGACCCCGAGACCGGCCTGGATACGACCTTCCGGTTCCAGGTGCACGCGCCGGTCGGTTTCAATCCGCAGACACTGCAGAAACTTCCGACGGCCTACTACACGATGCTCGGTGTCGCCGACCGGTAAGTCTCGCCCTGCACCGCGGCGGAGTGAGCAGACAGCGGTCGAGCGAGCGAGCACTCCCGGCTGGCCATGACCGTCAACGCGGCATCCGACGCTGTGGTGGCTGGATGGGTGAACGATGAGGTCGTTGATCGACGGGCTTCGGCAGCGGCTCGGTCACACTTGGTTATGCCTGCGAATGCTGACGTCGTTTATCGGTGAATGCCGTCGGCGCCAGGCATCAGACCGACCGATCCGATCGGTGAAATCCGACGTCACCAGAGTGCCGGGTAGAGGCTGCATCGGTGAGCCTGTACCTGGCTGTTACCGGTGGCGGCCGGTTGCCCAACGCTGGAAGTACATGCAGCTGGGGGCGGCCGGTACTGGCCCACGGTCGTGCAGTGGGGAGGTAAGTCGTCCATCCATAGCTCCAGGGGGATGGACCTGCGGCCGGTCATGAGCGCCGGTGGCGTTCACCGATCGAAGCCGCGGTAAACACCGTCGTCGTCGACGCTGGCGGCGTATTCCTCGAAATTCACGCTGGCGAGGAGGAAGTTGGCCTCGACCTCGGCCATCGCGCGCGGCGCGATCCGGAACACCGGGTCGCCGTCCCCTCGGAGATCCTCGTCGCTGGTATCGACCACGAGCAGTGGGTGCTCGGGGTCGGTCATCGTGGTGGTGTCGGCGAGGAACACATAGGTCTGGCCATCAACCAGATCACCCAGGTCGGCGGGGTTCAGCCCGTCGAAGGTCACGTCGTCGACGGGTGTCAGCTCTGACATCATGTCTTCGTCGTAGGACGCGATGACCGCCGCGAGGGTTTGGGCCCACGCCGCGTCGTCGGTGAAGTCCGTACGCACCAGAAGCGATTCGCCCTCGGGCAGAGATCGTGCCATACGCCCGATTGTGCACTACGGCAGCCGAACACCATGCGCCACCAACATCATGACGTCGAAATTCACCGATACGAGAATCCTCAGATCCGAGGCGACGTCAGCTTCCACCGATGGGTGATGTCACAGATCGCCGATGGAACCACACACCGGATGGTGCATCGGGTGAATGTCGACGGTGCGACGTGCTGGAGGTTTATCGGCGCCGTGTTGCTTGCGGCGGCCTACAGACCGGCGACAGCACCAGCGCGGTACGACACGGGGTCCCGCGATCACAGCGAACGTACAGCACCGGACTGCTGATGGGGTTCAGGGGATCGAATCCAACACGACGTCGTGCGGCCACTGCTGCTGCAACACTCGAGCCAGCAGCGCATCCGTTGATGCTACGCACACCGGGAGTTGGGTGGGGTCTTTCACGATCGCCTCGACCGGTGATGCCAGCATTCCCCACGGCGGGATCTCGTTCGCCAGGTAGCCTTCGATGCGCAGCTCACGATAGCCAGGGCTCCACCAGGTTTCGCAGATCGAGGGGAATGCGGCGGGATGAACCAGCAGCCAGACTCCGAAGGTGAGGCGGTAACCGCCGGTCAGCTCGACCGGCAGTGTCGCGCGTGCGAACGTTCCGATCTGCTGCACCTGAAGCAACTCCGAATCCCCGTAATCCGAGCCACTCCTCCACACATCCGGGGCGGGCACCGGCTGGGATGCGTGCAACACCGGCTCCGGCAGCCTGAATTTTCGGTGGCGGTCGTGCTCGTCGAGCACACGTCCACAGTCGGGGCATCTGTCAGTAGACACGCCACCAGTATCAGTGACTCGGGGTCGTGGCTGCGACGGCCTGGCGGGTGGTGTGAGGGAGCCAGGAGGGCGGCGAGGATGGCGTCCTTGGCCACGATCGGGGATGCTCCGGAGTCATTGGTCTGGCGGAGCAGCATGGCGATGTCGCCGGGCTGCACCCGCGGCTCGAATGACGCTGGGTTGGTGGTCATTTCGCTTCCTCGATCAGTCGGGGCGTGATTCGACGGGTCGGGTAGTGCATCCGGCTCCAGCCGCCGGTGCGTGTGGCGATGCTGTACTGCGCGGACTCGTCGGTGCGGCGGCGGCGAGGATCGCGGCGGTATCGGTCTCGCTGCGCTGGAAGTCGGCTTGCACCATCCGGTGTCGTTGATCCCGGCCGCGAATTCCCGGGCGAACGCCATCGCGGAGCAATCGCCGGTACACCGACACTGTGACCGCGCCGTCGGCGGCAGCCAGCCACTAGAGGAGACTGTGGTTCAATCACCAGTTCGCGGGCTCCCGCACCGTTGCCCTGTCGTCCTGGTAGCGGACATTTGCCCTGGAACTTGCGGATCAGCGAAACCAGTTCGCGCTCGGCTCGGGTGCAGTCACGCCGGTCACGCTGGTTGCTCGGGCCGACATCGCGCGTCCGGTTCTAGGACGCGGCCGTGTGCGTGCAGGTTTCGGGTTCGGTGTAGGCGGTGTACCAGGTGAAGAATGCTTCGGCCTGCGGCTGGTCGAGGGTCACGGTGAGCGCTGGATCGTCCTCGTCGAGTTCGGTGGTGACGCCGGCGGGCAACTGATCACCGCGGCCGGTTTCGGTGAGCCACGTCGTGATCAGGCTGCGCACCGGGCCGGTGGCCTGCAAGGTGGCGCGCAGGTTGGTGACGACACTGAGGGTGTCGAGGTCGAGATAGACCTCGGTGCGCAGGCCTGCGATCGTCGAGTCCAAGCGCTGGGTGAGGTGGTCGATGGGGCCGATGGTCCGGCGAAAGGCCAGGAAGGTCTGCGCGCCGGTGGTGAGCCGGTCGCGGTGACGGGTCACCAGATCGTCGGCACATGAGCGCAGGGCGGGATCGGCGATGTCGGTCAGGCGGCGCACGGTGATCTGCTCGCCATCGCGACCACGGTCGTGGTGGGGGTGGAGGGTCGACAGGCGGTCGATGCCGTCGTCGTCGACCAACGCCACGGTGCAGGCATCGCTGTCGGGGGTGATGCGAATACTCCAACCAGGGGGCAGGCCGGTGGTGTGGTCGGCGGTGGTCACAACGGACTCCTCGGGGTGGTCGTGATGGTGCCACGGCGCATCAGCCGTAGCGTAGCGGCGGCGGTTCGCACTGCGGTAGCGATTGTCCGGGCGCGCTCGACGGCGCGGGCGAGATGATCGGCTGTCCGGACAACGAGTGTCCAGCAAGCGCCCCGCGGCAGCTCGATCCCGGCAGCGTCCCGCGCATCATTGAAGACGTATTCGGCGGCGACACCAAAGGGATGCTCGGTGTCGCCTGCCGACGTGCCCGATATCCGGATGTCGCTGCATGCCACCGAAGGTGCAGCCGGTGTTCACCGGAGTTCAGCCCGACATGAACCTCATCGCTGGCTGTTCCTGGACAAGCCGCCCAACCCATGCAGGTTGCTTGGCGGGCATGCCAGGAGGTTCGCACCCCCACGTCGATGCAGACCGGCGTTGATCAGTTCTAGCGGGGCGCGCCGAAGTTGGTGCGTGTCGATCTCGGCTCCGCTGCGGCGAACTACCGCAACCACATGTGGTGAGCGGGGGAAGTGCGAGTTGAACAGTCGTACGCGGCGCCCGCAGATGCTGGCGCGCAAACCTCGGCGCGGCGCTGTAGTCGGGCGAGGCGGAGATGCAGCATGGCGGTAGAGCAGCACGATGACCGAGCCGCCCTTGTTCGTGCCCTTACGCGACGAGTGAGGGCATGACCGGATGCACGCGGCATGGTCACAGGTCCGAGCCCCTCGACACGCAGTGGGCCGACCTGGTCACCGCTGCCGTAAACCGCCCATCGAGCGCGCCGCGACGGTCAAGACTCCAGCGCCGGCCCTGGCCACTGATCAGCTGACAGGCCACCGGCGAAGCGGTTCGCCCAGCGATGCCTCAGTCGCGGTCTCGCGGCGGTGAGCGAGCCGCAACGAAGCCTCACGGTGTCGTAAGTGAATCAGCGGAAACCGGCGACGCGCCACAGGCGCAGCTGGTAGTCCCGAGGAGCCAGGAGCTGACGGGCAGGCAGTATGTCCGGCCATTTCGTCTCCGGCACGAAGCAGCCGCCGCACCGCCCGCAATACCAGCTGTTGTGCCACACCCCCAGTGCGGTCGGCCTACCGCGGCTGATGCGCCGGTTGCTTCGTGCACGCACTGCGGCGGCCGCGAAACCCACGACCACGGGCAGGCCGAATACCGCCGAACAGATTCCTGCCTTCACAGCCACATCGCCGCCGTGACGTGCTTCTTCCGCGAGCATGAGACCGACCAGCGGGAAGACCAGCATGAGCGCGATGAGCGCTACCAACGCGAAAACAATCGGCCCGGCGGTGGACCGCGGCGCCGGTACAGGGGCCGTCTGTGCCGCCAAGCCGGTGCTGAGCACCGCGAGAGTCGATGTCGTGCCCGTAACCGGCAGCAGGGCACCGGTGGAGGTGATACCGATACCGGTGTGGGTGCTGTGGGTTTCGATCGTGCCGGTGCCTTGCTGGTTCACAGCCCGCAGGCTGTAAACAGCGTAGGTGCTGCCGCAGGCCGGGCAGCAGGTAGCGGGCTGCATTGGTACTCCCGGGGTTTATGGATCCGGGAACCCAGACTACGCGCGAGCCACGCTGCCGCCGAGTCGATTTCCTCCTCGCATTTCAGAGCCATTCTCATCAGAGGTGGATGCCTCGCGAGAGCCGCCGCAAGGACAGGTGGACAAGAACTTTCTTCCTTCGGCACGGATTTCACCACGACGTGTTGGTGAGATCATGTACGAGATCGGCGTGTCAGCGGGCCTGCCTTCGGCCTTGTCTCCGGAAGTGCTGCGCAATACCTTCGCGCAGGATCTGCTGCTGGAGGGGCGGGAACTGGCCGAAGTGGTCTATCTGAAAGGCAGGTCCAAGCCGGATCTCGGCAAGGTCCGGGGCCTGCGCGCGGCGGGTATATCCGCCCGGCCGCAGCGCAGCGGGCCCGGCATGCGCGCCTGTGACGCGTCTGGGGCTGCTGTGGGGGTCGCCGAGCAGTTGCGCATGGCACTGTTCGACGACACGAACGGCGAGGACACCGCGCGAGTGGGGGATATGCACGAATTCTTCGTATGGATAGGCACGGAGCTGCCCGCACTGCTGGATCGGTGGGATGCCGAACGTGGCAGTGGCACATAGTAACTACTGGTAGCAGTAGGAGTCGGAGGAGGCGTCGCCGCCCTGGAGGCGCACCTGGTGCACCCGCAGACCTCGAAAGTCCTCGTCGTGCGGGAAGAACGACTCGTCGATGGTCATTCCGCCGTCGGGATGGATGCGCATCACGGCCATCCAGGCGCCAACCCCATCCGGGTAGAACTGGTCGTCCCATGCGCCATAGAGCGAGTTGGTGAGGTAGACGCGTCGGCCGTTACGGCTGATCTCGACCATCTGGGGGCCGCCGGCAAGCGGCTGGTTCGGCGCGGCCGGGTGGGCGGTGCGGCCTACGATCCCGCCGAGCCGGACCGACCCGGTCTCTTTCGGGTCAGCCGGATCGCGCACGTCGAACTGTTTCAGCTCCCCGGTACCCCAGCACGAGACGTAGAGGTATGCGTCGTCGACCGACAGGTCGATGTCGGTGACCAGCGGCGGCACCGCGCCGAACGGTTTCAGTGCCGGCGGCAGCAGGTCGGGATCGGCTGGCTCGGCCGGGATGGTGATCACCTTGTCGACCGCCCACACGCCGCCATCGCGGTGCCAACGCCACACGGAGGCCGACAGATCCTCGGTCGAGATCACCACGCCGACGAACCCCCAAGCGGCGTCCGGATCGTGCGACGGGCGCAGCTCGAGTGCCATCTGGTATTGCTCGCCGAGATCGATCCGCTGCTGGTGCCGACCGGCGCTGAGGTCCCAGAAGTGGATCGCGTGGCCGTACTTGTTGGCCAGCAGCAGCTCCGGGTTCAGCCCGTCCTCGATCATGGCTGGGGTGCCCCACTCGCTGCTGATCAGCGTGTTCTGATTGAGATGCCACCAGGCGTCGTACGCCAGGTATTGCGGCCCACGGTCGGTCTCCCATTGCCGCAGCACATCGAACGTGCCGTGATCGAGCAGCGCGATCCCGCCCGGCCCGTCCGATCCGTCTGCCCCGCCGAGGCAGGTCATGAACACACCGTCCGGCCCGCAGTGCAGCGTGTGTGGACGGGAGTAGCCGGCCTTGGCCGCGAGCTCGGAGCTGTCCACGATCTTGGACAGGGTGGGCCGGCGTGGGTCGGGCTGGGTGTCGAACACGTACAGGCGCGACGAGCGCAGACCCGGCACGATCAGGTACCGCCGAGCCAGACCCTCCATCCGGTGCCCCTCGTGCTTCAGCGCGCTGCTGCAGGCGTTCCAGCCGAAATGGTGCAGCTCGTTGCCCAGGTGGGGTACCTCGGTCCAGCCCACCACCCGGCCGTAGGTAGCCGAGCCCGGATCCACATCGATTACTGACAGCGCATCTGGCTTCTGTGCCGCGCGGTCGAACGCAACAACGTATGCGAGCCGCTCCGGTGGCGCGGCCGCCGCCTCCGCTGCGCTCCGATAGAAGGTCGGGTCCAAGTCCGAGTGATTCATTTCCAGCCTCCTTCCTGCCGATGGCGGAGACCCACGCACCTCGCCCGATCCAGCGGTTTCCAGGTCGGCGCGACCCAGGTGGTCGCGTGCCGAGATGTCGCGGGCAGGCAGTAACCAGTCTCGGCCTATCGACGCAGATCGACCAGCTGCCGCCGGCGACTGTAAGTCGTTCTCAGCTCCCGATAACGGCGCGCCGCCACTAGCGACTCGAAGCGATAACGTCGATCACGACCGGTCGCGGGGTCCTCGGAACAGCCATGCTCCCGTCACGCCTCGATTCGGCAGAAGTTGGTGAGGCTCTGGCGGTGCTTACACGTCGCTTCGGCCGTCAGCACTTCAAGGCAGCGGCTCGAGATCGAGCGGAAATGGCAGGCTGCTGTAGGCCGAGGCTTCGGCGGTGACGATCGGGTAGAACCCCGTTTCACGGGATTCGTAGGCGGCATGGGCAATGTGCTGCTGCACGGGCGTGGCGGCGCTGCTCATGATCGCGGCGATATCGTCGATGATGGCTTCGGTGAGCGCGACGATTGTGATTCCGCGGTGATTGAGTTCTTCTGCGGTGATGCGGCCGGTGCTGGCTGCTTGCAGAAGCGCTGTGGCGGGAATGACGATGCGGCGATCCTGAGCGAGGTTCGTCCGGATCAGGGTTTGAAGGAAGATGCTAGAGCGGGCTTGAGCGATTGCGGTCGCGTCGATGATGAAGCCGACTGCCGCACTGGCGGCGTAGGTCACGCCGCGTGGCGGGCTTCGCGGCGGGCCTGACGCTTCATGAATGCGTCCACCAGAGCCTCGGCTTCGGTGATCTGGTCAGGTGTTGGCGCTCCGTTGTCGCGGCGCCACTGCTCCACCTGCTTGTCCCAGTTTGCGACCGCCTGCTCGCTCATGTTGCACATCATACGAGGCGGGCGTCCGCTGCGGGAGTTGCAGGACGACGTCCGGGCAGCGTGTAGAAGCCAGCTCAAGGCCGCGTCGCCTGCGCCGCGCCTCAGGTCGGAATTGAGGCCAGCGGGCACGCTGCGCGCCCATGCGTGGCGGTCGACGGGCAATGTGCTACCGCTGTCAGGAGTCGCCGACAGGCGCGCACTGCGCGCCACGACTGCCGAGCGGATCTACCTCAGCGCGAGGCGGTGGGGCGCCGATGCGGCGTGGCGTGGGTTCGGAGGATGTCGAAAGTGCCCGGCCGTTGCACAACGGCGTGCGGTGCAAGCGGCAACCGGCGCTGGTGGCTCCTGTCGTGGCGCCAACTTGGCGGGACGTTTACCGGGACGGTGAGTGGCGGCTACGCAATATTCGAACGTGCGATATTCGAGAGGTGCGAACCCACGGCGCAGCGCGGAGCTCACGCCGCTGAGGCACGGATTCGAAAGGGCTGACGCCGACGGCTCAGGTGTATCCAGACTCCTTTTGAAGGCGAGTATCTCGCCGCACCATCGGTGTCCGGAATACCGGAGCAAGTTCAGAGTGCTTATTGCAGCCAGCAGGGTGTCAGAAGCGGAGGGTAGTCACTCCGGAGCTATGGCCGATAGCTACCAGATTGTTCAGAGGCTTTGTCACTGATGAGATGGTCACGCCGAGCCGGATAACTTGCCGACATTCGCCGGTCGCTGCATCCCACACTCGAACTGTGCAATCGCGGCTCCCGCTGACTACGACCGAGTGGCCGTTGAGTGCACCGACTGATACTGCTCGGATTTCGTCGGTGTGGCCCACGAGCGGATTGCTGGCAGCGACACCGGTAGCCAGGTCCCATATCCTCACGACACCTTCGTCATCGCCGCCGATCACCGCGGAGCGGCCCTCGACCATCCCGACAGTGACCGCTGTCATTGATCTGGTGCCGCCAGCTGGTGGAGCGCCGACTCGGGCGCCGGTAACCGGATCCCGCACTCGAACCACCCCGTTGTGGTCGCTGGTCACCGCGATCGGCCGACCGGCATGTTCACCGATGGCCACCGCCCCGACAAAGATATTCGGGAACGGAATGGTGCCGTCGATTTCCAACTGATATCCAGTCGCCAGATCGCACATTTCGAACTCGCCTTTGTCGTTGCCAGTGATCGCCGTCGGGCGGCCGTTACTGACTGCGATAGCGACCGCTCTGACCGGTGGATTGCCTACGGTGAACGGAGCACCAACTGGGCTGCCGGTCGCCAGGTCGATGACCCGAACGACGCCCTGGTCGTCGCCGCTGATCACTGCGGTGCGGTGCGGGCCTTCCAACATTCCCACCGCGAGCGCCCGCACCGGACAGGTGTGGCCGATGAACGAGGCACCGACTGGGTTGCCGGTCGCGAGGTCACACACCTGAACGACGCCCTTGTCGTCGCCGCTGACCAGCATGGGCAGGCCCTCCAGTATCCCGACGGCGACGGCCCTGACCGCACCGGAATGGCCACTGCGCGGGCCGCGAGGAAGGTAGGCGGGGGCGGGGTCCCAGACTCGCACTGTGCCGTCCCAACCCCCGCTGATCACTGCTGCGCGGTCGCCCTCGGCGGCGACAGCTACTGCCGAAACTCGATTGCTGTGGCCGGTCAATGGCTCCCCCATCGCCCTACCGGTGGCAGGGTCCCATATTCGTATCGTGCCGTCGGAACCCCCACTGAAAACCGCACAGTGACCGCCTATGGCAGCGACCACCACTGCGGAGACACCGCCCGCGTGACGCGGCGACGGTGCGCCGATGGCGGTACCGGTACCGGAGTCCCAGACTCGCACTGTGCCGTCGTAACTTCCACTGCATACCGCCGTGCGATTGCCTACGGTAGCGGCCGCCACTGCGGAAATACCGCCGGTATGGCCGGTCAACGGGTCACCGACCGGGGCTCCCGTGGCGAGGTCCCACACTCGCAGGGTCATATCGTCGCTTCCGCTCACCACCACGGGCCGACCGCCGACGTCCGCGGCAACGACCGCTTTGACCGGTCCTGTATGGCCGGTCAACGGGTCACCGACCGGGGCTCCCGTGGCGAGGTCCCACACTCGCAGGGTCATATCGTCGCTTCCGCTCACCACCACGGGCCGT
>NZ_JBEYVQ010000022.1:0-8836 GCF_040644075.1 Nocardia sp. NPDC047038 | reverse complement strand
CCGACCGCCGACGTCCGCGGCAACGACCGCTCTGATCGGTCCTGTATGGCCGGTCAACGGGTCACCGACCAGGGCACCAGCAGTCAGGTCCCACACATGCAGTCGGCAGTCCTTACCGGCGCACACTACGAGGGGATAGCCATCTAATGCTGCGATCGCCACAGCCGCGATGGGAGAGCTGTACCGGGCGAGTGTGTAGTGAGGGGTGTGGCGCGGCTCGCTTGTCCAGGCCAGCCGTGGGGACGCTTCGACCGGAAAGGCGGCGAGTCGGCGCTCGAAGGTGGTTTCCCGCAGCCGTGCCGCGTGCAGTTGCAACTGAAACAAACGATCGGCAGGCTCGGCGAGGAGGTGAGCCGCGGCGTGATATGTGCGCGCGCCGGAAGTGGTGATCCATGGAGCCTGCTGTAGGCGGGCGGTCAGGGTCGACGGGTTCGCCATCAGCAGGAATCCTGGATCGTCTACCAGCTCGTCGAGATGCCCGGTAGCAGCAGCGTGGTCTGCAAGGTGGTCTCGGATGTAGGGATGGGCCTGTTTCCAGTCGAGATCTTGCTGCAACCGGTGCGGCACGGATTCGAGGAGCAATTGATAGACCATCTCCTCCGCCGGTACGCCGCGCGCACGATCTTGATCGCGTACATGCTCGGCGAGAGCTTGGTGATACAGCCGATAGACCGGCTCGGCTCCACCGGCACTGTCCGGGTAGGCGGCTTCGAGAAGGTAGTCGGCGGCGGCGAGCAACCAGCAGATGTCCTCGACTCGATAGGTGCGGCCGGGTTTGCCCAGCCGAGAGGCCAGACGAGCCCACAGCTCATCGACCGGCAGGCCCTCGCCGTGAACGTAGGCCAACGGCCGAAGCAGATCCTCGACCCGGTCTGCGTCCGCGGCCGAGAATCTGTCCAGATAAGTCCGCATGGCGTCGGCGACCGTGGCAGGGAATCGGTCCCAGCCGTCCTGATCGACGTCGGCGACGGTGCCGCTGCGAACGAGACCCACAGCGGTGAGGGCAGCGATCAGAAAGGACGGATACGCGCGGTCTGCGACCCGGGCGGCGACCCGATCCGCGAGCTCGGCCTTACCCCGGTAGGGGGTATCGCACACCGAGGTTGCCTCGGGCGGCGCACCCTCGAACAGCAACCGTCGCCGCACATACTGCGCCAGGTCTGCCCTGTCGAGGTAGGCGGCGAAGTCGAGATCGATTGCGGTGCGGACCGCGGCGACACCGAGCGCTAGCAGCAGCCCGCGCTGGTGACCAGCCCTGGTTCCGACCAGCAGCCGCACCCCGAAATCGGCAGCATCGCAGGCCAGACGACGCAGCAGGCCAGCAGCCCGCCTCGGTTCGGTCGATTCGTCGAGACCATCGACGACAACCGTGATCGGCCCACTCTGGCAGGCCAGCGTGTCCAGGAGTGCGTCGACATCCGTGGCGCGGGAGCCCAGACCTGTAGCGAGAGCCTGCAGTACTTGGGAGCTGTCGAGTCCCCGGGCGTCCACAGCAGCGTCGACCGCACCTTCCGGCAGCACAAACAGCGGGTCGTCGGCCGTGAGAGGGTGGCTACTCCTGAAGCCCGGGTCAGACCGTGTCACCAACCGGGCCAAGACGCTGGATTTTCCTGATCCAGGTCCGCCAGTGACCACGCGCAGGGTGTCGGCCGGGTGCGGGTTCGCGACGAGCCATTCCACGAGTTCGGTCAGCGCGCGTCGACGGCCGGTGAAATACATGCCGGGGATGTGAGCAGTTTCGACACCGCGCGCTCGCGTATCCCAATAGGAGTCCAACGTCGAATCGGGGAGCAAGTCCGAGGGTGGTTGAGCCGCTGGTGGCTGAGCCTTATGCAACTGCTTCCACCATTCAAGATCTTTCCACTCCGGAGGTAGCTGGACCCCTCGCCTGTTGGCGAAGTGCCAGCATGCCGGGAGGAACGCTTCCACCGTCTTCCAGTTGGGCTTCTTCACCTTTCCCTTGATCAGTTCATGCACGGTGTTTCTGGCGATACCCGTCGTCTTGATCCGGAAATGTACCTCCGCGGGCGTCGGAGATCCGACAGCCTTATGTAGGGCCAGCAGGGCCTCTACCAGGTCTGTATGAGCTGATGCGTCTGCCATAGGGATTTCCTTGAGCAATCCATACCTTCGGCCGCACGTTATGCATGTCGTATGGAACTAGGCGTCGCAACTGCTGACGGGCCAGACAGCGTTGTTGGTCATTGCCGCGTCGATGGGGACCCCGAGCGCCCTCCGTATCTAATCCTCCCACGGTATTTGCCCATCCGTTGCCACTGCACGGCGCGGGTTGGCATCAAGTCCATCGCCGACCGGTGCCGGTCACTGATGACTTCGTATCCGTGCGCAATCAAGGACCCTGGCCATCCCGCGATCCGACCGAGTCGAGGTTCGCCCTCGCGAAGTCATGTCCGGAATCTTGTCCGGAAAGGACACAACGGAATATCGCCATGATCTCTTTTAAGTAGGCGAAAGCCGAAGGCCGAAACCGAGAAGGAAGGTTTCGACCTGTCCGACGAAGAAAGGTGGCCCTGATGGCGATCTTGAGGACCGTGTATGTCATCCACACGACCCGTGACGAGGAGGACGCGAACACCGAGGCCGAGTTCCAGCTCCACATCGTGGTTCCTGGTTCCGAGCTGGGATCCGTGCAGCTGGACTTCCCCGACGTAGCAGGCAATGAGCGGGAGCGGGGGCGGACAGACCGCTACCGGTTCCACGTGAACGGTCTGGGCGTCGATTCTGAGCATCGCATGTACATGCGAATGGTGACCACCGACGACGGATGGCACCCGGAATCGATCTGGGTCATCGGGGTGACGACAGACGGCAAGTCGCACCTGCTGAGCAGCCACGAGAACTGGCTGCCATGGTTCGACCGGCCGGGGCGTACCACCTCGCCCATGGGGCCAGCCATGCACCGTATCAGGTGACGGCGTGAGCTGGTGCCGGTCCGTTCCGGCGCTGGGTGTGCCCGATAGACTTGGGTGATCGTGAGGTGGTGGTGAGCGAATCGGCACCACCACCTCACCCCGGGCGCGAACGCGGTTGCCCGCTTTTCCCAGATTATATCGATATCGTGTCGGGCGCCGGACTTGCAGGAAGTCGAAGGGCGCGGCGGAACCGGGCGCAAGGAACACAGGTTCGTACGGCACGAGATACGTCGACCGCATGGTCTGTTGCTCGGGGACTCAGGGCTCGCCTTGAATACAAGTCACCGGCGTGTAGATGTGAAGAGACATATTTCGATAATGGCGCACTGCCGGTCACCGGACTGGAATCGTCAATGTTGGGCTACTCCTCAACGTGGGAACCGCGCCCGGGACGATGTGCAACGCCGAACGCGCCGCGGTCGTTACACCGGATTTCGCTTTGCTGCGCGATGCTATTTCGGCACTTTTACTTGATGGAGAGATTTGTCCGGCCTTACCCCGCGCCAGCTCGGGTGGCGCAACCCCTCGGCTGTGACTTCTCGATACTCAACCAAGCCGACAATCTGGGGTTCGACCCAACGCGCGTACCGGGTCAGCCACCCCTGTGGAGGTAGGTCGAAAGGGTCGGTGTCGCGGGCAAGCTCGTTCAGCTGGGCCTGTAGGGTTCGGCGGGCGCGCATCGTCCAGCCCGTGCCGACATTGCCGATGTGTACCAATCGGCCCTGGCCGTCGTAGGCAGCCAGAACGAGGGAGCCGAAGAGCGTGCTGAAACGGCCACGGCCTGGGACCCAACCGGCAACGATGACGTCGGCGGCTTGGCGCAGCGGAGTCTTCACCCACGTCGGAGACCGGACTGCCGGCCGATAGGGGGAGGCCGCCAGTTTGCTGACGATGCCTTCCAGTTGATATTCCCGCGCTAGATCCAGCATCGTTGCCGCATCGACATCCGGCCACGACGGTGGGGTCTGCACCGACGCCGAGGACAGCGCCACGTCGGCCAAGCGGCGGCGGCGCTGGGAATAGGGCAGGCCTGTGATCAACTGACCATCGGCACCCAGCAAATCGAATGCGAAGTACTGGGTAGGTATGGCACGCATCAACACCGCCGAAGGCTTCTGTACATGTATCCGCCGCTGGAGACGCCCGAACTGAGGCGCTCCCGAAGCGAGGTCGGGCGCTACGATCTCTCCGTCAATGATCAACTCGCGTCCTTCGGTCAGCACATCGAGGGCGCTAGTAACCTCGGGAAACACCGCGGTGACGTCGCGACCGGTACGGCTGGACAATCGGCAGCGCCGGCCGGTCTGTGCGATGGCGCGCATACCGTCCCACTTCATCTCTATCGACCAGACTCCGGGGACATCCGGAGGCTGCCCTGCGACGGCCAGCATCGGAGCCAATGGTCCGACCATGAGATCAGCTTATTCCTGGCTATCGATTGGCGGGTCTTGTCGACAACGAAGTCGAGATATGTCATCATTCGCACAAATGTTCGATGATGCCTTGTCTGTTGTGAGCGATGAACCGCCCCGTGCCGGGCGCATCGCTGATCAGTCGCTGGTTGGGCTGTCGAAGGCGGAGAAATTGTCGGCCCTTCGTGCTCGTATGGCGGCGATCGACGGGCGCGTCGGTGCGACAGAGCCGCCGTTGAGGGCGGCCGTCGACTCCAGCAGAGTATTGCCGATTGCGGGTGGGCTCGGTGATGCACTGCCAGAGGGTGGCCTACCGCGCGGCGCCGTCGTCGCCTGTCTCGGGTGTAAGGGTCCGTTGCTGGGGATGTTGGCGGCGGCGACTGCGGCGGGGGAGTGGACGGCCGTGGTGGGCTTGCCCTCGTTGGGGCTGCTCGCAGTGGCCGAGATGGGTGGTGACCTCAGCCGCGTGGCCCATATCGCTGCCCCTGGGCCCGACCCATTGGAGGTGGCCGCAGTTCTGCTGGACGGTGTGCCGATGATCGTTTTCGATGCTCCTGGCGGTGCATCGCCGAGCCGGATGCGGGCGCTGCTGGCCCGAGTTCGTAGCCATGACGCTGTGCTCATCGTGACGAGCACAAACTGGACACGACCCGACCTAGAAATACGGAGCGACCTGGCCGACTACACAGGCCTCGGCCGAGGTCGAGGACGACTGCGCGCAGTCACCTATGAGATCAGCGTCCGTGGGCGCGAGCCACATCGGTCGCGCACGACTCGTGTGCAATTGACCGGAGACGGAGCGCAGAGAGTGTGTTGGGCGACACGGGAACCGGCGGCTGCGGCCGCGTCGATCGCCAGGACCGGGTAGGCCACAATGAAGGGCAACCAATACGAGACCACTCGGATGATCACACCGCCGCGGAAGGTGCTTGTGGTTCTCTGAACTACTACGCGGCCCGACGATTCGATTGCTTCGGCACAACGTTCGGGCATTGTGTGGGTAGTCCAGGGACAGCACGACAAGGGTGTCGCCGGAGAGCATGTACTCAAGAACTTCCCGAGTTCTTGGACGCCCGCTGTTTTCGACGCGTTTTGTCGACGCATGCCCGGCCCGGTCGAGCTGGGCTTCCGGACGACACCGCCCGATGGCGCGGGGGTGTGCGAGAACCGAACGATTCTCAACACCTGTGCGCAGCGATGGACGTCCTACCCATCACATGCTCCAGTACGCCCGACGGTCCCGGCGTGCTCCGGGACCGTCTTGGGTGTTGCGATGCTTGTTCCGGCTACCGGGTTCTCGCGGCTACTGCGGTAGGCCGGGCATAGGTTCCGCCGTCGTCGGTCACCCCAGGATTTGGCCCCACCGGTCGATGAGGCGATTCTCAAGGTCGCCCAAGGTTTGAAACACCCGACTCGCCTGCTGGTCGAAGTTCGAGGGCAGCGATTGGAGGAAGTCGACTTCCCGGTCCAGCACGTCCATCAGGAGGTCGGTGACCGTGTTGAATACGGAGAGGATCGTCTGCATCCAGTCGGGGTGCTGGTGGCCGAGGTCTTTGAGTTTTTCCTTGGTCGAGTCCTGCCGCTGCTGGAACTGGTTTATGGCGCTGTTCGCCAGTTGGTCGATCAGTTCCTGAAACTGTTGGGCGGACATGGCACCGGCGCGGACGCGCTGAACGCCCGAATCCGTGTTGGACGCGGTGTCCCTGAACTGGTCCAGCATGCCCGTTTCGGCAGGTTGGAGGGCGTCTTTGACCTCCTGCGGAATACCGGCCGCCCTGGCCTCAGGGGCGGGGATGTGAGTGGAGGACTGCGCCGAAACTGCGCCATCGCCGCCGCTGCGGCGCTGGGCGATGCTGTCGAGCAGGGTAGTGAAGTTCTGTGGATCGGTTCTGGTCATTGCCCCTCCAACAAATCGTGTGCTGGGCCTGTAAGCAATGCATGACACGAACCCGGCCAGATCACGCGGAATGTCGGGCTGTGTCGGCTGAGCCGGTCGAATGGGTCAGCGCACGGCAGACCCGCACAGTGGCTCCCACCTCTAGCGGCGCTCAACCACAGGCTATGAGCACCTCCCAGGCGCAGGGATCACCCCATACGGATGAAAGCTCCGGATGTCGAGAACCGATCGTTTGTTCAACAATGGTTTCGTCAGCGCGGACCACGGCCGCGCGCCGCCTTCAGCTCGCACCGGCGACCGGACCGGCCGCGCCCGCCTACACAGCGTCGGTGCTCTGGGTGAGCATTCGGAGTATGCAGCGTCGCTGAAATGGCGGCCTGCGGCGGGCATCGGAGATTTCATCCGGAACGGGTGAGCCGACCGTTGGGGGTGGTTGGCAGCTTGTCTGGTCAGGGATTCGACACGCTCAACCCACCTGAGAGGGAAGACGATGACGAAAGCCCAGCTAACGGCAAGCCTGCACAGCGTGTCCTGCAAGCACACCGACGACATCGTTGGCGGTGACCAGTTCTATGTGTGTGGAGGTGCCGTGGCAAACGGCGCCATTGGAGTTGCCCTCACCATCCCGATGCGCATCGCTGCCGGGCAGACACTGAGCTTCCCGACGGATCACGCGGTGTTCTTCCGGGATACCGTCGACGACTCGGCGACTTTGAGTATCGGTCTCAACGCATTCGATCAGGACCTGCCCATGGACTGGCGAGACCGATACAACGACGCCGTGTTCGGGATCCAGACCACGATCAAACCCTTGACGACACCCCGCCTCGCGGAAAAGATCGCGACCGCCACCGCCGCCATTCCCAGCCGGATCTTGGAGCCCGGGGAATCGGACGACCGGCTGGGGCAACTGGCCGTCGACATCCCGCTCGCCACTGCCGAGCCGGGCATCAAAACATGGCATGTCACCGATCGGTCGGCAGTGTCGAGCTGGGACTACCAGGTGACGTGGCACCTCGACATCACTCGGCTGTAGTTCGCCAGTCCAACGCCTGATCGCCGCCAGCCACGGTGTCTCCTGTCCGTGCAGCAGTCCCGAACGAGCACGGACAACCGTTGTAGCAGCGGGCCTCGTAGTCATACGGCAGAGGTGTTGAGAATCGATCCGTTTCTCAACACCCCAGCGTCGTGACGGACCTAGGGGTCTGGGAACACCCGGCAGGTGGTACCGACTGGGCAAACTATCTGCGGTGGCGTCTTACCGCCGGGTCCGGGCGGACGTGGACCCCACGGGCCGTGGATACGCCCGCGGGTGCCCGCTGAACGATCAGCCGTACCAGGGTCCCGGTCGGTCCGGGACCCTGGACCACGCCTACTGGAACGAACTCACGTTGTTGACCTGGTTCCCCCGCAAATCCCCGTGGAAGTGGGCCCAGACTGTGCCGTTGGTGCAGTCGTACACCTCCGCCGCCCCGGTAGCCCACAAGAAGAATGCGTGGGTACCGTCATCGAACTGGTCACTGGTGCCATCGGGCGGAATCACGAGCACCCTCAGGCGGCCTCCGTCTCGGCCGTTTGCTATCACGGCGGCGACGGGGCTGTCCGCGTCGTTGTGCAGCTTGTACCAGCCGATCGAGGCACGTTCGGTCGCCTTCGACGCGGCGGACATAGGATGCTGCTCGACCTTGAGATTTTCGGTTGCTTTGGTCATAGCTTCCTCCTTCGGTTGTGTGTTCGTCACGCAAGGAAGTGGTGGTGCGAACTCGTACAGGCACACTCGAGCCACGCCGAGCTGCCGGTATCACCCCACGATCCGACCCCAGTCGTCCCTGAGGTGACGCGCTAGGTCGCGGAAAAATTCATCCACCTGACTCACCAGCTGGAGGGGGTTTCTCGATTAGCGATTCGATTGCCATCGACGACACCAACCCGGCCAGATCACCGAGACTCCCGAGCCGTGTCGCGCTGAGCCGGTCGAACGGGTCAGCGCGACACGGCAG
Organism: Nocardia sp. NPDC047038; assembly: GCF_040644075.1. NCBI lineage: Bacteria > Bacillati > Actinomycetota > Actinomycetes > Mycobacteriales > Nocardiaceae > Nocardia > Nocardia sp. NPDC047038. Next base: position 594 of record NZ_JBEYVQ010000022.1, on the reverse strand, counting down.
ATCCGCACAGTGGCTCCCACCTTTACGCGGCGCTCAACCACAGGCTATGAGCACCTCCCAGGCGCAGGGATCACCCCATACGGATGAAAGCCCCGGTTATGGATGGAGTCTGCGGCTGACCGTTTGACCGACGATTCCGAGTGATGCTGACCAGGTCATCGAGGCGGACACCTGGCAGCCTCCAGAGAATTTCTGGGGCTGCCGGGTGCGCGGTCTCAGGCCGGTCCGGGCCAACGGCCGACGTAGGGCTGGATCGGGCCGGTGGGCAACTGTTCGGGCCGATGTCATAGACCGTCGGCCGCCGCTACCGGGCCGCCCGAAGTTCTTCACCGCCGGCCCTGCCCGGGCCTGTGGCTCGAGGGGACCGCGCGTCACCGCGTCCCGGGCGGTTCCCCGATAAGCGCCTCAGCATCAGGCCGCTGCTTCCGGTTCGCCGGGTGTCAGCGGCCGGTGTCGTTGCAGGCCTTGTCGCGGGCCGGTGCGATGGCGGCGCGGTGGTCGGTCACTAGGGCACCATCCTTTGCGCGGATCTTGTTACGGGGTTCGTGGAAGGGACTCGGCGGGAGCCGGGGTGACGGCCTGGGTCGGTCGCTC
>NZ_JBEYVQ010000021.1:0-93166 GCF_040644075.1 Nocardia sp. NPDC047038 | reverse complement strand
AGGGCGAGAACATCCCGGAGCCGGGCATTCCGGAATCGTTCAAGGTCCTGCTCAAGGAACTCCAGTCGCTGTGCCTCAACGTCGAAGTGCTGTCGTCCGACGGCGCCGCGATCGAGCTGCGCGAAGGCGAGGACGAGGACCTGGAGCGCGCCGCGGCAAACCTCGGCATCAACTTGTCGAGGAACGAAGCCGCCACCGTCGACGATCTGGCGAACTAGGCGGTCGGCCGGATGCCGTCACGGCATCCGGCCACCCGCAACGGATTACCCAACTAGTGAACTTTTGCTCGAATTCGACCCGCACAGGGGAAAGGAAGTTACGTGCTAGACGTCAACTTCTTCGATGAACTCCGGATCGGCCTGGCCACCGCCGAAGACATCCGTCAGTGGTCCTACGGCGAGGTGAAGAAGCCGGAGACCATCAACTACCGCACGCTCAAGCCGGAGAAGGACGGCCTGTTCTGCGAGAAGATCTTCGGTCCCACCCGGGACTGGGAGTGCTACTGCGGCAAGTACAAGCGCGTCCGCTTCAAGGGCATCATCTGTGAGCGCTGTGGCGTCGAGGTGACTCGCGCCAAGGTGCGCCGCGAGCGCATGGGCCACATCGAGCTGGCCGCTCCGGTCACCCACATCTGGTACTTCAAGGGCGTGCCCTCGCGCCTGGGCTACCTGCTCGACCTGGCGCCGAAGGATCTGGAAAAGATCATCTACTTCGCCGCCTACGTCATCGTGGCGGTCGACGAGGAGCTGCGGCACAACGAGCTGTCCACGCTCGAGGCCGAGATGGAGGTCGAGAAGAAGGCGGTCGCCGACCAGCGCGACGCCGACCTCGAGGCCCGCGCTCAGAAGCTCGAGGCCGACCTGGCCGAGCTGGAGGCCGAAGGCGCCAAGTCCGACGTCCGCCGCAAGGTCAAGGACGGCGGCGAGCGTGAGATGCGCCAGCTCCGCGACCGTGCCCAGCGTGAGCTGGACCGGCTGGAGGAGATCTGGAACACCTTCACCAAGCTGGCGCCCAAGCAGCTCATCGTCGACGAGGTGCTCTACCGCGAGCTGGTCGACCGCTACGGCGAGTACTTCACCGGCGCGATGGGCGCGGAGTCCATCCAGAAGCTGATGGAGAGCTTCGACATCGAGGCCGAGGCCGAGTCGCTGCGCGAGACCATCCGCACCGGCAAGGGCCAGAAGAAGCTGCGCGCGCTCAAGCGGCTCAAGGTCGTCGCGGCGTTCCAGGCCAACGGCAACTCGCCGATGGGCATGGTGCTCGACGCCGTTCCGGTGATCCCGCCGGAGCTGCGCCCGATGGTTCAGCTCGACGGTGGCCGCTTCGCCACCTCCGACCTGAACGACCTGTACCGTCGCGTGATCAACCGCAACAACCGCCTCAAGCGACTGATCGACCTCGGCGCGCCCGAGATCATCGTCAACAACGAGAAGCGGATGCTGCAGGAGTCGGTCGACGCCCTGTTCGACAACGGCCGCCGCGGCCGTCCGGTCACCGGACCGGGCAACCGTCCGCTCAAGTCGCTGTCCGATCTGCTCAAGGGCAAGCAGGGCCGCTTCCGTCAGAACCTGCTCGGTAAGCGCGTCGACTACTCGGGCCGTTCGGTCATCGTCGTCGGTCCGCAGCTGAAGCTGCACCAGTGCGGTCTGCCCAAGCTGATGGCGCTGGAGCTGTTCAAGCCGTTCGTGATGAAGCGCCTGGTCGACCTGAACCACGCGCAGAACATCAAGTCGGCCAAGCGGATGGTGGAGCGGCAGCGGCCGCAGGTGTGGGACGTCCTCGAAGAGGTCATCGCCGAACACCCCGTGCTGCTCAACCGCGCGCCCACCCTGCACCGTCTCGGTATCCAGGCCTTCGAGCCGCAGCTGGTGGAAGGCAAGGCCATCCAGCTGCACCCGCTGGTCTGTGAAGCGTTCAACGCCGACTTCGACGGTGACCAGATGGCCGTGCACCTGCCGCTGTCGGCGGAGGCGCAGGCCGAGGCTCGCGTGCTGATGCTGTCGTCGAACAACATCCTGTCGCCCGCCTCGGGCCGCCCGCTGGCCATGCCGCGTCTGGACATGGTGACCGGCCTGTACTACCTGACCCGTCTGGAAGAGGGCGCGAAGGGTTCCTACCAGCCGGCCACTCAGGACGGTCCGGAGCAGGGCGTGTACTCCTCGCCCGCCGAGGCGCAGATGGCGGTGGACCGTGGTGAGCTCACCGTGCGTTCGCTGATCAAGGTCCGGTTGACCGACCAGCGTCCGCCGAAGGAGATCGAGGCCGAGCTGTTCCCGGAGGGCTGGCGCCGCGGCGACGCGTGGACCATCGAGTCCACGCTGGGCCGGGTGCTGTTCAACGAGCTGCTGCCGGTGGACTACGCGTTCATCAACGAGCAGATGCCCAAGAAGCGCCAGGCGACGATCATCAACGATCTCGCCGAGCGTTACCCGATGATCGTGGTCGCGCAGACCGTCGACAAGCTCAAGGACGCGGGCTTCTACTGGGCCACGCGTTCCGGCGTGACGGTCTCCATGTCCGACGTGCTCGTGCCGCCGGAGAAGGCCGAGATCATGGAGCGCTACGAGGCGCAGTCGGATCAGATCGAGAAGAAGTACCAGCGTGGTGCGCTCGATCACCAGGAGCGCAACAACGCCCTGGTCAAGATCTGGCAGGAGGCGACCGAGGAGGTCGGTAAGGCGCTGCGCGCGCACTACCCGGCCGACAACCCGATCATCACGATCGTCGACTCGGGCGCCACGGGTAACTTCACCCAGACCCGTACCCTCGCCGGTATGAAGGGCCTGGTGACGAACCCGAAGGGTGAGTTCATCCCGCGGCCGATCAAGTCCTCCTTCCGTGAGGGCCTGACGGTTCTGGAGTACTTCATCAACACCCACGGCGCTCGTAAGGGTCTGGCCGACACCGCGCTTCGCACCGCCGACTCGGGTTACCTGACCCGTCGTCTGGTGGACGTCTCGCAGGACGTCATCGTGCGCGAGCACGACTGTGGCACCGAGCGCGGCATCGTGGTGCCGATCGCGGAGAAGCAGCTCGACGGCTCGATCATCCGCGACGCGCACGTGGAGACCTCCACCTATGCGCGCACGCTCGCGTCCGACGCGCTCGACGCGCAGGGCAACGTCATCGTGGGCAAGGGCGCCGACCTCGGCGACCCGGCGCTGGAGGCGCTGCTCGAGGCGGGTATCACCGAGGTGAAGGTCCGCTCCGTGCTGACCTGCACCACCGGCACCGGCGTGTGCGCGACCTGCTACGGCCGCTCGATGGCGACCGGCAAGCTGGTCGACATCGGTGAGGCCGTCGGTATCGTCGCCGCGCAGTCCATCGGTGAGCCCGGTACCCAGCTGACCATGCGTACCTTCCACCAGGGTGGTGTCGCGGGTGACGACATCACCGGCGGTCTGCCTCGTGTGCAGGAGCTGTTCGAGGCGCGCGTGCCGAAGGGCAAGGCGCCCATCGCGGAGGTCTCCGGTCGCGTGCGGCTGGAGGACGACGATCGCTTCTACAAGATCACCATCATCCCGGATGACGGTGGCGAAGAGGTTGTCTACGACAAGCTCTCGAAGCGGCAGCGTCTGCGTGTGTTCAAGCACGACGACGGCACCGAGCGTCTGCTCTCCGACGGTGACCACGTCGAGGTCGGCCAGCAGCTGCTGGAAGGCGCGGCGGATCCGCACGAGGTGCTGCGCATCATGGGTCCCCGGCAGGTTCAGGTCCATCTGGTCCACGAGGTCCAGGAGGTCTACCGCTCGCAGGGTGTGTCGATCCACGACAAGCACATCGAGGTCATCGTGCGCCAGATGCTGCGTCGCGTGACGATCATCGACTCGGGCGCCACGGAGTTCCTGCCCGGCTCGCTCACCGAGCGCGCCGAGTTCGAGGCCGCGAACCGTCGCGTTGTCGCCGAGGGCGCCGAGCCCGCGGCGGGTCGCCCGGTGCTGATGGGTATCACCAAGGCGTCGCTGGCCACCGACTCGTGGCTGTCGGCGGCGTCCTTCCAGGAGACCACTCGAGTCCTGACGGACGCGGCGATCAACTGCCGCTCCGACAAGCTCATCGGCCTCAAGGAGAACGTGATCATCGGCAAGCTGATCCCGGCCGGTACCGGTATCAACCGCTACCGCAACATCCAGGTGCAGCCGACCGAGGAAGCCCGTGCCGCCGCGTACGCGGTGCCGTCCTACGACGACACCTACTACAGCCCGGACAGCTTCGGTCAGACCACCGGCGCCGCGGTTCCGCTCGACGACTACGGCTTCAGCGACTACCGCTGATCCGTCAGCCGTAAGCATCCGGCCCCCGCTCCGTTCTGGAGCGGGGGCCGGATTCGTTTCGCGCGCGGTGGACAACCGGTGGGGAAGCCAGTAAAAGTGGAACAGGTTTCAGTTCTGCTCCTGGAGGTGGCGGTGGACGGCGTGGCGTTGGCGGATCTGGTGGTGGCCGGGTTCCGGAAGCTGGGGTTCATCCAGTACGCGGGGGTGGAATGGGAGGAGTTCGCGGCGGGGCGCAATGTGGTGTCGATCGTGCCGCGGGCGGAACACCTGAACCACAACGGGGATCTGCACGCCGCCGTGTTGTTCGGGATGGCGGAGACCGCCGCGATGGGCGCGTCGGTGTCGGGAATCGTGGACCTGATGGGGGATACGTTCATCGTCGCCAAGGACGGGCGCATCGAGTACAAAGCCCGGGCGAAAGGGGAAGCGGGGCCGTTCCGAGCTACTTCCGCGTTCTCCGGCGAGACGCTGGCGAAGATGCGTGCGGACATCGAGGCGAAAGTGCCGCTCGAACTCGAAGTTCCGGTGGATATCGCCGACGCCACCGGAAAGACCGTGGCCGCAGCGGTGTTCACGGCCGTGCTGCGTCCGCGCCGGACGTGACCTCACCGCTCGCTGTCGAGCATCGCCATCTGTGCCGTGGCGTAGCGTTCCCCCGCGACTCGGTCTGCGGGCACGGCCGACTCGATGGTGGGCAGCTCCTCGTCGGTTAGCGAAAGATCAAGGGCGCGAACAGCTTCCGCCCAGCGTCCGCGTCGGCGGGTGCCGATGAGCGGCACGATGTCCGCGCCGCGGGTCAGTGCCCAGGCGATGGCCAGTTGCGCCACCGAGGCGTCCTTGCGCGCCGCGATCTCGTTCAGCGCGCGGACCAGCTCCAGATTCCGGTCCAGGTTCTCGCCCTGGAAGCGTGGGCTGTGCGCGCGGAAATCGGTCGGGTCGAAGGTGGCGCCGGGCTGGATCGCATCGCTGAGCAGACCGCGTGAGAGCACGCCGTAGGCCGTGACGCCGATGCCGAGCTCGCGGCAGACGGGCAGGATGCGCTCCTCGATGCCCCGCGAGATCAGCGAATACTCGATCTGCAGGTCCACGATGGGATGCACGGCCGCCGCGCGCCGGATGGTTTCCGGGCCGACCTCGGACAGGCCGACATGGCGGACGTATCCGGCTTCGATCAGCTCGCCGATGGCGCCGACGGTGTCCTCGATCGGCACGTCCGGATCCAGCCGGGCGGGTCGGTAGATGTCGATGTGGTCGACGCCGAGCCGCTGGAGGCTGTAGGCCAGGAAATTGCGCAGTGCGGCGGGACGGTTGTCCATGCCGACGAAACCGCCGTCAGGGCCGCGCAGCGCGCCGAACTTCACGCTCAGCACCACGTCCTCGCGAGGACGTTCGGCGATGGCCTTGCCGATCAGCATCTCGTTGTGGCCCGCGCCGTAGAAATCGCCGGTGTCGATGAGGTTGACGCCGGAGTCCAGCGCCGCATGGATGGTCGCGGTCGATTCGGCGTCGTCGGTCGTGCCGTACGCGCCGGACATGCTCATAGCGCCGAGGCCGATCCGGCTGACGGTCGGACCGGTGGCTCCCAGCCGCACTTCGTCGATCTTCGTTGTCGTCATGGGACCAGCCTGAACCGTGCGGGACCACCGCGGGAGAGATCGTTTATCGGGGGAGCGGCGATCCCTGGCTGAGCACGCCGTTTCGGGGGACAGTGAAAACCATGGACCGCCCCGAACTCGCCGACTTCCTGCGCCGTCGCCGGGAGCAGCTCACGCCCGCCGACGTGGGATTGCCGCCCGGCATCCGGCGGCGCACGCCGGGGCTGCGCCGCGACGAGGTCGCCCTGCTCGCGGGCATCTCGACCGACTACTACACCCGGCTCGAGCAGTCACGCGGTCCGCGTCCGTCCACCCAGGTGCTCGCGTCGCTCGCGCGCGCCCTGCGTTTCGACAACGACGAACGCGACCACCTCTACCATCTGTGCGACCACGCCCCGCCGGGCCGCGAGACGACCGACAAGCACGTGGGCCCCGGCCTGATGCACTTGCTCGCCAAGCTCGACGACACCGCGGCCACGGTCGTCACCGATCTCGGCGAGGTGCTCGTGCAGAACCGGATGCACACCTTGCTGGTCGGCGATCACGGCGAACGGCGCGGCTGGGACCGGTACTACGCCTACCGCTGGTTCACCGACCCGTCCGCGCGCGCGACCTTCCCGGAGGAGGATTGGGACCGGCTCAGCCGCCATCACGTCGCGGATCTGCGTGCCACGGCCGCGCGCCGGGCGGCCGATTCGGACGTGATCGAGTTCGTCGCGCGACTACGCTCCGCGAGCGTCGAGTTCGACCGGCTCTGGAACGAACACGAAGTAGCCGTGCGGCTTTCGGATATCAAGCGCATCCTGCATCCGCAGGTCGGGCTGATCGACATGGTCTGCGAAACGTTGCTCACGCCCAACTCCGCCCAGCGCCTGCTGGTCTACCTCCCGCGCCCCGGCACGGACGCGGCCGAGAAGCTGGACCTGCTGCGGGTGATCGGCACGCAGCGGTTGACGCCCGTCGACCGGCTCGACTAGGGCGCGGTGACGTACTCGAGCGCCGCGTCGACGGCGGGCTGTCCACCGCCGATGACGTACCCGGCCATCGCGCCGATCGCGGCGCCCGCGACCGCGGCGACGGGCACCGTGATGAAGTCGATCACGAAAAGGCCGAGCGGGAATCCGACGATGAAGCCGATGGCGGCGCCGATCCCCGCGCCCGCCAGGATGGTCGGCATGACCTTCTCGGCCTCGGCGTAGAACCGCTCCTGGGCGCTGACGTCGCGCAGCGGCGCGTCGGCCATGGCGACCGGCGCGACGGTGAGCCGATGTCCCGCGTCCTCGAGTACGGGCCGCAGGGACACGCGCTGGTCCCCGATGCGCAGCGTCATCGGCAGCGCGGCGACGATCTGGCCGTCGCGATCGGCGACCGTCACCACCCGGTCGTCGTGGGTCAGCTCGAACGTTCCGTCCTGGAGGGTCGCCACCGCAGCACGGCGATCCTCGCTGGCGGCGACCTCGTAGGCGACCTGGTGGAACGTGCCGTGCAGGTCGAGCGGCGCGTCGGCGGGCGCGGGCTGCGCGTGCGCGGCGCTCGTGGTGAGTGCGGTGGCCGCCAGCGCAACCAGAGTGGTCGCGGTGAATTGGATGATCCTCATCGTGCTCTTTCCGTGTCCCGCCCCGTGTCCGGTTCGTCCGGACAAGATACCGCTCGACGGGCTCGATCAGAAGGGTTGAGCGACAGTTCATCACCGATTGCGGCGGCGAAAGTATCTGTCGCACTTCGCCGGCGAGTGCCTGTAAAGCGGGAATCGGTCGCCGGGGCGGGCTTCGGCCCGGCGTCGTCGGGTCGGCCGCCGTGTCGTGGTTTCTCGGCCGACCGTCGGTCGAGTTGCCGGATCCGGGCGATGCGATTCCCTCTTGACGTCCGCGCCGTGCTGCGCAACACTGAACTAGATGGTTCAGTATGACTTCTTGGACGCCTCCTTCGGAGCGCTCGCGGATCCCACTCGGCGTGGCATCCTCGAACGCCTCGGCAGTGGGCCCGCGACCGTCAGCGAACTGGCGGAGCGCTTCGAGATGACGCTCACCGGCATCAAGAAGCACATCCAGTTGCTGGAGGCGGCGGGCATGGTGGTGACGGAGAAGCGCGGCCGGGTGCGGTACTGCCGCCTCGGCGAGAACGTCTTCGACCGCGAAGTGGCCTGGATGCAGGGCTACCGGCGGATGGTGGAAGCGCGGCTGGACCGTCTCGGCGAATTCCTCGGACGAACGGAGCAGGAGCGATGAGCACAACCACGAACGACGCTGTCATCACGGCCGACACCGACCGCGCGATCCACATCGAGCGGGTCTTCGACGCCCCGCGCGAGCGGGTGTGGGCCGCCTACAGCAGGATCGAACAGCTCGCCCAGTGGTGGGGTCGCGGCAACCGGCTCGACATCGAGCGCTGGGAGTTTCGTGCCGGCGGGCACTGGCGTTTCATCGAGCACGCCGAGGGGGAGACGCACGGCTTCGAGGGCCGCTTCCGCGAGATCACCCCGCGGGAGCGCATCGTGTACTCCTTCGAGTGGGATGGTATGCCCGCCCACGTGGCCATCGACAGCGTCAGCTTCGTCGATCTCGGCGACGGCCGCACCAAGGTGGTCACCGACAGCCAGTTCCACACGCCGCAGGAACGGGACGGGATGCTCCAGTCGGGTATGGAGTCCGGGCTCAACGAGAGCTACCGCGCACTGGACGCACTGCTCGCCCGAGGCTGAGACCCTACGCTTCGGCTCCGGTCGCGTGAGCGGAGCCGAAGCGTGGGGTGCGCCGTCTCGTGTCGGGGGAATCGGCGGCCGATCCAGGCGCGTCTACGGACGCGAACGGCCGTCCGGCTCGGGACGGTGGCGGCGGCAATCCTCAACAGGTGGCGGTGCTGACAACAGCGGGGCCGCCGGGCGGAGCCGGATGAGATCGCGGCGCGGTTCAGTCCCTGGCCGGGCCGATCCGGCGCTTGCGCGGCTTCAGATGCAGGCCGGGCAGGGGCGGCGCGGGAATGCGCTGCCCCGGGGTGTGGCCCGCGATGTCGGCGAACCGGCTGACGTCGTGATTCTCCCAATCGGCGCGGGCGGCGACGATGTCCTCGTGGCTGCGGCCGACGAAGTTCCACCACATCACCAGTTCCTTGCCGAACGGCTCCCCGCCGATCAGCGCGACGTGCGCGCCGCCGGAACTGGTGAGCTGGAGTTCGTCACGGCCGGTGCCCAGGTACAGCAGCGGTCCAGCCGCGAGTTCGTCGCCCGCGACGGTCACCTCGCCCTCGATCACCAGCACAGCGTGCTCGAAACGAGGGTCGAGCGGGAGAGCGACATCGGCTCCCGGCTCGAGCCGCACATCGGCGCCGACGATGGGTGTGTAGGCGATGGCGGGCGAGGTCTTCCCGGCCAGCGACCCGATCAGCACGATCGCTCGCAGGCCGGGCGCTTCGACGACCGGCAGTTCACGATGCTGCTCGAAATGCGGCGCGATGCCGGTGCGGTGGCCCGGCAGGGCGATCCACAGCTGCAAGCCGTGTCCGGCGGGCGCGCCGGGCACGGCGTACTCGGAATGGGCGATGCCGCGCCCGGACGTCATCAGGTTCAGCTGACCGGGTTCGATCTCCACGTCCGACCCGACCGAGTCGCGGTGCCGGATACGGCCTTCGAACGGCCAGGTCACCGTTTGCAGGCCGATGTGCGGATGCGGATCGATGTCCGGCGGCGCGCCGGTCTTGGTGACCGTCGGCGAGCCGAAGTGGTCGAGAAAACACCACGCGCCGACGGTGGGCAGATCGCGCTGGGGCAGCACACGTTCGACGTACACACCGCGCACGCCGCCGAGTGGCACCTCGCGGGCCGGATAACGCTCCGCGACCGGGCCGGGGCCGGGCGCGGGTTCACACAGCGTCTCAGCCGGGCGCGGATCCAGGTCACTCACCGATCGACGCCCTTGCCGATCACGTGCTTGTCGTAGTCGGGGTGCTTGTCCAGGTACGCCTTGATGAACGGGCACACCGGCCGGATCACCCGCCCCCGCTCCACGACGTCCTCGATCGCGCTCTTGGCCAGGACCGAGCCGAGGCCCTTCCCGGAGAACGCGCCGTCGACCTCGGTGTGCGTGAACACCGTCTCGTCGTCGCGTTCCTCGTAGTCGGCGAAGCCGGCCAGCTCCCCGCCGTAGAACACCTCGTAGCGATGCCGCTCGTCGTTGCGGACGACCTTGGACTCCGAAGCCGATTCGGTCATGGTTCCCTTCTCCTTCCGTGCGCGAACCGGATGCCTGCTGAGAATCGAGACCCGGTTGAACGCGCCGATCGTGGTGGCCACCCAGATGACGACGGACAGCTGGTCATCCGTCAGATACCGGCGAGCAAAAGCGTACTCACGCTCGATGACGTGCTCGTCCGGGAGCGTCGCCGTCACTTCCGCGATCGCGAGCACGGCCTGCTCGAAGGGCGGGTACGTGCCGCCGCGCCGCCAGCCGGGCAGCACCGCGATCTCCTGATCGGTGGCCCCGGCCGCCAAGGCCGCCCGGTAGTGCACGTCGAGGCAGTACGCGCAACCGTTGATCTGGGAGACGCGCAGATTGATCAGTTCGATGATCCGGCGATCCAGCCCCACGTCCGCGGCGGCGGCCCTGACCTCGCTCGCGACGCCGTTCAGTGCGCGGAACGCGGTGGGCGTCCGTTTGTCGATCCAGACGCGATCTCGCGGGGCTTCGGGGCTCATATTCATGGGATGTTAGCGGCCGCCGGTAAACGGCGCAGACCGCGCCGCCGGAGAAACGGACTTCGGTCCGGGGAAGCGCGTGGTAGGGAAGGAGTTCGTGGTGGGCCGGGCCCGCACGCGACCCCGGACCACCGCCGCGCTCATCCGATCTCGGTGAACCGTCGCAGCTGGAACGGTTCGACCAGGACGTCCTGCAACGCCGTCGCCAAGGCCTTCAGGTGTGGCGTCTGGAAGTGCGCGGCCAAGGCGTCCTCGTCGGCCCACTCCTCGAGCAGCACCATCCGGCTCTGGTCGGTGGGATGCAGGTAGAGCTCGTATCGGACGCAACCGTCCTCGGCGAGCGTCGGTTGGATCATGCCTTGCAACAGGTCCTTCAACTCCGCCTCGCGACCCGGCTTGGCGGTGAAGCGGACGTTGAGCGTCAACGTCGACATGAGCGTCTCCTGATCTCGTGGTGGGTTATTCGCGGCCCGCCGACGTGAACGACATGTCCGCGTACCGGGTGCCGGTCACCCGGCTCGCGATCGGCTCCAGTGTCGCCAGTTCGTCGGCGGTGAGCGAAATGGTCGCGGCGGCCACGTTGTCGGCGAGCCGGGTGCGGCTGCGCGTGCCGGGGATCGGGACCACTGCGAGGCCGTGCACAGCGGCCTGTGCGTGCACCCAGGCCAGGGCCACCTGCGCCAGGGTGATGCCGCGTGCCTCGGCGATGGCCCGCAGCGGGTCGAGCAGTTCGGCATTGCGCGCCGCGTTCTCGCCGGTGAAGCGCGGCATCGTGGAACGGAAATCGCTCCTGTCGGCGGTGCCGGTGAACGATCCGGTCAGGAAGCCGCGACCCAGCGGCGAGTACGGCACGAAGGTCACACCCAGCTCCGCCGCGGCGGGCACCACGGTGCGTTCGACGTCCCGGGAGAACAGCGACCATTCCGACTGCACGGCCGCGATCGGGTGCACCGCGTGCGCCGCCCGCAGTTCGGCGCCCGTGACCTCGGACAATCCGAGCGCGCGCACCTTGCCCTCCCGCACCAATTTCGCCATCGCGCCGACCGTGTCCTCGATCGGCACGGCGGGGTCCTTGCGGTGCATGTAGTACAGATCGATGGTGTCGACCCGCAGCCTGCGCAGGCTGCCCTCCACCGCGGCGCGGATGTAGGCGGGGGAGTTGTCGAACCCGCGGAAGGCCGGGTCGTCGGCCTTGCGGACGATGCCGAACTTGGTGGCGATCACCAGCCGGTCGCGCTCGGCGCCGAAGAAATCGCTGAGGAATTCCTCGTTGTGCCCGGAGCCGTAGACATCGGCGGTGTCGAACAGAGTGACACCCAGTTCCAGCGCCCGATCCAGGGTCGCCCTGGATTCGGTGAGATCGCTGGGCCCGTAGAACTCGCTCATGCCCATGCAGCCCAGACCCTGCGTCCCCACCTCGATGCCGCTGGTTCCCAGGGTGGTGGTGGGCAGGCTGTCCGTGCTCGTCATAGCTTGATTCCTTCGCTGTCGTGCGCGGTGACCATGGCCGGGGGAGCTGTCTCGACTTTGCCCTCGTACAGGGCGATCTTGTGGTCCAGCACGGCCAGGGTCTGACGGAGTTCATCGATCTTGGCGAGTACCTCGGCGCGGGTGTCCCGGAACATCTCCAGCCGCTGCGGGAGCGTGGCGTCTCCCGTCCGCACCAGCTCGGCGTAGCGAACCATGTCCGCCACCGACATGCCGGTCGTGCGCAGCCGCCCGATCAGCGCCAGCCATTCGAGATCCCGGTCGCTGAACCGGCGCTTGCCGGAGTGGTCCCGGCCGATGTAGTCCATCAGCCCGATCCGTTCGTACCAGCGCAACGTATCCCGGCTCAGCCCCGATCGCTCGGACACCTCGCCGATCGAATACCGCGGCAGCTCCCGGTCGTCACTCGCAGTCACCGGAAACGCGGTTTCACTCATGACTTCACTCGCTGACGCTCGTTCACTGCACTCGCCCTTCTCGTTGAACACTGACGACGCTAATCACCTGGAGTGCACTCCAAGCAAGACCCATTCTCCGGTTGTTTCTCCCGGCTGTCGCCGTCACCGCGAGACCGGCTTCGCGTCCTGTCGCGCGACGGTGTCGACGAAGTCGGCGACCAGCGGGGCGATCTCCGGGAGGAACTCCTCGAGCGCGAAATGGCCGGTATCGAAAACGTGCAGATCGGCGTCCGGTAGGTCGCGGAGGTAGGCGTGCGCGCCCGGCTCGGGAAAGAAGGCGTCGTTTCTTCCCCAGACGATCAATGTGGGTGGGCGGTGCGACTGCAGCCAGCGCTGCCAAACGGGGTAGAGCTCGACATTGGAGTGGTAGTCCAAGCCGAGCGCGATCTGTGCCCGCTGCCGCTCGGGGCGGTCCAGGAAGTACTGGTCGAGCACCCATCCGTCGGGTGCGACGAGTTCGGAATCGGTGGTGCCGCCCAGGTATTGGCTCTGGGTCACCGGCAGGGTGAGGATCTGCTGGATGTTGTCCTCGGCGCCGGGCACGCCCGGCCGGTTGGCGACGGTCTGGCGCGCCAGTTCGGACAACCCTTCGGCGTAGGCGTTGGCGTTCTGGATCACCAAGCCCGCGATGCGGTCCGGTTGCCTGGTGGCCAGCCGGAACCCGACCGGGCCGCCGAAGTCGAAGACGTACATGACGAACCGGGTCAGGCCGAGCGCCTCGACGAAACCCTCCAGGACGTCGGCGAGCGAGTCGAACGAATAGGGGAAGTCGGCGGGCGCCTCGGTGTGTCCGAAGCCCGGGTAGTCCGGCGCGACCACGTGGTAGCGGTCGCCGAGCGCGTCGATGAGCCTGCGGAACTGGTGGGAAGCGGATGGGAATCCGTGGAGCAGGAGAAGCGTGGGCGCGTCGGCCGGTCCGGCCGTGCGATAGAAGACGCGCACGCCGTCGACCTCGACGAACCGGTGCGAGACCTTGGCGATGTTCACAGGACCACCTAAACGAGAAGAAGTTTGCATTAAGATCGTGGCAGGGCTGACGGATCGACGCAAGGGAAAGCTGTTCGATGGCAGAGGAGATCAGGCCCGGTGCGGTCCGCCCGGGCGGGAGGACGGCGCGCACGAAGCGGGCCGTGCTCGCGGCGACGCTGACGGAACTGGTCGAGAACGGCTACGCGGGAACAAGTCTGGAGAAGATCGCGGCGCGAGCCGGCGTCGCGGTGTCCACCCTGTACCGGCGCTGGGGCGGCCTGGATCGCGTGATCCTCGAGGCCGGGATGGATGTCGGCACGGGCATCGTCACGCCGGACACCGGGGACTTCGAACGCGATCTCATCGACTTCGCCCGCGCCGTGGTGGAGGTGTATCGGAATCCGGTGGCGGAGCACTGGCTGTACGCGATGGTGGTGGCCGCGACCAGGGATCCGTCCGCTCGCGCCACGTTCTCCCTGCTGTTCGAGAACCGCTTCGCGGAGGTGGTCGTCATCGTGCGGCGCGCGCTCGAACGCGGTGAGGTGCACCCCGACACCGATCCGGCGGAGGTGATCCGGTCGGCAGCCGCTCCGATCTACTACCGCATGCTCGTCACCGGCGAGCCGGTCGACGACGCGGTGGCCGAGCGCGCGGCGCGTACGGCGGCGCTGGCCGCCCGGGCGGGGGTGCTCCGGGCGGACTGACGCGCGTCGGTCAGCTGCTGTAATCGGGCAGCTGCTGGACGGCCCATTTATTGCCGTCCGGATCGGCGAAGTAGGTGAACCGGCCCCAGGCGAGGTCCTCGACCGGCGCGGCGTCCACACCGGCGGCGATCAACTGCTGGTAGGCGTCGTCGGCGCTGGCGACCACGATCTGCATGCCTCGGACGCTGCCGGGTTCCGCGTCGGTGATGCCCTCACCGAGACAGATCGAGCATCCGGAACCGGGCGGGGTCAGTTGAACGAAGCGCAGGTTCTCGTTCACCCGGTGATCGTGGTCGGCGTTGAAGCCGATCTTGGTGTAGAAGTCCTTGGCGCGGTCGACATCGGTCACCGGAATGGCGACGAGTTCGATTTTCCAATCCATCCGGCGAGCATTCCATCGTGCACCGACAAAGTCCCGGATTCCGGCCTACCCTGGGCACATGCCTGGAAAGGACATCGACCGGATCAGGGCTCGTTCGGCCTGGGCGACGGTCAAGGAAAGCCCGGTGATCACCGCGATAGCGGTCGCGCCGTTCGCGCTCGCGCTCGGCGTGGTGTGGTGGTTGTTCGGGGGACTCGCCGCGTTCGCGCTGCTGCTCGTGCTCGGCGCGGTCGTCGTGGTCGGCGGCAGATTACTGCGCTGACCGCGCGTCCGGATCGCGCGCGGTCAGCGCGGGACGTGGAATTGCACCAGCTCTCCGGTACCCGGATCGACGTCCGCCCAGTCGCGGTCGAAGCGCAGTACCGCGAGCGCCGAAGTCGGAAACTTCCGGCTGAGTTCGACCGCGGGGGCGCTGTCGCGATTGCTCGCCAGCTCCCAAGCCGTCCACGGCATGCCCGGCGCGTGGCCGACCACCAGCAGTGTCGCCACGTCGTCGGCGCTGAGGCGGACCAGCTCGATCAGCGTTTCCGGCGTGGCCTCGTAGATCCCCGGTTCGAAGACCACCGGCGCGGTGATGCCGGTCGCGGACAGCGTCTGCCTGGTGCGGGTGGCCGTGGAGCAGTGCACGGCATCGATCGGCGGCTGGGTCGCGCGCAGCCACTCACCCGCGAGTCCGGCCTCGCGCCTGCCTCGCGGCGCCAGCGGTCGCTCGTGGTCGTCGACGCCGTCCGGATAGGCCGATTTGCCGTGCCGCA
The DNA here is from genome assembly GCF_040644075.1 of Nocardia sp. NPDC047038. Lineage (NCBI taxonomy): Bacteria > Bacillati > Actinomycetota > Actinomycetes > Mycobacteriales > Nocardiaceae > Nocardia > Nocardia sp. NPDC047038. The sequence goes on along the minus strand of NZ_JBEYVQ010000021.1, from coordinate 77,851 downwards.
TGAGGATCAGAGTCCGCGCCATGGAGATACGGTAAGCCCTCCGGGCGAGAGGTCCCGACCACACTCGAGGCAAACTGAAAGCGGCATCACATCACGTGCTCCCGCGGGCGACCCTCGCGGCGGACGTGACGGACGCCGCTCATCTGTCCACCACAACCCCTGGGTGGCCACAGCCCACGTACTTCTTCGAGGATCAGCACAATATGGCCTACGTAATCACGCAGCGTTGTTGCAACGACGCCAGCTGCGTCTCCGAGTGCCCGGTCGACTGCATCCGTCCCACTCCGGACCAGCCGGAGTTCGCGACGACCGAGATGCTCTACATCGATCCCGACACCTGTATCGACTGCGGCGCCTGTGTCGACGCGTGCCCGGTGGAGGCCATCTTCTCCGAGGACGACCTGACCGCTTCGCTGGCGCGATTCCGCGACATCAATGCCGCCTATTTCCAACGGCATCCGCTGGAATCCAACTTCGATCCGATCGTCACGCCCTCGCGTCCGCCGAAGGAGCTGGGCACCCTGCGCGTCGCGATCGTCGGCGCCGGGCCCGCGGCCTGCTACGCGGCGGACGAACTGTTGCGCAGGGCCGACGTGGAAATCGAGATGTTCGACCGGCTGCCCACCCCGTGGGGTCTGGTGCGTGCGGGCGTCGCGCCCGACCATCCGGGCACCAAGACGGTCTCGGGCATGTTCGAGTCCGCGTTCCGCCGCGAGACCCTGCAGTACTACCTGAACGTCGAAGTGGGCACGCACATCTCGCACGAGGAACTGCTGCGCCACCACCACGCCGTGATCTACGCGGTCGGCGCCTCGAGCGATCGCAAGATGGGCGTCCCGGGCGAGGACCTGCCGGGCAGCCACTCCGCCACCGAGTTCGTCGCCTGGTACAACGGCCATCCCGACTACGCCGACCGGACCTTCGATCTGTCCGGTGAGCGCGCGGTGATCGTCGGCAACGGCAACGTCGCCTTGGACGTGGCGCGCGTGCTGACCGTCGATCCGGACGAACTCGCCAAGACCGACATCGCCGATCACGCGCTGGATGCCCTGCGGCAGAGCAATATCCGTGAGGTCGTCGTGCTCGGCAGGCGCGGCCCGCTCCAGGCGGCCTACACCTCGCCGGAGTTCCTCGCGCTCGCGCATCTGAAGGGCGTCGACGTCGTCGTGGAGGAGGCCGACCTGGAACTCGACCACGCCAGCCAGGCGCTCGTGGACGACCCGCAGGTGGAGCCGTCGCTGGCCTTGAAGTACACCCTGGCCAAGGAGTACGCGGGCGGGCGCAGGGCCGAGGGCAACAAGCGGATCGTCTTCCGCTATCTGACCTCGCCCACCGCGCTGACCGGCACCGATCGGGTGGAGTCCATCGAGATCGTGCACAACGAGTTGTTCGACGACGACGGTCAGCTCGTGGCGCGCCCGACCGACCGCACCGAGAGCATCGAGACTTCGCTGGTGCTGCGCTCGATCGGCTACCGCGGCGAGCGGATCGGCGAGCTGCCGTTCGACGAGCGGCGCGGCGTCGTGCCGAACGAGCACGGCCGGGTCGTCGGCGACGACGGGACGCTGCTGAGCGGCGTTTACGTCAGCGGATGGATCAAGCGGGGACCACGCGGCGTCATCGGTTCCAACCGAACCGACTCCGAGGAGACGGTGGAGCTGCTGCTCGCCGACTTCACCGCGGGCAAACTCGCAGCGCCGCAGGCCGACCGCGCCGCGCTGAAGGCGCTGCTCGCCGAGCGCCAGGCCGACTTGGTGGACCGGGCGGGCTGGCGAGCGATCGACCAGGCGGAAAAGTCCGCGGGCAAGTCCGCGGGCCGCCCGCGGGTCAAGTTCACCACCCGCGAAGACCTGCTCAAAGCCGCCCGCGGCTGACGACCCAGGACGCCGGTCGGATCACCCCGCGACCCGACCGGCTCCGATCCCCAGGCCCCCGACGTGGCCCAAGCATCGGCTGGATCCAACGAGGACGCAGGTGGATCTTCTGCGAGAACCGGCCTACTCATTTCGCAGGTACATGGGGTAACTCGTCGGGTACGCCCAAAGCCCGAGCGGCACCCACGCAAGACCTGAACGCAACTGCTGAGCCCCTCACCAGTACGGCCTGAAGACACGGAGAGGCGGAACAGCCTAAATACCCGGAGAGGCGGACAGCGGCATGATGCGGACCACGGTTGTGGTGGTCCCGCCGACCACGAACCACAGCCGCAACACCGGCTGGCCGGTCCGATCCCCGGGTTCGTACCGGCTGCGCACGCTCACGTGCTGGCGTGCCAGCACCGGCGCCACGTATTCGATCACCGCGCGGTGTGGACCCGCGAGCAGTTTGGGATATTCGACCAGGAACTGTTCCACCGCTTGCCAGTAACAGGCATTGTTGACGTGGTTGTACTGGTCGATATCGGTGGCCCGCACCGGGAACGGTAAGTCGGTGTCCGACTCCGGCGGTGTGGCGTCGGTCAGGTAGGGCCGCCACCGCAGGCGGTGTTCGGTGGACGTGCGGGCGAGGTAGGCGAGGCCCTCGTCGCTGATCCGCGCGGGCATGCCGGTGGACTCGCTGATATTGATCCAGAAGCCCTCGGTCTCGATCAATCCGCCGTTGCCGCTGGTGATCCGCACACGCATATTGGTCCACCGGGTGGACATCGCCGAGCACCACCGCAGCAGCTGCACGTCGTCCGGCCACAGGATCGGCCGGATGACGTCGATGACGGTGCGCCGGACGATCCAGTTCGGGTCCGACCGGTGGAAGAACGTGCTGTGCAGGTTTTCCCAGGCGATATCTTGCAGGTAGCGGGCGACGGCGTCGAACCGCAACCGGTTGTAGGGATCCACATCGCCAGCCCGGATGGGCCACGCCGAAGTAAAGCCCATGCCCTCCTCGGGAAGCGGGGCGAGTGGCTGATCGAGTGACACTTGTGCTCCTCGCGCTGCACGGTGTGCCGCGTTTTCTTCGTGCGGTGCTGTTGTGACGACTTTACGGGGCGTACGTCACACCCTCGCGTCGAGCCGTCCCTACCTCCTTAATAGTCCGTCTGCGGGGATCTGGGCCAGCAAAAACGGGTCTTGCGCGCGCGAGAGACTCCGACGCACGGTCGCGGCGGTTCGGCGGGCGTGGAGCATGGCCGTGCGGGGGTCAGTACCCCTGGTACGCGCCGCCCGAGTTCACGGCGGCGACACCCGGCACGTTGCCGAGCGAACCGTAGCGGTCGATCGAGTACCGCACCCCGGCGATGATGTTGTCGACCGGGTTCCAGACGTCGTCGTGGCCCGGCGCCTTGTACGCGTTGAACGTGCTGTCGATGGTCTGCATCAGACCCTTCGACGGGTGCCCGGCTACCCAGTTGCTGTCCCAGCGGTTCTCCGCGTACGGATTGCCCGCGGATTCGTGCTCGATGATCAGCGCGATGGCCCGCTCATCGATCTGCGCTGGGTCGTACCCCATCGCGATGAGCTTCTGCTTCGCCTCGGCGATCCACTGCGCGACGTCACCGGTCGGCATGGGCCCCGACGGCGCGGACGAACTCGTACCACCGTGATACGGCGTGCTCGACGAGGTGCCATGCGGCGACCCGGAGTTGTGGTGCCCGGACGTCAGCTGGCTCGATTGGTGCGACGACGGTGCGGCGACGGGGGTCCCCGATGCGGCGGCCGGTGCGGTGGCGGCGGGCGTGGTGGGGGCCGCGGGCACGTTCGCGCTGGGCTCGCCGAGCCCGGCGAACGCCGCCTCCAGTTTCCCGGCCGCGCTCTCGACCTGCGTCTTCGCTTGGTTCGCCACGTCATCGGCGGTCTTCAGGGCGTTGGTCAGCTCCCACGTCCGCGAGGCCGCCTGTAGTGCTTCCTGGAAGACGAGCCCTTCGACGTCGGCTTTGTCCGCGTGCGAGCGCAGGTAGTCGATGCGCGTCTTGGCGTCCACGGTGCCGTTGGGCGCGACGTCGAACGGCGGCGTCTGGTTCAGCGCGTCGTCGCGCAGGCTCAATACCTTGGCTTTCGCTTCGGTGAGGTTCTGCACCTGGGTGGTGAGCGCCGTCTTCAGCTCGAGCAGGGCGGCGCTCACCGCGGAAGCGCGGGTCTTCTCGGTCTGCATCCTGGCGTTCGCGGCGTCGCCCGCGGAACCGGACCACTGCTCGGCGTCGGCGAGTGCTCTCGTGTCGTCCGCGCCCTTGCCGACCGCGGTGTCCAGGCCCTGCGACATCCGTTCGGCGAGCGCGCCCGCCGCCGTGAGCTGCTCCGGCTGCCAGTTCTCGACGTCTGGGATGCTGAGCGTCATGGCACCTGGAGTCCTATGGTGCGAAGTTTCGCCGCGAAGTCGTCCTCGACCAGCTCGTACTTGCCCGCCGCGTTGTGCAGGTTGTCGGCGATCGTGCTGAGCCGCGAGCCGATCCGCTCCAGGCAGCGGTGCGCGGCGTCGTTCGCGCGCTGGGCCGCAGGGCCGAACTCGGTGCCTGGCAGCGCCCCGACGACAACGCCGAGACTCTCGCCGCCGCCGAGGTCGGCGACCGAGGTGGCCTCCGTACGGAGAGTCTGCGCGAACGAGCGCAGCGCCGCCGGATCGACTTGCATCGTCGTCGCAGGTTGCGATTGGTTTTGCTCGACCATGAATCCCCCTTCCCTCCCGACCGCGAGGTCGCGGCCAGCATAGCAAAATCGGGCGTCCGGACGGGCGTCGTCGGACCGCGCCGGTTATGTTGTCGGTGTGGCGCCGGCCGCGGATCAGGCCGGTGCGAGGACAGAGAGGTCGGCACATGCGCGCAGCCCAGGTCAGCAAGCTGGAAGGCCCGGAAGCGATCCGGATCGTGGACATTCCGGAGCCCGCGGCTTTCCCGGGCGGGGTCGTGATCGACGTGCACGCGGCCGGTGTGGCCTTCCCGGACGTGCTGATGACGCGCGGCCTCTACCAGATGAAACCCGAACTGCCGTTCGTCGTGGGCGGCGAGGTCGCGGGCATCGTCCGGGAAGCGCCCGAGGACGCGCACGTGCGACCGGGTGACCGGGTGATCGCGCTGACCATGCTGGGCAACGCGCTGGCCGAGACGGCCGTCGCGCCCGCGCAGATGGTGTTCCGGCTCCCCGACAACGTCTCGCTGGAGGCGGGCGCGGGCATTCTGTTCAACGACCTCACCGTGCACTTCTGCCTGCGTACCCGGGGCAGGCTGGCGGAAGGTGAGACGGTGCTCGTGCACGGCGCCGCGGGCGGCATCGGCACCTCGACGCTGCGCATGGCGGCGGCGCTCGGGGCGGGCCGGGTGATCGCCGTGGTGAGCACCGAGGCGAAGGCCGAGGTCGCGCGCGCCAACGGGGCCACCGACGTGGTGCTGACCGACGGCTGGCTGGCGGCGGTGAAGGAGCTGACCGGCGGCCGCGGCGTCGACATCGTGCTCGACCCGGTCGGCGGCGACCGCTTCACCGACAGCGTTCGGTCGCTCGGCTCGGCGGGCCGGTTGCTGGTCGTCGGCTTCACCGCAGGGGAGATCCCGACCGTCAAGGTCAACCGGCTGCTGCTGAAGAACGTGGAGGTGACCGGCGCGGCGTGGGGCGAGTGGGTGATGTCGCATCCGGGCTATCTGCAGGAGCAGTGGGCCGAGGTGGAACCGCTGCTGGCCTCCGGCAAGATCGCCCCGCCGGAGCCGGTGCTGTACCCGCTGGACAAGGCCGCGGAGGCGGTCGCCTCGCTGGACAACCGGACGGCCACCGGCAAGGTCGTGGTCACGCTGCGCTGAGGCATTCCGGCCGCGTCATGAAGCTGTCCAACCGGGTACTGAACCGGACCCTGCTGGCCCGCCAGCATCTACTCGAGCGCTCGCGGTTGACGGTGCACGAGATGTGCGACCATCTCGTCGGGTTGCAGGCGCAGGATTCGCTGCCGCCGTTCGTCGCATTGTGGAGCCGCGTAGCGGCTTTCGATCCGGCGACGGTCTCGGACGCGCTGGAGGACCGGTCGTTGGTCCGGATCACCCTGATGCGCGGCACCATTCACCTGGTCACGCCGCCCGACGCGGTGCGGATCGCGCCGCACATACAGCCGGAACTGGAGAAGGTGCCGTTCCGGAATGGGTTCAACTACGGCGCCATGGTCGGACTGGATCCGGAGGAGGTGCGCGGGCACGGCGAAGCCGCGCTCGCCGACGAGCCGATGTCCGCGGCGGACCTGCGCGCCCGCGCCGCCGAGTTGTACCCCGACCGCGACCCTGGCGCGGTGCTGCAGACCTGGCTGTACCAGCTCCCGGTGTTGCAGACCCCGCCGCGCGGCAAGTGGAAGGACAACAGCAGGCCGATCTGGTCGCGGGTCGAGCCTTGGTTGGGCGCGCCGCTGGACCCCTCGTATCCCTTGGCGGAGTTGATCTTCCGCTATCTGCGTGCTTTCGGGCCTGCGAGCACCATGGACATGCAGACCTGGTCGAAGTTGCTCGGGATGAAGCAGGCCGTCGCGGAACTGGGCGACCGGGTGCGCACCTACACCGACGAGCGCGGTCGGACGCTCTACGACATCGCAGACGGTGAACTTGCCGATCCGGACATTCCCGCCCCGGTGCGGCTGCTCGGCTGGTACGACAACGCCTTGCTGTCGCACCAGGATCGGACCCGCATCGTGTCCGACGGCGCGGCCCCTCCGCTGCGCGCCTTCGCGGCTCAGGTCTCGCCGGTGCTGGTCGACGGCTTTCTCGCGGGCGTGTACAAAATCTTCACGAACGCGGGAACCGCCCGGCTCCGCATCAGTCCGACCCGGAACTGGACCGGGGCGGAGCGCGCGGATGTCGAGGCGGAGGCGCATGCTCTGCTCTCCTTCTTGGAGGCGGACAAGCAGGGCAGCGTGGAAATCCTCGACGTGCACGCCGGCCTGCGCCCCTGACCGGGGTCGCTCACTGCTCGCGGGCTGGTCGGTAGGCGGGCGCTTTGGTCGTCCCGGTCGGGCTCAATGTGCGCAACAGGGGCAGCGCCCGGCGGGACACCACGGTGGAAAGAACGATGACGCTGTGCGAGCGCACCACCGAGGAGGTCCGGTCGATGCTCAGCAGCACGGCCTGCAACCCCGCGTGCGAGTCGGCCCCGATCCGGCACAGCACGTCGCCGGTGCCGGTCGTGGCGTAGGCCTCCAGCACGCCGGGGATGGCGTCGAGCTCGGAGGCCACCGCGTCCAGCGCACCCTGGGCTATCTCCAGCGTGACGAAGGCCTGCACGTCGAACCCCGCGGCGGTGACATCGATCTGCGGGTCGTAGGAGGCGATCACGCCGGACTCCTCCATGCGCGCGATCCGGGACTGCACGGTGGCCCTTGCCACTCTGGTCCGCCGGGACAGTTCGAGAATGCCCGCCTTCTGGTACTCGTGCATCGCGGACAGGATGGCGAGATCGAGTTCGTCGAGCTTCGCCGATGTGCGCGCCATGCCGGCCTCCGTTCGCCGCACCGGGCTCGCTGCCCGGCCCGCTCATGCTATTCAAATTGTCCAGCATGGCCCGCCACTTCCTAGCCGAATTCGCCACACTGACTACCGGGAATCGGCGCTGTTGCCTAGCCGACGGAACCGGCGATTTCCTTGGAACATGACCATCGAGCACCTGCCGGACACCCGGTCCGGCGCCGTTCCCAGCGACGGCGAGCTGCGCACGCTCGTGGGGCTGGTGGACCACGACAACAGCGGTGACCCGTTTCCGGTCATCGGGTGGGACGCTCTGGTCTGGGCGGTGGGCAACGCCACCCAGACCGCGCACTTCCTGGAATCCGCCTTCGGCATGCGGTTGGAGGCGTACTCCGGTCCGGAGACCGGCAATCGCGACCACAAGGCATTCGTGCTGCGTAGCGGTGCGGCGCGTTTCGTGATCACCGGAGCGGTGCACCCGGACAGTCCGCTGGCCGCCCATCACAATCGACACGGCGACGGCGTGGTGGACATCGCGCTCGAAGTGCCCGACGTCGACCGCTGTGTGGCGTGGGCGCGCACCCACGGCGCCACCGTCCTGGTCGAACCGCACGACGAGACCGACGACTTCGGCACGGTCCGCTCGGCCGCGCTGGCCACCTACGGCGACACCAGGCACACCCTGGTCGACCGTTCCGGCTATTTCGGGCCCTACCTGCCCGGCTATGTCGCCCGCCGCTCCAACTACCAGCGGCGCGACGGCGCGCCCAACCGGTTGTTCCAGGCGATCGATCACGTCGTGGGCAACGTGGAACTCGGGCGGATGGACGAGTGGGTCGAGTTCTATCGGCGCGTCATGGGTTTCACCAACATGGCCGAGTTCGTCGGCGACGACATCGCCACCGAGTACTCGGCGCTGATGAGCAAGGTCGTCGCCAACGGCAACCATCGGGTGAAGTTCCCGCTCAACGAGCCCGCCGTCGGCAAGAAACGCTCCCAGATCGATGAGTACCTGGAGTTCTACCGCGGCCCCGGTGTCCAGCACATCGCGCTCGCCACCGGCGACATCCTCGGTTGCGTGGACGTTTTGCGCAGGGAGGGTGTCGAGTTCCTGGAGACGCCGACGGCCTACTACGAGGATCCCGAATTGCGCGCCCGCATCGGCCGGGTCCGCGTCCCGGTCGAAGAACTCCAGCGGCGCGGCATCCTCGTCGACCGTGACGAGGACGGCTACTTGCTGCAGATCTTCACCAGACCGCTCACCGACCGCCCCACGGTCTTCTTCGAACTCATCGAACGCCACGGCTCCCTCGGTTTCGGCAAGGGGAACTTCAAAGCTCTGTTCGAGGCGATCGAACGCGAACAGCAAGCCCGGGGCAATCTGTAATCGGAGCCCGCGCCGCGACGGCTCGCCCGGCTGTCGCGGGCAGCGCTGCCCGGCCGTGTTCGCCGGACGGTCCGCCCGGAGCGCAATCGGTAGAGTTCTTGCCATGCGGATCAAGTCGGCGGTCGTGACCGCGACAGCCTTGGTGCTCGCACTGGCGGGTTGCGGTTCGAGCGGAGACTCCGAGGACCCCGGTCCGTCGCGGCCTGCGCCCAAAGTGGTGGCCATGGGTCCGTTCGTCGGGGAGTGTGGGCACGTGACCGACGACGAGGTGCGCGCTCTGGGCGGGCTCGGCCGGATCTCCGGCGTCTTCCGCAATGCCGTCGGCTGCAATTGGCAGTCGGCCGGCATCGGTTCTGCCAGTATCACTTTCGCTTCCTATCGAGGGAGTCCGATCGAGCGTGAGCGGGCGTGGGTGACCGTGAACGGCCGAGCCCCCGATCCGATAAAGGTCGGTGGGCGCGAGGGTTTCGCCGCCTTGGATCCGAGTGGACAGATCTGCGACCTCGCCGTGCAACTCGGTGACGACTTCTTCGAATGGTCGACGAACATCGGGAATTTCAGCACGGGCTCCGGCAACCCGTGCGACCGCAGCCGTGCTCTCGCCGAGCTGACTCTGCAGCGGATGCAGTGAGGGGGAGGGCATGAACGTGCGACGAGTCCTGCGCGGGCGAGGCGCGGTGGCCGCCGCTGCGGTAGCGGTGGCGCTGTCCGTGGGCGGCTGTAGTCAGGTGGTGCCCGGTTCGCCGCAGCCGGTGGGCGGAAGCCAGCCGGTCAACACCAGGCTGGACAAGTTGCTGCGCGAATGCATGATCCTGTCCGAGGATCAGATCGGCAAGGCCGTCGGCGAGGGCGTCACGGTCAGCGAGTCGTTCTTCGGCGCGGTGTGCATGTGGGATCTGATCGGCGCGCCCGGCGGCAACGGGATGGCCACGCTCAACTGGTACGAGAACGGGACGCTGAGCAACGAGAAGCAGACGAACAACAAGCTCGGCTACGAGACCACCAACATCACCATCCAGAGTTCGCTGGCATTGCAGATCCGCAGGCCGAAGGACCCCGATTCCTGCGGCGTGACGGCGAGTGCGCCGGACAACGGCGTGATCGGCTGGTGGATCAACTACCGCCCCGGCTCGGCGCATCCCGACCCGTGCGACGCGGCCAAGAAGCTGATGGAAATGACCTTGAACCTGGCCAGGTAGACGATCTTCGAACCGACCCACTTTGACCCTGTGTCCCGGCCACGGGTATCGTGGACCGCTGTGCCCGGAAGCATGCGGGCAAGTTCGTGCGTGACCGTAGGCCAGCGAGAGCGGCCGACGATTCCAGCGTGCCCGGAATAAGGGCTCTGCGCCGCGCGCGACACGCCCGACCTCGGGACGCGAGAAACGTGGCCGGACGTGCGAGTGAAAGCTCGATGACAGCGGCGTGAACGACGGGCCTCGAAGTGGAAGCTTGTCTCCACGAAGGGCCCCGGGAACGCCGCGAACTTAAAACAGACACCAAGTCCACACACCGCGTTAACTAATTAAGGAAAGCCGGTCTATGCCAACCATCAACCAGCTGGTCCGCAAGGGTCGCCGCGACAAGGTCGCCAAGACGAAGACCGCGGCCCTGAAGGGGAGCCCGCAGCGTCGTGGCGTGTGCACCCGCGTGTACACCACGACCCCGAAGAAGCCGAACTCCGCGCTGCGCAAGGTCGCGCGTGTTCGCCTGACCAGCTCGGTCGAGGTCACGGCCTACATCCCGGGCGAGGGGCACAACCTGCAGGAGCACTCGATGGTGCTCGTGCGCGGCGGTCGTGTGAAGGACCTCCCCGGTGTTCGTTACAAGATCATTCGCGGCTCGCTCGACACCCAGGGTGTGAAGAACCGCAAGCAGGCCCGCAGCCGCTACGGCGCCAAGAAGGAGAAGAGCTGATATGCCACGCAAGGGCCCCGCACCCAAGCGTCCGCTGATCAACGACCCGGTCTACGGTTCGCCGCTGGTCACTCAGCTGGTCAACAAGATCCTGCTGGACGGCAAGAAGTCCACCGCCGAGCGCATCGTCTACGGTGCGCTGGAGCAGGCGCGCGAGAAGACCGGCACCGATCCGGTCGTCACCCTCAAGCGCGCGCTGGACAACGTGAAGCCGTCGCTGGAGGTGAAGCCCCGCCGCGTCGGTGGCGCCACCTACCAGGTCCCGGTCGAGGTCCGTCCGGGCCGCGCCAACACTCTGGCCCTGCGCTGGCTGGTCAACTTCTCGCGTGCGCGCCGGGAGAAGACCATGGTCGAGCGTCTGGCCAACGAACTGCTCGACGCCAGCAACGGCCTCGGCGCCTCGGTCAAGCGCCGTGAGGACACCCACAAGATGGCCGAGTCCAACCGGGCCTTCGCGCACTACCGCTGGTGACGTCTGCCCGGCCCGTCGTCTGGGTCGGGAGGCACAGCCGGAGGCGGCACTCACCGGCCGCTTCCGGCGTTGACATAGAGGCGACCACAGGGTCGTCCCCGATAATCCCAACTAGCTACGAGCGGGGAAGATTTCCGTGGCACAGGACGTGCTCACCGACCTGAACAAGGTCCGCAACATCGGCATCATGGCCCACATCGATGCGGGCAAGACGACCACAACTGAACGCATCCTCTTCTACACCGGCATCACCTACAAGATCGGTGAGGTCCACGACGGCGCTGCCACGATGGACTGGATGGAGCAGGAGCAGGAGCGTGGTATCACCATCACCTCCGCGGCTACCACGTGCTTCTGGAACGACAACCAGATCAACATCATCGACACCCCCGGGCACGTCGACTTCACCGTGGAGGTGGAGCGGTCGCTGCGCGTGCTCGACGGCGCCGTCGCGGTGTTCGACGGCAAGGAAGGCGTCGAGCCGCAGTCCGAGCAGGTGTGGCGTCAGGCGGACAAGTACGACGTGCCGCGGATCTGCTTCGTCAACAAGATGGACAAGCTCGGTGCGGACTTCTACTTCACCGTGCAGACCATCAAGGACCGCCTCGGCGCGAAGCCGCTGGTCATCCAGCTGCCGATCGGCGCGGAGGACACCTTCGAGGGCATCGTCGACCTGGTCGAGAACAACGCCAAGGTCTGGCGCGGCGAGACCAAGCTCGGTGAGCAGTACGAGGTCGTCGAGATCCCGGACGAGCTGAAGGAGAGGGCCGAGCAGTACCGCCAGGAACTGCTGGAGACCGTCGCCGAGTCGGACGAGGCGCTGCTGGAGAAGTTCTTCGGCGGCGAAGAGCTGACCATCGAGGAGATCAAGGGCGCCATCCGCAAGCTGACGGTGACCTCCGAGCTCTACCCGGTGCTGTGTGGCTCGGCGTTCAAGAACAAGGGCGTGCAGCCCATGCTCGACGCGGTCATCGACTACCTGCCCTCGCCGCTGGACGTGGAGGCCACCACCGGCCACGTGCCCGGCAAGGAAGAGGAACTGCTCACCCGCAAGCCGAGCGCCGACGAGCCGTTCGCGGCGCTGGCGTTCAAGATCGCGGTGCACCCGTTCTTCGGCAAGCTGACCTACGTCCGCGTGTACTCCGGCAAGGTCGACTCCGGCGCCCAGGTCATCAACTCGACCAAGGGCAAGAAGGAGCGTCTGGGCAAGCTGTTCCAGATGCACTCCAACAAGGAGAACCCGGTCGGCGCGGCCTCGGCCGGTCACATCTACGCGGTCATCGGCCTCAAGGACACCACCACCGGTGACACCCTGTGCGATCCGCAGAACCAGATCGTGCTCGAGTCCATGACCTTCCCGGACCCGGTCATCGAGGTCTCCATCGAGCCGAAGACCAAGTCCGACCAGGAGAAGCTGGGCACCGCGATCCAGCGTCTCTCCGAAGAGGACCCGACCTTCTCGGTCAAGCTCGACCAGGAGACCGGCCAGACCGTCATCGGCGGTATGGGCGAGCTGCACCTCGACATCCTGGTCGACCGCATGAAGCGCGAGTTCAAGGTCGAGGCGAACGTCGGTAAGCCGCAGGTGGCCTACCGCGAGACGATCACCAAGCCGGTCGAGAAGCTCGAGTTCACGCACAAGAAGCAGACCGGTGGTTCCGGCCAGTTCGCGAAGGTGATCATCGCGCTGGCGCCGTTCGTCGGCGAGGACGGCGCGCACTACGAGTTCGAGAACAAGGTCACCGGTGGCCGCGTGCCGAAGGAGTACATCCCTTCGGTGGATGCCGGTGCCCAGGACGCCATGCAGTACGGTGTGCTCGCCGGCTACCCGCTGGTGAACCTGAAGGTCACGCTGCTCGACGGCGCCTACCACGACGTCGACTCGTCGGAAATGGCGTTCAAGATCGCGGGCGCGCAAGCGCTCAAGGAAGCGGCTCGCAAGGCCGGTCCGGTGATCCTCGAGCCGATGATGGCGGTCGAGGTCACGACGCCCGAGGACTACATGGGCGACGTGATCGGCGACCTGAACTCCCGCCGTGGTCAGATCCAGGCCATGGAGGAACGCAGTGGTGCCCGTGTCGTCAAGGCGCTGGTTCCGCTCTCGGAGATGTTCGGTTACATCGGTGACCTGCGGTCGAAGACCCAGGGCCGGGCGAACTACTCCATGGTGTTCGACTCGTACGCGGAGGTTCCGGCCAACGTGTCGAAGGAGATCATCGCCAAGGCGACCGGCGAGTAATGGCTCCCGGGCGTTTGTAAACCCTTTCCCCGTTGTCCGCGGGGATGACCCCCGCACTGCTGCAATTGCACGCACCAACAAGTCCAGGAGGACAAAGAAGTGGCGAAGGCGAAGTTCGAGCGGACGAAGCCGCACGTCAACATCGGCACCATCGGTCACGTCGACCACGGCAAGACCACGCTGACTGCAGCGATCACGAAGGTGCTGGCTGACAAGTACCCGGATCTGAACGAGAGCTTCGCGTTCGATCAGATCGACAAGGCGCCCGAGGAGAAGGCTCGTGGTATCACGATCAACATCTCCCACGTCGAGTACCAGACCGAGAAGCGCCACTACGCGCACGTCGACGCCCCGGGTCACGCCGACTACATCAAGAACATGATCACCGGTGCGGCGCAGATGGACGGTGCCATCCTCGTGGTCGCCGCCACCGACGGCCCGATGCCGCAGACCCGTGAGCACGTGCTGCTCGCCCGTCAGGTCGGCGTGCCCTACATCCTGGTCGCGCTGAACAAGGCCGACATGGTCGACGACGAGGAGATCCTCGAGCTCGTCGAGATGGAGGTCCGCGAGCTGCTGGCTTCGCAGGAGTTCGACGAGGACGCGCCGGTCGTGCGGGTCTCCGGTCTGAAGGCGCTCGAGGGCGACCCGAAGTGGGCGGAGTCGGTGCTGGAGCTGATGGCCGCGGTCGACGAGTCGATCCCGGACCCGGTTCGTGAGACCGACAAGCCGTTCCTGATGCCGATCGAGGACGTCTTCACCATCACCGGTCGTGGCACCGTGGTCACCGGTCGTGTCGAGCGTGGCGTGATCAACGTGAACGAGGAAGTCGAGATCGTCGGCATCCGCGAGAAGACCACCAAGACCACCGTCACCGGTGTCGAGATGTTCCGCAAGCTGCTGGACCAGGGCCAGGCGGGCGACAACGTCGGTCTGCTGGTTCGTGGTCTGAAGCGTGAGGACGTGGAGCGCGGCCAGGTCGTCGTGAAGCCGGGCACCACCACCCCGCACACCGAGTTCGAGGGCCAGGCGTACATCCTGTCGAAGGACGAGGGCGGCCGCCACACCCCGTTCTTCAACAACTACCGTCCGCAGTTCTACTTCCGTACGACTGACGTGACGGGCGTTGTGACCCTGCCCGAGGGCACCGAGATGGTCATGCCCGGTGACAACACCGAGATGTCCGTCAAGCTGATCCAGCCGGTCGCCATGGACGAGGGTCTGCGCTTCGCGATCCGCGAGGGTGGCCGCACCGTCGGCGCCGGTCGCGTCACGAAGATCATCAAGTGATTCGCTGAATCGCTGAGAACGGCGCCGCTCCGAAAGGGGCGGCGCCGTTCGCGTTTCTGGGGCTCCTATTCCAGCGGATCTGACATCCGAGGTAGTGTGGATGTCATGAGCGCTGCCTACGACGTTGTCCCTTTCAGCGACTTACTGCACAAGCCCGCGGTGACCGCGAAGCTCTTGGACGACGTGCGCGCATTGCGGCTGCGTCGGCGCGATGCCGACGATCTGGCACTCATGCGGGTATCGCAGATGGATGCCGAGGGCATAGTTGTCGATTTCACGGCGCGACTGCTCGCGGGTCTGGTGCGTCGGCTGGGCGCGGAGGCCGTGCGGGATGTCCTGCCGGACGCTGTTCCTTGGGTGACCTTCCTTCCGGCAGGGGATCTCGATCAGTTTCTCGATGAATTGGTCGCGGTAGCGCGGGGTGCGGCGGCCTTGGAGAACCTCGCTCCACTGGCCACGCTGCTGGCACAGTGGCGGCACACAGCTGAGATCTATGCCGACCCGGCGCTCTTGGCAATTCTGACTCGTGAGCCGGAAGGCGATCTCGGGCCGGTCCCGGTGCCGGAGTCGGAAGAGTCGGCCGGATGAGTCCGAAGCGGGGCGATCGCGTCGCGCCCCCTGCGGTCGGCGAAGAATTCGAAGTCCGTTTCGCGACTACCGAAGCCTGTACCGGTTGGGAGCATTTGGCGCAGCACGCGGCTGCCAACCTGCGTCGGGCGTTCGACGCGATCCGAGCGAATCCGAGGGCATCGGCGAACCCGGAGCGGCAGCATCGTCTCAAGGGTTCGATGGGATCGGCGGTGTGGAAGGGCGCCACTATCGAGCGCTGGCAGTACAAAGTCACCAGTGGGGGCAGAGTCTGGTACTTGATCGACGACGATCATCGGACCATCTGGATAACGTACGCCGGAACCGGCCATCCGAAGGCCACGGAATAGCGTTGGATGTTGCAGCGGCGGGTGCTCAGCAGGCATAAGCACGGCCGACGGCCGGTTCGCGCTCCGTCTGCGGGAGTTCGCGCAGGCAGCCGAGCGGGACGACGCCCTCGCTGCTCAGTTGCACGCCCGTGCCCTGGGCGGGGTGCACGCAGGTGAGGCCGGTCGTCGCGATGCGGCAGGCGTAGTCGCCGAAGGTGATGGTGCTGTCGTACGGCAAGGTCCGGCCATGACCGTTGATGAAAAGCCCTGGATCGCCGCGGAATTGGCCCACCGTCAACCGGTGCCCCGTGTAGGTCACGTATCCGCCGAACCATTGGCCGTAGCCCTCGCCCGGCGCGGGCACCGGTTCCTTCAGTTCGACCGTGCAGTCGAACCCGTCCATTCCCAGCGCTGTCCCCGTGACGCAACTGATCTTGCTGGTAGGGCTGACGAACGCGATATCGTCCCGCAGGTCGGTCACCGGACCGCCCTCGATCCGGGCCGAATGGAAGCCGGCGAGATCAACCGGCGTACCTTGCCGAACCCAAGCGATCCGATCTCCGAGTTCCCCGCCCTTCTCCGGTGCCGCCGTCGCCCGCGGCGACGACGCCGTCTGCGACGCCCCTGCTACCGGCTGCGGCCTTCCCGCCGTGGTCTGCGCGCAGCCGCCCAGCAGCAGCACCAAGCTCATCGCAACCATCCACCGCATGCTGCTCACAATATCGCTGCCTCTCAACGAAATTCACCTTCGCGAGCCGGACGCTCACACACCGGCTGCTCGTACGACTGTGCGGTGGTGATTACGGGGGTGTGGGGGAGTCCGCGGTGGTGACGAGCAGGCGGTGCAGTACCTGCGCGGGCGGTGCGGCCTCTGCGGCGTTGAGGACTACGTCGGTGAATGCCTCGGCCAGAGCAGCGGCGGGGTGGAATCGCCCGCGATCGAAGCTGCGGCCGCTCAACTGCGACCGCCATTCCTGGAAGCCGGACACCGTGCGATTCAACGAGCCCTTGTCCTCCGGGTTCAGTTGCGGCATATACGCCCCGACCAGCACGCGCTGTGCGGCGGCGCGAGCGCGAAAGCCGCCTGCTCCGTCGAGCGCTCTGCCGAGCTCGCGCACGATCGACGAATACACGGGCCGTCTCGCGCATCCGGGGGCGAGCATGCCCGCGTTGTCGGCTGTGGTGACGGTCTGCTGTAAACGCTCCGGGTCGGTGGCAACGGCCACCGCCAGCACGATGCGTGCGGTGAGCATCTCCTCGGACGCGACCGAGGAGCGCTTCTCCAGTGAATCAGGAGCGTTCTCGGAGTCGCCAGGTGTCGCGCCCGAATCCCATTCCAGCTGTGTTGTTTCGCCGCTCGCCAGTTCTTCGATCCCGATGGCGCGCAGGGCGATCTGCGGGTATCGCGGCAGCACGTCGTCCACTGCGGCGACGATCTCGGTCAGTACCTGGACCGCGACGCCCGGGGTCTCGAAACCGAAGGCGCGCACGCCGTGGCGCTCGGCGAGTTCCCGGGCGAGGCGGGCTGCGACCGACTCGGCGGAGGCGTCCACTTTCCGGTTTGCTTTCTCGTCCTTCTGATCCGGTCGTGCGGGAGGGCGGCCCGGCGCGCGCGGCGGCGAACCGGGTGTCCCCGCGTCCGGGGCGGAAACCCTCGGCGGACGCGCTGTGATGGGCCTGGACCATGGCGTACTCGGAGCCGTGGCGCCGGTCTGCTTCGCCACGCCGGCCCGGGGCGTCACGGCGGTCTGATTCGTGGCGGCAGGCTTCGTCCACGGGGAAGACGGCCGATTGCCCTGCGTGGGACGCGTGGATGCGGTTTCTGCCCGATGAGCGGGTTGCGCGCTGGAACCGGGTGTATGCGGCTGTTCGGTGCCGCGGTGGTCACGGCCGGGCGGATTCCCCTCGGTCCCGCCCGGCTGCTGCCTCGGGCTCGAACCGTCCTCAGGCGTGCCGGGAGTACCGGCAGGGGCGCTCGACAAGTCAGGTGACCGAGCGGTCGCAGGCGCGGTGACGGGCGTTCGGTGGGCCGGCGGGGCCGCCGTCGCGGCCGCGGTGGGCAGAGGGGATCCTGCGTATGGCTGCGCGGCAGTAGGTACGTCCGTAGCGTTCGGGCCGAGCTGGTGGGTGGGGGTGACCTGCTCTCCCAGCGGGATCGATACCGGATCTTTCTGGAACGCGTCGGCAGTGTCACGGATACGCTGCCCGACGGACCGATCGTGATTCTCGAAGTTTTCCGCGAGGTTGCGCAGATCGGTGCCTGCCTGCTGGAGCACCTCGACGAGGCTGTTCAAGTCGGCCATCGTTCGTTTGTGCTCCGGAACGTAGGATTCGGCGAACGCGCGGCCGGCGTCGTCCTTGCCCCAAGGCTCGCCTTCCTCGGCCAAGGCCGCGCGCAGTTTTCGCACGGTGGCCGCCACGTCCGCCCCGATCAGGTCGAACTGCGGCGCGTGCTCCCGCAGTCGATCCGGATCGACCGAAAATGTTTCGCCCACACCGTCTCCCTATGTACTTGCAGATATTGTCCCGGAACCGCTGGTCGCATACCCGCCTGTGGTGAGACTCCCGCCGCCGGGCCGGGACCGCGTGACGGTTGCCCCAGAAAGCGCCGTCTGGTCAATCGGCCCGGTGTGGGATAACGAAGCTACTTTCGGCGCAGTACTTTCGGATTACTTGCAATCTCGACTGTCCGTCGCGCTGGGTATGGCCAGCATTCCCTTACCGGCCGCATTCCCACTATTGGGAATGGTGGATGCGGTTCGATATGTCTGAATGATCTCGCAGCGAATGTGAGGGTGCCGGGAGGCAGGCTGCGATGGATGCTAGCAGTTTGCTGGCCGAGGTGCCTTCGGCTGTGCGCGAATTGGTCCTCGGCCACTGGCCGGAGACCGACATCGATGGAATGCGTCGTAACGGGGACGCGTACCTGGTGGCTGCCGGTGAGTTGAACGACTCCGCCGACCGATACGAGGGCGAGGCCGGGCGTACCGAGCAAGCCGTGCAAGGCGCCACATCGACAGCCCTGGCCGACCGCCACCGTGTCGTCGTGAAATCCATGCGCGATCAGGCAGCGGTGTGCCAGAGCTTGGGAAAGCAGTGCCACGACGTCGCTGATTCTAGTGTGCAAACGCAGCATCTGCTGATCGCGATGGGGATCGCTCTCGCCGCCCAATTGGCCTACGATGCTCTGCTGTTCTTCCAGGGTGGGGGCGCGAAGGCGCTGATCGACCGGATCGAGGCCGAGCAGGCGATGGCCGCCGCGGCCGCGAGACTCACCGCGGAGGTGGGCGAACGAGCGGTAGCGGGCGCTGCGCAGCGGGCTGCGCTGCACGGCGCGGTGCACGCGGCGAAAGTCGGTCTTCTGACCAGTGCCGCGATCAGCGGCGGCGCACAGCTGTGGGACCTGAAAGACGGCGTGCGCGACAAGTTCGACGTGGGCGCCTTCCTGGAAATGCTCCTCGGCGGTGTGGTCGGTGGTGTGGCGGGTGCGGAGGTCGGCCGCAGACTCGCGCCGCGCGTGCTGGGCTGGGCGCGCGGCCGAGCGATCAGTCAGCGCGGTCGGCTCGCTGCCCATATGGGCGGCACGATGTTGCTCGGCGGCGCGGGCGGTGTGACCGGTGGTCTGGCAGGCGCGGTGCCGTCGGTGTTGATCCACATGGACGAGATCCACAGCCTCGGTGACCTGTTCAAGATGGTTCGCGAAGCCGCGATCACCGGCTTCGGCAGCGGGTTCGTCGGCGCGGCGGGTAGTGCGATCCGAGTCCACACCGCAGGCCGTAACGCGGTGCGTTCGGAAGGTGACGCCCCTCGACTCGGTCTGCGCCACTGGGAATTCGCCTCACGCATCAATGAGCTGTTGAGTTCCGGTGAACCACCGCGAGTGGAGACCATCGAACGATTCAGCACCGAGGGCAAGTCGGCGAGAGTGGTAGAGCGGCTCGTCTTCCACGACGGCACCGAAGTGATCCACAAGGTGGTTTCCGATCCGCTGCACGCACACGCGGAATTCCTGAGCTCGCTGGTCGGCGACGCGGTGGGCGCACGGGTGCCCGCGGTGCACGTGATCGGCGACCACGTCTACATGGAGGTGGTGCCCGGCACGGTGGCGGCGGACACGTATCCGCGAAGCGCGTTCCCGCAGGACGTCGTCAGCGGTCCTGCCGGAATGCGCCAAGGTGTCATGGACGTGCTGATACGCATACCCGACCGCAATGGCGACAACTGGATGGTGGATCCGGACGGCAACGTATGGGGGATCGACCACAGTCGCGCGTTCGAGAACTTCACCGACGCGCAGTATTCCGTCGGCCCCTTCGCGGAGAACTTCCTGCGTTACGGGGACACCAACGAGATCTTGTGGAACGACCACGCTCTCACCCGCCCGGAGTTGCTGGAGATCCGGCAGCGTGTCGAAGAGTTGAGCCCGGTGTTCTACGCCGCGGGTCATCGGGACTGGTACGACGGCATGCTCCAGCGAATGACCGCGTTGGAGGAACATGCCGCGGGTGGTGGTGACGCCGGGCGTGGGGTTCTGCCGCCTGTGTCACCGCAGTCTCCCGGCTCGGCACCGGGAATCACCCCTGGTGACGGCCGGGCGGTGTCGGTCACGCCGCGACAAGACCGGCCGCCCGGCGCTGACGCATCTGCGGGCAACGGGAGGCCACCCACACCGCGCGGCGAAGTCGACGGCTCGGCGGTCGCGCCACGAGGCCGCCGGGACCAGCCGCCGGCGCTACCACGGAATGCGGATGGTCCGCTCGTCCGGCAGGAGGAACTGACGCCGCGGGTCCCGGTCGACGAGACGTCGGATGGACGGCCGGTCCGGGACGATTCGCGTGTTCCGGACGAGTCGAGGCCGCGTCCTCCGGTCGCTGAGGCAGATCCGGCCGGGCGGCAGTCGGCAGCGGATGAGGCTCCGGCGACACACGAAGAGCCGACGCCCCACACGCGGACCGACGAACCGACGTATGACGGCCCGCCGACACGACCGCAGCCGCGCGTCCAGCCGCATGAGCAATCGGCGAGCCAGGACCGGTACACGCTCGCGGGTGCGCCACCGCCGGCCGGACTCACCGGGCACTACCGCCATCCCGAGGGTGGCTACGTCGACGTGGTGCTGACCGGCCCTGAGGGCGCGCGGATTCCGCTGCGACTGATTCCCGGCCAGGAATACGTTTTCGGACGCGGCCAAGGCGCGCTGCTGGAGCAGGTCGCGAACGATCGGGTGTCACGCCGCCACGCGACGCTCAAGGTGGACGATCAAGGCCACGTCCTGCTCCGCGACGAGAATTCGATGAACGGCACCTTCGTCGACGGCAAGCAATTGGCGGGCGGGCAATGGGTTCGCATCTACGACGGGCAAGAGCTGCTGCTGAGCCGAGACCTCGAACTGGGGGTGACATTCGAGCGGCAGACAGCCGAAGTCCGGTTGTTCGGCGACGACGGGCCCACGTTCACGCTGCATCGTGGCCGAGAAGTGGAGCTCGGTCGCGGCCTCATACACCCTGAGGCGACCGGCCGAATCACTGTGTCGGGCCGCCACGCGACCATGGGCATGGACGAGGACGGCCGCGTGTGGATCCGGGATGCGGGCTCCACCAACGGCACCCGGGTGAACGGCGACCTGCTGGCCGAAGGCGAGAAGCGCACTTTGGCACCGGGCGATGCCGTGCGATTCGGCGGCTACCGCGGGGAGGCGCAGTTCATTCCGCTGGACGCCGCGCTGGACGCCAGCCCGGTGCACGTGCGGTTCGGCGTCGGGACGGACGCGACATCCGTGCGGCTGGAACCCGGTAGGCCGGTCATCATCGGCACCGGCGAGAGTTCGCCCTTCGCATCCCAGTTGCGTGGCGTCCGCGGCATCGGGGAGCAGCACGCGACGCTCGGGCTGGACCACGACGGTCGTCTGTGGATCAGAGACCACCGGGGGTCGGAAGGGGTATGGATCAACGGGGACAGGATCGCTCCGAACCAGAGGGTGACACTGTCCGAAGGCGACAACGTGGGACTCGGCCCGGACTATGTCGGGACCGCTCGTATCGGCAGCGAGGAGCCTCCGCAACTTCCGCCCGCCGAGCTGCGCTTCGAGCAGCGCAGACAGAAGCTCCCCATCCGCCTCGAACCCGGCCAGGAGGTTTCCGTCGATGTCAGTGCGCTGAACGGCCACGCGATGGTGATCGGCAGGCCGGGACGGCAGGTGATCGTCGGACGTGACCTGGATGGCGGCATCTGGGTGCTCGATCGGGTTCACGACAGCTGGAACCCGGTGCGGGTCAACGACGAGATCGTGCCGGAGGGCCAGAAACGCTACCTGAACGCCGAGGACGAGGTGAAGTTCGGGGACGTGTCGACACGGCTGCGATTCGGCGAGGAACCGCCGCTGGAGCTGCGGTTGTCCGACGACGCAAACGTGCCTCCGCTGACATTGCGGCGTGGTGAACAGGTCGTGCTCGGGCGCGGGACCGACTCCCCGCTGGCGGACCAGTTGACCGACACCTCGGTATCCCGCCGCCATGCCGTCATCTACCGCGACGAGTACGGAACTCTGTGGTTGCGCGACGAACACTCCACGCGGGGAACGTGGGTCGACAACATCAAGGTCGATCCCGATCAAGGGCCGGTTCGGCTTCGTTCCGGCGATCAGGTCCGGCTCGGTGACTGGATCGGCGCCGCCCGTTTCGAGGACGGTTATGGTCAGGCCCCTCCGCGCCCGTTGGCGGTGAAGCTCAACAACTCATACGGCGACGTGTCGCTGGATCTGGTGCGCGGTGGCGAACCGGTCCTGCTCGGGCGGGACGGGACGGGGATACCCAGCGGGCTTTCGCGCGCCGACCGGATCTCGCGCAGGCACGCCAGTATCGGCACCTACCCCTCCGGCCGCGTTTGGATCCGCGATGAAGGATCTACACACCACACCTACGTCAACGGCGAAGAGATCGCACCCGGCACGAAGGTCATGCTGCATCCGGGGGATCAGGTTCGCCTGGCCGATGTGTACGAATTCACTGTCGCTTATCCTCCCGCCGACGGTGGCGCATTCGTCAACATCATCGACCAGACACCTGAGACCTGGCAGATGGTGAAAGATCTCGCCCGCGTGCCCAGCCATATCTACGCGAGGGTCAGCGAGCATATGAACGCCGTAGCCGGTGGCGGAATCGTCATAGGTAATCGCCCCCTACTCCAGTTGCCCGGTACCGAGAGCCTGGTAGGCAGTACCCCATACGGACGCAAGGCCGGAACGAGCTGGAACACCGTCCAGGGCGTGTACATGGGTGGACCGCGCCGGCTGGTGATCAACTCCGGCGGGCGCAGCGGCAGCGAGAACGTAGTCTTCCACGAGTTCGGGCATGCGGCCGACGCGGCGTACGGTACCGGTGGAAGATGGCTCAGCGACACCCAGGAGTGGCGCGACCTGCACGCGTCGATGCTTCAATCCATCGGGAAAAACCATAAGTGGAACGATTACTACAACCGTCGCTGCGAGGCTTTCGCCGAAGCATTCACGGCCTGGATGCACGGCGATATCAAGCAGCTTCGCAAGTTCGCCCTCGACAACGACCAGATCGCCCATCAGTTGAAGGATTACTTTGACCGCGTATTCGGATGACACGAGCCCACCCATGCTGGCAGAAGACGGCGTGACCATCCTGCTGCCGCTGCGTGGCCAGACCGAGGACGGCGTCTTCTACAGCGGTTTCGAGGAGTTCCACCCCGGCGACCCTGGCTACGAAGAAATGCTGCCTGTCGCTCGGGAGAACCCGGTCGCGGAGAAGGAAGAGCCGCAGCGGCCGGTCGATACCGATACCTTGAGCCGCATCCTCCGTGAGGCGGGTTTGGACGGCCCGACCGGCGAAGACGACTAGCGAGCGCTGCGGTCCTGCAGGAACCACCCAGAGGTGGCCGACAACTACGTTCAGTGCCGGCCGACGAAGTCACGGATGAGGGCGCCGGTGCCGTCGGGCTCTTCGACCATGGGTGTGTGGCCACAGTCGAGGCTTTCGATCCGGAGGCCCGGTACGCGGCGGTAGTCCTCGTAAGAGCCCGGCTGCCATCGCTTGTCCTGAGAGCCGTAGAGCACCATGGCCGGAATGCCGAGGTCGGTGAGCCGGTCCGGTTCGGACCGTTCCCGCAGGTAGTCGTCCGACGCGGTGGAGGTCGCGGTGAGACTGCGGTAGGTCATGCCCCGCAGGTCGGCGACGAACTGGTCGGGGATCCGCACGTCCCGGGTGAACGCGGAACTCATGGCTTGCCGGAGAACGACATCCGGGAGCAGCGGCCACAGCGGCTGTCCGATCGCAGGAACGAACAGTAGGTTGCCGACCGGACCGCTGCCGGTGACGGCGTCCAGGCGGGGACCGGAGTCGATCAGCATGATCGCCGACACCAGGTCGTGGCGCTGTTCGGCCAGCGAGGTGGCCACGTAGCCGCCGGAAGAATGCCCGACGACGATCGCCTGTCGTACGCCCAGCTGGTCGAGCACGGCCCCCACTCGGCTCGCCTGTTCGGACGTGCTGTAGCCGCTGTCGGGTTTATCGGACTTGCCGTGGCCGAGCAGGTCGATACGCACGACGTACCGGTCCCGCAAGGCGGGCAGCACCGGATCCCAATAGGCGGTCGAGGCGCCCAGTCCGTGCAGCAGCACCACCGCGCGAGCGCCCGGCGTTCCGTCGGCGACGACGTGGATGTCTCCGCCCGGAAGATGAACCATGTGCTCGTGCGAATCGTCGGTCTCGGCGTTCGCCGCGCCGGTCGTATAGCCGGTGGCCACGGCGACCAGGACGGTGGCGATCAGCAGCCCGATATTGCGCCACCGATTCGGTCTCGCGGCGGTAGTGGTTTCGTCCACGGTTGCTCCTTCGATTGGTTGGGACACCACCACGTTCTGGCACGACAGCGGGCCGCGTATTGAAGAAATGTCAGCGTGCGCGGCTGCTCATACAATCGACGTGTGCCTTGGGACATCGCGCGACCGGCGCGGCCACCCGCCCTGCGCGGCGTCGACATGGCCGGATTCCATGTGCACGGGGACGGCCCCGAGCAGGTGCGTGTCATTCCACATCCGGCGGTCACGGTGATCGTCGAGTTCGGCGAGTGCGGCTTCGAGGTCCGCGACTCGACGGGCCGTAGCCATTCGGGCAGTCTGACGCTCGGCCTCGCCGGCACCGCGCTTCCGGTCCGTGTCGACGCCGTCGAATGCGTCCAGATTCGCCTGGAACCGGTTGTCGCCCAAGCGATTCTAGGCCTTCCTCCCACCGAGCTGGGCGGAAGCATCATCGGCCTGGACGACCTCTGGGGCCGTGAGGCGGGGTGGCTGCGCGAGCGCCTGCACGAGACGCCGAGCTGGCCCGACCGGTTCGCCCTGGTCGACACCGCGCTGTCCGCGCGGTCCCGGCACGGCCAGCGCGTCGACCCTGAGGTCGCCTGGGCATGGCGGCAAATCAAACTCAGCCGCGGCCGTTTCCGCGTCGAGCACCTCGCCGCCGAGCTGGGCTGGAGCCGCCAACGACTGTGGTCACGCTTCGGCACGCAAATCGGCCTGACCCCCAAACGCGCCGCCAAACTTGTCCGCTTCGACCACGCCGTCCACCGCCTCGTGCAAGGACATTCCCCGTCCCGAGTAGCAGCCGACACCGGCTACGCCGACCAATCCCACTTCCACCGCGACATCCGCGAATTCACCGGCATATCCCCCACCGCCGCAGCCACCGAACCCTGGCTCACAATCGACGACCGAGCCTGGCCGTCGACGATCGCGACGTAATTCGGCACGATACCGCCCGGATACTCCTGGCCCCGCGAAAACGGATGGGCGGCGAAGGGAATCGCCCTCGCGGCCGATACCGACATAGCTGGTCGCGGGCACAGCGCTGCCGCGCCGATCACGTTGGCGGGGCAGCGCTGTGGAGGTGCCTGACCTCGGTCTCGAAACCGGAGGTTCAGTGGAGAATCGGGAAGTTGGCGCGGAATACACCGTGTGGGTCGCGGGCCTGCTTGAGCTTTCGCAATCGGTCCAAGGTGCCGGTGTCGAAAACCTCCGCGACACTGTCGCCGGCGGACAGGACGGTGTACGGTTTGCGGCCGCTGACTCGCGCGCCCAGATCGGCGATGATGCGCTTCTGAGTGGCGAGTACCGCGGCAACGGTGTCGGGATCCGAGCCGGTGGCCTGCAGAGACAGTGCGTAGGGCTCCGCGAACGGCGGAACCGCGCCCCGGGTGGGCTCGGCGAGCGCACCTCCCAACTGCCGGAGCTGGATGCCCATCAGCGGATCCATCGGTGCGTGCAGCAGAATTTCGGCGGCGGACTCGTCCAGTGCGGTCAGCAGTTCGGTTCGCAGCAGTCCGGGGCCTGGGGCGGTGGGCTCGTTGACGATGGCGCCCAACTCGGCCGGGGACAATTCCCGGCGCGTGTCAGCGAGGATGCCGTCGATCGTGTCCAGCCGTCGCAGCAGGTCCCGTCCGCGCGCCGGTTCGCCCAGGTAGGCGGCGGCGATCGCGATCACCGGCGGAGCCTGCGGCAGTTCCAGCCGATTGAGCCAGACCGTGAGTTCGGCCGGTGCGTGATCGGTGATGTCCTGGAAGGCCGCACGGACCGCCTCGGTCTGCGCGGCCGGCCAGGCGATCAGGCCACCGAACAAGGCCGGAGCCGCGAACAGATCGAACTCCACCGCCGTCACCAGTGCGAAATCCCCGCCGCCGCCGCACAGTGCCCAGAACAGCTCCGGGTCGGATTCCGCGGTGACCCTGGCCTGACGACCGTCGGCATCGACGATGTCGAAGGCCCGGACGCTATCGGCCGCCCAACCGTATTTGCGGCCGAACCACGACAATCCGCCACCGAGGGTATAGCCGACAACGCTGACCACCGGGGAGCTTCCGGCCAGCCCGGTCAAGCCGTGCCGGGCGGCCGCCGCCTGCACGTGCCCCCAATTGGTCCCCGCACCGACGCGGGCACGTCGCCGGGCCGGATCCACCTCGATCCGATCGAGTCGGCGCGTGCGCACCAGGATGGCGCCGGCGGTATCACCGGAAGCGCCGTGGCCGTTGGGCTGCGCGGTCACCGACAGGCCCGCGTCGCGCGCGTAGCCGACCACAGCGGCCATATCCTCCGCGTCTTCGACGTGCACGACGGCCGCTACCGGCTGGTCGATATTGAGGTTCCACGGGGTCCGTGCCGTATCGAACGCTTCGTCACCCGGCAGCAGTACCCGTCCGCGCACGGCGGATCGCAATGTGTTGTGTGACATGTAGATTCCCTTCGCTACAGAAATGTTCACCGCGTCGTGCCCGAGCCGATGGATCGAGCCTGGTTCCGGGTGGCCGGGTCGGTTGCCGGGGAGATGGGTGTGGACATCGGAAAGGCCGCTTCGATATGGGCGGCGGCCGTCAGCGCGCGGCGCTCGGCGAATGGGGCGGTGATCAACTGGACACCGATGGGAAGACCCTCGGCTGAGACGCCCGCTGGGACCGTGACCGCGGGCAGGGCCAGGTAGTTGGCGGCGATCGTGAGGCGATGCGCCGCGTACATGGTCGCGACTTGTGCGGTGCCGCCGAGGTCGTAGCCGACCGGCCAGGGCAGTTCGTCCGAGACCGGGCCGAGCACGATCGGATGCTCCGCGAGGAAGCGGGACCAGGCCGCGCGGCGGGTGAGGCGCTCACCCAGCGCGGTCATGTAGCCCGCCAGATCCAGCGGCGGGAACAGGTCGATCGCCGCGTCCACGAAGGTGTTCAGTCCGGCGCTGCCGACTCGCCGCATGGCTTCGCGGCGCTGGACCACCACCTCGGTGGAAACCAATCGACCGTAGTCCGCCGCCACCTCGCCCAATTGCGGCGGATCCAGTTCGGCTACCGGATACCCCGCGCGTTCGAGGGCGTCGGCGCAGCCGAGCAGCGCTGCCCGCACCTGCGGATCGATATCGTCACCGAGTGCGACGGCGACTGCGGGCAGGGCGGGATCGGTCGCGTCACGCACTGGAATCCATCCGGGATCGCGCAGGTCAGCGCTGTCGCTGAGTACCTCGAAGGCAGTCGTCAGATCGCGCACGGTGCGCGCCAACGGCCCCGGCGCCGCGAACAATTGATTCGTCGGCGCGGGTGCGGCCCCGGACAGGCTCGAGGCCACCGCCACCCGGCCGGGTGTGGTGCGCAGGGAGGCGACTCCGCAGAACGCGGCGGGTACGCGCAGTGAACCGCCGAAGTCGGTGCCCAGGCCTAGGGGGGTCATGCCCGTGGCTACCGCTGCGGCGTCACCGCCGCTGGAACCGCCCGGGCTGCGAGTCGGGTTCCACGGATTCACCGTCGGGCCCGCCTCGTCGTTGTCGGTGTGCCAGCGAGTGGCGAAGTC
The DNA here is from genome assembly GCF_040644075.1 of Nocardia sp. NPDC047038. Taxonomy (NCBI): domain Bacteria; kingdom Bacillati; phylum Actinomycetota; class Actinomycetes; order Mycobacteriales; family Nocardiaceae; genus Nocardia; species Nocardia sp. NPDC047038. Next base: position 49,929 of record NZ_JBEYVQ010000021.1, on the reverse strand, counting down.
CGGCATGTTCGTTCGCCCGATGACGATCGCCCCGGCTCGCCGCAGTGCGGACACCGCGGGTGCGTCCGCTGTCGCGACGGCCTGCCCGAAGGCCGCCACGCCCCAGGTGGTCGGGCTGCCCGCGACATCGAGGTTGTTCTTGATGGTGACCGGGACCCCGTGCAGCGGCCCCGTCGGCGCCCTGCGGTCGGCCGCGGCCGCCTCGGCGCGCGCGGATTCGCTGAATACCGTGGTGAGCGCGCCGATCTCGGAGTCGGCCTGCTCGATGCGCTCGAGATGCGACTCGACGACCTGGGCCGCGGTGACCGCGCCCTCGGCGATCAGCGTCGCGAGCGAGACCGCGTCCCGCGTCCACAGTGCGCCGTCCTGGCCGGTGTTCACAATGCCTCCTGTTCGGCGAATACCGCTGCGCTGTGCGGTGTTCGACTGTCGTCGATGGATTTGCCGACGGTGATGAAGAAGAGGATCAGCCCGACGGCCAGCAGGATGTGGCCCACGCCCGCGCCGAGCGCGATCGCCTCACCACTGCTCTTGCCCAGCACGGTGAGGGTGCCGTGCAGCGTCATGGACGCGACGGTGATGGCCAGGCCGATGTTGTACAGCCAGAAGAACCAGCCGTACAGGCTTCCCCGGGCGCTGAGCGTGAACTGCTTCTCCGAGGCCAGCACGATGAGGAAGAACAGCATGCCCAGCGCCAGCACGTGGGTGTGCACGACACCGAGCTGCGACTGCCCGGTGAAGTGTTCGACCTTGGTGATCTCGCGGTAGTAGAACCCGGAGATCAGGCCGATGATCATGTAGATGTGCGCGGTATTGAGCAGTGTCTTCATCGGGCGCTCAGCGATTTTCCCGGCGCAGCAGCAGCGCGCCGGCGGCGGCCACCAGGCCTGCGGTGAGACCGTGCACGCTCAGGGCGGTCGCGGTGGAGCCGCGCCGCACCAGGATGGTGAGCATATCGCCGGTCGGGATGAGGGCGATGGTGAGCAGGGTCGCGCCGAGGGTGCGGCGCTGCCCGGCCGCGAGCAGGACCAGCATGATCAGACCGATGACCACATCGCGGATGCCTTTGACGTTCAGAAAGCCGTTGGCCTCGCCGCGCGGCCAGTCGGTGAAGCCGAACCCCGGGGCCATTCGCTGCGGGGCGAGCAGATAACCGCCGCCGACGGAGATGATGAATCCGGCTCCCAGTACGGCGCCGGCCCTACCGAGACGTTCGCCGAGTCGGCGGGAACCACGCACGGAAACAACTGTTTCCGTATTCGAAGGAACTGACATGAGCACTCCTGGATCGGTGGGATACGTGTCCCGAGCATCCAGTGCCGCCCGTACCGTTCGCTGACAGCCGTTGTCAGCGAACGGTACGCAGCAGTTCGAGCACCGCCTCGTCCGAAAGCCGGGCGCCCGCGAGGAATTCCGCGCCCAGGCGAACGGGCCCGAGCGCCGCTTCCGCTTGGTCGAGCGCCCGCCGCCGGAACGGGCCGATGCGGATCACCCCGGCCCTCCGGTTGATCCGGTCGGTTGCGCCGAGAATGCGGGCCGCCTGGTCCGGGGCGTCCTTCGCCAGAGCAACGAGGGCGTAACCGATACCGACCTCGGCCAGCAGCGCCGCCGAGGTCTGGGCGGCCAGATCGCGGGGCATGGCCAGCTCTCGCAGCGCGTCGTCCGGCCGGCCCGCCGCGACCAGGGCCGCCGCGTGCGCGGTGCTCACGAAGGCCAGGTTCACGAAGCGGACGGTATCGTGGCGTCCTGCTGGTGGCGGGCCGTCGGGGAGCGGATGCTCGGACATCCGCCGGTACAGTTCCATCGCGCGGTCGTTGTCGCCGCGCAGGTGGGCCAGGTGCGCCTGCGTCGCCGCCAAGAAGCGCCCAGGCGCGGGGATGATGTGCGGGGTGATCACGGCCTCGGCCTGGTCGATATAGGTTGCCGCGACCTCGGTATCGCCGCCGACCAGGTGCATCTCCGCCGCGAAGAGCAGCACGCCCATGCGCTCACCGGCGCCCAGGTCGGCGCTGAGCAGTTCCAGCGCGCTCGCGATCAGCGGGCGGGCGCTGTCCAGGCCGAGCATCCGGGTCCGGTAGCTGGCCAGGGAGATCAGGGCGCGGCTGTGTGACCGGGCGTCGCCGTGCGCGCTCAGGCAGGTCAGCGCCGCCTCCAGAGTGGGCAGGGCGCGGGCCGGGTGGTCGCCGCCCAGTTCATCGAAACCTTTTGCTATCAGCGCATTACCGCGTAGCCATGGATCATCGGAGGTGGTGCACGCGGTCAACAGGCTGTCGTCGTCGCCGAGTAGGTCACGCAGCGCCAGTATGAGCACGAACATCGGGTGCGGAGGTCGATCCTCGGTGAGGGCCGCGCGGGTCAGCCGCTCGAATTGTCCCGTGTCATCTCGGATCTGGCCCCACCAGATGTTGGTGAAGTACGCCGGCAGCTCCTCGGCGTACCGGCAGGCCAGATAGGCCCCGGTGCACCCCGGCGGCGGTGTGTCGTCGATCAGGGCGAGGACCTCGCGGCGGCGTTCGGAGATGTCGCCATGCAACCCGCGCAGCAGCCAATACCAGACGAGATTCGAGTACAGGCGAACCGCGCGCTCGCCGTCGCCGACGTCCAACGCCCACCGCAGTGCGGTCTCGCAATTGCCGTGTTCGGCGATCAGCCGCGCGAGCCAATCGGGTTGTGCGGTAGTGCGTAATCCGTGGGCGGCGGCGTCAGCGAATTCCGAGAAGCAGTCGGCATGGATGCGGGCGACTTCGTCCGCATCGCCTGCGGCGGTCAATTCCGCTGTCGCATAGGCGCGGATGGTCTCCGCCATTCGATAGCGCTGTCCATCGAAGTCGACCAACGACTTCGTCACCAGTGAGGTGACCGTGTCGATGGCGTCCGGACCACACACCGAAGTAACGGCGTCCAAGGTCGCTCCGCCGGCGAAGATCGAAAAACGCCGGGCTGCCGCGGCTTCCGCATCGGTGAGCAGTCCCCAGCTCCAGGCGACGGCCGCGTGCAAGGTGCGATGGCGCGGGACCGCGTGGCGAGTGCTGTTGGTGAGCAGCCGGAAGCGATCGGTGAGCCGGGCGCTGAGGTCCGGTAGCGGCAGGCTCCGCAGGCGAGCGGCGGCGAGTTCGATAGCCAGCGGCATGCCGTCCAGGCTGCGCACGATGGCGCGGATATCCGCGGAATTGAGCTCGGACAGCGCGAAATCCGGGAGTGCCGCGGTGGCGCGGTCGATGAACAGCCGGACCGCGGGCGATGCGGTGATCGCCGCGATATCCGAGTCGGCTTCGGGCAGGTCCAAGGTCCGGACCGGATACAGTCGCTCGCCGTCCACGCCGATCGGCTCCCGGCTCGTGGTGAGCACCCGCAGCAGGGGCAGCCGCTGCAACAGATCGTGAATCAGGCGCGCGGTCGCCTCCACGACATGCTCGCAGTTGTCCAGTACCAACAGCATTCGGCGGCCGGACAGCATCCGCTCCAGTACATCGGCCCATTCCGTGGACAGTTCATCGGGTCGCTCGAACTGAGCGAGCGCGTTCGCTATCGCCACTCCGACTGCGTTCATGGCCGGCCGGCCGGGCCGCTCCCGCTCGAGTGCGGCGAGTTCGACGAAAGCGAAACCGTCCGCCCAGTCCTCGGCGTGCGCCCCGACCGTCTCGGCGGCCAGCCGGGTCTTCCCCACGCCCCCGGTACCCGACAGTGTCACCAGTCGGGCCTCGCGCAGCGCCCGTCGCACTCCTTCCACGTCGCGTCCGCGTCCGACGAAGCTGGTGAACCGCCTGGGCAGCAGCGGTGCGGATGCGCCGCTGGTTCGCGATGCTTCCGTAACTCCCGTCGGAGCCGATCCGGACGCCGTCTCGATCGCAGGTTCGTCGACTGCGGGATTACGGGGTGCGTTCGTGTGAATTTCGGCCAGGGCCGAGCGCAGGACTTCGGCGGGTGTCGTGCCGAGTTCGTCCAGTAACAGGGTCTCGGTTCGCTGAAACTGTTGTATCGCCTCGGAGGTTCGTCCCGCTGCCGCGAGCGCCCGCACCAGTCGTGCGGCCAGCGTCTCCCGGAACGGATGTGCCGCTACCTCCGTGCGGAGCTCACCCAATACCTCGCCGCCTCGGCCCAAGGCTCGAAAGGCGTCCGCTCGCAGTTCGACCGCCTCGAGCCGCTGTTCGGTCAAATGCAGTGCAGCGACCCGCAACGCCTCCGATTCTCCCGCATCGATCAGCGGCTCCCCGCGCCACAAGGCGAGCGCGGCATCGAAGCACGCGATGGCTCGTTCGGGCTCACCGGCCGCCAGCAATGCCCGCCCTGCCTCGACCTCACGCCCGAACCGATGCACATCGACGTCCTCGGGCGTGAGCTCGAGCACATACCCGCCCCCGTCATTCCGCACCGTGCCCGGTGCCGCCGCGCGCAACCGACTCGCCAGAGTCTGCAACGCATTCCCGGCCCCCGCCGGCGGGTTCTCCCCCCACACCCCGTCCACCAGCCGCGCCGCCGGCACCACTCGCCCGGCTTCGAGCGCCAGCAACCCCAGCAACGCCCGCACCCGCGGCCCCCCGACCGACGCCTTCCTCCCGTCCGCGGCCACCACCCGCACCGGACCCAATAGCTCTACCAGCATGAATCGTCCATCTCGCGATCGATCCTGCGTGGCGCCCCGACCTCTCGTCAACCCGGGCGAACCTGGGACCTCGCCGCATTGCGGCTATCGAACCGCCTCGGGCGGAAGCGGGCAGATCGGCGCGCGTGACGTGATGCCGCGCCCACGGATTTCGCTACCGCGTACCCGATCGGGTGCTTGCTCGGTGTGTATTCGGCACAGACATCGGGCAGGATATTTCTAACCTGGTGAAGTGCTATCGGTGGTTTCCGCGCGGCACTGTGACGTGAGGCTTGACGGCGAATGAGTGACGAAACGGAACCGATTCCGGTCGTGGTTCCCCGGTCCGGTGGACGTCATGCTCGGCCGGAAACGCCTGTCGAAGGGGTTCGCGAGGTGTCCGCGGAGGCGACCGACCCTGCCGAGGGCCCCACCGACCGGTATGTGCCGGTGCGGCCCACCCGCCGCGATCGGACCGCGCAGTCGTCGTGGCAGGCCAGGGTCGCACGGACCGCCCTTCGCCTGGTCGTTGCCGCTACCTCGGTGGTCGTTGTATCGGGCACCGGATTCGCCTACTACACCGAGCGCGCCGTCGATGACGGGTTCGCCCGGTCCGGGGCTATCAGTTCCGAAGACGCCGCCGCGCTCGACGGCGACATGAACATCCTGCTCATCGGACTGGACACCCGCAAAGACCGCAACGGCAACGACCTACCCAAAGAAATCATGGACCGGTTGCACGCCGGCGACGGCAGCGAGGGCGGCTACAACGCCAATTCCCTCATCCTGGTACACATTCCGAAGGATCTGAAGAAGATCACCGCCTTCTCCATCCCGCGCGACGACTACGTCGCGGTCACCGGGATCCCCGGCTACGACCACGCCAAGATCAAGGAAGCCTACGGGCTGAAGAAGGTGGCGGTCGAGCAGAAGCTCGCCAACCAGGGCGTCAAAGACAAGGTCGAACTGGAACGCCAGGGCCGCGAGGCCGGCCGCGAATCCATCGTGCAGACCGTGAAGGCACTGACGGGAGTACCGATCAACCGGTTCGCCGAGGTCTCCCTCGTCGGCTTCTACGACCTGGCCGCCATTCTCGGCGGCGTCGATGTCTGTCTCAATCACGCCGTCGACGACGAGTACTACTCCGGCGCGGTGTTCCCGGCCGGACCCCAGCACCTCGATGCCGCCAACGCGCTGTCGTTCGTCCGGCAACGTCACGAACTCGACAACGGCGACCTCGACAGGACCCACCGCCAGCAGGCGTTCCTCACCTCGGTCGCCAAACAACTCGCGGAGTCCGGCACACTCACCAACATCGGCAAACTGCAGCAATTGATCAACGCCGCACAGAACGATGTGGTGCTCTCCCAAGGCTGGAACGTGCTCGACTTCGCGCAGACCATGGGAAAGGCGGGTTCGATTCCGATCGAATTCCAGACCTTGCCGGTGCAGGGCTACCAGACCATCGACGGCCAAGACGTCAACGTCATCGATCCGGCCGCCATCAGAAAGACGGTGCGCACGGCGTTCGGCGTGCAGGCAGCCACGCCCACCGCACTCACGACCACACCCACCAGTACCGTCGACGTCGTCAACGCGGGCGGACCGGCAGGTATGGCCGCCAGAGTATCGACAGTGTTGGCCGACAAGGGATTCGGCAAAGGAAACATCGGCAACGCCGCCTCCACCGATGGTTCCGGCTCGGTCGTCTATTACGGCACAGGCGCCGACACCGACGCCACCCAGGCCGCGAACTTGCTCGGCGGGCTACCGACAGCCGCGTCCAAGAATATCGACCCCGGCCACATCGAGATCGTGATCGGCAGCGACTTCACCATGCCCGACGAATTGAGTGCGGGCACACCGACGAGCTCCACCACACCGACCGGCACAGCCTCGTCCACCGGTGCCACCACCTCCACACCCGCCGCCGCGCCACCCGACTCCGGTAAACCCGTCACCACCAGCATCGGATCCAACATCCCTTGCGTCGACTGAGGTTGCCGCCGTGGACGCCTCCGGCCCGGCCTGGTCGGTGCGAATCAAGGAACTGGAGAGTGAGTCCGCGATCGTCCGGCAGGCCGCGAAGTTCCTGAGCGAGGACAAACCGCGCCCAAGGGATCTGCCCGGCGATCGAACGTCTCGTCGATTCCGGGGCGTCGGTGGACAGGTGTTGCCGGGTCCTCGGAGTTTTCCCGGGATCAGCGCGTCTTGCTAGCTCGGCGAGCCGGCCGACTGCGCCCCCATTCCGCGTTCAGGGTGTTCGCAGGAGCGTGGACACGATCTCGGCCGCACCGATGAATTCTGGGTGGATCCGTCGTCGTTACCTCTGGATACACCGACAGCGGTGGGTCAAAGCAGAAGCAAACGATCCGGACAGTGATCCGGCCGGTTGAGCGGGAGGCACAGTGAGCGGTACCAGGGTATTGGTGGCGGGGGCGAGTATCGCGGGGCCCGCGTTGGCCCACTGGCTGCGCCGGCGAGGGGCCGAGGTGACCGTGGTGGAGCGGGTCCCCGAACTGCGTCCCGGTGGACAGGCGGTGGACGCGCGTGGGGTGACCAAGGAGGTCATCCGGCGGATGGGACTGGACGCGGCGGTGCGCGCGGCCTGCACTGAGACCGCAGGCGCGCACACCGTGGACGTGGACGGGAACGTGCTGGAGACCTACCGCGCGGACGACGATGGCGGCGACGGGTACATCTCGGAGATCGAGATCCTGCGCGGGGACCTGTCCCAGGTGCTCTACGACGACACCCGCGACGGTGTCGAGTACGTCTTCGGTGATCGGATCGCCGAGCTCACCCAGGACGCGGACGGGGTCGACGTGGCCTTCGCGGGTGGCGACCGGCGGCGCTTCGAGCTGGTGGTCGGCGCGGACGGGCTGCACTCGGCGCTGCGAGCGATGGTCTTCGGGCCGCGCGAGCGGTTCGTTCGCCACCTCGGGCACGTGCTGGCTTTCTACAGCGTGCCCAACGAGTTCGGACTGGACCGCTGGCTGATCGACTACCAGGAGTCCGGCCGCTCCGCCGGGCTGCGGCCGATCCAGGACGCCACCCGGGCGATGGCCATGTTTTCCTTCCCCTTGAGGGACTTCGATGTCGACTACCGCGACGTCGCGGCCCAGAAGCGCCTGCTGCGTGAGCGGATGGCCGGCATGGGCTGGTTGACCCCGCGCATCCTCGCGCACCTGGACGACACCCCCGACTTCTACCTCGACCAGGTCGCCCAGGTGGTGATGGACCGCTGGTCGAGCGGACGGGTGGCTCTGCTCGGGGACGCCGCGTTCAGCTCGTCACCGATGTCCGGTCAGGGCACCGGGCTGGCCCTGGTCGGCGCCTACCTGCTGGCCGGAGAGCTGGCCGCCGCCGGGTGGGACCCGGAGGCCGGGTTCGCCCGCTACGAGGCGCGGATGCGCTCGTTTGTCGAGGCCAACCAAGAGATCGCCCAGTTGAACGCCCGCAGCCGCGACGTTCCCGGGCCGGACGCCGAGCCGAGCCCCGATTTCACCGGGGAGTGGTTCTCCGAGTTGGTCGAGCGCGCGATCAACGGCGTCGAGCTGCCCGACTACACCGGGGTGCCGGACTCCGGGGCCACAGCCGGACCCATCACTTTGTCGGCAAAGCCGTAGGTGTCACATAACGTGTCGAGAGGGACGACGCTTCGGTAGGCCACCCGACTACGTCCGCTCATGCCGCATACCGCGCGGATCTGCACTGGTCAGCGTAGCCATCGGAAGACCAACGGGCTTTGGGACTTTCGTCGGATGGTGGTGTGAAGCATCTACCGGGTGCTTCCGGGCCGGCGTGACGCCCAGTCGGTGTTCAACGATTCCGTTGTGACACTTCGGTACCCGGGTGTCGATCGGGGGTGCGCAGAGGAGCGCCGACATGGTGCAAGTGTCTCAGCGCCTCGCGGTAAGAGGAGATCAGCCCGGTTTCGTGGTAGGGCACGCCGATCTCGGTGCAGTAGTCGCGGACGATCACCTGGGCATGACGCAGGTTCGGCGTCGGCATGCTCGGAAACAAATGATGCTCGATCTGATAGTTGAGCCCGCCGAGGGCGAGGTCGGTCAACGCGCCACCTCGTACGTTGCGGGAGGTCAGCACCTGTCGACGGAGGTAGTCGGGGCGGTCGTCGCCGGTCAAGGTTGGCATGCCCTTGTGGTTCGGGGCGAAGATGCAGCCCATGTACAGGCCGAATAAGCCCTGATGGACAGCGAGGAACGCGAAGGCTTTGTCGGCGGGGAGAACTGCGAACAGTGCGGCCAGGTAGGCGGCGAAGTGGACGAACAGCAACGCGCCCTCCAATCCCCGGTGTTTGACCGATCGATTTCTCAGCGCACGAACGCCCGCCACATGGAGGTTCAGGCCCTCCAACAAAAGGAGGGGGAAGAACAGGAACGCCTGCGCCCTCCCGATGAGACGAGGCAGACCGCGGCTGGACCGTGCTTGCCGCTGTGACCAGACCAGAATGTCGGGCGCGACATCGGGGTCGAGTTCCTCGTGGTTCGGATTGGCGTGATGCCGAGTGTGCTTGTCCTGCCACCAGCCGTAGCCCAAGCCGATACCGGCGTTGCCGACGAGCCGTCCCACGAGCTCCGTCGGCTGCCGTAGCCGGAAGACTTGCCGGTGTGCGACATCATGCATAACGAGTGCGATTTGAGCGAACGTCACGGCCATGAACCCCGCGACCAGCAGCGTCCACCACGAATCGCCGATGAGGACGAACGCTGCCCAGCAGGCTGCGAACGCGACCCCGACGAGGCTTAGCCGGACGGCGTAGTAGACGGGACGCCGGTTCATCAGCCCCGCGTCGGAGATCCGGCGCATCAGACGGGCGTAGTCACCGTCGGCGCCGCGCCGCGGTGACCGTGGAGATGACTCGGGGACCAAGGCAGGTGTCGTCATAGATCTTCCTGAGTGCTGAGCCGGAGACGCCACCTCCATCCGTCGACGATGTCGGCCGGTCGATGTCGGAGCGGGGCGCGGATTTCGATACCCCGAAGCTATCGGCCGGATTCTCGTTACTCGTAACCCTCTGGTATGAGATGGAATCGGACTGCGGTGTGATATTCGATGTCCACAGCTGGCAGAGGCGGCCGGCCGGTTGTCGGCCGATACATCCGGGTCGCCGGACCGGACATCGGCTCACGCCGCTGATCGAGCGATGTGGACAGAACCGTTTCGTCGAATCTGTGGCGCTTGCGCCGGGCAAAGCGACCGCCGCCCTTCGTCGCCAGCACATATGTTGCAGTAGGGTTCCTGGGAGGTGCCGTCACTCGCTGTGCTGCGGCCGGAGGCGCTTCTTTGCCGAGGATCCGATTCGAATTCAAACCTGCACTGACGCAATGGTTCTGTGAAATACTCGTGCTGTTCTCCACTGTCCGAGGAGGGCTTGATGCGATCGGTATCGCAGCTTTTTGCGGTCTGTTCCTGCTTGTTGATCGGTGGGCTGGCCGCGTGCGGGTCGCCCGATGCACCGACCACGGTTTCTCCGACCACAACCGCCCCGAAATCGGAGACGTCCAGCGCAGTGACCACCTCTCCCGACTCGGCGACTGCCAGCTCGGTCCTTTCAACTACTCCGTCCGTATCCTCCGAGACCGGGCGGGTGATCCCCTCAACCGTGTCAGTCTCCGTGGCGAGTAGCACGACCGGAGTCATCATCCCGACAACACCGCCCGCAAACGTGCCACCGACGGTTCCGATTCTTCCGGGCAGGCCGGGCACTGGAGTCGATATCACGACGACCGCGGCGCCTCACTCAGCGACGACCAGTGAGCCCCCTCGATGAGTGGGGACGACGCCGATTCGACTGGCCGGCACAGTCTTCGTCGAGCTCTGACCGCTGCGGGAGCCATCGCCTCGCAGGGCGCGGTTATCGCCGCAGTGCTCTACTACTTCGGCTTGGTGTACACCCGCGCCTGGTACGGCTATTTCGGCGTGGATGTCGGGATGCTCGGTTTGTCCACCCCCGACTACGTCATCGGCAGCCTCACCAGTAGCTACTGGCCCGTGACCATCGTCTTGCTGGTCGTGCTCGCCTGCTACGCACTTCGGTCGGTTCCGCTTGCCGTTGCCGTACGCAGCCGACGACCCGTCGCCACGCTCCGGCGCTGGACGATGGCCATCTTGATCAGCGGCGCCATCCTGGCCACAGTCTTCGCGCTTCTGGTCATCGTCCGCGACGGGCTACCGCCGTGGCTCGGTTCATACATGCCGATCATGCTCATCGCGGCGGTCTCACTCCTCGGGTACGCCATCGCGCTGCGGGAAACCTATCCCCGCATTTTCAGCCGCCCCGGCGCCGGTCGCAGACGCACACAATCCACCCCATGGCTACCGATCCTGGCCCTGCTGGGCTTAGGTTTCCTCGGCTTCTCGTGGGCGGTGGGCTCCTACGCCCATCAGCGCGCCATTCGCGACGCCCGCCTCACCGTCGAGACCGGCTTCGGCGCACGTCCGGTCGTCCTGCTGCTCAGCGTCGATCGGCTCGCGATCGAAGGCGGCGGCTCCCAAGTTCTCCCGATCACCACACCCGGGGAGAAATACCGCTACGCCTACAGCGGGCTCCTACTACTGGCGCGCACTACTGACCGCTTCTTCCTGATCCCGCACCAGTGGACGAAGGCCAACCACGACCGAGTATTCGTCATCAGCAACAACGACAACGTCCGCATCGACCTCGCACCCCACCCATAACAAAGGCCCTCCACGATTCGGGCACAGCACGCCGGTCCCTGATGCAGGCACACTCTCGATCCGTCGCCCACGCTGCATGCTCGCCCCGATATCTGACCGGTCCAACCTGCCCGTCAGTCGCCGACGAACAGGAGATATCCGTCGGCGCGAAGCGCGATCCCTGCATGACGTTGCGTGGCGTCCAAGCCTCGGGCACCACCACGGTCACCTCCACGCTGCTCGGCAGCCTGCGCGAAGATGCCCGCTCCCGCCAGGAATTCTTCTCCCTCACGGGATAGCGGGGTGACCTGGCCGCCGCGCCGAGCACGAAGGTGTTCTCGGGTCGGGTCTAGACCGGCGGGGATTCACTGCTGGTGGTAGTGGATTCGCTTGTCGGTATCGGGGCGGCAGGCACGGTCGAGTCCTGAGGCGTCGGTTCTGTCGGTGTGGTCGCCGACGGCGGAGCACTATGGACCGGCGCGGAGGACTCGGGGTCGGCCGGTGAGGTAGGCGGCCCAGCTGTTGCGGGCGGCGAGCCCGCTGCGCCTGTCGCCGGAGGAGGAGTGTTGCTGTGGTGCGGTCGGTCGGACTCGTCGGCCGACGGCGTGTACAGCACGGTCGTGTCCGGAAACTCGGTCGTGGCGGCCAGGGTTACCGGTGCCGAATCGTCCTCACTCGGTGGTGTCGGCGGACCGGATGGTTCATCGGTCACCGCGTCCGGCATCGGCTCGGGTGTCCACGTCATGGCGGCGACCACGGTGGGCGATGACGGCGATGTCGGCCCGTTCACCCCGGCGGGGGCGAACAACACGTGACGGTCCTGCGATGTCACCGGAAGCGATTCCGATGAGACGACGCCCGGGCTGTCGATGGACCCGGTCGCGAATCGGCGATCGGGCAGGGCGGCAGTGTATTCGGTCCTGCCGAGGTCCGGGCTGGTCAACTGGGCAGCTCCGACGAACAGGACCGGCGCGGCGATTGCCGCCAAGGCCGCGGCAGTTCGGATCGCCGGTCGGCGCAGTGGCACCATCACGGTGTCGAGCGCCGGGCGTTCGGCACCGAGCAAGGCCGCACCGAACGCCACCGATTGCGCTGGTGCCTGTCCGCGAACAACTGGGATTTGCAGCAGGTCGGCAAGGGAATGCGCAACCTCCGGCGGTGTGGCAGCGCCCCCGACGAGCATCACCGCACCGAGCTGTCGCGGTGGAAGCCCCGCGCTGCGCACACATTCATCCACCAGTGCCAGCGACTCACGCACGAGCGCCGCGCAGACCTCGCTGATCAGGCCGGAATCGGGCGTCCGCTCGTCGTCCCGGGCGCGATCGTGCCTGGCCGCAGCGATCGCGGCGGCCGTGCATCGGCCACCGAATCGGTACGACCGTGCAGGCGCCCCCGCGATTCGGTGACCCGAACCTTGGCGAACCACAACAGCGATGTCGAGTGACCTCGCCCCCAGGTCGTAGACGAGTGTCGCGGCGGAATCCACCGCGGCGCGCTGGTCGTCACCAGTGGTCGAGTGGCGCAGGAATGCTGCCGCCGCCAATGGCTCGGCGACGAGTTCGACCGCGCCGAGTCCGCACCGATCCAGCGCTTCTCGCAGGGACCGGAGGTGACGGCGTCGATAGATGGCCGGATGAGCGAGCACGGTGTGTTCGGCAACCGCGCCTGCGGCCGCCATCACATTCTCCAGCGAGCGTGAGATCAGATCGGGGGAAACCAGCCCCGGCTCGCTGGTCGCCAGATCGCCCGTCCCGGAAGCCTGCCCTGGCCTTTCGGAACCGGCCGCGGTGCGGGTGCGGACGTCGTGGACCACCGGGTCCCCGCCGGAGCTGATCGACACGCAGACCGTGTTCTGCGAGCCGACGGACACGCCCCATCCCATACGCATTCTCACCGATCTCCTGTGGTCGCTGTGCGTTCGACAAGCATCTTTACCCGGCCGAATTCGTAGTTTAGCCTTCCCTAACAAATGTTGGGTTGTTACCTGGAGGCGTCCTTGTCCGAAGATTTTCTGGTCATCCGACCAAATGGTGCGATGTCTTCCACGGTCTGGGGTCCTTCTCATGCGCCGGCGCCGATAGTGCGCACCGGAGGTCGGTGGCCCGCACCTGAGCCCGCCCGCCCGATCGGTCTGCTCGACTCCTGGTGGCTCATCGGTGGTGCCGCGGTCGCCTCGACAGGGGTACTCGCGGGTGCCCTGTGGGTCGCTACTCACGTTCATCCCGACCCCGCACTCCACACCGCGGGACTTTTCGTGCATTTGGCAGGGCTGGTTCTCGGGTTCGGCGGCGTCCTGATCGCCGACTATCTGACGTTGCTGTGGCTGCTGGGTCGCACCACCCTGGCCGAGGCGATGGGCGGAGTCTCTCGGATGCATGTGCCGATCTGGGTTGGGTTGGCTGCTCTTGTGGCCAGTGGCTGCGTTTTGGAACCGAACCTGAGTTCGCCTCTGACGCAGGCGAAGATGGTGTTCACCGCGTTGCTCACCATCAATGGGCTGCAGGCGACCGTGCTGAGTAGGCGCCTGGGGGACGCCACGTCCGCGCCGTTGCCCACCCGCCTGTTGCTGTGGGGCGCGGCCTCGGGAGCGATTTCCCAACTCTGCTGGTGGGGCGCGATCGCGATCGGCTTCTGGAACGCGCAGCAGTAGTTCGCGTGGCTCGGCCGCGTCGCTCGAGATGCGGCGGAGTCGAAGGACTCCTGGTAGTCGGTAGGTCGGACCCGACGTGCGGTCAGGCGCTGCTCACCCTCTTCGGGCGTGTTCTGGTCCGGCACCACGGCTGCCGCAATGAAGTAGTGGGCCAAGTGTTGGCCGGTTCAGGTTCGATGTCGGCAGACCCGGTAACGCCGGTAAGTCTTGGGGCCGAGGTGTAATCGCGGTTACTGGTCTCGCGCTGACGCCGGAGCGTCGAACGGAACTCAGCGAGACCCACAAGGGTTTGAGGTGGGCGATGGGTGATCGAAGCTGATTACCCGGTGTCCACCAGAAGGGCGTCCCCGACGCATTGCAGCGTACGTGTAGTGGGCTCCGCTGCGCCTTCGGCGGGAAAAGACATCGAGTAACGGCCGTCCCCGAGGTCACGCCAGGAGCCGGTCGTCGCCCGGGCCCGGTCATCGGCGCCGGGACGGTATTCGACGACGGTGCCGTCTTCTCCGAACTCGAGGCCGGACCGGCCACGTGACCGGGGAAACGGGAAGTCACGTGGCCGATAAATGGACACCGTGTCGGTGTCCTCCTCGTGGGAGTGCACCCATATTCCGAGGATGGGGATCGGTCCGGTCACCGGCAATCCTCACCGGGTCCCCGGCGCCGACCAGTGTGGCGCTCGGGCGAGGACGCCGTTGATCTCGTCGAGTAATGAACGCAACAACGCTACCTCGCCTTCGAGGTCGGCGACCGCACCCGCGCCGCCGGAGGAACTCGAATTCGTCGATGGCACGGAACGGGGTGCGGCCGCCTCGCCGCGTCCGGGCGTCGCCTCCGCGGCCATGGAGGACACCGCCGGTCGCAGATCCCCGGCCGGAGCGCGAGCGGCGACCAGGAACGAGGCCCTCGGCCCATCCAGGCACGCGTTCATCCGCAAGGATTGGCCGGTGGTGAACATGAACATCGCCGCGTCGTCGGTGTAGTCCATGTAGTTCATGAACATGTCGCCATTGGGGCCGTTGTTGCAGGAAAGGTGCGGGAACTGGGGTTTGCCGAAGTTCTGGGTGGCCTGGTTGGGCGTGTCGTCGACCAGATCGCCCCCGGAGCAGCCGCTTCCGTCATCGCCCCAGATATGGCGCAGACTCAGCCAGTGCCCGACTTCGTGCGTCGTGGTGCGCCCCAGGTGGAACGGCGCGGTGGCGGTTCCGATTGTGCCGAAGCAGGTTGTCGCGATGACGACGCCATCGGTGTCGACGGGACCGCCAGGGAATTGCGCGTAACCGAGAATCGAGTTTCCGGGCGCGGTCTGCGGATCGGCGCACACCCAGAGGTTGAGGTATTCGTCGCTCGGCCAGGGATCGGCGCCGCCGGTCGCGGTGGCTTTCACATCGTCGGCTTCGGCGCTGAAGAATGTCTTCGCGGTGGCGGTCCGGGTGATGCCGTCGGTCGCATTGCCATCAGGATCGGTTGTCGCCAAGGCGAATTGAATTCGACAGTCGGCGATACGGTCGGTCCAGACGGTCGGCACGCCGACGCGGTCGAGATTGGTCGCCCGGAAGTCCTGGTTGAGCACCGTGATCTGGCTCTCGACCTGGGCCGCGCTGATGTTCTCGGCCGGGAACGCGGGATTGTGGACGATGTGGACGACCACGGGGATCGTGATCGGACCGGTGCGCATCGGTGCGCGCATACGGCCTTCGTAGGCGAGCGCGCGGTTCTCGAACATCGCCGAACGCTGTCGGTAGCTTTCGCTCTGTTGGAGCAGTTTGTGGTGAACTGCCATGGTGCCGCACAATTCGCGGCTTCGTGCACCAGGTGTAGGAAGATCGGCCATCACATATCCTTTCGCGAAACAGTCGAGATGAAAAATCGCTCGGTATGGATGCTTCGCCGATTCTGCGGCTGTGACACGAGTAGCGACTACCTGCATCCGACCTCGCGCGGCTAAAATCCGTACAACTTTAAAATATGTGGAAGATCGGTGACGACCCGCCGTACAGCGGTGGAGTAACAGCTCACGCCGGTCGGCACCGGACCGCACATGACGAGGTTCGCGAACGGATCCAGCGATCACCCCGCCCCGCGTCCCGATGAGTATCGCCGTGTAGGAACCCGTAGTCGACTACTCGTGAGACGACGACATCCGAGGCGAAGACTCGGGGAATCGGATCGTCCGTTGCGGGGCGATTCCGCAGGCAAAGAACGTTTACGCGAAATGGAGGAAATCATGACCGCAGGCATGGATTCGGCAGTTGTTCACACGGCGAACGAGGCAGCCGATATCAAGAAACAGGATCTGCTCGACCAGACTTCGTGGGTAGCGCATTTGTGGGCCGACGTCCCCGCGGCCATCAGCTACGCGAACTCGCCGCCGCTCTCGCAGGCGGGCACCATCGTCTTCAATATCCGGGACAACGGCCAGGTGTGGACGTACGACCTGCACTGACTCGCGTCACCGGTGAATCGTGGATCCGGTTCCACACTTGCGGGCTGTGTGTGACTGGCATGAGTCGCCCGGCTTGGTATGCGAAGGGGCGTGGAATCGTCCGCGGGGTCGTCGCCGGTGGTGATGATCCCGAAATAGCCATGGCGCAGTGCGGAAAAATGATAGCGCCCTCGGTGGGGCACATCGAAGATGGGAACGCGGGTGACCAGGTAATACGCTCCGGTCAATTGGTAGCTCGAAGCCTATTTTGCTCTCGGGTGAGGCAAATTCGGTTCGGTCGCTGAGTGGCTAGGGGAGGACCCAGCGGCGGCACTGTATCGCAGTTCGGGCGCGGAGGAAGCGCGCGCCGCCGGGTGGCTGCTACTTTTCGCCTTCGTTCTGGCACAACTGAAATGCACCCGGGGGCCGCCGCAGGCCACCGCGCTCGCAGTAGCGCAAAGTCGCTCAGGGCGGCACCAAAGCCGCCCTCGACGGCATCGCGGCAATGACTGTCAAGCTGACCGATGGCGGTAGTAGCGGGAACCGGTGGGACAAGGTGGAGGGGGCGAAGCCCGACCCGGCGAAGATTACTATTTCTCAGAAACGGCGGATCCATATCCTCGACGGCGACGGGAGTGACGACATCAACGGTGGTGGGCACGCGCCCGGGACTGGAATGCCCAACAAGACCGAGCTCCCCGACACCGATGACCGGGAAGACGACAAAATCATCGACCGAATAGTCGACGTCGCGAAGAAGCTGGACCAGCCGCCAGTCCTCCAGGACAACGGCAACTGGAAAGTAAACGGCACCCGCAACGGCGTCCAAATCGAAGTCATTGTCGCTCCCGACGGCTCAGTCGTGACCGGATACCCCATCGGCGGCGAGGGTGTAGTCAGGAACGACGCGAATGGTGACCCGATCAAATAGGCTAGGAGAGCTATGAATCCGGACAGGGCGGCACGAGAAGCGCGAAAGCGTCAGCGAGACCCACAAGCCATCGAAGCCCGTAGCCGTCGGCTGAACAAGATGAGCAAGGACTCGCGAGACCTTCTCCAGAGCGTCGCCGACCGTCTGCCTCCTGAACTGGTCGAAAGCTACCGGACCTATAGCAATGTGGGTGAGTGGGCGATGCTGGTCGACGTGCTGTGCGCTAGTCTGATCACGCCGGATCCCGGTCACTGAAGCGGAACGTGATGCCGTGGCGAACGTGCTCGGCCAGTTCAGTCCCCCAGTGGAGGGATATCGCTACCTCAACGACCCCCAAGGCGTGCTGTCTGAGCTCAACGTGGTCACCGCGTAGGTCCTCGTGATTCGATCGGGGGCGGACGGCGGAGTCATGCACGGCGGCGGTGCGGTTCCGACTTCCACCTCCGGTAGCGGTTTGTTGGTCGGGGTAGCTGCCGGTACCGCGCCACAGCAAAGCCGGGAGTTCGACTCCCAAAAGGCTCCAGGGTCAAGGGTGGGTGGGGTAGTACATCAGCCCCGGCTGGATGCTGCTGTCGTGTGCCTATGGATTTCGCTGCCGCTTACCGATCGGGTGCCGCGGTAAGCGATGCGGACAGGAAGACTGGCCTGCCCCTTGTAGTTCGGCCCCGGGCCAATCAATGGGTTCCGCCAGGGGCGCTCGGCAGAGGTGCCCGCCGTTGGCCACGCCGATGATTGCCTGGTTCTCCGTTCGGAAGTCGAGACGGGTCACAGTGTAGTGGTCTTGTCGATGAATCCGATCGTCGCGGTGTCAGGTCCAGTGGAAGTCGCAGGTACCGGTACTCGGCGGGGCGCACAACATGGGCAACTGGGAAACGCCTGGTCATGGTGGGTGCTTACCTGGTCTAAGGGCCGTCGCGTTCCGGCACTGGCCGCTGGCCATTTCATGTCGACGCGTCGTGGGCAGGGCTCCGAACGTGGAACCGGGGATGATGGCCTGTGGCTGCTTCAGGTGGGTCGGCATCTCTCCGCGCGCCTGCCGGAACTTGGGTGTGTTCCAGTCGAGAATCTCTCGCGTGGCCGATGACGAGGGGATCAATGCTGCCGACTCGGTGTTGTTGGAGTCGGGTGATGTGCCGGTTAGTCGGGACGCGGTGGGCGTCGAGGGTGGCGACGAAGGTTGTGCGGTCGCCGGGTCGAGCGATGGGCGGATCGGATCGGTCGGCGGGCGGGTTGTGGACGCGGTGTGTTCAGGGGTGGCGGCGTCTTTCGAGGTTCGATATGTCGGTGGTGCGGAAGAGGAACGGCTCGCCGTTGTTCAGGCGAAGGCGATAGCGGTGCTGCTGAGGTGGCAGGCAGATCATTGCGACGTCGATCGGTGCTGATTCCACCGTGCGGGCGATGGGACCGAGTTCCTACCGGATCCAGGGCGGTGCATGCTAATCGTTCGGTTCCCGGTCGGTCTGCGTCATCGCCCTGCCTCTTGTCACAAATGGGTGTCTGGCAACGGTCCGCTGTAGCTTTTCGCGCCATGCTCCGTCGAGACTGCCGATCTGTAGTGCGATCTTCCCCACCGCGTGACAGAAATCCTCCTCCTCTGTTCGTACCTGCGGACCGTGGGCAATGAACTTTTCCAACGCGTGGTCGGCGGCAGTCACTAGGTCGAGTATTAGGTCGAGGTTGCATGCGCGACGGTGCGCCTTCGCGTGGTCGATATCGTTCTCGGCGTGGACAACCTGAAAGCCGATTGCGGTGAACCCGGCTGCTTGTAGAGCGCTGAAAAGCGCAGCCCATGCCGCCGGGTCGCGGTTCGCGTACGACAGGACGAGGTGGCCATTGGGTTTCAAAGCCCGTCGCATTTCGCGGAAGGCTCGCGTGAGGGTTGCTTCATAGGCGTCAGTGTCGACGAGGGTGGCGTGGGATACGACTGCTTCGCCATCGACGCGAGCGGTGTCCAATCCGGCCCAAGCGCGGAAGATTTCGGAGAGCTCTCCGTACTTCACGTCATCGTGATATGGCGGATCCGTACATACCAGGTCGATCGAGTTGTCCGTGGCAAGAAGCCTTGTGCTCGACCCTATGACGACTCGGACATCAACGGTCCGGGATCCGTTGGAACGACGCTGTTCGGCGGGTAGTGGCCCGACGACATGGGGAGCACGTCCGAGGCGTTCGGCGTACCAGTTTCCTGCCTTTGCGAGATGGGCCAATCGGCGACCGACAGTACCCCGCCCCGACTGTGGAGCACCCCACACATTCGGTTCGGCGGACAAGGTGGCGACGTTGTAGCGATGATTGGCTATCGCCTCGTATGCCTTGAGGTAGCGGGCGTCCCATCGGGACAGATAGCCAGCCATTTCGACGGAACCTAGCACGGCGGCATACAGCGTGGAAGCGACGGCTGTATCCCCCGTGACGACGGAATCGATCTTGTCGACCAGTGCGTCGATCACCGCATGCTGGCGGCGTGGCATCACCTGGTCCCAACGTGTCATGCCGTAGCGGTGGAGAACGGCGGTCTCCGTGCCGGGCGCGATCATCGGCAGGCGGCGCTGCCTCGGCCACGTGGTGTCCGCGGCGATAGTGAGTTCGTGTTCGGTTGGGGGTCCGATCTCTCGACGGCCCGGTACGGTGCGCTCGACGAGAATCGGTTCCCAGCGCATCCCTCCGGCCTTCCAGATGCGGCCGGAGTAGCCGCATCGGCAATGAAATCGACGTCCCGTGGTGTATCGCGCGCCCGGGTCGATCATTCGCTTGCAGTCTCGGCATCGGGTGCACCGATCTGTGGGTCCGAACTGGAGGTGACCGGATGGGCAAGCGAGCCAGCCGGCATTGCCCCCCTGATCGACGCGTTCAGTGAGACTGACTATTCCTGACGGAAAGAGCCGGACCGCGTCGCGGCATGTCGGGCAGGTGACCACTGCGACCCTGAGAGTGTGCGCTACTGTCGCAGGCGTCCCGTCCTCGAACGATGTGGAGTAGGCGGTATCCAAGAGCTGTGACACCGCTGCCCTGAGTCGGTCAGCTGCAGGTTCCAGGCGATCGGCCGGAGGGAGCGAGAGCATCGTGGTGAGGTTTCGGGCTGCCCACAGGTTGATGTCTTGGGCGTAGACCCGGTGGCCGCGCATCAGAGCGGCCAGCGCGATGACACCGCCACCGGTGAATGGATCAGCGACGACGAGTCGACCTGGTTGGTCGATATTGGCTGCGTCGATAAGGGCTCCGGTCACTGCCTCGGTACGCCGTGCCCACCACCTATAGGTAGTGATCGGTGGCAGCACGGTTTGTCGGGAGCGGGCTTCTGCGCGGGCGCTGGCGTTTATCCCGGCTACATCGAGGTGGCGAAGCACGCTGCGCCAAGGGTCAGTTGGAGCCATCATCGGCTCTACTATGCCGGATGTCGGTTGTCCGAAACGGCGGGGCGGGCGGGTTATCTGTGAACAAGCCAGCCATTTCGAGTTCTCCGAGGAACCTGACGAACCGTTCTGCTTGACCTGCGGTCAACTCGACGCCCGCCTCGATATGGCCACGGAATCCCCATGACGTCAGGTTCGCGGTGCCGAGGTAACCGATCCGGCTGTCGGCGATCACGAACTTGGCATGCAGCATGGTGGGTCTGGGACCGCTGAACCACCGCAGAGCGACTTGGCCGTTTTCCGTGAGTCGACCGAGGTGGCGATGCAGCGACGCCCTATGATGCTCCTCGACCGGGCTGTTCGCGTACACCACGGCAGTGATGGCGCGGACCTCGAGCGCCGGTATCAGCACCTCATCGAGACGGTCGAAACCTGCGGGGTTCCAAAACGCCCCTCCCAGGTGCAACGTGCGCGTTGCGTTGCGAATCACGTCGAGTACCAGGCCATCGAGGCGTTCCGCATCGCTTATGGTTGCGGTTTCGGCTGGCGCGGAAAGTACGAGCCGCTGCTCATTCGGCGATTGGGAGTCGGGCAGTGTGCTGGTCGCCAACACCTCGCACACGATGACCAGTTCGGCTGCCCGGTGCGCCACCGGGACACCGTTCTCGGTTACCACCCCGGTGTCGACCAGTTCCCGGCGCGCGGCGTACACGATGTCTCCGGTACTTCGCGGGAGTGCCTGTGCTCCCTCGTCCAAGATCCGGGCGGCGAGACGAACGGCACCCTTTCGGCTGCCGACCGTTTCGGCGAGCAGTTCAGCAAGCGGAACGAGGCCGACAATGCCAGTCGTCACACGAGGGTCCGTCGCCGTGTCCACAACCAAAAGCGGCGCAGTAGCTTTCGGTCGAGGTCAGCATTCCAGACCCTGCATCCGAAGGAAATGTACAGGCAACGATCGCAGGCGGCGTAGGGTCGAAATGTCGAAGTCTGCGAGCACAACGGGTCGTTGTCACAGTGGTCCATAGCATCTGCGGCACGCTCGAGCCATGGCCCGATTCGGCGACGTTGCACAGTATCGAAGGCTCCGAGGGTGAAATCGGCATATGACACCACATAGATGGCCGAGGTCAACGCGTCGGGGACGATCCACTCGGCAAGGCTGGATTCGCCGAAACCACTTCGGCCGTCGTCCAGAGCGCGCAGCAGAGCGTGCGAGGCGGAGTGCACAAGACGCCGGATGACTCCAGCGCTGTCGTCTCCGCTGCCAGGGCCTCCTGCCAGAATTTCGGCGACGGCCAGTTTCGCCTCACGCGGCGTGGCGGGCAGCGTGCCTGCCCACAATCCATGGTGCCGTAGAAATCCGAGTATCATCTGCGCGTCGAAAGTGATCAGCAATGCCTCCGTGTCTGCGGGCACGGCGAAGATCGGAGTCTTGTTACTGTATTGACGAGGTGCTGCGTACGTGCGTAGATGCGCCTGGCCGGGCTCGCGGACTGCTCGGGTATAGCCGTAGCTGGCAGTCACGATCGGAAAGCTCTGTGTGACGGATATGTCTTCGATACCCAGAGCCGCTATTGCGTCAGCGACAGCAGACGTGCTGGTGATCGCCGCGGTTCCGGAGGAACTCGCCGCGACATCGGCGAAGCTGCGACGATCTGTGATGATGTTGCGGTCGAACAAACCCGCGCGTTCAACCATTGTCCGGGCGCTGGCCATTCTCATGGCTGCACTGCTCACGCCCGCCATTATCGCGGCCGGTCCGACCGTGGCCGGTGCCTGCAATGCCCGAATAGCGTCAATGGTTTTCTCGTCGACGTAACTCGCCCGAAGCTTGGCTTCGGTCTCGGCCCACTCTTTCGGGGATTGGCGGGGGCCGGTGGCAGGCTGGTCGAGCTCGGTGAGCGATGCGGCTAGATTCTGCTCATCCCCGAGCCAGGAGGCCAGCGCGGCGACACCGCGGTTGCTACTGCGTTGGAGGTTGTCGTAGGTCTGGTTCGAAGAGATGTTGAGGATCGTGAGGCCATGGGGACTTGTCTCCTCGTCGAGCGACGCAGCCGCGGCCCCGGCCGAAAACTGTTGCGCGGGTCGCATAGCGGCAGTCATTGTTGGCGAACCCGAGTTGACGGGTCAGCAGCTTAGGCGTGTGGACGGTGACCGAGAGTGTGGTGTCGTACAGGGCCGGGTCCTGCAGGCCGCGTGCCTCGATCACCAACGAGTTGGTGATCGACACCGAGACAGCGGTGTCCCCATCGACTGTCGGCAGTGTGGAGACGGTCAAACGGGGGATCGGAGCGATCGGCGTCCATTGCGGATCGCGGCGCGAGTCGATCGCCTGACGAAATGCAGCCTCCGTGCTGGAGACCGCGGCCAGCGGCAGTGTCTGGTTGTTTGTCAACTTCCAAAGCGCGGCAGCCTTGGTGTAATGGTCGTTTACCGCGGCCTGCGCGTCGGCTGCCAACGGACATCCACCAGCCAGCTCATCGCTGATGCGCGTGTACTCGTCCCCGGTGACCGGGATGGACATGGATACGCTGACGCGTCGTTGGTCGCGGTACCAGGTCGGGTTGAGCGCGACCGTCGGACGGCGACGGGACGTACTCGCGGTGGAAGTCGTCCGCCGTGCGGCCTCTTCCGACACCTCGATGAAGGCAGGCAAGAGTTGCTGATAGATGGCATAGCCGACGTCGACGGTGAGATCGACGGTGGCCGGAGCGCCTTTCACCACGAAATCCAGACCGATCACACCGCGATTCTCGACCGAAGGTGCGGTGGCAGCAGATGCGGCGCCATCGACCCCGCCGGGGTTGGGCGCCGTCGGTGGCGCGATCGTGGCGCCGAGTACGCCGATGCGGACTTTGCGCTCAGGAGACCAGGGGAAGGGGTGCTCGCCACCGGACCGGTCGGTCAGCGCATCCACCAGTTCCGCAAGGATGTGATGGACGAGGATTTCCTCAGCCCGATTCTCCCGGCTTTGCTCGATACCGACGGGCGGGATCAGGCTACTGGCGTCATGCGAAGTGACTACAGTCATGTCGTCCTCGAATAGTCGTGGAGTGAGCTGGAGCCGATGTCTCTGGCAGGCGAATTCACACCAAGGATTCTGGGAAGTGATGTCTTCGGTTGCGCGACAGCATGTTCGGTACAGAGCCTACGCTCTACCGCTGACATCGAGTGCTGGTTCAAACGATCCGACCCGCGAGGTCGACGGGAACATCGGTG
Organism: Nocardia sp. NPDC047038; assembly: GCF_040644075.1. Taxonomy (NCBI): domain Bacteria; kingdom Bacillati; phylum Actinomycetota; class Actinomycetes; order Mycobacteriales; family Nocardiaceae; genus Nocardia; species Nocardia sp. NPDC047038. The sequence continues at coordinate 26,091 of NZ_JBEYVQ010000021.1, read as the reverse complement.
GGCTGACCCACACTGGTCACCGTTGCTGCGAGGAATTCGTCCAGGAGTTCGTCTGCGCTCTCGCCGACGAGGCGGCGAAGCTGTCCGACAGCGTCGTCGGCGCGTTCGGAGACAAGTGCTTTCACGAAGTGACCGAGCGAGCGATGCAAGGTGCGGAGCCGCTCAGCGACAGTGCGCAGCAGCCGCAGGTCGGGTGCCGTCTGATGTGCGGCTCTGAAGACTGCGGCGATGTCCTCGGGTACCCGAGGGGCGATGGTTCGGCCACTGGCCCACATGCTCAGCTCACCCGGAGCCCGCGCGCCTGCGCGACGAACCGCCGCTATCGCCACCTGCTTCGTGTCATACGCCTCGAGCACCGAGCGGGCGGCCCGACGGAACTGCCCGAGTATCGCGTCGAGCGAAGCGACATCATCGTTGTCATGGCTGAGGGCTACGAGGCGGGCATGCACGGAATCCGTGCCGTCACCGGCCGGAACGATGATCGCGTCACCGGGGTGGACATGACGCAGGGGCCGATAGCGCTCGTCGTCGGCCACCACGAGTACAGGTGTGGCGAGGTCGCCGTCCTGGTCTATCTCATTCGGCGCCCACCAAATTCGTCCGTCTTCGAGGTGAATCGGTACGCAGCTTTCGGTTTCGTCGGAGCTACGCAAGTCGCCGAGTGTCGCGCTGGGCATTGATGATTCCATGGCATCGCCTGCGCGATTGAGCACATCGAGGAGCGAAAGCTCAGGTATACGCAGTTCGGATGGTACTGGCGGCGTGCTGTGGATCTCATCGGCGGATAGTGGGCCGGCGACAGCAGTCGGCTCGGATGCACCGAACGCCTGAAATGTAGTGCGCCGCCACGCATCGGTCGTGGCGTGCCAACCATGCAGCCTGCGCCGCAGAGCAGCGTCTTCGGCTTCGTAAGCGAGCAGCCAGGTCGCGCGCGCTTCACCACTGAACAGCAGAGCGAAATGCCGCGGTGGGGGATTGCCGGTAAGGATCTGGATGTCGGCGTGCCCCGGCGGGTAGCGCCTGGCAAAGGTGTCGACCTCGACCCTTGTACCGATACGTGTCCACAGTGCGATCTGCACGTCGGTCCGATTCGTTCCGTTGAGCGATTGTCTCGTAGCGACGGCTGCTGCCTTGCTGTGGCAGCGGATCACGATCCGCCCGCAGCTGCCGCGCTCCGCGCGTGCCAGCAGCTCCCAGAGTAGGCTGAGCTTCGGATTGGTTTCATCGAGATGCCGCCACAGCGTTTCCACGGCGATCTTGAGTTCACCCCATCGAGCGACGCTCCAGGCATACCATGGGCCGGTGCCCGTGAAGGTCATGCTTCTGAGAGCACGACGGAGGGCGTCGGGGCCTTCGCCAGGCCGGTCCGCGAAAGCGCACGCTCTGCGATAGTCGTTCACCGCCGCAGCCAGGCGGGTTCCTGAATTGAGCAGCTTGGTCGAGTAGTCGAGCGCTCGTGGCATGAGCCCGTCGGGCCGCGTCGCCAGACAGACGAACGCGCGAGCAATCGCAGCATTGATCTCGGTGCCGCCGGCACGGTATATCGTGAGTGGGGGCTGCTTCTCATGCCACAGCATCCACATGCTTGAGAGTGAACTCGGCGACGGCTCCTGCCGGTTGAGTTCGTAGACGAGTGCACTCACCTCCGCATCGGTCACGGCGAGGACAAGAGGCGTGGAATCGGTTGCGGTCACGGTTTTTATGAGGGATTCGTCGCCGATGTCGCCGACGACAACCGTCGAAACAGCCGAATGCTTCGACGCCCAAGCGAGCACTCGCGCACGGCTGTCCGGGTTGGTGATCGAGGTTGCGTCCAGGACGACAAGTGGCGGGTTGCATTGCGGCAGAGTGGGGTCGCCGACTCGAGTGTTGAAGTAGACGAGAGAACTATCGCCGGAACGGGGCGCGGCGCCAACCGCCGGAACGAGCTCTCCTCCGCGGGAAAGTCGTTGTGCCGATAGCGGGTTGCCTCGGTCGAGGGCCATACTGCGATAGTTGCGCATACGGAGCTGCCGGAGCTGCTCGGTCAAGTCCACGTCGAGTGCGGCAAGCACGACGGGTCCGGCGACCAACGGTACTTGCAGTCGCAGCAGGTGCATACAGATCGCGAGCGTGAGCGCGATCCTATGGTTGGCACGCGGCAGCTGAACGACTGCCGCACTTCGGGGCATCCGGTCGATAACGTGGTGGCTGAACGCGACCAGCAGTTGGTCGACCGCGGACACAGGTACGGAAATCTCGCCATCGACAAACGTGCTGAAAGCAAGGCCATCCAATCCCGTATCCGCGGTTCCCGGGAGCAACACGCTGATGAGGGATACCTCCTCGGTCACTTGAGTGCCTTCCGATTGCGAGAGAAGCTGTCGAGCTCCCAGTGCCGGGTGGGGGCGACGCGGAACCTGCGCCGGGTCAGATTGTCCGCGAAATCCCTTTGTGCGGAGGCAAGCCCGTGCACCAACATCACTTCGTGCGCGCCGACCTCGGCGATGATGGAGGACAGGCCCTTTCGGTCGGCGTGCGCCGACAGACCGAACTTCGCGACTCGAGCGTTGACCGTGAGCTCCTCACGGTCGAGTACGAACGTCGCCTTCCTGGTGGTTTTCGCCAGCTCGAGCAGCTCGAACCCCGGTGAGTCCTCGTCCTGATAGCCGGCGAGCAGCAGCGCGGCGTTCGGGTCCGGCAGGATCGAGCGTGCCCAGGTCACCGCCGGACCGGCTGTCAACATCCCTGACGTGGTGACTACAACTCCGCGGTGGAACGTGCGCATCAGCTGATTCCGTTGCCCTGGCTGCACCGCCGACACCTGCTCGCCATAAATCTTCAGCGGCCGAGGGGTTCCGGCGGTCTGCTCCTCGTAGATCTTCGCGATATCCTTGGCCATCCCATCGATGAGAACCGGCACATTCGGCAATCGATCGCGTAGCGTCAACGCGACTTCCTGCGCCCTCCCGAGGGCGAAAGCCGGCACGAGCACCCGCCCGCCGTTCGCCGGATCACCGACGGTCTCGGCCACCATCCGGACGAACTTCTCGACTTCGGCTTCGCGGTTTGAAATGCGAGGCCAACAATACGTCGATTCGATGACCAGTAGATCCGACCCGCGCGCCACATCCGGCACCACCAGACCGGGAACACTCAACTGGGCCAGGTCGGACACATCTCCGGTAACAGTGACCCGGTTCGGGCCTGCCGATACCACCACACCGGCCGCGCCGAGGATGTGACCAGCCGGAAACAGAGTGACCGTGACACCGGCGGCGATCTCGACGGTCCGGCCACACCGCACCTCCTTGATGCGGCGCTGCGCAGCATGGACCTGCACGGTTCCGTACGGCGGCTCCGCCAGCGGTTCATCATCCCGGACATGTTGCCCACGCGCTCGGTCGAACACCCGCACCGAATCGTTCCACATCGTCGGCAGGATCGCCGCGGTCTCGGGTGTACATATCACCGGCACAGTGGGGTATTTCGCGGTCAGCGCGGGAACATACCCGGCGTGGTCGTTGTGCGCGTGCGTGATCACGATCGCGGCGATCGGCCCGGCCAACGCCACATCGATATCTTCTGGTCCAGCTTGGTCGATCCGCTTGTTGGCACGCATTCCGGCGTCGATGAGAATCCGGATGCCGCCGACGCTCACCAGCATGCAGGAGCCGCCGATATCGGTGCCGCCGCCCAATGGGGTCAGGGCGATTTCACGCGGCTCGCCAACCCACACCGATTCCACTGGTGCGGGTGGCTCGAGCAGGGCGTTGAGTATCGACAACAGTACGTCCGGCGCCACATCGGCCCGGGCTAGCGCCGCCGCGAGCTTCGGGTCGGCCACCGACACCGGCGCCGATGGCCGGGCAGCGAGGGCAGTCGCGACAGCTTCACGCTCGCGCGGGTCCATATCGATGTCCTCGATTATCGGGTGATCGACCGATTCGGGGAGAATCGCAGTCTTCAACACCGCAGCCGCAGCTGACACATCCGTGACCCATTCCGCCGCCCGTGCACGCTCGGCGGCCAGCTCGGCTCGCAGTGCCTCGATGACGGCCAACGAGTCGTCCCGGTCCTCCTCGGCGGTTGTGAGGTCACGACGCAACCGGTCGGCCTCCGCATTGGCATAGTCGCGTTGTACCCTCGCCCGGTCGCGGGCTGCACGCGTCTCGGTGAGGCGTCGTTCGAGCCGTTCCAGCCGACGCATCGCGGCCGGGGGGACCGTGCCGCGAGCATCCGTGACCTCCGACTGTGCCTCGCCGTCGCCCCCGGTCTTTGCGGAAGACTTGGCCCGTCCACGGGCCGCCCGGATCGTGCGCGGGTCACACAGCTTCTTCGCCGCGGCGGCACTGACCGCGGCATCGTCAGCCAACAGCGCCACCACCAGTGAATGCGTCTCGGTCAACTCGTCTCGGTAGTTCTGCCCGAGTTCGGCTCGTAAGGCGCGTACCCGCGCCACGAGTTGGAGCAGTCCGGCCTTATTCGCCCGCGCGAATGCGTGCGGGTCGATCGTCTGTTCCGCGTATGCCTGTGACTTCAGGGCAGCTCGGGCAGCGTCGAGGAGTATCGCATCGAGCAGTTGCGGCGCGGTCCGGCTCATCCGTGCACACGCCGGGTCGCGGCTACCATGACAGGTTCGAGTGCGAACCGCCCATCCTCACGTGAACCGATGAGCACCCCGAGCATATGCAGCACTTCGACTACGTCTGCCGTGTCTTTGTACCCGGCGGGGGCCAGCTTGTTCGGGGTGAGTGCCTCGGATTCATCGCTGCTGCCCTCGCTATGCATGGTGAGGTATTCCGCGAATGTCTCAAGATCGGCGCGATCGTCGGCGCATTCACGCACGAGCAGATCCCATGCTTGACTCAGCGCCTCATCGCTGCGAACTCCTGACGCCTCGACCAACTTACGGCAGTGCTCGCGGTCGGTCAGCCGATCGCGGATCTCACGCAGTGGGTCCGAGCGCAGTCCAGAACCGTGCTTGGTCCAATTATCGGCGACGATGTTCAGCAACATCGGCCAGCCACCCGTTACCGCGAGCAATTCGTCACGAGCCGCGTTGTCTTGGAAGGGCAAGGTCGTCTCGGTCAGCCACAGCCGCAGGTCGGTCCGATCGTAGCGGCGCAACTCGGTAAGTCCGGAGGATATGCTGGCCTCCCGCCCCGCGGCCGGCCATGCCGGCGCTTGTGCGGGCCCGGACACGAGCACGATCCCCAAGGTGCCGCCGGAGTGGACGGCGATCAGCTCCCGTGCCTGTTTCCATGTCGCCGCAGCGACCTCCCAGGTGACGTTCCTCAGCAGGTCCACCAGCACGATCACGTGACCATCGGGGGCTTTGTATGCCCCTTGGTGACAAACTTTGGCAAGCGTTGTCGGACTCGCTCGCACAATGTATTTGCGATGTCCCGACACCGCACGTTCGTTCTCGTCCTGTAGTGCTTTCAGACACCGTTCGATAGTCAGCGCGGGCGAGCCTATGACGTGGCGGACTTGACTGCGCGCAGCCAGCAGATCCGCGATCTGCTGCGACGTCAACGGCCCGCGGGTCGGACCTCCGCTGAACTCCGGCCGCATCATGCTACCGTCGAAACTTTCCGGCAGCTCGATGGACTCGGCTTGATCGAGAACCGCCTCCACCTCCTCTTTGGCACCGAGCAGGTCGAGCACGTTTGGTGTGCGCAGCCGGTATCCCTTGGCCGTGTAGGACAGCACACCGAGATCGACGCATTCATCAAGCAGCGCCCGGAACTCTCCGGCGCGAACGTCCTCGGGGGAGAATCCGGTGGGCCACCACGTCTCGCACTCGGCGCGCAGCTCGCTCGGCGACATCGTCGCGTCGATGCCGCCGGCGTGCGCATGGAGTGCGACGCTGTAAGCGATGATCTTGTATCGCGGATCGAGGTCGAGAGTCCAATCGAAGCGCTTGCGGAAAGACTTCCGCAGACCCGGGTCCGCCCACACTCTTTCGATATCGTCGGCGATCACGGTCTGCGGCGGAGCGTCTTCGGGCATCGCGTCGGATTGCAGGTTACGCAGCAACTGTGCGGCGAACAGCTGAATGAGTGCGGGCTGGTTGTTCGCGAGTGCGAGAACGCGGGCTGCGTGATCAGGGTCGTCGAAGTGATAACCCAACGCCCGCAACGGACGAGTCAGCAGGTCATAAGCGGCCTGAGGTGCCAGCGGGCCGACGCAGACGGGTTCTCCAAAGTGCGCGAGCGGATGGTTCGCGAGGCGATCGAACCTCGCCGTTTGATGCAGCCCGGCGAATACCACCTTCACCGCACGTCTGGTCCGTTCCATCAGCTCCTTGAAGTGGGTCACGTGCGTGAACATCCCATTGACAGCTTCGGCATCGCCGTCTAGGAATTTGTCGGATTCGTCCAGGAGAAGTAGCAGTTGCCGCTTCGGTCTGGCCGAGACCCACTCCGTGACGTGTTGGGTGAGCGCACCGGCGACATCACCCGCGGGCATATCCGGTGGCACGATGTCCCGCTCGGCCAGCAGCGGCCACAGCGTCGTCCACACCGCATCGACCGGCACCGCTCTCCCGATCTTGAAGATCGACTCGTAGATCGCATGCCGGTCTTGCTTGTCATCGAACTCGCGAGCCGCTTCCAACAGCAGCGCCGACTTGCCGAGCTGACGTCCGCCGTACACGATGCAGGGACCCATCATGTCGATGATCTTGCCGCGTTCGTCGTTGCGGCCGTAGAACATCTCTTGGCGGATACTCGCCCCCGGAACGTCCGGTGCGAACGGTGCGGACGCTGTGAACGGCAGCAGCGTCGACATCGTGATTTCCCGATTCGGTTCCGGCTGGCACGACAGATACGCGAACGCGGCGTCATCGATCACGATCGTCGCGGGCAGCCGCCGGTCGCGACGGAACAACGCCGCCAGTTCGCGGCGCGCGTCGGAGGCGAGCACACCGAAGTAGAGCACCACGATGGAATGATCGTTCGGCTCGTCGCGCAGCATCTCCACGAGTTCGCCCGGTGTCGGGGCGCGCCAGATGCCCAGCAGACGCAACGAGTCGCCGGACGGACTCATCGCCGACCCGAATGCGGGCAGTAGAGCTTTGCCGAAGCTGGCCCGCACTTCGTGCAAGTCCAGCCACGTACCGCGGCCGCCGGAGTGCCCGCGCCGTGCGGGCGGATTGGTTGCCTTGTCGAAGGTGAATCCGACCTGTCCGAGAATCGACCTCACGTTACCGATCCCAGCTTGGAAGGACCTGTTTTTCGCAAGCAGAGTCCATTGCTCGATCCGGGACGATGCGGTCGTTCCGCGACCGACCCGTCGAAGCTCGATCTCGGCGTGGCGCAGCGTATCGCGGAGCGCACCAGCCGGGAGATCGTCGGTCGACATGCCCGCTTCCAGAGCATCGTGCAGTTGGACGAGGATCGGGCGTCGGTCAGCACCGTGCCCGGGGCGATCGGCGGCGAACGCGTCCGGAAAACCACCCATAAAATGGCACAGGTGGTCGGAGGCGGCGTGCTTGGCGGGCAGTTGGCGACCGGCTCGGACCGTCTCCACGTATTCCGCCGCGGTGGTCAGGTCACCTTTGTCGATACACTGCTGAATCCGCTCCACTGCGTCGGCGGAGATCTCCAGGGTGTCGAGCGCGCTTCTGACGGTGCTGATTTCCAACTTCACAGCCTCGGCTCGTTCGAGCTCGAGCTCGCTGAGCCTGTCGAGCACGATGTCGAAGTCGCTGCGAGCGCCGCGATGCGGAGTTTGACAGGCTCGCACGCGGGTAGTCAGATCGGTCCATTTATCCACGGTCAACCGCCCGGACAACCGGTCGGAGTCGATACGAGCCGCGAGTGCGGCGGCGTTTTGATCCACTTGGTCGACGGAAGCGTCGATGGCCTTCTCTCGCTCCGCCGACAACTGCTGTGCGAGCCGCGAGTTGCGTGGTCGCAGCGTTTCGATGAGCAGCTGGGTCCCCACCTGATCATGTCGCGCGGCGCGCTTGTCGAATGCCTTGATCCAGCCGTTGTCACCGGCGCGTAGAGCGTCGAATGCGGTTTGTATGTCGGCCAACTCGACCGAACCGCGTGGCTTGATCGACGGGTAGAGTTCCACGGCAGGCGCCAAAGTCAGGAGCCCGTTGAGCGTGCGCGCGGACGAGGTCTCAGGCCCGTCGACAACCTCGGTGCCCATGAGCAGGTCCAGTGCGTTGTTCAACAGTTTCAGCCCGGCATCGGTCGCGGCATCGCGGGCCACGTCCCCGCTGTCACCCAGCACTGCCAATTCAGCCAGTGCTGGTTCCCGGACCGCGGCCACCTTCGCCCGCAACTCCGCGATTGGATCGGTCATCCACGTACCACCGTCGGACGGCAGCACGTTCTCCGTCGTATCGACCCATCGTGCCAACAGTTCGGTAACCTCACCCGCCCAGTCGAGCAACTTGATCCGCGCTCCGGCCTCGATCCGCTTCGCGCTCCGCTTTCGGCTGCGGGCTTGCGCGGCTGCCCGATCAAGGGCTTGCTCGAGACTGCGCGGCGTGCGCAGATCGGCGACACGGGTTCGGACGAACTGCAGGTCTTCCAGCGACGGTGTCCCAGATGCGACGATATTGAGAGGTACACCGAGATAACCATCTTCCGGCGCCATCCAAACCTGCCACAGTTCGGTTGCCGGGCCGTATTTGATGGTGCGATTCGGGGCGTTCCTGAGCTTGGCGGCTGCCTCCCGGGCGAATGCGTCGTGTTGCGATGCAGCCTCCGACGCCTCGATCACCGCATTGACATTACGAGGAGTCAAGTACACCCCGGCGTAGATCGCGGCCTGCAGCACTTCCGTCAGCGCGGCGACCGCGTCTCCGGAGCGCACGACGCTCGCGGACGCACGCAGTGGATCGGATGCCCCCGTGATCGGAGACAGCAAGCCTGCGCGCACCGATGCTCCGTACACGAGCATTTGCAGACCGGGATGGTCTCTGAGATCGCGTGGTTCGAGATCCGCGATAGTCGAGGCGAATTCGGCGGCATTGGATCCGGCGGAGGTCTTCATCGCGGCGGCGAGCGCCGCGAGCCGGTGCGCAGCTTGAATCGAGGTGTCGGCGTTTTCCGCGACCTTGGCCCAGTAGGCCAGTGACAGTTCGCCTGATCGGAGCAGTTCGCTGTACAACGAGTCCGAGCCTGCTGCCTTCGGTGCGACCGAGGCGGGGGCCGGGGGCGGGACAGCTGGGGCCTGCGGTGAACGCGGCATCGGGACGATGAGGTCCAATTGGGCGAGAACATCTTCGAGCCCCGGTTCGGTCTGCTGTCCAGCAGATCGAACCTCGTTCGTCGTATCCGTGCGCGAATCGGCGACAGTTGCGTCGGCGCCACCGTCCGCTGCGTCACCGTGGCTCGTTGCGGCACTGTCGTCACCAGTGGCATCGCCGCTGAACCTGGCTGTGTCGTCGTCCGCCGGGCGGTCGTCGGGCAGGGCCGCATCGGCGTAGGTGACGGGCGGTGGGGTGAGCGTATCGCTGAGGGCGAAGGCGCCGGGGGTGTTCACGAAGGAGAGCAACGAATTCGCGGCGGGTAGTGCGGCTGCCTTGACCATCTGCTCGAGTTCGTGGGCACGCTGAAGGTCTCGGCCTGCGAGGGTGATGAGTTCCAGCAGGGCCAGGAGAGCGCCGACCGTCTCCGCATCGCTGTCGACTGTCACGTCGCAGGCCAGAGCCTGAATCAGCGTGATTTGCTCGGCGAGGAAGTCCGGCCCGGTCAACGCCGCAAGACGTCGAACTTGCTCGACCCGCTCATCGGCGGCATCCGCCTCAGCTACAGCGTCGTGGGCTCGCTGTAAGGCCGCTCGCGCCGTGTCCAGGTCAGCGACCGACTCATCGGCGGTAGCAGCTGCGGCGGCCAGCAGCACGCGCAGATGCACGGAGAATTCCACGATCCCGGCAATGTCGGTAGTCTCGACTGGCAAGCCCGCAGCGATCGTGCGAGTGAGAGTCGGTAGGACTTCTGCGGTAATCGACTGCCGCTCCTGCTCCAGTCGCTCACCTGCGGCAATGAACTCTGCCAATAGGGTCGGGTTGTTCCCGGTACGAAGTTCTCGGACCGCTTCGGCCGAGAGGTTCTCGGTCAGGCCGGTCATTCTGGACTTGATGACATCCGCCGCAGTCACGCTGAACAATCCGACCGCCTCCGGCATGCTCGCTTCCTCGTCACTGGCATCGACAGTCTCCGAATCGTCTACATAGTCGATATCGCTCAGTTCGGAAAGGATCTCGACAAGCTTCTCCAGGGAAGCGGGCACTTCCGGCAGAAGCGGATATCGCTCCCGAACCGACCCCCACACGTGCTGGATGGCATCGATTTGCGCTGTGCTCCAGAATGCAGGCGGGTCCGCGTGCAGCCAGGCGAGGGCGGCCACATCCCCCGCGTGCCTGCCGACAACCATTGACGACCAGGCCGCCGCCCGCACTACCGATGTAGAACCAAAGTCTTCGATATCGATCGTATCGGCGTCGTTCCAGTTATTCATCAGCGATTCAACTGTCTGCGGCAACTCGTCAGGACGGGCGCGCAGGATCGCGGCGAGTTGGCGTTCGGTCAGCGCGACAGTTGCGGCGGTCACCGCGATCGCTCCGTGGAAGCAGTCGTGGAGGATCCGCGCCGCATGCTCATCGTCGGCGCGAGCAAGGCTGGACTGGACCGCCGTGGCCATCGCGGACAACGATGCGCCGCTGCGATGCTTGAGATGTCGGTACAGGGAACTGGTTTCGACACGAGTCAGCTTTGGGACCTCCGCGATGAGGTTGCCCCGGCTGATGGCGCTTGCCGCCGATTTCGAGAGCCTGGCTCGCCGTAGGATCTGGGACTCGTCCTCAGTAAGCCGTACGTCCGTTGAATGGTGCCTGTCATCATGGGACTCGCTCAAAATGGCTACCCTTCACTCGCATTAAGGCCGATATCCCTGCAACTCGGGCGTGTCGCGGTCGGCCCGATAGAGCCGTACGACCTGATTCCGATGGCCCATCCATACCACAAGCTGATCCCCTGACGTGTTGAGTCGCAGTAGATCTGAAGGCAACTGCCGGTTGCGCCGTGCCATGCGCAGCAGTGCCGCGGGCCCCGGTTGCGGCGCAGGTTCTCCAAGAGGTCGGCGTACGACTGCGACGCCCGATCAGTATCGGGCGGCGGCTCCATCGCGGAGGGCGGATCTAAATAGTGCCGGGCGACCCAGACAAGATCGGCCTCGGCATGCAATGTCGCGATATCAGCACCGCAGAAGACATCGAGGGATCGAACCACCACCCGGCTCCGATCTTCTGCGTAGAGTAGGGGATCTCATCGTGTTCGGGCACGGTTAATCACGCTGTCTTGCAGTGTATTTCATAATTGAAGCATCGCGGGCGCGGATTGTGAGTTGTAGGAGTGATCAAACCGCTGATCCCGGTCGCGGGTGGTGGAACGTCCGAACTCGGCAAACACCGACGAATCGCCACGTTGACTGCGAACAAGGGCAAGGACAACACCTCCGAGTGACACCCGCGGGGCCTCATCGCATCGAAGTCGGCTGATCTTGAAGTCCGCCGATTTTGCCGGTCCAGTTGCCCTTGTTTCTTGATTCCTACAGGACTCGAACCGGGGCAACCGTTTGACCTGCATTTATACGGTCCTGTTGACGATCCGCAAACCGTGCGTGGATCGCGAAACCGAATTGACCTGCGGAAACGCTGTCGTGTATGTGCCCTCGGCAGGATTCGAACCTGCGACACCCGCTTTAGGAGAGCGGTGCTCTATCCCCTGAGCTACGAAGGCTGGGTGGGCTCGAGGCCCGCCCGGGACGTTCGCAGTCTACCGGGTAACGGGCTTGGAGGCCGCATCGCTGTCGTATGGGCGTTGGTGGACGGGATCAGAAGCCCCCGTCGAATCCTCCGCCGTCGAACCCTCCGCCGTCGTAGCCGCCTCCGTCGAACCCGCCGTTGTCATAGCCGCCGGAGTAGTCCCCGCCCTGGTCGTAACCGCCGGGGTAGTCGCCGCCCTGGTCGTAACCGCCGGGGTAGTCGCCGCCTTGGTCGTAGCCCCCGGAGTAGTCCCCGCCCTGGCCGCCGTCCCCGCCGTCCCCGCCCTGGCCGTCGTCCGCGGCCAGTCCGTCTTGGAACCCTTCGCCGTAGCCGCTCTCGAAGCCGTGCGCGTCGTAGCCCACTCCGGACATCCCGGAGAACAGGGAGGTGAACAGCAGGGCCGAGCCGAGGCCCCAGGCGCCTGCGACCATGGCGGGTTTCCACCAAGGTTCGGAGTACCACCCAGCCGGTACCGGTCGTCCGGCCACTCGGCCGCCGGGGTAGTAATTCGGTGTCGATGACGAGGGTTCGGGGGCGGCCTTGATCTGCCTGCCCTCGTACTCGACGACGCGCTTCTCGGTCACCTGCCCCGCGGCGTCCTGGCCGTCGAGTCCGGGGATCGCGGGGCCCGGGTCCATGTTCATCGCGGTCCGTGCGGCCCTGATGTAGTAGAGCCCTTCCAGCGCGGTCTGCTTCGCCAGCCGTGCCTGCGTGGGCGTGCGCGCCTGGTCGAGTTGCGCGCCGGCCGCGAGATGCCGCTCGGAGGCGTCGGCGAGTGCCTGGACGGCGGCGTCGTTGCTGCCGGAGAGGCTGTAGACCTGGCCGCCGAGCCGTTCGTTCACTTGCCTGGCGTCGGCGAGAGCGTCGGCCAACTCGGTAGCTTTACGCTGTTCGCTCTGTTGTGACTGCCATATCAGCAAGACGATCAGCGCGCCGAGTATCAAGGCGATAAGCAGCCAAAACATGGGCACCTCTTCCGCGGGATCTCGGACAAGGCCAGTTTACTGTCGGCTTGCTGAGGTCTCACTGAGTGTGCGGGTCACGGCGTCGCGGCGGGTGCTTGCGCCTCGTCGTAGTCGGCGGGGTCGAAAGTCTTGGTCTTCCAGCGGTACAGCAGGGTCGCGCCGGGCCAGTTGTTGGTGATCCGGCCGGAGGCGTTGCGGTACCAGCTGGAGCAGAAGTTCCAGGGGGTGTCTTTCAAGCGCTTCTGCAACCAGTCGTCCCAGCGCTGCTCGGCGGCGGGGCGGGCGGCGAGGTAGCGGCCGGGACGATCGGTCAGGTACCGCACGACCTGGCGGATGTAGCGGGCCTGGGATTCGAGCATGTAGATGATGGAGCCGGAGCCGACGTTGGTGTTCGGGCCGTACATCATGAACAGGTTGGGGAACTGGGGCACCGAGAGTCCGAGGTAGGCGCGGGCGCCTTCGTCGCCCCAGACGTCGGCCAGTTTGCGTCCGCCGAGGCCGTAGATGTTCATCGGGGCAAGGAACTCGGTGCCCTTGAAGCCGGTACCGAAGATGATGACGTCCACGTCGTGCTCGACGCCGTCGGCGGTGCGGATTCCGGTCGGCGTGATCGACTCGATGGCAGTGGTCTCCACGGTGACGTTCGGCTGCGCCAGCGCGGGGAAGTACTCGTTGGAAAACAGTCCGCGCTTGCACCCCGCCGCGTAATCGGGAGTCAGTTTCGCGCGCAGTTCGGCGTCGGGCACCTGCTTTTCCCGGTGCCGGTCGGCCAATGCGATCACGGGGGTCTTGATCGCCGGGATGTCGGTCAGGCCGAGGGCGAGCGCCTCGAAGAAGGACCAGATGGCGAAGCGCTCGGCGAGGCGGCTGGGCGGAAAGTATTTGAACAGTGCGTGATGCAGAGCGCTGTACTCGACGTCGGCCTTCGGCAGCACCCAGGCGGCGGAGCGCTGGAACAGCGTGAGGTGACCCGCGGTCGGCTGAATGCGCGGGATGTATTGGATCGCGCTGGCCCCGGTGCCGATGCAGGCGATGCGCTTGCCGGTCAGGTCGACGTCGTGATCCCACTCGGCGGAGTGGAACGCCGGACCGGTGAAGGTTTCGATGCCAGGGATGTTCGGCAGGGCCGGGCGCGAAAGCTGGCCGACCGCCGGGACGAGGATGTCGGCGGTCAGTTGCGCTCCGTCGGCCGTGCGGACGGTCCACTGGCCGGTGCGCTCGTCGAACTCCGCGTCGGTGACCTCGGTGCCGAAACGGATGAAGCGTCGCAGGCCGTGCCGGTCGGCGACGCCCTGCATGTACTCGTGGATGTCGCGCTGTTCGGAGAAACGCCGTGGCCAGTCGGACTTCGGCTCGTAGGACCACGAGTACAGCGGGGAAGGCACGTCGCAGGCCGCGCCGGGATAGGTGTTCTCCCGCCAGACGCCGCCGAGATCGGTGGCGCGCTCCAGAATCGTGAAGTTGTCCAGCCCGGCCCGCCGCAGCTCCAGCGCGATGCCGAGCCCACCGAATCCGGCGCCGATGATGATGATGGACGGCGTCGTCATCCATATAGAGTACGAGCCGGTATCCGCAGGTCCGAAGACATCCGCGGTCATTCAATCGGCATTTCCGGCCAGCGATAGCGTCAGTTCCCGGCGAGTTGGCGTGCGATGACCAGACGCTGAATCTGGTTGGTGCCCTCGAAGATCTGCATCACCTTGGCCTCGCGCATGTAGCGCTCGACCGGGAAATCCTGGGTGTAGCCGTAGCCGCCGAACACCTGGACCGCGTCGGTGGTGACCTTCATGGCGGCGTCGGTGGCGACGAGCTTGGCCACGCTGGCCTGGCGCGAGTACGGCAGGCCCGCGTCGCGGCGGCGGGCGGCGTCGAGGTAGGTGGCGCGGGCGGAGTCCACGGCGGCGGCCATGTCGGCGAGCACGAAGCCGAGCCCCTGGTGGTCGATGATGTGGCGGCCGAACGCCTCGCGTTCCTTGGCGTACGCGACGGCCTCGTCGAGGGCGCGCTGCGCCAGGCCGGTGGCGACCGCGGCGATGCCGAGACGGCCGGAATCCAAGGCGCTGAAGGCGATCGAGAGTCCCTGTCCCTCGGCGCCGACGCGACGTTCGGCGGGCAGGAACGCGTCGTCATAGGCGGCGGTGGTGGTCGGCACGGCGCGCAAGCCCATCTTCTCCTCGGGCTTGCCGAAGCTGAGCCCCTCGGTATCACCGGGGACCAGGAAGCAGGAGATGCCGCGGGAACCTTCGCCGGTGCGGGCGAACAGGGTGTAGAAGTCGGCGCGTCCACCGTTGGTGATCCAGGCTTTGGCGCCGGTGATCCGGTAGCCGCCCGCCACGGGGGTCGCGCGACAGCGCAGCGCGGCCGCGTCGGAACCGGCGTGCGGTTCGGACAGGCTGTAGGCGCCGATGGTCTCGCCGGAGAGCATGTCGGCCAGCCAGCGTTCCTTCTGTTCCTCGGTGCCGAAGGCGAACAACGGATGGCAGGACAGGCTGTGCACGCTGACGGCCACGGCGACGGCGGCCCACCGGGCGGCGAGTTCCTCGAGCACCTGGAGGTACACCTCGTAGGGCTGCGCGCCGCCGCCGTATTCCTCCGGATACGGCAGGCTGAGCAGCCCTGCGGCGCCCAGCGCGGGGAAGACGCCATCGGGGAAGATCCCGGTCTTCTCGCACTCGGCCACGCGCGGTTCGAGCACCTTGTCGGCGATGTCGCGGGTCAGCTCCAGCAGGTCCCTGGCCTCGGAGGTGGGCAGCATTCGGTCCACTGGCATGTCGTCTACTCCACGGTCGCTCGGTGCGTCTCTCGTGATTCACAGTAACCGGGCGTGTCCGGCGGCTCCTTCACGTCGGAAGGCGGTCGCGGCGAATCCAGGGTGCGGCACGGCGGGACATTCCGGTCCGGACACGATTTGCGGCGGATACGACGAGTTCGGTGCAGAATATTCCGACCGGAGCGGCACCTGGTGGCCGAGTGTGAACTGTTGCAGGACGCTCCTTCTGCACGTGCAGTTGTGTGTACAGGTGCGCGTGAACGTCGCTGCGACGCCGGGGTATTCGTGCTGGTAACCGTCGTTGTGCGCGAGGCATGTCCACATCGCGGGAAGGGCGTGCCGATCGGTTTGTCTCAGTCGGGTGATATCGCTGCGCTCGCCTGGCGCACTGACGCCACACTCGACTAAGACAGAAGACTGTCGGGATCCGGGGTCGACCGGTGTGTCGGCGGCAACGCAGGGGGTGCCGCCGCCACACCGGCCCGGAGCGCTGGTGTCGGCGGTTTTGTCTGTTCTAATATCTGCGTATGAATGCAGATAACCAGGAATGGCGGCCGCGTCTCGCGGAGGATCAGGTCGGACTGGTTGTCGAGGTGTTCCGCATGCTCGCCGACCCCACCCGCGTGCAAGTGCTCTGGGCGCTGGTCGACCGAGAACTATCGGTGAACGACCTGGCCGGACAGGTCGGCAAGCCGGCGCCTTCGGTGTCCCAGCATCTGGCCAAATTGCGCATGGCGCGGTTGGTGAACACCCGCCGATCGGGGACGACGATCTTCTATCGCCTGGAGAACGAGCACGTCCGGCAACTGGTGGTGGACGCGGTGTACAACGCCGAGCACGCGGGCCCAGGCGTTCCCGCGCATCATCGTGGCGCGAGCGCGCTGCGTGAACTCCCCGGCCGAGACGAGGCGAGCGCATGACCCATCGGCACCATCACCACCACGGCGACGGACATCATCATCACCGGCATCCTTCGGGACCGTTCGCGGTGCTGCGGGAGATCTTCGTCCCGCACAGCCACGACGCCGCCGACAGCATGGATGACGCGCTGGAGGCCAGCGCGATCGGCATCCGGGCGGTCAAGATCAGCCTGGTCGTGCTCGGATGCACCGCGGTGCTGCAACTGGGCATCGTCGCCGTGTCCGGCTCGGTGGCGCTGGCCGCGGATACCGTGCACAACTTCTCCGACGCGCTGACCGCGGTTCCGCTGTGGATCGCGTTCGCCCTCGGCCGCAAGGCCGCGACCCGGCGCTACACCTACGGCTTCGGCCGGGCGGAGGATCTGGCCGGGTTGTTCGTCGTCGCGATGATCGCCTTGTCGGCGCTGATCGCCGGATATGAGGCGGTGCGCAGGTTGCTCCATCCGGTGCCGATCGAGCATCTGGGCTGGGTCGCCGCGGCCGGGTTGGTCGGGTTCCTCGGCAACGAGACGGTCGCGCTGTACCGGATCCGCGTCGGCCGGCGGATCGGCTCGGCGGCGCTGGTCGCCGACGGCTTGCACGCGCGCACCGACGGTTTCACCTCGCTGGCCGTGCTGCTCGGCGCGGGCGGAGTGGCACTCGGCTTCCCCCTCGCGGATCCGATCGTCGGGTTGCTCATCACCGCGGCGATCCTCGCGGTGCTGCGAACCGCGGCACGCGACGTGTTGCGCCGCTTGATGGACGCCGTCGAGCCCGGGATGGTCACCGCGGCCGAGCGAGCGCTGGCCGCCGAGCCCGGCGTGCAGGGCGTGCGCAGCCTGCGCATGCGGTGGATCGGTCACCGGCTGCACGCCGACGTCGAGTTGGACGTCGCCCCGACGATCACGCTCGCGGACGCGCACCGCGTCGCGCACGAGGCTCAGCACGCCCTGACCCATGTGGTGCCCAAGCTGGACACCGCTGTGGTGCATGCCTATCCGGCGCATACCGAAGTCGCGGTCTCCGGGCCGGGTCGCGCACCGAGCTGACCAGCGCAAACTGATGGCGTATGCCGTCGGATGGGTGGTCGCGGTTCTTGCTCCGCGGCCCCTGCCCACAGCGGCCTACCGTTGGGTAGCATCCCCGGTGTGATGTGGCTCATGGTCGATGCGTGCTGAACCATGACGCCGCGTGTACCGACTCTCCCTGAACTGCCCGACCTGGGTCTACGCAGTCGCAAGCCGGAATATTTCGACATCGTCGCGTCGATTGGCGCGGAAGTGGATCCGCCCGAAGCCGGTCTTGCCCGCGACTACGCGGAGTATCCATGGCAGCGCGTGCGACCGGTTTATCGCAGCGGTGCGCACCCGGCCATCGAGTTGTGCGTGCGACGGTCCGAGCAAGTCGTTGTCGACCAGGCGCTGGGCCACGCGGACGGCGACGGCACCGACGCGCCGAATGTGCCGGTCGACATGACCACGCCGTTCGTCACCTACTCCGCGTCCGACTGCGTCACGGCATTCGCCGAGCGCCTGCGCACCGAGCGCGAACTGCTGGAACCGCACGCGCCGATCGGCCGCCGCATTCCCGAATACGTCCGCCACGGCAAGGAATCCAGCACGATTGGGCAGGTGCTCGCGCATCGGTCCGGCGTGGCGAACCCGCCGGGGGAGACGCTCACCGTCGCGGACCCGGGAACTGCTGGTACGGAACCCGATGGTGGCCGAGACCGATGTGGCTTTCTGTGGGGAAGTCATCGATGGAAGAAGGAGTTCCGATGTTGAGCACTATGCAGGACGAGCCGTTGTCGTTGGCGACGTTGCTGCGCTACGCATCGACGTTCGCTGGGGATTCGACCGTGTCCACATGGACCGGTACCGGCGTGCGCACCATGACCTATCGTGAGGTCGGCGCGGAGTCGGCGCGGTTGGCGAACGCGTTGCGCGGGCTGGGCATCGGGGTCGGTGACCGGGTGGGCACGTTCATGTGGAACAACAACGAGCATCTGGTCGCCTATATCGCGGTGCCCGCGATGGGCGCGGTGCTGCACGCGTTGAACATCCGGTTGTTCCCCGAGCAGGTGGTGTATGTGGCCAACCACGCCGAGGATCAGGTGGTGTTGGTGGACGGCACGCTGGTGCCGTTGTTCGGGCAGATCCTGCCGCACCTGACCACGGTGCGCCACGTGATCGTGGTCAACGGCGACGCGGCCACGCTCACCGCGCCCGAGGGGGTGCAGGTGCACTCCTACACCGAACTGCTCGGCGCGCAGCCGGACACCTACGACTTCCCGGTGATCGACGAGCGCGCCGCCGCGGCGATGTGCTACACCTCCGGCACCACGGGGGATCCGAAGGGTGTGGTGTATTCGCATCGGTCGAACTGGCTGCACGCGATGCAGGTGGCAGCGAACAACGGGATGGGCTTGCACGGCACCGACTCGATTCTGGCGATCGTGCCGTTGTTCCACGCGAACGCGTGGGGTCTGCCGTATGCGGCGTTGATGGCGGGGGCGAATCTGCTGATGCCCGACCGGTTCCTGCAGCCGGGTCCGCTGCTGGAGGTGATGGCCGCGCAGAAGCCGACCTTCGCCGCGGCGGTGCCCACGATCTGGGGTGGGGTGCTGGCCGGGTTGGCGGCCAACCCGCAGGACATCACGCATCTGCGTGCGGTGGTGGTGGGTGGTTCGGCGGTGCCGCCGTCGATGATGCGCACCTTCGAGGACAAGCACGGGGTGCGGGTGCTGCACGCGTGGGGGATGACCGAGACCTCGCCGCTGGGTAGTGTGGCGCATCCGCCGGCGACCGCGGTCACCGAGGAGCAGAAGTGGGCGTATCGGGTGACTCAGGGTCGTTTCCCGGCCGGGGTGCGGGCGCGTCTGGTCGGTGACGAGGGTGTGGTCCCCAACGACGGGGTGGCGTTGGGGGAGTTGCAGGTGCGTGGTCCGTGGATCACCGGGTCGTACTATTCGCCCGACGGCACGGTGATCGATCCGGAGAAGTTCGACGACGGGTGGTTGCGGACCGGGGATGTCGGCAAGATCAGTCCCGACGGTTATCTCACGCTGGTGGACCGCTCCAAGGACGTGATCAAGTCCGGTGGTGAGTGGATCTCCTCGGTGGATCTGGAGAACGCGGTGATCGCCCACCCGGCGGTCGCCGAGGCCGCCGTGATCGGTGTACCGGATGAGAAATGGGACGAGCGTCCGTTGGTGGCGATCGTGCTGGCCGAGGGTGCGGAGGCGAAGCCGGAGGAGTTGCGCGAGTTCCTCGCCGACAAGTTCGCCAAATGGCAGCTGCCCGAACGGTGGACGTTCATCGCCGAGGTCCCCAAGACCAGCGTGGGCAAGTTCGACAAGAAGCGGCTGCGCGCCCAGTACGCCGACGGCGACCTGGACGTCACCACCCTGTCCTGACGCCGCTGCCCCGCGTCACCACTTCAGCATCGGCAGTGGTGACGCGGGGTGACTGCGCAACCGCCGCGCGACCAGGGAGACGAGCTTGCGGTGGAAGCCGTGGTTCGGATAGCGCTTCGCCAGCTCACGGTAGGTTCCGCGCGAGATGCCGAACCGGCCGAGCAAGCCGAGTTCGACGTCGATCGCGTCGGCGCGCCGGAAGATCTCGACCGGGTCGTGCGGTGGGCCCGCCGGGCGGATCTTGTGATGCTGGTCGATCATCGCCACCACCAGTTCGGTCAGGTCGTCGCGGTCGATGCTCGCCAGCCAGGCGCGCGCCTGGTCGCACGAGGGCGCGAGGTAGTCGAAGCTGCCCGCCGACCAGATGCCGATGTCGTGCAGCACGGCCGCGCTCAGGAACTCCTCACGGGCGCTCGGCGGGGTTTGCCGGTCGTCGGCCAGCAGATCGCACAACGTGAGCACCCGCAGCACATGATTGGTGTAGGCGGCGCGGTCCGCCCCGAGCTGTTGGCGCCACGGCGCGAGCCGGGCCTCGACCTCATCGCGAAGATCGTTGCTGCTCATGGCGGTTCACCCTACGCGCAGCCGTCCGTGACGGGCGGCGGCGACGCGCGGGCACGGCGCCGCATACGCGAGAACACCCGGCGCGGGCGAAACGGTTTGCCGCGCCGGGTGTTCGATTCGGTGGATCAGCAGTTGCGCAGTTCCGGGCTCTGGTTGAGCAGCTGGGCCCGGGTGCCGATGAACGTGGTGTAGGTCTCGCCGCCGACCGAGGAGAGCGGGAACGCCGCGACCCGGTGGCAGTTCTGGAAGGCGAGCTTCACGCCGAAGTGCCGCTCCAGCCCACCGCGAATCGCGTCGGAAGCCATGGCGCGCAGCAGTTGCCCGCGCGCCACCTCGTCGGGCGGCGCGATCGTGTTGTCGGCGAATTCGGCCGTCCCGGAACGCAGCTCACCGGCTACGCGGCTGACCACTTCCCAGGCGTAGGGCAGCGAATTGCGTACGACCTCGACGAAGTCGGCGTCGTCGACCTCGCCGCGTTCGGCGCGTTCGAGTACTGCGGTGGGGACATCAAGGGACATGGCGCTCTCCTCCAGTGCTGAACGTCGATGCGATGCCACTGAAGTCTAAACGAAAGTCGTTGTCAATAATGCTGGATTCGGCGCGAAAGTGCCTTTTCCAGTGCGGCTTTCGTGTCGGCGGCCAGGGTCGAGACCAGTTCGCCCGCGGGTAGCTCCGGTGTCAGCTCATGGGTTTGGCCCGCCCAGAGGTTGACCTCCTCGGGGTTGCCCGCCGCCCGCGCCTCGGCTCGCAGCGGGGCGGTGGCGTAGTGGATCTCCGGGTATCCGGTCGGCGCGGTAGCGGTGTGCCGCACCAGGAAGCGGTTGCGCAAGCCGCGTGCCCTGCGTCCGGTGAAGGCGCGGGTGAGCATCGTCGGGGTGTCGGCGGTCAGCGCGGCGCGGTGCACCTGACTGGTGCCCGCCTCGGGGCAGCGCAGGAACACCGTGCCCAGTTGCGCGGCCGCGGCGCCCGCCGCGAGCGCGGCGGCGATGCCCGCGCCGGTCGTGAGGCCGCCGGTGGCCACCAGCGGCAGGTCGGTGGCGGCGGAGAGCAATTGCAGCAGCGCCAGCAGCCCGAGTGGGTCGGTGGCGTCGTCGGCGGGCCGATCGGTGAACGTCGCGCGGTGCCCGCCCGCCTCCGCGCCTTGGGCGATGAGCACGTCGGCGCCCGCCTCGACGGCGACGCGCGCCTCGGCCACCGAGGTGACGGTGACCCAGGCTTCGGAACCGGCGGCATGCAGCCGCTCGATGTCCGCGGCACTCGGGCAGCCGAAGGTGAACGACACGGCCGCGACCGGGTCGGCGACGAGCAGGTCCAGTTTGGCGTCCCAGTCGTCGGTGTCGAAGCGCGGATCTCCCAGCTGGTGTTCGGCGCCGAGTTCGGCCAGATAGTCCGCCAGATCGGCGGGAGGAGTCGGCGGGCCCGGCGCGAAGAGGTTCACGCCGAACGGCTTGCCGGTGGCCGCGCGAGTCGCCGCGATCCGCGCCGCGGTGTCGGCGGCGCTCAGATAACCGGCGGCCAGCTGGCCGAAACCGCCCGCTTCGGCCACTGCGGCGGTCAGCTCGGGGGTGGAGGGGCCGCCCGCCATGGGGGCGAGCGCGATCGGAACGTCCAAGTGGTCGAGGATCACGGTTCGATTGTCGCGTATCTGGACATGTGACCCGGGCCTCACCAGCGTTTTTCCGCTGGAAGGTTGCGGAATGGTCACGACGCGGTAGAGTTCCCGTCACGACGGATGCCAAACCGTTATCCGCCCGGCTTCACCGGATCGTTATCGAACCGGTTCCGCTAGGGCTCCGGCATCCCGGACCCTGTTGTACGACCGAGGATTCAGCTTTGTCGCAGCACCGTGTAGGCCCAAGTTCCATAACCGTCCAGAGCCTCCTCGGCGACGGCGGCGAATCGGGCCGTCCGACGCGGCACCGCGCCGAGCCGTCCGCCACCGAACGAGTCAAGGCCGCCGCCACCGCGGCGGTTGCCGCGGGTGCCTTGATCGGCGCTGCCAGCCAGGTCGCTCCCGCGCTCGCTTACGCGTCGCCGCTGCTGCCCGGTTCGCACGATGCCGACGAGGAGACGCAGGCCGCGCCCTCCACCGTGAAGGGTACGAGCATCCTTCCGATCGTCGAGGCCAAGGCCGCCGCCGAGCCGGTCGCGCAGGCCGCGCCGGAGCCCGCCGCGGTCGCGGGCCAGATCGCCGCACCGGTCGCGGCGCCGTTCGGCATTCCCAACCTTCCCCCGGAGGTCATCGGTCCCTTGGCGCAGGCCGAGGAGGCCCTCAAGGGCGTGCAGCAGCAGGTCGCTCCGGCGTCCGCGGTGCGCCCGGTGGCCGGTGAGATCAGCTCCGGCTTCGGCAGCCGCTGGGGCGCCATGCATTACGGTCTCGACTTCGCCGACTCGCTGGGCGCGCCGATCCACTCGGTCAGCAACGGCACCGTCATTGAGGCGGGGCCCGCCTCCGGTTTCGGTCTGTGGGTGCGAATCCTGCAGGACGACGGCACCACCGCCGTCTACGGCCACGTGAACGAGATGTTCGTGCACGCGGGCCAGCGGGTGAACGCGGGCGACGTGATCGCCACCGTCGGCAACCGGGGCCAGTCCACCGGTCCGCATCTGCACCTGGAGATCTGGGACCAGTCGGGCGCCAAGATCGACCCGATGCCCTACTTGGCCGCCAAGGGAGTGCCCCTGGAGTGGGGCCCGTCGGCGCACTGACATTCCCTGTCCGGCTTGATATTCCGATCAGCGCACGGTTGCGCGCAGCGAAGCCTCCCGCGTCCCGGTGACGTGGGAGGCGGTTCGCGTCCTGGTCTCGTAGAGCTGCCCCACGGACACCGGTCGGTCGCTAGGCTCGGGCCGTGATCGAGCTGGGCGACATCTTCGAGCCTGGGTCACCGCACGGCCGCGCGTACGCCGTGCTGGTGCACCATCCGCGGTCGAGTCTCGCCGATATCGCGCAGTACCTGGGCGTTTCGGAAGACCTCGCCGCGGACTCGCTGGATGTGTTGTGTGAATTGCACGCCGCGGTCCGCGTCGAGTCGCCCGACGGCGAACCGCTGTGGGACGCGCACGCGCCGGAATCGTTGTCCGAAGCCGAGGCTCGGCGCAGGCAGCAGGAGATCAACCAGATGCACGCCGCCGCAGCACGCTTGAGCGAGACGTTCCGCTCGGTGCGCCGCTCGCCCCGCGGCAACGGCGCGGTGGTGCCGGTGTACGAGCGGCTGGAGATGCTGGCGGATTTCGAGGAGATGCAGACCGGCGCGCGCAGCTGCGTCAAGCTGGTCGAGCGCGGGCCCTATCTGAGCGATCCCGAGCGCGAGCGCCAACTGTTCGAACTCAAACGCGCCAGGCTCGCCGACGGCATCCGCTACCAGACCTTGTATCAGGACACCGTCTATCAGGACCCCGAGCGCCTGCGGCACGCGCTGTCCACCAACGCGGGCGGTGCGCAGGCCAGAACCCTGCCCGAGCCGCCGCTCAAATTGATCATCAGCGACGACGAGCGGGCCAGCCTGGTGCTGCACGCCGACGAACGAAGGCCCGACCCGATGGGTCTGCGCATCACCGGTTCCCCCACGCTCGAGTTGTTGATCAAGACCTTCGACGTGCTGTGGACGATGGCGGCGCCGATCTCGGTGAACCCGGCCGCGGAGGCGCTGGACGAACGCGACCGCGCGATCCTGACCCTGATGGGGCTCGGCGCGACCGATGACACCATCGCGCGGCGACTCGGGATGTCCCGGCGCACGGTGGTCCGCCGGACCGCACGGCTGCTGGAGCGCCTCGGGGCGAGCACCAGATTCCAGGCGGGGGTGCAGGCCACGCGGCGCGGATGGCTGTGACCAAGCTCACCGATTCGGGCACTAGTGCAACACGATGGCGTAAGTACCGATATAACGGCAGGGATCAGGCAAGACACCGATTCCAGGGGGGCGGATGGTGTCCTACGAGAGGACAGCATTCGACAAGGGGGATGCGGACCGTACCGACGGCATCCGCGGCAATCCAATACAGCGCGCGGGTTCAGTGGTCAGCCCCTTATATGATTGCTCGGTCCGCGCTGGCCCCGGATAACAAGCCCTGAGCAGGGTAGAGCCCGGGTCCTGGCTCGATCCGAGAGGTGAATGCACTCGAATGGAAACCGCCCGTCGCTCTGCTCGCGGTAGCCGTCGCCGCAGGTCGGGCAGTCCGCTTTTCGCGCAGCTGCTCACCGCCGCGGTCGAGTCCGCCGCCACCGAGGTCGCGATCCGGTTCAACCCCACGGGGGACCCGGCCGACGATCGGGAGCTCACCTACGCCGAGCTGGACGCGGCGTCCTCGCGGCTGGCCAGGGAGCTGATCGAGCGCGGTGTCGGGCCCGGCGACGTGGTCGCCATCGGAATCTCGCGCAGCGTGGAGTCGGTGCTCGCCGTCTGGGCCATCGCCAAGACCGGCGCGGCCTACGTGCCGGTGGATCCGACCTATCCCACCGACCGGATCAATCACATCGTCGCCGACTCCGGCGCCACGGTGGGTCTGACCACTTCGGCGCACCGCCCGGTGCTCGGCACCGGTGTGTACTGGATCGAACTGGACGACCCGGTGCAGGCCGCTCGCATCGCCGCGCGCCCGGAGCACCCCATCTCCTACACCGACCGGGTCCGTCCGCTCGACGAGCGGCACCCGGCCTATGTCATCTACACCTCCGGCTCCACCGGCAAGCCCAAGGGCGTCGTGGTCACGCACAGCGGTCTGGCCGGGCTGGTCGCCGCGGAGCGCGAGCACTACGGCGTGACGGAGGACTCGCGCGTTCTGCACGTCTGCTCGCCGAACTTCGACGTCTCGGTGCTGGAACTGCTGCTGGCCTTCTCCTCCGGCGCGACGCTGGTGATCGCGCCGCCGACGGTGTTCGGCGGTTTCGAGCTGGCGGATCTGCTGAGGCGCGAGCACGTCACGCACATGCTCATCACGCCGGGCGCCCTGGAATCGGTGGATCCGGCCGGACTGGACGACCTGCAGGCCGTGGTGGTGGCAGGTGACAAGTTCGGCCCGGAACTGGTCGGACGCTGGGCGGCCGAGCGCGAGTTCTACAACGGCTACGGGCCCACCGAGGCCACGATCCTGGCCACCAGCACGCCGCCGATGACGCCGGGCGAGCCCATCACGATCGGCACGGCCATCCCGGGCGTCGGCGCGTTCGTGCTGGACTCGCGGCTGCGGCCGGTTCCTGCCGGGGTGGTCGGCGAGCTGTATCTGTCCGGTCCCGCGCTGGCGCAGGGCTACCTCAACCGGCCGGGCCTGACCGCGGAGCGATTCGTCGCCAGCCCGTTCGGCGCCGACAGCGGCAACCCGGCGGCGCGGCTGTACCGCACCGGTGATCTGGTGCGACGCACCGAATCGGCCGGCCAGGACGGCGGCGTCATCGAATACCTGGGCCGCTCGGACTTCCAGGTGAAGATCCGCGGTTTCCGCATCGAACTGGGCGAGATCGACAACGCTCTCACCAGCCATCCGGATATCGACTTCGCGGCCACCCTGGGCAAGGCGCTGCCATCGGGTGCGACCGCACTGGTGTCGTACGTGCTGCCGCGCCCCGGCGCCGACGTGGACACCGACGCGCTCGCCGAGTACATCGGTGAGTCGTTGCCGGGGTACATGATTCCGGCGTCGATTGTGGTGTTGGACGAGATTCCGTTGACGCCGGTGGGGAAGTTGGATCGGGCGGCGTTGCC
>NZ_JBEYVQ010000020.1:0-101965 GCF_040644075.1 Nocardia sp. NPDC047038 | reverse complement strand
TGCACTCGACAGGGTGTGGGAGAGTAGGACACCGCCGGAACATCCTTTCACGAAAGGCCCTCGACACCGTCGAGGGCCTTTCGTCGTTCATGCGGAGAATTACTTTCCATGCCGACCGGCGGTGAGCGCGTTCGTCAATTCGGCTGCCGCGCTGCGGGTCGCATCGACGAATTCATCGCGTTCCACGCGCGTCGTCGCCACCTGCAATGGCCCCAGCTGAACTTCGTAGGCCGCGGTGCCGCTCGCATCGAAAACCGGGGCCGCGAGATAACTCAGCGGCAATATCTCATCCGAATCCAGCTCCGCCCGCGTGAAAGGCCGGGACGTGAGCGCGGCGAGCTGGCGTAGCGCGCGAGTACGCAGATGCGGTCGCAGCAATTCGGATCCGACCGCGCCGAGCAGATCGGCGAGCAGGTCGACCAGGCCCGCGTCGTCGGCGCGCGGCCGGAACACCGCGACCCCGCGTTCACGCACCAGTGCCAGCAGCGCGCCGACGATGCGTTGATCCGCCTCGTCGGCGGTGTTCAGCCACGTATTCTGCTCCTTTGCCGGACGCCACGGCATCACACTCGCGCCGGCCGGGAATTGGAGCGGAATGCGATGTCCCACTGGGATTCCCGGCACCACCCGGTCGACGCCGTGCCGGACGTCGAGCACGGTGAGCTGGTCCGGCTCGATGCGGCTGAACGTGGCGCCATAGCCGGTCCGGGCAGCGAGACCGGCGAGGAGCTCGCCCACGTCCTGTGGAAGCGCGGCGCCGTGCAATCCCACCAGCGCCGGGCCGATGCCGTAACCACGAGCCGGGTCGCGCACGACCCAACCGGCCGCGTCCAACTCGACCAGGATTGCGGTCGCGGTCGCGCGCGCGATGCCCAGCCGTTCGGCGATGCCCGCGACGCTGATCGGCTCCCCGGAGGTCGCCAGTAGCGACACGATGTCGACGACGCGCCGCGTGGGCGGCGACGCAGATCGGTCCGGCATGATGGCAACCCCTTGTCCCGGCTCGGTGAGCGACTTACGATGACGAATATTAGATCACATGCTGTCGAATATTCGTCAGTCGGCGCTTAGGAGCGTGAATGATTCTGGAACGGTTCCGAATCGATGATCAGGTCGCGATAGTCACCGGCGCAGGACGTGGCCTGGGCGCGGCTATAGCGGTCGCGTTCGCGGAGGCGGGTGCGAATGTCGTCATCGCCGCACGAACCAAAAGCCAGCTCGATGAGGTAGCCGAGCGGGTTTCCGCCACCGGGCGACAGGCCCACGTGGTGCCCGCAGATCTGAGCGACGCCGAGGCCACAGCGGCACTCGCCGAAGCCGCGGTCGAACGCTTCGGGCGATTGGACATCGTGGTGAACAACGTGGGCGGCGCACTGCCGTGCCCGCTGCTGGACACGACGCCGCAGGCGCTGCGGGACGCGTTCGACTTCAATGTCTCGAACGCGCACGCCTTGGTACGCGCCGCGGTGCCGCGCATACTCGAAACAGCGGGCGGCGGCTCGATTCTCAACATCACGTCCACGATGGGGCGGCTTCCCGGACGTGCGTTCGCGGCATACGGCACCGCCAAGGCGGCTCTGGCCCATTACACCAAGCTCGCCGCTCTCGACCTCAATCCGCGTATCCGGGTCAACGCCATCGCGCCGGGCTCGATCCTGACCTCCGCACTGGAGGTCGTCGCCGGAAACGACGCCATGCGTACCGAATTGGAGTCGAAGACACCGCTGCATCGCATCGGCGAACCGGAGGACATCGCAGCGGCCGCGCTATACCTGGTGTCCCCTGCGGGGAAGTATCTCACCGGCAAGATTCTCGAGCCCGACGGCGGTTTGATCGTTCCCAACCTCGACCTTCCGATCCCGGACCTGTGACATGACATATCGCGTAGTGCAATGGGGCACCGGCAATGTGGGCAAGCATGCCTTGGCCGGCGTAATCGCCCATCCTGAACTGGAATTGACCGGCGTGTGGGTGTCCGGTGCCAAGAGCGGAGCGGACGCGGGGACGCTCGCGGGGCTCGATCAGCCCGTCGGCGTCGCCGCGACGACCGACGCGGAGGCATTGCTCGCGTCGCGTCCGGACTGCGTCGTCTACTGCTGCATGACCGACAACCGGCTGTTCGAAGCCGTACAGGATCTGCAACGCATCCTGGCCGCCGGGATCAATGTCGTCGCGTGCGCACCCGTGTTCTTCCAGTACCCCTACGGCGTGCTGCCCGACGAGTTGCTGAAGCCGGTGCAGGAGGCGGCCGCGCAGGGCAATTCGTCGCTGTGGGTGAACGGCATCGACCCCGGTTTCGCCAACGACCTGCTGCCGCTCGCGCTCGCGGGGACCTGTCTGCGCATCGATCAGCTGCGCTGTCTGGAGATCGTGGACTACGCCAGCTACGACAACCGCGCGGTCATGTTCGACATCATGGGCTTCGGCAAGCCACTCGACGAGATCCCCATGCTGTTGCAGCCCGGCGTGCTGTCGCTCGCCTGGGGCAGCACGGTTCGCCAGCTCGCGGCCGGGATCGGGGTCACCCTCGACGCCGTCACGCAATCCTACGAGCGGATCGCGGCGCCGGAGTCGTTCGACATCGCGACCGGGCACATCGCCGAAGGAACCGCGGCGGCACTGCGTTTCGAAGTGCGGGGCATGGTCGGAGATGTGCCCGTCACGGTCCTCGAGCACGTGACCAGGCTGCGCCCCGACCTGTGTCCGGACTGGCCCCAACCGGCGGACCCGGAGGGCTCCTACCGGGTCGAGATCACCGGCGAGCCCAATTACGCGTTGGACTTGGTGACCTCGAGCCGCAACGGGGATCACAACTACGCGACCGTGCTGGCGACCGGCCTGCGCATCGTCAATGCGATTCCAGCCGTGGTCGCGGCGCCCGCCGGAATTCTCACCGCGCTCGATCTCCCGCTGATCACCGCTCCCGCGCAGCGTCCCGGTCGCTGACCCACCACCCGGCCCACGGTACGCGGAGGTAGGAGGTAGAAGGCCTGCGGAGCTACAGGCCGATCGCACGGCGGCCCCGGCCGAGGCAATTCGGCGTACCGCGCGGACTGTGCGCGGTCGAGGTCATCGATGAGCTG
The DNA here is from genome assembly GCF_040644075.1 of Nocardia sp. NPDC047038. Classification (NCBI taxonomy): domain Bacteria; kingdom Bacillati; phylum Actinomycetota; class Actinomycetes; order Mycobacteriales; family Nocardiaceae; genus Nocardia; species Nocardia sp. NPDC047038. Next base: position 98,882 of record NZ_JBEYVQ010000020.1, on the reverse strand, counting down.
CGGCTTGCCGACCGACCGGGCGACCGGCCTACCGACCGACCGGCTGCACGGCGTGCCGGTCGGTCGGCGACAGCGTGTCACGCTATTGGCCCCGCCCGGTCGTGTGACCGGCTCGGTAGCACGCGGAGCTACCCGGCCCGCAGGCGACAGTGCCCCGTCGTCGCGAACTCGGACGCAAACAGCCGACCGGAAGTGTTGGCGCTGTTGCTCGGCCACGCTTCGGGCTCGCCCGTTTCGACCGGTCGGGCAGGTAGGCGACCTGCAGTGGGGACTACCGGGCTCGCAGCGCGGACAGTGCCCGCTCGATGTCGTCGGCGCGGTTGCTCGGCCAACACTTCGGGCTCGCCCGTTTCGACTGGTCGGGCAGGTAGGCGACCTGCAGTGGGGACTACCGGGCTCGCAGCGCGGACAGTGCCCGCTCGATGTCGTCGGCGCTGTTGCTCGGCCAGCACTTCGGGCTCGCCCGTTTCGACTGGTCGGGCAGGTAGGCGGCCGCGGCGGGGACTACCCGGCTCGCAGCGCGGACAGTGCCCGCTCGATGTCGTCGGCGCTGTTGTAGAGGTGGAAGGCGAATCGCAAGCCGCCGCCTCGCGCTGAGGCGACCACCTCGGCCTGCTCGAGCCGGGCCGCGAGGTCGCCCGCGCCAGGGACGGAGACGATCGGCGAGGGCGCCTCGACGGGCTCGAAACCCAGTTCGCGCAGTCCGGCACGGAAATGGCCGGCGAGTTCGAGGTCGTGCGCGCCGATCTTGTCGACGGTGAGTTCCTCGATCAGCGACAGTCCCGCCAGCGCCGCCACGACGCCGAGCCAATCGGGCGTCGTGTCGAATCGCCGTGCCGTCGCGGGCAGCGCGGCCGGGCGGTACAGCTCCGCCCAGCGGTCCTCGGCGGCGTACCAACTCGAGCCGATCGGACGCAGCTGCGGGACGAACTCGGGCGGCGTGGCGAGGAACGCGACGCTGCGCGCGCCGATCAGCCATTTGAAGCTGGCGCAGACCCAGTAGTCCGCGTCGGCGAAGCGCAGCGGCAGCCAGCCCGCGGCCTGGGTGGCGTCCACGAGCAAACGCGCGTTGTTGGCCCGGGTGACCGCGCGCAGCTCGGGGAGATCGGCGACGCGGCCGTCCGCGGATTGGACCACGCTCACCGCCACCAACTCCGTCTCCGGACGGACCTGCGCGGCCAGCTCCGCCAAAGGGACGAAGCGCACGACGAGATCGTCCCGATACACGAAAGGCATCGAGACCGAGGCGAATTCGCCTTCCGGCAGGAGGACCTCCGCGCCCGGTGGCAGTGCGGCGGCCACGGGTGCGATCAGGCCCGCGACACCGCTGCCGAGCGCTATGTCATCGGCGGTGGCACCATCGAGCAGCCGGGCGAAGCCCGCGCGCAGGTCGGGTACCAGGAGGTCCACTTGGGATGTCGGGCCACTGCGGCCGGTGGCCCAGCTCGTGCTCGCCTCGCGCACCGCGGTCAGGGCGCGGGCGGACGGCAGACCGAAGGAGGCGGTGTTCAGGTAGGTGATCTCGGGAGTGAACTCGTCAGGCGCTAGCGAGGGCATGTTCGCAGCATCCGCCGGGCGGCGCGGGACCGTCCAGCGCCACCGGGCGGATAGTGGACCGTTTTCCCGCCCGTCACTTACCGGGCGCCCACATGTTGGACAGCAACTGGAAGCTGGGTGTGTCCGACAGCGACTGCATGGATTCGTAGATGCGCCGGTAGGCCGTGGAGGCGATGCGCCAGTTGCCGTCGTCGTCGCGGCGGTAGGTGTCGGTGTAGTAGCCGGCTCCCCGGATCAGCACCCCGTACTCGGTGGCGAGCACGGTGTCCTCGAAGGCCCAGGATCCCGTGGCCGTCGCGCCGTCGACGCCGATCTCCGGGTGGTTGGCGATGTGGACGGTGACCACCGAGGGGCCGAGATTCTCCCGCATGAACGCGGTGATGGCGTCACGTCCGTCGAGGTTCAGCGGCTCGCCCATGGCGTGGGTGCCGTAGCGCCCTTTCGCGTCGACCGCGAGGGTGTCGGCGAACTCGTCCCACTCTTTGAGGTCGAGGGCACGGAAGTAGCGGTATTTCAACTGGCGGACGGCTTCGATGGCGTCGAGATCCATCTGTCGAGCCTGGCACGCGCAGCCCCCGCAGACAAGAACGTGTTCTATTTTGGTGCGAGTCGGCGTCGCGAAGGGACGGATCGAGATCCGCGAGGATCAACCGTGTCGTCCGGAGCGGAGGCCGGATCGGGGACCTCGGCCGCAGGCGAGGGTGTCGAACCGACCGGGGGCGGGTACCCATATGACGGGCGTTATCGTGCGCCACGACAGCGTCCTGGGTACCGATCCGTCACGACCAGGGGAATCTTGCGATGACCGACCGCCATGCCACCCACGACTCGAACCAGCAGATCCCTCTCGACCAAGAACTCGCCCTCGAGGCGGCCGCGCGGCGCTTGGAGAACGAATTCGACGGCGTCGCCAGCGAAGCCGCGATCGAGGACCATCTCCAGGCCTCCTACGACCATGTCGCACACCACGCCACCATCTTCAACTTCCTGCCCCTGCTGGCCGAGCGGTACACCCGCGAGTGGCTTTTCGCCCTCGAGGATTCCGCGCACGGGTCCGCTTAGCGGCCTCTAAGCTCTACGCGAGCACGCGTGGAGGTTGGCAATGACGGTCGAGGTGATGACCGATTCCGAGACGGGGGATTTGCCGACCGGATCCGGACAGGCAGCACGACCGAGCCAGCCCCCGGCATCGATGATCGAGCGGATGACGTTGATATTGGAGGCGTTCGACGGCGCGACGCCGACGCTCACCCTCGTCGAACTGGCCGAGCGCACCGGACTGCCGCGCTCTACCGTGCATCGCATCCTCGACCAGCTGATCCGGCTGCGCTGGCTGGCGCACGCGCCCGGCGGCTATCGGCTCGGCTTGCGCACTCTGGAGTTGGGTGGCCTGGCCGCCGACCAAAACGAGATCCGCGATGTGGTGAGCCCACTGCTGCACGACGTCTGCCAGCAGACCGGAATGGTGGGCCATCTCGGCGTTCTGGACGGGCGCGATGTGCTGTACCTGGACAAGATCGGCGGCCGGATCGCCGCCGGCGTGCCCACCCGGCTCGGCGGCCGGATGCCCGCGCACAGCACCGCGCTCGGCAAGGCGCTGCTGGCGACGCTGGACCCGAGCATCGTGGAGGCGTCCTTCCGGGATCGCCTGCCGCAACTGACCGCTCGCACCCTCGCCGACCGCGCCGAACTGCATCGCGAACTCGGCCGCATCCGCAACCGTCAGGGTGTCGCCGTCGACAACGAGGAGTCCGTGCCCGGAATCACGTGCGTGGCAGTGCCGATTCGCGGTCGCGGCGCGGCGGTGGCCGCGGTGTCGCTGTCGGGCCTGATCGGTGCCGACGCGGTGGCGCCGGACACCGCGCGGCTGGCCATGGCGCTGGCCGAGATCGCCCGTGAGGCGGGGCGAACCCTGTGTCCTCGGCACGCGCGTAGGCTCTAGCTGCACCGCGCGGCCCGGCATCGGTGCGCCCGGCTCCGCCGGATCATTTCCGATCGGCCGTGGCCGTCCCCGGGCGGAATGGCCGAAATTAGCGGTGCGCTTGCTGAATTGCCCGCCTTTCACTGTGAAGAATTTTCGTTCGCTGTGCGCGCGAGCGGCCGGGCTGCTTTCCTGGTGAAGTCAGGATGGACAGTCCGCGAGGAGCCGAGCCGGAGTCGGGGAAGCGATGCACCGGGTACCGATCCAAGAGCGGCCATTCCGTTCCGAATGGCTATGGTTTGCGGCGGGCGCGCTGGCCACCGTCGCGGTGGTCGTCTGGCTGGTGCGGCCGTCGGCGCCGACCTGCGCCGCGGCGCATCCGCTCGACGAGGTGTCCTCGCCGTCCCGATTTCCCGTGTCCGCCGTGACTTTCGCGCCGATCGGGCCGGACATGTCCGCCGAGGTGCGCTACTACGTCTTCGGCACGCGGACATCGTGTTCCTTCCGCGAGCTGCCGCCGGACGGCTACTATGCCGGGCTTTCGACCCGCGACTACGGGCGCGCCGATCTCTGCGGGGCATTGCTGGACATCGCGGGCCCACGGGGGTCGGTCCGCGCGCTGGTGGTCGACCACTGCCCGGCATGCGCTCCGGGACAATTGGATCTCAGCGCTGCGGCGTTCGAGCGGATCGCCGATCCCCGCGACGGAGTGGCGCGGGTCGGCTACCGTCTGGTCCGCGATCCGCAACCGGCGCAGGAGCTGACCTACGAGGTGAAGCCGGATTCGTCCGCGTCCTGGTTCGGCATCCTGTTCGGCGGCACCGGAAACCCATTGCGCGAGGCGGCTGTTCGTCCGGCGGAGGGTGGGCCGTGGCGACAGCTCAGCCGACGGGCCGACAACTACTGGACCCTTTCCGGCGCCGGGCTGGGCCCGTTCACCGCGCGCGTGACGGACGTCTTCGGCAACGAGGCCGAGATCACCGATGTGCGGGTGGAACCGGGGCGATACTCGGCGGGCACCCGGCTCTATTCCGGCGCGCCGTCGTTCACGTCGTCGCCGTCGCTGGCGACCGCGACAGGGCCCGTCACGGTCGCGTCCGGCTGTCGACGGTAGCGCTCAGGTGAGCCTCGCGGCCAGCGCACGCCCAGCGGCCCGGCCGGAGAAGATGCACCCGCCGAGGAAGGTGCCCTCGAGCGCGTTGTAGCCGTGCACACCGCCGCCGCCGAATCCGGCGACCTCACCCGCGGCGTACAGACCCGGGAACGCCGTGCCGTCCGGCCTGATCACCTGGGAACTCAGGTCGGTCTGCAGACCGCCCAAGGTCTTCCGGGTGAGGATGTTGAGCCGGACGGCGATCAGCGGGCCCGCGGCGGGATCGAGGATCCGGTGGGGTTTGGCGACCCGGCCCGCCTTGTCGCCGAAGTAGCGGCGCGCGTTGGCGATCGCCATCAGCTGGCTGTCCTTGCCGTACTTGTTCGCCAGTTCCCGGTCGCGCGCGACGATCTGGCGTTCCAGGTCGTCGTAATCCAACTGGGGGCCGCGCGCGATCTTGTTCATGCCCTCGACCAGCTCGCGCAGCGTGTCTGCGACGACGAAATCGACGCCGTGCTGCTTGAACGCCTCGACCGGGCCCGGCGCGCCCTTGGCCACGCGGCTCTTCAAAGTGAGTTTGAGGTCCTTGCCGGTGATGTCCGGGTTCTGCTCGGAGCCCGACAGCGCGAACTCCTTCTCGATGATCGACTGGGTGAGCACGAACCAGGAGTAGTCGTAGCCGGTCTTCAGGATCGCCTTCATCGTCGTGTTCGTATCGAATCCGGGGAAACACGGTGCGGGCAGCCGCTTTCCGTTGGCGTCGAACCACAGCGAGGACGGCCCCGGAATGATCCGGATGGCGTGGTCGGGCCAGATCGGATCCCAGTTGACGATGCCCTCGGTGTAATGCCACATGCGGTCGCGGTTGACGATGGCGCCGCCCGCTGTCTCGGTGATGGCCAGCATTCGGCCGTCGACGTGCGCGGGCACGCCGGAGATCATGGTCTCCGGGCACGGGCCCAGTCGTTCGGTGGGCCAGTTGCGCCGGATCAGCTCGTGGTTGTGGCCGATCCCGCCGGAAGCCACGATCACGGCCTTGGCGCGCAGTTCGAACCCGCCGACTTCGGTGCGGGACGAGGCGCGACCGCGCTCCAGATCGGTGTCCTCGAGCACGGCGCCACGCACACCGACCACCGCGCCGTCCTCCACGATCAATTCGTCCACCCGGTGACGGAAGCCGAAGCGGACCAGCCCGCGCCGCTCGCCTTCGAGCACGGGCTCGGCGAAGACCCGGACCACCTCGGGGCCCGTGCCCCAGGTGAGGTGGAAGCGCGGCACCGAGTTGCCGTGCCCGTCAGCGGTAGCGCCGCCGCGTTCGGCCCAGCCGACCAGCGGCGTCACGCGCAGGCCGAGGTCGCGCAGGTAGTCCCGCTTCTCGGTGGCCGCGAACCGTACGTACGCCTGCGCCCACTGCCGGGCCCATTTGTCCTCGTCGTCGCGGTCGAAGCCGGCCGAGCCGAGCCAGTCCTGCAGAGCGAGATCGTAGGAGTCCTCGATGCCGAGACGCCGCTGCTCTGGGCTGTCGACGAAGAAGAGCCCGCCCAGCGACCAGAACGCCTGGCCGCCGAGGTTGTTGCGGTTCTCCTGATCGAGCACGTGCACCGTGCGACCGGCCTTGACCAGTTCGTGCGTGGCGACCAGGCCGGCCAGCCCGGCGCCGACGACGAGGACGTCCGCCTCGGGGCTGCTGTGGGACATGTTCATCCTTCGGTTGCGGTGCTGTAGGCCAGCACGACGTGGTGGAAGAGTTCGGTGCGGCGCTCGCGCACGGCGCGGCTGTCCGGCTCCATCAGTACCTGCACGCTGGTGCCGTCGTGGACGGCGATGAGCGCTTGCCCGAATGCCTCCGGATCGGGCACGGTGCGGCCGCTGCGGGCGAGCGCCGCGACGATCGTGGGCATGAGCGCCGCGACGATGGCCTCCTCACGAGCGGCCATCACCCGGCGCAGCGCGGGGGTGCGCAGGGCGTGCGCGGTGAATTCGGCGGTGATCCGGTACCAGCCCTCGTCGACCGGGACCGCCCGTTCCAGTCGCTGGACGGCGGCGCGTACGTCATCGGTGCCCTCGGCCGCGATCTCGTCCAGGATGGCGCTCGCCTCGGTGAGCATCGCCGTGGAGCGCTGCTCCCACATGGCCAGGAAGAGCTCGTCCAGCGAGCTGAAGTTCGAGTAGAACGCCCCGCGGGTGAATCCGGCGCGCTCGCAGACCCGCTCCACGGTGGCGCGGCCGAAACCCTCCTCGGCGAACGCCTCGTAGGCGGCGGTCAGCAGCCGGTTCCTGGTTTCGGCGCGGCGGCGGGTGACCCGGGCGGGCGCGGCCTGCGCGGCATCGGACGTCATCGGGCACCTCCTCGGTCGAGGCGTTGGATACAGGAATGTACTCGATACAGAAACGTATCAGAATTCGCCGGACCGCGTGGCCGTATTCGCCGAGTAGGGTGATTCCGGCCCGGCCGACGCGGTCGAGGTGTCCATCCGTGTCGATCCGATCGGTGCGAGGTGATCCGATGAGCGAGGTTCGCAGCGGTACGTCCGCGATGCGTTGCTGGCGGGTGCGCAGGCCGGGTCCGATCGAGAGCGGACCGTTGGACGCGGAGCGAACACCCGTCCCCGAACCCGGTCCCGGCGAACTACTGGTGCGTGTGCTGGCCTGCGGCGTGTGCCGGACCGACTTGCACGTGGCCGAAGGCGACCTTCCGGCGCACCGCGCGGGGGTGGTGCCGGGGCACGAGGTCGTCGGCGAGGTCGTCGCGGTCGGCAGGGCCGCGGAGGGTTTCGCGGTGGGGGACCGGGTGGGCATCGCCTGGCTGCGGCACACGTGCGGCGAGTGCAAGTTCTGCCTGCGCGGGGCGGAGAACCTCTGTCCGCATTCGGCCTACACCGGCTGGGATGCCGACGGCGGCTACGCCGAATTCGCCTGTGTGCCCGCGACTTACGCGCTGCGGCTGCCCCCGGGCTACTCCGATGCCGATACCGCCCCGCTGTTGTGCGCCGGCATCATCGGGTACCGGGCGCTGCTGCGGGCCGCCGTGCCGCAGGGCGGGCGGCTGGGGATCTACGGTTTCGGCGGCAGCGCCCACATCGCCGCTCAGGTAGCCGCCGCGCGCGGAGCGGAGGTGCACGTGATGACGCGGGATCCGGCGGCGCGGGAGCTCGCCGCCGCGCTGGGCGCCGCCTCGGTGCGGGGCGCGGCGGATCCGCCTCCGGTGCTGCTGGATTCGGCGATCCTGTTCGCGCCCGTCGGTGAGCTGGTGCCGCCCGCGCTGGCGGCGCTCGATCGCGGCGGGATCCTCGCCGTCGCCGGTATTCACCTCAGCGACATTCCCGCCTTGAACTACCAGCGGCATCTGTTCCAGGAACGAGAGATTCGCTCGGTGACCGCGAACACCCGCGCGGATGCCCGCGAATTCCTGGCTTTCGCCGGCGAACACCGGATACATCTGACCACGCACGGGTATTCCCTGGACATGGCCGATCGGGCGCTGGCCGATCTCGCGCACGGACGATTTGCCGGTGCGGCGGTTCTCCTGCCGTAGAACACGATTCGGCGCTGACTCCGTATCGGTCGGATGGAGTTCCTTGACCGCCTCCTCAGCCGTTCTTACCTTCGCGGATATAGCCGAGTAATTATCACTGACAAGTGTCGCTCGGCTGTCTCACAACGGCGTGAGTAGGTGAGTACGATGGCCAACCGGAAGGTAATCCAGTTCGAGAAGTGGCGTGTAGTAAGGGCATTCGCCGTGCTACTGCTCGTCGCGGGTTTCGGGGCTGCGACGGGAATGCACGCGTGGGCCGCGTCCTGTGCGGCGGTCGACGTCGTCGTCGCCAGAGGCACCCATGAACCCGGGTATCTGGGTTCGGTGGTGGGCGATCCGCTGTACGACGCACTGTGGCAAGCACTTCCGGTCGATTCGCAGGCCTATCGGGTGGACTACCCCGCCGACCTGCTCGCACCGTCTTCGATCAGCCGCGGCACGCAGGACATGACCGCGCACCTGATGTGGCAAGCGGAGAACTGCCCGGACCAGCGGTTCATCCTGGTGGGCTTCTCGCAAGGAGCCGTCGTCACCCACGGGGTGCTCGGCACCGGCATCGTCACCGTGCTCGGTGGCATCTACTCGCTGCCCGGAGATCTGGAATCCCGGGTGGCGGCGGTGCTGCTGTTCGGCGACCCGATCCGGCTGATCGGCTGGAACGTGCCGGACCGATACGCCGGGCGGACCGGAAACTACTGCGCGAGCGGTGATCCGGTGTGTGAAGGCGGCATCCGTCCGGCCGCGCACACGGACTACCGGTGGGCCATGTGGCCCGCCGTGGAGTTCGCGGTAGACCGGATGTGACATCCCGAGACGGGAAATCCGCGGGGTGGGACCGACCCGAGGTCGGTCCCACCCCTCAGTCCTGCACAGTCACCACTGCAAGCCCGGAACCACGCGCGCGACGCGCGCCGCGGGGGAGGGCAGCGCCATGAGCGGCATGATCACCGGCGCCAGCGCGGACAGCGCGCCGCCGGGCGCTTCGGCAGCGGGCGACGGATCGGCCGGACGGCGGTCCGAGCCGCCCCGCGCCGCGCGGGACTCCCCGAACAGCCGGAAGCCCTGGTGCATGATCTGACGCTTCACCGACGGCATCAGCAACTCGACCGCCTGGGCGAAGGTGCCGACGGGCGTGTCGATGCGATGCGGCCGGTCCTCGAGCGCGCGCACCACGATCGCCGCGGCCTGATCCGGATCCGGCACCGGAAGCGAGCGGTACAGGTCGGTCGGGGCGATCATCGGGGTCCGCACCAGCGGCATCCGCACCGAGGTGAACGTGATACCGGCATCCCGGTTCTCCACCGCCGCGATGTCGCTGAAGTTGTCCAGCGCCGACTTGCTCGCCACGTAGGCGGCGAACCGGGGCACCTTGGTCTGCACCGCGATCGAGGAGATGTTGACCACGTGCCCGAAGCGCCGCGCTCGCATCGACGGCAGCAGTCCCAGGATGAGCCGCACGGCGCCGAAGTAGTTCACCGCCATGGTGCGCTCGAAATCGTGCATCCGGTCGGTGGAGTTGAGCACGGAGCGGCGGATCGAACGGCCCGCGTTGTTCACCAGGTAGTCGACGTGGCCGTGGTCGTCGAGGACGCACTGCACGAGCTTCTCGACCGCTTCGGAGTCGGTGATGTCGCACGGGTAGGTATGCGCGACACCGCCCTCCGCGCGCACCGCCTCGGCGGCGGCCGCCAGGTCGTCGTGACCGCGGGCGACCATGAGGACCGTGGCGCCGCGCCGGGCGACGGCGTGCGCGGTGGCCAGTCCGATACCGGAGGACGCTCCGGTGATGAGCACGACCCGCCCGGCGAGCGGGTCACCGGTGACCGACACGCGGCCGCGCTGCGGGTCGAGGTGGTCGCGCCAGTACTGCCACAACCGCTCGGCGTAGCTGTCGAACGACGGGACGGTCAGACCGGAGCCGCGCAGCTGGGCGCGGGTCGAATCGCTGATGAACTCCGCGGAGAACGAGGTGTGCGGAGCGACTTCGGCCGGGATGCCCACCTGCTCGAGCAGGAAATCGCGCACGGTGGTGACGCCGGGGATGTGCGCGAGGCCGCTGAGCGCCAAACCGCTGCCCGGCACCGTTCCCACACCGGTCGGGGCGCCCGCCGCGGCGGCGAGCGCGCGATACACCTCCCCGAAGGGCTGCGGCTCGGGGTTGACCAGGTGGAAGGTGCGTCCGTCCAGGCCGGGGCGACGGATCAGTTCGCTCATGGCGGCCGAGACATAGTCGACCGGAACGATATTCGTCGCGCCGAGATCGGGCAGCGGCAACGGCAGATCGGACGGCAGCGTGGCCAGCCGCGCGATCGCGCCGAAGAAGTAGTAGGGGCCGTCGATCTTGTCCATCTCGCCGGTGCGGGAATCGCCCACGACGATCGCGGGCCGATAGACCCGCCAGCGCACGCCGCGCGCCTGGCGGACGAGTTTCTCGGCGGCGAACTTGGTGCGGTGATACGGCGAGGTCAGCTGCTGTCCGAGGTCGAAGTCCTCCTCGAAGAACTTGCCTTTGTGGTCGCCCGCCACCGCCACAGAAGACACGTGGTGCAGCACCGCGCCCAGCTCGCGAGCCAGGGCCAGCACCGAGCGCGTGCCGGTGACGTTCGCCGCGTGCGCGGTGTCCTCGTCGGCCGTCATGTCGTAGACCGCGCCCAGATGAACGATGTGGTCGGCCCGTGGCGCTTCGCACGCCAAACCGAGCCCTTCGGCGGTGAGATCGCCGATCAGCGCGTAGACCCGCTCGGCGCCGCGCCAGCCCGCCGCGATGTCGGTGAACTTGCCCAGTGACGTCTCACGCACCAGCACGTGGACGATCGCCTCGGCGTCGTTGTCCAGCAGGTCTTGCACAACCCGCCTGCCCAGGAAACCGGTCCCGCCCGTCACGATGTAAGTGGCCATCGCACTCTCCTGCTGTTCAGTCGAACCTTGTTGTCGCACAATTCATCCGGCATGCGGCAATGGATGCGGACAGCGTCGATTCGGCCCCCAGCGACAGACGTCGGGCCGAAAGTAGGAACACCTTCGTCCTGACTTATTACTCAACAGTAATCGACCGCGTGCGGCCCCGGCAAGCGATCATGAGCCGTTCACCCTGTGGGACTGGTCACCGTCGGCGCAGGTCAAACGGTATGTGTTACAAAGATTTCCAGTTACCCGAGTTCTGGTCGAGTGTCCAGCAACTGGGCAGCGTCCGGTCTCGCTACTTCTTCTCGACGCGGGCGGGTGGCGTCTGCAGCGGAGGCTTGTCGCGCAGGAACGTCTCGAAGGCGTCCAAGTCGGTCGGGCCCACCGCGGTATCGGCTCCCTCGGTGAAGACGGTGAATCCGTCGCCTCCCGAAGCCAGGAAGTTGTTGGTCGTGATGCGATAAGTCGCGACGGGATTCAGTGGCTGACCTGCGATGCGGACGCTGTCGGCGATCACCTTCGCGCCTGTGGGGGCGGTGTCGGAATAGGTATAGCTGAACCCCGCCGGAGACAGAATGGTCGATTTGCCGGTGTTGTTCCACTGCTGTTCCAGCAGGCGCAGGATCTGGCTGCCGGTCAGCGTGAGCGTGACGACCTGGTTGCCGAACGGTTGGACGGTGTAGAGGTCGCCATAAGTGACCGGCCCCTGCTTCAGATCGGCGCGCACGCCACCGGGGTTCATGAAGGCGGCGACGGCGGCGGCCGGGCCCGCCGTGGCCGACAGCATGGAATCGGCGATCACGTCGCCCAGGGGCGAGGTGCCCGCCGGTCCCGGGTCGTGCGGGAGGGCGTTCGCGGCCGCGCCGACGACGCGGCCCGCGCGCGGCCGGGACTGCTCGGTATAGAAATCGATCAGCGCGGTCGTCTGAGCGTCGGGTGTCACCTCGCGGGTCACCACGCGGTTGACCGCCGAGGCCTGCACGCCGTCGCCGCCGAAACGCAGCGTGACGTCGGTGACGAGCCGCCCGTACGAGGCGGCCTGGGTGATCACCTTGCCGCCGATGGTGCACACGTAGGGCTGGTGGCTGTGGGCGGTGAACACCGCCCGGACCGCGGGGTCGATCCGCTCGGCCAGTCCCGTCACGTTCGGGGTGACGTTCGCACAGCCGTTGTAGTCCAGGGCCGCGTTCCGCTCCGGCCGCTGGGAACCGCCGTCGTGCACCAGCGCCACGATCGCTTCGGCGCCCGCCGCCTTCAACTCCGGCACGTAGCGATTGATCGCGGCGGCTTCGTCGCCGAAGTGGAAGCCCCGGATGCCTTCGGGCAGAACGATGCTCGCGGTTTCGGGCGTGACCGTGCCGACTACGCCGATCCGATGGCCGCCCACCTCCAGCATGGTCCACGGGCGCAGCGCGGGCGGTGGGTTGCCCTGCGCATCGATGACGTTCGCCGCGAGATAGGGAAATTTCGCGCCGGTGAACGGAGCGCCGGGAGAACATCCGTCGAAGGCACACCCGCCTTGTTGCAAGCGCGCCAATTCCAGCACGCCGTCGTCGAATTCGTGGTTGCCGACCGCGGACGCGGCCACTCCCACGTTGTCGAGGAAGTCGATCGTCGGTTCGTCGTGGAACAGGCTGGAGATCAGCGGGCTGGCCCCGATGTTGTCCCCGGCCGCCACCACCGCGCTGGACGGATAGGCGGCCTTCAGCCGGGCGAGATGAGTGGCGAGATACGCGGCTCCGCCCGCGTCGTATTGCGCGATCCTGCCGTTGGACCCGCTCGGCGGCTGCAGATTGCCGTGGAGATCGTTGAAGCCGAACAGGTGCACCTCGTCCGGTTGCGCCGCACGCAGGTCGTTCGTCGAGATCAACGGCACGATCCCGGCCGCCGTCGAGGAGCCGGGACCGGCGCCGGGGTCGGACGTCGTGCCGCAACCCCCCACCAGACCGACACCGGCAAGACCGGCAAGAACCACGGCGATGCGGCGACGCGCTCTCATATCACGACTGTCCCACGTCGGCGACGTTCGCGCACGACAGCCGAAATGCCGCCTGCCGCACGGCGATGCGCCGCGCCCGATCCCGCTACTGCGCGGCCGGGAATTCCTCGGCGAGTTCCTCGAAGACCGCGGTGTTCATCGCGAAGGCGCGCCTGCCCTCGTCGAGCACGCGGCGGCGCTCCAGGTCGTCGAGCGGCAGCCGGTCGAGCAGGGCGCGGTATTCCCGCTTGAACGCGGCGGGATTGCCGACTCCGTCGAAGACGTAGAAGCGGACGCCGTCGCCGCGATGCGGTAGGTCCCACAGCTTCTCCGCGGTGCCGCGGATGACCTGTCCGCCGGACAGGTCGCCGAGGTAGCGGGTGTAGTGGTGGGCGATGTACCCGGCGGGCCAGTCGCGCGCGCACTCGTCGATGCGTTCGGCGTAGGCGGCGGTGGCGGGCAGCGGCTCCAAGCCGGTTCGCCAGCCGGAGCCGAGCAGATGTGTGAGGTCGCGCTCGAGTTCCGCGGTGCGGGCCAGCTCGGGCCGGATGAACGGCCCGGCCACCGGGTCGTCGGCCAGCGCCGCCCACCGCTGTTCGAGCGCGCGGTAGATGAACCAGAGCTGGCCGGTGTAGCGGTGATACGAGTCGACGCCGAGCGATCCGCCGAGCATGTCGCTCATGAAGCGGGAGTTCTCCGCCTCCGCATGCTGTTGCGCGGTGGCGGTGCGGATCTGCGCCGAGAACGGTACTGCCTCCGACATGTCCGGACCACCTCACCTCACAGCGGGGCCGCCACCGAATCGCGGGCCCTGACCAGTTCGATAAGAGATTACCGGTCGGAAGTTGCGCGCGCATGCACCTCGTGGCTCAGTGCACGGGCGTCGATCGGCGGCGGCGCCGGACGATCGGGCGGCGCAGCGAGCCGAACCGGCGCAGTATCCGCGGCCTGCGCACGGTGCGGTCGCACCATTCGCCGAGAGTCACGCCCGCCGCCAGTGCGCAGCCGATGCCGACGGCCGCGAGCAGCTGGTTGCCTCCGATCAGCAGTTCGTCGTTGAGCAGGGCGTAGAGGCCGCGGTAGACCTTGAGGCCGGGAAGCAGCGGAGTGATGCCCGCGACGGCGACGACCAGCGGCGGAGTCAGCGCGCGGCGGGCCATCAGGCCACCGGCCAGGCCGACCAGCGTCGCGGCGACGCCGGAGGAGATCACCGGGCCGAAACCCGCCTCCTGGATGAGCATGAAGCAAATGATGCCCGCGGCGCCGCTACCCGCGGCCGCGGCCAGCGCCCGGCGTTCGGCGTAACAGGCGAGCGCGAACGCCAGGGCCGCCACCGCACCGGCCACGATCTTCACCGGCAGGTCGGTGATGTCGCGGGTGGAGGTCAGGTACACCGGGGGCACGGTGGCGTCGACGAGATCGGCGATGCGCAGGGTGAGCGCGATACCCGCGATGATGCCGCCGGTCATCATCATCACCTCGAGCATGCGGGCCGTGGCCGTGATGGGCGCGCCAGTGATCGCGTCCTGCACCGAGCCGACCAGTTGCAATCCGCTCAGCAACACGGTGATACCGGCTGCGATGATCAGGGTCGGGTCGACGTCGATCCGCAAGCGCGCGGCGAGGCTCGCCAGCACGATGGCCGGGATCGCCGCGATGGCGCCGCCCACCATGTGCTGGAAGAAGAACGGCAGCCCGTAGCGATTGAGGACGCGATTGGTGCGGTCGATCGCCGCGGTGGTCGCGAAACTGACCGCGGCCACGAGGGCGCCGCCGCCGAGCAACGCGGCGATCGCCGCCGCCATCAGCGACCACGCCGCGGTGGCGGTCCAGCGGTGGTACGGGTGCGGCGCCGAGGTGATCGCGTCGAGTGCGGCGCGGGCCTGAACCGGAGGGACCACTTCGTGGCGGATCCGGCGGGTCAGCCGGTCGACGGCGGCGAGCCGGGTGAAATCCAGGGCGCGGTAGTGCACGATCCGCATCGTGCTGGCCGGTGGCAGCGCGGCGCCGCGGTCGGCCCAGATGCGGATGGCGTCGTAGGTGACGTCGATGCTGCACCGGGACAGCCCGTAGGTGGCGGCGATGAACCGCACCGTCGTGGTGGTGTCCACCACGCCGGTGCCGGAGGCCAGCACCACTTCGCCGACCCGGACCGCGAGGTCGAGGACTTCGGCGACTCTGGCGTCGTCGGTGAGGTCGATCGGCTGCAACGGCGTGGGCGCGGTGACGATGGTGTCCGCGGTCGCCTGCCGGTCCGCGACCAGCATGCCGACGGCCTGGGTGACGACCGGAATCGGCCGGGCACGCCGCAGGCGAAGCCCGCGACGCCAGCCGAGGTGATCCACCCGTCCGGTGGTGACATCGCCTACGGAAGTTGCCTCAGGACTCATGGAGGCGAACCTAGTCATCCGATGTCTTCTCGGCATCCGTGCGGGTCGCGGCGGGCGCGCCGGTCGCGATCACCCCTTGGTCGGACCGCAGGTTCGTGGTAGAACTTGTTCTAATTTCGGCGATGGGAGCGCGTACGGTGCGGTACGGAATCGTGTTGTTCACCAGCGATCGGGGCATCACCCCCGCGGATGCGGCGCTGGCCGCCGAGCGTGCCGGATTCGACACGTTCTATGTGCCCGAGCACACGCACATTCCGGTGGTCCGGGCCGCGGCGCACCCGCGCACCGGCGATGCGAGCCTGCCCGACGACCGTTATCTGCGGACTCTTGACCCGTGGGTCGCGCTCGGCACCGCCGCGTCCGTGACCGAGCGCATCGGCTTGTCCACCGCGGTGGCGCTGCCCGCCGAACACCATCCGATCACGCTGGCCAAGACCATCGCCTCGCTGGATCACCTGTCCGGCGGCCGGGTCAGCCTCGGCGTCGGATTCGGCTGGAACACCGACGAACTGGCCCACCACGGCGTGCCCGCGGGCAAACGCAGAACGGTGCTGCGGGAGCATCTGGAGGCCATGCGTGTGCTGTGGACCGAAGAGGAAGCCGGCTTCGACGGCGAGTTCGTCACCTTCGGCGCCAGCTGGTCTTGGCCGAAGCCGGTGCAGAAGCGCATTCCGGTCCTGCTCGGCGCGGCGGGTACCGAGAAGAACTTCACCTGGCTGGCGAAGTACGCCGACGGATGGATCACCACGCCCACCGAGGACGACCTGGACCCCAAGATCGCTCTGCTGCGCCGGATCTGGCGCGAGCAGGGGCGTGCCGACAATCCTGAGGTCATCGCGCTCGCCGGGCGGCACGACGCGCAGCAGCTGGCGCGCTGGGCCGAATCCGGGGTCACCGAAGCCGTTTTCGGACTGCCCGACCGTTCCGCGGAGGACGTCCGGGCCTACCTCACGCGCCTGGCGGGAAAACTGGGAATCGAGCACGCCGGGTGACACGCGCGGCGTGACCAATCGCGTCCGCGGATCACAACAAGGGCTCACCAGGGCACCGGCCACGACGATAGCGCCCGCCGCGACCAGCAGCCATCGTCGTCCCGGCTCCGCGCCCGCGTCGGCGACGGCCGCCGGTGCGGGGTGGTGCGCGCGCCGAAGACACCGTCCGCAAACGCCATCCTCGTAGACCGGCCCGCCCTCCGGTCGCTGACGACCGTCAGGCCCAGCCGGATCGGCACTGGCTGCGCGCGTCTTTCGTCGGCAGAACGGGGCGTCGGCGCCGGTGTAGCGGCCACCGCCAGGGAGCGGCGCGACCACGTTCGGCGACCCACCGTCGGTCACGGCAAATATCCTGTCGGCCGTTCGGTGCGGCCGGGCTGTGCCCACGCGCCGGGCGCAGCGAGCGCCGCCTCAGGCAGGCGGCGAGCCGAACGGCCCGCTGACGAGAAGTGGCCCGCGCGAACGGGTTCGCGCGGGCCACGGAGAACGCCGTCAGCGCAGGTCGCGGCTGCGGAAGGCGGTGATGCCGACGGCGAGCAGCGCCGCGGCGGTCGCGAGCAGCCACAGCAGCGGCTGCGCCTGGAATTCGGCGCCGGGCACCTTCGGCGGGTGGACGAACGGCACGAGATCGAGCATCCAGTGCGGCAGGCCGTCGAGCGAGCCGACGAAGAAGATCACCACCATGGCGCTGAGCACGCCCCACGCGACCGGGGCGAACCGCGGTGCGAGACCGTAGAGCGCGACCGCGATGCCCGTGACGACCCACACCGCGGGCACCTGCACGGCGGCGGCGGCCAGCGATTGGGAAAGTTTCGTCCCGAGGTCGCCGTCCGCCGCGCCGTAGACGATGCCGATCGCCACGCCCGAGACCAGCAATGCGGCGGCGGGGCCGAGCAGCGCGAAGCCGATGTGGCTCAACGCGTAGCGGACGCGGCCGACGGCGCCGGACAGAGTGGCCTCGACCCGGGCGCTGGTCTCCTCGTCGTGCAACCGCAGGGCTGCGGAGATCGAGTAGGCGGACGCGGCCGCGGCGAGCATCGTGAGCGCGTAGGTGATGAAGGACTGCTGCAGCTGCTGTGAGCCGCCCATCCGGGTGACCATGTCCCGGATGGACGCGCTGCCGTCGAGCATGTCGCCGACGCTGTTCACCGCGCCGCCGATCAGCAGGCCGTAGAGCGCGAAGCCCACCGTCCACGCCAGCAGGGTGCCGCGCTGCAGCCGCCAGGCCAGCCCGAACGGACCGGACAGGATCGCCGCCGCCGCGGACGGCCCCGGACGCTCGGCGATGAGCCCGGAACCGACGTCGCGGTTGCCGAGCAACGCGTACGCGACGCCGGTGCCCAGCACCGCGAGAGCGGCGAAGAGCAGCAGCACCCACCAGCGTTCCTCGGCGTACGGGCGGATCTGCAGCGACCAGCCGATCGGCGACAACCACGACAGCACACCGTTTCCGGCGTCACCGACCGCCCGTAGCGCGAACGCCGCGCCGAGGGCGCCGAAGGCCACTCCGCGCGCCACCCGCGCACCGGCGCTGACCTGGGCGGCGACCGCCGCGACGGCCGCCCAGACGATGCCGGACGCGGCCAGTGCGGCGCCGAAGGCCACCGATCCCGCGCCGGGCAGGTCGGTGCCGTAGAGCGACAGGGCGCACACGATGCCGGCGAGCAACGCTCCCGAATAGGTCATGAGCAGGGTGGCGGTGAGACCGGCGTAGCGTCCGATGCTGGTGGCGCCCACCAGTTCCGCGCGGCCGGTCTCCTCCTCGACCCGGGTGTGCCGGATCACCGTGAGCACCGTGGCGATGGCGATCATGGTGTACATGGCGCCTGCTTTCCAGGTGCCGATCGACCCGAGCGCGGAGCTGAACACCGGGCCGTACATGGCGATCAGCGCGGGACTGTCGGCCGTGGTCCGCGCGAAGCTGTCCAGGGACGCTTGGTTGTCGTACAGACCCTTGATGCCGGCGACCTGGAACGCGGGCATCAGGCCGATGAGCAGCGTCCACAGCGGCAGCACGATTCGGTCGCGCCGCAGGTACAGCCGCAGCAATCGCCCGGTGCCCACGAAGTCGCCGGATACGCCGAATGCCCGCGCCGCCGTGGCGCGGCCGGCGATGGCGGTGGTCATGCTCGCACCTTCTCCCCGGTGGCCGCGCTGGACTCGGCGCCGTGGCCGTCGACGTGGTAGTGCCGCAGGAACAGCTCTTCGAGCGTGGGCGGCGTGCTGGTCAGGCTGCGCACGCCCGCGTCGCCGAGCACCCGGATGAGCTCGCCGAGGTGCTCGTTGTCGACCTGGCAGCGCAGCGTGTGGTTATCGAGTTCGATGTCCTCCACGCCCGGGATGCGGCTCAGATCGCCCGCGTCGCCGGTCAATTCGGCGGTGATCGACGTGCGCGACAGGTGGCGCAGATCCGACAGTGACCCGCTCTCCACCGTGCGCCCGGCGCGGATGATGGTGACCCGATCGCAGAGCGCTTCGACCTCGGACAGGATGTGGCTGGACAACAGGACGGTCGCGCCGCGCTCTCGCGCCTCGTGCACACACTCCCGGAAGACCTGCTCCATCAACGGATCCAGCCCCGAGGTCGGCTCGTCGAGCAGCAGCAGCGGCGCGTCGGAGGCCAGCGCGGCGACCAGCGAGACCTTTTGGCGGTTGCCCTTGGAATAGGTGCGCGCCTTCTTGCGAGGGTCGAGATCGAAGCGCTCGATCAGCTCATCGCGCCGCTTCTCGTCGAGACCGCCCCGCATCCGGGAGAGCAGATCGATGGTCTCCCCGCCCGACAGCGACGGCCACAACGTGACATCGCCTGGCACATAAGCCAATTCGCGGTGCAATGCGACCGCGTCGGCCCACGGGTCGCGGCCGAACAGTCGAGCCTGCCCGCCGGTGGCGCGCAGGATGCCGAGCAGTACCCGGATGGTGGTGGACTTGCCCGCGCCGTTGGGGCCGAGAAAGCCGTGGATCTCGCCCTCGGTGACGGTGAGGTCGAGGCCGTCGAGCGCGGTGACGTGACCGAAAGTCTTGCGCAGATCGCGGACTTCGATGATGTCGGACATCACTTCTCCTTGGTGAATGTGTCCAAGATCGTGGGATCGGTGAGCAGCCCTTGGGTGTAGAACTCCAGGGCCGGTGGGGTGAGTTCTTCGCTGAGTTCGCGAATCGCCTTGCGGTAGTCGATCGTCTCGTCGCGGTGCTGGCGCATCTGCATGTACAGCATGGTTGCGCCGACGTTCAGCATCATCAGGTATCGGGCGCGCGCCGCCGGGTCGCGGCTGGGTTTGATCCTGCCCGCCTCGACCGCCTTCTCGAGGTATCCCTCGGCATCTGCGGCCATGTGCTCGAACAGTGATTCCGCCATCGGTCCGCCTGCCTGCAGGCTACGCACCATGTAGGCGACCAGCGGCGCGTACGACTCGATCTCGGCCAGGGCGTCGAGCATGCCCGCCTTCACCGACGACGCGGTGATCGCCTTGACCTTCTCGTCGCGGATCAACTGCAGCACCCGGTCGTCGCAGGCGGCGCGCAGGCCGTCCTTGGACCCGAAGTGATGGTTGACCAGGCCGGGGGAGACGCCGGCGGCGGCGGCGATCTTGCGGACTCCGACCTGGAATCCGTGTTCGCCGAACACCTCGATCGCGGTATCGCGAATGCGCGCCGCGGTGCTCAGATCGTCGGCGGATCCTTGCGGAACGGGCTGTTGGTTAAACACATGTTCAGTATATTAAACAGTCGTTCAACGGTCTAGCAAGACCTGTCGCCGACTTGTCGCGCATCACGGTTTGCCGCCCGTGTACGGGGCTATCGTCGAGACATGACTAGCGGCACGGCAACGACGGCGGACCACCTACGCGCGGCACTCGACGGCCCTTGGGCGGCCGTCCGGGACGAAGCCAGGACCTTGCTGGCCGGGGAGGAGTTCACCGCCGATCCCTACCAGGACTACAAGGCCGCCCGGGCGCGCGTGCTCGAGCAGATGAAGGCGATCTCCACGATGGGGTTCGCCGAGCGCGGCTTCCGCAGGGAGAACGGCGGTACCAGTGAGCCGGGCGCGGCGGTGGTCGGCCTGGAGATGCTCGCGTACGCGGATCTGTCGTTGTGGGTGAAATCGGGCGTGCAGTGGGGTCTTTTCGGCGGCGCCGTGGAGAATCTCGGCACCGAACGGCACCGGGAGTTCATCGAGCGCTTGATCTCGCTGGATCTGCTCGGCTGCTTCGCGATGACCGAGTCCGGGCACGGCAGCGACGTCGCGAACCTGGAGACCACGGCGACCTACGACCCGCAGACCCAAGAGTTCGTGGTGCACTCGCCGACGCCGTCGGCGCGCAAGGACTACATCGGGGGCGCGGCCGAACACGCCAGGATGGCCGCGGTGTTCGCGCAGCTGATCACGCAGGGCGAGAACAAGGGCGTGCATTGCCTGCTGGTGCCCATCCGCGACGAGAACGGCGCCGACCTGCCCGGCGTGACCACCTATGACGACGGCCTCAAGGGCGGCCTGCCCGGCGTGGACAACGGGCGCATCGTCTTCGACCACGTGCGCGTGCCCCGGGAGAACCTGCTCAACCGCTACGCCGACGTCGCCCCCGACGGCACCTACAGCTCCGAAATCGACAACCCCAGCCGCCGGTTCTTCACCACGCTCGGCACCCTGGTGCGCGGCCGGGTGAGCGTCGGCGGCGCCGCGGCGGCGGGCGCGCGCGTCGCCTTGAGCATCGCGGTGCGCTACGCGCTGCTGCGCCGCCAGTTCTCCGACCCGGACACCGGGGTGGAAACCGTGCTGCTGGACTACCGCAGCCACCAGCGCCGTCTGCTGCCGCTGGTCGCGAAGTCGTATGCGCTCGCGTTCGCGCAGAACGACCTGGTGCGGCGGATGCACCTGGTGCAGACCGGCCAGAATCTCGAGCCGGGCGCACAGCGCGCACTGGAGAAGCGCGCGGCAGGCCTCAAGGTCGCGCAGACCAACCACGCCACCCGCGCCATCCAGGAGTGCCGCGAAGCGTGCGGCGGCGCGGGTTATCTCACGGAGAATCGGCTGGTGACCTTGAAGGCCGACACCGACGTGTTCACCACCTTCGAAGGTGACAACGTGGTGCTCACCCAGTTGGTGGCCAAGGAACTGCTCACCGCCTACGCCGACGAGGTGCGCGACCTGGACGCCCTGGGCTGGGTGCGCTTCGCCGCGACCATGGCCGGTGACGTGGTGCGCAAGCGTTCGGGCGTGCGCCAGCTGATCCAGACCCTCCGTGACCGCGGCGACGATTCCATCGATGAGGGCGATCTGTCCCGCCGGGCGGTGCAACTGCAATTGTTCGCCGACCGCGAGGACTACCTGGTCCGCACCGCGGCGCACCGGCTGCGCGCCAGGGCCGAGGAGACCGGCCCGTTCGAGGCGTTCAACAATGCCCAAGACCACATCCTGGCAGCGGGCTCGGCGCACATCGACCGGCTGGTGCTCGAGGCGTTCATCGAGGGGATCTCCGACATCGAGGACCCGGCCGCGCGTGAACTCGCCGACTGGATGTGCGACCTGTTCGTCTACTCCACCATCGAGGAGAACCAGGCCTGGTACATCATGCACCGGTTCATGTCGGTGGACCGGGCGAAGGCGGTGCGCCGCGGCGTCAACGAACTGGTCGACCGGCTGCGTCCGCACGCTTCGACCCTGGTCGAGGCCATGGGCGTGCCGGAGCGGATGCTGCGCGCGGCCATGCTCGACGACGCGAGCGTCTTCCAGCGGGACCAGCCGATCTCGGCGTCGTCCTAGCGGCCGGGCGGTCGCACCCGTCGGCGGCCGCTCAGCCCGGTCCGTACGCCGTGAGCGCGGTGACCACGAACCACACGACCCAGACGAAGGCGACGATCATGCCGATGGCCAGGACGGTGCGCATCACCGCGCGCCCGAAGTCGAGGTCGCCGGACTCGCGTGGATACAGCTTCCACGGGCTGTACCAGGGCGCCCGGATGACGAAGGCGGACGCCTGCGCTTCCCGCTCGGCCTGCGCGAGTTCCTCCGCGTAGGCCTCGGCCTGCGCCTGGTTGGGCCCACCGTGCCAGAGCGTGATGTCGATCGGGCCGAGAAAGCCCTCGTTGAGCAGTTCCTGCGGCGCGGGCAGGTAGGGCAGGATGCCGAGACCGCGGAACGCGACGGCGACGTCGTTGGCCGTCCAGAGGAACTTCTCCTCCGTGGCGAGCGAGTCGAAGTAGTGCCGCAGCCGGCCCGGGTCGTCGCCGATGATCACGTCGAAACTCGGATCGGCCCACCGCTGTTCGAGTCGCAACTGGGCGCCCGACAGCGGGACGACCAGCGCGACGCCGTGCACGACCCGCTGCCCGAGGCCGCGGGCGGCCAGCCATTCCTGCAACGCGAAAGTGTGCTCGCGGGATTTGTCCAGCGGCGTGCTGCGGTCGCGGCTCTCCATCGCCACCGGCTCGCCGTTGATCGTCCACTCGCCGTTGAGCGGGACCTCCAGCACGCCATCCTGGCGGGCGACCAGTGCATCGGCCTCGATCACCACGCAGCTGGTCGGGGTCCAGACCACGGCGTCGAATTGGTGCAGCCGATCCTTGTGGAACAAGCTGCAGGTGATCGTCGCGACACCGTGCGGACTCCCGGGGTCCTTCCAGGTGCGCAGCCAATCGATCAGCACCCGCTCGGCATTGGTACCTGCGGCGTTCTGGACTCGCACGAGCATTGGCGGCCACCCTTCACGTCGACACTCGACAGGATACGAGGTGCCGCAACGGATTCGCCGCGCCCGTGCCGACGGACGGCGTGTCGGGCGCGAGGCACTGCGGCCGGGCTACTCCGGTTCCTCGGCGGCGATCCGGCCCGCCCGCACGGCCCCGGCCAGTTCGGCGTGGTCGGCTTCGGTGCGGTCGGCGTAACGCACCGCGAACGCGGCGACCGCGTCGTCGAAGCGTTCGTCGCCGTCCAGATATCCCGACAGCAAGCGCGGATCCAGCGACCGGGAATGGGCCCTGGCCAGCAGCGCGCCCGCCAGCCGCCCGTAGTCGTCGAGGTCGTCCGCGGGCAACTCGGCGGGATCGATGCCGCCCTTCATATTGCGAAATTGCCGGACGATGAAAGGCATTTCGACGCCGTCGCCGACCGGGTCGAGGGACGTCCACCCGAGCAGGAGATCCGACTCGGACTGAACAAGCCTGGCGCCTCGCACGATTCGCTCACCCTCGTGCCGTACGGCGGCCGTCGGCAGGAACGGGGCGAGCGCCGCTGCCGCGGCCTGCTTCACTTGCAGGACCAGCGCCTCGCCGTCGTTGCCGTGCAGCAGCGCGAGATAGCTGCGCAGCCCGACGCTGCCGGTCCCGACGATCCGGAACGCGATGTCGGACACGGCGAACCGGGCCAGGAGATTGCGCCGAGACTCGGGCAAGGTATCGGCATAGCGCTCCAGCCCGCCGATCACCGCCTCCGCGACGCGCTCGTCCACCGCGGTCAGAATCGGCGGATCGCTGACGAAGCGGTGCTTGCGGATACCGGTCTGGTGATCCTCGAGGTGCTCGGTCCACTTGGCCACCACCTTGGCGCTGGTGTTCTTGCGCGCCTTCTTGGCCGCCTTCTTGAAGTCGTCGAGCAGGTCGTCGGCCTCGGCCCTGGCGAGCACCGACTCGTCGGGCAGCGCGGACCAGGACGCCATGAACGGCATCGCGGCCAGATCCGCCACGGCCAGGCGGTAAGAACGGGCGGCGTCGCGCGCGGCGGTGCGGCACTCGTCCTCGTCGGCGCCCGCCTCCCGCCCGGCCAGTACCAGGCTGGCCGCGAGGCGCTCCAGATCCCACTCCCACGGACCGGGCACGGTCTCGTCGAAATCATTGATGTCCATGATGATCTCGCCGCGCGCGGTGCCGTACAGGCCGAAGTTGGCCGCGTGCGCGTCACCGCACAGCTGGGCGGTGAGCCCACTGTCCGGGCCACCTGCCAGATCGGCCGCCATCAACCCCGCCGCGCCCCGATAGAAGGTGAACGGCGAGGCGATCATCCGCCCGATCCGCAGCGGTATCAGGTGCTCCAGCCTGCCCGCATTGCTCATCTCGACGAAATCGAGCACGCTCGGACGCCGTACTCCGGTGGCCGCCCGATCCCTTGCGCTGACCGGAACCCGCTCACGCAACGCGCGTCCGCGGGCGCGCACCTCCTCCGCGGGCACGTAGGAGCGCAGGTCGATACCACTGTCTGACACAACGGATCACGCTAGCCGCAGGCGACCGTTCATGCCGCGTGGTGTCGGCCTCACTTCACCTGGGTACGGGGCGACGCGGGCTCGATCGGCAACCGCAGCGCGCCCGGCGCCTCGGCGGGCACCGCCGGTCGCGCCGGCGGCACCGGAGCGATGCGCCGGTAGGCCGACCCCAGTTCCGGCCGCGGGTCGGGTTCGTCGCGGTTGGGCCAGAACGCCATCGCGCGCTCGGCTTGCGCGGTGATCGTCAGCGACGGGTTCACGCCGAGATTGGCGGTCACCGCCGAGCCGTCCGCAACGTGCAGGCCGGGATGACCGTAGACCCGCTGGTACGGGTCGACCACGCCGCTGCGCGGGCTCTCGCCGATCACGCATCCGCCGATGTAGTGGGCCGTGGCCGGGATGTCGAACACGTCCATGATCAGCCCGTGGGTGTCGCCGTCGACCTTGGCGCCGAACCGTCTGCCGATGTCGTGGGCCAGGGGGATCCAGGTCGGGTTCGGCTCGCCGGTGCCCTGCCTGGTGCGCAGCCGCCCGCGCCTGCGGAACGAGGTCAGCGAGTTGTCCAGCGACTGCATGATCAGCAGGATCACCGACTTCTCCGAGGCGTGCCGTGCGTTCAGGCTGCGCAGGAACACCAGCGGGTGCAGCAGGATCGCCAGCAGGAAGCGCAGGAAGCGGAACGCGCCGCCGTCCACGATCGGCACCGACATCGGAAACAGCGCGTTCTGGCCCTTGCCGTAGTGACACACCTCGACGTGGGTGTCGGGCTCCGGGTGGATCGATGAGGTGATCGCGATGCCCTCGGCGAAGTCGCGGCGGGCGCGGCTGACCACGTTGAGGATGGCCTCGGAGTTGCTCCGGGTCAGTTCGCCGAGCCGGGGCGACAGGTGCGGCAGCACGCCGTCGTCCCGCATCTCGAGCAGCAGCTTCTGGGTGCCGAGCGCGGCGCCGGCGAACACCACCTGCTCGGCGGTGAAGGTTCTGCGCTGCTTGCGGATCCAGCGGCCGGACCGCTCGGTGTCGACGGCGTATCCGCCGCCGGGCAGCGGCCGCACGGCGGTGGCCGTGGTCAGCGGGTGAACCTGCGCACCGGCCTGTTCGGCCAGATAGAGATAGTTCGTGGTGGTGGTGTTCTTGGCGTTGTGCGGGCACCCCGTGAAGCAGCGCGCGCAGTGCACGCAGCCGTTGCGGCGGGGACCCGCGCCGCCGAAGTAGGGATCGTCGACCTCCGTGCCCGGATCGCTCTCGTTGAAGAACACGCCGACATCGGTCGGATGGTAGGTGTCGGCCACACCGAGGTCCTCGGCGATCTCCCGGATCACCTCGTCGGCCGGGGTCGTGCGCGGGTTGGGCGCGACGCCGAGCATGCGCTTGGCCTGGTCGTAGTACGGCGCCAGTTCCGCGCGCCAGTCGGTGATGTGCGCCCACTGCCGGTCGGTGTAGAAGTTCGGCAGGGGCTCGTACAGCGTGTTCCCGTAGATCAGCGAGCCGCCGCCGACCCCGGCGCCGGAGAACACGGCGCACTTGCCGAGCAGACTGATCCGCTGCGGACCGGTGAGGCCCAGGCGCGGCGCCCAGATCGATTTGCGCACATTCCAATTCGTGCGCGGGATGTCCTCGGCGTTCCATCGGCGGCCTGCCTCGAGCACCCCGACCCGGTAACCCTTCTCGGTGAGCCGCAGGGCGCTGACGCTGCCGCCGAAGCCGGAGCCGATCACCACCACGTCGTAGTCGAATGCGGACATGACTTCCTCTCGCTCACCGGCCACATAGTGAGAAATATTCCAAATCATTCTGTCACCGTCGCGCTGTGGCGGAAACCATCCTCGCACGGGCATGCCGCGTCGATATCCGGAAAATTCGGCCCGCGAAGATGGCGAGGAACGGGGTCGGTGGGGTATGCACGGGGCGTGACAACCGAATCGGGCACAGCCCAACCGGAGGAACGCGCCGCCGACGGCGGAGTGCGGGGAGTCTTCGCCGACCGCATCCTGACCGTGCCGAACGTGCTGAGCGTGCTGCGCCTGCTCGGCGTCCCGCTGTTCCTGTGGTTGCTGCTGATCGAGCGGGCCGATGGCTGGGCGTTCGCCCTGCTGGTCGTCAGCGGCGTCACCGACTTCCTGGACGGCAAACTCGCCCGGCTGCTGGGGCAGTCCTCACGGCTGGGAGCACTGCTGGATCCGTTCGTCGACCGGCTCTATCTGGTCGCCACGCTGGCGGCTTTCGTGATCCGCGGCCTGATCCCGTGGTGGGTCGCGGCGATCCTGGTCGGCCGCGACCTCGTGCTGACCGCGACGTTGTCGGTGTACAAGCGCCGCGACCTGCCCCCGCCGGAGGTGATCTACCTGGGCAAGGCGGCCACCTTCGCGCTGATGTCCGCGCTGCCCTGGCTGCTGGCGGGGCAGATGGACTGGGCTGCCGCCGGTTTCGGGCGCGCCTTCGGCGGGGCACTACTGATCTGGGGCACCGCGGTCTACGTCTGGACCGGCGTGCTGTACACCGGCAAAGCCATCGCGGTCGCAAGAGCGATACCGGCTGTGGGGCATCGGACGGCGTAGCCGATAGAGTTTGCGTGCAACGTTCAAACGAAAGGACGGCCTGTGACCCAGACCCCCGAGGATCTGCGCTACACCGAGGAGCACGAGTGGGTACGCCGGATCGCCCCGACCCGGGTGCGGGTGGGCATCACCGACTACGCCCAGTCTCAACTCGGTGACGTTGTGTTCGTGCAGCTGCCCGAGGCGGACGCGGAGGTGGTCGCCGCGGACAGCATCGCGGAGGTGGAGTCGACCAAGAGCGTGTCCGACATCTACGCGCCGCTGAGCGCGAAAGTCGTTGCGGTGAACGACTTGCTGAACTCGGAGCCGGAGACGTTGAACGCCGATCCCTACGGTGACGGATGGCTGTTCGAGTTGGAGGTGGGCGATGCGGCGAGTCTCGACGCGACGCTCGGTGAACTGCTGGATGCCGCAGGTTATCAAGGAGTTATCGGGGGCTGAAGCAGCCTTCCCAGTTCTACCTGCACGGGTGCGGCCCGGCAGGGTACGGTCAATGCCAACAGATGCACCCGGCGGCTGTGCCGGGAATCTAGTGACTCGACGGCAGGTCGTGGTACCAGAGGTATCACCTGCTTGCAGGGATAATCAGGTTCGAGGAGGAGAGAAACGGTGAGCGAGAACAAAGACCCGGGTTACGGGGAGACCGCGGCCGAGACGACGTCGGTCTTCCGCGCGGATTTCCTGAACGAGGTCGACGCGTCGCGCTCCGGAGAGCCGACCGGCGAACAGCCGGTCCAAGGGGTCGAGGGTCTGCCTGTGGGCGCGGCCCTTCTGGTCGTCAAGCGCGGCCCGAACGCGGGCTCGCGGTTCCTGCTGGATCAGCCGACCACGTCGGCGGGGCGCCACCCCGACAGTGACATCTTTCTCGACGACGTCACCGTCAGCCGTCGGCACGCCGAGTTCCGTCAGGACGACGATTCCTTCCAGGTCGTCGACGTGGGCAGCCTGAACGGCACGTATGTGAACCGGGAGCCGGTGGACTCCTCCGAACTGCAGAACGGTGACGAGGTCCAGATCGGCAAGTTCCGGCTGGTGTTCCTCACCGGACCGCGCGCCCAGGTGACCGACTCGTCGGCGGGCGCGGGGAGTCTATGACGGCGTCGGTGCCGGGTCGCGCACTCATGAAAGGCTCGGAGTCATGAAGGACCTGGCGCTGTGACCGGTGCGGCGCAGTGGGCACGCGGAGGGATGTCGATCGGCTCCGTGCTCGACCTGCTGCGCCCCGACTTTCCCGACGTCACCATCTCCAAGATCCGCTTCCTGGAAGCGGAGGGCCTGATCCGGCCGGAGCGGACGCCTTCGGGCTACCGCAGGTTCTCCGTGGCGGATGTGGAACGGCTCCGGTTCGTATTGACCGCGCAGCGTGATCAATACCTCCCGCTGAAGGTGATCAAGGAGCAGCTCGAGGCAATCGATAGCGGTGCGGCGACGCTCGGCGTGCGGGAAGCCCGCGCCCGAGCGCACTCCGTCCGGCCCGGTGCGCCGGAGTCCGGGCGCGGCACGCCCGATGCGGAACCGGCCGTGCCGGCTTCCGAACGTGGCGTGCGCCCGGTGGCCGCGCCTCGTAGGCTCGGCGTCGTGCCGAGCGAGATCTCCCCGGATGATCTGCGGTTCGATCACGAAATCCGGGTCACCCGGGCCGATCTGCTCGACCAGGCCGGGATCGAGGAGAAGTTCCTGGGCGACCTCATCCGGGCCAATCTGATCACACCCGGCCCGGCGGGGTACTTCGACGCGGACGCGGTCACGCTGGCCAAGACCGCGCGGGCGATGGCCGAATTCGGTTTGGAGGCACGGCATCTGCGTGCGTTCAAGCTTGCCGCCGACCGGGAGGCCGCGCTCGTGGCGCAGATCGTCGCCCCGATCGCGAAGAGCCGGGACGCGGGTGCGCGCGCCCGCGCGGAGGAGACGGTGCGTGAACTGGCCGCGCTGTCGCTGACCCTGCACACCTGTCTGGTCAAGTCCTCGGTCCGGGGCTCGCTCGGGGGCTGACCCCCCGAGGGGCCACGGTCCGTAGGTTCCGGTGAACGGACACCCTGATTTCTGCTGTGCAGACGGATCGCTGGACCGGTGCGGGTTCGCCTAGACTCGTGGTACGGCGAGCTCTGCGGCGGTCATGCCGGGCCGGCGGCGAGTATGGGAGGCAGTGCGATGAGCGAAATGCGCGTGATCGGCATCCGTGTCGAGCAGCCACAGAACCAGCCCGTGCTGTTGCTCCGCGAAGTGGCGGGCGACCGGTATCTGCCGATCTGGATCGGGCAAGCCGAGGCGACGGCGATCGTCCTCGAGCAGGAGGGGGTGACCCCGATCCGTCCGCTGACCCACGACCTGATCAAGATCCTGATCACCGAGCTGGGGCACACATTGAAGGAAGTGCGGATCGTCGATCTGCAGGAGGGCACCTTCTACGCGGATCTCGTCTTCGAGAACGATCTGCGGATTTCGGCGCGGCCATCGGATTCGATTGCGATCGCCTTGCGGGTGGGTTGCCCGATCCATGCCGAGGAGTCGGTTCTCGAGGAAGCCGGTCTCGTCATGCCGGACGAGCGCGAGGACGAGGTGGAGAAGTTCAAGGAATTCCTGGAGTCGGTCTCTCCCGACGACTTCAAGGCGACCGATAGCTGAAGTAGAGGTCGAGACTTTCCCCGCGCGTCGCGTTTGGCTCGATGACGCCGCGGGCTGGACAATCGTGGGGAGTAATCTCGACAGTTGGGCCACGACCGTTTCGGCCGAATCCGCACCGATTCGGTCGGTGACGGCGCCGGGTCATCGATGAGGCTGGGAATGCGTCGGCGAAGCAAGGGAGTGGTCAGTGGCAGAGCAATCGCAGGATGTGGTACAGCCAGGACTGTTCCCCGACGACTCGGTACCTGACGACATGGTCGGCTATCGCGTTCCCAGTGCGTGTCAGGTAGCCGGAATCACCTACCGGCAGCTCGACTACTGGGCGCGCACCGGTTTGGTGGTGCCTTCCATCCGGAGCGCCGCGGGTTCGGGCAGCCAGCGGCTGTACTCGTTCAAGGACATCCTGGTCCTGAAGATCGTCAAGCGGCTGCTCGACGCGGGCATCTCGCTGCAGAACATCCGGATCGCCGTCGATCATCTGCGCAGCCGCGGCGTGCAGGACCTGGCGGGAATCACCCTCTTCTCCGACGGCACCTCGGTGTACGAGTGCACGTCGGCCGAGGAGGTCGTCGATTTACTGCAGGGCGGGCAGGGTGTGTTCGGGATCGCCGTGAGCGGCGCCATGCGCGAGCTGACCGGCGCCATCGCGAACTTCCCTGCGGAGCGCGCGTCGGCGATCACCGAGCGTCCGGAGGACGAGCTGTCGTTCCGTCGTAAGGCGCGGATGAACCGCAAGACGGGCTAGGATTCGCACAACGCTTTCACGGCCGGGCAAGGCGTGCAGCCTCCCCGGCCGTGGTGCGTGACAGCGCCGTCGGCGGCGGGCAAGGGCCGGGGCGGCAGCGAGAGGGGGCGCGGTGCAGGCACGCGATATCACCGGGCTCGTCGGGCCGATCGAGCGGATCGACGCGTTTCCGACCGTCGACGCACTGAATGCCTTCGCCGACGCTCTCGCGGCCGGGCACCCGGACCGAATCTCGATCACCGAGCTAGGACGTTCGCGCGGCGGTGACCCGATTCGGGAGGTGACGGTCGGATCCGGCGACCGGCATATCTTGGTCTTCGGCAATCCGCATCCGAACGAGCCCATCGGCATGGCCACGATTCGCCATCTGCTCGGCCGGATGGCCGCGGACGAGACGGTGACCCTAGGCGCCACGTGGCATTTCCTGCTGTGCGTAGATCCGGACGGAACGCGGTTGAACGAGGGGTGGTTCGCCGGACCGCACACCAGAACCGGCGTCGCCCGCGGCTTCTACCGGCCGCCCGCGGCCGAACAACCGGAATGGTGTTTCCCCACCGAATGGCGCGGCCGGCGCGTCGGGGTGCCGCTTCCGGAGACGAAGGCGATGATGGCGCTGATCGACCGCACGCGGCCCGCGCTGATCGCCTCCCTGCACAACGCGGAGTTCGGCGGCGGCTTCTTCTACACCTCTGGCGGTGATCCCGGGTACTGGTCGGCGTTGACCGCAGGCCTCTCCGCCACCGGCGTGCCGATCTACCAGGGCGAACCCGACGCGCCGGGCGCCCGCACGCTCGCTCCGGGAGTCTTCGAGCTGCCGCTGTTCGAGGCGATGGCGGATCTGCTCGCGGCCCAAGGCCTCGACTCGGTCACCGCGCTGGGCGGGGGCGGCTGCCGGGACTACGCGGCGCGCTACGGCACGGCGATCCTGGTCTGCGAATTGCCGCTCTGGGTGGACTCGCGGATCGGCGACGGTTCGGCGGGCGACCGAGTGCTGGGCGACCTGCTCGACGCTACCGCCGCCGACTACCGGGCCATGGCCGAGGTCGCCTCCGAGGTGCTCGCTCGCGTCGACGGCACATTGAGCGGTCGCAGTCCGTTCGAGCGGTCGGTGCGTGCGCTGGTCGCCGGGCTGCCGGGTCTCGCCGTGAGCAGACAGTCGGTGCCGCAACGAAATCGGATCGCGACCCGGGGCGAGATCTTCGTCGAGC
Organism: Nocardia sp. NPDC047038; assembly: GCF_040644075.1. Classification (NCBI taxonomy): domain Bacteria; kingdom Bacillati; phylum Actinomycetota; class Actinomycetes; order Mycobacteriales; family Nocardiaceae; genus Nocardia; species Nocardia sp. NPDC047038. The sequence continues at coordinate 67,178 of NZ_JBEYVQ010000020.1, read as the reverse complement.
AGTACGACTGGACCGCGATGCTGCGCCTGCGGCTGGGCGGCATGCTACTGCGCCTGCTGGAGGACGAATACGCGCTCGGCGGCGGTACGGCGCTGGCGGCCGAGCGCGACCGGTTCGCCGCGGTATTCGATCAATGGTGCACCGACGTGGAGCAGAACGCACCCGGTGTCGCGGTGCCGCTGGCTCGTCTGGTGGGCGTCCAAGCGGAGTCGATCGTGCTGGCGGCTGCGCGACTGCGCGCCGGACTCGCCATCTGACGGGTGATGCCCGCTCGGTCCCCCGAGTGACCAGAACGACACGGTGCGCGCGGGGTCCGGTGGCGCGCTCCGGCGTGTCGTCGGCTTAGACTGACGGTGCGTCGCCGCCGTGCGGGAGAGCCTCGGTCCGGAAACGAGTCCGAGCGCCGAAGGAGCAGCACCTCCCCGTCAATCTCTCAGGCAAAAAGGACCGTGCGGGCTTCGACGCCTCTGGAAAGCGGCGGCTTCGAGCCGCCCGCCCATGGGGAAAGGGTCTCGGCCACCGGTCGCGGGACCCGAATCTCTCAGGCGCCACGACAGAGGGGGAGGGCCGGTACCCGTCGACCGCCTGGTCGACCCCGCCCGACCTTGGGAGCTGTTGTGACTCGCTCGTTCGCCGACCGCCATATCGGACCCGACCGGGAGGAACTGGCCCGGATCTTGGACGTCGTCGGCGTGTCGTCGCTGGACGAGCTGGCTGCCGTCGCGCTGCCCGCGAGCATCCTGGACGGCGACGGCCTGGCCGGGCTGCCCGCGGCGGGCTCCGAGCACGAGGTGCTCGCCGAACTCGCCGAACTCGCCGGGACCAACACCGTGGCCACCTCGATGATCGGGCTGGGTTACTACGACACGCTGACCCCGCCGGTGCTGGTGCGCAATCTGCTGGAGAATCCGGCCTGGTACACCGCCTACACGCCCTATCAACCCGAGATCAGCCAGGGCAGGCTCGAGGCGCTGCTCAACTTCCAGACCATGGTGTCGGAGCTGACCGGCATGGACGTCGCCAACGCGTCGATGCTGGACGAGGCCACCGCGGCCGCCGAGGCCATGACGCTGCTGCGCCGGGCGGGCCGATCGAAGTCTGCACGCCTGATCATCGACCGCGACCTGTTCCCGCAGACCAGAACGGTGCTCTACACCCGGGCCGAGCCGCTGGGCCTGGAGATCGTGGAGGCGGACCTGTCCGCCGGAGAGCTGCCCGACGGAGAGTTCTTCGGTGTGCTGGCGCAGACTCCCGGGGCTTCCGGTCGCGTCGTGGACCTGACCGAGTTGATCGCCGCGGCACACGATCGGGGCGCGTTGGTCGCGGTCGGGGCCGATCTGCTGGCGATGACGCTGATCACGCCGCCCGGTGAGCAGGGCGCCGACGTGTGCTTCGGCACCACCCAGCGCTTCGGTGTCCCGCTCGGTTTCGGCGGCCCGCACGCCGGATACCTCGCGGTGCGGCAAGCGCAGGCCCGCCAGCTGCCCGGCCGCCTGGTCGGCGTCTCGGTGGACGCGGACGGCGCCGTCGCCTATCGGCTCGCCTTGCAGACCCGCGAGCAGCACATCCGCCGGGAGAAGGCGACCTCCAACATCTGCACAGCGCAGGTGCTGCTGGCCGTCGTGGCCGCGATGTACGCCTCCTACCACGGTGCCGAAGGGCTGCGGGCGATCGCCCGCCGGGTGCACGCGCACGCCGCGGCGATCGCGGCCGGGCTGGACGGCGCGGTGGTGCACGACAGCTTCTTCGACACGGTGCTCGCGCACGTGCCCGGCGGCGCGGAAGCCGTTGTGGCGAAAGCGAAGTCGCGCGGCATCAATCTGCGCCTGGTGGACGCCGACCACGTCGGCATCGCCTGCGACGAGGCGACCACCGACGCGCATGTCGCGGCCGTGCTCGAGTCCTTCGGCACCGCGGTGTCGTCCGAGCCGGGGGCGCCCGCGCCGGTCGCGGCGATCGAGAGCCGGACCTCGGAGTTCCTGGCGCACGCCGCGTTCACGAAGTACCGGACCGAGACCGCGATGCTGCGGTATCTGCGCGCACTGTCCGACAAGGACATCGCGTTGGACCGCAGCATGATTCCGCTCGGCTCCTGCACCATGAAGCTCAACGCCACCGCGGAGATGGAGGCCATCACCTGGCCCGGTTTCGCGCGCGTGCATCCCTACGCGCCGGTCGAGGACGCGCCCGGCCTGCTGCGGGTGGTGGCGGACCTGGAACGGTGGCTGTCGGACATCACCGGCTACGACTCGGTGAGCTTGCAGCCGAACGCGGGCAGCCAGGGCGAGTACGCGGGGCTGCTGGCGATCCGGCGCTACCACCTCGATCGCGGCGACACCCACCGCGACACCTGTCTCATCCCGTCCAGCGCGCACGGCACCAACGCGGCGTCGGCGGCCATGGCCGGGCTGCGCGTGGAGGTGGTGAAGTGTCGCGCCAACGGCGACGTCGACCTCGACGACCTGCGCGCCAAGATCGCCGATCACGCCGATCGCCTGGCCTGCATCATGATCACCTACCCGTCCACGCACGGCGTCTACGAACACGAGGTCGCCGACTTGTGCGCGCTGGTGCACGACGCGGGCGGTCAGGTCTACGTGGACGGCGCGAACCTGAACGCCCTGGTCGGCCTCGCCCGGCCGGGCCGGTTCGGCGGCGACGTGAGCCACCTGAATCTGCACAAGACGTTCTGCATCCCGCACGGCGGCGGCGGTCCCGGCGTCGGTCCGGTCGCGGTGCGCGCGCACCTGGCGCGGTATCTGCCCGGCGACCCGCTGGAAGCGGGGTCGCACGCGGTGTCGGCCGCGAAGTACGGCTCCGCCTCCATTCTGCCGATCACCTGGGCCTACATCCGCATGATGGGCGCCGATGGGCTGCGCCGCGCCACGCTGTCGGCGATCGCTTCGGCCAACTACATCGCGCGGCGGCTGGACGAGTACTTCCCGGTGCTCTACACCGGCGAGCGCGGCATGGTGGCGCACGAGTGCATCCTGGACCTGCGCGAGATCACCAAGCGAACCGGCGTCACCGTCGACGATGTGGCAAAACGTCTGGCGGACTATGGGTTCCACGCGCCGACCATGAGCTTTCCGGTGGCCGGTACGTTGATGGTGGAGCCCACCGAGAGCGAGAACCTCGCCGAGCTGGACGATTTCATCGAGGCGATGATCGCGATCCGCGCGGAGATCGACCAGGTCGCCGCGGGTGTGTGGCCGGTGGCCGACAACCCGCTGCGTGGGGCGCCGCACACCGCGGCGTCGCTGGTGGGGGAGTGGGAACACCCCTACAGCCGGGAAGTCGCCGTGTATCCCCGAGGTCTCGGGCATGCCAGGGCGAAGGTGTGGCCGCCGGTGCGCCGGATCGACGGCGCCTATGGCGACCGGAATCTGGTTTGCGCCTGTCCACCGCTGGAGGCGTACGCGGACTGACCGCCGGTCCGGTCGCGTATCGACCTCACCGCGTGGCGGCCACTTTTGCATAGGTGTTCGCCAGGTCCGGCCAACCACCCGGACTGCCCACGGCGTCGTGCATGGACTCCCAGCCCGGTCCGTGCTTATCGAAACCGGAGTGCACCAGCGTGACGGCGGTGCGGTCGGGAGCGACCGCCGAGAAGGTGACGTCCACGCGGCTGGCCCGCTCCGGATCGGTTTCGTGCTTCCAGTCCAGGCCGATCGCCCAGGAGAACGCGAAGTGGGTCGGCGGCTGCCACACCAGCACGGTGCCCCATGGACATTCGGTGCCGTCGTCCTCGCGACCGAGGCAACGGCCGCCCACGCGCGGCTCGATCACCTCCTCGGCGAGCCGGCCCGCGCCGATATGGTGCTCGCGCGGCCACCAGCTGTCGATGCCGGTGGTGAACACGTCGTAGGCGGTCTCGATGGGTGCGTCGACGACGAGTTCGACGCGTACGTCCTTGTCGCTGGCCTGCTGTGTCATGACTGCTCCTGGTCGGTAGCTCGTTCTTCGGCGGCCCTCCGGCCTGCTTCGTCCTGGAAAGCCGACATCGCGGTGGTCCAGAACCGCGTGAAGTACACGCGCAGCGCGTCGATACCGGTGGGATTCAAGCGGTACACCCGGCGGGTGCCGACCGCCTCGTGGGTCACCAATCCGGCCTGTTCCAGCACCCTGAGGTGCTGCGATACCGCGGGCCTGCTCACCGGCAGATCCGCGGCCAGCTGCCCTACCGCGCACGGGCCCTCGCCGAGGCGCTCGAAGATCGCCCGCCTCGTCGGGTCACCCAGCGCGGCCAGCGCCGCATCTCGGTAAGTCCCCACGAACCGTAAGTTTAGACTTACCAATAGCGGCTGTCTATAGCGCGAGACGGGAGTTCTGTCTTCGCGCGGGCGGCGCGCTACGGCGTGGTGAGCGCCTGGACGACCGCGGAGCCGAAGCCGATGTCGTCGGAGGTGGCCAGGCGGGTGTAGTTCCCGCCGGTCTGCCGCGCCAGGGCCTGGAGAGTCTGGGTGCCGCCGCCGCCGACCACGATGACGTCGACGCGCACCGGCCGGGTGCGGTCGGTCGCCGCGGCGATGTCCGCGGCCAGTTGGGTGCCGGTGACCGTGGAATCGTCGTCGGGTCCGTCGGTGATCAGCAGCACCGAATTGGTGCGGCCCGGCGTGTACCCGGCGACGGCGCTCTTGTACGCCGCGATCAGGGACGGGTAAGCCTGATCCGACCGGCTCTCGCTCGGGCGCACCGCGGTCAGCGCGGTGCCGATCTTCGTGCGTTGGTCGGTGGTCAGCGGGGCGGTGGCGGCGGCCACCCGGTACGGAGTGGTGCCGTCGAGGTTCTTGCCGAAGGTCCACACGCCGAGTCCGAAGTCCGGCGGCATGACCGTCATCGTGGAATTCAGCGCGGCCAGAACGTTCGCCAGACGCGTCGTGGCGCCCTCCGCCGTCCCCATCGACGCCGACACGTCGACCAGGACGGTGGAGCGCACGCCGAGTACCGGATTCGCCAGCGTGGCGCGAACCTTGTCGAGCGCGCCACGGGGCGGGACGGCGGCCGCGGTCTGCGGCGCGGCGGCGAATCCCGCCGTGACGAAGGCCTGCGCCTGCTCGGGCTTGCGTAGATAGTCGGTGAACCGTCCGGCGATGAGATTCTGCGTCTTGTCCACCCACGCGCCGGACATCAACGCGGCCGGGTAATCGGCCACGAGCGCGGACCCGGCGGGGCGGAACGCCACGACGCCGGGCAGACCCTTCAGTTGCTGCTCGGTAGCGGCTATCGCGTGCATGGGCGCGTCCTGCGCCGTGAGCTCGGTCAGCGCGGCCGTGGTGTCGGACGCCTCGGGAGCGTCGGCGGCGAGCCCGGAGATCGCGGCGACCACCTGACCGGACTGCGCCGCCTGCTCGCTGAGCGGTTCCGCGCCCGAGACCGCGGAGCCGACCGCCGTGGCCGCGGCGAGCGTGGCGTCACCCGCGGGCAGGGCCATCCGTAGCCCGCCCCATCCGTTCAGGCCGACATCGGCGAGCGAGCCCTGCTGCAGCCGCGGCAGGTCGGCCCAGGACACGTCGGCCTGCTCCAGCGCGCGACGCAGGTCCTCGGGCACCGCGAGCACGATCGGGCTGGTGGCGATGGGTACCGGCGTGCCCTCGATCAGGCCGGGCACCCGCATGGACTCGATGGAACGGGTCGAATCGGCGATCCACAGCGCCGGCTGCGGGCCGAGCGCCTTGTCCCATGGCTTGCCGCTGGTGAACGCGGCGACGACGGCCGCGGACGGCTGTGCGGTCACCTCGACCCGCGCGCAGTGGTCGCGTACTTTCGGCCGGGTGGCGTTGTAGCTGTCCGCGGCGGCCCGCACCTGCGCGGCGATGCCGGGATCGGTCGTCACGGAGAGTGTCGCGGGCCCCTCGACGCATTCGGCCGCCGCCGCACTGTCCTGGTGCGCCGCGCGATCGCGCAACTGGAACCAGACGACGACGATCGCGGCCAGTAACGCAACGACGACCACTGCGATAACCGGACCTTTGCTGACGCCCCGGGATCTGGTTGCGCTGCGATGAGTGCCCACGCGGTCAGTGTATGGTCAGCGGCGCCGAACGAAGTCGGCGAGGCTCCCCGATACCGGCGCGGGTGCGCGCGGTCGTGTTGGCCCGCCGCCGTGCCGCACGGCACGACGGCGGGACCGCTCAGTGGCGGATCACCCGTCCGCGGTCGAACTCGTGCCCGCCCCAGACGCCGGATTGCCCGGTGCGCGCGGCGAAGTCACCGCAGGCATCCCGGATCGGGCAGCGCGCGCAGACTTCCCGGGCGTAGTCGAAGTCCTGTGACGGGTACGGGAACCAGGCTTCGTGGTTCGGATCGCCGCGGCAGGCCGCCCGGTGCCACCCTCGGGAATCCGAGAGCGGGAGCAGGTCGGCCAGGGTCGGCTCCGCGACGGCGGTGGTCTCGGCGCTCGTCATCGCGATCTTCTCCTTTCTCGGGTCGTGGTCAGGTCGCGGCGAGTTGCTTCCAGATCCGGCGCTGCTGCCGGATCCGATGGGTAGGGGCCTTCGGCTCCCAGAGCAGGCGCATGCCGGCCTCCTCCGGGGTGCGGTCCGCCTTGGCCGTGTTGCACGGCGCGCAGCAGGCCACGAGGTTGCCCCAGGTGTTCGGGCCGCCCCTCGACCGCGGCCGGATGTGGTCCACGGTGCGCGCCCACCCGGCGCAGTAGCCGCACCGGTTCCGGTCGCGACGCAGCACGCCCGCCAGGGTTGCCCTGCTCTCGTCGTGCACCAGCACGGCGTGCTCGAGGTAGACGTAGCGCAGCAACCGAATGGTCTGTGGCAGAGCGATTTCCACGTGCCGTGACCGGATCGGGAAGTGCGGCCTGCGGTCGGCCACGGTCTCCGCGGCGCCGGCGACCAGCAGCACGACGGCCCGGTCGGCTTTGATCTCGTCGAGCGCCTCGTAGGAGGCGTTCAGGACGAGTACCCCGCTGTGTATCCAGTTGTCTGCGGTTGTCGCCGCCTGATCGGCGGCACGGCGGAATGTCATGGGAATCACCATGTTTCGTGCGAATGCGAGCGAAGGAGGAGAGCGATGCGGCGATCAGCCGAGGATCTGGAGGCGGCTGTCGACCGGTTCGCCGCGCCGTGCGCGCAACGGCCTGCCGATCGCGTCGCCCGCGGCCGACGATCGCGCCGCGAGGGTATTCATTCGCTTCGTCGTCTCCGGAATCACTGCCGCCCCTCCTCTCCACTGCTCGGCGGCCACCTCGAGGTGGTGGCCGGTGTCGAAACACATGGTGGCACAGCGCACCCGCCGTTGTCGGGTCATTTTTCGGGGGTGCTACGGAGGGTGATCCCGGCGGTCAGGCCGGTCGCAGTTCGGCGGCGCCGAAGGAGACGTTGAACCGGTCGCACCAGATCGCGACGCTGGTCAACCGGGCCAGGTCGGCGTCGGCGGGGATGGGGTAGTTCTGGTTGCCCTGGTTGCCTTTGAGCCTGCCCAGGTCGGTGTGACTGCCGTCGTCGAAGACGAACCACCCGTCGCGGCCTTCGCGCACCGGCGCGTCGGTGAGCCAGACGTGCAGGTCGGGGCCGTCGGAGGTGTCGAGGTCTTCCAGTCTCAGCACTCTGCTGCCGTCGGCCAGTCGCAGGACCGCGACGGTGCCCGCGGTGGCGTGCTCGTGCGAGATGAACCTGCCCCGGGCGATGGTGCGCGGCTGGGCTTCGGTCCCGCCCGGACCGGGCGCCGGGGATGCCGACGGCGCGGCCTCCTGCACAGTGGTGTCGGTGAACAGCCGCCATGGCTGGAAAACGGCCAGTCCCGCGCCCAGACCCACGATCAGCAACGCCACGACGGCCCAGGTGATCGGCGATCGAGCGATGCCCCGTGCGGACGCCATGGATTCTCCTCGGAGTGTCAGGGAAACTCGCCCCCATCCGATTATGGGGGCGAGCGGGGGGGGCGTCGACGGAAGAACGTCATCCGATCGGGGAGTGTCCGAGCAGGACGTGGCCCGTGAAGTGGGTCTGCTTGGCCCGCGGCAGCGGGTGGAACAGGCAGCCGTGCACGTCGCGGTAGCGCATCTCCAGCTCGCAGTCGCGCGAATAGCCGAGTCCGCCAACGGTTTCGATGGCGAGGCGCACGGTGTGCACGAGTGCGTCCGCCGCGGCGGTCTTACGGCTGAGCGTCCGGCTCGCGTACTGATCGGTGTTGGCGAAGTGCAGGTTCTCCGATCCGGTGAACATGGCGTCGACGAGGTCGCCCGCGGTGGTGTGCGCGGTGGCCATCTCGCCGGCCGATTGGACGGTCGGCGCGTCGGCCCGCCCGGCGGCGAGCGTGGTCGCGATATCGACCGCGCCGTCGGCGATACCGAGGTAGGCCGCCATGACCAGCGGCATCGCCGCGCCGATCACGACGTTCAGCAACGGCGGCCACACCGATGCCGGGCGGGTCAGCGATACGGCCGCGTCGGGCACGAACACATCCTCGAGCACCACGGTGTGCGAACCGCTCGCCCGTAAACCCAAAGTGTCCCAAGTCTTCTCGATCCGTACGCCGTCGGCGGTGAACGGGATGGCGCAGTGCAGCACCTGCGGGCCGTCGGGTGCGTCATCCCAGCGCACGCTGGTCACCAGGACGGTGCCCGCCTCGCATCCGCTGGCAGGCGCTTTGCGCGCGTGCACCCGGTAGCCGCCGTCGACCCGCTCGGCGCGGCCGTTGGAGCCGACCCAGTCCGATGCTCCGGTGCTGACCAGGATCGCACCCGCGACCACCTTGGCGAACAGTGGTGCGGCATCGATGCCGTGGTTGTGCCGCCACACCTGGGCGGCGACCAGGTGGGTGTGCATCGCGAAGGCGACCGCGGTGGAGGGGTCGTGGCGGCCCAGCTCGCGCAGGATCGCGCCCATCTCGCGGTGGGTGACCCCGCCGCCGCCGAACTCGGCGGGGACGAGCGCCGCGGACAGTCCGCTCTCGCGCAGGAGATCGAACGCGGCGAGAGAGATCTCGCCGGAGTGGTCGCGGGCGGCGACCTCGGGATGAAGAGCCTCGCCGACGCGGCGTGCGCTGGCGATCCAGTCGGTTGTGGTGTCGGTGGGGGCAGGAGCTGTAGTGGTCATGTTTCGAAGTTAGGAACGGCCGCGATAACCGGATAGTGCAGAAAGTGGACCGCCCCGGTCCAGAACCGAGACCGCGTTCGCGAGGTGCCATGACGATTTCGACGCCGAGTTACGGCCAGTACTGCCCGATCTCCCGGGCACTCGACGTGGTGGGCGAGCGCTGGTCACTGCTGATCCTGCGCGACCTGCTGCTGGGCACCACCCGGTTCAACGACCTCGCGCGCGGCCTGCCCGGCCTGTCGCGCAGCCTGCTGGCCAAACGCCTGCGGCAGTTCGAGCGCGCCGGGCTCGTGGAGAAACTGGTCGGCGAGTACCTGCTCACCGACGCCGGGCGGGAACTGGAGCCCATCCTGTTCGGCCTCGGCGAATGGGGTGCGCGCTGGACCTTCGGCACGCCGCGCGAGGACGAGCGTGACCCCGCTCTGCTGGTGTGGTGGATGCACACCAGGGTCGACACCTCGTCGTTCCCGGGCCGTCGCCACGTGCTGCACGTGCGTTTCACCGACGACCTGCGCCGATTCTGGATCGTGATCGAGGCGGGGGTGCCCTCGGTGTGCGAATCCGATCCCGGCTATCCCGTTGACGTCGCGATCAGCTCCGATGTCGCCTCGCTGTACCAGGTGTGGCTGGGGCGGCTGCCGCTGGCGCACGCGCTGCGGACGGGCCGGGTGGCGTTCACCGGCACGCCCGCGCTCACCCGCCGGATGCCCTCGGTGCTGCGGCTCAGCCCCGTCGCCGGGTACGCGGACACGTCGCACCCGGACGCCACCACTCAGCGCGCATCCTGAACTCCGGCGGGCTGCTCAGAGATTCCCGCCGATGCGCTCGAGGCGCTGGGCCACCAGTTCGCGGGCCTTCTCGCGCAGCGCGGCCGGTACCCGCTCGGATACACCGGGTCGCCCGGGGCGTAGTTCTTCTTCGGTGCGGACGAACTCCGCGGCCGAGTCCAGCTTCCGCCGGTGCTCCGGGTCGGCCTCGAAATCCCAAGCCCCGGTCAGCCTTTCGTGTCCCGCGCGGTGCCGGTCACCACGCCGTCGAGCAAAGTGGTCGCGAGGATGTCGGCTATCTCGCCGGGAGAGCGGCCGCCGTGCGGGCGGTACCAGAACGACACCGTGTTCAACATGCCGAGCACGCTGTTGGTGACCACGTGGTCGTCGGTGCGCAACAGCCCCTCGGCGTGACCGGCGTCGATGACGCGTTGCCAGCACTGCTGCACCCGGTCGCGCAGGTCTTGCAGTTGCGCGGCGCGCTCGCCGGTGAGCGCGCCGACGTCGCGTAGCTGGATGGCCACCTCGCGCTGATGCCGCACGATCAGCCGCACGTGACTGTCGATCAGCTTGCGCAGCTTGGCGACCGGATCGCCGGGCCCGTCGGCGATCTGTTCGGCCTCGGTCAACATGAGCTGCGTGTAGTCGCGCAGGATCTGCCAGAGCAGCTCTTCTTTGGAACCGATGTGGTAGTACAGCGCGCCGCGCTGCACGTCGGCGCGCTCGCCGACCTCGGCCACACCGGTGCCGTGGAAGCCCCGTTCGGCGAACAGGTCGATCGCGGCCCGCACGATCCGCGCCCTGGTGTCGCTCGCGGTCGATTCGGCCGCGGGTGGACGGCCCCGCCTACGGGACGGTGCGGTCATTTCGACGGGTCCAGCACGATCTTGCCCACCCCGTCGGCCCGCTCGGCGAACATCCGGTAGGCGGCGGGCCCGTCGGACATCGGAAGGTGGTGGGTGACCACCGCCTCGGGCCGCAGCCTGCCGCCCGCGGTGAGCTTCAGCAGCGCGGGCAGTTCGTACTGGATCGAACACAGCCCGATGTGGAATTCGAGGTCCTTCACCTGCGCCGCCATCATGTGGAACGGGTAGGCGCGGTTGTGGCTCACGCCGATCACACTGACCCGGCCGCCGTGCCCGACGGCGCTGATCGCCAGCTTGATGGTTTCGTCGGCCCCGACCGCCTCGATCGCGACATCCGCTCCGCCGCGCAGCGTTTCGCGGATCGCCTGCTTCGGATCGTCCGATTCGACCGGCTCAGCGCCGAGGTCGGCGGCGCGCTTGCGGCGTTCGGCCAGCAGGTCGACGCCGAGTACCCGCGCCGCGCCCATCGCGAACGCGGACTGGACCGCCATGAGACCGACCGGGCCGAGCCCGATCACCACCACGGTGTCGCCCGGCGCGATCCGGGCGCGCCGGGCTCCGTACCACGCGGTGGGCGCGTTGTCGGTGAGCACGACGGCGGCGGTGTCGCTCACCTCGTCGGGCAACTTCGCCAGATTGCCCGCGGCGTGCGGGACGGCGAGCAACTCGGCCTGGCATCCGGCCAGTGCGCCGCCGAGCCCGTAGCAGGCATCCACCGGCAACGGGTGGCGAGCGCACGCGGTGACGATCCCGGCTCGGCACTGCGCGCAGCTGTCGCAACCGGCAGAGGCGGCGACCAGCACGCGGTCGCCGACGGAGAATCCTCGGGTGTACGGCCCCACTTCCACGATCTCGCCGACCGCTTCGTGCCCGACGCCGTAACCGGCGCCCGGAACGAATCCGTGTCCGGCGTAGATGTGCAGATCGCTGCCGCAGATGCCCGCCGCGGTGACCCGGACGATCGCGCCGTCGGGGCCGGGCAGCACGGGATCGGGCCGGTCGCCGTAGGAGATCTGTCGCGGTCCGTCATAAGCCAGCGCCTTCATCGCCATCCTCCGTCGATCGGGAGGGTGGCGCCGGTGCAGAACGCCGAGGCCTCGGTGGCGAAGAACAGCGCCGCACCGACGATCTCCTCCGGCCTGCCGACCCGGCGCAGGGCATTGTGTTCGGTGAGTTCCGCGCGCAACTCGTCCGGCCACGCCGTGGCGATGTCGGTTTCGAAAGGCCCGCACTGGATGGTGTTGACCCGCACGTTCGGCGCGAACGTCTGGGCCAGCCCTCCGGTCAGGGCGTTGAGACCGGCCTTGGCCGCCGAATAGGGGACCGCGAAGGGTTCCGGCCGGATCGCCTCGATCGAGGAGACGTTGATGATCGAGCCGCCGCCGTCGGCCGCCATCCGGCTGCCGATCAGAGCGGACAACCGGAACGGTCCTTTGAGGTTCACGCCGATGACCTTGTCGAACAGCGCCTCGGTGACCTGGTCCAGGCTGGGGTACAGCGGCGAGAGGCCCGCGTTGTTGACCAGCACGTCCACCCGGCCGAACGTGTCGTAGACGGCATGCACCAGGGTGTCGCACTGCGACCAGTCGCTGACGTTGCAGGCCACCGGCAGGGCGCGGCGGCCGAACCGCTCGGTCACCTCATCCGCCAGCGCGGCGCAGCCGTCCAGCTTGCGGCTTGCGATCACCACGTCCGCGCCCGCTTCGGCGAACGCGAGCACCATCTGTTTGCCCAGCCCCCGGCTTCCACCGGTGACGACAACGACCTTGTCGGTGAGTGGCACCTTGACTCCTGCATCTCCGAAAATGTTCCGATCAGTACATTAAATCCGGCGCGCGTTACGATCAAGGGGCTGTCCGGCCGACCGCCGACGGCTCACGACCCGCCGGGCGCAACGAACAGCTCACCTCGGCGTGGCGACGGATTCGGGCACAGGCATGGGCGACCCGGCGCGCGGTTACACCGCTACCCACGGGTAACATGACACTGTTTTCCCACTCGGTTTTCTCGGAAGTGAGGCAGTAGATGACAGAGCGGATTCAGGTCGGCGGGCTCCAGGTGGCACGCGTTCTCCACGAGTTCGTCGAGAACGAGGCGCTCCCCGGTTCCGGCGTGGATTCCGCCGCGTTCTGGGCCGGCGCCGAGCAGGTCATCAATGATCTCGCTCCGCGCAACCGCGCTCTGCTGGCCGAACGCGACGAGATCCAGGGCAAGGTCGACGCCTGGCACGCGGAGCACCCCGGCGCGAACTACGACAAGACCGCCTACAAGAACTTCCTGACCGACATCGGCTACCTGCGGCCCGCGCCCGCCGAGTTCCAGATCACCACCCAGAACGTCGACGAGGAGATCGCCGCGACCGCGGGCCCGCAGCTCGTGGTGCCGGTGATGAACGCCCGTTTCGCGATCAACGCCGCCAACGCGCGTTGGGGCTCGCTCTACGACGCGCTCTACGGCACCGACGCCATCTCCGAGGCGGGCGGCGCGGAGAAGGGCACCGGCTACAACAAGGTGCGCGGCGACAAGGTCATCGAGTGGGCGCGCAACTTCCTCGACGACTCGGTCACCCTGATCACCGGTTCGCACATCGGCTCGACGTCCTACAAGATCGTCGACGGCGAGCTCGAGGTCGGCCTCGAGGACGGCACCAGCATCGGTCTGGCCGACGCCTCCCAGCTGGTCGGCTACCTCGGTGATCCGGAGGCGCCGAGTTCGGTGCTGCTGAAGCACAACGGTCTGCACATCGAGATCCAGATCGACCCGCAGTCCCCGATCGGCAGCACCGACACCGCGGGCGTCAAGGACGTCGTGCTGGAGTCCGCGGTCACCACGATCATGGACTTCGAGGACTCGGTCGCCGCCGTGGACGCCGAGGACAAGGTGCTCTGCTACCACAACTGGCTCGGCCTGATGAAGGGCGACCTCGCGGAGAAGGTCACCAAGGGCGAGAAGGCCTTCACCCGCACCATGAACCCCGACCGCGTGTACACGGCGCTGGACGGCGGCGAACTCACGCTGCACGGCCGTTCGCTGCTGTTCGTGCGCAACGTCGGTCACCTGATGACCTCCGACGCCATCCTGGACGCCGAGGGCAACGAGGTGCCCGAGGGCATCATGGACGGGCTGATCACCTCGCTGATCGCCAAGCACAGCCTGGCCGACGACGTGCAGCTGAAGAACAGCCGCACCGGCTCGGTCTACATCGTGAAGCCGAAGATGCACGGCCCGGACGAGGTCGCGTTCACCGACGAGCTGTTCGGCCGGATCGAGGACGTGCTCGGGCTGAGCCGCAACACGCTCAAGGTCGGCATCATGGACGAGGAGCGCCGCACCACGGTGAACCTCGCGGCCTGCATCCAGGCCGCCGCCGAACGTGTGGTGTTCATCAACACCGGCTTCCTGGACCGCACCGGCGACGAGATCCACACCTCCATGGAGGCCGGGCCGATGGTCCGCAAGGCGGACATGAAGTCCCAGCAGTGGATCCTGTCCTACGAGGACTGGAACGTCGACACCGGTCTCGCCGCCGGCCTGCCCGGCAAGGCGCAGATCGGCAAGGGCATGTGGGCCATGCCGGACCTGATGGCCGACATGCTCACCCAGAAGATCGGTCACCCGCGCGCGGGCGCGAACACCGCGTGGGTGCCCTCGCCCACCGCCGCGACCTTGCACGCGACGCACTACCACCTGGTCGACGTGTTCAAGCGGCAGCAGGAGATCGCCAAGGGCGGTCGCCGCGCCACCGTCGACGAGATCCTGGAGATCCCGCTGGCCGCCGCGCCGAACTGGACCGACGAGGAGAAGCGCCAGGAGCTGGACAACAACTCGCAGTCCATCCTCGGCTACGTGGTGCGTTGGATCGACCAGGGCGTCGGCTGCTCCAAGGTGCCCGACATCAAGGACGTCGCGCTCATGGAAGACCGTGCGACGCTGCGCATCTCCAGCCAGCTGATGGCCAACTGGCTGCGCCACGGCATCGTCAGCGCCGATGAGGTGGTGGCCAGCCTGGAGCGGATGGCCCCCGTCGTCGACCGGCAGAACGCGGGCGACCGGAACTACCGGCCGATGGCGCCGGACTTCGCGGGCAGCATCGCGTTCCAGGCGGCCAAGGAACTGATCCTGGAGGGCACCAAGCAGCCCAACGGGTACACCGAGCCGATCCTGCACCGCCGTCGCCGTGAGGCGAAGGCGCTGGCCTGCGTCTAGTCTCCGCGTGTCGCGAATCCCCCGGTCCCGTCGGCCGGGGGATTCGCGCTTTCTCGGGCGACCAGGAGTTTCGACTCCTGTATATCGGTCCGTTACTCTGGGGGCCGCACGAGATCGTCGATTTGTGAGGAAGATTCATGGGAAGCGTTGTGCTCGACATCGTGGCATTGGTCGTTAATCGCGCGGCGATGTTCTGGAATTGGATGGCCACCGGATCGGCGGGCTTCCCTCCGCTGTGAACGTGCGGTCCACGATCTGCTGCGAGTAGTGAAATCCCCTGGTCAGGTGTGCTGGCCGGGGGATTTTCTATTCCGGCCGGAATCGGGAAACGTTCCGAATTGTTTGTTTTCACACTGATGGATCTCGCTGCCTGGTGAAGTGCGTAGTCATCGGTGCCGGAATTCGCCGGACATCTGGACCATGCGAACTCGGGCGCGGTCTCCGGAATTGGACCGCGCGGGCTTTCCGCCCGCTTCCCGCGTCGCTGTGATCGCCAGTGCCCCGGGGGATTTCGCCGCCGATCCCGCGCGCGAAGCTCCTGCCCCTCGTATCTTGAACACGTGAACTCCGCAGGGTCCGTGCGCACACGGTCGCGTATTCCTCGTTGGTTCGTTCTGTGGATGGGGCTCCTGACCGCCCTGGTCGCGCTCTGCTGCGCGGCGCTGTTCTGGCAACTCGCCGCGGAGGGCACGTTCCCGACCCTCGTCGTGCTCTGGGCGGTGCTCGGTGTGCTCGGTGGGATCGCCGTCCTGTTCGGACTGCTCGGGCTGCTGCGCTACCGTGCCGTGTTCCACAGTCTCGCCTCGCCCGTGCTCATCGCGGCCCTCGTGGCGTCGGCCCTCTACGACGTCCCGGAGGACACCGGCTGGCGCCTCTCCCGCGGGATCCTCGAAGATCAAGCCGTCGACTGCGCGCACTCCGGCCACCGCAGCCGCCTCGGCGTCTACACGATCACCTTCATCACGCCCCGCGACGGCGGCTGCCTGTTCTACACCCAAACGGGTGACTCGAATTCGGAGGGCTTCGCCTTCTTCCGCGACCCGGCCACCCCACCGCACCTCGGCCCACCCGCCACCAACGGCATCGAATACGCCGCTTTCGACGGCCAGTGGTACCGCTTCGTCGACACTCACTGAGCGCGGTCGGCAGATTCGGGGGACCGATCACCATTCGAACGGGAGCGGTCGGCGGGGCTCGATCCAGAGCGCTTCGGCGAGGGCGCACAGCGTTCCGTCGCTTCGTGACAAGGCCACGCCGACCGTGTGCTTGCGGCCGTCCGATGAGATCGGCCACCCGTAGGACAGGTAGGGGTCGCCGGCGCGGACCGGTTCGAGCTGCGTGGCGGTGAGAGCGGCGGTGACCGCTCCGGGGCGCAGGTCGCGCAGCGCCATCGCGGCCCAGCCGCCGGGGCAATCCAGAGCGGACCAGACGTTCTCGGTGGAGAGGAACCCATCGGGTCCGGCGAGCGCGGGATCCGGTGTCCAGGCGGCGATGACCATGTCGTGCGTGGACATGGCCCAAGGCGACAAGCGCAATCCACGTCCGGGCGCGCAGGCCGCACCGCAGCCGTAGCAGTGGCTCATCTTGCGCAGCGCGCCTGCGGTCGCGCTCGCCGCTCGAGCCTGTTCCCAGCTGGGCGCGGGCCGCGGCGTGACCGTGACCGTCGATGGGGACGCTTCGGCGAGTACCGCACCGTCGAGGTCGGTGAGTGACGCGCCGCCGGAGCCGTCGGCCGCCAGTACCAGCGGAGTGTCCACGGACACGCCGCGGCGGAAGTCGACGCGCACCTGCGTGGCGCCGCTCGCGGCGGCGAGTAGTCCCGCTACATACCCGCCGAACGCCACACCCGGGTAACCGCGCACGTGCGCGGGCACCTTGATCGCATCGGTCCGAATCATCTGTTGCCCAACCTCTCCCGGCCGACGATCATGACCCGGTTCAGCCGACGATACCGTCGCGGTGTCGCCGGGCCGTCGCCGGGCCACCTGTCGACGCAGGTCGAGGGGACGACGGAATATCCGACGCTCCGCACGCTGTTGCGCCGACATGTGACGAACGCTGGAATGAACGTACTGATCGTGTACGCCCACCCGAAGCCGGACTCACTCACCGGCGCTCTGAAAGACGTTGCCGTGCGCCAGTTGCGGGCGGACGGGCACGAGGTGCGGATCACCGACCTCTACGCGATGGGGTGGAAGGCCGCCGCCGACACCGACGATTTCGGCGCGGTCGAGGAGCCCAACTTCATGCTGGCCTCGGGTGTGGCCTACCGCGACGGGACGCTCAGTCCCGACATCCGCGCCGAGCAGGAGAAACTGCTGTGGGCCGACGCCGTCGTCCTGCATTTCCCACTCTGGTGGTTCGGCATGCCCGCGATCATGAAGGGCTGGGTGGACCGGGTTCTCACCTGCGATTTCGCCTATGGAGCCGGGGGTAAGGCGTTGCCCAGGTATGGGGCGGGCGTCCTGGCCGGGCGGCGCGCGATGCTGGTGGTCTCGGTCGGGGGCAGGCAGCCGTCCTACTCCGATCGCGGGATCAACGGCCCCGTCGAGGATCTGCTGTTCCCGATCCACCACGGCATCCTCTACTACACCGGCATGGACGTGCTGCCGCCGTTCGTGGTGCACGACACGATCCGCCTCGACGCCACGCGCTTCGACGACGTCGCGTACGACCTGCGGCGGCGGATGTCGGAGCTGGCCGAACTGGAGCCGATCCGGTACCGCCCGCAGGGCGGCGGCGACTACGACCGGACTCTGCGTCTCGTGGCTGGTCGCGAAGCGCGGGGAGCGACCGGCTTCGGGTTGCACGTGGCGTCGTAGCCGCCCGGGTGATCAGGGCAGTGGGGTCGCTCCGCGCTGGGTGAGCAGCATGCCCATCACCCCCGCCTCTTGGCCTTGCCCATGGATCATGGAACGCGCGATCTCTTTGACCGGCCCGGAGCCCAGGAGACTGTCGGCGGCCTCGGCCATCGCGATACCGCCTTGGTGGTGGCGAAACATCAGTTGAAGGAACAATATCTCCGCGTTCCGGCCATGTGCCGCTGCCAGATTGTCCAGTTCCGCCGTGCTCGCCATCCCGGGCATCAGGGGTGCCGTCTGCGCGGCCGTCGCCTGATGGCCATGCGCCGACGCGTCCGCGCCGTGCATCCACGCCATCGGGTGTACGGAGCTGGGCGGCGCGTCCGCCAGGCGCAGCCAGCCGAGCATGGTGCCGATCTCCAGGCGCTGTGTGCGATCGAGTTGTTCGGCCAGCCGGGCGACCGCCGGATCGACCGAGCGATCCAGCCGCTGCACCATCAGCAGCGCTTGCTGGTGATGGGTGGTCATGTCCTGGACGAAGCCGATCTCGACATCGGTGAGCGCCGGTGCGGCGGAACGACTTTCCGGAAACACCAGCGGCCGCAGAGCGGCGCCGAGCACGAGCAGCGCGAAGGCCGCCGAGACCAGGGCGGCGGTCGACATCCAGCGCCGCATCGCTACGACCCGACGATCGACCGCTGGTCCGCCGGTGGCGAGTACACGTCGTCGTCCAGTCGCAGCACCATGAACCCGTTGTCCGAGCACGCGACGTACAGCTGTGATCCGCGCCATTCCGGTGGTGAGAAGCACCAGTCGGTGGACACATCGCCGAAGGCGAGGCGGCCGGTGCGCGGGGTGGTGGCATCCAAGGGGTTGAACTGTCCCTCCAGTACGGCGCGCACCGCCGGAGGGGTGCTCATGAGCGGAACGCCGATGAGCGAGGCGAGCGCGTGCGGCGAGTTCCACAGGCGCATGTTCTGCCCGGTGCGGGCGGGCGGGTTGTAGTAGGCGATCTCGCGGATGGCGTAGGGGTCGCGGATGTCGAACACCCGGATGCCGGAGGAGATCCATCCGCAGGCCAAGGCGGTCGGGTTGTCCTGCCGGTCGGCGGCGCAGTAGTGCGATTCGTAGGCGAAGGCGGAACCACCCATCGACGAACCGATATTGCTGTCGATGTGCTGCGGCAGGTTGATCTCGAGCTTGATCTTGTTGGCCACCCTGGGCGCCGTCTCGTCGGAGATATCGATGAGTTTGACGCCGCCGGAACCGCCTTCGTCGACGGTGTAGAGGTAGGGCTTGCCGTCGTAGAAGACCGGGATGCTGTGCTGGGTCGCCCAGCCGTCCGTCCAGAACACCCGGCCCAGATGGTGCACCTGCGGGTTGGGGTCGCGGCGCTGCACCGCGCTGATGTCGAGGACGGTGAATCCGCCGAGCGCGGAGATGTACATCCGATCGCCGTCCGGGCTGATGCCGAATCCGTGCGCTTCGATGCCCGTCAAGCCCTGCCACACCACATGCGGGTCGGCGGGGTCGCTCAGGTCCACCGCGCTGATGAAGCCGGGCGCGACTCCCGAGGCCCAATAGGTGTTGCCGTCGGGGGAGAAGCCGCCCTCGTGCGTGGTGATCGGCAGCGGCATCGCCAGATTCGTCCCCGGACCGGGATTGAGCAGCCGCGGATGCGCGCAATCGGAGATGTCGTAGACCGACAGGTAGCCCACACCCTCGCCGACCGGCACGCCGGTGCCGACCAGCAACTTGCGCTCGGTGTTGACCTTGAGGCTCTCCCAGGTGCCCGCGAGCATCGCGGGCTCGGTCAAAGTCGCCGTCGGACGCGGATTCGCCGGATCGGACACGTCGAGCACCTGGACGCCACGGCCCTCGCTGATCAGGTCGCCGGGAAAGAACGAGCCCAGATAGGCGCAATGCTCGAAGCTGGTGGAGGTGATGCCCGCGCCGCGGCCCGCGTAGCCGCCGACGTAGGAGATGTTGCACCGGTAGCCCTGCGTGCTGCGCCCGCTGTCGCGGTCGGCGGCGGTGACATCGCCTTGCAGTCCGCTCTCGGGGGCGGCGCCGGGTCCGCAGTCGGCGCGGGGAACCGAGGTGCGCCCGACGTCGAGGAACTCCTCGACCGCGTTACGAACGTCCGATGGCGGATCGGCCGAAGCGCTCATGGGCAGCAGCACGGCCGTAACCATGCCGATGGTGAGCAGAGCCAGCGGTTTGTTACGGCACAGTCTGGCCAACGGGCGCATCGTCGCGACCCCCCAACTTCGTCGTCGAGATTGGCTACCCAGGGTGACTGGGACAGTCACCGCTGAACTGACTGAATGGTAATGATTTCCGTAGGCCCGAGGGTGAGTTTCGTCGAATCGCAGACGATTCGCGAAGTTTTCCGGTCCGCGTGGTCAGCGCGACTGGGTCGGTCCGGTGCCGAGCGTGGCCGAATCCGGGTGCTCCGACAGGAGTTCGTCGCAGGCACCCAGGAAGACGCGTCGTAGTCCGGCTGCGCGTTCCGCCAACTCGGCCTGGGCGCGGACGTACTCCGCCCGCCCCGAGGGTGTCTCGATGCGAACCGGCTGGTAGCCGAGGCCGGACAGGTCGTACGGGCTGGCGCGCATGTCCAGTTCCCTTGCGGCGCAAGCCAACTCGAAACAATCCAGGAGCAGCTCCGACGAGATCAGCGGGACCAGCTTGAAGCCCCACTTGTACAGATCCATATTCGCGTGCAGACAGCCCGGCTGTTCGCGACGCAGCTGGTCGGCTCGGGTGAGCGGCTCGGCGTTGCGGCCGACGGCGTCCGGGGTGAAGAAGCGGTAGGCGTCGAAATGCGTACAGCGCAGCGACATCGAGTCGAGCACGCCGTCGGTGCCCGCGCGTCCCAGCCGCAGCGGCACCCTCTGGTGGCGGATGTCGTCGGTGCGATACACCATCGCCCATTCGTGCAGCCCGAAGCAGGACAGATGAGCGGGCCGGGACGCGGTGGCACGCAGCAACTCCGCGACGAACGCGACGGTATCGCGGCGTTTGTCCAGGTATGCGGGATCGGCGGTGCAGAAGCCCGAAGCGCCGGAATCGGTGACCACGTGGTGATACCCGCGCGCATCGCGGTATTCGGCGGCATCGGCCATCCCGATGCCGTATCCCGGATGCCAGCGCCGCAACTGGGCGGGTTTGTGCCCGTAGTAGGTGAACAAGAAGTCGATCACCGGGTGCGACGAACCTTGCGCCCGCCGCTCGAGATAGGGCCCGACCAGGTCGTCCAGCCGGGCCCGGTGCGCTGCGGCGGACTCCCGCCACCGCGCACCGGACAACACCCGCATGGTCATCGCACCCCGCGCGGGCACGCTGCCCGAATCGTCATTCGCCCACCCGATGCGTTCCGTCTCGGACGGTGCCGACGAATTCCTCCACCAAGTCCTCCAAGGCGACGATGCCGGTGGTGTTGCCCCGGTCGTCGACCACGCGGCCGAGATGGCTGTTGGTGCGCCGCAGCCGCGCCAGCGCCTCGTAGAGCGTGGCGCCCATGCCCACCGTCGGCAGCGGGCGGATATCGGTGCGCGGGATCGGCGTCCCTGGACCGGCGCTCTCGTCGGCGACCTTGTCGAGCACGTCCTTGACGTGCAGGTAGCCGACCAGCGAGCCGTCGTTCGCCCGCACCGGGAAGCGGGAGAAACCCGTCTCGGCGACTGCGGATTCGATGTCGCCGAGTGTGGTCCCGTTGCCGCGCAGCGGAATCGATCGGGTCGCGTCCCGCGGCACCATCACGTCGGCGACCACCCGGTCGCTGGTGCCGAGCGCCTGCGTGAGGCGGCGGTGCTCCTCCTCGTCGAGCAGCCCCTCCGAGCGGGACTCGCCGATCATCTCGGCCAGTTCCACCGTCGACACGGTGGCCTCCAGCTCGTCCTTCGGCTCGACCCGCAGCAGGCGCAGCGACAGGTTGGCGGCCAGGTTGTACAGCGCGATGAGCGGGCGGGCCAGCCGTAGCCACATCAGGTGCACCGGCACCAGCAGCAGCGCGCTGCGCTCCGGCCCGGCCAGCGCGATGTTCTTCGGGATCATCTCGCCGAACAGGATGTGCAGGATCACCACGATGGTCAGCGCCAGCGCGAACGCCACCGGGTGCAGCAGTTGCTGCGGCAGGCCGAGTAGGTCGAACGGGCCTTCCAGCAGGTGCGCGACGGCGGGCTCGCCGACGCGGCCGAGCAGGATCGAGCAGATGGTGATGCCCAGCTGCGCGGCGGCGAGCATCATCGAAAGGTTCTCGCCCGCTCGAATGACGGTGTTCGCGTTGCGCTTGCCCTGCGCGGCCAGCGCTTCCAGCCGGTCGCGGCGGGCGGAGATGAGCGCGAACTCGGCGGCGACGAAAAAGGCGTTGCCTGCCAGCAGCACGACGGTGAGCAGGACGCCGAAGAGGTCACCCATGGCTGTGCTCCTTGGTCGCGAGGGCGTCGGCGTCCACCGGGATCAACCGGACCCGGTCGATGCGCCGTCCGTCCATGCGCTCCACCCGGGCGATCCAACCGCCGGAGCCGTGGTTCTCCGGCGCCGTCCACTGCTGCGAGCGAGGGTTGGGCAGCACGACTTCGTCGCCGGGCACCGGGATGCGGCCGAGCCGGGTCAGCACGAGGCCGCCCAGCGTCTCGTACTCGCCCTCCGGCGCGTCGTACCCGGTCGCCCGGGAGACCTCGTCGATACGCAGCAGGCCCGAGCAGTCCCAGCCGTCGGAGACGCGCCGTACGTCGCGCTCCTCCTCGTCGTGCTCGTCGCGGACGTCGCCGAGGATCTCCTCGATGATGTCCTCCATGGTGACCAGGCCCGCGGTCCCGCCGTACTCGTCCACGACGAGGGCGACCTGCATGCCGTCGGCGCGGACCCGTTCGAGCACCTCGTCGCCGTCCAAGCTGGCGGGCACGATCGGCACCGGCTGGGCGAGCCGGTAGAGGGGGGTCGTCCGGCGCGCGTGCACTGGGCGGGTGAAAGCCTGCTTGACGTGCACGAAGCCGAGGGTGTTGTCGAGATCGCCGTCGATCACCGGGAATCGGGAGTAACCGGTGCGGCCCGCCGCGTCGATCAGATCGGCGATGGTGTCGTCCTTGTCGAGTGCCTCGATCTTCACCCGCGGAGTCATCAGTTCCTCGGCGCTGCGCTCGCCGAACTGCAGCGAGCGGTCCATCACCTGGGCGGTGGGCTGGTCGAGCGCGCCGCGCAGCGCGGACGTGCGCACCAGGGAGCCGAGTTCCTGCGGCGAACGGGCCGAGCGCAACTCCTCGGCGGGCTCGACGCCGAGCCTGCGAACCACCCAGTTGGCGGTGCTGTTGAGGAAATGGATCATCCACTTGAACACCACCGAGAAGCTGACCATCGGTCCGGCCGTGACGCGGGCGGTGGCCAGCGGCTTGGCGATGGCGATGTTCTTGGGCACCAGCTCGCCGTAGATCATCGACAGCGAGGTGGCCAGGATCAGCGCGAGCGTGAGCGCGACGCCGCCCGCGGCGGCTTCGCTCAGCCCGACGCCGGCGAACACCGGATGCAGCAGCCGGGCCAGTACCGGCTCGGCGATGTAACCGGTGATCAGCGTGGTGATGGTGATGCCGAGCTGGGCGCCGGACAGCTGGAACGACAGCGTCCGATGTGCCTTGCGGACCATGCGGGCGCGGACGTCACCGGTGCGGGCGTGCGCCTCGACGGTGCTGCGCTCCAGGGCGGTGAGGGAGAATTCCGCGGCGACGAACAGGGCCGTGCCGACGGTGAGTGCGATGAATCCGATCAGGCTGAGCGCGGTGAGCGCGACGGACATGGTCAGCACCACCCGAACGGTGCTGCGTGACGGCCTGTGCGGAATGGGACTACTGCGGGGAGGAGGACGCCGGGTTGGTCACCCGGCTCGGTAGAGGAGCCCTCCTGTGCGGCGCCCTCGGACGCGGGTGACAACTGGATCCTTTCGCAAACGAGTCGTGGTGCCGGTGTCCGGCAACCACCATGCTACCGGCCCACGTGCCGAGTGGCGTGGGCCGGTGCCGGTGCGATTCGTGTGTCGGCGCTCACCAACCGCTGGGCAGCGGGCGGCCTTCGGCGAATCCGGCCGCGGATTGCACGCCGAGCACTGCCTTGTCGTGGAACTCGGCGAGCGTCCGTGCTCCCGCGTAGGTGCACGCGCTGCGCACACCGGAGCAGATGTGGTCGATGAGGTCCTCGACGCCGGGACGCTCGGGGTCCAGCCGCATCCGCGAGCTGGAGATGCCCTCTTCGAACAGTCCCTTGCGCGCTCGGTCGAATTCGCTGTCGGAGGCGGTGCGGGCGGCGACGGCCCGCTTGGAGGCCATGCCGAAGCTCTCCTTGTACGCGTTGCCGTCGCGATCGACCCGCAGGTCGCCGGGGGACTCGTAGGTACCGGCGAACCAGGAGCCGATCATCACGTTGGACGCGCCCGCGGCCAGCGCGAGCGCCACGTCGCGGGGATGGCGCACGCCGCCGTCGGCCCAGATGTGCACGCCGAGTTCCGCGGCGGCGGTGGCGCATTCGGCCACCGCGGAGAACTGCGGGCGGCCGACGCCGGTCATCATCCTGGTGGTGCACATGGCGCCGGGGCCGACACCGACCTTGACGATGTCGGCGCCCGCCGCCGCGAGATCCCTGGTGCCATCGGCGGAGACGACGTTGCCCGCGACCAGCGGGACTCCGAGCCCGAGATCGCGCACGGCGGTGAGCGTTTCGAGCATCTTGGCCTGGTGTCCGTGCGCGGTGTCGATGACCAGCAGGTCGGCGCCCGAATCCACGAGGGACTTGGCCTTGGCGGCCACGTCGCCGTTGATGCCGACCGCGGCCGCGACGCGCAGCTTGCCCGCGGCGTCGACGGCGGGCTGGTAGATGCCCGCGCGCAGGGCGCCGGTGCGGGTGAGCACGCCTGCCAAGGTGCCGTCCTCGGCGGTGAGCACGGCGAAGTCGGCGTGCTCGGCG
The DNA here is from genome assembly GCF_040644075.1 of Nocardia sp. NPDC047038. NCBI lineage: Bacteria > Bacillati > Actinomycetota > Actinomycetes > Mycobacteriales > Nocardiaceae > Nocardia > Nocardia sp. NPDC047038. Next base: position 42,528 of record NZ_JBEYVQ010000020.1, on the reverse strand, counting down.
TGCAGCAGGTCGAACAGGTCACGCGGGGTGGTGGTCGCGGGGGCCCGCACGAAATCGGTGACCGCGACCTCGCGGAGCCGGGCGAAGCGGTCGACGTCGGCGCAGGCGGCCTCGGTCACCACGCCGACCGGGCGTCCTTCGTCCACCACCACGACCGCGCCGTGCGCGCGCTTGTGCATCAGGGCGACCGCCTCGGAGACCGAACGGTCGGGGGCGAGGGTGACCGGGGTGTCGGCGGTGAGCGAGCGGCTCTTGACGAAGGCGATGGTGTCGGCGGCCGCGGTGATCGGCAGGTCCTGGGGGAGGACGACGATGCCGCCGCGGCGGGCCACCGTCTCGGCCATTCTGCGCCCGGCCACGGCGGTCATGTTCGCCACGACGATGGGGATGGTGGTGCCCGACCCGTCGGTCGTCGACAGATCGACGTCGAAGCGCGACGCGACGTCCGTCCGATTCGGGACGAGGAAGATGTCGTCGTAGGTCAGGTCGTACGGCGGCTGATGACCGGGAAGAAAGCGCACTCGACCGATGATATCCGCGCGCCGACCGGTGTGCGCCGTTCTGCCCGGGGCTCGACAGTGCGGATATGCGGTGCGTCGTCTGTCCCGCCGGCCTTCCTTCGCCTGTTGGCTCAGGCGGCGGCTTGCGAGCGGGAGAGCATGATCGTCGCGGCGGCCATGACGAGCACCGCGCCTCCGGTGATGACCAGTCCCGCGGTGTCCGTCCGCAACCGCTCGTCCAGCACGGCGATGCCGATGAACGCGGCGGCCAGTGGCTCGACGACCGTGACGGCGGGCAAGGAGGCGGTCAGCGGTCCCGCGTGATAGGCGCGCTGCTGCAGGTAGACGCCGGTGACACCGGCCCCGATGAGTGCCCAGGTCTGCCAGCCGCTGAGCACATCCCCGAGACCGTGCTCGAACAGGTCGGTGACGTAGTCGGTGAGCGCGGCGGCGAGTCCGTAGAGGGCGCCGCTCGCGGCGCCGATCAGCAGCGCGCGCCACGCCGGGTCGCGCGCGGCGATGCCACCGGCGGTGGCGGCGGCGATCAGGCCGAGCAGGATGCCCAGGGGCACGAGCCAATCTCGCAGCGGCGCATCGGTATTGCCCTCGGTCGGATTGCCGACGAGCAGGAAGCAGGCCAGCGCGGCGGTCAGCGCGAGGGCGGTCGCCCAGGTGCGCGGCGCCACGCGGCGGTCGTTGAGGCGGGCGGACATCGGTAGCGCGAACACCAGCGCGCTCACCAGGATCGGCTGCACCAGCAGCACCGCGCCCAAGGTGAGCGCGACGACCTGCATGGCGTATCCGCCCGCGTCGCCGACGACGCCCGCCCACCAGCGCGGGGTACGCATCAGCGAGCGGATCAGAGACGCGCCCTCCGGCACCGCGGCCGCCGCGTGCTGTTGCGCGACCGCGGCGACCGCGAACAGCAGCGCAGCGAGCAGGGCGCAGAGGACGGCGGCAGCCGCGTGAGTCGACACGTTCTAGTTTGCTCCGCGATTGCTCCGCTGCGGTGACTGCTGCGCGCGTACGGCGCGTCGCCGTGTCCGGCCCGGCGTGTCGCCGGAGGCGTGCCCTGCGGCGCGTCCGGAGAATCCGCCCGCCGTAGCGGAACGGCGGGGGGACCCACCCTCGCCCGAACCCGCACTGTGCCCGGCGGAGCTGCCGGTGGCGGGCTTCCCGGCGACTTTCGCCTGGCCGCGACGACGCCCCGGCGCGGTGACCGATTCGCCACCACGGCTCGGCACCGAGCCCGACCTGGACTGCTTCGCCGCACCGGCGCCGCGACCACCGGCCTGAGCTGTCTCCGCACGCCGGTTCGCTTGACGCCGTGCGGGTTTCGTCGCCGGGGCGGTCGCGGGCGCGGCGGAAGCCGGAACCACCGGAGTTCCGGACGGGCGGCGGGCGCCGGTGATCTCGACCAGGGTGCGGTCGCCGGGACGGACCGCGACTCCGTCCACTTCGACACCCGCCTTACGGGCCATCGACTCGACGTCGCGGCGCTCTTCGTCCATCACCAGCGTGACGACCACGCCGTCCTCACCCGCGCGGGCGGTGCGCCCGGCCCGGTGCAGATAGGCCTTCGGCTCCGGCGGCGGATCGACATGCACGACGAGGGAGATCCCGTCGACGTGGATGCCGCGCGCGGCGACGTCGGTCGTGACCAGCACCGGCACCGAGCCGTCGGCGAACGCGGCGAGGGTGCGGGTGCGATTGTTCTGCGCCTTGCCGCCGTGCAGCGCGCCCGCGGCGATGCCCGCCCCGCGCAGCTGTTTGGCGAGCCGGTCGGCGCCGTGCTTGGTACGGACGAACATGATGGTCAGCCCGTCGCGGGCGGCGATCTCGGTGGCGACCGCCCGCTTGGTCACCTTGTCGCCGACGTAGAGCAGGTGATGCGACATCGTGGTGACCGAGGCCGACGGCGGCGCGGTGGAATGCGTGACAGGGGAGCGCAGGTAACGCTTGACCAGCTTGTCGACCTCGCCGTCCAGCGTGGCCGAGAACAGCAGGCGCTGACCGTCGCGCGGCGTGCGGTCGAGCAGCTTGGTCACCTGCGGCAGGAATCCCATGTCGGCCATGTGGTCGGCCTCGTCGAGCGCGGTGATCGTCACGTCGGACAGATCGGCCGATCCCTGGGTGAGGAGGTCGGCGAGCCGTCCGGGCGTGGCGATGAGCAGGTCGACGCCGCGGGCGAGCCGGTCGGCTTGGCGTTTGATCGGGGCGCCGCCGACCACCGAGGCCACGCGCAGGCCGAGCGAAAGCGCCGGTTCGTCCAGTGCCCGCTCGATCTGTGCGGCCAGCTCGCGGGTCGGCACCAGGACGAGTCCGCGCGGGCGGCCCGGCTTGGCCGCGGCGCCGGCCAGCCGGGTGAGCATCGGGAGGCCGAAGGCCAAGGTCTTTCCGGAACCGGTCGGCCCGCGGCCGAGCACGTCCTTGCCTGCCAGGACGTCGGGCGTCGTGGCGGCCTGGATCGGAAACGGCGTCTCGATGCCGTCGCGTCGCAGTGCCTGGACGAGCACGGCGGGCAGGCCCAGACCCGCGAAGGTCGCGGGGGGCGCCGCGGCGACGGTGGTCGAGGGGGTCACGAGGAGGATGTGCCTTTCGTCGCACGGCGCGTTCCACGCGGATCGCGCTGTTCGGTGGGATGGAGAACGGTGCGCGATGCGGTTTCACCGCGCGGTGGCGCGGGCGATGACGCGCGCCGGGTAAAGCGAGAGGATGCGGCCGACCGGAGGCGGGCCGAAGGTCCAGGATACGTGCCGGGGAGTCAGCCGTGGAACAGCCGACTCAGTTCCACGAGCCAGGGTACGGCCACGGCCTGCGTCGGCACCACCAGGATGGCGGCCGAGCCGAGGTAGGCGGCCGTGGCGATGCGCAGGTCCCCGATCCGGCCGCTCAGCCGCTGGATGCGGATGAGCGTGGTGGGGCCGCCCGCGGCGAGCGCGCCTTGCGGCGCGGTGGACTTCGCGCAGGCGACGAGGGCGCGGGCCAGCGGCTTCGGTCCGGTGACCTTGACCGCCGAGTCGTCCGCGAGCAACTCGATGAGCAGTTTCACCGAGCCGAGCGCCGCCTTGCTGCGCACCACCCGGGGGAACGCCTCGTGCACGGCCGTGAACGCCTCCAGCACGAGATCGTGCCTGGCCCGCAGGTGCGAACGTTCGTGGCTGACGATGGCGGTGACCTCGGCGTCGGCGAGATTGGTCAGGGTGCCTTCGCTGAGCACGACGCGCTGGCGCAGGCCGGGCAGGCAGTAGGCGATGGGCTCGGTGGCGGCCAGCACCCGGATGTCGGCCGCGCGCCGGTGCGGACCGCTCTGGTCCAGCAGGTCGACGAGCATGCGGTGGCGCGACCGCCGCCTGCGGGTGTGCACGCCGACCCGGATGATCGCGTAGATCAACCGGGCGCCGATCAGCAGCGTGAGCGCGAAGACGAACACGTACGCCAGCCACAGCGGCAGGCCGAGCGCGTCGATCTCCCTGGTCGGCGCGGTGGTCGGGCGGCCGTCGGGACCGGGCACGAGCAGCTCGGCGGCGATGGCCAACCCGGAGCCGAACGCGCTGAGCACGGCTGCGAGCGCGATGGCCTGCCAGAGCACCAGCGCTGCTCGGGGCGTCCGGTAAGTCCAGGTCGCCCGGCTGAGCAAGGCCGGGGCAGGCCCCGCGAGAAGCAATGCCAGTCCGGCGAATACCGGCGCGGTTGCGTTCATCGACTCAGCTCACTGCGTTGTGGGGCCAGGGCGCCCGAGGAGTCTACTGCGGCGGGGGCGCCGAGTCCTCGGTTGCTTCGAGCTTAGCGAGTGCTTCGCGCAGAGCGGCAGCCTCGTCCTTGCCGACCTGTTCGACGAAGTGCACCAGGGCCGCGGCACGGCTGCCCGCCGCGTCGGCCTGTTGCAGGGCGTCGACCATCAGGCTGGCCACGAGTTCGTCGCGGGTGTGCACCGGCGCGTAGCGGTGCGCGCGGTCGTCGCGCCGCTGGACTACGAGGTTCTTCTTCGCGAGGCGTTGCAGCACGGTCATCACCGTGGTGTACGCGAGCTCACGGCGTGCGGCGAGCGCCTCGTGCACCTGCCGGACCGTTTGTGGTTCGTCGGCCGACCACAACTGGTCCATGACCGCTTTCTCGAGTTCACCAAGACCTGCCATTCCCTAATTTTAGGTACTCAACGACGAGGATGCGTACTACAGGGTGTCGTAACTATGGAATAGCTGGTGTGTCATTTCTCATACGGCGCGGTCTCGGGCGTTGTGGCAGCCGGTCCGCCCACCTTTCCGCGCACGTGCCTGGCGCCGATCGGCACGATCATCGGGCGGCCCGACACCGGGTCCTCGAGCACCTTCGCGTCCAGGTCGAACACTTCGCGCAGCAGTTCGACCGACACCACCTCGCCGGGGGCGCCCGCGGCGACCACGCGTCCGTCGCGCATGACGACCAGCTGGTCGCTGTAGCGGATCGCGAGATTGAGATCGTGCAGCACCATCACGACGGTGCGGCCGAGATCGGCGTGCAACCGGTCCACCAGGTCGAGCACCTCGATGGAGTGCGCCAGGTCCAGATAGGTGGTCGGCTCGTCGAGCAGCAGGATGTCGGTGCCCTGGGCCAGCGCCATCGAGATCCAGGCGCGCTGGCGCTGGCCGCCGGACAGCTCATCGAGCGGGCGGCCGGCGAGGTCGGCGATCCCGGTTTGGTCCAGCGCGGTCGTCACCTCGGATTCGTCGGTGCCCGACCACTGCCGGAACCAGGACTGGTGCGGGTGGCGTCCGCGGGCGACCAGATCGGCGACGGTGAGCCCTTCCGGGGCGACCGGCGACTGCGGCAGCATGCCGACGACGCGGGCGACGTCCTTGGTCTTCATCGTCGAAATAGCCTTGCCGTCCAACAACACTCGGCCTTCTCGCGGGCGCAGCAGGCGGCCGAGCGAACGCAGCAGGGTGGACTTCCCGCAACCGTTGGGCCCGATGACGGTCGTGACGACGCCGGGAGCGACGGTCAAGCTCAGCCCGTCGACGATCACCCGGTCGCCGTAGCCGAGTGTGACCGCCTCGGCGCCGAGCCGGTGCGCAGGAGCGCTCGCTCGCTCCGTGGCGTCAGGGGTGGTGATGTCCGCGATCGTCATGACAGCGTGGCCTTCCGGTTCATACGCACGAGCAGGTACAGCAGGAACGGCCCGCCGAATGCCGCGGTCACGACGCCGAGGGGTAGGTCGACCGGAAAAGCCGTGCGGGACACGACATCCGCGCCGACCACCAGGATGGCGCCGGTCACCGCGGCGCCGACCAGCGGCTCGCCCGGTGTGCGCAGCAGGCGTCGTGCGATCTGCGGCGCGGCGAGGGCGACGAAACCGACCGGCCCGACGGCGGCGGTGGCCACCGAGGCGGCCACGACCGCCGCTCCGATCAGGACGGCCTGCTGGGTCTGGACGCGCACCCCGAGCGCACGCGTGGTGTCGGAGCCGAGGCGCAGTGCGGCGAGCGTGCGGGCGGAGGCGAGCGCGACGAGCGCGGCGATTCCCGCGGCGATCGCCGCGGGACCCAGGCGCGCGTTGTCGGCCGCGTTGAGCGATCCGTTCAGCCACAACTGCACGCGCTGGGCATCCGCCAGGCTGGCGCGGGTGAGCAGCCAGCTGATCCCGGCGGTCAGCAGGGCGTTCACGCCCACGCCGATCAGCACCAGCCGCAGCCCGGTGGCGCCGTACGCGCCGGTGGCGGTGCGTCCCCAGGCGAGCAGGTAGATGGCGACGGCGGTGAGCAGCCCGCCTGCCAGGGCCGCCACCGGCGCGCCGACCGAAGCGGCCAGGCCGGTGCTCGCGCCTCCGGTGCCGACCAGCACCGCGACCGCCCCCAGGCTCGCGCCCGAGGTGATGCCGAGCATGTCCGGCGCGGCCAGCGGGTTGTGCAGGATGGACTGGGTGACAGCGCCCGCGAGCCCGAGCGCGAGGCCGACCACGAGCGCGGTGAGCGCGCGCGGCAGCCGGGACTCCAGCACGATGAACCGCTGAGCCCTGGTGCCGCCGCCGGTCAGGACGTCCAGCACGCGCCCGAGCGGTAGACGGGACTCGCCCACCGCGACGTCCAGGCACAACAGCGCGAGCGCCAGCGCGATCAGGACCGCGACGATCAGGATCATCCGCGGTCGCAGCACCGTCGACACCGGCCCGACGCGCAGCGTGGGGCGGGCACTCGAGGCCCGCAGCGAGATCGTCACAGGTTCACCAGCTTTCGCCTGCGCACGAACGAGAGGAAGAACGGCACGCCGAGCAGGGCCACCACTACGCCGACCTCCAGTTCGCCGGGTCGAGCCACCACCCGGCCCGCCACATCGGCGATCAGCAGTAGCAACGCGCCGAGCAGCCCGGAATAGGGAATCAGCCAGCGATGGTCGGGCCCGGTGATCGTCCGCGCCAGATGCGGGACGACCAGGCCGAGGAAGGCGATCGGCCCGACCGCCGCCGTCGCCGCGCCCGCCAGGAGCACGACGGCCGCCAGGCCGAGCGCGCGGCTGCGGCCGACATGCACGCCGAGCCCACGCGCGGCGTCGTCGCCGAGGCCGATCAGATTCAGTCCGGGCGCCGCCAGCACCGCCAGCAACATGCCCACGGCCAGGAACGGCAGTACCTGCCAGAACACCGCGGCGTCGCGGCCGGCGACGGCGCCGATCACCCAGAACCGGTAGGTGTCCAGCGCGGCGGCGTCGAACAGCACGACGGCGTTGGTCATGGCCTGCAGGAACGCGGTGACCGCCGCACCCGCGAGCACGAGGGTCAGCGGGCTCGCCTTGCCGCCGCCCACGGAGGAGGTCGCGAACACCGCCACCCCCGCGATCAGCGCTCCGGCCAGCGCGAACCAGATGTATTGCTCCGGCGCGGCGAAGGCGAACAGGTACACGCTCAACGCGGCGAGGAACGCCGCACCCGCGTTCAGTCCGAGCAACCCGGCGTCGGCGAGCGGATTGCGGGTGTAGCCCTGGACGAGCGCGCCCGAGATCCCCAACGCCGCCCCGCAGACCAGTGCCAACGCGGTGCGCGGCAGCCGCAGCCCCCGCACGATCTCTTCCTCGGTGGAACCGGCTGCGCAGGTGAAGGGTCCGCCGGGGCAGGTGAGCGCATGATGCACGGCGTCGTAGACGGTCCCGGGCGCGAGCGAGCGGGCGCCCACCGCCACGCCGGCCAGCACGGCGAGCAGCAGCAGGACGGTCGAGACGAGAAGTCCGGAAAGACGTCGCCGCCTCACGGTGGCAAGAGAAGTCACGGCGACGAGCTGCTCCTGAAATCAGCGATACGGTTGCTAGGTCTGGTAAGCCTAACCTATCTTCGCTGACAGACGGGCATGGCCGAATGTCCGCCGCGCCGCGCGACGGAGCCGATCCCCGAGGAGGTTCGATGACCGAGCTCATCACCACGCCACATCGCTCGACGACGGCGTTCGGACGCGCCTGTGCCCGGCTGCGCGCGCTGCAACCGGAGCACCCGCGGGTCTATGCCGTCGCCGCGATCGCCGAGCAGGGCAAACGACGCTGGTGGCAGCTGGCGGACGGAGTGCGCGAGGGGCGCGTCGAACTCATGTACCGGCGGCATGCCGCGGAGATGATCAGTGCCGGCATCGCGGCGGAAGTGGTTGCCACGGCGCTGATCCACGCGATAGCCGGTCGGGTGGTCGCGCTGCTCGTGGCGGAAGGGCGGGCCTGGGATCCGGGCTTGGAGAACCTATGGATCCATACCGACAACGACGGCGGAATCGACTGGGCGGGCTTGTCGGACACCACGATTCGCGTGATCGACGGTGATCCGCTTGCGGGCGGTCCCGGTGTGGTCGCCTTGCCGTGCCCGGAGGCGATGTACGTCTGGCTCGCGCATCGCTGCGAGCCCGCGCTGACCGTCGTCCAGCGGAACCTGACTCGCTGCTCCGGTTTGAGCGCCGGGCGGTTCTGGTCCCTCGTCGGTGAATCCGTCGCGGGCGCTTCGACTTACGTGCCCGATCTGGCGCGGACCGATTCCGTCACCGGCGCGCGTCGTGGCCAGGCGCTCTTGGCGGCGATGGCCGAGCGCGGGCTGCCCGTGCGGCGGTCGGGTTCTTGCTTAGTTAGGTAAGCCTGACCTATACTCATCTCCGGCGTACGGATCGCGTGAGAGTCCCGAGGGCTGCGGTGACCCCCGATCCCGTGCCGCGGCGGGCTCCACTTCCGGTGGGGCCCGCCGCTCTTTGTCGATCTCTTCGGCGGGGCACCGCCCTGGCCTGCGATGAGGCCGCGGCGTTGCGCGCCGGGTGCTGTGCGACAGTGAATACATGACACAGCAGGAGACTCGCCAGGTCGGCTCGCTGGCGGACGTCACGCCCGAGCAGATGAACGCTTACAGCGAAGGCACCTTCGCCGACCTGATCGGCCTGCGCTACACCGAGCTGAGCCCCGATCGCGTGCGCGGCGAGTGGGTCGTGAAACCGCATCTCTACCAGCCCGCAGGCATCCAGAACGGCGGCGTGTACTGCACCGTCGTCGAGACGCTCGCCAGCATCGCCGGCGGCGTCTGGTTCGGCGACCAGGGCACGGTCGTCGGCGTGAACAACAACACCGATTTCCTGCGGGCGGTGCGCGAGGGCACCCTGACAGGCGAGGCGACGCCGCTGCATCGGGGCAGGCTGCAGCAGCTGTGGCAGGTCGTCATCACCGATGAGCAGGGCCGCACCGTGGCGCGCGGTCAGGTGCGACTGCAGAATCTGCCGCATCGGTCCTGACCGCTCGACCGGCGACGGCGGAACGGGCGTGCCAGAATGTGCGTCACCCGTCACTGTGAACCGGTGAGGAGCCCGGATGCGACTGTCACCGCATGAGCAGGAGCGCCTGCTGCTCAGCTACGCCGCCGAGCTGGCCCGGCGCAGGCAGGCGCGCGGACTCAAGCTGAACCATCCCGAGGCGGTCGCGCTGATCACCGACCACGTGCTGGAAGGCGCGCGCGACGGGCGCACCGTCGCGGACCTGATGTCCTCGGGACGGACCGTCCTCACCCGCGACGACGTGATGGAAGGCGTGCCGGAGATGATCCCCGACGTCCAGGTCGAGGCGACCTTCCCGGACGGCACCAAGCTCGTCACCGTGCACCACCCGATCGGATAGGCGGGCGGTATGCGGTTTGCGAGCGCCCCCGAGCCGGACCGAGGCCCGGCGTGATCCCCGGCGAATACCTTTGCGCCGAGGGCGTCATCGAACTGAACGTGGGCGCGCGGCGCCTCGAACTCGACGTGGTCAACACCGGAGACCGGCCGGTGCAGGTCGGCAGCCATGTGCATTTCCCGCAGGCGAACACGGCGCTGGAGTTCGACCGCGCGGCCGCGCACGGCCACCGCCTCGACATCCCGGCCGGGACCGCGGTGCGCTTCGAACCCGGTCTCGGGCAACGGGTAGGGCTGGTGCCGCTGGGCGGCGCCCGCGAGGTGCACGGGATCAGCCCGACCCCACCGGGCCGTCTCGATGGCTAGTGCGTATGCGGACCCGGAACGGGCGGCGCGGAGTACGCGGGCTCAGGAGGTAGGACGCGATGAGTGAGCTGAGCCGGGCGCGGTACGCCGAACTGTTCGGACCGACGACGGGCGACCGGATTCGTCTGGCGGACACCGATCTGCTGATCGAGATCACCGAGGACCGCAGCGGGGGACCGGGGCGCGCGGGCGACGAAGCCGTGTTCGGCGGCGGCAAGGTCCTGCGCGAATCCATGGGCCAGTCCCGAGCGACGCGCGCCGACGGCGCTCCCGACACCGTGATCACGGGCGTGGTGATCATCGATCATTGGGGAATCATCAAAGCGGACGTCGGTATTCGCGACGGACGGATCAGCGCGATCGGCAAGGCGGGCAACCCCGACACCATGACAGGGGTGCACCCGGACCTGGTCGTCGGGCCGTCCACCGAGGTGATCTCCGGCAACGGCCGCATCCTCACCGCGGGCGCGATCGACTGTCACGTGCATTTCATCTGCCCGCAGCTGTTGGAGGAGGCGCTCGGCGGCGGCATCACCACCCTCATCGGCGGGGGCACCGGCCCGGCCGAGGGCAGCAAGGCGACCACCGTGACGCCCGGCGCGTGGCATCTTGCGCGCATGCTGGAGGCCACCGACGGCTGGCCGGTGAACATCGTGTTGCTCGGCAAGGGCAACACCGTCAGCGCCGAGGCCATGTGGGAGCAATTACGCGCGGGCGCATCGGGTTTCAAACTGCACGAGGACTGGGGCTCAACGCCCGCCGCGATCGATGCCTGCCTCACCGTGGCCGAGGCGGCGGGGGTGCAGGTGGCGCTGCACTCGGACACGTTGAACGAGGCGGGTTTCGTCGAGGACACCCTCGCGGCGATCGCGGGCCGCGGCATCCACGCCTACCACACCGAGGGCGCGGGCGGCGGCCACGCGCCCGACATCATCACCGTCGCCGCCCATCCCAACGTACTGCCCAGCTCCACCAACCCGACTCGTCCGCATACGATCAACACCCTCGACGAGCACTTGGACATGCTCATGGTGTGCCACCACCTGAGCGCGTCGATCCCGGAGGATCTGGCCTTCGCCGAAAGCCGCATCCGCCCCTCCACCATCGCGGCCGAGGACCTGCTGCACGATCTCGGCGCCATCTCGATGATCGGCAGCGATTCACAGGCCATGGGCCGCATCGGGGAGGTGGTGCTGCGCACCTGGCAGACCGCGCACGTGATGAAGCGCCGCCGCGGCGCGCTGCCGGGCGACGGCGCCGCCGACAACGCCCGGGTCCAGCGCTACATCGCGAAGTACACCATCTGCCCGGCCGTCGCGCACGGCCTGGACCACGAGATCGGGTCGGTCGAGGTGGGCAAGCTCGCCGATCTGGTGCTGTGGGAGCCGGCGTTCTTCGGTGTCCGCCCGCATGCCGTCCTCAAGGGCGGCGCGATCGCCTGGGCCGCGATGGGCGACGCCAACGCCTCCATCCCCACGCCGCAGCCGGTGCTGCCGCGCCCCATGTTCGGCGCCGCCCCGGCGGCCGCCGCCGCGACCTCACTGCATTTCGTCTCCGAGCAGGCGATCGAGGATGGCCTCGCCGACCGGTTGCGGGTCCAGCGGAGGCTGGTTCCGGTCCGCGACGTCCGTGGCGTGCGGAAGACGGATCTGCCGAACAACGACGCCATGCCGCGCATCGAAGTCGAGCCGGACACTTTCACCGTCCGCATCGACGGCGAGGTCTGGCGCGAACAACCCGCCACCGAATTGCCCATGGCCCAGCGCTATTTCCTGTTCTGACCGGCGCGGGTACGGGTTCGACCGATCGGTCGGTCCTCGCCGGGCTTGCCGAACTCCTCGATCAGCACGGGATACTGCTCCCCACCGTGTCCCGCGACGCTCTCGCCCACTACATCGACGCCGCCGAGCGAACGGCCGCCGACAACTACCCGCCCTTCGCCGCCGCCCCCGCTTGAACCCCCTGCGAGTCGCACACGGCTGCGGCGAGGTACGCGAGGACGTCTCAATGGTGTGCCACTCGTGGACGCCGGGCGTATAGTCCGCTGGACCTGGAGCAAGGGAGGGAAGCATGCCTCGACCGGGCGAGCGTAAGGCGGCGCGTCGGGCGCTGACGGGTGTTGTCGGCGCGGGGACGTTTCTGGCCGCGATGTTCGTGACCTCCGCGGCCGCGCCGCTGCCGTCCGACGGCGGTGTCACGGTCACCTTGAACGACTACTGCCAGGATTCCGGTGCGGTGGGCCGCCTCGCCGACGGCCGGACCGTCTACTGCACGCAGGTACAGAACACCGACGCGTTCGTGTGGTCCTTCAGCCGGGATCCGATCCCTCGCGACCCGAATACGCGCGGCTACACCTGCGACGGCGATGCCTGCCACTGGCCCGACGGCAGCGCCGTCCCGAACTACCAGCGATGCGGTGTTCTCTGCGGCGAGCCGCCCACCAATGGCGACGTGCAGAGCGGACTCTACGACTGCCTTCGAACCGGAGCCGAATTCGAGGAGTGCGAACGCCGGATCCGATGAGGGGCACCTGGGAACGGATCCGAGAACTAGGTGAGCCGGTGCTCGTGGATCGGTGCGCTCAACGCGGTGCCGTTGAGGTCCAGGTACAGCAGGCGCTCGGTGACGGACACGGTCACGGTGTTGCGGCGTTCGGTCGCGGCGACGGCGGAATCGATGAAGTCGCGATCGAAGCTGTAGAGCGGTATCGCTTCGGCGCGATGGATGCGCTTGCCGGGGAGTTGCGCCAGCACCTTGGCCGGGTCGCGGTGAGTGTAGACGGCGACCCGGTCGGCGAGTTTGCTGCCTCGGTGCACCCGCTCCGCGTCCGGAGCGCCGACTTCGATCCAGGCGGTGAGGCGGCCGGTGAGGTCGCGCACCAGCACCGCTGGCTCGTCGGTGGAGGAGACCCCACCGTCACTGAAGGCGATGCCCTCCTCGTATTCGAGGCAATAGGCGAGCACTCGGGTCAGCATGAACTCCGCGGATTCGGACGGGTGCCGCGCCACCCGCAACTCCAGCTCCTGGTAGACGCCCCGATCGACGTCGGCCAACTGGACGGCGAAGTTGTGCAATGTCGCGCTGAGTGCCATAGCTCCAAGAGCTTATCGCCGCCCGGCGATCAGCCCCGAGGCAGCGCGGCAGCGATGATTTCGCAAGCTGTCGGCGATGGGCTGGACGATCCGGTGTTCAGTGAATGTCATTGACGACGCTTACGATTCGGCGGTGACACTTACTCGTGACGACTTGGCCGGATACGTCGAGCGCGATCTCGACGCCGACCTGGCCAGATGGTTCGCCGATCGGCCGCCGGTCACCGTGCCGGAGGAGACCCGGCCGGTGGCGCCCTTCCTCGAACGGCTGGCGCCCGCGTCCGCGGCGGCGCTGGCGGCTTTCGATCGCCGGGTGCGGTCCGGGCGGATGCCGCAGTTCCTGGATGTCCACGACTGGTCCTACGGTTTCGACTTCGCCGGAAATAACTGCGGCATACTGGATTCCGACTACGAGACCGAGCTCACCGACGGCGACGTGTACTCGATCGGCGCGGACGGCGGCGGCAACCTGTACGTGGTGCTCAGCAACGGGCAGATCGCGATCTGGTTCCACGAGGAGGAAGTGGTCGAGGAGGGTACTCGTTTCGACGACCTCGATGTCTTCCTCTGGTCGGTGGTGCGTTACCACGCGGTGCGGGCCGGGGTGCTGGAGCGCGAGGCGGTCGAGGCGGACTTCCTGGCGCTGGGACAGGACGGCGCGCTCGAGCCGAACCTCGGGTTGCTGCGCTTGATGAAGTAGCGCGCGCTCAGTCTTCGCCCGCTCGCCGCTGAAACGGTAGCTCGGCTCGGAAGACGTCCCGCAGCCAGGGAGCTCGGCGGTGATGCGGGCGGCTGCGGTCGGCCCAGAGCGGATTGGATTCGTCACGGCGGTAGACCGCGAGTTGCCCGGCGATGCGGAAGTGCAGTCGGGTGGCCTTGCCGACCACCTCGCCATCGGTCGCCAGCGCCTCCGGCGTGGGTAGCTGCACGAAGAGTTCGGGCAACTGGCGTTCGCCGTAGACCTTGCTGTGGCCGATCGCCGCCAGCAACAGCGCGAGTACGGCGCGGGTGCGCGACCAGCGCAGATCGGCGCGCAGCCAGCGGATATCGAGTAGTCCGGCGTCGAGCCGGTCACGGAAGGCGGGCACCGCGCCGTGCGGGTGGTAGGGACCGTTGCCGACGAACAGGAACCACACCCGCTGCCAGCGTCCGTCCAGGCAGATCTCGATCGGCTCGGCCCGGTGCAGGGTCACCACGAGCGCGGCGGCGAAGGCGGGCCATTTGCCCCAGCGTGACTGCCACTTCTCGCGCAGCTGCACCAGGTCCGGATAGGCGCCGAGGCTGGCGGTGTTGATCAGATGCCGGGTGCAGGAACCGGTGTCGTCCTCGCATTCGACGCCGGCGATGTCCACCGCCACCGCCTCGCCGACACCGGTGGCATCGATTACTTCGCGCAGGTCGTAGACGCCGAGATCGCGGGCGAAGTGGTTGAGCGTGCCGGTGGGGATGACGACCAGCGGCAGCTCGTGGCGCAACGCGACCGCGGCCACCGCGGCCACCGTGCCGTCACCACCGGCGACGCCGACCGCAAGCACCGGTTCACCGTGCTCGGCGATGGCCCGCTCGAGCTGGTCGGCACAGTCCAGATCGGGCTGCGTGCGCAGCACGGTGGCGGCGGGCAGGGCCGCGACCACGTCGTCGGTGGGATCGTAATTCGGGTCACCGGACACCGGATTCACCATGACCACCAGGCCTTTGCCCTCCACCAGCGCGGGCACTTCACGAACCGGACGGGCCTGCGCCTCATCGGATTCGCGTACCGGCCACCAGCGTCGCGTGGCCAGGGCGACACCGGAACCCACGGCCGCTCCGACGAGCACATCGGAACTCCAGTGCACACCGGTGTGCACCCGAGAGTAGGCGACGGTGGCGGCCAGCGGGGCGACAGCCAGTGCGGTACGGGGACTTTCCAGAGCGACAGCGGTGGCGAATGCCGCGGCGCAAGCGCTGTGTCCCGAGGGGAAGGAGGAGGAGCTCGGGGTCGGAACGAGTCGCCGGTGCACCGGCAGGAGTTCGGCGGCAGGCCTGCGCCGGGCGATCAGCGACTTGAGGCCCACGTTGACGACGAGACTGGCTCCGGCGACGGAGACGACGCCGCGCAGCGCGGCCCGCCGCGGCGCGCCTTGGCGGGAGGCGAGCAGCGTCGCGAGAACCAGCCAGAGTCCGCTGAAATTCGCGCTGCCGGTGAGCCGCAGCAATCCGTGGTCGACCACCGAGGCAGGCAGTTCGGCGACCGCGCCGCCGATCGCTCGATCGATTCGTCCGATGCCGTGAAACTTCCGGCGCACCCAGCTACTCACTCGTCCGACATTACCGATCACCGCGCACACAAACGTGGACGCACAGCGGACTCCCGCGGTGTCGGCGAGACCCAGGGCTCGGCGAGAGGTCGTGGAGCCGACACCTGCCACGAGAACCGATGTGGCAAAAGAATTCTCGAGAAGCCGACTGTCAGTTGCCGGGAATTCGAAAGGGACGCCGATGAAGACGATCGTCGGTGCGGGCGGTGACAGTGATCGCCGTGAGCGTGGCGGCTACGGGTTGACAGGGCGATGTGTCGATCCCGGCTCCCGCATGGCAGCTCGGCGGCGCCCGCGGTCGCGACGATTTGTGGTCGCCGGATCTTCTGATCGCCGATTCGTCCGCACTCCGCGCAGCACGCGGCTATCGTAGCGATGCGAGATTGCTAAAAAGTTGCTGATGCGCCGCATCGGCGAGTGGGCGCGGCATGTCTCAGTTGCTGAAGCCACGTTGCCGGGCAGGGGATACCGCCATGGCGTCGGTCGGCGCGAGGTGTGTGGCGGCGAGGTCCGGCATCGGCGACGGCGGCGCATATGCAACCAATGGTTGCGCTATACCCGGTGGTCGACTAACGTCAAGCGCAACCAAACGTTGCATATGGAGGTCGTGGATATGGAGTACGGCAGCATCGAACGCGAGATACACGTCGACGCCTCGCCCGAGGTGGTCTTCGAGGTCGTCAGCAGCCCGGAGCACATCTCGGAATGGTGGAGCGACGACGCCGAGTTCGATACGGCGCCCGGTGCGGTCGGCGAACTCGTCTGGGGCGACCGCGTCGATGTCGTCCCGATCAGGGTGGTGCGGGCCGAGCCGCCGCGATTGTTCTCGTTCCGCTGGTGCTATCCGGGCGGCGCGATCGACGATTCCGCCGACTCGCTGCTGGTCACTTTCGAACTCACCCCGTCGGGCGCGGGCACCAGGATCCGGCTCACCGAGACGGGGTTCCGGGAAATGGGTTGGGAGGTGGCGAAACTCGAGGAGCAGTACCGCGATCACAGCGTGGGATGGGACACCTTCGTCCCTCGCCTCGGGGAGTACATCGTGCGGCTGGTGTCGACGCCGTGACCGCCGCAGTCGACGACGACCTGTGGTCCGCCATCGGGGACCCGATGCGCAGGCGGATGCTCGATCTGCTCCTCGCGGAGGGGAACGGCACGGCCACCAGCCTCAGTGAGCGGCTGCCCGTCACGCGGCAGGCGGTCGCCAAACATCTCGTCGTGCTCGACCGCGTCGGTTTGGTGCACGGCACGCCCGCCGGGCGGGAGCGGCGGTACCGGGTGGACGAGGCGCAACTCGCGCGCGCGGTCGCTCAGTTGTCCGCGGTCGGGGCGGCGTGGGACGCCAGGCTCCGGCGTATCAAGCGCATCGCGGAGGCGATTCAGCGCAGACAAGACCAGCAGTGAGATCACGCGGTTACGAGAAGAACGGAAAGAGGAATCGAAATGGTGGACATTCTGCACAAAGTGGGCATCAAGTCGCCGGTGGACGAGGTCTACGCCGCCTTGACCACCACCGAGGGGCTCGCCGGGTGGTGGACGGCCGATACCGAGGGGGACGGCGGCGAGCTCGGCGGCTTGCTCGAATTCCGCTTCGCGGCAGGTGGATTCGACATGCGGGTGCGCGAGCTCGACCCGGGAAAGCGAGTGCTGTGGGAGGTGGTCGGCGGGCCTGATGAGTGGATCGGGACCCAGGTGGACTGGAGCCTCGAGCAGGCGGGCGACTACACTACCGTGCTCTTCGCGCACCGAGGGTGGAAGGAGCCGGTGGACTTCATGCACCACTGCAGCACCAAGTGGGCGGTCTACCTGCTGAGCCTGAAATCGCTGATCGAAACTGAGAAGGGCGCTCCGCATCCCCACGACGTCAAGATCGACAGCTGGGATTGACGCGCCGCGCGGGAAGTTCGGGGGCACCGCGACGGCATTTCGCACCGGCGGCATCGCCACCGGTGCGGATGCTGTCGCCCGTCGGCCGGTCGGCGTACCTTGCCGTGAGCCGTACGAGCTCGATGGCCGCACGTTTCCGATGCGCGGTCAGGGGGTGAGGATGGTCTTCCCGATGGCCGTGCGGTCTTCGAACGCCCGATGGGCGGCCGCCGCTTCGGCCAGGGGCAGCACCGTGCCGATGACGGGGGTGAGTTCACCGCGCACCGTGAGGTCCTCGGCTCGGCGGGCCAGCTCCGGCCACCGTTGCGGGCGATATCCGAGGCTGAAGGGAATCAGCGAGGCGCCGACCGGTAGGAGTTGCTCCGAGCTGATCTCGACCGCGACGCCGCTGGCCGAGCCGAAGACCACCATGCGGGCGCGCGGTTTCGTGAGCAGGCTGTAAGCCTCCCGAGCCGTCTGTCCGCCGACGGTCTCGAGCACGACCGACACCGGACCGGCCTCCTCGGTCCATCCCGGTCGCGTGTAGTCCACGGTGGCATCGGCGCCGAGGTCGGCGGCCAGCTGCCGCTTCGCGGCCCCGCTCGCACCGGCGACGACCCGGGCTCCGGCTCGTTTGGCCAACTGGATCAACAGGGTTCCGATTCCTCCGCCTGCCGCCTCCACCAGAACCGTGTCCTCGGGCCCGATCTCCGCGGCTTCGATCAATCCCACGGCCGTCGCGCCCTGGCCGAGCAGCGCGAGGGCTTGATGCTCGCCGAGGCGATCGTCGAGCGGTACGGCCGCCGCTGCCGGAATGCGCACCAGCTCCGCGTAACTGCCGGAGGCGACCGTGCCGACCACTCTTTCGCCGATGCGGCGGGTCTCGACGCCGGGACCGACCGCGGCCACCGTCCCGGCTACTTCGATGCCGGGCGTGTGCGGCAGCGGCAGGCCGAGCGGATCCGGGGTCACCCCGGCGCGCACCTGCACCTCGAAGTAGTTGACTCCGGTGGCCGTGGCCCGGACGAGCAGCTCGCCCTCGCCCGGCGTGGGATCGTCGACCTCCTCGACTCGCAGCACTTCCGGGCCGCCGTACTCGTGATAGCGGACTGCGCGCATGGGATTCACCTTTCCGGATACGGACTATCGGTCCGTTTAGCGTGCCGCTATGATACGGACTGTGGGTCCGCTTATGTCAACTGGAGGTCAGCGATGCGCGCCGACGCCGAACGCAACCGGGCCGCGATTCTCGCCGTAGCCGGGCGTCTGATCTGCGATGAGCAGCGCGACAACGTCTGCATGGACGAGATCGCGGCAGCCGCCGGAGTCGGGAAGGGCACGCTGTTCCGCCGATTCACCGACCGCGAAGGGCTGATTCGCGCGCTGTTCGACGACCGGACCGGCCGGGCTTGGGCGGCCGTCCGCGACCTCGCCGCGGATCCCGCCGTGCCGGTGGACGAGCGGATACAGACCTTCGTCGCCACGGTGTTCGACCTCACGGTGGTCGAGTTGCAACCGTTGACGCGCGCCCTGCCCGACGGCTGTCGGTCCGAGACCTGGGCGCCGTGGCGGGCGCTGCTGGCGGAGTTGATCGCCCAGGTCGTCCCGGATGCCGACGCGGAGTTCCTGGCCATGGCGATCTTCGCGAGCATGCGTCCGGAGATCACCGACATGACCTCCCCGCAACGCCATCGGGAGGGCGTGCTCGCCTTGACGGCTCGCGTTCTCGGGTCAGGGTAGCGGCGTCGATCGCCGCCACCCTGCTCGCGAGCGCCCGGTCAGGCGCCGATGTAGGCCGCGAGATGTTCGCCGGTGAGAGTGGAGCGGGCGGCGACGAGGTCGGCGGGAGTGCCCTGGAAGACGACCCGGCCGCCGTCGTGTCCCGCCCCAGGACCGAGGTCGATGATCCAGTCCGCATGCGCCATGACCGCTTGGTGGTGCTCGATGACGATGACCGACTTGCCGGAGTCGACGAGCCGGTCGAGCAGGCCGAGCAACTGCTCGACATCGGCGAGATGCAGGCCGGTGGTCGGCTCGTCGAGGACGTAGACGCCGCCCTTCTCGGCCATGTGCGTGGCCAGCTTGAGCCGTTGCCGCTCGCCGCCGGACAGCGTGGTGAGCGGCTGACCGAGGCTGAGATAGCCCAGCCCGACGTCGGCGAGCCTGCTCAGGATGGCGTGCGCGGCCGGGGTGCGGGCGGCCTCGGTGCCGAAGAACTCCTCGGCATCGAGCACCGACATCGCGAGCACTTCGCTGATGTCGCGGCCGCCGAGGTGGTATTCCAGCACCGACGCCTGGTATCGCTTGCCCTCGCACTCCTCGCAAGTGGTGGCGACACCTGCCATCATCCCCAAGTCGGTGTAGACGACGCCCGCGCCGTTGCAGGTGGGGCACGCTCCTTCGGAATTGGCGCTGAACAGCGCGGGCTTCACCCCGTTGGCCTTGGCGAACGCCTTGCGGATCGGCTCGAGCAATCCGGTGTAGGTCGCCGGATTACTGCGCCGCGAGCCGCGGATGGGCGCCTGATCCACCGCGACCACGCCTTCGCTCGCGGGGATGGACCCGTGCACCAGCGAGCTCTTGCCGGACCCCGCCACGCCGGTGATGGCGACGAGCACACCCAGCGGAACGTCGACGTCGACATCGCGCAGGTTGTTCGCTTTCGCGCCGCGGATCTCGAGCTTGCCGCTCGGCTCGCGCACGGTGGCCTTGAGCGCGGCCCGGTCGTCGAAATGGTGGCCGGTGACGGTGCCGCTGGCCCGTAGCCCCTCGACGCTGCCCTCGAAGCAGACGGTGCCGCCCGCCGTGCCCGCTCCCGGACCGAGGTCGACGACATGGTCGGCGATCACGATCGTCTCCGGCTTGTGCTCCACGACGAGCACCGTGTTTCCCTTGTCCCGCAGCCGCAGCAGCAGGTTGTTCATCCGCTGGATGTCATGGGGATGCAGGCCGATGGTCGGCTCGTCGAAGACGTAGGTGACGTCGGTGAGCGAGGAGCCGAGGTGGCGGATCATCTTGGTGCGCTGGGCCTCACCGCCCGACAGTGTGCCGGAGGGCCGGTCCAGCGAGAGGTAGCCCAACCCGATCTCCACGAACGAGTCGAGAGTGTGCCGCAGCGCGCCCAGCAGCGGCGCTACCGACGGCTCGCTGAGGCCGCCGACCCATTCGGCGAGGTCGCTGATCTGCATCGCGCAGGCGTCGGCGATGCTGATGCCCGCGATCTTCGATGAGCGCGCCGCCTCGGTGAGCCGGGTGCCGTCGCACTCGGGACAGGTCGTGAAGGTGACCGCGCGGTCCACGAACGCCCGGATGTGCGGCTGCATCGCCTCCCGGTCCTTGGACAGGAACGACTTCTGGATCTTGGGGATCAGCCCCTCGTAAGTGAGATTGACCCCCTCGATCTTCACCTTGGTGGGCTCTTTGTAGAGGAAGTCCTGCATCTCCCTCTTGGTGTACTTGCGGATCGGCTTGTTCGGATCGACGAAACCCGACTCCGCGTAGACCCGCACCGTCCAGAAGCTGTCCGACTTCCAGCCCGGGATGGTGAACGCGCCTTCGGCGAGCGACTTGGAATCGTCGTAGAGCTGGGTGAGGTCGATATCGGACACCGAGCCCCGGCCCTCGCAGCGCGGGCACATCCCGCCGGTGATGCTGAAGCTGCGGCGCTCCTTCACGGTCCTTCCGGAACGTTCGGTCGTGACCGCGCCCGCCCCGCTGATCGAGGCGACGTTGAAGGAGAAAGCCTGGGGCGAGCCGATGTGCGGCTTTCCGAGCCTGCTGAAGAGAATGCGCAGCATGGCATTGGCGTCGGTGGCGGTGCCGACCGTGGAGCGCGGGTCGGAACCCATGCGTTGCTGATCGACGATGATCGCGGTGGTCAGCCCCTCGAGCACGTCGACCTCGGGCCGTGCCAGCGTCGGCATGAAGCCCTGGACGAACGCGCTGTAGGTCTCGTTGATCAGCCGCTGTGACTCCGCGGCGATCGTGCTGAACACCAGTGAGCTCTTGCCCGAGCCGGAGACGCCGGTGAACACCGTCAGCCTTCGCTTCGGAATCTCGATGCTGACATCCTTGAGGTTGTTCTCGCGCGCGCCGTGCACGCGGATCAAATCGTGGCTGTCCGCGGCGTGCGGCGCGGGCGACTGCGTGTCCGTCGTCGTGGCCGTGCTCATCGTGTCTCCATCTGTCGGGCGGGGCCGCCTGCGCGGTCGGCGTCGCCGGGCTCGGTTCGATCGGTTCCCGCCGGGCGGTCAGCGCAGCTGCTGGATGCGGATCAGGTTGCCCGCGGGATCGCGGACGGCGCAGTCGCGCACCCCGTACGGCTGCTCGGTCGGCTCCTGGACGATCTCCGCGTCGTTGGCCGCCAGCCGTTCGAAAGCGCCATCCAGATCCTTGGTTGCCAGCAGGATGCCGCCATAGGTGCCCTTCGCCATCATCTCGGTGATGGTGCGGCGCTCGTCGTCGGTGATGCCGGGATCCGCGCCCGGCGGATGCAGGACGATGGATGTTTCCGGCTGGCCGGCGGGGCCGACCGTGAGCCAGCGCATCCCTTCGTACCCGACGTCGTTGCGGACCTCGAAGCCGAGGATGTCGCGGTAGAAGGCGAGGGCCGCGTCCGCGTCGTCGTGCGGCAGGAAGCTCGCGTGAATGGTGATGTCCATGGCAGTCAGGCTAATTGCGGCTCGGTAACCGGTGCTTCTCGATTCCTGATCGGTCTGGTCACCTGTTTCGACACGCACGAGGGGATCCCCGCCGTGGCGCGCGCCGCCTCGCGCCGGTAGACGCTCGGCGGCACACCGACCAACTCGGTGAAGCGGGTGCTGAAGGTGCCCAGCGACGAGCAGCCGACCGCGAAGCACACCTCGGTGACGCTGAGGTCGCCCCGCCGCAGCAGCGACATCGCTCGTTCGATGCGCCGCGTCATCAGATAGGAGTACGGCGACTCGCCGTAGGCGAGCCGGAACTGGCGGCTGAGGTGCCCGGCCGACATGTGCGCGTCGCGCGCGAGCGCCTCCACGTCCAGCGGCTGCGCGTACTCGCGATCGATGCGGTCGCGAACGCGGCGCAGCCGCGCGAGGTCGTGCAGGTGCTGCGTGGCGGCGGGTCGGCTGGTCACTTACGCGATCGTGCCATATGGCGGTGACAAGCCGAGGTGCTACCAGAAGGTCGCCGAGAGCTCGTACTCGGCGAGCGCGGACCGCACCAGCTCGGTGAGCTGCTCGGTGTCCAGCAGGGCAGGCGGGTGGAACCCCATGACGCGCATCGTGATCTTCTCCGCGGCCTCGACCAGCGCGACGTACAGATTGCCGCCGCGTTCGGTCACGACGCTCCGCGCGTCG
Source organism: Nocardia sp. NPDC047038 (assembly GCF_040644075.1). Lineage (NCBI taxonomy): Bacteria > Bacillati > Actinomycetota > Actinomycetes > Mycobacteriales > Nocardiaceae > Nocardia > Nocardia sp. NPDC047038. Next base: position 19,967 of record NZ_JBEYVQ010000020.1, on the reverse strand, counting down.
AGGCTCTGATTGACCAGGCCGATCATCATCGCCGAGGCCGGGCTGCCGTCGATGCGCAGGATTTCGGGGTCGAGCTTGCCGAGGCTGGAGCACACCGTGGAGGCGGGGTCGGTGGCGGCTTGCCGGGCCAGCCGGGCATACCGTCCGCGCGGCAGCGCCACCGCGACCGGGATCAGCGGCGGGACGTCCTGCCCGCTGGCCGCGGCCGCGGTGAGCTTTTCCTTCATCACCGCGCGCAGCGGAGCGAGATCGGCCGGTGCGCCGTCGTGCACGTCCACTTCGAAGGCGATGGAGGTCAGAGCGTTCGCCCGAAGATCGTCGGCGGTGCGGGTGCTGACCGGCATCATCATGCGCACCCGGCCCTCTTCGTCGGTGCGGCCGACCTCCGTCGCGATGGCGGTCATCATCGCCACCGCCAAGGTGGTGCCAGTTCCGCCTCGGGCCCGTGCCGCCGCATGCCACAGCTGCGCCGGGACCGTCGCGGTGACGGTCGGAAGCCGGAAGTCCGGCGCGTCGCCGGCGGGCCCGGTCCCGCCGCCGCGCCCGGCGACGGCCAACCGCAGCGCCAGACCGGCGGCGGAGGGTAACGACCTGGCTCGCCGCGCGGCATCGCGGAGATCACCGGCGAGCAGGCGCATCCGGCCGAATTCATCTGTGCGGTAGGACAAGTCGAGTCGCTTGTCCGCGACGGCGTCCGTGACCGCCGTGCAGAACGCGTGGCCGTCCGCGAGCGTGTGGGAAACCAGCAGCGACACCACGCTTTCCCCGTTGTCGAGGTGGGTCGCCGCCAACCGCCACGCGGGCCCGCCGAAGGTACGCAACTCGGCATTTCCCTGTTCGGCGATCCAGGCCTCCAGATCGCCCGAGGGAATGGGCTCGTCGGCGACCTCGAGCGGGCTGAATTCGACTCGGGTGGTCCACCGGTCCCCGGCGGCGGGGATCATCGCGGGCGCGACCGCTCTGCCCAGCCTGCCGTGCCGCAACGCCTCGTGGAAATGCTCGAGCGCCGCCAGATCCACCGCACGGTCGTAGCGCCAGACCGCCTGTATCGCGAGGGTTCCCCCTAGCGCGGAGTGCCCACGGGCACTCACGCAATCGATATCGGTCAGGCGGTAGGTCACGCGAATCTCCCCTCGAGTACCGGACACCGGGGCGGGTCCGCACCGGCGTCGTCGCCGCCACAACTCGGCGCTACGACGATGAAGATCGTTCGAATGTCCGGTTTCGAGCTGTTCGGCCAACCAAGAGCATCCGGCCTGGCAACGCCGTGGTCAACCCTACTGGCGGGTTCGGTGATCACGGCACCCGGCGATGCGCCGCGCGAGCGGGTTCGGCCGCGGACGCCTTCGCTGTCCAGCGCGAACGGCTGAGCCGCCCGCTGTCCGGCCGACCTGCGGAAGGCGCCGGAGGGGGCGAGGCGGCCGAACCCGCGACGGCTCGAGCTGGACGTCTGACCACTTCAGCAACGGGTGGGGACTGTGGCCGGCTTCCGGTGCGGTCAGGCACCCGGAGTGTCGGCGGTGAAGATCTGTCGGGCATGTCGTGCGGAGTCGGTAGCCGACCACGGCGCCAGCGCCGTCGTGAACATCAACTCACACCACGACAGCGCGGGCACGGTCCCTCCGGCGAGGGTCGCGATCAGCGAGAGTTCGACATCGTGCCCCGCCCACGCGGCAAGCAGCCACGCCGTGTCCAGCCTGCCCAGGAACTCGTCGGTGCTGTCGGGTGGTCCAGGGCGGGCGTCGACCGCCAGGTGTACGACGGCGGCGACGGCGTGGCGTAGCCGGGCGTCGAGTTCGCCGCCATCGTGGACCAACAGCCCTTCCAGCGCGGTGCGCAACGTCGCGCCCGCATCGATGTGCCGGACGGTGTCGGTGGATGCGATGTCGCCGATCATCGGCGTGTCCTCCTCGGACTCTGGCGAACAGGGGCCGACGCCACGTAAGGGCGTACGCCGAAACCGGAGCGGCGGTCTACGAGACCGGCCAGCGAAGCGGTGCTCCACTCGAGCCATCCGTAGGTACTGCACCAGCCACGCGCCGGATTCTCTTTGGTGACGATGAATTCGAGGGCGAGGCCGGTGAGCACGGCGGTACGTTGCAGCGCCCTGATGTCGAGCTGCCGGTCGGTGACGATCAGGCGCAGCAGCGCATGGCCGAGACCTGCCTGCGTCTTCGCCTGGGCCGCGAGCCAGATGCCGCGCGCCGCGGCGGTTGTCGGGGCGGAGGCGGGCCTGCCTGCCACCATGTCGTCCGGCGGTGGTTCGAGGGGGCCGTACCACAGCGGCCTGCCTTCGGCGGCGCACACCGCGAATGTTCTTCGTTCGTCGTCGCCGCTGGCCGCCAGTGTGATGCGCGGCGTGGGATGAGCGTGTGCGGACAAGTCGGAATGCTCCTGTTCTAGTGATGACGGAGTTCGATCCGCCGGTGATCGGCTCGAAAATGAAATCGTCGATCGTTCCGGGGAATTTCTCGACCAAGATCTAATGCAATCCGCTCGGGTATGTCCATCTTCCCGACGCACCCTTTTGCGGATACATACCGCGCAGTGTCCGCCCTGGCGAGGATTTCTTCGGCGAGTGGTGATCCGGTCGGCGAGGAACGGAAGTTGCGGCGGTGCCGGTCGCCGGGAGGAATGAAAAGTACTGTAGGCCAACCTGTTACCGCAGTGCACTTGCGGTGTGTGATCTGTCTAACATGCCGGTCCAGTTGGTTTCATATCGTGATCGAATGCATTTAACATCGGTGCGCAGAAGATCTTCCCGGGGGTTGATGCGGCAATGTCGCCCTGGCTTGTTTTTTCAACGATCCGGACGCCGGAGGGGATTGCGGTCGCCGTCCTCGCCGGCATCACCTTTTCCTTCGATGTGTCCCGTCGTTCAACACAGTTGTCAGAGGAGTGGATCAGTGACGCACCGAGTATCGGGCAGAATCGACAGTGGCCGCCCCGAGCCGCCCAGCTTCGGAAGTATGCTGCGCCGGCTACGTGACGAACGCCGGGTGTCGCGGGAGAAACTCGCGTTCGCGGCCGGAGTGAGCGCGAGCTATGTCGCGCACCTGGAAAGCGGCGAGCGCGCCCGTCCCACCATGGTCGTCGTGGAGGCGTTGGTCGGTTATCTGAAACGCGTGAAAGCGCTGACCGATGCGGAGCGCCGCCACTTGTACGAGTTGGCCGGTCTCTCGATCAGCAGGTCGCCGTCGATAGCCGAGTTGTGCGCCGAGATCACCGAGGACATGCGGCAGGCGCTCGTCGCGCAGGAGCCGGGCCTGGCGGGCTTCGTCGATACCCCATGGAATGTTCTCGCCTGTAACAGGCCGTTTGCGCGCGCGTTTCCCGGCCTGGTGGACGACATGAACATCCTGCGATGGTTTTTCGGCAACCCGCTGTCGCGCCGGGTGATCGTGGAATGGGAGCGGGAGGCCGGTCTGATGGTCCGCTGGCTGCGCGGCCTCATCGGACCGGCAGCGGAATCGGAATGGCCTGCGGATCTGCTCGCCGAACTCGCCGAGTACGCCGACTTTCGCCGGATGTGGGCGGAAGGAATAGCCGTTTACGGCAGAGAACGGTCCGCGATGCATTTCCGTGATAACGAGACCGGAACACAGCACGCGGTGCATGTTCAAGTCTTCCGTCTGGACTCGGGCAACTATCCGGGGTGGATTCAGTACTACCTGGGCACCTCGGTGCCACAACGCGCTCCCAGCGCGCTGCTGGAGTTGCCGATCTGCGGCGCCGCGAACCCGTAGCGCGGCGCCCCGCGGACCACGAACTCGTTGCGGAGCAGGACCAGGGCCACGGTGGCACCCGGGGATGCAGGGCTTCGGGGAAGGCTTCACCTCGGGCGATCGCGCGGCCCAGGAGGGCCGGCCATGGGGCCGGCGTCGGCAGATGGCGTTCGTGTCGGTTCCGGCCCGTGCGGCGACCTCGTTCATGGTGAGTGCGGCGTATCCGGAAAATGCAACGTTCGGGACCGTGGTCACGATGAGTTGGCCGTGCAAGGGAATGCGATTGTGCGCCAAGCGCCTTCAACGGCGGGTTTCGGCGCCTACACCGTTGTCGACGTGGAGACCTCGGGTCTGCGGGCCGAAGAGCATCGGGTGCTTTCGGTAGCGGCATTGGTCCTGGACGCCGACGGCCAGGTCGTCCATGAATTCCATACGCTGGTCGATCCGGGCTGCGACCCGGGGCCGGTGCACATCCATGGCCTGACGGCCGAGATCCTGCGCGGCTCACCGCGATTCGAGCATGTGCGCGAACCTCTTTCGGCCCTGCTGGCCGGCCGGGTGATGGTCGCGCACAACGCGCACTTCGACTACCGGTTCCTCGCCGGCGAATTCGGCAGGACCGGCGCCGATCTGCCGGTGGGTCGCCGATTGTGCACGCTTGCCCTCGCGCGGCGGGTCGCGCCGCCGACGCCGGATTGCAAACTCGGCACGCTCGCGGCCTATTACGGTATTCCACGTTCGAAAGCGCACGACGCGTTGGACGACACCCGCGTCCTGGCCGGTGTGCTCAGAGCGCTGATCGCCGATGCGGCGCGGCTCGGCATCACGCCGCCTCTGCTGCGCTGCCCGCCGAAGGAGAACTACCAGAGCGCGTGGGGTCTGCCGACCGAGCGGACGGGCCCGAAAACACCGTGTCCCTATACGTATCCGGGCCGGTACGAGACCGGTGGCGCTCTCGTCCAGGGAATGAAAGTCGCCTTCACCGGCGATACCGCGACCGATCGGGACGTCCTGGTCGCCCGTGCCGAAGCGGCCGGACTAGAGGTGACCAGCGCGGTGAGCGGTCGCACCAGTGTGCTCGTCACCAACGCGCCGAATTCGACCAGCGGCAAGGCTCGCAAAGCCGTCGAGGTCGGCACCCCGATCGTCAGCGAGAACCGATTCCTGTTGTTGCTGGAGCGTGTCGAGCCGGGTGAGCGCAAGGGCGATCAGGTGGCGCGAACTTCTTCGACACGTCGTCGACCGTCGCGTGTGCCGGTTGCACCCGGTGGCCCCTTGGCTGGACGCCGGGTGCTGGTGCTCGGTGGAACGCATGGCGGTGCCGCCGCAGCCCGCTCACGGATCGCCGAGCTCGGCGGCTCCGCGGCGGTGAACATGTCCGGGCGGGTAACCGACGTGCTCGCGCTGACCGGAGGCCACGCCGACCGGCGCTGCGTACGGGCCGCCGAACTCGGCATCCCGGTGCACGGCGCCGAATTGCTCTCGGCGCCGCAGCCTTCCGACGCGTCGCCGGCATCGCGTCGCGCGGTCGCCGAGCCTCTTGCGCTGATTCGTGGTCAGGTGATCGATCTACCGATCGACGACTTCGGCATCGATTGGACGATCCGGGCGTCGTGGGCCTACAGCGGCAGCGGGGCGGTTGACCTGGTCGCGTTCCTCGTCGACGGTGACGAGCAGGTGGCGGGCGACGACGACTTCGTCTTCTACAACCAGCCCGAGACGCGGGGCGTGCGTCTCGTCGCCGAGGGGCCCGACGAGCAGTCCGTCGCGATACGGCTGGATCAGCTGCCGCGATATTGCCGCCGGATCGTGCTGGCCGCCGCGTTGGACGACGCGGAGGCCACCTTCGGTGATGTCGGCGCGATCGAGGTCGAGGCGATGCCTGGCGCGGAGGCAGGCGTTGTCGCGCGCGCGACGATGGACGCGGCCACCGAGGAACGGACGTTGGTGCTCGCCGAGGTCTACCTGCGTGGCGACGTCTGGCGGTTGCGTGCGGTGGGCCAGGGTTATCCGACGGATCTCGCGGTGCTGGCGCGCCGGTACGGGGTGGATGTGGCGGAGTGACGTCGCGGTGGCGGCGAGCATGCCGAAAACCGCTGTCGTCCGCTGTCGTCCGGCTTCGCCACTGTCGCTGGATTTCCATCGGGTGGCGCGCTGTCGAACACTTGCGCAACTGATTGACGTACCCCGATGGGCGGGTTTCTAATGATGGATGGCGCAATTCGTGCGCCGGTCGACCGACGAAGCGAGGTGAGCGGCAGATGCCGGATGACAGTATCGACGTCTACAGCCGGGCCGCTCTCGCGAAACAGGTTGCGCCGACGCGTCGTTGATCCGGGTGCGTGATCGCCCGGCCGGGCAACGGCGCCCATCGGCCGACGCGGTACGGACCCGCAACCTTCGTCATCTCTCCGGCGCGTAAGAGCGGCGCGTCCGGGTTCGGCCGATACGTGGCCCCCGACCCGAGGCGCCGCCCGATCACGTCGCTGCTCGCCCCTGCGTGCGTCCTCGGTACCGGAGGAGCGCGCCAGCCCCGCACGATAGCAAGTATTGGAGCATCCACTATGGCCACATTGCCCGAGAAGGCCGAAACATTGCCTCGCACAACAGATCCGGAACGGCGACAGCAGGCCGGATCCGCGGTGCGCTCCTTCCGCGGGCAGCGGTAGTCGATGACGACCTTTCTCGGTGCCGTGACCGCCGACCACTTCGATACCGAGGTGCTCCAGCAGCATTGGATTCCGCTCGCCGCCGACGACGCCGACACTGCGGCGGTGCTGCGGGAACGGCTCGGCATCGACTTCACGTCCGCACGCGATCAGGTCCTGGAGACCGACAGCTTTCGCTACTTTCCGGTGACGGCCGGATTCCAGCGTGGCGAGAACATCGAACAGGAGACGATCGTCTTCGCCCTGGGCGGTGAATTCCTCGTGACGCTGCAGCCGTCCGAGCATTTCGTCCCCTTCGACAAGGCGGTCGCGAAGATGCGGCGCGACCCGGCGCTCGCCGGCTCCGCGCACGGCGTGATGTACGCGCTGCTGTGGGCACTGAACGAGGCGTCGGAGCGGGTGCTACATCATGCGGGTGACGCCATGGAGGCGTTGCGCGACGAGATCGAGCGGACGATCACGGGCCGGGACCGGCGCGAGATCGAGCTCGCCGACCTGCGCGGCGTGATGTCGCGGATGAACGCGACCGAACGCATCGTCTCGCGCACTCAGGAGACCCAGCGGCAGCTGGCCCGCGCCGCGCGGCATCTGATGGCCGACACGTCGTCAGGGAAGGCGGAACTCGACGAGGCGATCGGCATCCTGCTCGCCGACATCGACGGGGTGGGGCAGTATGCGGGCTCGGCGTACGACAACGTCCGCTTCTTGCAGCAATCCGTGACGATCTGCCTGAATGTGCGGCAGAGCGAGATCGTCAAGGTGTTCACCGTCACCACCGCGGTCGTCCTGCCGCCCGTTCTGGTCGTCGGCTGCTACGCCGCAGGTCTGCTCGACATCGCCGAATTGCCTTGGCAGCTGAGCCTTTTGATCACCGTGCTGCTGGCTCTGGCGGTGGCGGTGATTCCATCGGCCTATCTCGAGAAGCGGGGGCTACTGCGCTGAGCCCTCGGGCGCGCGCCTTTTCCGGCGATCATTACCTCGCGCGTAATCGACTCTGGGCGCGCGGCGCGGCAAGGTTGGAGACAGCCGATCGGAAGACCCGAACGGTTGCCGAAAATCATTACCGCACAGGAGGATTCATTATGTCGCGCTACGAGGAAGCGGTCGATCGGTACTTCGCCGCGTGGAACGCCACCGACGAGGACGCCAGGGCCGCGGCGGTGGCGGCCGCGTGGGCCGAGGACGGCGCGTACACCGATCCGCTCGCGGAGGTGCGCGGGCACGCCCAGCTGGCGGCGGCCATCGGGGGCGTGCAGGCGCAGTTCCCCGGGTTCGAGTTCCGTCGCCTCGGCGCGGTCGACGGCCACCACGACATCGCCCGCTTCTCCTGGGAGCTGGTCTCCGCGACCGACGGCAGCGCCCCGGTCGCGGGTTCGGACGTGATCTCCCTCGGAGCCGACGACCGGATCACGAGTGTGCACGGTTTCCTCGACCGGGTGCCCACGGCATAGCGCCCGGTGCCGGACCTGCGATCCGTATCCCGGCGACACGCCCGGCGCACCCGCGGCCCGGTTGCGCCTGCGGCGAACACCGTGCGTCGTCCGCGGCGCGAGGGCATCCTGGACGCAGTAGTGCAATTCCGGCAAACAGGGTGGTGGTCGGCGTGGACAACGCCGCGATGGATGCCTACTCCCGCACGGTGATCGCGGTGGCGGCGTCGGTGACGCCGCACGTGGCCAGCGTGCGGACCAGGCGGGGGAGCGGATCGGCGGTGGTCTTCACCGACGACGGGTTCCTGTTGACGAACGCGCACGTCGTCGGCGCGGCCCGCGAGGGTGAGGTGGTCTTCGCCGACGGGGTGGAATCCCGCTTCCACGTCGTCGGGGTGGATCCCCTGTCGGATCTCGCGGTGTTGCGCGCACGCGGCGGCGCGCCGGACGCGGTGCCGCTCGGAGATGCCGACCAGTTGGTGGTCGGCCAGCTGGTGGTGGCGGTCGGAAGTCCGCTCGGCCTGGCGGGTTCGGTCACCGCGGGCGTGGTGAGCGCGCTCGGGCGCGCGGTTCCGGTGGCATCCCGCCGCGCCGGCCGCGTGATCGAGGACGTGATCCAGACCGACGCCGCGCTCAACCCCGGAAATTCCGGTGGCGCGCTGTCGGACTCGGCAGGCCGGGTGGTCGGCGTCAACACCGCGGTCGCGGGCATCGGGCTCGGCCTCGCCATCCCGATCAACGCGACGACGCGCCGGATCATCGGCACGCTGCACACCGAGGGGCGCGTCCGGCGCGCATACCTCGGCTTGGTCGGTGTGCCCGCGCCGCTGCCCGAGCCGGTCGCCGCGCGCACCGGGCAGGCCGCCGGGGTGCGCATCGTGGAGGTGGTCCGTGGCGGCCCCGCCGAGCTGGCCGGGCTGCGCCGCGGCGATCTGGTGCTGAGCGTGGCGCGGTCGCAAGTGCGTGACGCGCAGGGGATTCAGCGGCAGCTGTTCGCCGAGTCGATCGGCGTGCAACTGCCGGTCACCGTGCTGCGCAACGGAGCCATGGTCGACGTCTTCGCGGTCCCGGTGGAACTGGTGGCGGACTGAGCGCTGTCCAGCCGGTCGCCGGGACCGGCTCGGCGGTGGTCACCGGGTCCGCACCGCCCACACCACCGACTCACGAAATGTCTTTCTGGGCGTCGATCGCCTGTTCGAGTCTGACGGACATGGCCGTGGCGACGAATCCGGGAATGGTAGGGGCGAAGAGCCTGAGGTAGGTGTCGATCCATTCGTGGCGCGCGACGAGGAACGGATAGTCGGTAGGGGCCATGTGGCGTACCGCGAGGATGGGCAGGGGCGCGTCGAGCGCCGGGAACGCCGGATTGTGCAGTCCGGGGTAGGTGCAGCCCGGATAGAACTGCCCGATCATCAGGCCTTTGTCGACGAATTTGGTTTTCTGTTGTCGTTGCACCGAGTCGATCGAGGGGTAGTCGGTGAGGTCGGGAAAGACCGCGAGAACGGCTTTGAACAGCGACTCGGGCGCCTCCCGCGGTGGCAGGGCCGGGAAAAGGTCGTACAGATCGTCGGCGATCGCGGTGATGCGCCCGATATCGATGTCGTGCCCATCGAAGTAGGCGGCCCACAGGTACCTGTGCGTGATGGCGTGGCTGGTGTAGGGGCAGACAGGACCGGGCCGGCCGAGATCCGGGTGGGAATGGCACAGGTATTCGCGGGTCCACCGACGGAGTTCGGCGAACCGGGGGTGGTCGGCGAGGCCTGTTTCCGCGTCGGGAGCGAAGAGGTTGACCGGCTGGAGGCCGGAGCGTGTCCCGACTATGGGGTCGGTGTTCATCATCGGCTGGTCCTTGCTGAGATCGGAGGCTCCGGTGAGGGGACGGGGGTGCGGCGGAAATGCTCGGTCAGGGTTGATCCGATAACATGTAGCGCCTCAGGGTCGGTCATCCTTTCGTGCGCGACGGCAACACGGTGTTCGAAGATGCTGCCGGTGAGGTACTCCTGCCACGCGAGAGACGGAGAGGGGCCGTCGTCCGGGTGGCCGTCGACGGCGCTGAAGTAGAGCAGATCACCGTCGAAGAGTGCCGGTCGATGATCTCGGGTGAGGTCGACGAGCCGGGTGTAGTCGCCGTGCAGGGTCGCGAGATGCTCGGGTGTGAGGGCGGTGAAGAGACCGCCTTGCCGGTGCAGCAAGTCGGTCGCGGCCTCGACGGTGAGGTCGGCCGGAATTCGGGAACCGGCCGCGCCGCCGAACTCGGTGAGCATGTCGCGGAGGGTGGGTAGGGGAGCTTGCGCGCTGCCCGCGTCGACAACGCGGGTGTCCATCATCGCCAAGGTGGCGACGGGTTCGCCCTCGCGACGAAGTCGCACGGCGATCGCGTGCGCGATGGTGCCGCCCAACGAGTAGCCGAGCAGGTGATAGGGGCCGTGCGGCTGGACCGATCGGATCTCCTGTACGTAGCGGGCGGCGAGTTGGTCGAGCGTGTCGAACCGCGTGGTGGGGTCGGTCAGCGCCGGGGATTGCAGCCCGTGGACGGGTCGCTGCGAGCCGAGGTGCTGCACGAGTCCGCTGAAACCCCAAGCCAAACCGATGGCCGGGTGGACGCAGAACAGTGGCGGTTCGACGCCGGTCGCGCGCAGGGGGAGCAGCACCGCGAGCGCGTCATGAGGGTCGGGTTCCTCGAACCCGCGCAGCCGAGCCTCGATGCGGCGGGCCAGCGATTCCGGTGTCGGGTCGCTGAAGACCCACTGAATCGGCACGGGTACCCCGGTCGACTCCTCCAGTCGCGCCACCAGTTGGGTCGCGGCGAGCGAATTGCCGCCGAGCGCGAAGAAACCGTCGTCGCAACCGGCTCGTTCGAGCTGGAGCGTTCGCGCGAACGCCGCGCAGACGGTGGCCTCCAGCGGCGTGGACGGCGCGCGGAACGGGGGGCGGTCCGGCGCGGGCAGGGCTTTGTAGTCGAATTTGCCGGTGCTGGTGAGCGGGATCCGGTCGAGGACGACGATGGCGGTGGGGATCATGTGGGTGGGCAGGCGGGTTGCGAGGTAGGTGGTCATGGCGCCGGTGTCGGGTGTGGTGTGCGGCGTCGGTACGACGTAGCCGGTGAGTTGGCCGGTGCCGTCGGGGCGGGTGTGCACGGTGACCGCGGCATAGGCGATGTCGGGATAGCCGCTCAGCGCGGATTCGACCTCGCCGGGTTCGACGCGGTTGCCCTGGACCTTCAACTGCAGGTCGCTGCGGCCCTTGTATTGCAGTCTTCGGTCGGCGGTCCAGGCCACCAGGTCGCCCGTGCGATACATCCGCGTCCCGGGTCGCCCGTACGGGGCGGGGACGAATCGGCTCGCGGTGGTCGCGGGTTGCTTGTGGTAGCCGCGGGCGAGGCCCGGTCCGGACAGATAGAGTTCGCCGACCACTCCGAACGGAACGGGGCGGAGCTTGCGATCGAGTACGACGGCGGTGAATCCGCGGATCGGGCCGCCGATGGCGATCGGGCCGTCGACGGTGGTGGACAGCGGAGTGCCTGCGCAGCTCACGACCGTGGTCTCGGTGGCCCCGTAGCTGATGAGCACCGTGCGGCCCGGCGTCCACCGCGCCGCCAGCTCCGGCGGACACGGCTCACCGCCGATGACCAGGGTTTCGAGTCCGTCGGGATTCATCGCGGCGAGCATCGTCGGGGTGAGCGCGGCATGGGTGACGTGTTCCGCCCGGACCAGCTCGGACAGCCCGGCGCCGACCGGTGTGGGGGCGAGGATCAGCGTGGCCCCGCCGCAGACGGCGCTGATCCATTCGAGGATCGAGACATCGAAGCTCGGCGAGGCGACAGCCAGTATCCGAGAGGACGGAGTGATGCCGAACCGTTGCCGCGTGTCCGCGGCCAGGTTCGCTATCCCGGTATGTGTGACCACGACGCCCTTCGGGGTTCCAGTGGAGCCGGAGGTGTAGACCAGGTAGGCCGGGTGCTGCGGTCGTAGTGGGGCTGTTCGGTCGGCATCGCTGATCGCCGCGGAGGAAACTTCTGCCGACGTCGCCGCGAAGGAGGGGCTGTCGACGGTCAGCCATTCGATGGTGTCCGGCAACTGATTTCGGTAGGGCTCGCGAGTAAGCCCGACCATGGCACCGGAATCCGTCAGGATGGTCGTGCTGCGTTCGCGCGGATGGCTGGGTTCCACCTGGACGAACGCGCCGCCGGTCTTGGCGACCGCCCACACGGCGATCATGGCGTCGATGGAGCGAGGTAGCGCTATGGCTACGAACGATTCCGGTCCTATCCCGGTGTCGATCAACACCCGCGCCCACCGGTTCGAGGTTTCGTCGAGTTCGCGGTAGGACAGTCGTGCGCCGTCGCAGACCACCGCTTCGGTCTCCGGTTCCATCGCGGCGGTCAGCACCTGCGGCAGCACCGACATCACCGCCCCGTGTGGCCCGCGAACGGGCACCAGCGCGGCTTGCTCGGCCTGCGACAGCAGCTGTAGCCGGGTCAGCGGCAGGTCGATGTGGTCCGCGACGGTGTCGAGCACGCGCAGCACGCGGTCGGCGATGGCGTCGATCTGCTGCCGGGTCAGCAGGTCGGGCAAGTATTTGAAGGTCAGGTGCAATCTATTGTCCTGGTGCACGATCAGGCCGAGCGGGTAGTGCGCGGCATCGCGTCCGTGCACACCCAGGACACGCATTCCCGCGATGTCGGTGTCTTCGGACAACCCGGTCGAGTCGATCGGGTAGGACTCGAAGGCCGTCACGGTGTCGAACATCGCGCCAGGACCGGCGATGTGCTGGATCTGGGCCAAGCCCAGGTGGTGATGGTCGAGCAGCGCGGCTTGTTCGGTCCGGATTCGCCGCACCAGTTGGGCGAGGGTTTCGCGGTGGTCCAGCCGAACCCGCACCGGCACCGTGTTGATGAACAGCCCGATCATCGATTCGATGCCGGAGATCTGGGGCGGGCGCCCGGAGACGGTGGTGCCGAACACCACGTCGTCGCGGCCGGTCGCGTTGGCCAGCACGATTCCCCAGGCGGCCTGAACGAGGGTGTTGAGCGTGACCTCCTGTCGGTGGGCGGTGGCGACCAGCGCCGAGGTGCGGTCTTCGCCGAGCTGAACTTGTACGTCGCGCGTGGCGGTGGTGTGCCTGCGGCCGCGGTCCGCGATCGCCAGCAGAGTCGGCTCCGACACGCCGTCGAGTGCCCGCGTCCACGCGGTTTCCGCCGCGTTCCGGTCTTGGGCGTGCAGCCACGTCAGGTAATCACGGAAGGGACGGCCCGGAGCGGGCGCCGTGGCGTCGTCGTCGCAGGCGTAGAGGGTCAGCAGCTCCCGGATGAGCAGTGGCGTGGACCAGCCGTCGATGAGGATGTGATGCATGCTCCACACCAGCCGGTATCGCTCGGGGGCGATGCGCACCAACGTCATTCGCAGCAACGGCGCCGCGGCCACGTCGAAGCTGGCGCGCCGGTCGGCGGCCATGAGCTGATCCAGCGCGGCGGCGGAATCGTCGTGCTCGGCCAGGTCGATGAGGGTGAACGGCACGTCGACGTGCTTATGCACGACCTGGACCGCTTCACCCGCGCCGTCGCGCGCGAACGCGGTCCGCAGATTGGGGTGCCGTCCGACGAGCGCCTGCGCGGCGCGGCGCAGCCGCTCGGCGTCGACGTGCCCGCCGAGTTCCATGCAGAGTTGCACGATATAGGCGTCGAGGGCGCCGTCCGCGAGCTGAGCGTGGAACAGCAACCCGGTCTGCAGCGGCGTGAGCGGCCAGATGTCGTCCAGGGCCGGGTGCAGGCGCTCCAGCCGGTCGATCGTGTCCTGGCTCAGATCGAGGAGGTCGAGGTCGGAGGGGGTGAGCCCGCCGGCGCCGGGCCGGGACGCATAGTCGGCCAGCGCGGTCACCGCGTCGCGCCACAGTTCCGCGAGGCCGGTCACCTCGTCGGAGGTCAACAGACCGGTCGGATAGTCCCAGGCGGCGGTGAGAGCCGGCCCTTCCGGGGTGTCGGTGACGACCGCGTTGACACCCAGCACGGATGCGGCGGCCGCGTCGGGGTTCTGAACGCCGCCGCCTCCGGCGGGCATCCACCCTGCCTCGCGCAACGCGGCGGGAATGGTGTCGTATCTGCCCATATAGTTGAAGCTCACCTGCGGCGCGGGCAGCGCACGCAGGATGCGGGCGGTATCGGCGTCGAGGTATCGCAGCAGTCCGTAGCCGATCCCGTGATCGGGGACCTGCCGCAAACGTTCCTTCACCGATTTGACGACAGCCCCGGCGGCGGGTCCGGCTGCGAACGCGTCGTCTATGTCGATGCCGGACAGGTCGAGTCGCACCGGATAGGTGGTGGTGAACCATCCGACGGTGCGCGAGAGGTCGGCGTGCGGGAGCACCGTGTCGTGGCGGCCGTGGCTTTCGAGGGTGAGCAGCGTTTCCGGCACGGTGTCGCCGTGCTCGCGCCGCCATCGGGTCAGCGCCAGAGCGAGCCCCGCGATCAGCGCGTCGTCCACGTTGCCGCGGAAGGCCTCCGGCAGCGTGGTGAGCACCGCGCGGGTCGCCGCAATGGGCAGCTTCACCTCGACAGTCGCGACGGTGGCCTGCACGTCCACGGCCGGGTCGATCGGGCGTGCGCCGATCGGCGGGTCCGCGGCGTCGAGTGTGGAGCGCCACGAGTCGAGTTCGTCCCGGCGCGCGGCGGCGGTGTTCAGGGCATGCGCCCAGCGTCGCATCGAGGTACCGACAGGCGCGAGCCGCGGCGGTTGCCCCGCGCTGATCTGCGCCCACGCGATCGCGAGGTCGGGAACCAGGATGCGCCACGAGACGCCGTCGACGACCAGGTGATGCGCGACGATCAGCAGCCGTCCCGGCTGTCGCGCCCACTCGAACCAGACCAGTTGCAGCACGACTCCTGCCGCGGGGTCGAGGCGCTCGGCCGCGGCGTTCGCCTCGGCGTCGGCGATCGCGGCGAAGTCGCTGCTGTCCGGCGCCGCGGTTACCGGCACGCGCCGGATCAGCCCCGCGGCGGGTGCGGCGGTCGGCGATACGTACAGCGCCCAGCCGGACGCGTGCGCGGGGTCCGGGCGTAGCCGCGCCCGCAGCATGTCGTGGCGTTCGAGCACCGCTTGGACGGTGGCGCCGATTCCGGCGCTGTCGATACCGGCAGGCAGCGTGAGCATCGCCCACTGGCTGAAACGGTCGAAGCCACCGCGTTCGAACATCCAGCACATGATCGGCGTCAGCGGTATCTGTCCCACGCCTCCGCCGGGCAGTTCGGCGGGCAGGGCGGCGGCCTCGGTGCTGTCGCGCACGGCGACCCGGGCCAGTTCGGCGACCGTTCCGTGCTCGAACACATCGCGCGCTGAGAACAGCAGATCCGCCGCCTTGGCGCGCGCGACCAGCTGAATCGCCATGATGCTGTCGCCGCCCATGGCGAAGAACGAATCGTCCGCCCCGACCTCGTCGAGTCCGAGTACCTCCGCGAACAGTCCGGCCAGCGTCGTCTCGACCTCGGTGGCCGGTGCCCGGGATCCGGCACGGGGGGTGAAGTCCGGCTCGGGCAGAGCGGTGCGGTCCAGCTTGCCGTTCGCCGTCCTCGGTAGCGCGTCGATCACCACGACGGTCGCGGGCACCATGTGCGAGGCCAACCGCTCCGCGGCGAACTCGCGGACCGCGTCCGTGTCGAGTTCGGCGCCGGACTCGGGGACCACGTACCCGATCAACCGGTCGCCGGTGACCGCGCCTCGGCGCACGGCTGCCACCGCGTTCGCCACACCCGCGTACGCGAGCAGCGCCGATTCGACCTCGCCGAGCTCGATGCGGAAACCACGGATCTTCACCTGAGAATCCGTCCGGCCCATGTAGTCCAGCGTCAGATGTCCGGTCGGCGACCGCAGCCACCGCACCAGGTCACCGGTCCGGTACATGCGCTGCCCCGGCCCCGCGAACGGATTGGCGACGAACCGAGACGCGGTCGTGCCCAACCGGTTGCGATAGCCGCGCGCCAAAGCGGGCCCCGCCAGATACAACTCGCCGACGACTCCGACCGGTACTGGCCGCAACCAGGTGTCGAGCACGATTTCCTGCACCCCGCGGATCGGGCTGCCGGTCGTCACGGCCTCACCCGCCACCAGCGGGCGCCCGGCGTCGGTCTGGATCGTGGCCTCGGCAGGACCGTAGGTGTTGAACAATCTGCGGCCCGGCGCCCACCGCGACACCAACTCCGGTGGGGGCTCCTCGCCGCCGATCACGACCGTCCCGAGGCCTCCGAGCCCGGCCGGATCGACCGTCGCCAAGGCCGTCGGCGTCAGCGCCGCGTGCGAAACCCGCTCCCGCGCCAGGATTTGCGCCAGCTCGTCCCCGCCGTAGACAGTCGGCGGCGCGATCACCAGTTGTCCGCCCGTCGCGAACGCCCAGAGGTATTCGAGTACCGCCGCGTCGAAACTCGGAGATGCGGCGTGCAGCACCCGCGTGCCCGGCCCGACACCCAAACGCGTGCATTGATCATCCACCAGATTCGCCAGCCCCCTGTGCGACACCACCACGCCTTTCGGCTCTCCCGTCGACCCGGACGTGTAGATCACGTACGCCGCGTGGTCGGGCCGCACCGGCCGTGTTCGCTCCTCGTCGCGCACCGGAGCTGCCGGGAATTCCGCCAGCTGCGCTTCGACCGCCGGTTCGTCGAGCACCAGCCATCGCACCGATCCGGGGAAACGATCCCGCCATCGCGACAGCGTGATCCCCACCGCCACACCCGAATCGGTGAGCATGTCCGCGATGCGGCCGGCCGGATACTCGGAATCCATCGGCGCGAACGCCGCCCCGGACTTCGCCACGGCCCAGACCGCCAGCACCGACTCGACCGACCGCGGCAATCCGACCGCGACGCTCGTCTCCGGCCCCGCTCCCAGGCCGATCAGCATGCGTGCCAGTCGATTCGACTCCGCATCAAGTTCACCGTAAGTCCACCGGCGATCGCCGCACACCGCCGCGACCGCACCCGGATCGTTCGCCACCGCCGCGGCCAGCAGATCCGGCAAGACCTGCGCCGATACCGTCGGACGACCCGACACGGGCGCCAACTCGCGGTATTCCGCGGAGGACAGCAGATCCAGCCGGGACAGTGGTAGATCCGGGTCGGCGGCGACCGCGCCCAGCACGCGCAGAACTCGACGCAGCGTCGCGTCCATCATGTCGTGGTCGAAGAGATCGGGCAGGTACTTGATGTGGAGACGCAATCGCGTGTCGACCTGGGCGACAACGCCGATCGGATAGTGCGCCGCGTCGGTGCCGCTCACATCGAGCAGCCGCATGCCCGCGATGTCGGTGTCCGCGGTGAGCCCGCCACGATCGACCGGATAGGACTCGAACACCGTCATCGTGTCGAACACCGCTCCCGGCCCGGCCACCCGTTCGATGTCGGTCAGGCCCACGTAGTGGTGATCGAGCAGCGCGGCTTGTTCGGCCTGGATCCGGTCGAGCAGCTGCCCCAAACTCTCGGTGCGGTCGAGCCGGACACGCACCGGCAGCGTGTTGACGAACAGCCCGATCATCGATTCGACGTCCGAAAGTTGCGGAGGCCGTCCGGAGACAGTGGTGCCGAAGGTGACATCCGTCCGGGATGTCAAGGCGCCCAACACAATCGCCCATGCCGTCTGGACCACGGTGTTGAGGGTGACTCCGCGTGCCCGCGCCAGGTTCGTCAAGTCGGCGGTCTGTTCCTCGGTCAATTCGCCGAGGACATCACGTGATTCGGTGTAGCGGCGGCGGGGGTCGGACGGAGCCATCAGAGTCGGCTCGTCGGCGCCGTCGAACGCACGGGCCCAGGCGTCGAGCGAAGCGGTCGGGTCCTGCCGCACCAGCCACGCCAAGAAGTCCCGATAGGGCCGGACACGAGGGAGCATCGCGTCGTCGCCGTCGGTGGCGTAGAGCACCAGCAACTCCCTCAGGAGCAGCGGCATCGACCAGCCGTCCAGCAGCAGGTGATGGTTGGTCAGCACCAGCCGGAAGCGCTCCGGCCCGATGGTGACCAGCATCCAGCGCAGCAGTGGGGCGCGCGACGGGTCGAACCGGGTCGCGCGGTCCTCGGCCATCAACCGAGTCCACTCTCGATCCCGTTCCCCGTCGTCCAGCCCGGACAGGTCCAGCTCCGTCCATGGCGCCTCGACGTCTTCGTCGACCACCTGCACCGGCCCGGTGTCGGTGACGAACGCCGCGCGCAGATTCGCATGCCGGTTCAGCAGCGCCTGCCCGGCTCGGCGCAGCCGCTGCGCATCGACTCGCCCACCCAGTTCGAGGACCAGCTGGACCACATAGGCGTCCACCGACTCCTCGGCGAACACCGCATGGAACAGCAATCCCTCCTGCAACGGAGTCAACGGCCAAACATCGCTCAGCGCCGGATATCCGGTCTCGAGCCGCTCGATGTCGGACTGGGTGAGATCGACGAGGTCCAGATCCGACGGCGTCCGTCCGCCGGTCCCGGCGCGGCGGCTGTATGCCGCCAACGCGGTCAGTACCCGGCGCCACGACTCCGCCACCTCGTGCACCTGGTCGGCGGTGAGCACCCCGGCCGGATACGACCACTTCGCCCGCAGCCGCCGCCGGTCGCCGTCGTCCAGGACGAGGGCGTTGATGTCGAGCACCGCCGACATCGGCAGGTCCGGATCGAGCGCACCGGTGAACTCGGCGCCCGAGAGGTCCCCGCCGTCGTCCACCGGTAGCCATCCGGCCGACGGTGCTCCTCCGGGCACCTTCGTGGCGACGCGGCCGAGGTAGTTGAATCCGATCTGCGGTGTCGGCATGCTCTCGAGTTCCGGTCCGGTATCGGTGTTGAGATACCGCAGCAAGCCGTAGCCGATCCCGTGGTCCGGGACCTTGCGCAACTGTTCCTTCACCGACTTGACCGCTGCCCCCAGCGCGGGCCCGCCCGCGGTCGCGTCGTCGACATCGATGGCGGACAGGTCGAGGCGCATCGGGAAACTCGTGGTGAACCAGCCGACCGTCCGGGCCAGATCCGAGCCGGGGACCGCGCGCTCCTCGCGGCCGTGCCCTTCCAAACCGATCACGACGTCCGCGAGATCGCCGGACGCTACCGTGTCGCGCTCGCGCCGCCACTTCGTCACCGCCACCGCCAGCGCGGCCAGCAGCCCGTCGCTCACCTCGCCGTGGAATGCCGCGGGCACGGTGGTCAACAACGCCTCGGTCACCTCGGGGGGAACATCGATCTCGACCGTGCGGGCAGTGGCGGCGACATCGATCGCGGGGTCGAGGGAGCGGGATCCGATCACCGGATCGTCTCCGGCGGCCATCGCTTTCCAGAATCCGAATTCGGCGCGCCGCTCGGCGCTTCCGGCCGATTCGACCAGCCCGTGGGCCCACCTGCGCATGGACGTCCCGACCGGGGCCAGCTCGGGTGGTTCGCCGGACTCGATCCGCGCCCACGCGATCGCGAGATCCGGCACCAGCACCCGCCAGGACACTCCGTCGACGGCCGTATGGTGCGCCACCACCAGCGCCCGGCCCGGCTCCGTCGTGGCTACCGGGTCGAACCAGACCACCTGCAGCACGACCCCGGCGCCCGGATCGAGCCGGTCCGCGGCGGCGTCCAACTCCGCCGCCACAGAAGCACGGAACTCGGCGCTTCCCGGGGCTTCCGGCATCGCCACCCGACGGATGACGTCCTCGGCTCGAATCGCCCCGGCGGGCAAGGCTTCCCACGCCCAACTTCCGTCGTCGGTCGGGCGCAGCCGTGCGCGCAGCATGTCGTGCCGATCGAGTACCGCCTGCACCGTGCCCACCAGCTGCTGCCGGTCGATCCCCGGCGGCAGTCCGAGCAACACCGCCTGCGAGAAGCGGCCGAACCCAGACCCGGCCCGCTCGAGCAGCCACCGGACGATCGGCGTGACCGGCACCGGCCCCACGCCTCCGCCGGGCAGTTCGGCCGCAAGCGCGGTCGCCGCGGTGCCGCCGCGGACGGCGACCTCGGCCAGCCCGGCGACCGTCTTGCGGTCGAACACGTCGCGCGGGGTGAACACCACACCCGCCGCCCTGGCTCGATTGACCAACTGGATCGACATGATGCTGTCGCCGCCGAGGGTGAAGAAGGAGTCGTCGAGTCCGATGGTGTTGGTGTGGAGTATGTCGGTGAATGCTTGGGTGATGGTGTGTTCGAGGGG
>NZ_JBEYVQ010000019.1:0-108421 GCF_040644075.1 Nocardia sp. NPDC047038 | reverse complement strand
GGCAACGCCGCCCGATCCAACTTCCCCACCGGCGTCAACGGAATCTCGTCCAACACCACAATCGACGCCGGAATCATGTACCCCGGCAACGACTCGGAGATGAAGTCCAGCAGCGCCGTGGTGTCGAACTCGCCCCCGATGCCAACCGCGTCCGCCTCGGGAAGCACGTAGGACACCAACATGGTCGTGCCGTTCTGCTGCCGCTTGCCCAACGTCACCGCGAACTCGACATCCGGATGGCGGCTCAGCGCGTCATCGATCTCGCCGAGTTCGACGCGGAAACCACGGACCTTCACTTGGAAATCGGAACGTCCCAGTACCTCGATGCCGCCCCCGCCGAGTCGGCGGGCCAAGTCGCCGGTGCGGTACATGCGCGATCCCGGATTGCCCGCCTCGCCGCCGAACGGGTTGGCCACGAAGCGCGCCGCGGTGAGACCGCGCCGGTTGAGGTAGCCCTCCGCCAGCGCGGGGCCGGACAGATACAACTCGCCGATCACTCCGGCCGGGGCCGGGCGCAAGCGGGAATCGAGCACGAACAGACCGAAGCCCGGTATCGCGCCGCCGATGGTGATGGTCTCGCCGGGAACCAGCGGCGCACTGCTGGTCGCGATGACCGTGGCTTCGGTGGGGCCGTAGCCGTTGATGATCGCGCGACCGTTCCCGCTCCACCGGCTGACCAGGTGCGGACCGAACCGATCGCCGATGACCATCACGACGCGCAGGTCCGCGAGCCCCTCAGGATCGACCGATTCCAGCGCGCCCGGCGTGATCAGCATGTGCGTGACGCGTTCGCGCCTCAGCACATCGGCGAGTTCGAATCCACCGAATACGGTCGGCGGCGCGATCACCAGGGTGGACCCGGTGGCGAAGGCGAGCAGCAATTCCAGTACCGACACGTCGAAGTTCGGCGAGCAGATGTGCATCACCCGCGAGCCCTCGGTGACGTCGTAGCGCTCCCGTTCGGACGCCACCATCGCGCCCAATCCGGAGTGGGTGACCACGACTCCCTTGGGCCGACCGGTCGAACCCGAGGTGAAGATGACGTAGGCGGGATGCTGTTCGGTCAGCTGTCGCACCCGATCGGCGTACGAGACCGGGTGCGCGGGCCGCCGTTCGATCCGTTCCCGGTCTTGCGGGTCGTCGAGTTCGATCCACGGGACCGACGTGCCCAGCGCTTCGCGGTACGCGGAAGTGGTCAGGCCCAGCGCCGCTCCGGAATCGGACACCATGTAGGCGATCCGCTCCGGCGGGTAGGTGGGATCGATCGGCACATACGCGGCGCCCGTCTTGGCGATGGCCCACACCGACAGCACCGACTCGATCGAGCGCCGAATGCCGATCGCCACCACGTCGCCGGGGCCCAATCCCCGGTCGATCAACTCCCGCGCCAGCCGCGACGAGGATTCGTCGAGCTCTCGGTAGGTAAGTTGGGTGGTATCGGCGGGATCGCCTGTCGGACTGAACCGGATCGCCACCGTGTCGGCGGCGGACTCGACCGCGGCTGTGAGCAGTTGCCCGAAGAGCAGACCGCCGGAACGGCGACGGCGGTTTCCACGCGCAGAACGGCGGTCCATCTTCATTTCCGTGCTTTCTCCTTCAGGTGGTGCCGGCGCTCGCGGCCGCACACCAACGATCCAACCCACAACCTCGCTACTTGCTCGCACTGGTGTCGCAGACAGCCCGGGAGCTCTCTCGCGAGAAGGCCCGGACTGTTCGGCCCCGTCGGGACAGTACACAGCCGGTAACCCGCTTACGGCACGGCATACGGCGGCGCCGGCGAATTATGCTGTGTTTCACACCTTTCACTGATCAAGTGTGCCAATGCGGCACCGACCCAGACGATGATTCCGGTCGACTTCTTCCGTGGCTAATGCGGCTCCGCCGCGAAGGTTCCGCCCGAAATTCCCAGATGGCAGGCCCGACAGGCGATCACGGCGATAGTTCGGGTTGCGTCTACAACGGTTGCCGTACCGCGATGGTCGCCTCCTGCTCGAATGGCGTGGCGTGCGCGGTCGACAGTCGTGCGAGGAGTGTGGCCGGCGCAAGGAGGCCCGCGGTGATCGCCTTCATGGGGACGAGTATTCGGCGAACCCCTCCGTGCCGCACGACCCCATTCATCGGGGCGCACCGCGTGCCATCCGGCTCGTGGCGGGCGCCCAGCAGCGCTGTCGCGTCGCATCAGTGTGAGTCCAGCGGCTGCAACGACCACGACGTGGCCTCGATGGGCATCGCCGCGGCGGATCGGGCCATGCGGCTGATCTTGGATCCGGTGGTGAATTCGGGATCGGTGCCCATGATGACGCGCCCCTCGCTGTTGACCAGCACCACCCGCTGACCGAATGCCCGGAGTCGCGGAAGCAGGACTGCCTCGATCGAAGCGACCGGAACATCGGCACCGGCGATTCCGACGAAGGCTCCCGAATCGTTCGTCACCGGAATTGCGAAGGTGCAGATGTACTGATCGGTACACGCGTAATCGACGGTCGGCCCGTACGCCCAGCGCCGACCCTGGTCGCGCGGAATCGTGAACCATTCCATGGCCGTGTAGTCGTAGAAGTACTCATTGTGCGGATTCAATTCCAGCACAAGACGTTGCGGTCCGCGGTCGGTGTCGAGGAACCACCACTCCAGGAATCGGGGGCGATCCGCGAGAACGCCGTCGGCCATCACTACGCCCGCGCTTTCGAGCAGTTTTCCACGCCGCTCGAGCTCGCCGACAATGGTGTCGCGCAGCGGTGCGAGGTCGGTCGATCGGGGCGGGCGCTGCAGCTTCTCGGTCGATCTCGCCCACAGTGCCGCCAATTCGGCCCCGATGACGCCCAGCGATCCGTAGACCTCCTCGGCCAGTTCTGTGACGGCGTGGACGAGCGATTCGACGGTCACCGGGGTGGAAGAACTATCGGTATCCCTCATCGATCAACTGAGCTCCAAACGTAGGGCGACGAGGCGGCGGATGCGTGATTCGATTTGTGATTCTGCCAGTTCTCTCGCCCGGGCGTCGTCTTCTCTTTCGATCGCGTCCACCAAATCGCGATGCACGGCGGCTTCGGCGGCGGGGTCGAGTTTCAGTCGGGGTAACCAGAGCAGGGCGGAGAGTTCGGCTTGTAGCGCGACCTGGGCGCGAGTCAAACGGGTGGATTGCGCGCACACCGCCATTTCGATATGGAAGCGGCTGTCGGCTCGGCGGGCCGATATGGGCTCGCTGCTGTCCTTCAGCCGGTCGGCCAGGGATCGCAGCCGCGCGATATCGGCTCGCAACCCGCGGCGTGCGGCGAACACGGCGGCGGCTCCGGTGACGGCGAAGTGTTCGTCCCCCAGATCGCGCAATTCTTGGATGCTCATCTCCTGCAAGCGCACCAGTGAGCTGCTCTCGAGGATCTCCGCCGCACCGCGGATGAAGCTGCCGCCGCCGCGTCCGCGCTTGGTCTGCACGATTCCCTGCTGGCGGAGCACGGCCAGTGCCTCGCGCAGGGTCATCGTCGACACCCCGAGCTGACCGGCGAGATCGGTCTCGCTCGGCAACTGCTGGCCGTCCACCATCAGGCCGAGGCTGATGGCGGCACAGAGTCGCTGCACCACGGCCTCGGTCTTCGGGCCGCCGCCCTCGAGGGGGGCCAGCACGGCGCCGAGAGCGGTCAATCCGGCGCTCTCCTGCTTGGACAACGCGACTCCTCGGTGGGGGATGTAACTCGATCCTAGCCAACGAACACTTGAACTATGAACTCTAGAGTTAGAGGTACACGGTGCGACCGAGTGATCCTGCCCCCGGTCCGCCGCCGATCGCGGTCGCGCCTGACGCTGTGGGCTCCGGCTTCGTCCCCGAAGGTCTCGGTCGCATACCGGCCTGGCAGTGAACTTAACGCAATCATTACCTGCCACGCGTTGAACTATGAAATCTAATGTCTTATGTTCAGACGTGTGGAACTGCCTTTCTGGGCACCGGGACGCGGCGGCGTCACGATCGAAACAGGATTTCCCCATGTTCGAAACGAACCAGAACAGCCATAGCATGCACTACGGTCGCTTCGCCGCGACCGTGCCGAGTCGACGGCCCGGCAGGCGGCGCGGAGGGGAATACGGCCGGGGGCGCGGGTCGGCGCAAGTGCGAGCCGAGCGGACGACGCCGGGGTTTCGACGATGAGTGACATACGCCATACCGAAGTCGACGGTGTATGCGTGACGTGGCGTTTCGTTCACCACCACCTGATCGCGATCGTCGCCGTGGACAAGGCATCGGATGCTTCTCCGTTGGTCGCGTTCGGCCCCGGCAACTACCCTGACCTCGCGCAGGCACGAGAACTTCTTCCGGAGCTGACGCGGCTCTGGGACGCGGTGCGCCGCGAATTCTGGGACAAACTCATCCCACCACTGCCCGTGGTGACCAGGCAACGGGCTTGGGCGTGAGCCGGTTACCTCGGTGAATGCACCGCCTGGACCTGCTCACCATCGCTGTCGCTGAAAGCCGCTCATTTCGCCCTCAGCGGCGGCCGCGCGGCTTCGTATACGCGCGGACCGGGTCTCGGTCCCGCGTGATGGCCCCGTCCACGCGCCGCCGGGCCCGAACACTTCTTCCTGAAGCTGCGCACCTTGCTGTGGCGCCCCGGTCTCGGCGTCGAGCTCGGCGAGGAACAGGTCGCCGCCGCGAACGAGTTCTGGTTCGCTGACTTCACCACGTCGAAGCCTCGTGGCGAACATATGTTTGGGACCACGGTCAGGAGGCATTACCCCAGCGGACAAGCTCGACAAGGAGGTTCAGATGTCGGCTGGAGTATGGGTAATCATCGTCGTCATCGCCATTGTCGTCGTCGCGGCCGTTGTCGCGCTCCTGGTGTGGCCGATGCTGCGCAGACAGCGACTACGCCGCAGATTCGGCCCGGAATACGACCGGACGGTACAGGAGCACGAGGATCGCAAGACCGCGGAGCGGGAACTCGCAGAGCGCGAGCGCAGGCACGCGCAACTGCGGCTACGCGACCTGTCGGACGACGAGAAGCGGGTCTATTCCACCCGCTGGGTAGAGGTGCAGGAGCGATTCATCGACGACCCCGCCGGGGCGTTGACCGAAGCCGACCGCCTCGTCACCACGATCATGTCCGAGCGCGGCTACCCCACGGAGAACTACGAGCAGCAGGTGGCTGATCTTTCCGTGGAGCATGCCGAGCCGCTGGGCCACTATCGCGCCGCGCACGACATCGCGACCCGCCCCGCGGGCACGGCGGTATCCACGGAGGACCGGCGCACGGCCATCGTGCACTACCGGGAAGTGTTCGAAGATCTGATCGGCGTTGGCGGCGAAGGCAAGAAGGACGTGAAAGCATGAGCACCGAATCCGAGCGTCGCCCCTATCACGATGGGGCGGAGGAGAATTCGCCGACAGCAGGTGAGCGGCGGGTCGAGTCGCAGTACGGAGGAACCGAGCAGGCGGACCGTAGTCGGCAAGCCGGACCGGAAGGCGAAACGTCAGCGGCGCGGCGCGATCCCGGGCAGACCGAGGCGTCCCGCGGGATCGGCGAGGCCGAGCCCGCGCAGACCACCGGTACGGCGACCGAATCGAACACGCCCGCAGCGCCCGGATCGGAGCCGGCCCGCGCGGATGCCTCGCGAAGGGATGTGATCGACAGCGAGTGGAGCGACACCGGCACGACTGGG
The DNA here is from genome assembly GCF_040644075.1 of Nocardia sp. NPDC047038. Lineage (NCBI taxonomy): Bacteria > Bacillati > Actinomycetota > Actinomycetes > Mycobacteriales > Nocardiaceae > Nocardia > Nocardia sp. NPDC047038. The sequence goes on along the minus strand of NZ_JBEYVQ010000019.1, from coordinate 102,772 downwards.
CAAACCGCCGCCCACGGTGCGCCGACGGCCGAAACCGCGGCGGGCGGGCCTGCGCCGTTGTTGCCCGATGCCGATCTCGATCGCCTGCGCACCCAGTGGCGGGAAGTGCAGGTTACCTTCGTCGACAACCCCAAAGACGCGGTCGCTCGCGCGGACGAGCTGCTCGGCGATACCATCCACCAGCTGACCACCACCTACGACCAGCGCAAACGCGAACTGGACGAGCGGCTCGGCGACACGTCCGACACCGAGGGGCTGCGGCAGGCGCTGCGCGGGTACCGGGCGTTCTTCGACCAGTTGCTCTCGATCGGCGGCTAGCCGGAAGCCGTTGGTCATGAAGGTCTTCCGATTGGCCGGCGGGACGGTCGACCGGGCGACGGACTGGGTCGCCCGGCAGGTGAAGGCGCGAGTGCCCACCGCCGACCCCGCCGATCGCGACCCGGAGTTCATCGCCGACACCGTCGATCTGGGCTGGCTTCTCGTGCGCCTCTACTTCCGGGCGGAGGTGCGCGGCTTGGAGCGGGTTCCGGAAGAGGGGCCGGTCTTACTGGTGGGCAACCATTCCGGCGGGAACGTATCGCCGGAAGTCTTGGTGACCACGCTCGCCTTCGTCCGGCGTTTCGGACCGCAGCGGCCCTTCTTCCAGCTCGCCCACGACATGGTGATGGCCTACCCGGTGATCGGCTCGTTGCTGCGCCGCTTCGGAACGGTCAACGCCGACCCGGGTAATGCCGAGCGAGTGCTGCGCGACGGCGCGGCGGTGCTGGTCTACCCCGGCGGTGACTGGGAGGTGCACCGTCCGACGTGGGAGGAGGACCGGATCGACTTCGCGGGTCGCACCGGATTTCTCCGCCTCGCCTGGAACGAGCGGGTTCCGATCGTGCCGGTGGTGAACATCGGTGCGCAGCAGACTCAGTTGGTGCTCACCCGCGGTGATCGGATCGCGCGCGTGCTGCGGCTGGATCGGATGCTGCGGCTGAAGGTGTTCCCGATCTCGATCGCGCTGCCGTGGGGACTCGACCTCGGTGATCTCGCTGGGCATCTGCCGTTGCCCAGCAAGATCACCGTCGAGTTCCTCGACCCGATCGATCTTCGCGACGTGCTGGGGCCCGAACTGGATCTGGACGAGGCCTACCGGCACGTCACCGGAATCATGCAAGGGGCGCTGACCAGGCTGGACGAAGAGCGCGACCTGCCGATCGTCGGCTGACCCGAAACGGCGGCGCGATTACGGCCGCTGTCCGCCACTTTCATGATACCGTTAGTAACATATACTCGCTCGTGTGATGGAGGTCACCATGCGCGACGCCGCGCATGCACGGATCGAATGGTTCGCCGCTCCCGGCACCGAGGGCGGGGGAGCGGCGCTGGACCAGGTGGCGATCATGACCGGCGCCGCCGGACTGGTCGCGGTCGTTCTGCTGTGGATCGGGTATCTCCACCGAACCCGCCGGATCACCTGGTTACAACGCGTCGCCGACCGTCTCGGGCGGCTGCTCAACCGCCCCGGATGGGTCGCCCTTCCGCTGGCGATGTTCCTCGCGACGATCCTCACCGCGTTGCTGGGCTTCATCTGGGATGTCAGCCTGCACGTCGGCAACGGCCGGGACAACGGGCCACTGGCGAATCCGGCGCACTATTTCATCCTGGCGGGATTGTTCTTCCTGTTCACCGCCGGGATGTCGGCGATCGTGCTGCCCCTGGACGAGAAGCCCGGTGCCGCAGCGGTGCGGATCACCCGCACCTGGTACGCGCCCGTCGGCGGCATCCTCATCGCGGGCGCCGGTCTCTACGCCTTGATCGGCTTTCCCCTCGACGACATCTGGCATCGGATCTTCGGGCAAGATGTCACGCTCTGGGGGCCGACGCATCTGATGCTCATCGGCGGCGCCGGGTTGTCACTGATCGGTGTGTTGCTGCTCGAGTTCGAAGGCAGGCACAGCAAACCGGAGCCCGACCGCGCCGACGGCAGGCTGATGTGGCTGCTGCGGTCCTTCGCCTTCGGTGGCTTGCTCATCGGACTGTCGGTATTCCAGGTGGAATTCGACTTCGGGGTGCAGCAATTCCGGCTCGTTCTGCAGCCGATGCTCATCGCCGCCGCGGCCGCGGTGTCCCTCGTCGCCGCCCGTGCGAGCCTGGGGCCGTTCAGCACACTGGTGGTAGTCGGCTTCGCGGCCTTGGTCCGCACCGTGGTGGCCGTGCTGGTGGGCGGACCGATCATGGATGCCCCGCGCAATGTCTTCCCGCTGTATCTCGGCTGCGCGGTCGTGGTGGAACTGCTCGCGCTGCTACCGCTCATCCGGCGGCCGATCTGGTGGGGCGCGCTGTGCGGACTCGGGATCGCGACAGTCGGCCTGTGGCTCGAATCCCTCTGGGTTCGGGCGGTGTACGTCAATCCGTGGCCTGCCGCCATGTGGCCGGAACTGCTGGCGATGGCCGTGCCCACCGGTATCGCGGGTGGTGTCGTCGGCGCACTGCTGGCGATGACGCTGCGCGGCGAACCGCTGCCACGCCCGCCGGTGCGGCGCGGATTGATGGTCGCCGCGGTCGTGATCGTGGCGGCTGCCACCGCCAATGGGCTGCTCATCGACGTGCCGGAGCAGGCGACAGCCACGGTCGCGCTGCGTGACGTCGAATCAGGTTCAGGCGGCAGGATGGTGCTGGCGGACGTCCGCGTCACGCCCGCCGATCTGGTCGGCTCCGACCCCGAATGGATGCAGATCCTGTCCTGGCAAGGTGGCATCGGCAGTGACAGTCCCGGCCGCGGCCTGGTCGTCGACCACCTGCGACGAGTGGGTCCAGGGCACTACGTCTCCACCGAACCCGTCCCGGCTCATGGGTCGTGGAAAACAGTTCTGCGGCTGCAGGACGGGCGCGTCCTGACCGCCGCGCCGATCTTCATGGCCGCCGACCCCGGCATCGGCGTCGACGAGGTTCCCGCGCTCGCGTCGTTCAACCGCCCGTTCATCGCCGAGATCACGGTGCTGCAGCGGGAGCGCTCGTTCGATTACCCGTCCTGGTTGTTCGGCGCGGCATCGCTGGTCGTCCTGGTGTGCAGCCTCGTCCTCGTCGGCGCGCTGTCCTGGGGCGCGGCGCGGATCAACGACCGGTATCCGCACACGAGCCGGACGGCCGTGGCCGAACCGGCGGTCTCGCGATGACCGGGGGCGCCGACGGCGTGGACGTGTTGGCCCATCACTCGCTGCTGCTCGCGATACCGGCCTTCCTGCCCGCCCTGGCCGTGGTCGCCGTCGTCGTGTTCGTCGCCGTGCGAGACCGCCGCGCCGAGGCGCGTGATCGCACATCTGGTTCGCCGTCCGAGCACGGCGCGGAGAAGGAGCGGTGATGGCATCGGTGTGGCGGTGGGGCGCGCTCGTGCTGCTGAGCGGTCTGGTAGTGAGCGGCTGTGCCTCCTCCGATCCCGACACCGCCTCGTCGGCGAGCGGGACGGCTGGAGACTCGGAGAGTCTCGTCGTCGCGGTCCGGATCGCGGCGGGGTCGGTGAGCCCGGCCGATGTCCGCCTCGAGACCCGGGTGGGACGACCGATCGAGGTGGTGGTCGACAGCGACGCCGACGACGAACTGCACGTACACGGCACGCCGCAGCACACGTTCGCGATCACCTCGGGAGCTGGACAGCGGTTCCGCTTCACCGTGGATGTGCCGGGCCGGGTGGAGATCGAACTGCATCACGCGCGGCGAACGGTGGCGACATTGCTCGTTCGCGGATGACGGTTCTCGCGCACGGCATCGGCGGCGCCACGGATCTGCCGATCCCACTGTCGTACGCGCTTGTCGGAGCGGCCTGGGCCTTGACGTTCTCGTTCGCGGTGCTGGTGCTCGCCTGGCGCGAACCGCGGCTGGACCCGCGATCACCGGGAATCGCGCTTCCCTCGGTGGTCGGTGCGATCCTGGACTCCAGGGCGGTCCGGGTCGTGATTTCGGGAGCGAGCGTGGCCGTCACTCTCGTGGTCGTCGCGATCGGTGTCTTCGGAAGTTCGGATCCGGCGCGCAATCCCGTGCCCGGTGTCGTCTACATCTACCTCTGGGTCGGTGTCATGGTCGCCTCACTGGTCGCAGGACCCGTGTGGAAGGTCTTGTCGCCGGTGCGCGCCGTGCACCGCGCCCTGTGCCTGATGCGGCGCCGTCCACCCGCCCAGGGATTGATGCGTTATCCCGGTTCTTGGGGGCAGTGGCCCGCGGTGCTGGGCCTGTTCTCCTTCGTGTGGATGGAACTGGCCTACCCGGAACCGGGTTCGGTGGCCGCCGTGACCACCTGGCTCGTGGCGTATCTCGTCGTGAACACGGCCGGACTGATCATGTGCGGCACCGTCTGGGCCGAGCGTGCCGATCCGCTGGAGGTGTACAGCAGTCTGCTGGGCAGGCTGAGCCCGTTGGGGCGTCGCGATACCGGTGAACTCGTGCTGCGATCGCCGTTGAACAATCTGGCGGGAACTCCGGTCCGGGTGGCCGCGGTGGCCGTGGCCGCCACGCTGCTCGGCTCGACGGCGTTCGACAGCTTCAGCACCTTCCCTTCCTGGCGTGGTCTGCTGGCCGACGCCGGTGGCGGCGGATACGAGTTCCTGCCGACCGTGCTGAAGACGGTGGGGCTGCTGGGTTTCATCGTGGTCGTCGGCGGCCTGTTCTGTACCGCCGCGAGGGCGACCGGAGGCCTGCCCGAAGCCGAGCGGAAACTGCTGTCGGCTCGCCTCGCGTACAGTCTGTCCCCGATCGTCGCGGGTTATCTTGTCGCCCACTACCTCACCTTCTTGGTCGAGAAGGGCCAGGCGACGGTGCTCTTGTTCGCGGATCCGTTCGGACGAGGATGGAACCTGGCCGGACTGGCCGACCGCGACGTCGCCTACCTCTTGTCCACACATCCCGCGGTGCTGGGGACGATCAAGGTGCTGGCCGTGGTGATCGGCCATATTCTCGGCGTCGCCGCCGCGCACGACCGCTGCCTGCGACTGCTGCCGCGGGCCCATCGGGTGACGGGTCAACTGGCTTTGATGCTGACCATGGTCGGTTTCACCTTCACCGGTCTCTACTTGCTCTTCGAGTCCTGAGGCACTCCGAATCTCCCACCGCGACAAGCATTTCGCGCAACGTCTTTGTGGAAGGCTCGCCGCCGCGGTGTCCGCGACGATCGCCGCGGAAGTGGGCGCGCGGGCCACCGTCGACGAGTTGGCTCGTATCCCCGCGCGCACACTCATCGGCGCGACGGACGCGCTCACCCGGAAGATGCCCGAATTCGCGAATCCTGGGGACCGCCTACCTCGGCGCCACCGCCGGGCAGCTGGGTGAACGCGGATCGGCGAGGTGTAACTCGATGATCGAGCGGGAACCGGCCGGAATGACCGAGCCGACCCGTAGACCGGCCGACTCGGCGATCTCACGCAGCCTGCCGAGGGGGCGTTCCCGGCCGCGGACGTAGCACAGCATCCGCAGGTCGCCTTCGGTATCGGGTGCGCCACCGTCGGCATCGCCGATGTGGTCGAGCACGAGCACCTTCCCGTGCTCCGGAACCGCGTCGGCGCAGCGTCGCAAGATGCGAACGGCGGCCTCGTCGTCCCAGTCGTGCAGGACACCCGAGAGCAGATAGCCGCCCGCTCCGGCGGGAAGGGGATCGAAAAAGCTGCCGACCCGCGCGTCGGCCCGGTGGTCGAGGCCTGCCGAGCGAATGGCCTGCTGTGCACGAGCGACCGGGCCTGCCAAGTCGAGCACCGTCCCGCGCAGGTCGCCATGGGCGCGAAGAAGGGCGACGAGCAAGCTGGCGTCCCCTCCACCCACATCGACGAGGTGACCGAGCGCGCCCCATGAGTAGGCGTCGGCCACCGCCGGGGCATCCGCCGCCAACCGGGAGCCCATCAGAGCGTCGAACGACGCTCCCAGCGCGGGATCGGCGGACAGATCTTCCCAGAACGTCCGGCCGAACTGACGTGGAAAGGCGGGCTCACCGGTGCGAACGGTGTGCAACAGCTGGACGAAGCACAGATCGGCGCGCCCGACGGCGCCCTCCAGATCGATCCAGCGCCGCACCCCTTCCGGATGATCGTCCCGCAGGCGCTCACCCAACGACGTCAGCCCATAGCCGCCGGTACTTCCACGAGACAGCACACCGGCGGTCACCAGGTGGTCCAGCAGACGCCCCAGCGCGTCCCGGTCCGCGTCCACAGCGGCGGCCAGCGCCTCGCTCGTCCGCCTGCCCGCGGCGACGTGGTCGGCCAGCCGCAGCGTCGCGGCCACGCGGATGGCCATCGGCGTCACCAGGTCGGCGGCGGCCCACAGCGCCCCGCCCCATTCGATCGGCTCCTCGGCCATAACCCTCCTCGCTCGTCGGCTCCGGGTCGCCGATCACATGGCTCCGGCGGTCAGCGCAGCGGCACCTGCCAGCACAACCGCGTGCCCGCGGTACGCCCGTCCGGTTCGGTACCGGCCGTGATCGTGAAGGTCCCGGCCGCTTCCTCGGCGCGCCGGGCCAGATTCGTCAGACCGCTCGGGGCGACGTCGGTGGGCACCCCGCAGCCGTCGTCCTCGACGACGATGATCAGGTCGTCGGCCACGGTGATCTCGACCGAGACGGTGTCGGCTCCGGAGTGCCGTACGGCGTTGCTGACCGCTTCGCGCACAACGGCTTCGGCGTGATCGGCCAGTTCGGGATCGATGACCGAGAGTGGCCCGCTGATGCGCACGGAGGTGCGGATGCCGCCGCCCGCGGTCTGCTGGCGGATGGCTTCCTCGATGCGTTGGCGCACCCGCGCGCTGTCGCCGCCGTGCAGGTCGAAGATCGAGGTGCGGATTTCTTGGACGACGTCTTGCAGGTCGTTGATCGCCTCGGTGATCCGCTCGCGCACTTCGGGCACGCGGGTGCGGGGGACGGTGCCCTGCAGGCTCAGCCCGACGGCGAACAGCCGCTGGATGACGTGGTCGTGCAGGTCGCGGGCGATGCGGTCGCGGTCGGAGAGGATGTCCAGTTCCCGCATGCGCCGTTGCGCGTCGGCCAGTTGCATCGCCAGCGCGGCCTGGTCGGTGAAGGCGGAGGTCAGTTCGAGGATCTCGTTGTTGTAGGGCGCCGATTCCACCGCCCGCAGCGCGACCAGCACGCCCACCGTGGAATCGGAGGTCTGCATGGGCAGCACGAGTGCGGGCCCGGCGTCGGGGAAGATCTTGCCGAGATCCGCGCGGCGAGCGTCGTCCACCCGCTGGGGAGAACGCTGTCGGAAGGCCTGACCGATGGTGGTGTCTCCCAACGGCAGCTTGATCAGCCGCTGGTCGTGCGTGGCGCCGGCGGTATGTGTGATCAGAAGTTCGGTGATCTCTTCGGGTGGCCCCTCGGAGTCCGGGACGACCGCGAGATAGGTCCGTTCGGAGCCGGTGAGCCGGTGCGTGGCTTCGACGAGGTGGGTGAGGACCTGGCCGGGGGCGGTGCCTGCGAGGAATTCGGTGGTGATGTCGCGGGTGGCTTCGATCCAGGCTTGGCGGGTGCGGGCGGATTCGTAGAGGTGGGCGTTGTCGATGGCGATTCCGGCCGCGGCGGCCAGGGCTCGCACGATGACTTCGTCGTCTTCGGTGAAGGGTTGGCCGCCTGCTTTCTCCGTGAGATAGAGGTTGCCGAATACTTCGTCGCGGATGCGGACGGGCACGCCGAGGAAGGTGCGCATCGGCGGGTGATGGGCGGGGAATCCTACCGAGGAGGGGTGGTCGGCCAGGTTGTCGAGCCGGATCGGTTTGGGCTGGCTGAACAGTAGTCCGAGCACGCCGTGGCCTTGGGGGAGGTCGCCGATCGACTCGCGGGTCGGTTCGTCGATGCCCTCGTAGATGAATTGGGTGAGTTGCTGGTCGTGGCCGCGGACGCCGAGCGCGCCGTAGCGGGCATCGACCAGCGAGATAGCGGTGTGCACGATGGTGCGCAAGGTGCGATTGAGGTCGAGGCCGGAGGTGACGGTGAGCATTGCCTCGACCAAGCCGTCCATGCGGTCACGGGCATCGATGATCTGCTCGATGCGATCCTTGACCTCGCCGAGCAGTTCGCGCAGCCGCAGTTGGGAAAGCGTATCCCGCACGGAGTAGGGGTCGGCCGACGCGTAATCAGTCGCATGCGCCCCTGAAACGCCGTCAGCGCGGCTTCTCGCCATGGCTCAAGAATATTTCACCCGGTTCCGGAAATGAACGCCACCGCCGAGTGGATATGGACACGCCACCGGTCAGGAGTCGATGGTGGAGCCGGACGGCCGGGACCGGAGTTTGGAGGCGTAGACCGCGGCCTGGGTACGCCGTTCCAGGCCGAGTTTGGCGAGCAGGCGGGATACGTAGTTCTTCACCGTCTTCTCGGCGAGGAACATGCGCTGAGCGATCTGGCGGTTGGTCAGTCCTTCACCGAGGAGGTCGAGCAGTTTGCGTTCCTGATCGGTGAGTCCGGCCAGGGGGCCGTCGTGGTGGGTATTGGCGCGTAGTCGTTGCATCAAGGCGGCGGCGGCGCGGTTGTCGAGCAGGGAGCGGCCCGCGCCGACTTCCTTGATGGCTTTGGCCAGCTCCATGCCCTTGATGTCCTTGACGACGTAGCCGCTGGCTCCGGCCAGGATCGCGTCCAGCATCGCCTGTTCGTCGGTGAACGAGGTCAGGATCAAGCAGCGCAGATCGTCGAGCTTGGACAGCAGGTCACGGCAGAGTTCGATCCCGTTGCCATCGGGCAGGCGCACGTCGAGAACGGCGACGTCCGGCCGGAGTGCGGGAATGCGGGCGAGGGCCTGGGCGACGTCGCCTGCTTCGCCGATCACGGTGAGTTCCGGGTCGTCGGAAAGCAGGTCGGCGAGGCCGCGGCGGACGATCTCATGGTCGTCGACCAGAAACACCGTGATCATCGAGTGTCCAATCCGGGAGCGGGGGTGGGGTCGACACTACGCATCGGGCAGGCCGCTCGGTACGGGCCAAAGTCCCTTCCTGCGTGGCGACGGGACTCGCCGCGCAGGCATGTCATTCGCGGTGCGACGCACCGCGCTGGGAAGTATTCGGTAGGACCGGTCGTGGAGCTGCCCGGCAGCGATCAGGTCGGCGCCTCCGAGCGGGCGAGGCCTTCGGCGATCAGGATCCGGTGGGCTTGCTGCGCGGCGGAGACCTGCGCGCTGTCGGGCGGTTCGCCGCCGGAAAGACCTTCCAGGCTGCGGGCGAGCACCGCCACCGCGTCGGTGAGTGCACGTAGCCGGCCGTCCAACTCGTCGAGACGAGACGATTCCGGTCGCGTGACCGGAGTGGCGTCCTGCTGCAAGGTGCCCGCGAGGTCGGCTCCGCGCAGGACGGCCCGCAGATCTTCGGGCAACAGCGCGAACACGTGATCGAGCTGGCCGGGCGAGAACAGATCGGCCAGCGCGTCGGTCACCGCACCCGCGAGAGCGTAGGCCTCGTCTCGGGAGACGCCTGCTTCCAATGCGAACTGATCGAGGAAGGAGGGCACGTCGTGCGGGAAGGGAACGTGTGCGGGCACCCAGCCCTCGTAGAAGATTCCGCGCAGCAGTTCGGGCAGCTGGGCGCTCAGGTGCGCGGCCGCGTTGACACCGATGCGGTCACGCACCGTGTGCAGCCAGGCGCGCAGTGCGCGGTGCGCGAATGCCCGGTCTTCGGTGGCGAGTTCGTCGGTCAGAGTGCGCAGCCACTCGTGCGCGGTGTGCACCGCGGGTGCGAGGGGGTCGCGGTGGTAGCTCATGACGTGTGCCTTTCACGGATGAAATCGTGGTCGTCGAGGTGCGATATCCACGAGACTGCTCGTCCGAGCCGGGGCCGGTGAGAGGACTCCTACCCGCACTGACGGGACCATGGTCACCCCGAATGCCGGATCGCCGTGGACGCGACGTGATCACGTCCGCGCGGGCGACGAGTCGCGGAGGATCGCCAATGCGGCGGCGAGCCGCCGCCGTAGCTCGCCCGCGACGGACCGCAGCCCCGGCTGCGCGGTGACGCAGACCAGCAGTTCCGGATCGGCGACCTCGACCTGTGTGCCGGTGTCGGTCGAGCGCACCACGAGACCGCACGAGAACATCGCCCCGGCGTGGCGGTCGGCCGACAGCGCCCGGTAGGTCAGCTGGGGGTCGCAGACGCCCAGCAGCAGATAGTTCTCGATCTGTTCGCCGATCGTCTCGCGCAGCGTGGCCTGTAGGTCGACTTCGGCGATCACCGCCAGTTCCGCACCGCGCAAGGCATCCCTGGTCCTGCGCACCGCCTCCTCGAAGGGTGCGTCGAGGTGCACCGCGACGGTGGCGGCGGGGGCAACCGGCAACCGGATCTCGGTGAGCAGACGCCGGGCGTCGGTGACCTCGTCCGGGCCGATGAGGTAGGCCTCGGTGGGGGGACCGATCGGCCGGTAGCCGCTGTCGCGCAGCCATTCCTGGAGCGCCTGATACGCGGCGGCGAGGTCGCGGTAGCTGCCGCGGTGGCAGGTGCGAGCGACGAGAGTTCCCGGCAGGACGACCACTTGCGCGCCGGAGCTGGGCCCGAGGTTGGGTGCGGGCTCCACCGCGACGCCGAATTCCACCGCGGCCGCTTCGCCTTGGAGTGTGTCGTCGCGGAAGGTGATCGTCGGCGCGCCGCTGGCGACCAAACCGGCCTGCTGCACGACGCGGGTCACTTCCCGCATTCCCTCCGCGATGTCCTCGCCGAGCAAACCTGGGTCGGGACGAAGCCTGCGTGCCATCCGCAGCACCGTTTCCGGTGCGGACTCGACCAGGGCGATCCGGTATTCCACCGCGTCCTCCTCGATTCGTCGTGCCGTGGGCGCGGGCCGCCGCCCTTCGGGTGTCGGTGGGCTCAGCGGGAGCCGGTGACGGTGAAGACGTCGGTGACCGGGCGCCGGGGAGTCGGCGGGACCATGTCGGCGTCGTCGGGCGCGGTGCCGACACGGAGCAGCACCTGAGGTGTCGCCGGACGGGGAACCAGGCCGGCGAGCAGTCCCCTGGTCGTCGGCAGTTCGGTGACATGGGTGAGCGCGCAGGTCGCCAGACCCGCGGCGGTGCATTCCAGCAGCACGGCCGACAGCGACTCGCCGGTGCGCAGCCAGCGTGTGACCGAATCCCCGTCGGTGCCGAGCAGAACCAGCCGTGCGCGATCGTCGAGCCGGGCCCGTCGCACCGAACGCGGCGCCGGGGGGAACGCGCGCCCGACTCCGACCCGGGCGAATTCCGCGTCGGACACCAGCGCGGAGGCCGGCACGCCTTCGAGCGTCTCCGAATGCCCGGCCCACCATTCCAATTCGGTCTGATACAGCAAGTCCTGGCGGCGCAGCGCACCGATCTGTTCCGAAGCGGCGGCGAGCCGAGGCCGGGCGCTGTCGTCCAAGACGTCGAGTTCCACCTCGTGCGGGGAGGTGAGCATCCGCAGCCGGGGCAGCAGGCCTGCGAAGCCCTGCGGTTCGAGCATCGGCAGCCGGTCGGTGCGGCGCCGGTCGATGACGCGTGCTCGGGTGTGGATCCCCTCCGGCGGGTCGGTCCACGGCCGGAATTCGATCACGGCGAGATGGTCGGGTCGCTGCCGATCCGGCACGCGCAGCGTGTCGGTGTGCCAGCCTTGGTCGGCGAAGGCGGTTCGCGCGTGATGCAGGACGGCTCCGCAGCTGATCACCAGCTGGCGGCCGTGCGGGTCGGTCGAGGGCAGCAGCCGGTCGGCGTCGGTGTAGAGGTGCAGTCGGGTTCCGTCGAACACCCACCGCCACGGCTGGGTGTTGTGCACCGACGGCGCCCGGGTGGCCAGCCGCAACGCAGCCAGCATCACCCGATGCTCGGGTACCGAAATGGCGGGTGCTTCGTCGTTCGCGGTCATGGTTCGAGTCTTCGCGGGATCGTCCGGAGCGGATACGGGCGTTCCGCCCGCGACGCAGGGTCCTTGGTCACCGTCGCCCGCCGGGCCGGTGCGAGGCCGCCGTGACCTTCCGCGCGGCGTTCTACTTCTCGATGTCGGCCACCCCGGCACGGAGGGTCGTCACGCCCCACCACAACAGCCGCAGCGCGAGACCGGCGTAGATCAACACCGCCAGATACACCAGGTCCGCGCCGTAGTCGCGCGCCCAATCGGGCAGCAACAGGACGAGCGCCACGAGCATCCCGATCAGCATGATCGAAGCGAGCACCACCGCGGGAACCGCCAGTGGCACCGAGTCCGGGTCCGGAGTTCCGTCGGATGGACGTGGAGGTATACGACGGGGTGACATAGCACACAGCCTGCTCGGGGGGCGGGTGCGAGGGGAGGGTACTGCTGCCCGTAGAGCGGGGGCTAACGTCCCGATATCGATGTGGCCTCAGTCCACCTCGCCCTGTGGACCGGACATCTCGAGGATCTCCGAGAGTGGACGGCGCGGCGTCAGTGGAGCGTCCTGCGCGGATTCGGGTGCCGAGCCGACCCGGACCAGCACCTGCGGCAAGCCGAAACCGCCGGTCAGCGTGCGGACCAGCGCGCGGCTCTGCGGGACTTCGGTCAGGTGGGTCAGCGGACAGGTCGCGTACCCCGCGAGGGTGCACTCCAGCAGCACCGTGGACAGCACCTCACCGCAGTGCACCACGTCGTCGGGGGTGTCGCTGTCGGTGGAGAGGACCAGGATCACCGAATGGTCGTCGGCGACCTCACCGCGCCGGTCACCGGAGACGGTGGGGAACTTGCGGCCCACGCTCACCCGCTGCCGTTCCTGCTCGGAGATCAGCGACTCCTTGGGGACACCGGCGTCGGCGACGACGTGCCCCGTCCACCATTGCAATTCGGCGTGGTAATCCGGGTCGTAGCGGCGCAGCGACGCGGTCATCTCCGAGGCGCGGGCCAACGTGGGGCGGCTGTCGTCGTGCAGGACGTTCAGCGTGGCGTCGGCGGGATCGAACGTGCTGCGCAGCACGGTTTCGAAATCGGGCCATCCGGGCGGCGCCGCGAACGGCAGCCGGTCGGTGTGCCTGCGCAGGATGGCGTCGGCGCGGGCGCGGTCGGCGTCGGTCACGAAATGCGCCCGATGAAACGTGATGGTGGCGAGATGATTGCGACGATTCGGGTTGGGGAAATGGGCGACGAGGGTGCGCCAACCGGCAGCGGACATGGCCGCGCGGAGATGGCCCAGCGCGACACCGCAGCTGATCAGCATCTGACGACCGGCGGTGTCGGTCGCCGGGAGGCGGCGTTCGGGTACCGCGAACAGCCGCAGCGCTTGGCCGTCGAACGTCCAGTGCCAGGGCTGGCTGTTGTGCAGCGACGGCGCCCGGCCGGCGAGGAGGACGGCCTTCTCGATGGTTTCTCCGGTGGGTAGCTCGTTCATATGGCCGACGGTAGGTCTCCCACGCCGATGGGAAAACAGTCGTTGGTCCCGGATCTCGTCGCTGGTGGCCCCCACGTCAGGCGGTTGTTGCGGACTTTCGTCCCTGGACGGGACACCGGCGGCTCGGTCAGGCTGGAAGTCGTGGGCAACGGTGTGCGGGCGACGCCGCGGATCGATTCGCGCCGCCACGACGCGGTGATCTTCGACATGGACGGGGTGGTGACCGACAGCGCGTCGATGCACGCCGCGGCGTGGACGGAATTGTTCGACGACTTCCTCACCCGGCGTCCCGCCGGCGCCGGACAGGACCGGTCGCCGTTCACCGAAACCGACTACCTCCGCTTCGTCGACGGCAAGCCACGCTATCGAGGCGTCGCGGACTTCCTCGCGGCGCGAGGTATCGCGTTGCCCTGGGGCACCGCCGCCGATCCGGAGACGGCCGAAACCGTATGTGGGCTCGGAAACCGCAAGGATCACCTGTTCCGCGAGCGCGTCGCACGTGACGGTGTCCGGGTGTTCCCGTCGACCGTCGACCTCGTTCGTCGTTTGACGGCCGCGGGCATCGGCACGGGCGTCTTCTCCGCCAGCCGGCATTGCGCGCAGGTGCTCACGGCCGCCGGTGTCGCGGACCTGTTCACGGTGCGGGTGGACGGGAACGATGCCGAGGAATTGGGCCTGGCGGGGAAGCCCGATCCGGCGATGTTGCTCGAGGCCGCGCGCCGACTCGGGGCCGGACCGGACCGGACGGTTGTGGTCGAGGATGCCGAGGCGGGCGTCGCCGCCGGTCGCAGTGGGGGCTTCGCGCTGGTCATCGGTGTCGATCGGCGGGCGAACGCGGATGGGCTGCTGGCGCGGGGAGCCGACGTCGTCGTCGATGACCTCGCTCGGGTGCGGTTGCGCGGGGGCTTCCGGCGGATGTCGGAGCTGCCGGACGTCGAGGAGGGCTGGCGGCGGATAGCCGACCGTCTGAGCACCGAGAAAGTCGCGGTGCTGCTCGACTTCGACGGCACCGTCGCGGATATCGTCCCCGATCCGAATGCCGCCGAACCGGTCGCGGGCGTGGCGGCCGCATTGCGGAAGCTGGCAGCGGAATGCCCCGTCGCGGTCGTCAGCGGACGCGATCTCGCCGATTTGCGTGCCCGCGTCGGCGTCGGCGGAATCTGGTACGCGGGCAGTCACGGCTTCGATCTGGTGGCCCCGGACGGCGCCGGGCACGTGCACGACGCCGCACCCGGCGCCGAGGATGCGCTCGCCGCGGCGGCCGGTGAACTTCGGCGTCGCCTGCGGGATGTTCCCGGAATCCTGGTGGAGCACAAGCGGTTCGCGGTCGCCGTTCACTACCGCAACGTCACGGCGGACCACGTCGGGGGAGTGGTCGCCGCGGTGCACGAGGCAGGGCACACGGCGGGTTTGCGCGTCACCCACGGCAGGCGTGTCGCCGAGCTGCGCCCGGATGTGGACTGGGACAAGGGCGCCGCGGTGCGGTGGATTCTCGACCATCTCACCGTCCCGGTGCTGCCGGTCTATCTCGGCGACGATCTGACCGACGAGGACGCGTTCGATGCCGTCGAAGCGGATGGGCTCGCCATCGTGGTGCGCCACGGGGAGACCGGCGACAGGCACACCGCCGCCCGGTACGCGATCGACGGGCCGCATCGGGTCCGCGACTTCCTCGATCGGCTGGCCCGCAGCCTGCGACCCGATACCGTCGCGGCCGCGCCGGAGTCGTGGACACTCGACTTCGATGGATACGACCCGGCCCGAGAAAAGCTTCGGGAGTCACTGTGCACGGTCGGCAACGGTTATTTCGCCACCCGCGGTGCGGCGCCGGAAGGCGGGGCGGGAGCGGTCCACTACCCGGGTACTTATGTGGGCGGGGTGTACAACCGGCTCTCCGACACGATAACCGGCCACGTGGTCGACAACGAAAGTCTGGTCAATCTGCCGAACTGGCTCCCCCTGACCTTCCGGATCGAACGCGGCCCCTGGTTCGACATCGATACCGCGGATTTGCTGGATTACCGGCAGCAGCTGGATCTGCGCCGCGCCGAACTCGTGCGGCGGTTCCGTTTTCGCGATCCGTCGGGTCGGATCACCGCGGTGACGCAACGCCGGTTCGCCGCCATGCATCGTCCGCATTCGGGCGCGATGGCGACGACGATCACCGCCGAGAACTGGTCGGGCGAACTGACCATCCGCTCGGCGATCGATGGATCCGTGCGCAATCAGTTGGTGCAGCGGTATCGGGACCTGTCCGACACCCATCTGGTGACCGAACACGCCGCACACCTGTCCGCGAGATCGGTGCTGCTCTCGGCGCGGACCGGCGCCTCGAGAACGCCGGTGGCCGTCGCGACGCGCAGCGGTCTGCGACGCGGCGGGGAGCCCATCGACCCGGCATGCGAAGCGATCCACGAGGACGGCCTGATCGGGCACGATTTCACGGTTCCGGTCACCAGCGGGGACGCGGTGACCGTGGAGAAGATCGTCGCCGTGTTCACCGGACGTGACCCGGCCACGGCGGGACCCGACGAGGAAGCCGCGCGCTGGATCGACGCCGTCGACAGCTACGCGGATCTGTTCGAGGGACACGCGGTGGCGTGGGAGCATCTGTGGGCGCGGCTGCGGATCGACCTGGACAGTGCCCAGGACGCGACGCGCGTCGTGCGCCTGCACCTGTTGCACCTGATGCAGACCTTGTCACCGAACACCACGAGCATGGATGTGGGCGTGCCCGCGCGCGGCCTGCACGGTGAGGCCTATCGCGGTCATGTGTTCTGGGACGAGCTGTTCGTCTTTCCCGTGCTGAATCCGCGGTTTCCCGAGCTGACCCGTTCTCTGCTGCGGTACCGCTATCGCCGTCTGCCCGAGGCCAGGCGAGCGGCCGCGGAAGCGGGACTCGCCGGGGCGATGTTCCCGTGGCAGTCCGGCAGTGACGGCCGTGAAGAAAGCCAGCGGATGCATCTGAATCCGCTGTCGAGACGCTGGAATCCGGATCCCAGCCGCCGTGCGCACCACATCGGGATCGCGATCGCCTACAACGTCTGGCAGTACTACCAGGCCACCGGCGACCTGGAGTTCCTCGTCGAATGCGGCGCGGAGTTGCTGGTGGAGATCGCTCGTTTCTGGTCGAGCCTGGCGCGCTACGACGCCGAGCGCGACCGCTACACCATCCGTGGCGTGATCGGCCCGGACGAGTTCCATTCCGGCTATCCGGACGCGCCGGAGGCCGGTATCGACAACAACGCCTACACCAATGTGATGGCGGCCTGGGTGATCCTGCGGGCGATCGACGCGCTCGCTCTGCTGGCACCGCGCGAACGATCGGAGCTGCTGGAGAAGCTGTCGGTGCGACCGTCGGAATCGGAGCACTGGTCCGTGGTCGCTCGGCGAATGTACGTCCCGTTCCACGACGGAGTCATCAGCCAGTTCGAGGGATACGAGCGACTGGCCGAACTCGATTGGGATCACTACCGTCGTCGATACGGCAACATCCAGCGGCTGGACCGGCTACTCGAGGCCGAGGGCGACGATGTCAACCGCTATCGGGCCGCCAAACAAGCCGATGTCCTGATGCTGTTCTATCTACTGTCGGCCGACGAACTCCGGGAACTGCTGGGACATCTCGGATACGAACTGCCCGGCGAGATGATTCCGCGGACCATCGACTACTACCTGTCGCGCACGTCGCACGGCTCGACGCTCAGCGCGCTGGTGCATTCGTGGGTGCTGGCGCGGGCCAACCGGGAGCGCGTCGTGGAGTTCTTCGATCTGGTGCTCGGCTCCGACGTCGCCGATATCCAGGGCGGAACCACCGCGGAGGGGATTCATCTCGCCGCGATGGCGGGCAGCGTCGATCTGCTGCAACGGTGTTTCACCGGTATGGAACTGCGCCGCGACCGGCTGGTGTTCTGCCCCTATTGGCCGGAGTCCTTGGGCGCCTTGTCGTTTCCGATGATCTATCGCGGCCATCGGCTGACCGTGCGCGTCAGCGGCGATGGCGTCGAGATCGGCTCGGATCCCGGCGCGTCGCCGCCGATCGAGGTCACCTGCCGGGACCAGACCGCGCGGCTCGAGGCGGGAGCGACGGTCCGGCTGCCGATGAACTCGGTGAGCGAGTGATGATCACCGGCTCTTCCGCCGGTGCGGCGGCACCGCTCGCCCGCGGTCGTCAGCCGGGGGTGCCCATTGGTCGAGTCGTTGATCTCGTGC
Source organism: Nocardia sp. NPDC047038 (assembly GCF_040644075.1). Lineage (NCBI taxonomy): Bacteria > Bacillati > Actinomycetota > Actinomycetes > Mycobacteriales > Nocardiaceae > Nocardia > Nocardia sp. NPDC047038. Next base: position 85,284 of record NZ_JBEYVQ010000019.1, on the reverse strand, counting down.
GTCGTTCCGGTGCCGGCAATCCGGGTGCGAGATCCGGTCCAGTTCGGTGTGGGCGATGCGCGCGGCCCAGGCACGGGCGCGTTCCAGCTCTCCTGGCCCGGGCGGGCCGGTCGAGTCTTCGAGGAGGAAATCCATCGGGTCGTCGGCGAGGGAATAGCCCAAACGCCGTAGTCGTTTTCCGATGCCGCGTGCGGTCGATCCGGGTAGCCACGACTGACCGGCTGGCTTGGTGGCGAACGCGATGGCAGTGTGCCCCCGCGGAACGGGCAGTGCCGCTTCGAGCCACTCCCGGACACCGATGTCGGCGATCAGCACATCGGTTCGCTTGGCGGCGTCGCGGCGGGTACGCCGACGGCTGAGCCGGAAGGTGCGGGTCGGTCCGCCGACCACGAGCAGATGCACCTTCGGAGCGGGCACTTCGGCGGCCGCGGCCACCGGCACGACTTCGACGTCGGCGTGCTCGCGCAGCCCTTCCGCGATGGCTTCCGCGACCGCCGCGGTGTTGCCGAACATCGATTCGTAGACGACTCGTGCGCGCATGGCTGGCTCCTCCGCACCGCGCCTTGCCGAACGCGGGTACCACGGACGCTATGCGGCGGGAAAGACCGTGCACAGAGTCGAACCGACACTTGCCGAGGGACCTTGGCCCCGTCCTCGGCGTGTGATCGGGCGGGTTCGGAGATCACGGATCAGAAACCGGCGTGAGCTGGCTGCTCGATTGGGCGAAGGAATACTGGTGGAGTTTCCTGGTCCGGGATATGAGCCTCAATCATGAGCTCGCTGCCGGCCGCCCTCATCGATCGCGTCAGGAGATGACCGAGGTACACCGCACGGTGACCGGCGCGGCGCCGATCGAGCCCGCCGGGGCAGCGGACGGCCGCGCGGTTATCGATGCGCCCATCTTTTCGCCGCGGTGTGGTCGTGGGTGGGAATGACCTCGACGTCCGCGGGCAGGCGGTGCAGGCGGTGGATCGCTGCGAACGCGGCGGATCGGTCGTGGTCGACGAGAAGCCCTGGCAGCGGGGGTTTCTCGCGCAGCAGCCGGATCTGCTCCCGCCGCCAGACGGCGTCGCCCGCCAACAGCACGGTGCCCCCGTCCGCTACCGCGAGAACGAGCCCGATGCTGCCAGGGGTGTGCCCGGAGAGGTCCACCGCCAGCACCGAGCCGTCGCCGAAGAGGTCGTGGCTGCGGGAAAAGGTGAGTACGGGAGGCCCGTCGAGGTCGAAGGACGGCGTCGGTCGTGAGCCGAGCGACTCCGCGACGCCCATGGGGGCCGTCTCGGGGTTCGTCGCCCATTCCAATTCGGCCGTGGTCACCCGCAACGCGAGGGATGCCGGCAGGTCGAGCAGTCCGGCCACGTGGTCCCAGTGGATGTGCGTCGCGATCGCGAAGTCGAGTGCGTCCACGGGGACAGCGGACATCGCGAGCGAATCAGCTAGGCCGACAAGCGTTTTACGTGGAGCGACGAGATCGCGATACGGGCGGCGCAGCTGCGGCAGCACCCGGGCGTGTACGTCGGCGCACATCGCCGGATCGACCACGAAACGAGCCTGTGGGTGTTCGACCAGAAAACTGGTCATAGCGATCGCTACCGCGGGCGGCCGCAACGCTCCTTCGATCACCCCGTAGGCCGGCGCGGGCCGCACACCGTGGATGAGCGCAGTCAGCCGGACCTTGGCTCGCGCCGGGGGCAATCCCGCGTCGGTGAGCGTGTCGAGCAGCTCCGTGTCGCGACGTCGCGGCTGCAGCGTGCGCCACGGCATCGACATCCCGGCGGCGCAACACGACCACCACGTCCCGGCGGTACCGGTCCGCGCCGTCAACGGCCCCGCTGATGGCAGATCCACACCGGCCCCTTCCAGCCCGACCGGCAGCGGCACGGCCGACGAACAGCTTTCTCAGGCAAACCACGATGTTAACTCAGGTTCCGGCAGTCGACCGGTGCGCGATCGCGGACCCGCAGCGCGCCGGCGGGATGCGCGCGATGATGGAGGGGTGCGCACCCGCTTCCACGATCACCTCGAGCAGCTCGCCGACCACTTGCGAGCGATGTGCGTGCGCAATCGGGAGGCCATCGCGATGGCCACCGACGCCCTTCTCGGCGCGGATCTGGAGCTGGCCGAACGCACCATCGACTACTGCGCCGAAACCGCCGCTATGCGCGAGGACGCCGAGCACGCCGCGGTCACCCTTCTCGCCCTCGAAGCTCCCGTCGCGGGGGAACTGCGGCAGGTGGTGACGGCGCTGCAATTGGTCGATGACCTCACCCGGATGAGCGCGCTGACCGAGCACATCGCCGACGCCGCCAGACGCAGGCATCCCGCCGACGTGGTCCCCGAACCGGTGCGAGATCTGGTGACCCATATGGGTGCGGCGGCCGTCGACCTCGCCGACGCCGCGGTCGGTGTGCTGACCACCGCCGACCCCGGCGACGCAGCTGACCTCGACGCTCGCGACGACACCATGGACGATCTACACCGCGACCTGCTGGCGGCGATCCTGGCCGAAGGATGGGACAACGGCACCGCGGCCGCGGTCGACGTCACTCTGCTCGGCCGCTATTACGAACGCTTCGGCGACCACGCCGTCGAGGTGGGTCGCCGCACCCTGTACATGACCACCGGGCGCCGCCCGGACGACGAGGTCGCGCAATCGCTATAGGACCGCGAATCGTGGGTGCGCGGAACGGAATTCGTTGCGCTCGACGGTCCATCGGACGGCGGGTGACGAGACGATCCAGGCCGGCCCCGAAGAACCGGCCCGGATCGTCGAATATCGATCAGGCGAGATCGAACCGGTCGTTTTCGACCACCTTGACCCACGCCGCGACGAAGTCGTCGACGAACTTCGCCTTCGCGTCGTCCTGCGCGTACACCTCGGCCACCGCCCGCAGCACGGAGTGCGATCCGAAGATGAGGTCGTTGGCCGTCGCCGTCCACTTCGCCGCCCCGGAGGCGCGGTCGAAGCCTTCGTAGACGTTCTCCGCCGACTCCGACGCCTTCCACTCGGTGTTCTGGTCGAGCAGGTTGACGAAGAAGTCGTTCGTCAGCACGCCCGGCCGGTCGGTGAACACACCGTGGTCGGTGCCGCCGTAGTTGGCGCCCAGAGCGCGCAGACCACCGATGAGCACCGTCAGCTCCGGAGCCGTCACGTCCAGCATGTACGCCCGGTCGAGCAGCAGGCGCTCCAGCGGAGCCTTCTCGCCGGTCCGCGTGTAGTTGCGGAACCCGTCGGCCCGCGGTTCGAGCACCGCGAACGACTCGACGTCGGTGTTCTCCTGGGTGGCGTCCGTCCGTCCGGGTGCGAACGGCACCGTGACATCGTGACCCGCGTCCTTGGCGGCCTTCTCGATCGCCGCGGACCCGGCCAGGATGATCAGGTCGGCGAGCGAGACCTTCTTGCCGCCGGAGGCCGAACCGTTGAAGTTCTGCTGGATCTGCTCGAGCACCGGCAGCACCTTGGCCAGCTCGTCCGGCTCGTTGACTTCCCAGTTCTTCTGCGGCTCGAGCCGGATCCGGGCACCGTTGGCGCCACCGCGCTTGTCGGTGCTGCGGTAGCTGGCTGCCGAGGCCCAGGCGGTCTTGACCAGCTGCGCGACCGACAGGCCGGACTCGAGCACCTTGCTCTTCAGCTCCGCGATGTCCTGCTCGTCGATCAACTCGTGATCGACGGCGGGAACGGGATCCTGCCACAGCTGCGGCTCGGGAACCCAGGGGCCGAGGTAGCGGCTGATCGGGCCCATGTCGCGGTGCAGGAGCTTGTACCACGCCTTGGCGAACGCCTCGGCCAGCTCCTCGGGGTGATCGAGCCAGCGCCGGGTGATCTCCCGATAGATCGGGTCTTCGCGCAGCGACAGGTCCGTGGTCAGCATGGTCGGCGTACGCGCGGGCCCGCCGAACGGATCCGGGATCGCGCCCTCGCCCGCACCGTCCTTCGGCTTCCACTGCCAGGCCCCGGCGGGGCTCTTGGTCAGCTCCCATTCGTAGCCGTACAGGTTCTGCAGGAAGCCGTTGCCCCACTTGGTCGGGGTGGCGGTCCAGACGACCTCCAGGCCGCTGGTGATGGCGTCCTTGCCCTTGCCGGTGCCGTAGGCGCTCTTCCAGCCCAGGCCCTGCTGTTCGAGGGGAGCGCCTTCCGGTTCGGCGCCGACCAGGCCGGCGTCGCCCGCGCCGTGGGTCTTGCCGAAGCTGTGGCCGCCGACGATCAGCGCGGCGGTCTCCTCGTCGTTCATCGCCATGCGGCCGAATGTCTCGCGGATGTCGCGCGCGGCGGCCACGGGATCCGGCTGACCGTTGGGCCCTTCGGGATTCACATAGATCAGGCCCATCTGGACGGCGCCGAGCGGGTTGGCCAGCTCGCGGTCACCGCTGTAGCGCTCGTCGCCGAGCCAGGTGTCCTCCGGACCCCAGAAGACCTCCTCCGCCTCCCAGATGTCCGGACGGCCGAAGCCGAAGCCGAAGGTCTTGAACCCCATCGACTCGAGGGCCACGTTGCCCGCGAACACCAGCAGGTCGGCCCACGAGATCTTGCTGCCGTACTTCTGCTTGACCGGCCACAGCAGCCGGCGCGCCTTGTCCAGGTTGGCGTTGTCCGGCCAGCTGTTCAGCGGCGCGAAACGCTGCGCGCCCTGACCGCCGCCGCCGCGGCCGTCGGAGATGCGGTAGGTGCCCGCGGCGTGCCAGCTCATCCGGATGAACAGGCCGCCGTAGTGGCCGTAGTCGGCGGGCCACCAGTCCTGCGAATTGGTCAGGACCGCCGCGACGTCGGCCTTGAGGGCGTCGACGTCGAGCTTCTTGAATTCTTCTGGGTAGTTGAAGTCCTCTCCGAGCGGGTTGGACTTGGACGTATGGGCGTGCAGCACCGAGACATCGATCTGCTCCGGCCACCAGTCCTTGTTGCTGCGGGGGCGGTGGTCCGTCTTCGCGGTGGGCGACGGGATCGCCGGGTTCTCGCTCTCGCTCGCGCTGTGGGTCTTGGTGTCAGGATTGGGCGGGCGGCTATCGGATGACACAGCATTCCTTCCTGAATGAGTGATGTGGGCTGCGATCACGAATGTGATCGGGAAGCCTGTGATTCCACACAATCGGGGCACAGGCCCCAGTAGATGACCTCGGCTTCATCGATCGAGAACCCGCTGTCATCGGACGCGGTCAGACACGGGGCCTCGCCGATGGCGCAGTCGACATCGGCGATCACCCCGCATCCTCGGCATACGACGTGATGGTGGTTGTCGCCGACCCGCGATTCGTAGCGGGCGACGGACCCGGACGGCTGGATACGCCGGACCAGGCCGGTGGCGGTGAGTGCGTTCAAGGAGTCGTAGACCGTTTGGTGGGACACCTCGGGCAGCGCGGATCGAACAGCGCGGATGATCGACTCCGTGTCGGCGTGCGGGTGGTCGTGGACCGCACTGAGCACCGCGACCCGCGGGCGGGTCACACGTAGCGAAACTCCTCGCAGCATCTGCTGGAACTCCGAGGCCGTTGGCATGCTCGGAAGTCTCGTCCGTTTTCTGGAACGAGTCAAGAGTTTGTTCGGAAGTTGCGCGGTACGTGCCGCGCGGAGGCCGCCCCGGAGGGCTCGTCGGGCAGCGTACCCACTGCCGCGCAGAGCACGTGGGCGTTTGCGGCGATTCGATGGAGCCGACGAGGCGCGGATGATCCGGCTACCGGATCGGCTGGGCAACCAGCGAGCTATCTCGGCGCTGCGGCCCCATGGGCCCGCTCAGGGCCGGAAAACGGAGCGGATGCAGCCTTCCTTTTTGTGCTTGAAGATGTCGTAGCCGTATACCGCGTCGTCGAGCGGCATGTCGTGGGTGATCAGGTAGGAGGGGTCGAGATCGCCCTGTTGGATGTAATCGAACATGCGGGGTACGAACCGCTGGCCGTATTGCTGTGCCGTGCGGATGGTGAGGCCCTTGTTCGTCACGACACCCATGGGGAATTTGTCGGTGAGACCGTATACGCCGAGCACCGAGACGATGCCGCCTTTCCGGCACGCGAGAATCGCTTCCCGCAGCGGTGTCGCGCGATCCGATTCCAGCCGGAGCAACTGTTTGGCCCGATCGTAGAGTTGCTGGAGTCCGGTGCCGTGTCCTTCCATCCCGACGGCCTCGATGCAGGCGTCGGGCCCGCGGCCACCGGTACTTTCGCGCAGGATCTCGTGGACGCTGTCGACGGCGGTGTAGTCGATGGTTTCCGCGCCGAACTGCTCTTCCGCCACGCGCAACCGCTCGGGAAGGCGGTCGATGACGAAGATCCGCTCGGCGTCGAGCAGGCGTGCCGTGTGCCCGGCCATCAATCCGACGCCGCCGCTGCCCCACACCGCGACGGTGTCGCCGGGGTGGATGTCGCAGAATTCGGCGCCCATCAGTCCCGTCGGCACGGCATCGGACAGGAACAATGCTTGTTCGTCGGTGATGCCGTCCGGGATCCGGAAACAGTTGGTGTCGCCGAAGGGGACACGGACATATTGCGCATGGGAACCCTGATAACCCCCGAAGGGATGGGTGTAACCGTAGATTCCGCCGGTCGGGTAGCCGAAAAGCGGTTGTTGCAGAGCGCTGTTCGGATTGGTGGTATCGCAAAGGGAATACAGTTCGTGGTCGCAATACCAGCACGATGCGCATCCGATGAAGGACGGGACCACGACACGGTCACCCACGGCGATCGAGGTGACTTCGGCTCCGGTTTCCACGACCTCGCCCATGAATTCGTGTCCGAAGACGTCGCCTTCCCGCATTCCCGGCAGATATCCGTCGATGAAGTGCAGATCGGACCCGCAGGTGGTGGTCAGGCGGACCTGGACGATGACATCGTGCGGATTGACCAGAACCGGATCGGGGACGGTTTCCACGGCGAGTTCGTTGACGCCGTTCCAGCAGAGCGCGTGCATGTCTCCTCCTGTTCACCGAGCGGAAGAGCGGGCGCTCGGATTGTGGGCCAGGGTGGGCATTTCGCCGGTCTGCAGCCGGGCTCGGGCTCGGTAGAGCGCGGTGAACATGCCCGCGCCGGTCAGCAGGTCGGGCAGCGGGGTCCGGGCTCGCATCGTCACTTCGGTCCCGAGATTCCGCGGTGCTTCCCGGAAGGTGAGTTCGATTTCGAGACCCTGGCCTGCGTCCTGGTCGGCGGAGCCGACGAACCGGAAGTGTCCGTCCTCCTCGCGCAGTGTGGTCTTCCAGGTCGTGTGTCCGTCGGCGCCCGCGTACAGCCTCCACTCGTAGGTCGACGGAGCCGGAGATCTGACTTCGGCGACGTCGCCGAGTACCTCGGACAGGCTCGTCGGGTCGCGCCAGAACTGCTCGACCTCGGCTCGTGGCCGGGCGATGGTCACGGTCTGACTGCCCGAGTAGCTGGTCGCCGACTCGATCACCCGTCCCACGAGATCGCTGAGCAGGTGTTTGGTGTCATCGATGTAGTGCATAGGGCCCTCCTCTCGCTCTCCGCGGTCGCAAGGCACCCGGCACACATGAAAGGCCCCTGCGATCCGGATACGAACCATCGGCCGCAGAGTCGTGCGCTTCCTATGCGGTCTCGGAGCGGCTACCCGCCGCCGGAAACGCCAAACCGTTTCCGTCCCGCTTCGACGACCTCCGCCCACACCGCGCCGCCGCCGTTCATCTCGATCGGCCGATCTCGGTCTGCTTCGCCGCCAGGCGCGCGGCGAATGCCGGGGAGTCGAGGGAGGCGACCTGCGGCACGATCTCGGCGTCGACGGCATCGGCGTGGGCGTCGAGATTCGCGGTGTGGCGCATGGTGCGCTTGGTGGTGATGAGCAGATCGCGCGGCGCTTCGGCCGCGCCGGCGGCGAAGTCGATCGCTCCGGCGAGCAGCGCGTCCTGATCGCCGTCGATCACCCGGTGCGCCAATCCTGCGCTCAGCGCCGCCTGAGCGTCGAGGATCTCCCCGAACAGCGTCATCGCGGCGGCCCGTTGCGGTCCGACGGCGCGTTGCAGCATCCAGGTCATCCCGCCGCCGGGATGAAGGCCCAGCCGCAGGAATCGCGCGTCGAACCGCGCGCGGGGACCGGCGATCCTGACATCCGCGGCCAGCGCCAGGTTGAGTCCCGCGCCGACGGCGGCGCCGCCGACCACCGCGATGGTGGGCAGTGCGCAGCGCGCGACCGCGAGGAATCCGTCGTAGATCACCCGCAGCCCCTCCTCGCGTGCCGCACCGAGCGCGCTCAGATCGGCTCCGGCGCAGAATGCGGGCGGGGTTCCGGTGACGAGCACCGCGTGCACACCGGTATCGCGCTCGGCCTCGGCCACCGCGTCGGCCAGTTGTTCGGACAGCGCCGGTGTCAACGCGTTCCGCCGATCCGGGTCGTGCACGGTGATGACCGCGACCTTGTCCCGCCGCTCACTCCTGATCTCCGCCATGACCGGATCGTAGGCGCCGGGGACGGTCAGAAGACGCTCGGGACCGCGCACCGACTCGTGGGGCGCTCTGACCGCCGAACGCAGATCCATCGCCGAGCTCACCGGGGCCGCGGATGCGTGGCGAACAATTCGGGTTCATTCCGCGTCGAGTACCTTGCGGGCACGGTCGTAGTTCTCCTTGCGCTCCTGAGCGCCATTGGAACCTCCGTTGATCGATCTGGTGATCGCGCCGACATCCGATTCGTCGGCCCGGTCGTTCAGATTCTTGGCGTCCCAGAACCACCCGGCGGTTGCGAAGGCGTACTTCGGATCGGCGGCCAGCTTGTGATCGCCGACGAGATCGACACCGAGGGCCTCGCCCGCCTCCTGATAGTTGTTGCGACCGGTCAACTGCAACGCGCCACGGCCGTGGAAGCGGGCGCCGTCGCCGGGCCTGTTGTTGCCCAAGCTTCGGCCGACGCCGGAGCCGGGCCCGTAGAGGCGGTTGAAATATTCGTCGTCACCGTATTCCTCGAGCGTTTTCAGATCGTCGGTTTCCACCCCGATCTGGGCTAGGAAAGCGGCTTCCCGCTTCGGCGTGTCGATCCCGAAGTCGCGCATCGCCTGGTCGAGGTAGGGCAGGTACTCCTGCAATTTCGCGCGGGATGTGCCGGGGAAGATCCGCTCCAGTTGTTCCAGGGTCAGCGGGCCCGTGGTCCCGGCCCGGTCGGCATTGTGCCCGGCGACGGCGGCGAATTTCGTCTCCACCCGCACGAGTGTCGCGACGACTTCGGTCAGGAGTGACTTCTCCTCGGTCGGCGACAATTTCTTCGAGCGCGCCGAGACCGCCACCGTGGCAGCTTGCAGCACCGGTGCGAGACGTGCCGCCTCGTCTCTGATCGTTCCGATCAACGCGATGTTGTCCTTCGCCACGTCGCCCACCTTGCCGGATATTCCCGTGGCTTGGGCTTTCAGATCGTCGGCGAGGCGGGCCAGCTTTCCGGACTTCTCGTTGTAATGCGTGGTGACGATGGACTCGTTGGCCACGTCGTACAAGTCGGCCTTATCGAGCAGGACGATCAGGTCCGGAATGTCCTCGGGGTGTCCGTTACCGAGTTGGTCGACCATGAGATCGAAAGCGTTTCGGGTGAATTCGATGACTTTCCGCAGCGTGGCGGAGGCTTGTGGTGGGGCGATCAGACTCTCGATCTGTTTGCGGGTATCGGCGACCGCCGAAGACGCCTGCGGGGTCGGATCCGCCCCGAGTACCTTGGCCGGTAGTGCGAGCAGACCGTATCGTGCCCGCCCCCAGGGATCCGCCTGCAACGGGTCGTAGGGGGAGCCCATGTCCACGATTCTCGCATGACCAGCGCAAACGTCCGCCATTCTCTCCCCAGCTGTGACAAGGCGGGTCTCACCCAGCGGGAATATCCAGCGGGCGCTTCGAGTGTCTGTCGACTCCGGCGGTGACGACTCCGCGCAAGCGGCGTGCAAGCCGGTGCAAGTGCCGGGCAATGCTTTCGCCGCAGTGTGTTTCGTATGAACGAGACACGTGAAGTGGTGGTGGTCGGCGCCGGGCCGGTCGGGCTCATGCTGGCTTGTGAGCTGCGGCTCGCGGGGGTGGATGTGCTCGTGGTGGAGCGCCTCGCCGAGCCGGACCGCACGATCAAAGCGGGGGCGATCAATGTGCCCACCGCTCAGGCCATGTACCGGCGCGGGCTGCTGCCGCAGCTGCGCGCCGAGCAGGACGCCGCATTCGCCCGGTTCGCGCAGTTCCGTCGCGACGGCGGCATGCCGCCGATCGACCGGGGGCGGCGGCCTGCGGTGGGTCACTTCGCGGGCATCATGCTGAATTCGGACGCCGTCGACTTCGACGATCCGGAATTCGCCGAGGTCGGTCCGGCCGCCGAGGTCTTCCTGGTGGCCCAGCAGTCCGTCGAGGCGATCCTGGGTGGCCGCGCTGCCGAACTCGGCGTCGAGGTCCGGCGCGGGGTGGAGGTCATCGGGCTGTCCGACGACGGCGCGGGTGTCACCGTCGATTGCGGTGACCGCAGGGTGCGCACCGGCTGGCTGGTCGGCTGTGACGGCGGACGCAGCACGGTCCGCAAGCTCGCCGGGTTCGAGTTCCCCGGCCTCGACCCGGAGATCACCGGCCATCAGGCGATCGTGGACATGACCGGAGCCGAGAACCTTCGGATGAGCTGGAATGCTACCGAAACCGGTATCTACGCCTATGGCCCGATGCCCGGCCGGGTGCTCACCGTCGAACTGGACGGCCCGCCCGCCGATCGGGAGACCCCGGTGACGGCGGCCGAATTGCAGCAGAGCATCCGTGCCGTGAGCGGAGTCCCGGTGGTCGTCACCGCCGTGCGTTCGGCCACCCGTTTCACCGACAACACCCGCCAGGTCCCCGATTACCGCAAGGGTCGGGTGCTGCTCGCCGGTGACGCCGCGCACGTGCACTCACCTTTCGGAGGTCAGGGCCTGAACCTCGGTATCGGCGACGCGGTGAATCTCGGCTGGAAGCTGGCCGCCGAAGTGCGCGGCTGGGCGCCCGGCGGTCTGCTCGACACCTATACCGCCGAACGCCATCCCATCGGCGCGTGGGTGCTGGATTGGACGCGCGCGCAGGTCGCTTTGATGCGCACCGATATCCGCAGCCGTGCCCTGCGCGCCGTCGCCGCCGAACTGCTCGCCTCGCGCGACGGCGCGACCGGCGTGTTCAAGAACATCTCCGGTGTTCGGCATCGCTACGACATCGGCGGGGGGCACTCGCTCGTCGGATCGGTCGCTCCCGACATCGAATTGGCCGACGGCACCCGCCTCGGTGAGCATTTCACCGGCGCGGAGGGCATCCTGCTCGACCTCGTCGATTCCGGCGACTTGCGATCCCGCGCCGCGGGATGGTCCGGGCGGGTGCGGGTCGTCACCGCGAAAGCCGCTCAGCCGCGAGAGCTTTCGGCGATTCTGGTCCGTCCCGACGGCTGTGTCGCGTGGGCTGCCGACGGCGGCGACCTGGACGGCCTCGAGGAATCGCTGGCCCGTTGGTTCGGTGCTCGCGCCCACACCTGATGTTCGCGCGGACCGCGCCGCACCCGGTGACGCCGTGGGTGACATCGCCGGGTCGGGTTCGGCGGGCGCTGCGGTCAGCTCAGCAGTCGCTGTTCCAGTTGCGCGAGGACGGCTCGGTTGCGTTGCGCGTCCAGAGCAAGGGCTGCCGCCCAGACGTGCGCCGAGATGACTCCGGTCTGGACTCGGTCGATCCAGTCGTGAATGGTGCTGCGCCGATCGAGGGTGTCGCTGTCGAAGGTGATCGGTTCGAGCTCCGGCAGATGCACGTAGCGCAGCTGGGTGATCTCCCTTCCGCGGGCGTCGAAGATGCTGGCGGCCCATACTTCCTCGGTGGTGGAGGATTCTTCCGGCCCGTCCGGCGACGAGGTGATCGTGTCGGGCTGGTTGTCGATCCCGTGCACGACGGCGTCCGCGGCGGCCTGGTGGGCCAGCCCGAATCCCCACAGGCGGCCGTTCATACCCGCCATCATCCGCCCGGCGATGTCCAGGATGGGAGAGCCCGCCACGGTGGGGGTGTCGTTGGGCGAGAATTCCGCGAAGCCCGCCGCGCTCGCGCTGTCGTCCTCGCCGGTGCCGGTGAAACCCCAGATGTGGACGAGGCCGGTGTCGGTGGTGGGCGCACCGCTGCGGCGCGTGATCATGGCGGGCAGCAGGATGTCGATGACGGATCGGGCCGGATACCGAATCGCCGGTACGGTGTCCGGACGACGTGAGTTGTTGTTGCGCTTGGGGTTCCGGCGGCCGCACATAGAACTTCTCCGTCGAAGTGTGGTTTCGGACAAGGCGTCGATCCGGTGGTGCTCAGCGTTGTCAGTGTAGATAGATCGACCGGTGACGTTGTCGACAACAGCGCATACTCGTCCGCGTCGCATGTCCGAACCCACGGCCTCCGCTACCGCGCTCGGTTCACCGTCTCGCCGACTGCTGCGGGTTGTTCGTCCAGGTCGGCGCTGCGGCGGGCCTGCTCCCCGCCGTGTGTGCTCGGACCCGCGCGGGCGGCGTCGGCATCAGGACGTGTTGACAAGCGTGAACCCAGCGGCGGCGGCCTTTCCCGGGCGGCGTCAGCCGGAAAGCTCGGTCCGCAGGAGCCCGGCTGCGTAATACCCGTCGACGGCGGAGGCGGCGACCGCTGCGGCATCGGTGTCGATGGTCCCGATCCGTTGTCGCGCAATCCGTCCCAGGGTGTATCCCGTCTTCGGGGAAGTCGAGTTCCTCGTCGAGATTCTCCGACGCGCCGCCGATGTGGGTTGTCCGGCAGCGCCTGCGGGGTCGCGCTGCCGGATCGGCGGTCAGGCGGTGCGATCCAGCCGCGGCGTGGAATGCCCTATGGTGGCGCTGGTTTCGCCGATGAGGCGCCGCAGGAAGGCTTCCTGCTGCTCGCGTCCGTGGATGGCGGCGCGGTCGAGGCCGCCGGGAGCCAGGTGGGTGTAGGCGGTGCGCACGAGGTTGACGGGGATGCGCAGCGCGGGGTACCAGGGCGGGACATAGGCGGGCAGGCCGAGGATACGCATCGCCTTGGGTCCGAGGAAGGCGCTGCTGACGGACAGGTGCTGGGCGCGGGCGAGCCGGCCGCGCAGCGTGGGCAGGTTGGGATAGGACCAGTTCAGTGGATCGTCGGCCATAGGTAGGGCGAGTTGGCGGCTGGTCTCGTCGGGATTGGTGATGGCGGTCAGGCAGTGGTCGAGGATGGCGATGCCGTCGCGGAAGCTGGTGGGCAGCCATTGCTCTTCGACGCCGATCAGCCAGCCGACGTAGCGGGTGAGGTGGGCGGCGGCGGCCAGCTCACGGGGGGAGAGGATGACGCCGAGCGCCATGCCGCCGACGACGGGTGCGAGCAGGGCGCCGACGAGGGTGGCGGCCATGTCGGTCTGGTTGATCGGCAGGCCCCATTCCTCGGTGCGCCAGTCGGGCATGGCGGCGACGTGCCTGCGGACCAGCGAGTGGATGAGGCGCACGTGCAGGGTGGAGCGGTAGCCGACACCGTAACGGTCCATGCCGTTCTCGGTGGACACGTCCATCGCCCATTGCAGGGTCTCGGCGAACCGGCGGGCGGGGCCTTTCTCCAGGGCGCCGGTGCGCAGAAGGGTCTTGTTGAAACCGGAGGCCAGATAGCCGCCGATGAAGGAGACGTCACGGGCGAAATACAGCCCGTCGTTGCCGCCGGAACGGAACACACGCTCGCCGTCGCGCAACAACTTCGGGTCGACCCAGGCGGGGGTGTCCTCGACGGCGGTGAAGAACTCGCGCAGCGGCGCGGGCGCGCCGGGGATGCTGTCGATGCCCGACCGGAGTGCCTGCTCGAACAACGGCCGCGTGACGGCCATGCCTTCGGTGTACATCCACTCGACGAGGCTGTCCATCGGCTCGTCGCCTACGAGCAACGAGGCGCCGAGCAGCTGCCAGCGCTGCGGGGAAGGTTTCCCGATGCGCAGCAGCGCGGCGAACGGGCCCAGGCCGGGCGCCTTACGAGGCCGATCGGGATGCCGGGCCGGGATTGTCGCGGACGTCGTCATGGGTGGGCTCCTCGTCGGGGCGGGTGATGCCGTGTTTCATCAAAGGCACGATGGTGGTGCGGACAAAGGCGCGGGCGCGGTCGTCGTCGGTGAAGTCGACGCTGCCGCCCCCGGGGGTGAGCATCAGCGAGTGGGCCAGGCGGGCGACGAGTTCGGCCACCGGGCGCGGGTCGTACTCGTCGACGAGGCCCGCGGACTGGGCATGAGTGAGCATGCCGACGATGTACTCGATGCCGATGGACACCAGGCGTTCGCCCTGCACGGTGGAGAAGCGCAACGCTTCGTCCGGCGCGACCCGCAGCAGTTGGGTGACCAGCCGGTGGATGCGGGTCTGCAAGAGGACGTACAGCATGGTGTCCTCGATCTGGGCGTCCACGCCGGTGGCGGTGGCGGCGATCGCGGTCACCTCCGCGAGCATGCGCCGGGTCTCGCGGGCCAGTACCGCTTGGATCAGGTTGTCCTTGCCCGCGAACCGGCGGTGGATGGTGATCCGGCTGAGCTCGGCCATGCGGGCGATGTCCTCCAGGCTGGCCCGGCGGATCCCGACCTGCAGGATGCGTTCGAGCGCGGCGTCCATGATCCGTTCGTCGACGCCGTCGGAACCCTCGCTCATGATACAAACATACAAAGACTGTGTCATTGAGTCAATGATTCGACGAGTGTGGCCGCGACACCGGTCGCGTTCGTCGCCGCGCCATGTTGTCGCTCCCGTATCACCCGCCACGAATAGAATTGCGCGGGAGGCGGACTCGCGATCCGTGCGGCCGCGGGAAACGTGGGAGACGATGACCGGACCGCGATGGCCGACCGTAGCGCTGCGCTGGTCCGCCGTGCTCGCGGTCGCGGCTTGGACGGGCGGATGCGCGACCTTGCTCGGTGAGCCCGCCCCGCCGCCTTCGGCCGAGGAGATCGCCGCCGCCGCAGCGGAATTGGCCGGACTACCGGCTTCGGAGGTGGCCGAGCAGCGGATGGCGTCGGTCGTCGAGGAGATCGCGAACGCCGCCTCGGCGATCGAACCGGCGCTGCGGTGGATCCGAAGCGAGGACCGCGCCGTGGGACCTTGCTATGGGCCCTATGCGCACACCGGCGGCAGGCGTGTCGTCCTGCCGCGCTATCGCGCCGACGGTTCCCTGCCCGCAGGAGCCTGGCCCGGGTTCCAGGAAACGGCCCGAGCGCTGGCCGCGTCCGTGGGTGCGACGGACATGCTGCCGAGCGCGGCATCGTCGCCGGACCGGTACGTCACGTTCGAAGGCTCGGATGGGGCCGAGTGGGACAGCAACACCGAGCTGTCGGTGTTCACCGATGCCCGGTCGATGACGATCACCGCGACCGTGGGTTGCCGACTACCCGCGGATGAGCGGTCGCCTCGGTGACTTTCCCTGTCACATCCGTATTCCCGAGCCACGGAACGCTCGCCGGTAGGCGCCCGGGGTCGTGCCCACCTGGGCGCGGAAGCGGCGGCGCAGGTTGACCGCGGAGGTCAGGCCGACCCGTGCCGCGATCGCCTCCACCGGCAGGTTCGTCTCCTCCAGGAGGGTGCGCGCCTCGGCCACCCGGCGCGACAGCAGCCATGCCCCCGGGCTCGTGCCGAGCTGATCGGCGAAACGCCGGGCCAGCGTGCGCGGCGAGACGCTG
This sequence comes from Nocardia sp. NPDC047038, assembly GCF_040644075.1. Taxonomy (NCBI): domain Bacteria; kingdom Bacillati; phylum Actinomycetota; class Actinomycetes; order Mycobacteriales; family Nocardiaceae; genus Nocardia; species Nocardia sp. NPDC047038. Next base: position 69,707 of record NZ_JBEYVQ010000019.1, on the reverse strand, counting down.
AGGTGCGCGGCCAGATCGCCTACCGACAGCGCTGTCCCGAGCCGCGCGCCTGCCCACTCGAGCAGGCCGTCCAGCGCGTCCGTGGGTGGTGCGGGCGGGGCGTACTGTGCTTGGCCGCCCTCGCGGTGCGGCGACATCACCATGTGCCGCGCGACGAGGGTGGCATGCGCGGCCCCGTGGTCCTTCCGGACGAGGTGCAGGCACAGGTCGATGCCCGCGCCCGCTCCGGCGCTCGTGGCGACATCGCCGTGGTCCACATAGAGCACGTCCGGTTCCACCCGAACTTCCGGGAACTCCCGCGCCAACTGTGCGGCGCGCGCCCAGTGGGTCGTCGCCGAGCGTCCGTTCAGCAAGCCCGTGCGGGCGAGCGCGAACACTCCGGAGCAGATCGTCACGAGCCGCGCCCCACGGGCGTGCGCCCGCAGCAGCGCGTGGCGCACGGGGGCCGAGAGCGGCGCCTCCACCGGCGCCCAGCCCGGGATGAGCACGGTGTCCGCGGAAGCGAGCGCCGAAAGGCCCTGCGACACCTCCAGCGCGTACCCGGCCGATGTCGGTACCGGCCCTGGCGTCTCCGTGCACACCTCGAACTCGTAGTAGTGCGGCACCCCGGCCCGCTGTGTGCCGAATACCTCCGCGGCGCAGCCCAGCTCGAATGTCGACTGCACCGGCCGCACCAGGGCCACCACGCGATGCATGGCAAGAATGTACCCGGTGGTGTCCGACTGGACACTTTCTCGGCCTGCTTCCACGCGGCACCGTGAAAGCCATGCATTCCGAAATCCTCGCCCAGGAGGGCTACACCGCTGTGTCCGTCGCGGAATCTCCGGCTCGGGAGCTGTTTCCCGGAATCCGGGTACGGCACCTCTGGACCGGGCCGTCCGGTGCGAGCGCCAACGTGCTGGAGATGGACGCGGGTACGTCGTGGCCGCGCCGCGACGTCCACGAGCCCGGCCCCGAGGAGGTCTACGTGGTCGCGGGCACCTTCAACGACGGCGCGCGCGACTACCCGGCCGGGACGTTCCTGCACGCCCCGGCCGGATCGTGGCACGTGCCAGGGACTGCGACCGGCTGCACGCTGTTCGTCTTCTACCCGGAAGGCTGATCGCGCCGGCGGTCTCCGGCCCCGACGGGCGTCGAGGTTTCGGCGAGGCCGGTCAGCGCCTGCGGCAGAGGCCCCTGGTGCAGCACGCCGAGACGTTGGGTGGCGCGGGTGAGGGCGACGTAGAGTTCGGCCGCGCCGCGCGGGCCGTCGGCCAGAATTCGTTCCGGCTCCACGACCAGGACGGCGTCGTATTCCAAACCCTTGGTCTCCGCCGCCGCCACCGCGCCCGGCACGTCCGGTGGCCCGATCACGACGCTTGTGCCTTCGCGTGAGGCTTCGTCGCGGACGAATTCGTCTATGGCGGAACCTATTTCGTCGGCGGCGACCTGCCTGGACCACGGCCGTACGCCGCATGCGCGAACCGACTCCGGTGGCTGGACGCCGGGTGCGAACGTGGCGAGCAGCTCGGCGGCGACGGTCATGATCTCCGCCGGGGTGCGGTAGTTCACCGTCAGCGATCGGTAGACCCACCGGCCCGGTACGTACCGATCCAGCATCGCGCCCCACGAGGTCGCTCCGGCGGCCGCCCGGCGTTGGGCGAGATCGCCGACGATCGTGAAAGACCGCCCGGGGCAGCGCCGCATCAGCACCCGCCAATCCATTTCGGACAGTTCCTGGGCTTCGTCCACCACGACGTGCCGGTAGGTCCAGTCCCGGTCCGCCGCCGCGCGTTCGGCGAGTTCCCGGCTGTCGCGCTCGAGGAAGCGATCCGCCAAATCCTCCGCGTAGAGCAGGTCCTGGGCGAACAAGTGGTCCTCGTCGTCCATCATGTCCTCGCGGCTGACCAGAATGTCCAGCACACCCGCCGCGTACTCGGCCTGGGCCTGCTGTTCCCGCTCGGCGTCGTCGTCCCGCTTCACACGGCCGAGTAGATCGACCAATTCATCGAGCAGCGGCACGTCCGACACCGTCCAGGCATCGCCTCTGCGGCGCAAGAGGGCCGGGTCGGCGCCCGCCGCTGCCAGCCGTTCCGGGGATTCGTACAGCTGCGCCAACAGTGTCTCCGGTGCCAGGATCGGCCAGAGTTCGTCGAGCGCGGCGGTGAACCGGTCGTTGTCCGCGAGTTCCGCGCGCAGGTCCGACCGCAGGTTCTCCCATGCTTCGCGGTCGTCGCGGGTCAGCCAGCCCCGGCCGATGCGGGCGATCGCCCGCTCGGTGAGCACCCAGGTGACGATCTCGGTGAACACGGCGCGAGCTTCGTTGTGCGGTAGCCCGCTCGCCCGCGCCTCCTCCCGGCCCCACTCCGCGGTTTCGGCGTCGATTCGCACGGTGACGTCGGACAACTCGATCGACAGCGGATGCTCCGGCACCCGCTGCCGGTCGGCTACGGCCGCCGCGAGCACGTCCAGGATCCGCAGCGACCCTTTGTGCCGGGCGGCGTCCGGGTCGTCCTCCGCGGTGACGTGCAGGCCGGGCACCAGGTCGCCGGTGGTCGTGAACACGACGTTCGTCTCGCCCAGCGACGGCAGAACGCGGCCGATGTGGTTCAGGAACGCCGGATTGGGGCCGACCACGAGCACGCCGTGGCGTTCCATCCGCTCCCGCTGGGTGTAGAGCAGATACGCGACGCGGTGCAGCGCCACGACGGTCTTGCCGGTGCCGGGGCCACCCTCGATCACCAGCACGCCCGGGTGGTCGAGCCGGATGATCTCGTCCTGTTCGGCCTGGATCGTCGCCACGATGTCGCGCATCCCCTCGCCACGCGGCGCGTCGACCGCCGCGAGCAGCGCCGCGTCGCCGCGCTCGGCGCCGCCGGGGCGGCCGAGGACCTCGTCGGTGAAATCGACCACTCGGCGCCCGCGGGTGTGGAACTGCCTGCGCCCGCGCATGTTCTCCGGGCTGGCGGCGGTGGCGACGTAGAACGCGCGCGCCGCGGGCGCCCGCCAGTCGAGCAACAGCGGTTCGTACTCGTTCTGCGCGTCGAACAGGCCGATCCGGCCGATGTAGGAACGTTCGCCCGACAAGGCGTCCAATCGCCCGAAACACAGCCCGTTGTCCGCTACGTCCAGCCGCTTCACCTCCCTGGCCAGCGTGCGCACCGCGACATCCCGTTCCATCGGCGTTCCGCCGTTCCCGCGCAGAGCCGCGGTGTATCCGCGCCTCGCTCGCGCGCGCTCGGCGTCGAGCCGCGTGTAGAGCCCGGCCACGTAGCTCCGCTCGGACCGCAGTTCGTCCTCGTACCCCTGAGTGGACACAGGCCCCTCCGTTTCGTGGCTCGACGATCCCGCGCGGACGCCGCTGCTCGCCTGATCACATCGAGCAGTAACGCCGCAGCCAGCGATTCTGCGGCACGACCCGGGTCTTGCCGCAAGCCCCCGGGTGCGCTATAGGTTGTAGGTGGAGGGGGTCAGACGCGGGTGAGTTCGAACAGCGGAATGACGCGTTCGGTCTTCGCCTGGTACTCCGTGAGAACGGGCGCCAGCTCGACGACTCGCTCGAAATACCGGTCGCGTTCGTCGCGCGGCAACTCACGAGCGATCACGGCGTAGGCATCGGTGCCGACCTCGACTCGGGCACGCGCGTCGGCACGCAGGTTGTGCACCCACGCCGGATCCTTGGGCGAGCCGAGGTAGGAGCCGACGACCAGCATCCGCCCGTCGACGGTCACATACGCCAGCGGTGACAGCCGGGGCGCGCCCGACTTCGCGCCCGTCGTGTGGAGCAGCAGTAGTCTGCCGCCTGGTAAGCCGCCGACCTCGCCGCCGTTGGCGCGGAACTCTTCCACGATGCCGCGGTTGAAGCCGTCCAGCGCGTCGGTGTCGGAAGCCAGTCTGTCCTTGTCGAACTCGGTCATGTGCATGGCAACTGTCCGAAGGGCGAGGTCCATTCCGGGCATGTCGCGGCGGCCGAAATCGTCCCGGCCCTACTCGACCAGCCTCGCGCTCTTCAGCCAGTCGTAGGCGACGTCGGCGGGGTCTTCGCCGTCGATGTCGACCCGGCCGTTGAGATCCTGCATCAGCTCGTCGGTGAGGTGCTCGGAGATGGTTGCGAGCAGCGCGCGCAATTGCGGGTACCGATCGATGATCGCGCCGCGCACGACTGCGGTGCCGCTGTAGGGCAGGAAGAACTTCCGGTCGTCATCGAGGACCACCAGGTTCAGGTTCTTGACCCGGCCGTCGGTGGTGTAGATCATGCCGAAATTGCACGGGGCGCTCTTGGCCGTGGCCGTGTAGACGACACCGGCGTCCATCCGCGTGACGTTGCCGGAGGGGACACCGTTCGGATCGTTGTAGGGGATACCGTATTTCTGCAGCATCGGAATGAAACCGTCGGAGCGGCTGAAGAATTCGTCGTCGACGCAGAACGTACGGTCGGGCACGGGGAGCGCGGCCACGTCGGACAGCGACTTCACGCGCAGGCGTTCGGCGGTCGGGGTCGACGCGCCGAAGGCGTACGTGTCGTTGAAGTTCGCCGGCGGCAGCCACTCCAGATCGTGGTCGCGCTTCTCGATGTCGTGCACGCGCTGCCAGAGTTCGGCCGGGTCGGAGATCGTCTCGGTCTGGTTGTGGTAGTTGACCCAGCCGGTGCCGGTGTACTCCCAGAGCACATCGGCGTCGCCGCCCAGCTGAGCCTGCCGGGACGAGGCCGAGCCCGGCGCCCCGGTCAGGTCGGTGACCTTCGCGCCCGCCGCGGCCAGGTAGGTCGCGGTGATCTTGCCAAGCAGCACGCCCTCGGTGAAGCTCTTGGAGGTGACGACCAGCTCGGCGCCGTCCAGCGGCCGGTCACCGCCGGGCAGGCGCGCGTCGTGGAAGGTTCCCGAGGAGCTCACCAGACCGCACCCGGCGAGCGCCGCCGCCGATACGACGAGTGCGCAGAGCAGGGCGACCAGCCGGGCTCGTGGCGACGTCATGAGATACCTCGTGGGGTCGCGGCCAGTTCCACCAGTCGGCCGAGCCAGTCGATGATCAACGCCAGGAGTCCGACCAGAATCGCGCCGGAGACCAGCAGTTTGGGCAGGAAGAGGGTGACGCCGGTGGTGATCAGCGTGCCGAGGCTGGTCGCGCCGATGAACGTGCTCAACGTCGCGGTGCCCACGAGGATCACCAACGCCGTGCGCACCCCGTTCAGAATCACCGGGACCGCGAGCGGCAGTTCGACCTGCAACAGCGTGCGCGCGGCGGAATAGCCGATGCCGCGGGACGCCTCGATGGTGCGCTGATCGACTTGCCGGAGCCCGACGATCGTGTTCTGCAGGATGGGCAGCACCGCGTACACGACGAGACCGACGATCGCCGTGCGGAATCCCGTGCCCAGCCAGAAGGTGAACAGCACGAGCAGCCCGACCGCGGGCGCGGCCTGGCCGATATTGGCGATATTGACCGCGATGGGCTCGAGCCGCCGCAGCGCCGGGCGGGTCAGCGCGATGCCGAGCGGAATCGCGACGACCACCACGATCACCGTGGCCACCACGGTCAGCTCGATGTGCTGGACGATCGTGGTCTGCAGGTTGTCCCAGCCGAGGGACGCCCGCTCGGTCGCGGTGAATGTCGTCGACCGGTACCAGAGGACATACCCGACAGCGATGACGAGGATGACGATCGGTTCGAACCACACGTCGATCGGCAGGCGGCGCAGACGGCTCATGACGGCTCGTCCGATCCGGGTTCCTCGTCGGCGGCGACCACCGGCGTGGGCGCCGGATCGGTTCCGTCGACGTAGGTGACGTAGGAGAGGTCCTCCGCGTCGGCGCGGCCTTCGGCGAGTTTGGTCCGGATCACGTCGGTGACCGTGTCGATGCTGAGCGAGCCGAGGACCGCGCCGCGGCCGTCGGTGACCAGGGCGGCGCCTTGGCTGGTGGCGAGCATGGCGTCGAGCGCGTCGTTGAGCGTCGAGGATCGTGCGACCACGGGCAACCGCCGATCCAGGTAGTCGGAGACCTCCGGTTTGGTCGCCAGCTCCGTGAGCGAAGGCCACGACCGGGGCCGCCCGGCCTCGTCGACGACGACGACCCAGGTCTGTCCGGCGGCCTCGGCGCGGTCGATCACGCCCTGCGCCGACTCGCCGATCCGCGCGGTGATCACGTCGTCGTAGGCGACGTCGCGCACCCGCGACACGGTCAGATAGGCCAGCTTCGCGCCGGACCCGACGAACTCCTCCACGAACGGTGTGGCCGGATCGGTGAGGATCTCCTCCGGGCTCGCGTACTGCTCGACCTGACCGCCCTCGGACAGGATGAGCACCTTGTCGCCGAGCTTGGTGGCCTCTTCGAAGTCGTGGGTGACGATCACGATGGTCTTGCCGAGTTCCTGCTGGATCGCGATCAAGCTGTCCTGCAGGCGAACCCGGGTGATCGGGTCGACCGCGCCGAACGGCTCGTCCATGAGCAGCACCGGCGGATCGGCGGCGAGCGCACGCGCTACGCCGACCCGCTGCTGCTGTCCGCCGGACATGTCCTTCGGCAGCCGGTCGGCGAAGGTGGCGGGATCCAGACCGACCAGATCGAGCAGGTACTCGGTGCGTTCGGCGATCCGCTTCCTGTCCCACCCGAGCACCCGGGGGATGGCGCCGACGTTCCTGGCGACGGTCCAGTGCGGGAACAGGCCACCGGACTGGATGACGTATCCGATCGATTGCCGGAGCTTGTCCGGGTCCTCCCTGGTGACATCGCGGCCGCCGATGAAGATGCGGCCCTCGGTCGGCTCGATCAAGCGGTTGATCATCTTCAAAGTGGTCGTCTTGCCGCACCCGGACGGGCCGACGAACGCGACGATGTCTCCCGCCTCGATTTCGAGGTCGAGGCGCCGCACCGCAGGCTTGTCCTGGCCTTTGTAGCGCTTGACGACCGAGTCCAGTGTGATGGACGCGCCGGTCACCGAGCGTTGCGTCGGCGCGGGAGCGGGCCTGGTGGTCACATCGTCGGTCATGACAGTCCCTTTGCGATCGTGAGGCGTCCGAGCAGGACGAGGAGTGCGTCGAACACCAGCGCGATGATGACGATGAGGATGGTTCCGGTGAGCGCCATCTCCAGGGAGTTCGCGCCGCCGAGGCGGGAGAGTCCGTTGAAGATCAGCGATCCGAGGCCAGGTCCGAGGACGTAGGCCACGATGGCGGCGACCCCGACGATCATCTGGGTGGACACCCTGATTCCGGTGAGAATCACCGGCCAGGCGATCGGCAATTCGACGGTCAGCAGAATGCGCCGGCGCGAGAAGCCGATCCCACGGGCGGATTCGACGACCGAGGCGGGCACCGACCGCAACCCCACGATCGCGTTGCCGACCACCGGCAACGCCGCGAAGAACGCCAGCATCACGAACGACGGGACCACCCCCAGCCCGAACGGGACCAGCAGGATCGCCAGCAGTGCCAGCGAAGGAATCGTCAGCGCGACCCGGCTGGTGGTCAGCGAGAGCGCGGACAGCAGCGGCAGCCGATAGACCGCCACCGCGATGAGGACGGCGACCACGGTTCCGACCAGAACGGTTTGGAACGCCAGGGAGGCGTGTTGATAGGTCAGGAACGCCAGGACTTCGCCCCGCCCCCGGATATAGCTCCATAAATTCACGGGATTCCCATCGTCAGCCGAAGACCGGTCGGTACCTGTCCGTGTACAGCCGCGCGAGCCGGCGAAAAGTCGTGGACAATGCGGGTTCGATTTCCGGCGGCGCGCGGAAAGCGAATCGCCGCACGGCCGAATTCGCGCTCCTTTTCGACCGTAACCGATTCTTTGCCGGACAGGAGTTCTGTGGGCACGAGTCCTCTGGTCACGAGAACGGGTTATGCCGCCTGTGCGACGGGGTCGACCGTCGAGTGGAGCCCGGCATTGCCCGCCATCACGGTGCCCGGCGCGCCGACGTGACCGCCTGACCCGACCACCTGCGGAGCGGATGCGATGCCGGCTGTGTGATCGGCGGACATACCAGGGCCTTTCGCTCGAACCGGATGATCGGGTCAGAGGAAACCACGCCCACCCCGGTGCGGCCAGCATTACAGTCAGCCGGATCGAAACGGGCGACGCGATCGTTCCCGTCGGGAGTGATCGGGCGTCGAATGCGCGGAATCGGCCCTCCGCCTGCCCCAATAGGAGCTGAAGCCGTTCACCGGAAGAATGTTCCCCACACTCGGTAGCGGTGTTTCGAGATGGCGGTGAGCGGCTCCGCCGTCAGTGCACCCGGCGTGATCTCCGCGAAGCTCGACACGTCCCGGCAGAGGTGGGACTGGTCGGTGTAGCCGCAGGTCGCCGCGACGTCGGCGGCAGGAAGGCCTGTCAGCAGGCCTTCGACCGCGTGCCGGAACCGGACCAGCATCGCGGCCCGCTTCGGGGTCAGTCCGATCTGGGCTTCGAACCTGGACCACAGCCGTTTGCGGCTCCATCCGCAGGATCCGGCGAGTTCGCCGACCAAGACCTGCCCTCGGCTCGCGACGATGCGTCGCCAACTGGCGACGACTTCCGGGTCCGGGGTCCGGGTCGGGTCGGCGCACTGCCGCAGAAACGAATTCGTCAGCGCGAAACGCTCCTCCCATGTCGCGGCACCGGCGAGCCGCTCACGCAGCAACAGCGCCCCGCGACCCCACAGATCGTCCAAGCCGACGACCGTGCGGCCCAGATCGACCGGATCGATAGTCGACAACGAATAGAACTGCGGGGGCGACAAGCGCGCCTCGATGCACTCGGCCCGCTCGGTGCGCACCCGCATCGTCCCGTGCGGAAACCCGGAGACGAAGCCGCTGAGTGCCTGCCGGCCCGCCGTGCTGTCGACGATCAGTTCGTTCTCCCCGAACTCGATCAGCACCGTGACCGCCGGTAGCGCGGTGACTCGGAGGTCCAACCCGCCGGCCCCATGAGCGCGATACCCGATCATCGCCGTGCCGCCCACCGGCGCGTCACCGGGCGAACGGCGAAAATCCCACCCGGTGTCATGCTCGAGCCCGATCGGTCCCACCCGCTCAGGCTAACCGCCTCGACCCGCGATGGGAGAGGGCCGCTCAGGACGGGTTTGCGCTGTCATCCCCCATATGCCGATCGCGTCGAGTCCTGGTTCTCCACGCCCGGCCGCACGTCCTCTCCGATGTCGGCCGAGTGGTGCCGCCGGCCCGCGACCGTGGGTTCGTCGCGGAACACGGCTGCGATGTAGCCGTCGGGACGAATGAGTACCTCGGTGTCACCGGTGATCTCGTAGTTGCGGTGGACACTGCCGTCTCCATCGATCAGAGTGTCGGCCCCGGTAGCGGCTGTGTCGGTGGTGATCCGGATCGTTCGCGTCGCTGCGGTGCCGCGGGCTTCGGTCCGGTCGGGAGCGTTGCCCTGGTCGAAGGTGAGCAGGGTCCAATGGGGACCGCGCAGCAGATCGAACACCCGGACTTCGCGACCGGACGAGGCCTCGATACCGACGGCGTCGGGAGCGCGGTCACCGGTGCGAACGCGGCCGGTCCTCGGGCCGGGGCCGGTGAGCGGACTGTCGGGGTAGGCGACGGTGAGCCCGGTGGTGAAATCGTCGGTGAGCCTGCGGACGGCCGACGCTCCGTCGCCGTTGCCCGCGGAGCGCATGAGTGCGTGCATACGGTCGGTGCTGTCGTCGAGGACGGCCCGCGCGACCGCGCGGCGTTCGAGTTCATAAGTGTCCAAGAGGCTTTCATCGGCCCCGTCGAGAACGGCGGCGAGTTTCCAGCCGAGGTTGTAGGCGTCCTGGATGCCGGTGTTCATGCCCTGCCCACCGGCGGGGGAGTGGATATGCGCGGCATCCCCGGCGAGGAAGACCCGCCCGACCCGGTAACGGTCGGCCAGGCAGACATTGATCCGGTAGAGCGACAACCAACCGGCGTCCTCGATGCGGACCTCCCCCAGTCCGGAATGCTCGGCGAACAGCCGCCGGAACAGGTCGAGCGTCGGCGCGGCAGGATCGGGGTCATCGGCGGGAATGGACGCCTGGAATTGCCAGACATCGGTGCTGGGCAGCGGGAACAGCGAGAGGATCCCGTGCTCGGGGCTCATCCACACGTGCTGGCAGCGATTGTCCAAGCCCTCGATCCGCACATCGCCGAGCCACCAGCGGTGGTCGCCATAGGACACCCCGGCGAGTGTGGCGCCGATCCGCTCCCGGACCACGCTGCGCCCACCGTCGCAACCGACGACGTAGAGGGCGCGCATTCGCCGATCACCGGTGGTCGTGGACACGGTCACCTCCACGGCGTCAGCTGTCTGCGCGACGGCCGTCACCTCGGCTCCCCACTCGACCCGGCCGCCGAGTTCGGCGAGCCGATCGCGCAAGATCTGCTCGAACATCGGCTGTGACAACCACACCGGCGGGTACGGCACCCCTGGACCGCGTACGCCCAGCGCGGCCTCCACGGCCTCGGAGATCACGCGGTCACGGTCGTAGTGCCGGGTCGGCACATGCACCCGCCCCAGCTCCAACACTCGATCGATCACGCCGAGGTCGTCGGCGACCTCCAAGGCCCGGGGCTGGATCGTCTTGGCGCGCGACGCCGTGCTGGGTCCGGCGGCGCGGTCGACGATGCGGTAACCGACGCCTCGGCGGGCCAGGTCGATCGCGAGGGCCAGACCGGTCGGGCCCGCGCCGACGATCAGGATGTCCGTTGATGTCCGCATTTTCATCTACCTACCTTAGGTATCTATTTTTCGACCGCACGTCGTCGCTGTCGAGGGGTGGATGCCGAGTACTATATACCTAACTTAGGTATCTGAACAAGGTGGGAAATGAGCGGCGACAACGACGCGCTGAAGGGGCTGCTGCCGCGCATGGCGCAGCTGAGCAACACGCTGGGTCGTGGGCAGTTGTTCGAAACAGCCACGGCGGCAGCCGGAATCACCCTGGAGCGGCCCGCGGTCACAATACTCGTGATCCTGGAATCCGCCGGGCGACCGTTGCGGGTAGGGGAGATAGCGGCCCGGATGCAGGTGGCCGGGCCGCACGTCACGCGCCAGCTCAACGGTCTCGAACGGCGCCGCTTGGTGCAGCGTGTCCCGGACCCGGACGACCAACGCGCCCGATTGATTACCCTCACTCCGGCCGGGGAGAAGCTGATCGGCCGTTATCTGCGAGTCATCGACGGATGGTTCGACCAGGCCCTGTCGGGATGGTCGGCGTCCGATCAGCGCGACCTCGTTCGCCTGCTCGGTCGCTTGGTCGACGACCTGTCGACGCACCTGGACACCGTCGTCGAGGACCCTCTCGTCGAATAGTGTTGCGGCGCGGCATTACTCACCAGCGGCGGCCGGGATCGGTGAACCATCGTGGACAGCGCGCCCGACTGCGGGCCGCGCGACCGGGAGCGCGGAATGGGACGACCGGCTCGCGCTCGGGATTCGAATCGCCGTTCTCCGCGGGGAACTGGTCTTCGGCGGGCTTCTCGGCGTGGAGCTGCGTCGGTGCCGCGTCACCCCTGGTTCCATGCCAGGCGCAGCACGCCGTTGACAAGGTAGCAGACGAACAGGATCGCGGCCGGGGTGAGTGACGCGGCGCCGTACAGCGCCAATGCGCCGGTGCCGAACCAGGCCAATTCGAACAGCATTCGAGCGAAACCGTGTAAAGGGTATGTGGCATTGGTTCCGCCGCCTGCGGCGAACAGTCCCCACAGCACCGCGAGCAGCAGGGGTGCGCCGATGCCCGCCACGATCTTGATCGGCCACTGCGCATTCACGGTGAAACCCCAATATCCGGCGCTCCCCAGCACGCTCAACTCCAACAAGAACATCAGGCCGAGATTGGCCGCTTTGACCGCGCCGAGCACAACTACCTCCAGTGATAACCGCTCTTTCTTGAGAGCAATGCTCTCATTTAGGTGGTGGTGCGTCAAGCGGCGACGGTCACCGCCTGGTGTGTGGGTGATCCGGTTCGATCGGTAGGGTGGCGGCATGCAGGTCGGGGAACCGAGTAGAACCGCCATGGCCGTAGCGCGAGCGAGGGCCCACCATCAGGTCGCCGACGAGCCGCGGGTGTTCACGGATCCGCTGGCTGTGCGGATCGTCGGCGAAGCAGCCATAGGCGCCAGCGAATTCGAGCGAGGGATCGACCAGGATCTGGCTCGTCGACGGCGCTTGTTCATCGCGGCGCGCAGCCGCTTCGCCGATGACGTGGTGGCGGCCGCGGTGGCCCGGGGGACGAACCAAGTAGTCGTCCTCGGTGCGGGGCTGGACACCAGCGCCTACCGCAATACCCACGAGAACGTGCGATTCTTCGAGGTCGATCATCCCGACACCCAGCAATGGAAGCGGCGCAGGCTTGCCGAGGCCGAAATCGCCGTCCCGCCATCGCTGACGTTCGCCCCGATCGACTTCGAGGAGTCCACGCTCGCCGCCGGATTGGCCGCGGCCGGTCTGGACCGCAGCAGCGACGCGTTGTTCGTCTGGCTGGGTGTTGTCATGTACCTGACCAGGGCATCGATCGATGACACACTGCGCTACATCGCCGGTCACGGCGCCGCCGCAGAGGTGGTCTTCGACTATCTGTACCCGCCCTCCTCGGCGCCGCATGACGTCGCGGCCGACGACAGGCAGGCACGCGCGGATCGCGTCGCCGCGGTCGGTGAGCCATGGCTCAGCTTCTTCACCGCGGAGGAGATCCGCGATGCGTTGCTGTCCTTCGGCTTCACGCGGATCGAAGACCGTACTGCGACAGAGTTGTTGAGCGCGTATGGCGTCGGAGCCGCCGCTCGGCCGGCGAATTCGGTGCCGCACCTGGTGCACGCCGGCACGGTGTGAACCCGGGCGTCCTCGTCTCCTCGGCATAGGTGACTCCGAGCCGAGACCGACCGATGCGCCAGGCGCTGGACCTGGCCAAACCGTGTCGCCCCTTCAGGTGACACATGCACGCGTCCGTACCTGTCACGCGGGCGCCGTCACCGGCGTCTTGCGGTCGCTCGGTTGGTCGTGACGGTCGAGATCGTCGCCGTGGCTGTGACCGAAGCCTTTCGGGCACGGGCGCATAGGCGTCACTCGGCTGTGGACGGCCTAAGGAGCAGTTGCCACGCGTATCACAGTGTTCGGAGCCAATGGTCGCACCGGCCGTCTGCTCACCGGCCAGGCGCTCGATGCCGGGCACGAGGTCAGCGTCATCACCACCGTGGACAATCCGACCCTGCTGAAGTGGATTCGTGGCGAAGCGTTCGCCGCGAACTGAACGATGTCGCCAGCGGAGGTGCAGTTGTCGTCGTCACCGGTAGCGATTGTCCAGCGAATCCCGGTGCGGCGGTTCGGTGAAACCGCGTCCCGCCGAGCCGTTCTGAATCTGCGCCGGAGAGCAGGTGTCGCCATGGGCCGACTGGGGTCAGAGATCGGCGACCAAGGCGGCGGCCGCTTCGATCGCGGCCGCCTCGTGGTCGAGGAGGACGTCGCCGCCTTGCGTTGTGACGATCGGTGTGTACGGGTCGTCCACGAACGGTTCGCCCAGCAGTTCGCGGAGCACCGCCAGCCCGCAGAACGGAACATAGTGCGGGCTGTAGCCGCCTTCTTGCACGAAGGCGATCCGGCCCGCGGAGGTCGCGGCGGCGATGTCCAGCATCCGGCGGGTCAGGTGCCGGAAGCCGCCGCTGGTGACCATCTGCCGAGCCAGCGGATCGAGGATGCTCGCGTCGAAACCGGACGCGACGATGATCAGCTCGGGCGCGAAGGCGTGCAGCGCGGGTTCGACGATTCGGTCGATCGCATGGAGATACGCGGCGTCTCCACTACCCGGCGGGAGCGGCACGTTGATCGCGTAGCCGTGTCCGTCGCCCGTGCCGCGCTCCTCCCGGTAGCCGGAATCCGGTGGGAAACACAGATGCTGGTGGATCGAGATGGTCAGGACCGACGGATCCTCATACCAGATGTCCTGCGTGCCGTTGCCGTGGTGGACGTCCCAGTCGACGACGGCGACGCGTCGCACGCCGAGTACGTCTTTCGCGTAGGCGGCGGCGATGGAGATGTTGTTGAAGACGCAGAAGCCCATGCCGGTAGCGCGGGTAGCGTGGTGCCCAGGTGGATTGACCAGCGCGTAACCATGGTCGACCGTCCCGGCCAGCACATGTTTCACGAGTGCGATCGCACCGCCCGCCGAAAGCGCGGCGATCTCGTATCCGCCCTTGCCGAAGGACGAGACGCCGTCGCCGGCATCCCCGCCCTTCGGCTGCAGACTCTCGGTCTTGATGCGCTCCAGATGTTGCGTGGTGTGCACCCGCAAGATGTCGGCCTCGTCGGCCGGTTCCGCCTTGATCGAGTGCAACTCGTCCAGCAGTCCGGACACCGAGACCAATTCGTGGAAGCGTCGTTTGGTGTCGGGATGCGCGAGGTGGTGGCCGATCGGCTGGAGACCGACCGTGACGTCGGACGGGAACAAACTGCCGCTGCCGGTGTCGGCCCACCCGTAGAGGGTGTTCCACACGTATCCGGTTGTCATCGTGCACTCCTCGCGGTCGGCGGACCGCCACGCCGTCCACCTGGGTATCAGCCCGCCTCAGCGGGTGCTCGCGCTCATTACAGGCCCAGCAGCGACCTCGCCGCAACCGGACGACTTACCACCTGTGACGGTGTGCGGCGCGAACCCTCGCCGCTCGAGTCGGGGCTCTCGCGGTCCGGGGCGGGAGCCGCGACGCATCGGATAGGCGGTTCCCGGCGCAGCCGAGGACGTCGGGCCGGATCCGCCGCCCGGGTGCGGTCCGCTGGGCGTCCTGGCGCAGTGCCCGTGAATCCGGAGAGCCGGTGCGCGATTTCCTCTGGCGCGGTGGAGATCCGAAGCGGTTAGAGTGGCCTCGTGACATACGAGATCACGGCCGAGCAGATCGAAATCCCCCAGGACGACGCGACACCCATGGCGGCTTATCTCGCCCGGCCGGAGGGGGCGGGCGACTACCCGCTCGTCCTGGTCGGAGCCGAGTTGTGGGGGTTGACCGATGAGGTCCGGGCCGTCGTGCGCGATGTCGCCGCCCTGGGATATGTGGCGATCGCGCCGAATCTGTACCACCGCGCCGGTCCCGAGACCTCTGCCGGGTTCGAGGAGAGCGATGCCAACCGGGCCCGCGCGTTCGAACTGCTGGGCCGATTGACCCGCGACGGTGTCGAGGCGGACCTGCGCGCCGCCGCCGACCATGCCCGCGAGCATGCCGGGGCCGGTGACCGGGTCGGCATGCTGGGCTTCAGCCTCGGTGGCCACGTCACCTATTTCGCGGCGACCCGGCTGCCGCTGCGCGCCGCCGCCATCTACTACCCGGGATGGGTGCCCGACTCGGGTATGGCGTTGAGCGTTCCGGATCCGCTGTCGGCGGCGACGCCTGGTATCACCGCTCGGCTGGCGCTGTTCTTCGGCGGGCAGGATCACATCATCGATGCCGATCAGCGGGAGCGGATCGGTGCGGCGTTGTCGGCGGCGGGTGTCCGGCACGACGTGGTGGTGTATCCCGAGGCTCGGCACGCCTTCTTCTTCCCCGGCCGTGAGGTGTACGACAAGCAAGCCGCCGAGGATTCCTGGCAGCGGGTGCGCGAGCTCTTCGCCGCCGAGCTGACCGCGTCCTGATCCGGTTACGCGGTAACGATCCCGGAGCCCGCCGGGCCGAGCCGGCGGGGTGGGGAGAGATCACTCCTCGTGCATCCAGGCAAGTGTGGTCCGCGACTCCCTGAGTCGCCAGCCCGCCTGCGTCCGTACGACGGTGCAGGCCATGCGCAGGCCGCTCGTTCGATGGGGTGCTCGGCCTTCACGGAAGAAGTACACGAGCGAGTTCGCCGAGGCGGCCGCCTGGTCGCCGTGGACGTCCACCAGCAGGTCGGTGGTCACGTGCTGGGTGTGCTCCTCCGCGACCTCGGCTTGTCGCATGAGGCCGACCAGGTCGTCGATGCCCTGGAGGTCGCCGTTGCGGGGCGAGTGGATCGCCACATCGTCGGCGAAGACGGTGGCCGCGTCCTCCCATCGCTTCTCGTCGAGCAGGCGCGCCAGGCGCGCGAACAGATCGGCGATCTCGATCCGATCGGCGATCAGGGTATTCGTGGACATGAGAGCCTCTTTCGTTGGCGCCACTAACATTGGCGGTGCCAACTATACCTACCTTTGATTGGCATCACCAATGAAGTCGTGTTCGTGGTGTGCCTCAGACGGCGAACGCGACAATGGCGCGAAATCCGGTGCGAGCCGGGCGGTGGGGACGGGATGTGCGCTCCAGCGGGACCGATTTCCTGCGTCCCGGATCGGGGGCCGACCCCGGGGGGCCGCTCGGCTCGGTCGGATAGATTGGGAAAGAATCCGTGGTGGTCGAAGTGGTGGAGGAGGCGCGGTGGGCGCGAGTGCGGAGTCGGCGACTGGTCCGGCGACATTCGACGATCTGGTCACCGAGATCCGCGCCAGATGGGATTCGCTGTCGGCCTCGCACAAGAAGCTGGCCGAGCGCGTGCTGTCCGACCCCGAGGCGGTGGCGTTCATGACCGTGTCCGATCTGGCGAGCGCGGTCGGCGTCAACGAGGCGACGGTGGTGCGGTTCGCGAATGGCCTCGGGCTGAAGGGATATCCCGGCTTGGCCCGCCTGTGTCAGGAGCGGCTGCAGGAGCGGGCGCAGTTGCTGCGCCGTTTCGAGAACCTCGAACACTTGGTGGCGCAGGGTGCGGGCCTGCGGGAGAGCCAGGTGGTGCTGGACCAGGCGAACATCGCGCGTTCCTTCGCGGGCATCGCGGACACCACTTGGGACGCGGTGGCCGCCCAGCTGGCGCGCGCGTCCCGCGTCCACGTGATGGGCCTGCGCAAGTGCCACGCGCCTGCTTATCTGCTGGGCTACCTGCTCGGTCTGTTGCGTGAGGACGTGGCGACCGTGACGGGGACCAGGGGGTCGCTGACCGACGAACTGCGCCGTGTTCGCGCGGGGGATTGCTTCGTGGCGATATCGATCCATCGCTACAGCTCCGACACGGTCCGTGCGGCGCGGTGGGCTCGCCAGCGTGGCGCCCACGTCGTGGCCCTGACCGACACCCCGGCCTCGCCGCTGGCGGCGGCGGCGCACGAGACCTTCTACGTCGAGGCGTCGAGCGCGAGCGTGCTGCGCTCGATCACCGCCTTCACGTCGATCGTCCAGGCGTTGTCCGGCGCGGTGGCGCACCTCCTCGGCCGTGAGGTCCGCGAGACCTTGTTGGAGGAGGAGAGACTGCTGGGCGAATTCGGCGTATACGCCGCCGACGGCGTCTGAACCTGTTCTGCCGGTGGCTATTTCACCGGCGTCATCGCCGCGACCCGGTCGGCGCGACGTTGGTGCAGCAGGCCCGCGGCGACGGCCAGGGTCGTGACCACCAGGGTGAGCGCCAGCGGCGTTCGGGTATCGGAACCGAACACCATCCCCACCACGATGCCCAGCAGAGTGACCAAGACCAGGTACGGCAGATAGGGAGCCCCCCACATCCGTACGGCCGGCGCGGCGGATTCCACGGCGGCGCGGTTGCGTCGGCCGGCGATGTACGTGGCGCAGATGCACAGGTAGACCACCACCGCGACGGCGCCGGACGAGCTGAGCAGGAAGCTGAAAACCGCTCCGGTGGGCAGGAAGTAGTTCGCGGCCACGGCCAGGAATCCGGCGCTCGCGGCGGCGAGAACCCCGGCCGTCGGCACACCGGAGCGGGTGACGCGGCCCAGCGGTCGCGGCCCCTCTCCGCGTTGGGACAGCGCGAACAGCATGCGCGACGCGGAGTAGAGCCCCGAGTTCAGGCACGACAGCACCGCGGTGAGCACGATCAGGTTCATGATGGTCCTGGCGCCGGGAATCCCCAGCAGATTCAGCACCGCGGTGTACGGACTTTCGGTGATCTCGGCGCTGTCCCACGGCAGCAAGGTCACGACGACCAGGATCGAGCCCACGTAGAAGACGAGGATGCGCCCGGCGACGCTGCGCATGCTCGCCCGCACGGCGTTGACCGGATCGTCGGCCTCACCGGCGGCGATGGTGACCAATTCGGTGCCGAAGTAGGAGAAGAAGACCGTCAGCGACGCGGCCAGCAGGGGAGTGAATCCGTTGGGCAGCAACCCGCCTCGTCCCAGCAGGTTCGTCGTGCCCGGTGCGGTGTAGTGGGCGAACGCGCCGCAGATCGCCGCGATGCCGACGCCGATGAAGACGACGATCGCGGCGACCTTGATCAAGGCGAACCAGAACTCGAAACGCGCGAACGAGCTCACCGCGGCCAAGTTCACTCCGGTCAGGGCGCTCAGGAAGAGCAGGGCGAACGCCCAGGCGGGCACCGCGGGCGCCAGCTGGTTGGCGATCGCGCCACCGGCGACGGCCTCGAAAGCGACCGTCACCGACCAGTGGTAGCTGTACACCCAGCCGACCGACAGTCCGGCCCATGGCCCGAGTTCGCGTGAGGCGTAACTCGAGAACGAACCGGTCTCCGGGCGCGCCGTGGCCAGTTCGGCCAGCATGCGCATCACCAGGATCACGACCAGGCCGGTGAGCAGATAGGCCAGGACAATGCCGGGTCCGGCGGCCGCGATCGCGGTGCCGCTGCCGACGAACAACCCGGCGCCGATGACGCCGCCGATCCCGATCATCGTGAGCTGACGAGTGGTGATGGTGTGCTGGAGATTTCGCGTAGGGGGAATTGAGGTGGGCACGATGCCTCCCAAGGACCGTGGGCTGTGACCCGGGTAACTGATGGTCGGTCATGCAACACCCGCGCCCCCGTGCGTGCAAATCGATTTGCATTCAGAGATGGGAATGCAACTGCTATGGCATAGTGTGACGTCGACCCGAGCAGGAGGAGATGAGCGAATGTCCATGGTGCTGGTGAGCAGGTCCGGTCCGATAGCGACGCTGACGTTGAACCGTCCGGAACGGCTCAACGCGGTCAGCGAAGAGCTCTACGAAGCGTTGATCGGCCATCTGGTGGTCGCCGATTCCGATCCGGCGGTGCGCTGCGTGGTGCTGCACGGTGCGGGCCGCGCGTTCTGTGCCGGCGCCGACCTGAAGGCGCATCACGCCGGCTCCCGCACGCCCACCGAGCAAGCGCACTACCTCGATCTCGCCCAGCGGGCGTGCGAGCAGATCCAGCGAATGGACACGCCGGTCGTCGCCGCCGTCGGCGGATACGCGCTGGGCGCAGGCGCCGAAATGGCGGTGAGCGCGGACTTCCTCGTGATGGCCGAGGACGCGCAGCTCGGTTTCCCCGAGGTGAGCATCGGGACGTTCGTCGGCGGCGGAGTCACCCATCGGTTACCGCGTTTGGTCGGTCTGCGCCGCGCCACCGATCTGCTCGTCCTCGGCGAGCGCTGCACCGGCACACAAGCATTCGAGTGGGGTTTGGCCTACGCGTCGGTGCCCGGTGACGTCCTTCTCGATACGGCGCGCGGACTCGCCGACGCATTGGCGGGGAAAGCGCCGTTGTCGCTGGCGCGGATGAAGGCCGCGCTGCGCCGTGACGATCCCCTGGAAGTCGCGCTCGCCGGTGAGCCGCGCCAGATCCTGGAGTTGATGGCGACCAGGGACTGGGCCGAGGGCGTCGCGGCGTTCGCCGAACGCCGCACCCCTGTGTTCGAAGGGAAGTGACGTGCCCACACTCGACGCCTCGGTCCGCACCGCGCTCGAACGTCTGTTGGATCCACGCTCCGTCGTGGTGGTCGGTGCGTCTTCCGACCCGGCGAAGCGTGGTCACCAGGCCATTCGCGCTCTACAAGAGGCCGGTTACGAAAACCCCGTCTACCCGGTCAATCCCAATGCCGTGCAAATACTCGGCCTGGATGTCTGCGCATCGCTCGATCAGGTTCCTCCCGGCGCCGACGTCGCGCTGATCGCCCTGCCCGCCGCAGCCGTGCCCGGCGTGTTGCGTGAATGCGCGACCGCGGGCATCGCCGGAGCAGTGGTGCTCGCCAACGGTTTCGGTGAGATCGGCGTGGACGGCGCCGATCTCGCCGCCGAGCTGGCAGCCGCGATCGACGAGACCGGCATTCGCGTCATCGGTCCCAACACCTCCGGCCTGCTCAACCTCACTTCGGGTGCGAATCTGGTGGGGCTGCAGGGTGTTCCGCGCGGACCGATCAGCGTCATCACGCAGAGCGGGAACATGCTGTTGTCGCTGGTGAACGACAACAACGTCCTCAGAGGTCCCGGCTTTCACGCGTACGTGGGATTGGGCAACCAAGCCGATGTCCGTTACGACGAATGCCTGGTCGAACTCGCCCGTCATCCGGAAACCGGTGTCGTGGCGATCCATTCCGAGGGATTCGCCGACGGGCGGTCGTTCCTGGTGGCGGCCGCTCGGACCGTGCCGGACACGCCCGTCGTCCTGCTGCGCGGCGGCCGCTCGGAGGAGGGCCGGCGCGCCGCGGCCTCGCATACCGGCTCGATAGCGGGCTCGGACGCGGTGGCGACCGCCGTCCTGCGCCAAGCCGGGGTGGAACTGGTCGATCGCTCCGACGAACTCGCGGTCGTCGCGGGAGCCCTCGCCGTGTGTGCTCCGATCACCCCGGGGCGCACGGTCGCGATTCTGAGCGACGGCGGTGGACACGCCGCACTGGCGGCGGATGGCCTGGCCGCGCACGGGATCGAATCCGCGCGGCTCGCGGAGCACACCCGGCAACAATTGCGGAAAGTGCTCGGCACGGCGGCCGCAGTTTCGGGCCCCGTCGATGTGGCCGGCGCCACCGATACCGACCCGATGGTCTTCGCCGAAGCCGCCGAGATCCTCATGCGCGATCCCGCGGTCGGCCTCGTGCTGATCATCGGGCTGTTCGGTGGCTACCACCTGCGTTTCGACGCGGGATTGCGCGACAGCGAAGACGCGACGGCGGGCGTCTTGCTCGCGCTTTCGGCCGAATACCATGTGCCCTTGGTGGTCCAGAGCTGCTACGCCGGTCTCGATATCGCCAATCACGACCGGCTGCGCGCCGGCGGCGTACCGGTGCTCGGCTCGATCGAGCACGCCGTGCGAGCGGCGGCGGCTCTGCACCGGCGCGGCCGCCTGATGGCCGAACGCGCCCGGCGCTCCCCGCTGACACTGCCGCCGCCCGCCCCGCCCATCCCGGGTTCGGGGATCCTCGACGAGCCGACCGCGCGGCGGGTGCTGGCCGACGGGGGAGTGGAGGTCGGCATGTGGACCTTCGCGCGCGACGTGGATGCGGTGGCTCCGGCAGTCGCCGCGTACCGGCGACCGTGTGCACTGAAAGTCGTCTCAGCACAGGTGATCCACAAGTCGGACGTCGGTGGCGTCCGGCTGGGAGTGGTGGCCTCCACCGCGACCGAGAACGCCGACTCCATTGTCGACGCGGTGACCGCGAAGGTGCCCGACGCCAGGATCGACGGAATGATCGTGACCCCCATGGCCGACGCTGGTGTGGAGTTGCTCGTCGGCGCGACCCGGGATCCGATCTTCGGGCCGGTGCTGGCTTTCGGCACCGGTGGGGTGCTGGTCGAGGCGGTCCGGGATGTCGCGTTCCGAGCCGTCCCCCTCACCGAATCGGAAGCTCACGAGATGATCGAGGAGACCATCGCCTCCCGCATGCTCGACGGCTACCGGCACCTTCCTGCGGTCGATCGTGACGGGCTCGCGCGATTCCTCGTGCGCATCGGGGATTTCGTCGCCGCGCACCCGGAGATAGCCGAACTCGATCTCAATCCGGTGATCGCGTCCGGGCACGACCTCACGCCGGTGGATGTGCGAATCGTCCTGTCCGAGTCGGCGTCCGGAGGTCGCGATGAGTGACCCGATCCTGATCGACCGGACCGGCGATGTGGTCGTCTGGACCCTGAACAACCCGCGAGCCCGCAATCCGATCTCCGAAGCGGACACCATAAGCGCCCTCGAGGACGCGGTGGCGGCGGCCAACCGGGACCACAGCCTCCGGGCGGCCATCCTCACCGGTGCCGGCTCGGCGTTCTCCTCCGGCGGCAACGTCAAGCACATGCGCGACCGCGCCGGAATGTTCGGCGGCACACCGGCGCGGCTACGTCAGGAATACCGTCACGGGATTCAGCGGATCCCGAGAGCGCTGTATCACTGCGAGATACCCACCATCGCCGCCGTCAACGGCCCGGCCATCGGCGCGGGTTGCGACCTGGCCCTGCTGTGCGACCTGCGGATCGCCGTTGCCACCGCCGTGTTCGCCGAGAGCTTCGTGAAGATCGGCCTGGTCCCCGGCGACGGCGGAGCTTGGCTGCTGCCCAGGGCGATCGGCATGGCCAGGGCCTGTGAAATGGCGTTCACCGGTGAGCCGATCGACGCGCACACCGCACTCGACTGGGGGTTGGTCTCGGAGGTGGTGGAGCCCGGCGCACTCTTGGACGCGGCCCACCGGCTCGCTGCCCGCGTGTGCGCCAATCCGCCGCATGTGCTGCGAATGACCAAGCGGCTGCTGCGCGAAGGAACACACCAGACCTTGGAAAGCCTGCTCGAGCTGTCGGCGGCCATGCAGGCCGCCGCGCATCACACCGAGGACCATCGCGAGGCCGTCGCGGCCGTGCTGGAGCGCAGACCCCCCGAGTTCACGGGTGGCTGAGCAACTTCCCCGGTGGCGCACAAGCCACTCCGCCGACAGCGCGGTTCGACCAACCAGGCCTCTCCGATACAGGTGCGGCGAAGGCTGGACCGCGGTCGCCGGGCAGGCTAATCGGTGATGACGATCTTGCCTCTGGCGTGGTGTCCGAGCATGTGGGCGACCGCGTGCGCGGCTTCGCCGAGGGGATAGGCCCTCTCGATGATCACCTTGACGTCGCCGGACACCAAGAGCGCGGCGAGATCGTTCAAATTGTCCTGGCCGGGGAGGCAGGTGACGGTGCGGACGTCGGTGGAACCCCAACCCATCATCTTCGCTCGGGCGATCCTCGGCAGGCTCCCGAAAAGTCCTCTGGCGCTCCCGATGCTGTTGGGGATGAGTATTCCGGTGGGTGTCAGCAGCTCGGCTGTCGCGGCGGGTGGATGGTTCAACACGTTGTCGAGGATCACGTCGTAGCGTTGTGTGCCGCGGGTGTAGTCCTCCCGGGTGTAGTCGATGATGTGGTCGGCGCCCAACGACTGCACGAGCTCGATGTTGTCGGTGCTGCACACGCCGGTGACCTGAGCGCCGAGTGACTTTGCGATCTGCACCGCGAGCGTTCCGACACCGCCCGACGCGCCGTTGATCAGGACCCGTTTCCCCGGCCCGGCCCGGCCCACGTCGCGCATGGCCAGCAGCGCCGTGATGCCCGACATGACCGACGCCGCGGCCTCCGCGAACGACAGTTCGGTGGGTTTGCCGATCAGCTGGGACGCCGGTACCACCGTGAATTCGGCGAACGTGCCTGCCCGCGATTTCGCGCTGTTGTCCCAGAGCGAACCGAAAACCTCGTCGCCGGGCCGGAAGCCGGTCACGTTCTTTCCGACGGCCTCCACGGTTCCCGCGATGTCACTTCCGCGCACCGGCGTCGCGGGCCGGCGGAGTCCGAACTCCAGTCGGAGGAGGTACGGCACACCGGTCACCGCGAGCCAGTCCGGAGTATTCACGCTGGTGGCGCGCATGCGGACCAGGACCTCGTCGTCGGAGGGAGTGGGGCGGGCGATGTCGTCCGGTGCGAGTACCTGTTCCGGTGAACCGTAGCCGCGTTGGACGATCGCCTTCATCGTGGCGTCGCGTTCGGGCGTGGTCGCGTTCGTCGATGCCGACATGGTTTTCTCCCTCGAATGGTCACGCCGGGCCGCGAGCGGCGTCGGTGGTGCGTCCATCCTGGCGAACCAGCCGACGGACCACATCGGACGAGCGGTTCGATCCGAGTCGGCCGATAGAACGTGGTCCGCTGATACTTTCGGCCGAGGTGCTCCGGTCAGCGCCCGACGCGGTCGGTCTCGTAGGCCCAGATGACGAGTTCCACCCGGTTGCGCGCGCCGAGTTTGGCCATGAGGCTCGCGATGTGGGTCTTGACCGTGCTGAGGCTGATGTGCAGCTCCGCGGCTATCTCGTTGTTGGTTCGCCCCCGGGCCACAGTGGCCAGGACCTGCTCTTCGCGCTCGGTGAGTTCCATGGCGGGCCGGGCAGGCGATGCGGCGCGTCCGGTGCCTGCGAAGGCGGTGAGCAGACGCGCGGTGATACTCGGGGCGATGAGCGCGTCGCCTCGTGCGGCGGCATGGACGGCCTGCGCGAGCATCGCGGGTCCGGCCTCTTTCAACAGGAATCCGCGTGCGCCGGCACGCAGCGCCGCGTAAACGTACTCGTCGAGGTCGAAGGTGGTGATGACGACCACGGCGAGAGGGTCGTCGACGGCAGGCCCGGCGAGCAGGCGGGTGGCCTCGATGCCGTCGACGCCCGGCATGCGGATATCGAACAAGCACACATCGGGACGCAGATCGCGAGCGAGCCGGACGGCCTGCGCCCCGTCCGCGGCCGCGCCGACGACTTCGATACCCGCTTGGGCGTCGAGGATCATCATCAGTCCGGTGCGGACGATCTCCTGGTCGTCGGCGACGACCACCCGCAGGTTCGGCGTCATCGGCTCGCCTGCGGTCATGTCGCCGTACCCTGCCGGGGCAGCACCGCCGTCACGGTCCACCCGCGGTCGGAGTTCGGGCCCGCCGCGCAGGTGCCGCCGAGCAGGTCGGCGCGCTCGGACATGCCGACCAGCCCGTAACCCCGAGATCCGGCCGGGCGTGCGGGACCGCCGTCGCCGTCGTCACGTACGAGCAGCCGGACCGCGGTGTCGTCGGTGGTGACACGCACGTCGATGCGGGTGGCGTGCCGGGCGTGACGCACCGCGTTGGTGATCGACTCCTGGGCCAAGCGATAGATCGCGGTGCCTACCGTCGCGGGCAGATCGGCGACATCCCCACTGATCTCCACCTCCACAGAAGGACCGTTGCCGGTGGGACCGGCGAGCTGTTCCAAATCGGTGATGCCGGGATTGGGCGAGCGGTCCCCCTCGTCGATCGGCTGGTCTCGCCGGAGCACACGCACGATGGCGCGCATCTCGGCGAGCGTGCGCGCGGCTTCGGCCTCGATCAGCCGCAGCGCGTCGACGGCGGCGCCGGGCGTGGACTCCGCGAGCGCCAGACCGGCTTGGGCGCGAATGGCCATGGCCGACACGTGATGCGCGACGGTGTCGTGCAGATCGCGGGCCAGTCGTTCGCGTTCGACCAGCTTGACCTGATCGAGTTCCCGAGCCTTCGCCCGTGCCCGGTACCGGAATGCCAGGCCCAGCGCGACGGCCGCGAACAGCACGAAGATCCCCCCGGCGGCATCGGCGGCGGGGAGGCCACCGGTCAGCATCGCGATGCCCGCACTGGGTAAGACGATCGCCGATCCGATCACGATGTCGCGGCCGGACCCCCACCGGTACAACGCGTACGGCAGCAGCAGCATCGCCCCCATGGCGGCGATGTCCGACTGATCGCCACCCAGCAGCACCGTCACCGAGGTCGAGCCGACGAAGGCGATGCCGACCATCGCCAGTGGTCGGCTCCGGCGCCACAACAGCGTGGGCATGATCGCGACCGCGACCGCGATCCACACGGACCGGTGCGAGATGTCTTGTCGAAGCGAACCTTCGAGAACCGCGAGCGCGATGAACGTTCCCACGAGCGCCCGATCCCGCCATGACCGAGGTGGAGCGTCGGGGGCGTGCGGCTCGTGCCACACCGAGCGGATCAGGTCGTGCACGCCTCAATGATCGCGCTCGGACCCCTGGAACGGAACGGCGGGTGCTTCCACTCGGCGTATGGCGCTCGTGCGTTAGACCTTGCGGTTCTCCGACTTGATCATCCACGCCAGTTTCTCCAGCGACGCGGTGATCTGGTGCAGCAGATCGCTGGTGCTCGGATCCTCGGCGTCCACCGCGTCGTGCACGTCACGGATGGTGTCGATCGCCGCGTAGGTGCGGGTCGTGATCAAGTCGACGACGTCGGCGGAGTTCACCTCTTGGGCGGGGAACGGCGGGAGGCTCGTCGTCGCGGCGACGGTGTCGGAGCGTCCGTCGGGGACCACGTCGAGGGCTCGCATCCGCTCGGCGATGGTGTCGCTGCCCTCCCGTGCCGCATCGACGAGCTCATCGAGTTGCAGGTGGAGATCGCGGAAGTTGGCGCCGACGACGTTCCAGTGGGCCTGCTTGCCTTGCAAGTGCAGTTCGACGAGATCGACGAGAACGCGCTGCAGATCCGCGGCCAGGCGGGGTGAACCGGTGAAATTGCGGACCTCGTCGGCGAGACGGCGATTGGTTCGGTGCTGAGTCTTGTGTGCGGTAGTCATGGTTGCACTCCTCTCGTGGTCTTCACGGAGAACAACTCCGACTTTATTGGAATCATTCCAGATTGTACTGTCGCGTGGATCACCCCGCCTCGGCGTGCGCACGGCTCGAGGTCACGTCACGAACGTGTGCGCCCGGTCGACGGCGCCATCGTCTGCGCGCACTCGATGCAGGTGCTCGCCGCGGCCGAACGTCCGCCGCACCTCGAGGCCATCTTCGTCAGCGGCGGCCACTACGAGCCGCGCCTATTTCGCTCGCGGCGCGGCGCCGCCGCCGGGGATGACGGCACGATGGACGGTCGTGTATTCGGCTTGCACTTTGTAGTACCGCGAGTGCGGGCCGTAGGCGGCGTAGAGGGTGAAGCCGCGTGGCCCTTCGAAGGCGCGCGGCGCCCCGTCGACGAAACGGGCCAGCACCGGATCGAGGTCGCGCGGAAAATTCGATTCCTGATAACGCTGCGGGAAGCAGATGCGTCGCATGCGCGGCGAGGTCCAAGAGAAGGTGCGGTAGACGTTGAATGTGCCGTCGAACAGCGTCAGTTCTTCGTCGGTGGCCGCGACGAAATCCAGGTCGGTCAGGATCGCGGCGATGTCGTCGGAAGTGATCGCACCGGGCGGCAGCACCTGGGAGTACAAGTTCATGGTGCGACTGGCGAAATCGAGCGCCAGAATGCCGACCTTGCCGCCGTAGCGGGTCAAGTGCTCGGCGTGCGAGCGCGCCGCGTCCGGAATCCCCGGGAACGCGAGCATCCGCTCGACCTCGAGGACATCGGCGAAGAACAGCCAGACCTTCTGCACACCACCGGTGAGGGACAGGTCAACGGCCGATCCCGCCGGGACCTCGGCACAGACCTCCGCCAGCAATCGCTCCATGGGATGTCCGGTGAAGGTGATCAGTCCGGCACCGCGCAGGGTCTCGACCAGTTCTGCCGGTGGGCCCGAGTGCTGCACTCTGGCGTTGACCTCGCGCTCGGGCACCGGATGGGTCGTGGTGCGCACACCGACCACCGAGCCGGTCCACAGATCGGCGAGAGCGTCCAGCGCCGGATCCACCACCGCGGGGTCGTAACGCGCTTCGGCCAAGCGCGCGAATTCGCGCAGATCCCGGCGCAGCCGGTCGAGCGTGACAGTGGCCGATGTACTGCTCATACGTCAACCTCGAATACTCCCACCGTGGGGTGAAAAGCCAAGTCCACCAACAGATCGACTCGTCACGATAGTCGCGCGGCCGGTCGTGTCGCTACACGGACGCCGACGTCTCTCCGCGGGCTGGTCGGTGTCGTAGCCGGCCCGGCAGTTCGCTTCGGTAGGGTCGCGGCGGCGGGTCCGCCCGCGGCGACTGCGGCCGCGATTGTGGTGACAGTCTTGGTGGTTCGCCGCCGTGTGCGACGCGTCGGATTTCGACCATGTGGTTCGTCCTTCGAGCAGGTGTGATGCAAGTCGTGTGGTCCACTGCCGGGTCGTGCGGCATCCCCGCCACATCCGTCAGGTGACGCTGTACGCGACGTAGTTCGGCGACCGAGCTCTTCGAGTGCGCTGCACCGGTGCGGGCGAGTTCGTCCCATCGGGCAGCGAAATCGCGAAGTGCACTCGCGCCCGAACCATGGCAAGTTTGCTGCGTGAACGTGTCAGAGTTGATCTACAACGTCGTAGTCGTCGCTCACCTGCTCGGCATGGCGGCGGTAGTGGGTGGTTATGTGGCGGGGCGGCCTCGGGTCTCGGAGGTGATGGTCTGGGGTGCGCGGTTGCAGGTGGTCACCGGATTGATCTTGGTCGGCATGGCCGAGTCGATCGATTCGCTCGGCAAGGACCCGAACATGGTGAAGATCGGCGTGAAGCTGGTCGTCGCGGTGGCGGTGGCGGCGTTCGCGGAGATCGGGCACGCGGATGAGAAGCGAGGCAAGCCGGTGCCGTGGCTGACCGATGCCGCGGGCGTGCTGGCGATCGTGAACGTCTTGGTGGCCGTGTTGTGGACCTGAGGTGTCCGGCGCCGCATGGGCGCCGAACACTTCTCACGCCTCGAACAGCGGTTGCCCGAGATAGCCGCCCGGTGACGCGACCCCGGGCGGGATCGCGAACACCGCGGAACCGATGGGTGTGGTCCACACATTGAGCGCGTCGAATTCCGCGAGCCGACGCTGGACCGGAAGGAACTGGGTGTCCACGTCCCGCTGAAAGGCGGCGAACAGCAGACCCGAGTTGGAGGTCCCGCCCGGCGTGGGGGCGTCGTCGTAGTTGTAGCCGCGCCGCAGGAAACGCTCGCCGTCGTGGGTGTGATGGGCGCGAGCGATGTGCGACGACGGTGGGATGACCGGTATCCCGTTCGCGTCGACGGCCGCGAAGTCCGGCTCGTCGAACTCGCCGGTTCCGGTCAGCGGCGCGCCGTCGGCGATGGTGCGGCCGACGGTGAGTTCCCTTTCCTCTCGGTCGATCCGGTCCCAGGTGTCCAGCGTCATCGCGATCCGCCGCAGTACGCACGAGGTTCCGCCGCGCAGCCAGGGCTGCGTGGCCCCGTCGTCCCACACCAGACGGGCGAACTCCGGTGTGCCGGGCGCCAGGTTCACCGTGCCGTCGACCTGGCCCATCAGGTTGCGCGGTGTCCGGCCTGGTGCGGCATCGCGAAATCCGCGTTGCACCCAGCGCACGGTGACCAGCGAGGTCACGCTCCGGCACAGCACACGCACCGCGTGTGACACCGTGGTCGCCTCCTCGGCGCATATCTGCAGGAGCAGATCGCCTCCGGTCCAGGCGGATTCGAGCCGGTCGATGGCGAAAGGGGGCAACGGCCGCAGCCACGACGGCCTGCGATGCTCGAGCCCGGCCGCCGTGAACACCGCGGGCCCGAAACCCACCGTGACGGTGAGCCGCGCCGGGCGCAGCGCGAGTTCGGCTTCGGTGTCCGCGAGCGCGGGCCGCCCCTCGGTCAGCCGGGCGGCGTCCCCGGTCCATATCTTCAGCAGTCCGACGAGGTCCTCGCGCCGAACACCCGGTCGCAGATCGAAGGCGACGAATGCCGCGTGCGACTGCGGGAGGGTGTCGATCCCGGCTTGGTGCGGGCCGTAGAACGGCACCGTCGCTTCCCGGGCCGAGGGACCGGATTCCCGCCGTCCGGTACGCGCGGCCGCGCCGAGCCCGACACCGGCGACGCCGGCCGCGGCGGCTCCGCCGCCCAGCAGACGCCGCCGGTTGATCCGTGCGGGACGCGGTTCGTTGCGGTCAGCCACCGTGCGCGGGGGTCTGCGCGCCTGCATGTGCCTCGCCGCCCGTGTGATCGGGCGCGTAATTCTCCTGGTTGCCCGCGAAGTCGCGCACCTGAGCGGTGAAGGTGGTGGTCGAGCCGTCGTCGAAGGTCAGCGTGACCGACGTCTCCGACCCCGTGCGCAGCGGCCCGTGCAGGTCCATGAACATGATGTGGTCGCCGCCGGGCCGCAGCTGGGTGCGGCCGTGCGCCGGAACGACGAAGCCGCCGGGCTTGGGCCGCATCGCCTTGGTGCCGTTCGCGTCGGTGACCACCTCGTGCAACTCGATCCGGCCGGAGGCGGGACTGGTGGCCGAGACGATGGTGCGCGGGGTGTCGCCGCTGTTGGTCAGGTCGCCGAACGCGGCCGACATCCCGCTGTCGGCGGCCTTGACCCACTGGTCGGAGACGGTCACCGCATCGGCGGATGCGACGGTGCCGGTCTTGTCGGCCGACGAACACGCGGTCAGCAGAAGGGGCACCGCCGCGGCGGCGAGCGCGCCACGCAGGAGGCGAGCGGTGCGCGGTGCGACGGAAAGGTTGACGGTCATGAGAACTCCGCAAGTCGTGAGATTCGGTATGGTGCGCGCTGACGAAGGCCTCGGGAGTTCCGGGCATCGACCGATCCGTCGGCGGGCCCGGGTCACTCGGGTGCGGTCGGTGGACACGTCACATCCGGCCCGCCGCGACGAGGCCGGGTATCCGAGTCGGCGGCAGCCGATCTGGCCCTGAAGCCGCACTGCGAGGCGCCGAAAACGCCCGCTTCGCAATCCGGTTCACGGCGAGTCGATTCTCCGGCGCTGTACCGCCGTGATTCCCGAGGTCGGAACGGCATTCGCGAGCCGGAGCGGGCAGCCATGATCCGAAGCGCATCGTCGGCAAAGTCGTCGAGCGCGGCTGGCACTTCGGCGATGCTCGTCGGCGCGATGTAGGGGTCAGCGGATCGTTGGCGGGCCGCGCAAGCCGGGGCCCGAACTCAGTAGCGGGCGGCGCGGATGGGGGAGAACATGCCCGAACGCGGGCGAGCCGATCCGGGCCGGCGCGCTGGGGCCTTCACCGAGCACGCGCACCGTGTGGCGCACATCGGAAACCGCGCGCACGACAGCGTGTTCGGCGGCGCGGATGAGCAGCGCGCCGAGCGGGACGGCCGCGAGATGCGTGCCGAGCATGACCGAGGTCGCGCCCGCGTCGTGGTGATGAGCGGCCGACAGGGTGGACGCGAAATGCGCGACAGCTTGCGCCACCGCCAGCGTGGCCATCATCTCGCCGAGCCCGTGCCGGTGGGGTCGCACACCGGCCAGCACGCCGACCGCCGCGCACGCGGCGATCAGCAGGGCGATCGGCGCAGCGCCGGGTGCCATCGCACCGCCGCCGAGCGCGTGCGCGGCGATGCTCACCGCCCCGGCCGCGGATCCGACGAACGCGCCGCGCAGCCGCGCCGCCACTACCGTCGGATTACGCACCGACTCATACTACCGCCCGTCGTAGCGCGGGGTGGTGCCAGATCGGATGCCCGACGGACCCGCGCGCCGAACTCGACTCGACGGGTCCCGGCCACAGACCGGAGCCGAATCGTTCTGGCGTGGAGTATCTCTGCCGCGGGCGGGTGACGACGTTCGTCGTACGCGCCGAGGTCGTTCGTGCTGCCCGGAATTCGGGACCTGGGCGTGACCCAGTCCGGGTGCTGTTGCGGCGCACGTGACACGGCAACGAATCAGTGCGGTCGAAGACGCGCCGCCGCTGCGGAACCCGCTGTGTGCGCGGGAG
Organism: Nocardia sp. NPDC047038; assembly: GCF_040644075.1. Classification (NCBI taxonomy): domain Bacteria; kingdom Bacillati; phylum Actinomycetota; class Actinomycetes; order Mycobacteriales; family Nocardiaceae; genus Nocardia; species Nocardia sp. NPDC047038. The sequence goes on along the minus strand of NZ_JBEYVQ010000019.1, from coordinate 38,506 downwards.
ATTTCGCGACCGCGGACATCCCGGCTCCCTCCCCGAACTCGCCGATCATGCCGTGGCATCCCCGCTTTCCGGAACTTCCGTTGCGACCTCCGGCACGGGTCGACCGGAATCGCCGCGGCACCGAACTCGTGGCCCGCCCGGCATCGGCAGCACGACGGCACCGACGCGGACCCCGGCCGACTCACACCATGACGCTCGCGTGGACGAGATTGTGGTCGGACACCCCGCCGATGTCGTCGACCGACGCCGCCGTGACGGTCGCGCCGTGGACCACCACGTGGTCGATGTGCTGCGACTTCGTTCCCGAGGAACGCGGGCGGGTGGGCAGCCCACCCGCGACGTGTTCGGCGACCATGAAGTGGTCACCCAACCCGGCGGCGACGGTGGCGCGGTCGATGTTGAAGTCACCCAGCAGCACCGCGGCGTCCTCCGGGGCATCGGTGGCGAGTTCGGCCAGGCGGGCGAGCTGGTCGGTGCGCCGCCGGTCGCCGGTGACATGGGTGGCGATCACCGTCAGCCCGCCGACGTCGACGACGAGGGCGCCCTTGCCGTGGTCGTGTGCGAAGGATTCGGCGGTCACCTCCCTGCTCGGCTCCGCGGTGAGCACCACCAGGTACTCCCCGCCGTCGAGTAAGGAGCTGGGCATGCGCCGCGGCGTCGGCAACCGCTGATACCGCATCGCGTGGAAGGTTCGATCCGGCAGCGCCATTCGCAGGCTGGCCAGTTGATCGCCGCTGACCTCCTGTAACGCGATGATCCGCTCGGTGCGTTCGGCCACCCGCGCGGTGACTTCGGCGATCCGTGCGCCCTCGTCCGGCCAGCGGGTGGCGACGTCCTCGTACCAGTTCTCGGCGTGGACGCGATGCAGGACGTTCCAAGTGGCCACCGTGATCACCTTCGCGATGGTATGCGACCGATTGAAACAGGTTGCGGCGCGGGCTGTGCCGATCCGGCGCGCGCTCAGCCGGCGCCCTGGATGTCGATGCCCCGCTGGAGCGACGCGATCGCGCGATCGAGGACCCGGTGCAAGGCCGGGATCGAGTGGTCCGCTCCCATCATCCAGTGATCGAGGCCGACACCGAAGGCCGCGAAACAGGCCGCGGCAGTGAGCTGCGGTCGCAGGTCATCGGCGGGAAGCCCGGCGCGGGCGGCGAAGTTCAGCGCCATCGCGCGCTGGCGTCCCAGCGCCCCGATGAAGTTCTCCCGGCGCAATTCCGGATTGCCGACCAGCAGCTGCCTGGCTCGGCGCGCGGTCTCCGCCTGGCGGTCGCGCGACGGTGCGTCCCGCTCGTCGAGCAAGAAGTCGCGCAGCGCCGCGCGCACCGCGGTCAGCACCGATTCGCTCGCCGGGCGTCGGTCGACGGCGGCGAGCAACTGGGCCATGAGGTCTTCCTCGTGGCTGAACACCACCGCGAGCTTCGACGGAAAATGACGGTGGAAGGTCCGCCGGGAGACCTGTACCGCGTCGGCGATCTGCTGCACGGTGGTCTGCTCGAACCCATGCAGCTCGAACAGCCGCAGCGCCGCGTCGACCAATTCCCGCCGCACCCGCGCCTTCTCGCGGTCGCGTGGACCGTTCACACCCGTCATGCCCCGCATTCTCTCTCGGCGATGTCATCCCCATTGGTGTCTCAAAGTGACACATTAGCCGAAAATCGGGCTACAGTGTCTCGACGAGACACCAGTTTGAGAACCGAGAGGTGGCGCCATGTCGGTGCGACGTGCAGGAATCACCGTGGCCGCGGCCGCATTGCTTTTCGCGGGTCCGCCGGTGGGGGCGGCCGTGGCCGACCCCACGGGGCCGGGCGCGGCTCCGGGCGCGGTCGCCGGCGACGAGGCGCTGCCCGAACAGCTTTGGATCGAGGGCGCGGGCGCGGCCCGCCGCCTGACGTATTGGACCAGGACCTCCGATGACCGGCCGGCGCTGGCCGGTGGTGCGGTCTTCGTTCCGGCGGGGACGCCGCCGAGCGGTGGCTGGCCGGTGCTGTCCTGGGAGCACGGGACGGTCGGCCTCGCCGACGAATGCGCACCGTCGACCGCCGGCCGTAGCAAGCGCGACCTGGATTACCTGGCGACCTGGTTGCGCCAGGGCTACGCCGTCGTCGCGACCGACTACATCGGTCTGGGCACCCCGGGGCCGCACGCGTATCTGGACGGACGCGCCGAGGCGCACGCCGGGATCGACATGGTGCGCGCGGCCCGCGCCGTCGAGGATTCGCTGTCGTCGAAGTGGGTGGCCATCGGGCAGTCGCAGGGTGGCGGAGCCGCGGTGTTCACCGCCTCGCTGGCCACGGCGTACGCCCCTGAACTGGACTACCGCGGCGCGGTCGCCACCGGCCCCGCCTCCAATGTCGTCGAGGCCGCCTCGTTCCTCGGGCCCGACGCCCCTCCGATCGACAATTCGCACCTCACCGCCTATATCGCGTATGTCATGAACGGACTGCGGGCGGCGCGACCGGGCTTCGATCTCGACAGTTACCTCAGCCCGGTCGGCAAGCAATTGGCCACCGCCGCGGAATCGCTGTGCTTCCAGCCGCTGGCCGAGCGGGCGCAAGGGATCTCGGTCAACCGGTTGTTCTCGCGCCCGCTGGCGGACGGCGATTTCGTCGCCACCGCCCGCTCCGTCATGGACGTTCCGCTCACGGGCTACGACCGGCCGCTGTTCATCGGGCAGGGCACCAACGACACCGACGTCCCGGCTCCCCTGACCGCGAAGCTGGTCACCGATCTGGAATCGCACGGCGTCCGGCCCGAGGTCCACGTGTATCCGGGCAAGGATCACAGCGCCACGATGGCCGCTTCGCTGTCCGACAGCATTCCGTTCGTCGCCCGCCTGTTCGCCTGACCCCCGCGCGGGCCGCGGCGCTCAGGCGCGCGCGGCCGCGGGCTCGGGGTCGGCCTCCGGCAGCGTCGCGGCAGACTTGCGAACCGGAATGGCCAGCGCGATCAGCGCCGCCAGCACCGCGACACCGCAACCGATCAGCAATCCGGTGCGGAAGCCGGCCTCGGTGGGGATGGTGTGCCCACCGAGGCGGGTGCTCATCTGCGCGAGGACGACGCCGACGACCGCGGCCGACACCGTGGTGCCGATCGAGCGCATCAAGGTGTTGAAGCTGTTGGCCGACGCGGTTTCCGACAGCGGGACCGCGCCCATGATGAGCGCGGGCATCGAGCCGTAAGCGAGGCCGACGCCACCGCTGCACACGCAGGTCACGACGAGTAGCCCCCAGGTCGACCCCATCAGCACGACCGACGAACCGTATCCGAGGGCGATCACCAAGCTGCCGACGGCGAGCGTCACCTTCGGCCCGCGCGCGGCCGACAGCCGGGCGCCGAGCGGGGAGACCGCCATCATCACCAGGCCGGCGGGAGCCATCCACAATCCCATCGCCAGCATGGACTGCCCGAGGCCGTACCCGGTGACCACCGGCAGTTGCAGCAGCTGCGGGATGATCAAAGACTGCGCGTACATGGCGAACCCGACCACGATCGAGGCCGCGTTGGTCAGCAGGACCTGCGTGCGCGCGGTCACGCGCAGGTCGACCAGCGGGTCCGCGGTACGCAGTTCCCACCAGCCCCACACCGCGAGGACCAGGACCGCGACCGCGAACAGGCCGAGGATGGTTCCGCTCGTCCAGCCCCAATCGGCGCCCTTGGACACCGCGAGCAACAGGCACACCAGCGCCGTGCCGAGACCGAGTGCGCCGGGAACGTCGAAACCGCCGCCGCCGCGTGCCGGGATGGCGGGCACCAGCAGCCAGATCAGCGTGGCGACACCAGCGCTCAGCACCGCCGAGCCCCAGAACAACACGCGCCAGCTGGCGTTCTCGGCCACCGCCGCGGCCAGCGGAAGACCCAGCGCGCCACCGATTCCCATCGACGCGCTCATCACCGCGATGGACGTGCCGAGTCGTTCGGCGGGCAGGACGTCCCGCAACGCGCTGATGCCGAGCGGGACGACACCCATGCCGATGCCCTGCAGGCCGCGACCGGCGATCATCGGCACCACCGAACTCGCCAGCGCGCAGACCAGCGATCCGGCGATGAGCGGAACCGTGCACGCCAGCAGCATGCGGCGCTTGCCGTAGAGATCGCCGAGGCGTCCGGTGATCGGGGTGGCCACCGCGCCGGCGAGCAGCGTCGCCGTGATCACCCAGGACGCGTTGGACGGTGTGGTGTCCAGGATCCGGGGCAGGTCCCCGATCAACGGCACCACCAGGGTCTGCATCAGTGCGGCGACGATGCCTGCCGCCGCGAGTACGCCGACGATGCCCTCGGACCGAGCTGCCGATGGTGCTGTCACGCGGGTCTCCCTCTCTTGCGATTCTTGTGCACAGTACATATGAATTGCATGATGCACAAGAGTTGTACTATGCAAATGTGCTGGTCGGGCCGCAGGAGTGTGGTATAGGTGCGGAGATGAGCCCGTAGCTGGCGAATATCGGCAGGAGCGTTGTGTGGACAAGCCCGTATCTTCGGTGGAGTTCGAGACCATGCTGCTGGGGCGGCACAGCCTCAGCGCCAAGGCCCGCCGGGGCCGTGGCCACCTCGACCGCAGCGCCTACACGGTGCTGAGCAGGCTGCGGGTACAGGGCCCGATGTCCGTGGGAGAACTCAGCGATGCCTTCGGCCTGGACACTTCGACGCTGCACCGGCAGACCACCGCCATGCGCGGAGCCGGTCTGATCGAACGTATTCCGGATCCGGACGGCGGCATGGCGCGCAAATTCCGGATCACCGCCGAGGGCGGGCGCCAGCTCGACGCCGAACGCGCCTACAACGTCCGCGCTCTCGAAAACGTCCTGGCGAACTGGACGGCGCAGGACATCGCCGCGTTCGCCGAATTCCTGAAGCGGTTCAACACCGACATCGAACGCATCGACAAGCGTCCGTGGCCCCGGCCCTGAACGCGGGCGCGCCCGCGCGGATGCACACGAAATCTCCACAATCGAGCCAGGATCTCTCCACAGCCGGTGGCTAGGGTTCGGTGCATGGAACACAGCGCACCGGCGCAGGCCGCACGGCGGATCCTGGTGGTGGACGACGAGATGACCATCGCCGAATCCGTCGCGGCTCGCCTGCGGGCGGAGGGGTACACCGTCGACCTGGCGCACGACGGTCCCTCGGCCGTCGCCGCCGCCGAGGCCGTCGGACCGGACCTCGTGGTGCTCGACGTCATGCTGCCGGGGTTCGACGGATTGGAGGTGTGCCGCCGTATTCAGGCGCGCCGCCCGGTGCCCGTACTCATGCTCACCGCGCGCGCCGAGGAAACCGACCAGCTCGTCGGGTTGGGTGTCGGCGCGGACGACTACCTCACGAAACCTTTCTCACTGCGCGTGCTCGCGGCCCGGGTGCACGCGCTGCTGCGCCGGCTGGACCGGGCCGCCGACCGCGACGGCGCGACGATCCTGGTCGGTGACCTGCGAATCGACGTCGACCAGCGCCGGGTCTGGCGCGCGGAAGTCGAGGCCCTGCTCACGCCATTGGAATTCGATCTGCTCGCCCGGCTGGCCCGCCGCCCGCGCACGGTGCTCGCGCGCGAGCGGCTGCTCGAAGACGTCTGGGACTGGTCCGACGCGGCGGGCACCCGCGCGGTCGACAGCCACATCAAGGCGTTGCGTCGCAAACTCGGCGCCGACCTGATCCGCACCGTGCGCGGCGTCGGGTACGCCCTGGATGCCCGATGAGTACCGAACCCGAGAGCGCACCGGAGGTGGAACGCGAATTACTCGACGGGGGAGCCGAATATGGCGAACGGCGGTGGGTGCGCCGAGCGAGCGATCGGATCGCCGAGCTGCTGCCCCGGCCGTTGGACCCGGTGAAGTCGATCAAGCTGAAGCTCGCCATCCTCATGTTGTGCTCCGGCGGGGTCGCGTTCGGATTCTTCCGGTTCAAGATCGGATGGCTGCCCCCGCGCACCACGCTCACCGCGGTGGTGATCGCGCTGCTCACTTCGCAGTTCCTCGCCCACGGCATCACCAGGCCGCTGCGCGAGATGACCGCGGCGGCGAAACGGATGGCCCACGGCGACTACACCCTGCGGGTGCGGGCGAGTTCCCGGGACGAAGTCGGGCAACTGGCCGAGGCGTTCAACCAGATGGCGGCCGACCTCGCGGCGGCCGACCGGCAACGCCGCGACCTGATCGCCAACGTCTCGCACGAATTGCGCACGCCCATCACCGCTTTGCAGGCGGTACTGGAGAACCTCGTCGACGGCGTCTCCCAACCCGACCCGGCGACCCTGCGCACCGCACTGGCCCAAACCGAACGGCTCACCCTGCTGGTGTCCGAATTGCTCGATCTCTCCAGCATCGAAGCGGGCGCCTTCCCGCTCGACCGCGAGGAGTTGCCGATCGCGCCGCTGCTGGCCGACGTCGTCGCCGAAGCGGAGGTCATGACCGCCGCGCTCGGGCGCGGCGTGCGATTCCGCACCGACGTGCTGCCCGGCGCCGCCCGCGTGTACGCCGACCGTGCGCGTCTGCACCAAGTGCTGCTCAACCTGCTCGACAACGCCGCCCGCCACGGACCTGCGGGCGGGGAAGTCCGCGTGGCCGTTCGTGTCTCGCAAGGCGAGGCCGTCATCGACGTCGACGACGACGGCCCCGGCATCCCGCACGCCGAACGCGCCCGGGTATTCGACCGGTTCACCAGGGGCGGCCGGACCACGGGCGGCGGCACCGGGCTCGGCCTCGCCATCGCCCGCTGGGTGGTCGACCTGCACGGCGGCACCATCGCGGTCGCCGAGCCGGGCTCCCGTATCCGGGTCGTTCTGCCCGGGCGTTGACCTGCCACTCATCCGACCCGGACCACCAGAACGGTTCCGGGGTGATTCCGCACGCCTATCGAAGGGACGAACCATGCCTCCCGAACCCGAACCCGAATCCGCCTCGACGGCCGAACCCCAGGACTCTGTCGCATGGAGCGCTGAAAATGCTTCCGCCACAGTAACGTCGGGGACTGCGATGGTCGAGCCACCGGTCGCCGGATCGGAGGTGCGGACGGCGGGCATCGCCGCTGCGGGTACACCGACCGGCGGGTCCGTCCAGCCTTTCCCAAGCCGCCCGACTGCGTGGCAGCGGCCACCCAAGTGGCGGCGTGTCGTCTGTCCTCCCGGCGTGGTGCCTGCCGCGCTCGTCTCCGGTCTGGCGGCGGCGATCCTCGTCCACTGGGACCGGCCCGGCATCGGCTGGGTTCTCGCCGCCGCGATCGCGGTGACGGCGGTCGTCCTCGTCGACCTGAACGCCCGCAGGGACGTGGCGAGCACGACGGAAGACACCACTGGGGACGCGGAACCAACGCTCGAAGGGTGGGCGGCGACATCGCATTACGCGCGAAGAGCGCGGTTCGCGGGACGCGCGTGGTGGGCGACGCTCGCGCTCGTCCTGCTCGCGGTAGGCGCCGTCCGCGCGGCGGGCTGGCTGTTCGCCTTGTGCGTGCTCGCGGCGTGTGTCGCCGGTTCGCTGGCGGTCGTGGGACGCCGCTCGGCGAACGGCATCCTCTACGACACCCTGGCGCTCGGCCTGGAGGCGGTCTCCGCCGTGCCGTGGGTGTACGCCGGTACCGCCAAGGTGCGCGGTTCGCACACGCCGCGGGCCCGGCGGCTCGGGCTGTCGGTGGCGGTGACCGTCGCGCTGCTCGCGGTCTTCGTTCCGCTGCTCGGCAGCGCCGACGCGATGTTCGCCGCGCTGCTCGAGACCGTGACGCCGGACCTGGACATCCCCTCGGTGGTGCGGTGGATCGTCCTGTTCGCGCTGGTCGCGCTCGGTGCGGTCAGTGCCTTGTTCGTGCTCGCGGGCCCGCCGCCGCCTGCCACCGCGCGCGCGGGTGGGCGAACACTGCGCCGTTCGGAATGGGCACTGCCGGTCGGTGCGCTCGCGATCCTGTTCGCGGCCTTCGTCGTGACCCAGTTCGTCGTGCTGTTCGGCGGCGACGAGCATGTCCGGAAGACGTCGGGCTTGACCTACGCCGAGTACGCCCGCACCGGCTTCTGGCAACTGTCGGCGGTCACCGTCCTGACCCTCGCGGTGCTCGTTGTCGTGTTGCGCTGGGCGGCCCAGGACACGCCCGCCGACCGGTGGTGGCTGCGCGGTCTGCTCACGGCGGTGAGCCTGCTGGCGCTGGTGATCGTCGCCTCGGCGCTCGGCCGGATGTGGACCTATCAGCGAGCCTACGGCTTCACGGTGTTGCGCCTGCTGGTGGAAGTCTGTGAACTGTGGCTCGGCCTGGTCTACATCCTGGTCCTGGTCGCGGTGCTGCGACTGCGCCGGGCATGGTTGCCGCGCGCCGTGCTCGGCACCGCCATGGCGACCTTGCTGGCGCTGGCCGTGGTGGACCCGGAGCGACTCATCGCCGAGGAGAACATCGATCGCTGGCAGCGGGGCAAAGCGCTGGACACCGAATACCTGGTGACGCTGTCGCCGGACATCATGCCCGCGACCGAACGGCTTCCCGAGCCGCTGCGTGCGGACGTACGTGCCAGGTTGCGCGCCGACCTGGGCGAGGACAGCTGGCAGAGCTGGAATCTGTCCCGGGCGAGAGCGCGGTGAGCTTCCTTGCAATACACTTGTATTATCGCTGATCGTGGGTTATAACTGGCCTGAGTGGGCACTGTTGTCGCTGGTGGGAATCGACCCGCGTGAAGTGCTGCAGGTGCTCATGGGCGCCCGCCGATGGCCTCGGCAGGCGCACGGCCGGAACGAGCTCGCGGTCCTGACGGTGTGGGGCCGGACCGAGGCGGGCCGGCCGCTCATCGTCGCTGTCCGCCGCACCGAAGGCTGGCAGTGGGACATCCTGGGCGCGGTCGAGATGACCGAGGCCCAGGTGGCCGAACTCGAGCGTTGGGAGCACACCGATGACTGACTATCCGACGAACCCGGAGGCCGTCCGGGACTTCCTCTCCGGTCTGGAATACAGTGACGCGCCGGTCGACGCGGCCGAGCTGCCCCCGCCGTTGCGCGCCGAGGACACGGTCACCGTCACCACGTCGCTGCGCATCCCACTGGAATTGCACCAGCGGGTCAAAAAGGCCGCCGAGCAGCGCAACGTGACCATGTCCGCGCTCATCCGCGACTGGATCGAACTGGAACTGGCCGCCCTGGAGAACGACCAGCCCATCTCACGCGCCGACGCACTGCGGGCGCTGGCCGCCCTGCATCCCCTGCGCCAGTCGGCTTAGTTCGCGGCGGCTGGTGTGTCGCGGGTCAGGACGCGATCGAGTTGCGTGGCGAACTCGTCGGCGGCGATGCGATAGCCGACGTGGTCGCCCGCGAACTCGACGAGGTCCAGGCCGAGTTCCTTCGCGAGTACGGCGTTCGGAAGTCCGGGAAAGGTGTCTCTCGATTCGCGTCCGACGCCGAGTACCAGCCGGTCCGATGCCGCGCGCAACGCCGCGAGGTCCGGGGCGTACCGGGGATACTGTCTCAGCTCGTGTTCCATCCAGAAGACCAAGTTCTGCTGGATCCTGGTGACTGTCGCGACGGCTTCCGGCGGCAGCTGTTCGAGCGGGGGAGGCGGCGTGGGCCGCATGCCGATGCCCGCCGAGAACGCGGCCATGGCGGCGGAGGTGCCTTCGGTCTTGCTCTGCTCGTGGATGCTGTCCAGGAAGGCCAGCCACTTCTCGCCGTCGGGCAGCAGCGTGGCCAGCGGTGGTTCGTGCGCCACGAGCGTGCGCACCAGTTCCGGCCGGGCGCGCAGCAATTCGAGCGCCACGATCGCCCCGGAACTGCTACCGAGGACGTGGGCGGGCTGGTCGGTGAGGTGCGTGAGCAGCGCGGCGGCGTCCGCGCCGTCGGTGATCACGCGATCGTGCGGCGGTCCGTCGAGGGGGCTGCGAGTGAAGCCGCGCCGGTCGTAGGCGACCACGGTGTAGCGGTCGGCGAGCCGCTCGGCGACGGCGTCGAAGGATGCGGCGTCACCGTTGCCGCCGGGAATCAGCAGCAACAGCGGTCCGGTGCCGCGGATCTCGTAGTAGAGGGTCGCGCCGGGGACGGCGAGAGTGTGCTGGGTGGGGACATCCATCGGAAACGCTCCTGGGAGAAGGGACAACTGCCGCAACGCCTCCCGGATGACCGGTAGCGCGGGAACGGGTGGATCGGCATCGGCCCATCGGTCGATGGCCACACACAGCGCTGCCGTGAGAGCGCCGGCCATGATCCGCGGGAACATGTCGGCGTCGATCGGTCGGCCGGTGCGCTCGGCGATGGCTTCGGCCAGCGCGCCCTCGATCACCGCCTGGGATCTGCGGTACTCACCCTGCAGCAGCGGCGCTCGGGTGATCAGGCGAACGCCCGCGGTCCAGGCGGGATCGGGTGGCTCGGCGTCGCGGAATTCCGCCAGCACGGCGTGGATCACCGCGGGCCACAGCGGCTCGGCGACCGGGCGGGCGCGCAGGTCGTCCGCGATCCGGCGGGCCCGGTCCACCGCCACCGAGCAGACGGCCTCGTACTTACTCGCGAAGTAGTTGTTGAACGTCCGCGGCGACACCCCGGCCGCCGCGGCGATGTCCTCGACGAGAACGTTGTCCAGCCCCCGCTCCACGGCCAGTCGCAGCGCCGCGAAACCGAGCGCCTCGCGGGTGGCGAGTTTCTTGCGTTCGCGCAAGCCGAGTACGAATGCCACGGCTCCACGGTAGCGAAACTTGCGTGATGCGCAAGATTGCGTGATCGGAAAGATCTGGGAGAGCGCAGATTAGGCGTACCTCCACCTTCGCTCCGGCCATGCGCGGGCAGAGGACGGACTACGTCCGACCGCACCCATCAGGCGATTCGGCAATCCGGAAAACTTGTGGCAGTGTCGCGCCGGCCACAGAGGGCAATCGCAGCGCCGATTTTCGGCGCAGCGCGGTTGAGCCGAATTCACGCCTGGCGCAACGACCGTCCGCGGTGCATGCCGCCCAAGGCATGGTCGGCTCCTCTTGTGCACCGCGCCGTCCGCCCCGGATCGATCGGTGGCCTCAGGTCGGCTCGGCCGGTGCGGAATCGATCCCGTCCAGTGCCCGGCGCACCGCGTCGGCCGGATCGGCCGCGCCCACCGTCGCCGCCACCGGACGTCCATTCGCGTCGCGAATCTGCCAACCGCCCAGGGAGACAACCGGAATGCCACCACGCCTGCGGGCCAGCGCGACCTCCGACAGCGTGCCCCACGAACCGCCGATGACGATCACCGCGTCCGCCGACTCGACGAGGATCGCGTTGCGCGCCTCACCCATGTTGGTGAACAGCACCGCCGACAGCCCGGGACACACCGCGTCGCGGTCGGTGTCCGGACGCACGCCGATCACCAGTCCACCGACCTCGGCGGCACCGGTGGCGACCGCGGCCATCACCCCGGCCCCGCCGCCACACAAGACGGTGATCCCGGCCCGCGCCAAGAGTTCGCCGACCGCACGCGCCCACTCCGCTTCCTGTCGCGTGCACTCCCTGGGTCCGCACACGGCGACCTGCCGCGTCACCTTCGTCATCCCGCGGGCCATGGCGACACGAGCGACGCCAGGCGCTCCCGCAACGCCATCGCGTCGCGCGGTGCCCGCACTTTCGCGTCGTTGTCGAAATAGGTGTAGACGTCCAGCGATCCGGCCCACGAGCGGATCTTCTCCGCCCACATGTCCAAACCCTCGTCGGTGTATCCGCTGACGTAGAGCTCGTCGTGCCCGTGCAACCGGATGTAGACGAAGTCGGCGGTGACTTCTTCCAGCAGCGGATACTTGCCCGCCGCGTCGGCGACCACGAGGGCGACCTGGTGGCGGCCGAGCAGATCGGTGCAGGCCGGGGTCACGAAGCTGTCGTGCCGGACCTCCAGGGCGTGCCGCAACGGCCGGTCGGCGTCGGTGCTCGTATGCGCGGGATCGACGCGGTGATCGTGCCGGCGTGCGATCTCGGCGGCCTGCTCGGTGCTGCGCGGTAGCCCGGACAAGAAGGCGTCCAGCACATCGGCGTCGAAGCGGAAGGTCGGCGGCAGCTGCCACAGAATCGGCCCCAACTTGGGCCCGAGCGCCAGCGGGCCGGAGGCCAGGAAGTTGGCCAGCAGATCGTCTCCGTCGCGCAGCCGCTTCATGTGTGTGATGAACCGGCTGCCCTTCACCGCGAAGAGGAAATCGTCCGGAGTCTGCTCCGCCCACTTCTGGTAGCTGGACGGGCGTTGCAGTGCGTAGAACGAGCCGTTGATCTCCACGCTGTCGAGCTGCTCCGAGAGATAGGCCAACTCGCGCTTGTGCGCCAGGCCCTGCGGATAGAACGTCCCGCGCCAGGGCGGGTAGACCCAGCCCGACGTGCCGATCCTGATCTGGCCCATGTCTCCATGGTGGCGCATTCGCTACGCCGATGCGGTCCTCGCCGCCACCTTGCCGACCAGCCAGGCCACCGCCAGCGCCGCCAGGAACGACAGCAGCGATGCGCTCATCCACTCCTGCGCGGTGAAATGCAGAGCCTGCCGAACCCGATCCCAGAACTCGGTCCACACTCCGGCGTCACCCGGGTTGATCAGTTGATACACCGCGAAGCCAGCCAGCCACGCGACCACCATGCCCCACCGCGCCGGCGCGTCGGGAGCGGTGTTCCACTCGCGGTGGGCACGCAGGAAGAAGTCGGCGACCAGCACGCCGAGCAGCGGCACGAACACCGAACCGATGAGTCCGAGGAAGCCGAAATAGTTGCTCATGTCCAACCGCAGGGCCAGCACCGTGATCAGGGCGCCGAGGCCGATCGAGAGCACCCTGCGGTCGACGCGCGGCGCGAGGTTCTGGATCGACACGGCGGTGGAGTACACATTGGCGAACGATTGGTCCGCCTCCCGCAGCACGAAGACGAAGAAGAACAGCGCACCGAGGCTCACCTGCAGGAACGGTGCGTACGGCCCGCCTGCGCCGGTTGCCAGCGACAGCGCGAACAGGCCGAGGACGTAGGCGATGATCTGGGTGAGCGCGTACGCGCCGCTGGCCGCGCCGAACGCCGAGCGGCCGGTGCGGGAGTGCCGGGTGTAGTCGGCGGCGACCGGAACCCACGAGATCGAGACGGCCAAGGCGGCATCGGTGGCGACCCAGAAGAGGTTCCAGTCGACGCCGAACGGCCCGCTCCCGCTCGGTCCAGGGTTCGCCCGCAGATCGGGCAGACCGGCGCGGAAGAACTGCGCGTAGAACCAGATCAGGGCGATCACGACACCGGCGGTCACGAACCTGCGCAGCAGACGGACCGAGCTCAGCGGCCATATCGTGAGGACGGTCGTGAGCAGGCCCGCGACCACCACGTAGAGCCAGTGCGGGCCGCCGCCGAACAACTCCCCGGCCGCGTCGCCGATGACGATCAGCTCGAATGTGCCCCAACCGATCAATTGCGCGATATTGAGGACGGTCGGCAGATAACTGAGTTTCGCGCCGAACAGCCCACGCAGCAGCACCATGGCGGGTTGTCCGGTACGCGCGCCGGTCAGCGCGGCGGCGCCGAGCATCAGTCCGCCCACCAGGGTGCCGAGGACGGTCGCCAGGATGCCCGCCGCGATCGAGATCTGCGCCGCGCCCTCGGCATTCGGCGCGAGCACCGTGTACGCGCCGGAGAACGCGATGAGGCTGACGCCGAGATTGGCCCAGAACGCGCTCTGGTCCCAGAACGAGAGCACTTTCGGCGCGGGCTGGTCGAGGGTGAGCGGGGCTTCTTGCGCCGCGCTCGCGCGGGTCGACGACATGACGGAAACGCTCTCCCTACGCCGGCATTACCCGGACAGGTTCATGCGGTCGGCGACGCGTGCGGTCCGCCCTCTCAGCCCGGCCGTGCCCGAGCTCCCGCGGTGGGGTGATTCCGGCGAATAGTACACCCGCGCCAGTTTCGTGAGTTGGGAACGAGAACAAAGCGGCCCGAGGTCCGCGGCGCAGTGGCGAGTTCCTATGGCCCCGGATCGCTTCGCGCACTGACCCGACGAGCGGGTGCGCACCACCGCGCCGGCCCCTTGTCAGGGCATCTACGACGCGCACTGACTTCCCCGAGCGCCGCGCGGTCACGGGTCTGTCGTGGCTGCTGCCCGCGCGCGGCTCAGCCCATGAGGAACGAGGCGGCGAACCACGCGAGCAGGACCAGCACCGCACCGACCAACGCGCCAGGGAACATCGCCCGTCCCTGCCGGGCCGCCAGCACCGACAGCAACGCGCCCAGGGCGAAGCCCACGATTCCGCCGCCGACCATGATCCAGACGCCCGCGCTGGTGTCGACCCGGCACTCCGGCTTGGACTCGCAGATGCCGCCCGCCATCAGGAACCACGGCGCGAGGATCGTCGACATCGCCGCCAGCGTCGCGGGCAGGAACCACAACAGCGCGCTGACGACGAGATCCGCGGTGCGCGGCGGCGTGACGGCACGGGTCTCGGGCTCGCGGGTGGGATAGCCGGAGGGGGTCGTGCTCTGGGACACCTGGTTCAGGTAACCGTGCATCGTTTCTCGCTATCGCTTGTCGGTGGAGTCGACCGGGCCGATGGAAGTTATACACCAGCCACTTGCACGTCGAAGTGCTTGTGCTCCCGGGGATGCGGGCGCGCGGCCGGGCGGCCGTCTCGGAGCGGACGCGTCCGTCGGTCCTGCCTTCTGTAGCGAATAACCAGCGTCCCTGAGGGATTCGCGTGGCCCACGGCGCTGCCGGTGAGCATTCGTCGGTGACCGTGTCGATCGGTGGAGGGCGACCGGGCGACGAGCGGTCTCGAATCCGGTTGCGGTGCAGCGGAAGCGCTCGCATTGCCGCAGGTCACGCGCGGCTACCGATGCCCGCGTTCTACCTACGCGACCATCCTGTGTGTCGATCCGCTGCGCGGTCGGGACGATGCGTCGCAGTGGTGCGCCGTATGGACCGGACGACGCCGCGACGATCCGCGCCGAGTGCGCCCGCGCTCGCCGTGCACGCTTCTACCGTGGGAGTGACGCGTTGACCACGTCCCGAGACCTCGATCGCACCGCGAACAACTCCGGCGTACACCATGGTTCGCCGATCGACCACGACATCGAGCGCGTATCGCTGTATTCCCCGGAGTTCGCGTCCGATCCGCATGCCGCCTACCGCGACATGCGCGCCCGTTACGGTTCGATGGCGCCGGTCGAGCTCGCGCCGGGCGTGTCGGCGACCTTGGTACTGGGCTATCACACGGCGGTGCGAATCATGCACGATCCGGCCCACTTTCCCGCCGACCCGCGCGCCTGGCAGGCGAACGTCCCCACCGACTGCCCGGTGCTGCCGGTGCTGGAGTGGCGCCCCAACGCCATGCGCAGCACGGGCGAGGAGCACGCGCGCTACCGCCAGGCGAACACCGCGAGCATCGATGCCGTCGATCTGCACGCCTTACACGAGACGGTGGAGCGGATCGCGGTCCCGCTGATCAACGCGTTCTGCGCGGCGGGCAGCGCCGATCTGGTGTCGCAGTACGCTTTTCCGCTCGCCTTCGAGGCGATCAACGCCATGCTGGGCTGCCCGCCGGAGATCGGGCAGGAAGTCGCCGCCGCGACCCGCGCCGTGTTCGACGGGGTGGACGCCGAGGAGGGCAATCGCCTGCTCGTCACCGCGTTGCTGCGGCTGCTCGAACTCAAGCGCGCCGAGCCCGGCCAGGACATCACGACGCGGCTGCTGCGGCATCCGGCCGGTTTGGACGACGCGGAGGTGATCCATCAGCTCGTCGTGCTCTACGGGGCGGGCATCGAGCCGCTGCAGAACCTGATCATCAACACCCTGGTGCTGATCCTGACCGACGACCGGTTCGGCGGCGACGTCCTCGGCGGGAGCATGTCCACCCGAGACGCCCTCGACGAGGTGTTGTTCACCGACCCGCCGATGGCGAATTTCTCGGTCACCTATCCGCGCCAGCCGATCCTGATCGACGACGTCTGGCTGCCCGCGCATCAGCCGGTCGTCATCAGCTTCGCCGCCTGCAACAACGATCCGGCGATCAGCGGGCACGACCACAGCGGCAACCGATCACATCTGGCCTGGGGCGCCGGGCCACACGCCTGTCCGGCCCGCAGCGCGGCCTACCTGATCGGCCAGGACGCGGTGGACCAGTTGCTGGACGCGCTGCCGGAACTGCGGCCCGCCGTGCCGGTGCACGAATTGACCTGGCGGCCGGGGCCTTTTCACCGCGCTCTGACCGCGCTGCCGGTCGTCTTTCCCGAAACGCCGCCCTGGCAATCCTGAATCCGGCAGTCGGTCAGGACGGCGCTGCCGCCGCGAGCCGGGTGAGGTTCGCCGGCCGGGCGAAGGTATCGGCGAAGGCGTCCGCCAGTGTCGTGTCGTGCTGGGCGGCCAGCATCATCTCGCGCAGGGCGGGTGGCGGATCGAGCACCGTGGCCGTCCACCGCGCGGCGGGGTGCGCGACGGCCGTCAGCCACGGCGCGGCCGCCCACTCCATCCACGCGCGGTCGTAGGGGCCGTCGGGATCGTGCAGGATCGCCTCGCCGTAGCGGACCGCGCAGTGCACGGCGTTGTTGGCGCCCTGTGCGCCGCCAGGGTCCATCCGGCAGACGACGTCGCCTCCGCCCAGCACCGGCCTGCCCGACGGCAGGGTGCCCACCGGACGACGCATGACCGGAGTCACCGCGCCCACCAGCGTCGCTCCGGCATCGGTCGGCTGAGCGTGCCGGTAGCGCTCGGCGAGTTCGGCGGGCAGGTGCGCGTCCAGCAGTTCCCAGGCTTGCGCCCAGCGTTGCGTGGGCGTGCCGTGCTGGTCGAATACATCCAGCACGCCGCCAGGCCGCGCCTCGAAAAGCAGGATTTCGCAGCGGCGTTCCTGCCCCGGTCGTCCGGTCAGCCCGGGATAGGAGATCACCTCACCGTGCTCGGGCAGCGTGGTGTAGTAGCCGAGGTTCTCCGGGTCCGGCTGGACGCCGTCGAGATAGAGCACCGCCAGTCGCCGCATCGGTGCGGCGGCTACCGGCCACGCCGCATCGGCTTCGAAGCAGCCGGCCAGCTCACGACCCGCACGGGTCACCACGGTCAGGTCGTGGTCGGCGGCGTGCTGGTCGAGCTCCGGCACCGAGGGCTCGGCGATGCGCAAGTCGCCGCCCTCGGCCAGGAACTCGCCGAGCCAGCGGGCGAACACCGTCCGCTGATCCACGCTCTGGGCCGGGCGGGTGAATCGTCCGGTCCAGCCGACCACCGCCGCGCGATCGATGGCCATGGTGAACCGGATGCCCTCGATATTCGGCGCGGTCGAGCGCCAGAAGCCCAGGCCGATATCCGATTCGAGGTCCAGGGTGGGCGGGAACTTGACCTGGGTGCTGGTCACGGTGCCCGCGAGGACCGCGTCGGCGTCCCGATCGGTCACCAGCGTCACCGTCCGCCCGCCGCGCAGCAGACGGTGGGCGAGGGGTAACCCGCATTCGCCCGCCCCGAGTACCAGTATCCGTCCCACCATCGTGTCCTTCCGGTCGTGCGATCGACTGCCGTGACAGCGCAATCGTCCGCGTATAGGTGGACACCGCGCATCGGTAGAGACCCGCGTATCCGCCGCCGCGACCCGACTACGCTGCCCTGTTGTGTCGGAAGGACGTACGCCGGGTCTGGGGTCTGCACCCGTGGCCACCAGTGACTTCGTCGGGCGTGAGCGCGAATTGGAGAAGATCGGCATGGCGCTGCTGGGCGGAACCCGCCTGGTCACGCTGATCGGCGCGGGTGGCATCGGCAAGACCAGGCTGGCGACCGAGGCGGCACAGCGGTTCCACAAGGCGCGACGCGTGCCGGTGCACTGGGTGCGCCTGGCGCTGCTGTCCCGGGACTCCGGCGCTGCGGCGGTCGAGGAACTGCTCGCGCGCTCGCTCATCGACGCCGACTTCTCCGGGCGGTCGGCGTGGGAGGCGGTGCTGGACACGCTGCGCCGCCGCGACGCGGTCGGGCGCACCCTGCAGACGATCCTGGTGATGGACAACTGCGAACACGTGCTGGACGGCGCGGGGCGGGTGATCGCCGACCTGCTGGAGGCGGCGCCGGGGCTGACCGTGCTGGCCACCAGCCGCGAGGCGATCGGCTGGGTCGACGAGCAGTTGGTGCCGGTGCCCGCCCTGTCGCGGGAACAGGCGCTCACCCTGTTCCGTGCGCGCGCCGGTCTGACCGGGCACACCGTCGCCGAGGAGGAGACCGACCTGGCGGTGGAGATCTGCCGCCATGTGCACAACCATCCGCTCTACATCCGTCTGGCCGCCGCACGGCTGTTGCGGCAGCCGCTGCGGATGATCCTGCGTGACCTCACCGGCGAGGCGAGCGACCGGCGGCTGCGCTGGTCGCCCGGTCCCCGGATCGGCGCGGAGGCACGGCATCAAGGTATCCGCGACGTCATCGCCTGGTCGTACGACCTGTGCCGGGACAAAGAGCGGCTGCTGTTCGACCGGCTGTCGGTGTTCGCGGCCGGGTACGACGTCGACCCGGAGAACGCGGACCCGGCGGAGTCGGACGTCGGCGCGGAGCTGGAGGCGATCGAGGCGGTCTGCGCCGACGACGAGCCGGGCGGGTTGGCTCGCGCGGAGATCGACGGCCTGCTCGAACGGCTCGCGGACCAATCACTGGTCACGGTGCATTTGACCGCGACAACGGTGCGGTACTCACTGCTGGAGAGCGTCCGCTTGTTCGCCCAGCAGCGACTGGCCGAACGCGACGGCGAACCGGCCCGGCTGGCAGGCAGGCACCGCCGCTACTACCGCGACAAGGTCGTTGCGGCCGGAGCGGTATGGTTCGGCCCGGACGAGCAGGATCTGCTGGATTGGGCGCGCGCGGCCTGGGACAACCTGCTGTGCGCCATAGCGGGCAGCCTCGCGGTGCCGGAGGAGGCCGTGGTGGGGCTGGAGATCGCCGCCGGGCTGATCGCGCTGCGCATCCCGTTCCTCAGCGGTTCGCTGCGCGAACCGCGCCGCTGGGCCGAGCGCACGCTGGCCGCCAGCCGGACGCTGGACCCGCAGCCGGTGCCGCTGCAGGTGACGGCGATGTCGCTGATCACGTGGATCAGCCTGTGCCAGGGCATGCACCACGACGCCGATCGGATGCTGGACGAATGCGTCGCACTCTGCCTGCTCGACCCAGCGGCTCGTGCGGGGTGGCGCGAGCGGCTCGATGACATCGAGCTGCCCGCCCCGGTGGAATTCGCCAGAGGCGCCGAGCTGATGCTGGTGCGCCGAGATGTGCGCGCGATCGCCGTACTGGCCCGTGCTCGGGAGCGGTTCCTGGCCGACGGCGACCGCGGCGGGGCCGCGATGAGCGAACTGTTCGAAGCGCTGGCCGCGGCGTTGCTCGGCACACCGGCGCAGGCTTTGGAGACCTCCCGGCGGCACCTGGACCACGCCGAGCGCTCCGGCGCGCGATGGGCCGCGTCGTGGGCCGGTTTGGCGCGGGGGATCGCGCTGACCGGACACGGCGACACGGAACAAGCGCTCACCGTGATACGGGCCGCGCTGACCACTCAGCTGGCGATGCGCGATCAGTGGGGCGTGGTGTGGGCCGTCCACATCACCGCCTGGGCACTGGCGCGCTCGATCCGCGACACCGACACCGACACCGGCGGCGGCTCCGGCACGGTGACGGCGCGGGCGCGCGATATCGCGCGCCTGGTCGGTGGCGGCGCCACGTTGCGCGACAGAATCGGCGTGAACATGTCCAATCTCGGCCCGTTCGCCATCGAGACCGAGATCGCCGCAGGCACCGCCCGGGCGGTCCTGGGCGAGTCCGCCTTCGCGGAGGCCGAGCGCGAGGGTGCGCTGCTGCGTCCGGAGCTGGGCGAGGTGGTGCACCTGGCTTTGGGGAAGCTGTCGCTGGACCGGCTACCTGTCGAACATCCGGTCCGGCAGCGCCGTCCCTCGCACTGGGAGGAATTGTCGGCGGCCGAACAGGAAGTGGCCGTGCTGGCGGCGGCCGGTTGGACGAACACCGCCATCGCCGCCCGGCGCGGCAGCTCGTTCAAGACCGTCGACGCCCAGATGAGCTCGATCCTGGCGAAACTGATGATCGGCTCCCGAGAGGACATCCGCGCCTTGGTGCCCGCCGAACGGCAGGCTCAGGTAGCCGACGAAGCCGCACGCAAGCCCCAGCGCGGCCGGCGCTCGTGAGAACACCGAGTCGAGCCGGGCGGCGTCTCGGCCGTGCCGCCGCCCGGCTCGATCACCGGCAGGATTCGCCGACGGGAGCCGTGTTCACTCGTCCAGTTTGCGCGCGGTGATCTGAATACCGGGCTCGCCCGAGATGCGCCGCACCGTAGCCTCGGTGACCGGGAGATCGGCCACCAGCTCGCGGCCGTCCTCCAGGTCGATGCCGTAGCCGGCGATGTAGGTGCGGAAGAACGGCAGGCAGGCGCGCGCCATCGGCTGCGGCAGCTTCCAGCGGTCGACGAACGACCGCGCGTCCTCGAAGGTGCAGCCCCGATCCGCCTCGATCACCAGCAGCAGACCGCCCGGCCGCAGCACCCGGATCATCTCCGCGAGACCCTTGCGCTGATTCGGCCAGTGCTTGATCGAGCCGGAGCTGATCACCGCGTCGTAGGCGGCGTCGGGGAACGGCAGGTCCATCGCCGAGCCTTCCCGGAACTGGATCCGGCTGCCCAGCGCCGCGCCGCGCTTGCGTGCCCTGCGCACCTGCTGCGGGGACAGATCGATGCCGGTCAGCCGCAACGTGGTCCCGGCGGTGGCCAGCCCGACCGCGAGTTGCCCACCGCCGCAACCGACGTCGAGCACCTGGGCGCCGTCGTCGAGCTGGGCGACGATGTCGTCGAACAGGGTCGGGGTCATCTCCCGTACGGCATCGGAGATGAAGTTGTCGTAGAACCACGAGTCGATCGGGTTGTAGCGTTTGGTCTTGTCCAGCAGGACGGTCATGGCGTGCTCCTAAACGCGGGTGGCGAACTTGATCTTGCGGCCGAGAGTGTTCGGTTGTGCCTGGGAGATGATCGTTTCCTGAACCCGCTCGCGGCTGCTGCGCACGATCTCCATCGCCTCCTTCACCGCGACGTCGATGTCCATCACGGTGGGGATGTCGAGCATCGAGACGATGGATTCCAGGCGCTGTTCGGGGGTGCCGCGCACCGTCACCACCGGCTGCCCGAGCTCGCTGATCGCGTGCAGCAGTTGCCGATCGGAGATGGCGCGGTAGCGCTCGTCGACCGGCCGGTGGCCGTCGGGATCCATCGGCACCTCCACCGGGAGGTGGAAGAAGATGTCGTAGTTCTGCCGGGCCCGCTGCCGGGCCATATCGCCGTAGGCGTTGAGGTAGCGGCGGTAGAACGGCCGGCCGGGCAGGGTGAGGGTGTTCTTGACGGCCTTGTGCCACCGGGTCGACCCGGGGTTCGGGCCGGTGATCAGCCGCGTGGTGCCGTAGACCCACTCGTTGAGCACCGAACCGTCGGCGATGAATCCGCCCTGGGCATCGAGGATCGCCTCGGCCTGGATGCGCAACTCCAGCCTGCGGAAGCCGAGCGCCATCAGTTCGGTGGTGCTCAGGTCCTGGAACCGCATGCCCGGATAGAGTTCGGTGACCACTTCGCGCGCGGACGAGGCGTCCACCCGGGGAATCCCGGTCAGCAGGGACAGCGCCGTGGAGGTCGTGGTCTTTCCGGTCGAGTAGGTCCCGGATATCACGATGCGTCGATAATTGTTTCCCGACATGGGGGTGCCTTTCTGAACGTTCGGAATTGCGCGGGTTAGGCGGGCAGTCGGTGCGCGAGGTCGTATCGGATCTCGCACCCGGCGAAGTCCGACGCCCAGCTGGAGATGCGCCAGTCGCCGCCGCCGAAGGCGAGGACCATCGATCGCGCCATGTGCGTGGTCGCGGTGCCCGAGGTGAACGGTGCCGGGGGAGCGGACGCGCGGGCGGTCATCCGGCGCATCCACAGCGTCTCGCTGTCCTTGCGGGCGATGTTGTCCAGTTCGTAGAGCACGACCTGGGACAGCTGCGCCAGGATCACCGTCGCGTCGACCAGCGTGACCGAGGGCTGGTAGGCGTCGGCCACACCGTGCCACGGCCCGGCCGGATCCGGTTCCGCGAGCGCGAAATCGGCCTGCGCCCGGCTGCCGCCGTCGGAGACGACGACATTGCGCAGGTACTGTCCGCGGGCGTACACCCCGCCGTGGAAGTACCCCCGGCCCGTCTCGTGCACGGTGTGCCGTGCGGCCTGGGCCGGACGCGGTGGCGCGGGCAACGCCACGGTGGCCTCCAGGCTCATACCGCCGCCCAGGGCTCCGGTGATGCTGATCGTGTCGCCCTCCACCGCGACCACCGTCGCGCTGATCGGGAACTCCTCCAGCGACTCCGTCGCGATGGTCCCACTGCTGAACTGGACGAAAGGAACCCAGCACGAACGGATCTCGCTGTCGGTGAGTCCGTAGCACTCGCGCAGGATCACCTCGAGCAGCCGGTAGCCGAAGATCGAGCAATCGATGCTGCTCACGTGCGGGACCAGCACGCGGGTGCTCTTGCGCGACCAGTCCAGCGGATAGTGCACTCCCGCGGTCGCCGTCAGCCGGGGACGGTCCTGCGCGTCGCGGTCGAGGGTGATGTCGAAGATGCGGTGGGTGATCCGCTTGTAGCCCTCGCCGAAGAAGCGCCCGTCGCGGTGCCCCAGCACGGTGTCGATATCGGCGTAAGCGATGAGTTCGGTGGACATGTGGGTGCCTTTCATGCCGCGGCCTGCGCCTGGGCGGGCTCGGCGAACTGGCTGACCACCTTGGCGCCGATGCCGCGCAGCGACAGGCCCCGGCTGAGTTCGAGCGCGGAGATCTTGACGTCGAGTTCCTTCTCGGTGCGGGCCCCGAATTCCATCGCCATGAGCGAGTCCATGCCGAGGTCGGTGACCGGCTCGTCGATGTTGATGGCGTCGGTGTTCACGCCGAGCACCACCGCGAGCTGATCGGCGAGGCGCTGGGCGACGAAGTCGGCGCGCTGTTCGGCGGGCAGCGTGAGGATTTCGGTACGCAGCGCGCCGCCGGCCTCGCCGCCGACGCCGATGTCAGCGAGCAGCTGCCGGAAGCGACGGGTGTCGGTGGACGGCCGGGCCACCCGCGACCACACCGTCCAGTCGATGTCCGCCACCGCTACCTGGGTGGTGTCCAGCGCCAGGCATTCGCGCAGCAGAGCGGTCGCCCGGTCCATGTCGATGGGCAGGAAACCGATCGACTTCACGTAGTCCACCAGCGCCTCGGTCTTGTCGGCCATGCCGCCGCCGCTCATGAAGCCCCAGTTCACCGACAGTGCCGCGGCGCCACGGGCACGGCGGTCGGCGGCGAGCGCGTCCAGGGCGGCGTTGGCGGCGGCATAGCCGATCTGCGGGGTGATGCAGCCCAGCGCGCTGATCGAGGAGTACAGCACGAACATGTCCAGCTCGATGCCCGCCTCCTCGACCGCCCGGTCCAGATGCTGCGCTCCGCGCACCTTGGCGAACAGCTCGTCGAGCGATTCCCGGGTGATCTGCGGGATCGGCAGGTTGTTCACCACTCCCGCCGCGTGGAAGATCCCGCGCAGCGGCGCGACCGACCGGATGCGATCCACCAACGCGGCCGTCGCGGCGTAGTCGGCGACGTCCACCCGCTCCTCGAGCACCGTCACGCCCGCCGCGGTGAACGCCGCGACCTGTTGCCGGGCCTGCGGGGTGGACGCGCCGCTGCGGCCGACCAGCACCAGCTTCCGTGCGCCCTCGGCGACCAGCCACCGGGCGGTGGCCAGGCCGAAGCCGCCGAAGCCGCCGGTCACCAGATAGCAGCCGTCCGGGTCGATCCGAGGGTGGGCGAGTCTCGGGCGCACCATCGGCTGGTCCTCGCGCAGGTCCAGCACAACCCGGCCGATCTGATCGGATCGTGCGACGGACTCGAACGCCGCGGCCAGCTCCGACACCGGATAGGCCGTGTGCGGCAGGTATCGGTAGGCGCCCGCGCGCAATGCCGCGTGGCTGGCGCGCATCGGCGTGCGCAGCAGTTCGGGATCGTGGGCCAGCGCGCGGTCCATGTCGACGGAGAAGAACGTGAGGTTGCGGTCGAACGGCCCCAAATCGATGACGCCGCCGGTGTAGATGTCGGCCTTGCCGATGTCGACGACGCGGCCGAATTCCGCGGCCACCCGGAAGTTCTGGCGCAGGATCTCGCCGGGCGCCGAACTGTAGACGACGTCGACGCCGCGGCCGCCGGTGAGATCGGCGATCTGGTCGACGAAGTCGGCCGACCGCGACTCGAACACGTGGTGCGCGCCGAGCGCGCGCACCTGCGCGCGCCGCTCGGGCGTGCCCGCCGTCGCGATCACGGTGGCGCCGATGTCCAGCGCGACCTGCACCGCGGCCATGCCCATGCCGCCCGCCGCGCCGTGCACGAGCACGGTCTCCTCCGGCCGCAGGCGCGCCAGCGTCCGCAATCCGAATTCGGCGGTGAGATAAGGCAACCCGGATCCGCAGGTCAACGGATCGTAGACCTCGCCGGGTAGCAGCCGGTGCGGCATGGTCGCGCCCGCGTCGGCGGGCATGGTGACGTACTTGCGGAGGATGTCGCGGGCGCACACCATCATCCGGTCGCCGACCGCGACATCGGTGACGCCGGGGCCGACACGCTCGACCACACCGGAGCCCTCCATGCCGACCGTCGTGCCGAAATACGTGCCCGCGATCTCCTTTTCGGTGAGCACGCCGATGACCTTCATCGCGTCCTTGTAATTCAGCCCGGCCGCTTCCATCCGGATCTCGATCTCGCCGGGTCCCGGCGCGACCCGCTCGGTTTCGCGCAACGCCAGATCCGACATCAGCCGCGACTTGGGAATCTCCACCACGAACGAGGCTTCCGGATCCGACAGCGGGGTGGCCCGGTTGCGCTCGTCGAGATACGTGCCGAAATTCCGGTCCAGCCGCACCGCCCAGTGATCGGTTCCCCGCACACCGATCTCGTCGAGCACGTCGTCGGCGAAGACGAGATCCGCCAGAGGCGTTCCCGAGCGCGAGGACGCGTCGACCAGCCGCCAGCCCGCCGCGGGTTGTTCGTTGAGCAGCGCGCGCCGCGCCCCCACCAGTGCGCCGTGCGCCACCTTGGCGGCGCTGTCGGCGGGCGTGCACAGCGCGTCCTCGGTGACGACGACGCTGCGGACCCGGACCTGCGGCGCGTCGGCGAGCAGATGCTCGACCGCATTGGCCACACGCGCGAGCCAGTAGACGTTGCGCGACCCGTCGAACGCGTCGCCGAACACGCTGACCACCCGGATCCGTTCGGCGATCGGTACGCCCTCGGATGAGCGCAGCGCCAGCCGCAGGCGCTCGTCGTTGTCGTCGGCTTCGGGGTCGGCGAGCACGACGGTGACGGCGGTCCGCTCGCCCAGCAGCGACGCCGCACGGTCGGCGGCGTCCGCGCCGACGCAGACGGCGACCACGGCCTCCTCCTCGGCGGGCCGCGCACCGGACGGTGTCTCGACGATCTCCCAGAGCGGCTGGTAGAAAACGCGATCCAGCTGATGGGTGACATCGATCGCCGCGCTGACCGGACGGAACTCGACGCCGAGCAGCCGCATGGCCACCTCGCCCTGTTCGCCGACGATCGCGATGTCGGCGCGCAGCGGGTCGACTCCGCGCCGGGTCACCACGACACGAGGTCGCTCCGGCAGCGGGCCCAGCCTGCGCACCCCGGCGATGGCGGCAGGCACGATCGCCACGTCGGTGTCCGAGTCCGCTGCCAGCGCGGCGACGCACTGCAACGCGGCGTCGACGAGGGCCGGGTGGGCCAGGTGCCGGATCGGCGTCTCCTCCTCGATCGGCGCGAGCGGGGCGACCACCGCGTCCGCGCCGACGACGGCCGACACGATGCGCTGGAAGGCGGGACCGTAGTCCAGCCCACGCGCCGCCAGACCGCGATACAGATCCGGGCCAGCGACGGTGACGGCGTGCTCGGGGGCGTCGACATCCTCGACCGCGGCGGTGAAATCGGCTTCGATGAGCCTGCCGTGGGCGTTGAGCGTCCAGGTGGCGGCGGTGGCCGAGCGTGAGCGGATCTGGAAGCGCTTGGTCGACTCCTCCACGCTCACCCGCAGTACCGGGATGTCGTGCTCGTCGATCACCAGCGGCGCGACGAATTCCACCGACTCGAGGCCGAGGCTCGTGCGTCCGGTGCGCTCGACGGCGGCGCTGAGCGCGGCATCGAGATAGGCCGCGCCGGGCAGCACGACATGTCCCGCCACGACGTGGTCGCGTAGCCAAGGCAGCCGCGACACCGAGAGTTGCACCTCCCATTCCGGGCTCCCCGCCGTCGTGGGATCGCCCAGCAGCGCGTAGCCGTCCGGCCTGCCCAGGCGATCGAGCAGGGTCACCGCCTCGTCGTGCCAGACCCGCTTGCGCTGCCACGGGTAGGCGGGCAGGTCGAGGTGCTCGACGATCGAGTCCGGACGGCCCGGCACTGCCGAACCGTCCAGCGAGCCCGCGACATACAGGTCCGCGACGGCGCGCAGCACGTTGTTGCGATCGCGCAGATCGCGCGAGAGCGTGGTCACCGCGGCGCCGATCACGCCACGATGGATCAGCATCTCGCGGATGTTGCCGCTGAGCACCGGATGCGGGCCCACCTCGAGGAAGACCCGGTGACCCGCGTCGACCAGCGCTCCGATGGCGTCGGCGAACCGGACCGGCTCGCGGACGTTGCGGCACCAGTAGTCCGCGTCCCAGTCCGTGCCCGCGATCTCGGCGGCGGTCACGGTGGAGTACGTGGTGAGTTTCGCGTCTCGCGGCGCCAGTTGGGCCAGCGCCTCCCGCAGATCGTCGAGAATCGGGTCCATCAGATGGCTGTGGTACGGCACCTCGACCCGCAGGCTGCGCGCGAATGTGCCGGTGGCAGAAAGCGTGTCGCGCAGCAGTTCGAGGTCCTGGCTGTCGCCGGCGAGGGTGACCGCGCCGGGGCTGTTCACCGCGGCGATCGAGATGCTGTCGGTGCGGGCGAGCAACTCGCGCGCTTCGCTCTCGGACATGCCCAACGCGAGCATGCCGCCGGTGCCCGCGGTGGTCGCCTGCAGTCGCGCGCGGTGATAGCTGACGGTGAGCGCGTCGCGAAGCGAGAGCGCGCCGGACACGTACGCGGCGGTGACCTCGCCGACGCTGTGCCCGACGACCACCGCCGGATACACGCCGTACTCGGCCAGTTCGGCGGTCAGCGCGGCCTGCAGCACGAAGTTGGCGGGCTGGGCGTACGCGGTCTGCATGATCCGCGAGCCGTCCTCGTCGGCGAGCATCTCGTCCAGGATCGACCAGCCCGCGATCGAGACGAACTCACGGTCGATCTCCCTGGCGACCTTGGCGAACGTGCTGTCGGTGGTGAGCAGCTCGCGGCCCATGCCCCACCACTGCGGGCCCATTCCGCTGAAGACGAAGACGGGTTCGACCTCTCCGTCGCCGATGATCCGGGACGGGGCGCGACCCTCTCCGGCGGCGAAGGCGCGCAACTGGGTGCGCAGATCGTCGGCGTCGTCGTAGGCGAAGCCGACCCGCAGCGGGTGGTGGGCGCGGCGGGTCCAGGCGGCCGCGGTCACCGACTCGGCGGGATGCCGGTCGAGCGCGTCGGCGAGTTCACCGGCGAGCGTGCGCACGGCGGTGTCGTGGCGGCCGGAGATCGGCAGCACCCGCGGTACCGGGCGCTCGTCCTCGGTTCGTGCGGCTGCCGGCGGCGCTTCGACGAGTACGGCGTGGGCGTTGGTGCCGCCGTAGCCGAAGCCGTTGACCGCGACCACACCCTTCCCAGGCGCCGCGGACAGCGGTTCGGCGCTCAGCGGCACCCGTAGTCGTAGCTCGTCGAACTCGATCGCCGGATTCGGCGTGATCAGCTCGAATTGGGGCGCGACCGTGCGGTGGTGCAGGGTGAGCGCCGCCTTGATCAGACTCGCGACCCCGGCCGCGGCCTCGGTGTGCCCGAAATTGTTCTTCACCGAGCCGACCGGCACCGGTTCGCCGCGGCCGTCCACCGCGCCGTACACCGCGCCCAGCGCGGACAGCTCGATCGGATCGCCGACCGCGGTGCCGGTGCCGTGCGCCTCGAGGTAGCTCACTTCGTGCGCCGCGACCCCCGCGTCGTCGCGCACCTGGCGAGCGAGTTGTTCCTGCGCAACGGGATTCGGCACCGGTATGGCCATGGTGCGGCCGTCCTGGTTGACCCCCGTCGCGCGGATGACGGCGTAGACGCGGTCGTTGTCGCGCTGTGCGACGTCCAGCGGCTTGAGCAGCACCGCGCCCGCGCCCTCGGCCCGGCCGTAGCCGTCGGCGGCGGCGTCGAAGGTCTTGCAGCGACCGTCGACCGCCAGGAACCGGCCTTTGCACATCGAGATGAACGTCTCCGGCTGCAGCATCGCGTTCGCCCCGCCGACCAGCGCGATCTCGCACTCGCCGTTGGCGATCGCCTGCACCGCCAGATGCGTGGCCACCAGCGAGGACGAGCAGGCGGTGTCGACCGTCAGGCTCGGGCCGTGCAGGTCGAGCAGATAGGAGATGCGGTTGGACAACAACGTGTGCGAGGCGCTCATCGCGGTGTGGCTGGTGATCGCCGAGCGGACCAGCGGACCGCTGCGCCCGAGCACGTTGTCGAGGATGAAGCCGCCGACGTAGACGCCGACCCGGTGGCCGGAGACCCGGCCGGCCATGCCCGCGTCGTCGAGCGCCTCCCAGGTCACCTCGAGCAGCAGCCGCTGCTGGGGGTCGAGGATCGCGGCCTCCTTCTGGGCGATGCCGAAGAAGTCGGCGTCGAAATCCCACAGCGGCTGGGTGAGAAATCCGCCGCGCCGCGTGTACATACGACCCGGCGCGTCCGGATCCGGGTCGTAGTACTTTTCGATACTCCAACGGTCCGGCGGGATATCGACGATCCCGTCGCCTTTGTTCAACAGAAAATTCCAGTAGCTTTCCGCATCGAATACACCGCCTGGAAACCGGCAGCCGATACCCACTATTGCAATGTCGACCATTATTTCTCCTGGCCTTGAATGCGGGACCATGCTGAGCCCCCCGACCGCAGCAGCACAAATATTGTGACGAGCTCCTTCGCTCGAATGCATGCTATTGCTCGGGCGGCTCGGCCGTCAATTGTCTTGTGTTACAGACGTTTCAATTTACGTAACGTCGCCACCAGGGGCGCGTTCGAAAACATCCCTCGTGTGATGCTCGGATGAATTGCGCT
The DNA here is from genome assembly GCF_040644075.1 of Nocardia sp. NPDC047038. Classification (NCBI taxonomy): domain Bacteria; kingdom Bacillati; phylum Actinomycetota; class Actinomycetes; order Mycobacteriales; family Nocardiaceae; genus Nocardia; species Nocardia sp. NPDC047038. Next base: position 9,407 of record NZ_JBEYVQ010000019.1, on the reverse strand, counting down.
GAGATTCATGAGCACGGCATAGCGCAGACCGTGGTCGCGCCAGTGCGCGAGTTGCTCGACGATCTCGTCCGGCGTTCCGGCCAGACAGAATTCCCGTACCAGTGCGGCCGGGACCTTCTCGATGTAGTCCAGGACGGTGCGCTCGTCCAACGTCTGCGGCAGGTAGTCCTGCAGGCCGGTGAAGTCCTCGCCCAGCGGGTGGGTCGCGCCGTGCCTGGTCCACATCTCCCCGGGGGCGCACAGGGTCAGCGCCCGCGCGCCCACGCTCTCGACGAGCGCGTCCACCTGCCCGGGACGGGCGGCGGTGAGCACGCTGAACACGGCGGCCGGCGCGACCGACGACGGGTCGCGGCCCGCGTCGGAGGCCGCGGTGCGAACCAGGTCGAGGCGATGCCGGTATTCGTGTGGGCGCTGCGCGAAGCCGGGGAACCACACGTCGGCGTAGCGCCCGGCGGCCCGCAGCATGCGCGGGCCCCCGGCGGCGACCCAGATCTCCGGACGGGTGCCCCGGTACGGCGGCACGTCGAAGACCGCGTCGCGCAAGGGGAAATACGGGGAATCCCTGGTGACCAGGCTGCCGTGGGAATCCCACAGGGCCCGGATGGTCGCCAGCGCCTCCTCGAACCGTCCGACCGGAGCCGACCAGTCCACGCCGTAGGGCTCGTTGTTGTCCCGTATGCCGGTGCCGATGCCGAGAATGGCGCGGCCCCCGCTCAATTGGTGCAGCGTGGCCGCGGCCTGCGCGGTCACGGCGGGATTGCGGCGGCCCGCGTCGGTGACGCCGACGCCGAGCCGTAGGCGGGCGAAGCGGTTCTGCGCGGCGAGATAGCCCAGCGCCGTCCACGGTTCGTAGATGCCGTCGGCGTGTGGTGCGAGCCGGGTGATGCCGACGTGCCGCGGTTTCCAGATCGAGGCGGGCAGGATCGAGGGCAAATGGTCGGTCACCCAGAGCGAGTCCGCCCCGCCCGCCATCGCCACCGAGCGGCTGCCGCGAAATTGCAGATCGGGCGCGAACCGGGTGTAGACGCCGGAATCCATCACGCCTGTGCGGAATTTCGCCATGTTGTTCCTATCGCACTACTTGGGTACTGGCTCGAGAGCTGCGCTGGTCTCGGTGATTTCGATACGTTCGTGCCACCGGGCGAGCCGACGCGGGGCCCACCAGTTGGCCGCGCCGAGCAGGCGCATCAGGGCGGGCGCGAGCACGCCGCGGATCAATGTCGCGTCGCTGAGCACGGCCAGGGTCAGGCCGAGGCCGAACAGCTGGATGAACGACACGTGCGAGGTCACCATGCCCGCGAAGGCGATCGCCATCAGGCAGGCGGCCGCCGTGAAGATCCGCGCGGTGCGCGCGACGCCGGTCGCCACCGCGCGGGTGTTGTCGCCGGAGGACAGCCACTCCTCGCGAATCCGGGACAATAGGAACACCTCGTAGTCCATCGAGACGCCGAAGGCGATGCAGAACATGAGGATCGGCATGGTCGGCACGAGGTAGCCCGTCGGGGTGAAGCCGAGCGGGCCCGCCAGGTGCCCTTCCTGGAAGATCCAGACCATGGCGCCGAAGGTCGCCGCCAGCGAAAGCGTGTTGAGCAGCAGCGCTTTGATCGGCAGCAGCACGCTGCCGGTGAAGAAGAACAGCACCACCAGCGTCGACAGCACGATCACGAAGACGGCCACCGGCACTTTCGCCGCGAGCGCGTCGAGCGAGTCGACACTTTCGGCCGCCGCGCCACCGAGCAGCGCCCGGCCCGGTGCGGGGACCGCGCGCACCTGGTCGAGTTGATCGATCGCGGCAGGGGAGTACGGGTCGAGCCGGGTGCCCACCCGCAGGTACGTGCCCGCGTCGTCGCGCATCCCGGGCGGCGCGGAGGCCACTTTCAGCCCGCCTGCGTAGACGCCGGCCGCGGAGAGCACGGACGTCACGTGCTCCACTCGTGACAAACGCTCCGCGTAGGCCGCGATGTCGGCGTCGCCGCCCCGGTACCCGGGCATGGCCACGACCACACCGGCCATGGCGTTCTCCCGGAAACCGGTGCGCAAGGCGTCGCCGACCACGTGGCTGGACGCCCCCGCGATGACCCGGTCGTCGGCGGCGCCGAACCGGATGGACAGAAACGGCGAACCCAGCACCAGCAACAGGGCGATCACCGAGAGCGCGGCCACCACCGGGCGGCGCATGACCAACTGCACCAGGCGGTACCACCTGCCTGCGGTGACCTCGACGGGCTCGGGTTGCGGCCGCCGGAGTCGGCGGCGCAGGAGCACCCGCAGGTCGAACGCGTCGACGCGGGGGCCGAGCAGCGCGAGGGCGGCGGGCACCAGCAGCAGCGTGGTGAATACGGCCGCGCCGAGCACCGCCAGCCCCGCATAGGCCAGCGATCGCAGGAAATACAGCGGGAAGACCAGCAGCGTCGACAGCGACAGCGCGATCACCACACCGGAGAACAGCACGGTGCGGCCCGCGGTGCGCGCCGTGCGCGAGACCGCGGAGCCGGTGTCGTGCCCTGCGGCGAGTTCCTCACGAAACCTGCTGACCATGAACAGGCTCGAATCGATCGCGACCGCGAAACCCAGCGCGCTCATCATGTTCAGCGCGAAGATCGACACGTCGCCGACCTCGGTGAGCAGCCGCAGGATCGGCAGCGTCGCGAAGATGTTGAACACGCCGACCGACAGCGGGATCAGCGCGGCGGTCAGGCTGCCGAAGACCAGGATCAGGGCCAAGCCGGTCAGCGGTATCGCGATCGCCTCGGTGACCAGGAGATCGGTGACGATCTGATGACTCATCTCGTCGAACGCCACCGCCTGGCCGCCCGCCCGCACGGAGACGCCGTCGAAGTCGCCGCTCACGTGTTCGGCGATCGCGCCCGCCCGTTTCGGCGCGTCGGTGTCGTCGCCGGTGACATGAGCCAGGACAAGGCCGGCGCGGCCGTCGTTGCCGCGCAGCCCTTGCCGCAGATCCGGCGGGAGCTCCCAGTAGGACTGGACCGCGTCGACCTCGTCGCGGACGCGCAGATCCGCGGCCAGGCGCTCGCCGACCGTGCGGGCCGCGGGGCTGTCCAGCCCGTCGGGCGCGGTGACCAGCAGCACGAGGTTCGGCGCCGCACCCGGGAATTCGCGATTGAGGAACGCCGCGACCTCGGTGGATTCGGTGTCGGACGGGATGTAACCGCCGGACTTCAGGTGGGCGGGCGCCGACCAGCCGAGCCCGACGCAGACGATCCCGATGAGCAGCGCGCCGTACAGGATGGATCGCGGGCGCCGGGTTGCCAGGCGTGCGAGACCAACAAGCATGATGAATGACCTTTTCTCGAACTCCGGCGGTGGCGAATGCCGATGCGGCCGGGCGCTATTCGGCGGCGCCGGGATCGATGTAGCTGGCCAGCGCTCGCCATTCCTTGGCATTGCGGCTGGCGAGTTCGGCGACGGCCGGGATGCAATGCGGTGGGACCATGGCCACCAGCGTTGTCCACACTTCGCGCTGCATCGAATGGGTGTGCAGCCAGCGCAGCAGGTCACGGCCCTGCTGGCTGTGCCGCATGGCCGGGTCGCGGGTGAGCTGTTGCAGCAGCAGCGCGCTGCCCTCGGGCTGTTCCGCGGTGTTGTCGCGATCGCAGGACCCGGTCTCGCGCAGGCGTTTGCGGATCGCGTGTGCCGTGCTGATGGATACCTCGGCCGCGGCGGCCAGCGCGCGCAGCGGCATGTCCGGCGAGGCCGCCAGCAGCTCGGCGACCCGGCGCCTGCGCTGCGCGCGGTCCAGCGGCCTGCGCCTGCCGTCGGCGCCGACGCGGATGTTCGACTGCGGAATTTCCGCACTCGAACGTTGGCGAATCGTGGCCACCGTGCGCGCGGACAGTCCCGCGGTGGACGCGATGGCTCGATCGGACAATTCCGGCATCGCCTCGATGATCCGTTCGGCCGCCGCTTTGCGGTCCGAAAGTGTCAGCGGCAGACCGTGTGTCGTATTGAGCTCGACTCCGCGCAGAAAGGCCTCGGCCGGTGTCCCGTCGAAGAACACGACGTCGATGTGCTCGCGTCCGAGCCATTGCGCGGCGCGCAACCGATGCATTCCGTCGATGACGCGCATGGTGCTGCGATGCACCAGAATCGGCGGTAATTCGGTATCGCTCTCGGCCAGTCGCGCGATATGCCTGCGATCCTCTCCGTTGGACCGCGGCGAATCTGCGGGCAACAGGTCGTCGATCGATACGAGATAGCACGCGTTCGACGCCAGCGGCACCACATCGCCGCTCACCAATTTAAACTCAGCGGACATTTCGAACCCCCAGGGTCGCCCGGAATCAGATCGGTCCTCGATGACCCGATGGCCCATCCGGAACCCAGCTAGGCTTCGACCGACCGATCGGTCACAGCGTAGGTGCGGCCGGTGCACGACACTAGGCTTTTCAGAAAGAGTGGGGAGAATTCGGAAACATGACAGTCATTGCCGACCCCGGTCGCACGGCGCTGCTCATCGCGGGCACCGTGGTGGCGGAACGCGAAGGGCTGCACCGTCTCTCGATCAACGCGGTGGTCGAGGAGGCCGGGATGGCCAAGGGCACCTTCTATCACCACTTCGTCAACCGCCGCAGCTACGTCATCGCGCTGCACCGCCGCTTCTTCGACGCGCTGTCGCAGTCGGTGGCCGCGGCGCTGGCCGGGATTCCGCCGGGGATCGAACGGATCGGCCCCAGCCTGGACGCATTCCTGGACGCCTGCCTGGATGCCCGCGGCACCGAGGCGTTCATGGTGCAGGCGCGCACCGACCCGGATCTGCGCGAGGAGATCCGCCGTCGCCACGAGCTGTTCATCGCGGTGGGACGACCGGACATGGTGGCCGCCGGATGGCCGGACCCCGACGCGGCCTCCCGGATGAAGGTGGCCATGGTCGGCGAGATCTGCCTGGCCGAGCTCACCGCCCGGCGACCCCGTCCGGACCTGCGCATCACGGCCGTCCGAATGCTCACCGCCAACCGCACCGGGCCGCTTGCCCCGGAGTCGCCCGAGGACGGCTGCTCGTCGACCTAGACGGTCGGGCAGTGCGCGGAAAGCTCTGCGGCTGAATATCTCCAGTGTCGCACATCGTGGTGGAGGCCTTCGTTGCCGACGGGACGCTCATGATCGCGGGATCGTCCGCAGCGCTGCGGACGGGACGGCGACAGTCGGCTCGTCGGTTGTTCGGAAACAGCTTGTAGGGTTGGATGGCCGTAACCCAGCACCGACAGAATGAAAAGCTCCGAGCTGGGCGAGATTACGACGGGACGTGATGACACTCCGTAGCTTGGCCGCGGCCACCGTGTTGACGATGGTCTGCGCGGTGAGCGCGGTGACCGGTTGCGGAAAGAATGTCACCGAGGATCGGGTGGCGCCGAGCAGCACCAGTATCGCGCCGACCGGAACGACGACGACATCCACGCCCTCGATCACGGTGAGTTCGGTGGGCGAACACGACCGTATCGTCACCAGCCCCGGCGCCGAGCCATTGATGGCAGCGATCCGGGCCACCGATCCGTGCTCGATGCTGGACCCCGAGCCGTTGAAGTCGATGAACCTGGGAACGAAGTCGCTGTTGCGCGAGGGACCAGGACTCGCCGGGTGCCAACTCAGAGTGGGCGATCACGTCGGCGAACCCGGCTCGAAGGAAGCGCTCTACCTGTTCGAACTGTCACTCGGCGAGGTATACGACGACGATGACCGTGCGCGGGACAAGGCTGAAACGGTCAACGGTCATACGATCTACCGGTCCCTGCTGGCCGACGAGCGTACTGCCGCCGACACCTGCTACTACTACGTGCCCGCAGGGACCACCGGCTACGCGCACCGGTTGCGGTTGCGCAAGGTACCGCCCGACGGTGCGCCGGCCAATACGCCGTGGCCCGAGAAATGCGATGTGGAAAAGAGTTACGTCGGCAAGATCATCGATCGGCTGGACACCCTCGCGCCCCGCGACAAGCCCGCCGATGGGAAGGCGCTGTACGGCAAGGATCCGTGTGCGGCCAGAGACGCCGTGCAGGCTCGGTACAACGATTGGACGCTGAACTCGGTCGGGTGGATCGCTCCGTATCACTGCCAGTTGAGTTTCGCCGAGTCGGGCGCGAAATACAGCTTGCAGGTCGACCTGGAGTACCGCTTGGACGCGGAGCAGAAGGTATCGGCCGGACTGGACGGCGGCCCCTACCGGGCCGCGGGCCTGAGCGGGATAATTCTCCGTTCGACCGTGTACGGTCCCGTGCCGTCGCGGTGTGCCGTCAGCCTGACCTACCGGCCCAGTAGCGACGGCCGCCTGAACGGTCATCTCATCAGGCTCGCGATCGATTGGACCGCGCTCCCCGGCGCCCAATACGGCGATCCCGATCACCCGACGGACGGCAGCTATCCGCCGCTCCCGTTCGATGCCTGCGCCGACGTCGACGATTTCAGCAGCGCCGCCGTGCGGGCGGCGGGCTGACTTCGCTCGGCGGGTTCCCCGGGCGCGGACAGGTCATCGGCGGGATCTCCAGCCGGTCCGAGAGTAGTGTTTCACCTGGCAGAGCCAGGAGCGCGCGTCTCGAGTCGGCAATGCTGCCGGGCGGTCGCGTCCTCCGGGCGGAGGACTCCACAGGGAAGGCCGCGCCATGACTCGAGCAGCCGACGTCGGCGGCACGCGATCCAGCCGCACGGCGTCCATCTGGCAGTATGTCCGCACCGCCCCGTGGACCTTCGCCTGGCTGGCTGTGCTGCTGGGGACCACCATCATCCAGCACCTGGTGCCGCGCGGCGATCTGGAGCGACTGCTGGGTGAGCGTTCCACCAACCTGCGTCACCTAGAGTCCGATCCGGTGCACGTCCTCGTGACCAGTCTGCTGTGGATCGACGGCTACTTCTGGCTGCCCTACTTCGTGCTGTTCTGCGTCTTCCACGCGCCGGCCGAACGGTGGCTCGGCGCGTTGCGCTGGGCGATCGTCGGTCTGGGCGCGCACGTCGGAGCCACGTACCTCAGCGAGGGCATCCTGGCCCTGGCGATTCGCCACGGCTACGCCGATCCCGGGATGATCGATGTCCGCGATATCGGCGTCAGTTACTTCCTCGCCGCGATCATCGGAGTCCTGACCTACCATGTCGCCCGGCCGTGGCGGTGGCTGTACCTCGGCGGAATCCTGGTGTGGTTCGCCATCCCGCTGCTCATCCACCCCACCTTCACCGGCATCGGGCATTTTTCGGCGCTGCTGATCGGGCTGGCCGCGTTCCCCCTTACGCGTGGGCGGACCGCGCCGGACTGGAATCCCTCCGATATCTGGCGACGCCGGATCCACGTCGACCGAGCGCCGAGCGGTCGGGCGCAGGCCACCGGGTCTCGAATTCCGCCGAACGGGCACGGGTAGCGGGGAAGGGGTGGGCGGCCGGATCGTTCTTCCGGCCTCCCGTAATCGGCGGTCGGCAAGTCTTCGGAGCTTATTCCGGGGCCGCGTTCGATTCGAGAGCTTTGTCGTAGGCCTGTCCGGCGTCGCGGACCTTTGTCGCGAGGAATCGCATCCGCTCCGAGGTGAGGTAGCCGCCGCGAAGAGCCGTGCCGTCCAACTCGGCGGCAACCTGGTCCAGCGCCAACCGCGCGAACCGCGTTCGATCGACCATGGCCGAGTTCTACCAGGTAGTTCCGGCAGACGCTATTGCACCACGCGGTGCGTTTCCGAAATGCCGCCGCAGTAGTCCAGCGCCGGCTTCCCAGCAGTGGCGAACTTCTGGCTATCGATCGTCCTATCCTGCTTGGCGGCCGCCGGATCGGGGCCCTGAGCGGTAGGTGAACACCTGATCCGTTCGGGTGGACTACGTGTTGGACAGGCGATGACCCGACTCGTGCACTTCGTGGGCAGCTTGCCCGCACCATTGACGACCGGTGACGGTGACGTGCTGGAGTGGTTCGTCCAGCGCAGCCAGGGCCACCGGCTCACCGGCGTACCGCGGGAACTGGATCCCACCTGGGTCGTGGAGTACCTGCGGGAGCGGGAGAAACACGACGACGTCTTCGAAGTGGTGCGCAGCGGGGACTTCGCCGATTACGCCGACATGCGCGTGTACGGCATTCGCCGGGGCGCCACCCTCGAACCCCGGCACGTGGCGATGGATCGCGCCGACCGTATCGGCGCGGCCGTCACCGCCTTTCGCGCGCTGCGGGATCGACATCCGGAACTCGCCGACACGAGATTGCAGATCAGTCAACCGAATCCGCTGGACTTGGCGTTGTTCGTGTTCGGAGGCGCCGCGGTGGCCGACGGTCTTCCGCTCGGGCGCGCGCTGCGCCACCTCCGGACGGTGACTCCCGCGCTGCGCAACCTGCCGGTTTTCGTGGAGGCCGTGCTGGCCGAGATGGCCCGAGTCACCGCCGAGCACGGCGACATGATCACCTGGCAGGTGGAGTCGCCGATCGCCCAGCTCGCACTGGTGAAGGCGGCGCGATTCGGTGCGCAGGCTCCGGTCGGGCGTCTGGTCGCGCGACAGTTGGCCGATTTCCTCGCGCGGGCACACGATCTCGGCGCGCGAACCGTCCTGCATCTGTGCTACGGCGACTACCAGCACAAAGAACTTCTCGCCCCGCGTAGTCTCGCGCCGGCGGTGCGGCTGTTGAACACCGTCGCACGAGACCTGCGCGCTCGCGCCGTGCCGCTGCCGCCCGCGCACATCCCCTGTGCCTACGGTGCTCATCCTGCCCCGCTGGAGCCTGCGTTCTACCGGCCGCTGCGCCGGCTGGACCCGGACTGGCGCGTCATCGCCGGGGTCGTGTCGCCTGCGGAAGCGCAAGACGGTATCCGAAGCCTGGCCTTGTTCGAAGCGGCCGCCGGTCGATCCGCCTACGGTGTGGCGACGGCGTGCGGCCTCGGCCGCTGCACTGTCGAGGAGGCCGAGCGTGCCGCCGCGGCCACCGTGGCGACCGCGGCGGCGCCGAGCGAGGTCGCGCGAACCGGAATGGCGCGAGACTGACTTCGGTGCAGGCGACGCGCATCACGCCGCCGGAGACTCGCGAAGAAGTAGCTCGAGCGACGCCGCCGCGGCCGACAAGTGCGGTGCGCCAAGGGATCACCTCATCGAGCCTGCGATGGCAACGGACGAAACGGGCACGGGCATGGGGCGGCTCGGGCCGGTACCCTGGTTCCAGGGGTTGTCGCCAGAAGCGCTAAGTTACTGCGAATTTCCGTGATCCCACCCGCGATGTTCTCGGTGTTGTGTACCTTATGTTATCGAAGGTTCGCTTCGTCAGAGGGAGCGGGCCTGGGTCGTGGTTACGGCCCGGCAGCAGGACTCCGTCGTCCCGTGCGGTGCATCCGTCCCGAGACGCGGACGACGTCGAGGATTGGGTGTGGCCGAATGCGTGTATCTGCTCCGATAACGGTCTCGGCTTTGGTTGTTGCTGGTGTGGTGGTGAGTGGTTCGGG
>NZ_JBEYVQ010000018.1:63236-114051 GCF_040644075.1 Nocardia sp. NPDC047038 | reverse complement strand
TGCCGACGGTGGTCGAGTATCGGGCGCTGCGGGCCTCGGTCGGCTGGAAGGCCCCGGCAGCCGCCGAGTGTGAGTCCGCGTTGGCCGCGTCGCTGCACAGCGTGGTAGCCGAGATCAGCGGGAGGGCGGTCGGGATGGCCCGGGTAATCGGCGATGGCGTGTATGCGGTCGTTGTGGATGTTGTCGTCACCGATGGCTACCAGCGGTGCGGGATCGGCGGATCGCTGATGGATTCGATTGTCGGCTGGGCGACTCGGAGCCGGGTTGCGCACATTGGTCTGGTCGCCGACGATGCGGTGGCCGGGTTCTACGACCGATGGCCGATGCGCGCCACCGGGCAGTTCTTGCGGCTCGATGGTGTTGAGGGGAACTGAACGTGCCTGGCATCGATCAGTAGCCGAACATGTGTGTTCTCGCTCCAGCGGCGAGAACCGGTCTACCGCGGTGCCCGCGGCAGCTCGACGGACACGGGTGTTGTGCTGTGTGGATTCCGGCGTCGCGGAAGAGCGCGGCGGCGCGCATGGTTGCGTCGACGCTTCCGGGCCCATGCGGAGGCTGACTGGCCGATCATGCGTTACAACGTTCGTGCAGCCGCGGTGGCGACCGGGTTTGGCGCGTTGTTTCTCGACGTGGGACAGGAGTTCGTCAGGGTCGCCGAGATGCTCAGCGACTGGAGGCTGTCGGCGCCATAGCGACCTGCTGGGGAGACTCTGTGATCGGATGGGCTTCATCCGTCCGAGTTGGGCGTCGAGCTGATCGGATCGCTCGTCTGCGATGCGTGGCCGTCTAGTGTGCCCGTTCAGACGCCGAGGAGGTAGCTGTGGAACGGGGAGCGGACCATGTGCTGCCAGTCTCGCGTGGGGAAATTCCGCGACGGCCAGGATGTGTCGAGGCACCAAGGGGCTGTAGTGCGCCGACTATCGCTCCAAGTTGCCCACAAAGGCCCCGTCATCGAATTCTTCGGTTTGCCGTCGGCAACGCCGACGGCAAACCCCTCCGCGTCGCACCTTTGTGCGCCAACCAGATGAGCCTTACTGGCGGGGCCTGATATCCAGTCATGGTGAGTTCGGCGTGCGGTGCGCTGGATTGACACACGACCACACTCATGTTTCGGGCGGCGTTGATCAGATGGCCTGTGCAACCTCCGCGGCGATAGCTTCTGCGGCTACAGCCGGGTTGTCCGCAGCGGTGACAGCACGGCCGAGGACAAGAATGTTCGCACCGCTGCGAATGGCTTCTGCAGGTGTGGCTATCCGCTGCTGGTCGTGTACTGGGCTGCCGGCCGGGCGGATACCGGGAACAACGGTCAGGATGTCGGGAGCTGCGCTTCTGATTGTAGAAAGGTCGGTGGCTGCACAGACGACGCCACCACAGTTGGCGGCGACAGCGTCGGACAAGCGTTCTTGGAGGAGTGCGGGGGAGGCATCGGGTGCGCTCGTCAAAACCGTGACGGCGAGCACGGTGGGCGTTGGGAGACCTGCTGCGTCCGCCCCCTCCGTGAGCCCTTTCACCGCCGCTTGAAGCATGGCTTTTCCGCCGGCCGCATGAACGGTCAGGTACTGGACGCCGAGTGACCCGAGAACTGTGCTGGCCCCGTACACAGTGTTCGGAATATCGTGCAGCTTGACGTCGAGGAAGACGTCCATTCCAATGTCCTGGATGGCTCGCACCGCGTCGTGACCGGCGGCGCTGAACAGTTGGAGCCCAACTTTCGCCACACCGACGCTGGGTTGGACAGCTTTAGCGATGGTCAGGGCATTTTCCAGATCGCCGGTGTCGAGCGCGATGGCCAGCCGATTTCTGACGGTGGATGATGAGGTGTGCATCGAGGGTCTCCTAATCGTCGCTAATGGGCGCTTCGTAGGTGTCGAATGTGATGACGCTGCCTTGCGCTGGCCGCACATTGATGACAGCTTCCAGTGCTTCATCTGCGGCGCCATAGGTGCCGTGGATGTGTTCGATGATGATGCCGTTCGAATCGATTCCGAATATTTCCTGCTCTGAACTATTGGCGTGACGAGTTCTAATTTCGTTGGCGGTTCGTGTCACGACATGTCCGGCGTCTTCGATTAAGGCGACTACTCGAATGCGTTCCTCGCTTTCGAGTCGGGGAGCGGCTTTGACGATGGATTCCGGGAAGAACATCGAAGTGTCTTCCGTGGGTGCATTGTTGACGTATGTACGGCTGCGACGATGAAAGACGCGCACACCTTCTTCGAGGTTGAGGAGGTGGGCGATCAGGAGTGGTGCCTCGACCCATTCACGCTCGATGGTGTCTTTGCGCACATTGCCGCTCACGTCGTTGGCGAAGACCAGCCCTTGAGCAGCGCGTGCTCGTGCGTATCGGCCGTTCATCGGCCATCGGGTGCCTCGTAGTTCGGGCGGCATTGGTATCGCCCGCATTCCGGGCCGGGCGATCACCAGTCCTTCAGCAACCAGCTGTTGGACTGCCCGCCCTGCTGTCTTCATGTTGACGTCGAAGCGAGCGGCGAGGGCGGCGTTGCCGGGAAGTGGCTCAGTGTCGTAATTCCCGGCGAGCACTTCCGCTCTCAGTGTCTCGGCGATCGAGACGTATTCGGGCTGCTTGGGCATGGCCATGACGGTACTGCATCGCTGGTGGTCATCCGCAAACCGCCCGCCGCCTGGTACCTATCCGCCTGGTGGACAACCACCTGGCGGATAGGTACCGTGTGATTGTCACGTGGTTGCGCAGCCTCTCAGCTGGGCACCAAGCAGCCCAAGAGCCGGGGGTCACCATGCAGGCTGAAGGTTTCGGCGGTTCGAGGCGTCGGAGACTCCTCCCGCCTGCGACGGCGCCTGCGACGGCGACGGCGCCTGCGACGGCGACGGCAGAGCAGCGTGCCGAGGTGTATCGGTGTTTTCATCCCGTGCAGTCGTCCCGATGCCGGGGTGGGTATGTCCCCCGGCATCGGGCGCTTCCACGAGGCTCGACCGGGAGTGATGAACGACCGCTGTTGGCGCTGCTGGACACCGCGGTCACCCTCGGGTCCTCCGCGCGGTCGTGCCCGAACGGAGCGGTGTGATGGAGCGGTTGCGGATCGCGGTGATCGGCTGCGGCGTCGCCGCGCAAACTCGGCACTTGCCGGCGTTGGCTCGCCTCGGCGACCGGTTTCGGGTGGTCGCTCTCTGCGACACCGACACGCGGGCGCTGGAGCAGGCTGCGATGTGGGCGACCGGATGCCGCACATTCGTGTCGCTGGGAGAGTTGTTTGCTGCGGCTGAACTGTTCGACGCAGTGCTGATCGCCACGAGCGGTGAACATGTCCCAGAGATCCAGGCTGCGGCGGCAGCCGGGAAGCCGACATTCGTCGAGAAGCCGCTGTCGTTGACCCCCGAACAGGCCCGTCCGCTGGTCGAGGCCCTCGAGTCGGCCGGGGTCTCCTGCGTCGTCGGGTACATGAAGCGCTACAGCGACGCTGTGACGACCGCGCTGGGGCAGGTCGGGATCGGGTCGGGCCTGCGTACCGCGGCTGCGGATCTGGTCCATCCGCCGGAGGACCGCTATTTGTATTCGGTGCTCGGCCGAGCGCGGCCGCCCGGCGGGTCGCTGTCTGATTTCGTGAACCGTCAGGTCACCGACGGAGCCAGTGCCGCCGCCATCCGGCGGACCGTCGGAGTCGATGCTCCCCTCGCCGCGTTGGCCGCCTATTTTCTGTTGGCCACCAGCGTCATTCACGACGTCAACCTGCTGCGGACCGCGCTCGGCGGCCACGCGCGGGTCGTGAACGCCGCACTCTGGAACGACGGGCTGAGCGGGCAGGCGACCCTGCGCAGCCCTTCGGGCCGGGTAGGGCTTCTGTCCTACACCTTCGTTTCGGCCGGTCGGTACACCGAAACTCTGTCACTGGTCGGCGACACCGCCCGGTGCGCGGTGTCGTTCCCGTCGCCGTATCTGCCGTACGCGCCGATCGCGCTGGACACCGAGAGCGGCGGTGACGCGGTGACGCGGGAGTTGTTCTACGACGACGTGTTCGCCGCCGAGTTGATCGCCTTCCACGACCAGACCGTGTCCGGCCGGGCCTCAGCGACCGGCCCGCGCGAGGCTCTGGCCGACCTTGAACTCATCGCCGAAATCGCACGGTCAGCGCAGACCGTCGAGCGCGACACCACCACAGAAGGGAACCGTCGTGTTGGTCTCTGTTGATCTTGCCGACCGCTTCGTCGATGCCTACGAGTTCGACATCGTCGAACGCAAGGGCATCGGTCATCCCGACTCGCTGGCTGACGGGCTGGCCGAGGAGTTGTCGCGTGCCTACTCGCGGTTGTGCCTCGAGGAGTTCGGGGCGATCCTGCACCACAACACCGACAAGACCGCCCTGCTCGGCGGCTCTGCCACGGTCGCGTTCGGCGGCGGCAGCATAGATCGGCCCGTCACCGCTTTGGTCAACGGCCGGTTCAGCGAGACCTTGGGGGACCGGAAGCTACCAGTGGGGGACTTGATCGAGACTGTTTCCCGCGATTTCCTGTGTTCCCGGTTGCCGCTGCTGGGGCGCGACGACATCGAAGTCCGCATGCGGCTGAACCCGGCATCGAGCCCTGGCCATGTCCACAGTGACACTAGCTCGCGCGATGGTGGGCGGCTGCACTGGTTCGCCCCGCGCAGCCTCGACGATCTGAGCGAGCGCCGCCGCCTGCACGCCAACGACACCTCCGCAGGTGTAGGTTACGCGCCGCTGAGCATCGCCGAGCGCGCGGCCCTCGACATCGAGGGCTGGCTCAACGGCTCCGAATTCGCCGCCACTGCACCGCACTTCGGGTCGGATATCAAGGTGATGGTGTGCCGCGATGGACATGACCTGCACGTCACGTTGTGCGTGCCCCAGATCGATCGACATACACCGGATCTGGCCACCTACATCGACCGCAAACACGCCTTGTACGGGCTGATTCTGGAGCGGGCGCGTGGTCTGGCCCCGTCAGGTGAGGCGACGGTGGCGTTGAACACCCGCGACGACCATGACGCCCGGGAGCTGTATTTGACGGTTACCGGGTCGTCGATCGAAAGCGGCGACGAGGGTGTGGTCGGGCGCGGCAACCGCTGCAACGGAGTCATCTCGCTGATGCGGCCCATGAGCATGGAGGGCGCCAACGGCAAGAACCCCGTCTACCACGTCGGCAAGCTCTACAACGTGCTGGCCCAAGCCGTCGCCGAGCGGCTGCACGCTGAGACAGGGCTGCCGATGGCGGTGTGTCTGGTGTCGCGGTCGGGTGGCGAGCTGACCTGCCCACAGTTCGTCGGGGTCCAGCAGTCCGGCGGCGTCGCCGTGGACGGCGGGTACGTGACCACGGTTGTCGAGGACGTGATGGGGTCGTTGCCGACGCTGCGCGACGACCTGATCGCGGGGAGGCGAGTGCTGTGCTGACGTTGCCAGCTCGCGATGGCCGTCCGCGCCTGCCGGTGTGTATCAACCCGGCCTGCTTCCGGTGGGGCACCTCGGTCAGCGACTTCCTCAGAGCCGCCGGTAATGCGGGATTCGAGCGAGTAGAGGTGTCCATCCAGCAGGTCCTGGCCCTGGCCGATCTCCTCGGCGGCTTGGGCGCCGTCGCCGCCCGAATCGCGGATCTGGGGGTGCGGGTCGAGGCGTTCAGCGGCCTGCTGCCGGCCGGGCCGGTGCTGCCCGCGCCGCTGCTGATCGACGAGACCGCATGGAGCGCTGCCGAGGACACGATGGATGAACGGCTCACTGCGGCAGCCGCGTTGGGCTGCACGCGGGCGGCTATCGTGTGCAATCCACGCACCGATCTGCCTCCCGCCGACGCCGCCTTGATGGCGGTGGATCGGCTCGGGCTGCTAGCCGATCGCGCCGAACCCTACGGTGTGCGCCTTGCGATCGAGTTCATCGGCCTGCGCGCCGGGCTGCCCGCGATGCTGGACGGAAAGCATTCGTTCGTTAAGGATCTTGCGGGATTGGTGGGTCTGCTCGACCAGCTGCGCCACCCCAACGTCGGGCTGTTGCTGGACACCTGCCATCTGTTCGCCGCCGCCGTGCCCGAGGCCGAGATCCGGGCGCTGCCGCCAGGCTCGGTCGAGTTCGTGCAGGTCAGCGATGTCCCCGACGGCACCGTCCCGGCGGCGATGCGCGACGAGCTGCGCTGCCCGCCAGGACAGGGCATCCTCGACCTGCCCGGATTGCTCGCGGTCATCGCCGACACCGGATACAGCGGGCCCGCCTCGATCGAGCTTTTCTCGCCGTCCGTGTGGAAGCTCGATCCGGACGAGGCTGCGCACCGACTGTTCGCGGCTGGATTGCTCGGTCTGGCCCCCGCGCGGGCGAGTTCGCCCGGGCGCACCCCGACCGGAGGACGGTCATGACGCTACGTGTCGGGTTGATCGGCTGCGGCCGAATCGGCACGGAGGGACACCTGCCTGCCTACGCCCTCGGCGAGGTGACGGTGAGCGCGGTCTGCGACCTGGACCTGTCCCGTGCTCGAAGCGCGGCCGAATCCTGCGGGGCCGCCGTCGAATCCGATGCTGTTACCTTGGCGCGACGCGGTGACGTCGATGTCGTCGACGTCGCGACCCGCCCCGGCGACCGCGCCGCGCTGATCCGCACGCTGCTCGACGCCGGTAAGCCGCTGCTGGTGCAGAAGCCCGTTCTCTACGACCTGGCCGCGGCGCGTGCGCTGGCGGAGGATGTGCGGCGGGCGGGGCTGCCTATGGCGGTCAACCACAATGCCCGGTGGGCACCCGCGCATGCGCGGGTGCGCGGGTGGATCGAGGCCGGGCGCCTCGGCGAGGTGTATGCGGTGCATCATGCGAACAGGTTCAACGAGGACCTGGCCGCCTGGTACACCGATCACCCGGACTACCTGTTTCTCGACCACGGCCTGCACTACCTCGACCTGGTCCGCCACCTCACCGGCCGCACCCCGACGACGGTGTCCGCGCGGGCATGGTCCAAGCCCGGCCAGCATGCGTCGTGCCCGCTCGCATACGCGATCACGCTGGGCTTCGACGACACATCACCGTTGACCGCGAGCCTGTCGTTCAACAACGCCGTGCCCGCGCCGGGCGGATTCCACTACCGCCTCGACGTCGACGGCTCCCTCGGCAGCGCCGGGGCCGACCTGGACCGCGCCTGGCTCGTCTCCGGCGACGGCGTGCCCGTCGAGGACGAGAACTGTTCTGGCGCATGGGTGCCCGACGGCATCCTCGGCGCCTATCGCGCGTTCGCGCACGCGGTGGAAACCGGTGCGGCGCTGCCGCATTCGCTGGACGACCACCTGCGCAGCCTTGCCGTCGCCACCGCGGCCGCAGACTCGGCCCGCGCCGACGGCGCCTGGACCGCCGTGGAGCAGCCATGAACGCCGTCCCGCCCGAGGTCGGTGTCGCGGTCATCGGCGCGGGCACCCGACTGCGCACGCTCTACGGTCCGCTGCTGACGATGCTTCCCGGCATCCGACCCGCTGGAATATACGGACGCGACCGGCAGCGCAGCGCCGAGGCCGCGACAGCCTTGGGCGCCGTCGCGTATCCGGACTTCGACGCCCTGCTCGAAGACCCGGGCGTGGACGCGGTGATCGCGTGCGTCACCTGGTCGCAGAACCCCGAGCTGTATCGGCGACTCGCGGCATGGGACCGCCCAGTCTTGCTGGAAACACCACTGTCGGCGGATCCGACCGAAGCAGCGGACGTCGCGTCGGCGCTGCTCGGCCGCAGCAGCTACACCGATGTCGCCGAGCAGTACCACCGCCGCCCGATCGAGACCATCAAACGCGACCTGATCAACCGCGGCGTGTTCGGCGACGTCCAGACCGCCTACAGCGACGGCGTCGGCCACGAATACCACGGTGTGAGCCTGCTGCGCTCCTACCTCGGACAGCCCGCCGCGCCAAGGCGGGTCCTGGCGGCGCAGCGGGATCTGCCGATGGCCGACCACATCACCCACCGCGGCGTCTTCTTCGCCGGAGAACGCATCCAGCACGCCGTGATCGAGTTCGACAACGACACCCTCGCGACCTACCACTGGTCGTGGCTGAACTACGAATCCCCGATCCGCGCCCGCCGCCACGCCGGTTTCACTGGCACCCGAGGCGCTGCCTGGGGAGAGGAGATGGTCGCCCTCACAGACCCGGACAACCCCCACGCCCGGCATTACCGCGTGCAGCGCCGCACCCGCGTCCTGCACGGCGTCGAAGTCCTCGCCGAGATCGCCGTCCTGGCCGACGAGACATGTATCACCAAGTGGCACAACCCATACCCGCTGCTACCGCTCGACGAAGAACGCATCACCGCCGCCGCGTTCCTCACCAACCTCGCCGCCAGCGTCACCGACCCCACCATCGCACCGCTGTACCCGCTCACCGAAGCCGCTGCCGACCACGCCACGGTCGCCGCGATGTACCAGGCGATGGCCGACGAGTCCGGCAGCTGGACCACCACGCCCTCACCGGGAGCCGTTCCATGACGATCAGCGTGTACCTGGAAGGTCTACCCGGCGCGGGCAAGACCTCCATCATGGTCACCCTCGCCGCCGCGCTCGGCGAGGACTGCCTCGCCGTCCCCGAAACCAACCCCACCACCGCCGACCGGGATGCCCTGCACGACAGGCCCTCTCAGGAGGTCACCACATGGTATCTACGGCGGGAGTTACGCCGCGACCGGCTGGCGTCCCGCCTCGCCGATGCACGGCACCCGGTGGTCGCGGTGTTCGACCGCAGCTACCTCAGCGTGCTGGCCTACTGCTGGGCCACCGCCGCCTCCACCCGCGGCCGCGACCGGTACCAGCAAGCCCGCGCCGTCTTCGACCGCGACATCCGGCCGCACCTGACCCCGACCGCGGAGATCGTGCTGCTCACCACCCCGGTCGCCGCGTCGTTGCACCGCCGCCGCGACAAGGCCGACCGCGAATTCGAGCACCAGTGGTATCACGGCGACTTCCTCGACGCGCTCGCTGAGTTCTACCACGTCGAAGCCCCCACACTGGCCGTCGGTCCACTGCACAACATAGACACCACCGGCCGACCCGCCGACCAGATCCACACGGCGCTGCTGCCCGTCCTCGACCCGACCGGACGTCGCACAGGCATCCCGGTCGAGCGCTTGGCCGCGCCACTGGTACCACGGCTACACGGCCGACACCTGTGCCGGCCGGGCCTTCGCCGCTACTACGAAACACACGGCGGCGTCCGAGTTCTCGGTCAACCGCTGGGCGAGCCGATCAAACACCACGCTGGAGTCTCCCAGTTCTTCGAGCGGCACGCGGTGCTGCTCGACGACACCGGCGTCATCCTCCCCCTCGATCCCGCCACAACAACCGACGACCATATGGAGACACCGTGACCGCACCGCTGCGTCTGGGCGTACTCGGCTGCGGCATGATCGGCAGCGCCTACCTGCGCCAAGCCCACGCCGTGGACGGGGTTCGCGTCACCGCCATCTGCAGCCCGACGGCATCGTCCCGGGATTCGGCATTGCGGTTGTGGCCGACCGCCCGCGCCCACGGCGACCGCAGCGCGCTACTGGACGACCCAGCGGTGGACGCGATCCTGGTCTGCACCCCACATGCTCACCACTGCACCGACGCGGTGGCCGCGCTCGAGGCCGGCAAACACGTGCTGATCGAGAAACCGATCGCGACCTCGCTCCGTGAACTGGACGAACTCGAACTCGCCGCCGCCCGCCACGATCGTGTCGTGGTCGCACTGCCGCTCGTCGACCGCCCAGCGCTCACTGCGGTCGCCGACCTGCTCGGCTCGGGAATCATCGGCGCGCCAATGGAATTCACCTCTATGCTCGACGTCCCGGGGCCACCGCGATCGAACTGGTACTACAGTCGGGAGGCCGTGGCAGGCCCGGCGCTGGACACATTGCCGTATGCGCTGTCGCGGCTGCTGGCTCTCACCGGCGCCACGCCGAGCGCGGCCACCGCCTCGGTGACCCAGGCCATCCGTCACCGGCGATGCCTGGACGGCGGAACACTCACCCAGCAGGTCGAGGACCACATGAGCATGCAGCTGACCTTCCTGACAGGACAGCAAGCCCTAGTCAAGTCGTCGTGGTGCCTGCACCGGCCCGAGGACTACCTCATCGTGCGCGGCCGATCCGGCGACATTCGACTCGACTGCTGGCGCAACCGCATCCTCGTCCGATCGCGCACCCCGCCCGAACAGCCGCACCACACCGCCACATGGGAGGACACCCCGGCGTTCGGTATCGACCTGCCCAGCGCCGATCCCGAACATGTCAAGCTCACCGCGCTGGTCGCCGCAGTGGCCACCCACACCAACATCCTGGCCGAATCGGCGTTCACGATGCGGCTGATCCTGACTGGGCTGGCGACACATACAGGTGCGGTCAAGGTCCCGCCCGCCGCCGGCGGCGCGCAGCCCCTTGTCGATCTGCGGATAGGACAGGAATACCTGTAGGCGATGACCGGCACCGTGAAGCGCTCGACGCGTCTGACGAGGCTGCCAAAGGCGCACCTGCACGTGCATCTGGAAGGCGCCGCCCGCGCCGCCACCATCGCCGAGTTCGCGAATCGGCACCACCGCCCGCCGCCTGCCGTCGCGGCCTTCAGCAACCTTCCAGGGTTCGTGGACTGCTTCCGGCAAGTCACCGACGTGATCGCCACACCCGACGACCTGCAGCGGGTCATCCGCGAGTTCGTCGCCGACGAAGCGGCCGAAGGCGTCCGCTACAGCGAACCGATGGTCGGGCCGTGGCTCTATGCCGACCGATTCGGCTGGTCCGTCCCCGACACCTTCGCATTCATTGACGACGCCTTCCAGCAGGCCGCGCGACGCCACGACGTCGAAGTGCGCTACCTGCTCGGGGTGAATTGGGCACGCCCGCCCGACTGGATCGAACAAGCCGCCCGCTTCGCCGTGGAGCACGCCACCCGCAATGTGGCCGGGCTCGGCCTGGCTGGGCTGGAGCCCACCGACGGATTCCAGCGGTACTCCCGGGCCGCCGCGATCGTCCGCGCACACGGCCTGCTCGTCGTACCACACCTCGGGGAAACCCAAGGACCACAGTCGATCCGCGCCGCCGTCGCCGCCATGCGACCGCATCGGATCGCGCACGGCGTCCGCACGGTCGCCGATCCGGGCCTCCTCGACGAACTCGCCGATCGGCGCATCGTATGTGACGTGTGCCCGACATCCAACGTGCGCCTCGGCGTCACCAGCGAGCTGGCCAGCCACCCGCTGCCAAGGATGCTGCGCCATGGCGTGCCCGTCACACTCAACGCCGACGACCCCATGCTGCTCTCGACCACCCTCACCAGCGAGTACAAGCAAGTCGGCCAAGCCTTCGGGCTCACCGATCATCAGCTGGCAGACCTCGCCGCCGAAGGAGCATCGACGGCTGGTATGACCGAGACCACACGCACCGCACTGCGATCGAGCATCCGGCGATGGCTCGCCGACGATCACCCCACCAAGAAAGGACACCATGGATAGCGACGCCACCGAACAGTTTCAGATCCAGGTCACCGCACGCGCCCTGGTCACCAAGGGCGAGGATCTGCTGCTGGTCTCCAACGACGGCCGAATCTGGTACACCCCCGGCGGTCGCCTGCAACCCGGCGAATCGCTGCACGACTGCATCCACCGCGAAGTCCACGAGGAAACCGGACTCCATGTCACCGCTGGGGAACTGGTGCATGTCTTCGAGTACTGGGAGGCCAAACACCACCGCCACAAAGTGGAGTGCTACTTCCTCGCTCGCCTGAAATCCGGTGAACTGGACCAGGACTGGGCCGACCTCGACGGCCCGGTGGAACACATGCGGTTCTTCACCCCGGCCGAAGTGCAGGCCGAGGAACACATCTACCCGCAATTCCTGAAGAAGGGCCAGTGGCGTACCGGCAAGGACATCTACATGGGCTTCGAGAAATGAGCACGGCGGATCGGATGCCGTCGCGACGCCGCGTGGTATTTGTCGACTGGTGGGGTGTGCTTTCCCGCGACTTCTACTGGCAGTCCATCTGCGCCGACCCGCATCATCCGCTCCGCGACCAGCTGATGGAATACATCGGTGAGGTGTTGACCGACAACAGCGTCCGAGGCGAGGAATGGATGCGTGGCGTCCGGTCGAGCCAGCAGGTGATCGCCGCGATGAACCTTACGCCCGCCGCCGGGCTCGGTAAGGACTTCCTGCTTGACAGGCTGATCGAGGACTGCGCAGTCATGTCGGTCAACACCGAACTCACGGCGCTGCTGGCCGAGCTGCGGGCACAAGCGTTTATCGTGGTCGCCACCGACAACATCGACTGCTTCGCCGACGTCTTCCGGCGCGCCCACCGCGCCGCTGCCCCTTGGTCCGATGCGGCGGCGACGCTGGCCGAGGCCGTCGGGCTGTTCGACGGCCTCATTTGCTCCAGCGACGTCGGCGTCTGCAAAAAGGACGACCCGAAACGGTTCTTCGGCGGGTGGCTCGATGCTCACGGCCTTTCGATAGCCGAGGCCGCGCTCATCGATGACAGGACCACCAACTGTGACGTGTTCGGACTCAACGGCGGCACCGCCGTGCGATGGGACACCAGCCGCGACAGCATCGCCGAGCTGCGCCACACGCTGGCGGGGTGGATGGCACATTCGCTCAGCTGACCGAAAGATCGGCCGACAGCCCACTTCCCGGTCTCGCGGTGCCCACTCGGCCAGGGACGTGCGCGCACTGGGTTCTGACATGTTGGCACTGGTGGTGCGAGTGACGCCCCTGATGGTCTCGGGGCGGGAACCGCCGTCGGCAGCATCGACGCTGGGCGGGAAGAACGAAGGCGGGAACGCTGCATTGAACGAGACTGCAGACAAATACCAAAACGGAAGCGAGGAGTCGAGCCCATGAAGGTCGATATGGCCGAGCCGCGGCAGATACGCGATGACATCACAACACCCACCGAAGAAGTTGCGGTACTGATGCAGTCGGCTGACGAGCTGGCGGCGGGACTTGCCGGCGCGCCACGTAGCCACGGCGATCGTCCGGACCGGGGGTGAGGACCGATGTGCATGTTGTGCGATGACGAGCATTGCCTGACGCGATTCTATGCGACTCCACGTCCGAAAGAGTCGAGGATTCTCGGTACCTGGGACGAGGACGAATGTGACGCGCCGACGTTGTCCGATCATCTCGAGGACGCGAAACCGGCCGGTGTCGAGGCACGTGAACTCGACGATGCGGCATGGTTCGTGGGTTTCGACAGATTGAAAACCGATCCGCTGCCGCAGATCCGATGGCGTATCGCCGGACCGCTGGAATTTCCCGAATACTGCTTCGGTGATAGTCCTGGTGTCGTGGTGGGGCCGATCCGCACGGCATGGGAGCTGGCGGCCTTCGCGGAGCGGTTGATGACCGGCCACGAACACGACGACGGCGGCACCATCGCCGAGTGTCTCGCGGGTGCGGTGCCGTTGCGGCAGGAACAACACTGCTGGTTCTTACCGAACTTGCGGGTGGTGGGGCCGTGGCAGGAACGGGTCACTGATGCTGGCGTGGTGTATCGAGTGCGTAAAGATCTTCCGGCACCACCACCGCCTCGGCTGTAACTGGCCACAACGCGGCCCCGCACACCCGCTACGGCGTGGGAGAGTTGTGCGGCCGTGCGTGCGGTTACGGCCATGAGAGTCGTCGGCGCAGCCATTCTCGCGATACGCGCGCCGAACGTGTCTGGTGGTGGCGGAGTTTCGGTGACCGTGGCGGTGCGGGCATGCGGCTGTTGCGCGCCCAGTAGCCGGCCAGCGCAGCGAGGAAGGCATCGACAGCGACCGGATCGGTTGTGCGGGTGGCCGGGTGCGTGGTGAGGATCGGGTCGGGGTCGATTCCGCTGGTGGCTATCGATGGTGCCAGCGAGACGAGTTCGATCCAGGCGGCGCCGCGGCACGGCCAGGCCCAGTCGATCACCGCGACGGTGCCGTTGGGGCCCAGGAGCATGTTATCCGGCCGCAGGTCGGTGTGCAGCAGGGTTGCACCGTCAGCGTGTTCGAGCCAGGTCGATTCCAGCGCGGCGAGCCGGTCGAGATTGCGCAGCGACCAGCTGTCGAGGTCGGCAGGTGGCCCGTGCTCGGCGAACTGCCGCCAGCCATTCAGCTTCGGCCCGTAGCTGTCGGCAATAGTGGGCACCTCGAGGAGGGGACTGGGCGTCAGCGCGTTCGCCAACCGTTCGACAGTGGCGAGCACCGCGTCCAGGTCGCCCGGCTGATCCAGGCGGGGATGGCGGCCGTCGACGTCGTCGAATACCACGGCGAACCACCCGGCGATGTCGATCGTGAACTGGACAGACGGTGTCGGCACTGTGCGGGGTAACCGCGCTGCGGTGCGTGCCTCGGTCTGGTACATCCCGCACAGAGCGTCGTCACGATTGATCACCTTCACGAAAACCCTGCGGCTGTCGGCCAACAGGAGCCGCGCGGCCGTGCCGTGGCTGAACCCACCCGGCTGCGTGACCGCCGACCGTACCCGGGAGCCGAGGCGGCGCTCGATTCCGGCGCGTACCGGCTGCGGCAGCTCGTGCCATTCGATTCGCGTCGCGGTGCCTGCGTTGTCGGCCATGGCACCATCGTGGGATTCGGGCGCCGGTGTCCGCCAGTCATTATTTGAGGCAGGTGTGATGATCGTGTGCGTGGCAGGGCTCGTCGGCGACCCCGACGGTGTCCGCTGGGAATTCGCGCACATCCCGATACCGACCCGTTAAGTCGGTGCAGGGCGGTCGGCGATGACCGGTCACCCGTTCTTGCCTCGACGGGCGCGGATTTCGCGTAGGAAGGGGTGCTATGGCCTCGGCATTCGATCGACACCTGGACGCGTTCCGCAGCTACCAGACCACCCCGTGGGGTCGGCTCCGGTACGAGCAGGTGTACGCCAACCTTGTCCGCCATCTGCCGGCTCGGCCGCTGACAGTGCTGGACGTGGGCGGAGGTAATGGACTCGACGCTGTGCGCTTGGCGGCGCTTGGCCATCACGTGACCATCGTGGATACCTCGTCGGCATCGCTGGCTGAGGCTGTGGGCTTGGCCGAGGCACAGGGCTTCGGAGACCTGATCGACACCCGGGTGGCGGACATATCCGACATGCTCACTGTCGCGGCGCGTGGGTCGATTGACGTGGTGTTGTGCCACAACGTGATGCAATATGTTTCGGATCGAGGTTCCGTCCTCGAGACAATGGTGTCGGTGCTGCGCCGCGGCGGGCTGCTGTCGGTGCTGGCACCGAACCCGTTCAGCGATCCGCTGACTGCTGCGGTGCGGCGCGGAGCGCTCGAGGAAGCGATGCGCCTGCTGAACACCACCAGCCGGGCATCGGTCACCTATCACGCCGAGATCGACGCCGTGTCCGCGGCCGACCTGGCCGCGGAGATGGTCGCGGCCGGTCTGCGGCGTCCGGTCCGGTACGGGGTTCGCGCTGTGTGCGACTTGATCAGCGACGACGGGATCAAGCACGACTCGGAGTTCTTCGCGAAGCTCCTGCAGCTGGAGAACCTGCTGGCCGACCGGCACCCCTACGTCGAGACGGCCCGCTTCTCGCATCTGATTTCGGTCAAACCCGCAGTAGCGGAGCCGGTCGCAGTGACCGAGGTCGGCGGCCGTCGCGTGGCGATGGACCTGGCCGCCTACGAACAGCGGGTGCGTTCGGAGGGCTGCTTCGTGTGCGCCTTTCTGGAAGGCAGGCCTGGCCACGAGCATCACATGGTCTATGACGATGGTGAGCACGTCGCGTTTTTGAACAAGTACCCGACCTTGTTCGGCTACGTTCTCGTGGTGCCGCGCCGCCACGTCGAAGATGTGGTTGCCGACCTGACCCCGCAACAGTACCTTCGACTGCAATCGGCCGTGCACAAAGTGGCACGCGCGGTTGCCGCGGTGACCAGTCCCGAGCGGACCTACTTGATGTCGCTCGGCTCTATGCAAGGCAATGCCCATGTTCACTGGCACGTCGCTCCGCTTCCGGCCAACACGCCCTACGGCCGTCAGCAGCTGCACGCGCTCGATCCTGTCCACGGCATCCTCGACTACACCGAGACCGAAATGGCTGACCTCGCGGCGCGGATTCGTTCGTCGCTGTCGGCCGAGCCTGCGGGCCGGTTGGTGGTCCTTCGCGGCAGCTCCGGCGCCGGCAAGACGACTGTGGCCAGGACATTGCAGCGGCGGTTCGACCGAGCGCGGTGTGTGGTGATTTCGCAGGATGTCGTGCGCCGAGAGTTCCTGCGCGAGAGCGATGTTCCCGACGGACTCAATATCGAGTTGATCGGCGAGATCGCCTCGTTGTGCCTGGCTCGTGGGCTGGTTGTCGTGCTGGAGGGGATCTTCTCGCCGCGCCGTTACGGCGACATGCTGGACCGATTGAGATCCCATGCAGCCGTGTCGCGGTTCTACGCTTTCGACTTGCCGTTCGAAGAGACGTTGCGGCGGCACGCGACCCGCGCCAAGTCGTCGTCGTTCGGTCGCGACGAGATGCGGGACTGGTACAGCGGCTGGGATCCGCTGTACTTCGTCGACGAAGGCCGCCTGGACGCTACCCAAACCTGCGCCGACATCGTCGAGATGATCTTCGCCGACATCACCGCGCCAACCACACCAGCAGCCGGGGCTGGCCCCGACCGATTTCAGGCCGATGAGTGGCCCGCTGCCACGGTGGACGATCAGGATGGCCCCGTCGAATCGTCTCGAACGCTGGTGGTGCGGTGCTGGGGAACCAGCCACACCGAGCACCTCGTGGGTGAGTCACACCGCTTGGTCGACGTCACCGATCTTCCGGCGCCGGGCACGGCGGTAACGGTCGACCGATGGCGAAACGGCGGGTTCATCGAGCGGCTGAGCACCAGCTTGACCGCACGGCTTCCCGATGTCGCCATGGTCTTCCACAATCACGGCCGCGGCGGCGCCACTTCACGCGACCTGCTGGAAGCCATCGAGACCGCCGATGTCGACCAGGACATCGCCGTGTTCGAGTGCGGTACCAACGACGTACTGCGAGGTCACCAGGCCCGCCTCGCCGACAGTGTCGGCCTGCAGGAGTTCACGCGCAACTATCGAGCCGCGCTGGGCCAGCTCACCGCCCGCTCCCGGACTGTTGTCTGTCTGGCCTCGCCACCGGTCGCCGCGCATATCGGCCCGCGGGCAGCGGCAATCAACCGCGACCTGTGCGCTTACAACCTCGCTGCCCGTGACGTGGCGCGAGACGCCGGAGCTGTGTTCGTAGACTGCTGGGGCAAGTTCGTCACAACGGCCGCACTGCTGCATGAGCGCTCCGATAACTGGTCAGCCGCGCACAGTCCGTGGATGGCAGACGGCCTGCACCTGTCGCCCGTCGGGGACGAGATTGTCGCACGCAGCCTCGAGGCCGCCTTGGTCGACCAACACGTGATCCGCCAACTGCTTGCACCGACGAAACCGAACCGACAACGCCACAACACCGACGTGACGGTCCGCCACGGCCGCGTCGAGGACATCCCCGCCTGCGTCCACTTGCACGTCGATGTCGCCGCCGAAGGCAAATGGATCGGACCGGAACCCCCGATAGATGAAGACGACGTCGCAGCCCGTCTGCGCAACCTTGTCTCCACCACCGCAGGGCTGCTCGTTGCCGAGCATTCATCGGCCGGGATCGTGGCCACGGCCACCGCGGCTTTCATGACGCCCGATGTTGCGTCGATCACCATGATGGTCGCCTCCAGCCACAGGGGTGAAGGTATCGGGACCGCATTACTGGAGCGGCTGATTGACTGGTGCGAAAACAACAACGCGCACAAGGTCACCTTGCAGGTCTGGCCGCACAACCTCCCCGCGATCGGCTTGTACCATCGCGCGGGATTCGAGGTCGAAGGCACGCTGCGAGCACACTACCGACGCCGCAACGGTGAACTCTGGGACTCGATCATCATGAGCCGCTTGCTGCCCCGCCGCGACGGCCATGACTCCGCTCGTGCATAGATCGACGCCACGGACGCGGCCACGGCGTGCCGGGGCGGTGGCGGGGTCAACGCCACTGGTTGAGCCCGCATCGTGCCCCTTCGAGGCGACTGGTGGTGCAATGGCGTGTCAGGTCGTGGAGGTGCAGTGGTAGATATGCGAAAGCCGAGGTGCAGCGAACGTCACTCATCGGTGGAGACAGCTGGCTGCCTGTGCGCTGGCGGGCTGCGCTTACTTCTCATTTGCCGCATCCTTACCGACCCATACCCCAGCCCTGCCGATTCATTCGCTCGAAGTAGGCATCGTCTGCGGCCTGGATCTCTTCCTCTGTCAGCACTCTCCGATCGTCCGGCTTGGGGTCGACCTGTTCGAACGTTTCGCGGATCGCTGTGATCCCCGCCGTGACGTGTTCATCTCGGGTAAGTGGACGCATCGCCTTCTCCACTTTCGCGGCAGCATCCTGCTCGGCGGCTGCGGTGGCTTCCAGAATCATCCGCGCGAGTCTGTCTCCCCAGCGGTGCACGTCTCGGGTGAGTCGCCTACCACCCAAGGCGTCATCGACAGCGGCGTGCGCGAACTCGCCCACCCTCTCTGCGACGGATGCGCGCGGAGTGCTGATCGACCAAGCGATTGATGCAGAGGTCCTCCACACAACTGGCATCTGTACCGGTCGAGCGGCTCGATATTCAACTTTGTCTACCCGGTCCGTCCCCACCTGATTGTGGGATCCGCGGCAGCCGTGGCGGCGTCGTGTGCTCGGAGAGTTGCCGCGTCGCTGAGTATTCGGCTGATGGTGGAGCGGCTTTTGTTCAGTTCGGTTGCGATGCGGGTGGTATTCCAGCCGTCGAGGTGATGGTGAGCCAGCGCTTTGGCGACGAGTTCGGGGTCGCGACGCCGAGCTGGATCCCGTGCGCACAGTCGCAGTGCGAGCTGAGAAAACCTGTGGTCCGCGGATCGCAGCGTGAGCGGAAGGGTTTGCCCAGACTCGGTGACCGCAGGCGGTGTCTGCGTGTTCGCCAGACCGTCGGCCAACGGCTCAGCGATCGGCTGCGCTGGATCGGTGGCGTGTGCACGCTGTTCCCCATGAACGGAGTGTGCGAGTGCGAGGAGCGCGACGGTGGATTGGGCCATGGATCCTTCGATGATCAGCGGCCACAACCACGCTTCGCTCTGGGGTACTCCAGCGGTGATCGCCAGGGACCGGAGCGCGGTGAATGACAGCCAGAACGCGCCGGTGGCGATGAGGACGGTCATCGCGGTCGCGACCCACCTGGTGGCGCGGGTCGCGGTGTGCGCACGCGCGAGGACCGTTACCCCGTGGACTGCGGCCAGCAGCGCCAAGGGCGGGATCACCGCGACCGCGGCGGCCACGACCGGCAGGGCCGTGTCGTGCAGCAGGGCTTGGGTGGCGTTGCCGGTGATGCTGACGGTGGCTGCGGCGGCGAGCACGGTCCAGAAGAAGCCGTGCGCACGGGATTTCGGTGTGACCGCCTCGGGATCCGACGTCCGCGCGGTGTCCGTGGACGAGGTGAGAGCGAGGTCGGTCATGAGCGGGTTCCTCCGGTGGCGGGCTGGGCGGCGTGCGGACGGTCCGTCCGGTCGTGGCGGTAGGCGGGGGCGAGTGGATGGGATTCGCCGGTGAGTACAGCGAGTGCTGCGGCGATCTCGTGCAGGTGGGCTTTGACGTAGGTGGCGGTGACTCCGGCGTTCTTGCCGCGGTGTCCGGCGTATGCGCGGGCGACGGCGTAGCTGAAGGTGCGTTCCACCCAGGTGAGGGTGGTGTGGCGCAGCCAGTGCATGCTGACGCCCTGGGCGGCGACCCACGGCAGTTCCTCCCCGACGCGAGCCCAGATGTGGTCGTAGCGGCGGGAAGTGATGGGTTTGCCGTTGCGGTAGCGCAGCAACTGTTCCGAGCGTGGGCTCCCGCGCTCGGCCGCGTGTTCCAGTAAGCCGAGCATCAGGGTCGGTGACACCGGTTGCCACCGGTCGCTGCCGTCCTTCTCCCGTAGGAAGATCAGGCACTGGTCGGGGTCGAGATCGTGCGGACGCAGGGCGAGGGAACCGCTACGGCGGCAGGCGGTTTCGATGTGCAGGCGCAGGACCAGCGCGTCGAGGTCGGGGTCGTCGCCGGTGGTCGCGGCGGCGGTCCAGATCTCGGCCAGCTGATCCGACCCGATCGCGTAGCGGTGTGACGGGCGGCGTGTCGGGCGCGCGATCCGGCGGGCGGGGTTGTCGACGGGCCGGATCCAGCCTGAGTCCTCGGCGAAGCGGTAGACACACCGCAGGGCGCTGACGAAGTTCTCGGCGGCGCCGGTGCCGCCGCGCGAGGCCCGGTTGGTGCGGGCCTCGGCCTGGAGGCGGCGGGCCATGTCCTCGAACTCGGCCTTTTCCGGTTCGTCCAGACGCCGCTCGGCCCAGTGGGTGAGCAGATGGGTGAAATGAGTGTCGTAGGTGCGCAGCGTGCCCGGCGACAGCCGTGCCCGCACCTTCGGAATGACCTCGGCGAAGGTCGGCACCGTGGCGCCGGGGTGGACGAGATCGGCGGGAGAGATCCCCATCTGGGTCAGCAGCAACCGTGCTGCGGCGAGGGTGTCGGCCGTTACCGGCGAGTGGCTGGAGGTCGTCATCAGTGGGCCTCGCTCACCAACGCGAGACTCGGCGAGCACAGTTCGTCGAGCACGGCCGGTGGGTGGATCAGCAGCTGATGGTTGGTGTGGTGCGCGATCAACAGGGCGCGGTCACCGATGTCGAGCCCGATCCGACGGCGCAGCCTGTAGGGGATGCGAAAGTAGCCGCCCTCGGCGAACACGACGTTTGCGTCGGGTGCGGGGCAGGCCAGCAAAGCACCGGCATCGAGACAGGTCAACTCGAGTCGGATCCCGGGCTGCCAGTCGAGGGCGGTGAAGACGGTGCGGTCGACGATTCGTCCTCCGGAGCCGACGGTGCACAGCCCGTACTGGATGTGCCCGTTTCGGGGACGGACCGAGTGGTTCGTGACCTGTGGTCCTGAAACGAGCTCCTGCAACCGCGACTGCGGCGGGATGACCGGCGCGATCACCGCGGATCGCTTCCGTCAGCAAACATCCGGGAGACGGCACAAGTGACGGAAAATGGCAGACGCGCCACCAATCGGCGCAGGTCAGAAGGTGAAATCACAGCTCAGGCTCCTGTAATAAAGGGCCCTCGCGCACACTGCACGAATATCTGTCATGAATGACGGAGATCTGTGCGCGAGAGGGGACTTGAACCCCTACGTCCGTGGACACCAGAACCTAAATCTGGCGCGTCTGCCAATTTCGCCACTCGCGCTTGATGGTACGACCGTCCAAACTCTACCGGGCCAATCGGTCATCGCGAAGCATTGGGTTGGCGTGGCGTACTCGTCAGTAACCTCACCTGGGATTATAACGATTTGGCAAACCTCAATGTGAGGGGCACTCATGTTTCGTACGTGTTGGTAACCCGATGGACCAGCGTGTTCAAACATGAGGCGGAGTCATGTTTACGACTATTCTGGTACGTACGTACTCAAATACTCTCTAGTAGTGGGCGCGCCCAGGGGCAAACGTGAGGATTTCCTCATGATTCTGTGTCATCCTCGCCCGTATCAGGCCGATCAACCGCGATCACTCGTGAACCGGTAGGGACCGGCGTGTCGCCGAGGCATGTCGCATGGAGAAGGAAGTCGAAGCGTCTTGACGATCAACGAGAGCACCAAGACCGAAGCCGGACAGAGCGCGAAGGTGGCTGCCGCCGCCGGGAAGGCCGCGTCGGGCGGGGCGCGGTCGCCGCTGTTGGATCGTCTGCTCGGCGGCGTGTCGTACGCGCTCGCCTTCGGTGGGCAGGGTGCGCAGTGGCTGAGCGAGCTGGAGGAGATCGCGCGCGACAGTGCGCTGGAGCCGGAGCTGACCGCGCTGGTCAACGAGGCGGCGGCGCTGTTGGAGCCGGTCGCGGCGCAGTTGCTGGTGGTTCGTCCGGTCGGCTTCGACCCGATCGGCTGGATGCTGGAGAACGAACTCGCCGACGGTGACGAGGGCGAGATCTCCGCGGCCCCGTCCGACGCCGTACTGCGCTCGGCGGCGGTATCCATGCCAGGTGTGCTGCTGACCCAGGTGGCGGCCGTGCGGGCGCTGCGGCTGCAAGGCTTGGATCCGGCCGAGCACGCGCCGGTCGCGATCGTCGGGCATTCGCAGGGTCTGCTCGCCGCCGCCGCAGTCGAAGCCGGTGGCGCCCGCGACGCGGAGCTGCTCGCGGTAGCCCAGATGATCGGCGCCGCAGCGGGTTTGGTCGCGCGGCGGCGCGGGCTGATGCCGGTGGGCGAGCGCTCGCCGATGGTCGCGGTGTCCAATGTCGATCCCGAGCAGCTCGGCGCCGTGGTGGCCGAGGTGTGTAACGGATCCGATCCCGCCGCGGCCGTGGTGGTCTCGATTCGCAACGGACGTCGGCGCGCGGTGCTGTCCGGGCCGCCCGCGCAGCTGGAGCGGGTGCGGCAGCGGTGCGCGCAGATCCACGACGAGCAGGCGCGCGAGCGCGACACGAAGGTGCGCGGCGGCTCGGTGTTCGCTCCGGTCTTCGAGGACGTGGCCGTCGACGTGGCGTTCCACCACCCGGCGCTGGCCGACACCGTCGACCTGGTGAGCAGCTGGGCCGACCAGTGCGGCCTGGACAAGGAGCTGGCGGGCGAGCTGGCGCGGCAGATCCTGGTCGATCCGATCGACTGGGTGGCCGTCGTCGAGGGCGTGATCTCCGCGGGCGCGGAGTGGATCCTTGACCTGGGCCCGGGCGACCTGCTCTCCCGCGTCACGGGGGGCACGCTGAAGGGCACCGGCCTCGGCATCATCGCGGCCGCTACCCGCGCCGGACAGCGCAGCCTGCTCACCCCCGGTGCCGCGCCGGAGCCCGCGGCCCCGTGGTCGGCGTTCGCGCCGCGGCCGGTGCGGCTGCCCAACGGGCGCATCGTGGTCGAGACGGCCTTCACCAAGCTGACCGGGCGCTCGCCGATCCTGCTCGCGGGCATGACTCCGACCACGGTCGACGCGAAGATCGTCGCGGCCGCGGCGAACGCGGGCCACTGGGCGGAGCTGGCCGGCGGCGGGCAGGTGACCGAGCAGATCTTCGCCGACCGGGTGGCCGAGCTGCGGACGCTGCTGCACCCGGGGCGCTCGGTGCAGTTCAACTCCTTGTTCCTCGACCCCTACCTGTGGAAGCTGCAGCTGGGCGGAAAGCGACTGGTGCAGCGGGCCCGCACGGCAGGCGCCCCGTTCGACGGCGTCATCGTGACGGCGGGCATTCCCGAGCTGGAGGAAGCTGTCGCGCTGATCCAGGAACTCACCGAGGTCGGGATCAGCCACGTCGCGTTCAAGCCGGGCACGGTCGCCCAGATCCGGGCCGTGCTGCGCATCGCCGACGAGGTCCCGGACTACCCGGTGATCATGCACATCGAGGGCGGCAAGGCCGGTGGTCACCACTCCTGGGAGGACCTGGACGACCTGCTGCTGGACACCTACTCCGAGCTGCGCAACCGCGCCAACGTGGTGGTGTGCGTCGGCGGTGGCATCGGAACCCCCGAGCGCGCGACGGAGTACCTCACCGGCCAGTGGGCGGTCCGGCACGGCTACCCGGTGATGCCGCTGGACGGCGTGCTGGTCGGCACGGCGGCCATGGCCACGCTGGAGGCCACCACCGCGCCGGAGGTCAAGCAACTGCTCGTGGACACTCCCGGCACGCCCGACTGGGTCGGTGCGGGCACCGCGTCCGGCGGCATGGCCTCGGGCCGCAGCCAGCTGGGCGCCGACATCCACGAGATCGACAACGCCGCGTCGCGCACCGGCCGACTGCTGGACGAGGTCGCGGGCGACGCGGAGGCGGTCGCGGCGCGTCGCGACGAGATCATCGCGGCGCTGAACGCCACCGCCAAGCCGTACTTCGGCGACCTGGCCACCATGACCTACCAGGACTGGCTGGAGCGCTACGTCGAGCTCGCGGTCGGGCTGGACCGGCGCAAGGACTTCGACTGCGGCAGCGACCTGGGCGACGCGATCGCCGAGGCGACGCGTTCGGTGTGGTTGGACATCACCTGGCGGGACCGGTTCGCGGAGATGGTGCGCCGCACCGAATCCCGGCTGCACCCGGCCGACCGCGGCGAGATCCCCACGCTGTTCGCGAGTGACGACGACTTCGAGAACCCGGTCGCGGCGCTGTGCGCCTTGAAGGACGCCTACCCCGCCACGGCGCAGACGCTGCTGCACCCGGCCGACGTCCCGTTCTTCATCGCGTTGTGCAAGACCCCGGGCAAGCCGGTGAACTTCGTGCCCGTCGTGGACGGCGACGTGCGTCGCTGGTGGCGCTCGGATTCACTGTGGCAGGCGCACGATCCGCGCTACTCGGCCGATCAGGTGTGCGTCATCCCCGGCACGGTCGCGGTCGCGGGCATCACCCGGGTCGACGAGCCGGTCGGCGAACTGCTCGACCGCTTCGAACAGGACACGGCGTACTCCCTGGTGCGCGCGGGCGTGGCGCCAACCCCGGTGGACGCGCGTCGCACGGCGGGCGTCACGAGCGGCCCGATCGACGCCGTGCTGGCCGCCCCGGACGTGCAGTGGGCCGGACGCACCGCGATCAGCCCGGTGCACCGGCTCGGTGACCTGTCCGAGTGGGTCGTCGACGGCAAGGGTGCGGTGCATCCGCCCACCGGCGCGACGCTGGTCGAGACCGCAGGCGCCGAGCCGGAGAACGCCTACGTGGAGCTGACCGTCCCGCTGCTGGCGGGCAACGCGGTGCGCATCCGGATCACCGTGCCGACCTCGGTCTACAACGGTGGCGCCCCGGTCGTCACCGAGGCCGACGCCGACGAGGCCATGGCCGCGCTGCTCGCGGTCGCCGCGGGCCAGGATCTGCCCGAGGTCAAGGGCAAGGTCGCCCACGTGAATCTGGCCTGGACGCCGGATCTGATCGCCGATCACGCCGGGGTCACCGGCTCCGGCCTGCCCGCCACGCTGAGCACGCTCGGCCGCACCGTGCCGGACGTGCTGGTCGGCGCGTGCTGGCCCGCCGTGTTCGCGGTGCTCGGCGCGACCCGCACCGCGAAGGGCGAGAGCGTCATCGAGGGCATGCTCGACCTGGTGCACCTGGACCACCAAGTGCACCTCGCCGGTGCGCTGCCCGCCGAGACCAGTGTGCTGGCGGTGCGCGCGGAGGCCGGTGAGACCGTCGACACCGACCTGGGCCGGGTCGTCGAGGTGCACGTGCGGATCACCGCCATGCTGGACAAGCCCGAGACCGGGATGTCGATGCCGGTGCTGGCCACCCTCACCGAGCGGTTCGCGATCCGCGGGCGCAACGGCGCGGGCGAACTGGCCGATCCGCCGCGCGCGGCTGGCACGGTGTCCGACGCGGCCACCGACACCCCGCGCAGGCGTCGCCGCGACGTCACGATCGTGGCTCCGCGCACCATGCACGCCTTCGCCGCCGTCTCCGGCGACCACAACCCGATCCACACCAGCGATGCCGCGGCGAAGCTCGCCGGGCTCGGCAGCCCGATCGTGCACGGCATGTGGCTGTCGGCGGCCGCGCAGCACGTCGTGTCGGCGGTCGATCCCACGAGTTCGGTACCCGCGCGGACGGTGACCGCGTGGACCACCCGGTTCCTCGGCATGGTCCGTCCCGGGGCGCAGATCGATGTGCGCGTCGAGCGGGTAGCGCTCGACGCGGGCAGCGAGGTCGTCGAGGTCTCCTGCCGCACCGAAGGCGAGCTGGTGATGACCGCGACCGGTCGTACCGTGGCGCCGAAGACCGTCTACGCCTTCCCCGGACAGGGCATCCAGCGCAAGGGGATGGGGCTGGACGCCCGCGCCCGGTCGAAGGCGGCCAAGGAGATCTGGGACCGCGCGGACAAGCACACCCGTGCGGCGCTCGGCTTCTCGATTCTCGCCGTGGTGCGCGACAACCCGACCTACCTGAAGGCGCGCGGCGTCGAACACCGCCACCCGGACGGCGTGCTGCACCTGACCCAGTTCACCCAGGTCGCCATGGCGACCCTCGGCGTCGCCCAGGTGGCGGAACTGCGCGAGTCCGGTGCGTTCGTCGAGGGCGCGCTGCTCGCGGGCCACTCGGTGGGCGAGTACAACGCGCTCGCCGCCGTCGCCGGAGTGCTGCCGCTGGAGGCGGTGCTCGAGGTCGTGTTCCAGCGCGGTTCCGCGATGCACGAGCTGGTGCCGCGGGATGCGCAGGGACGCAGCGACTACCGGATGGCTGCGATCCGGCCCTCACAGATCGGATTGCCCGACGCGGAGGTCGTCGGCTTCGTCAAGGAAGTCGGCGATCGGGTCGGGGAGTTCCTCGAGGTGGTCAACCTGAACCTGCGCGGTTCGCAGTACGCGATCGCGGGCACGGTGGCCGGGCTGGACGCGCTGGAGCAGGAGATCGACCGTCGTCGCGCCGAATTCGGCGGCAAGCGGGCGTTCATCCTGGTCCCCGGCATCGACGTGCCGTTCCACTCGACGGTGCTGCGCAAGGGCGTTCCGGAGTTCCGGCAGAAGCTCGAGCAGCTGCTGCCGGTGGATCTGCGCCCGGAGACCTTGATCGGCCGCTACATCCCGAACCTGGTGCCGAGGCTGTTCACACTCGAGCGGGCGTTCGTGCAGGAGATCGCGGACCTGGTGCCGTCCGAACCGCTCGCGGAGGTGCTGGCCGACTTCGACAGCTGGGCCGCCCGGCCCACCGAGTTGTGCCGCGTGGTGCTGATCGAGTTGCTCGCGTGGCAGTTCGCCAGCCCGGTGCGCTGGATCGAGACCCAGGACCTGCTGTTCACCGACCCCGCACAGGGCGGCCTCGGTATCGAGCGGTTCATCGAGATCGGTCTCGGCGCGACGCCGACGGTGGCCAACCTGGCCAGCCAGACGTTGAAGCTCCCCGCTTTCGGCGGAGCCAAGGTGGAAGTGCTCAACATCGAGCGCGAGGCGGCGATCGTCTACGCGACCGACACCGATCCCGCCCCGGTCGACGAGCCGGTGGAGGAGCCTGCCGCCGCAGCGGCTCCGGCAGCGGCCGTCGCCGCCGCACCCGTGGCCGCGCCCGCCCCGAGTTCGGGCGGCCCGCGTCCGGACGACATCGCGTTCACCGCCGCCGACGCCACGCGCGTGCTGATCGCGCTGTGGACCAAGTTGCGGCTGGACCAGATCGGCCCGGTGGACACCATCGAGGGCCTGTGCGACGGCGTGTCCTCCCGGCGTAACCAGCTGCTGGTCGACCTCGGCTCCGAGCTCTCGCTCGGCGCGATCGACGGCGCGGCCGACGCCGACATGGGTGCGCTGTCCGCGACGGTGGAGCGGCTCGCCCGTACCTACCGTCCGTTCGGCACGGTGCTCACCGACGCCATCGGCGACCATCTGCGCAAGGTGTTCGGGCCGTCCGGCAAGCGTCCGGCCGCCATCGCGGACCGGGTCAAGAAGGTCTGGGAACTCGGTGACGGGTGGGCCAGCCACGTGACCGCCGAGGTGTCGCTGGGCACCAGGGAAGGCACCAGCGTGCGTGGTGGCGACCTGGGCGGCCTGGTCTCCGGCGCGCTGGGCGACGCCGCATCGGTCGACGCGGCCATCGATGCCGCCGTGCAGGCCGTCGCGGCCCGTCGCGGTGTCGCGGTGTCGCTGCCCTCGGCGGGCGGCGGTGGCGGTGCGACCGTCGACGCCGCCGCGCTGGGCGAGTTCACCGAGCAGATCACCGGACGCGACGGCGTGCTCGCCACGGCAGCGCGCGTCGTACTGGAACAGCTCGGACTGTCCGAGCGCGTCTCCGCGCCGGAAGCGACCGACAACTCCCTGGTCGATCTGGTGTCGGCCGAACTCGGTTCGGACTGGCCGCGTCTGGTGGCGCCCGCGTTCGACGCCCGCAAGGCGGTGCTGCTGGACGACCGGTGGGCCACGGCGCGCGAGGACTTGGCCCGGCTGTGGCTCGCCGACGACGCAGGCAGCGCGAACGGACCGGTCACCGGGTTCATCGGTGCGGGAGAAGCCGTTGCGGCGCAGGCGAACTGGTGGCGGCAGCGGGCGATGCACGAAGCGCGCTCGGTGCTGGCCGGCCTGTACGAGCGCATCGCCGAGGCGGCGCTGAGCACGGAGGAGCCCGGGCTGTGGTCCTCCGACATCGCGGTGATCACCGGCGCCAGCAAGGGATCCATCGCGGCGGCGACGACCGGCAGGCTGCTCAGCGGTGGCGCCACGGTCGTGGTCACCACCTCGTCGCTGAACGACGAACGCCTCGCCTTCTACCGGAAGCTCTACCGCGACAACGCCCGGCACGGCGCGGCTCTGTGGGTGGTGCCCGCCAACATGGCGTCCTACCAGGACGTCGACGCCCTGATCGACTGGATCGGCACCGAGCAGGTCGACAGCGCGGGCGGCGCGAAGATCAAGGTCAAGGACGCGATGACGCCCACGCTGCTGCTGCCGTTCGCGGCGCCGCGGGTGGCCGGTGACCTCGCGGACGCGGGCGCGCGCGCCGAAATGGAGATGCGCGTGCTGCTCTGGTCGGTCGAACGGCTGATCGGCGGGCTGTCCAAGCTGGGCGCCGATCACGACGTGGACGCGAAACTGCACGTGGTGCTGCCGGGTTCGCCCAACCGCGGCATGTTCGGCGGTGACGGCGCCTACGGCGAGTCGAAGGCGGCGCTGGACGCGGTGGTCGCCAAGTGGCGTGCCGAGAAGTCGTGGTCGACCCGGGTCACCCTGGTGCACGCGCTGATCGGCTGGGTGCGCGGCACCGGCCTGATGGGCCACAACGACCCGATGGTCGAGGCGGTCGAGAAGGCGGGTGTGCAGACCTGGTCCACCGCGGAGATGGCCGACGAGTTGCTCAAGTGGTGCACCTCGCGGGCCCGCCAGGTGACCGCGACCGGCCCGCAGCAGATCGACCTGACCGGTGGGTTGGCCAGGGCCAAGCTGGACCTGCCCGCGCTGGCCAAGCAGGCCGCGGAGCAGGCAGAGCCGGAGACCGACGCGGACGCGGGTCGCACGATCGCCGCGCTGCCGGCGCCGCCGACCGTGACCTCCGCGCTGCCGGTGCCCGAGTGGGGCGAGGTGACGGTGGATCCGGCCGACATGGTGGTCATCGTCGGCGCGGGCGAGCTGGGCCCGTACGGCTCGGCGCGCACCCGCTTCGAGATGGAGGTCTCCGACGAACTGTCGGCGGCGGGCGTGCTGGAACTGGCTTGGACCACCGGCATGGTCACCTGGGAGAACGACCCGAAGCCGGGCTGGTACGACGCCGCGTCCGGTGACTACGTCCCCGAGCACGAGCTGGCCGAGCGTTACCACGACGCCGTGGTCGCCCGTTGCGGTGTGCGCCGCTACGAGGACGACGGCGCCATGACCGACAATTCGGCCCCACTGATGACCTCGGTCTTCCTCGACCAGGACCTGTCGTTCACGGTGGGCGGCGAGGCCGAGGCGCGTGCCTTCCACGCCGCCGATCCGGAGCACACGGTGATCACACCGGTCGCGGACTCCGGCGACTGGACGGTGACGCGCCGAGCGGGCACGGAGATCCGCGTGCCGCGCCGGGCCAAGCTCTCGCGCACCGTCGGCGGCCAGATCCCGACCGGCTGGGACCCGACCATCTGGGGCATCTCGCCCGATATGGCCGCTTCGGTGGACCGGGTCGCGCTGTGGAACATCGTCTGCACGGTCGACGCGTTCATCGGCTCCGGGTTCAGCCCCGCTGAACTCATGAGCTGGGTGCACCCCTCGCTGGTCGCCAACACGCAGGGCACCGGCATGGGCGGCATGTCCTCGATGCGCTCGCTGTACATCGACAACCTGCTCGGTGAGTCGCGGCCGAACGACATCCTGCAGGAGGCGCTGCCGAACGTGG
This sequence comes from Nocardia sp. NPDC047038, assembly GCF_040644075.1. Lineage (NCBI taxonomy): Bacteria > Bacillati > Actinomycetota > Actinomycetes > Mycobacteriales > Nocardiaceae > Nocardia > Nocardia sp. NPDC047038. The sequence continues at coordinate 84,318 of NZ_JBEYVQ010000018.1, read as the reverse complement.
CGCTGGCGCACGTGGTGCAGTCCTACGTCGGCAGCTACGGCGCGATGGTGCACCCGGTGGCGGCCTGCGCGACCGCCGCGGTGTCGGTCGAGGAGGGCGTCGACAAGATCCGGCTGGGCAAGGCCGATCTGGTCGTGGCAGGCGGCTACGACGATCTCGGCATCGAAGGCATCGTCGGCTTCGGTGACATGTCGGCCACCGCGGATTCCGCGGCCATGAGCGCCAAGGGCATCAGCGACCGGTACTTCTCCCGCGCCAACGATCGCCGCCGCGGCGGGTTCATCGAATCGCAGGGCGGCGGCACGGTCCTGCTGGCGCGCGGCAGCGTCGCGCTGGAGATGGGCCTGCCGGTGCTGGGCGTGGTGGCCTACGCGCAGTCCTTCGCCGACGGCGTGCACACGTCCATCCCGGCTCCGGGGCTGGGCGCGCTGGGCGCCGGTCGTGGCGGGACGGAATCCCGGCTGGCGACCGAACTGCGCAAGCTCGGCGTCACCCCGGACGAGATCGCGGTGGTGTCCAAGCACGACACCTCGACGGCCGCCAACGACCCGAACGAGTCGGAACTGCACGAGCGGCTCGCGACGGCCATCGGGCGCTCGGACGGCGCTCCGCTGTTCGTCGTCTCGCAGAAGACCCTCACCGGGCACGCGAAGGGCGGGGCGGCCGCATTCCAGCTCATCGGCCTGTGCCAGGTGCTGGAGCAGGGCGTCATCCCGCCGAACCGCAGCCTCGACTGCGTCGACGAGAAGATGCTGGCCTTCCCGCACCTGGTGTGGCTGCGCGAACCGCTGCGGCTGGGCGGGCGCCTTCCGCTGAAGGCGGGTCTGGTCACCTCGCTCGGCTTCGGCCACGTGAACGGTCTGCTGGCGATCGTGCACCCGGAGGCGTTCATCCAGGCCATCGAGCCGGGACGGCGCGAGGAGTACCAGCGCACGGCGCAGGAGCGTCAGCTGACCGGCCGCCAGCGGTTCGTGGAGGCGATGTGCGGTGGTGCGCCGCTGTACGAACGTCCCGCGGATCGCAGGCTCGGCGGGGAGGGCACCCCGTCCCAGCGGGCGCGTCAGCTGGAGGCCGACGTGCTGCTCTCGCCGGAGGCGCGCCTGGATCAGGACGGCGCCTACCGCGCGAAGGGCATCGGATGCGCGTAACCGGAAGCGCGGCGGGGCAACTCGCCGCGCCGGGTCCGTGCGCGGGCTCGCCGAGGACGTCGTAGGCTGGCCGCCTATGACGATCCTCGGTATCGGCTTGGACTTGGTGACCATCTCCGAGTTCGCCGAACAGCTCGAACGCGCCGGAACGACGATGCTCCGGGAAAGCTTCACCGCGGGTGAGCGGCGCTACTGCCAGAGCAAAGGGACCGACCCGGCGCGCAGCTACGCGGCGCGGTGGGCGGCGAAAGAGGCGGTGCTCAAAGCATGGGCGTCGTCGCGGTTCGCCCGCCGCCCGCAGATCGGGGACAACCCCTATCCGCTGATCGAGGTGGTCAACGACGCGTGGGGCAGGCCGAGCATCAAGCTGCACGGCCTGGCCGCCGAATTCCTGCCCCGGGTAAGGGTTCACCTGTCGCTGACCCACGACGGCGACACCGCCGCCGCGATGGTGGTGCTGGAGGATCCGGGCGAGCTGGCCGACCTCATCGAAGGCCGCGACAGCGCCGGTTGAGTCGCGCGGTTGGTCCCGGTTCCGGCCGGGACCGCCGCTTATTTTTGGCCGCCGGTCCGCGATTCCTTCTCCGCGACCAGCAGGTAGGCGACCATCAGCCGCTTGAGTTCGGCGACCGCTTCGGCGCTGCTCTGCTCGTCCTGCACGGAGAAGTTGAGCATCGAATAGACCACGTGCACCAGCACTTCGGCCATCATGGTGCGCCGTGCCCGCGGGGTGCGCGGCGTGAGCGGCCGCAGCATCTGCGACACGACCTCGGCGAACTGCTTCTCGTGGATCGCCCCGGTGGCCCGGGTGGACGGCGTGGACTGCATGGCCAGCCACACCTCCCGCCGGGACGGGTCGGTCATCCAGAGGTTGGCCAGGTGGTCGACGAACTGGTTCATGTGCCGCAACCAGTCCAGCGAGGGAATCTCGCCGTGGAAGTCGGCCAGCTCCTGGGAAACGGCAACCAGATCTTGGCGATTCAGCTCACAGACGATGACGTACTTGTTGGCGAAGAACTGGTACAGCGTGCCGATCGGCACCTCCGCCCTGGCCGCCACCTCCTCGCAGGTGAACGACTCGAACCCGACCTCGACGAGCAGCTCCCTGGACGCCTGGAGTAAGGCGTCGAACTTTCGTTTGCTGCGTTCCTGCGTCGGCCGGCGTCGCGGCATGAGCTCCTGTGGGTCGTCCTGCAGCTCCAACGCAGGGTCCAGACGGTGCTTCACCCTGGCCTCCGCGCGTACTTCCACGCATCCAGGCTAACGGTAGGGACAAGCGTGCGATACGCGCATCCGCCGTTCGCGTCCAGCTGACTTGATTTCCGCTACCCATCCGTAACCGATGCGGCATCGAACATATACCGAGCGCGCGTGCATCGCGACGTGTGTTCCGAGCAGGGGAATCCATGGGGCTCATGGCTTTCGGCAAGCCCGTGAGCTCGGTCAATGCACAGAGGGGAAGGCGTGATCAGTGGTAGCTGAATCTGTGGTGACTCTCGGCGTTTCGACCGAACGCGGTGCCGTGCACGCGGTAGCGCTCGCCGACGGCAGGAAGCTGGCCGATCGGGTGCTGCTGCGCCGGATCGAGCGAACGGACGGCGACAGCAAGGCGGACGTGGCCGAGGCGGTCGAGACCGCGCTGGACGCGCTGGCCGCCGGGCTGGGCTCGGAGCGGGAAGTCGGTGGCGTGGCCGTCGCCTATCGGGACGCCGCGGAGCGGCGCGCCATCGTGACCCGGCTGGCGGCAGGCCCGTGGCACAGCGCCTCGATGGTCTCGGTGAAATCGGCCCACCTGAGCGTGGCGAGCATGATGACGTGGCTCGACGCCTACGACAACCTGCTGGTGTGCGAGGTGGTGCCCGGGTACCACGCGTTCACCCTGGTCGACCGGGGCCGCCGCCGGGTGCTCGCCGCCGTGGGGCAGGCGGGCCGGGCGACGCCCCGGTCGCTGGGCATCGGCGTCACGGCGGCGTGGGATCAGCTGGACGCGGCCGGCGCGCGGCCGGACGCGGTGGCGCTGATCGGCTCGGCGGGCGCGGGCTCCGCGGTGCTGAGGGCGGTCGAGAAATTCGGGGCTCCGGTGATCCCCTGCACCGTAGGCGCTTTCGCGTCCGCCGCGGGCGCGGCGTTGAGCGCCCGGCTGGAGCGGGACAGCTACGTCGGGCCGGTGAGCGAGTCGAGCCGGGCGCGCGGCGGGGTCGCGGTGTTCGCCGCGGCCGGTGTGCTGGCCAGCGGAATGGTCGTCGGCGGGAGCTATCTGCTGAACGATTCCGCGCAGCCGACGCCGACCGTCGTGGCGGACGCCCGGATCGAGGGCGCAGGCGCGACGCATCCGGTAGAGCCGGTCCGTCCCGCGGACACCGAGGCGGACGAGTCGTTCGACGGGCCGCGGGGCGGCGACGCCACCACGACCGGAGTGTGGCTTCCGGACCAGCGCGGGGGGCTCGCCCCGCGGCATCGTCCGTTGCCGTTGGTCGCCGCGGACGCGACAACCGGGCCGGAGACGGAAACCCCGGAGCCGCTCCTGCCGGGGACCGGGGTCCCGACCGATCGCAAGGTGGGCGCACCCGACGCCGCGTTGCTGTTCCCCGGTGAGGCCCCACCACCCGCCGTGTTCACCCCGGAAGCCGCGGACTGGTGGGACGAGCACCTTCGCCTGATGGCGCAGTGGGCAGCCCAGCAGGTGTGGCAGGTCTGATCCGATCCACCCGACTTCGGCCCGGCGCCCCTGCGGCGCCGGGCTTTTCGCTGCCCGCGCTACACCGACAGATCGCGGCGCAACTTGGCGACGTGGCCGGTGGCGCGGACGTTGTACTGCGCGACGGCGATCTTGCCCGCTTCGTCCACCAGGAAGGTCGAGCGGATTACGCCGACAACCGTCTTGCCGTACATGGTCTTCTCTCCGTACGCGCCCCACGCGGTGAGCACGGCGCGATCGGGATCCGACAGCAGCGGGAAGGTCAGCCGTTCCGCGTCGCGGAACTTGGCCAGCTTGGCGGGCTTGTCCGGTGAGATGCCGACGACGTCGATGCCCGCGCCGTCCAGGTCGGCCAGGTTGTCGCGGAAGTCGCAGGCTTGCTTGGTGCAGCCGGGCGTGCTCGCGGCGGGGTAGAAGTACACGATCACCTTGCGACCGCGGTAGTCCGACAGCGAGACGTCCTTGCCGTCGGCGTCGGGAAGCGTGAAGTCGGGGGCGGTGTCGCCCGGGGAGAGTCGTTGGTTGGTGGTCACCTTCTGCACGGTATCCGAAGGTCCCGACCGGAGATCCTCGCGCGGCCGGATAGCGGCGCGTGGCGGCGGATAGACTCGTCCGCGAGCCCCGGGTGCTCCGCGAACGGCCGAGCGTGCGGCCCGATTCGTGCACCGGGTGCGGCAATCGACAACAGGAGGGTGGAACGTGGCAAGGGATACCGAGCGGATCGAGCAGGAGATCGAGGCCGCCCGCACTCGGCTGGCGAGCACGCTCGACGAACTCGCGGTACGCGCGGACCCGCATCGGATCGCGGACGACACCAAGCAGATCGTGGTCTCGAAGCTGAACGAGCCGAAGGTGAAATACAGCCTGATCGGCGCCGCCGCGGTCGTCGTCGGGCTGGTGCTGCTCAAGATCTTCCGCTGAGCTGGAAAAACGACGACACCCGGTGTGGCGATGCCCACCGGGTGTCGTCGTTTCGCGGTCGGTTCAGACCGTCGGGCAGGCGAAGCCGTCGCCGTCGGGATCCAGGTGCGGGCCGTAGCCCGGTTCGCCGCGGAACAGCGGCGCGTGTCCCGCGGCGCGGGCGTCGTCGCAGTTGGCGTAGGCGCCACCGGCCGAACCGGTCTGCGACAGACCGGCCGAGCCGGTCGCGGCGGAGCCGGTGTCGACGGCCGAGGAGCCGGTTCCGGCGGATCCGGACGGAGGGGCGGCTAGGGCGGCAGGAGCCGCGAGAAAGGTCAATCCCGCGATGGCCGCGCTGACGGAGAGCCGGCGAACGTTCATGTATTCCTCTATGTATGTGGTTGCTGCGGTGGATGGGCGTCCGACCGGACGCCGCATCCACTGTTGTGACGGGCCGCTCTCTTGTCAACCTCGCGGGGACGGAACTAGGGGATTAGGGGATCGCACCCAGTGCCGTGGCTCAGGAGGCCGTCCCGGTGCCGCGGATGTGTTCCGCTGGGATGTTTCCCATGCGTCCGGCCTGGTAGTCCTCCATCGCTTCGATGATCTCCGCGCGAGTGTTCATCACGAACGGCCCGTACTGCACCACCGGTTCGCGGATCGGCTGTCCGCCGAGCAGCAGGACTTCGAGCGCTCCGGTCCGATTGTCTTGGCGCGCATCGGCTGTCACGCTGATCGCGTCTCCGCGGCCGAAGACCGCGAGCTGCCCCTCGTTCAGCGGCCTGCGCTCCGCGCCCACCGTGCCGCTGCCGGATAGCACGTACGCCATCGCCGTGAACTCTTGCGGCCAAGGTGTTTCGAGGATCCCGCCGGGCGTGATCGACGCGTGGGCGTAGGCGATCGGGGTGTATGTCGAACCGGGGCCGGTGAATCCGCCGACCTCTCCGGCGATGAGCCGCACCAGCGCGCCGCCGTCGTGCGAACTCACCAGCGTCAGTTCGCGAGCGCGCAGGTCCTGGTAGCGCGGCGTGGCGAACTTGAGCGCGCGCGGCAGGTTCACCCACAGCTGGATGCCATGGAACCAGCCGCCGGAGGCGACCATCTCCTCCGGCGGGACCTCGTCGTGCAGGATGCCGGAGCCCGCGGTCATCCACTGGGTGTCGCCTTCGCCGATGACGCCGCCGCCGCCCTGCGAGTCGTGGTGCACCATGGTGCCGTCGAGCATGTAGGTGACCGTCTCGAAGCCGCGGTGCGGATGCCACGGTGCACCCTTCGCCTCGTGCGGTTCGTAGGCGACCGGACCCATCTGGTCGAGCAGGATGAAGGGATCGGCCGTGCGCAGATCCATGCTGGGGAACGGCCTGCGCACCTCGAATCCCGCGCCTTCGCGCTGTTTGTGCGCGGTGACCACGCTCCGGACCGGCCGTTGGCGCAGGGTCGCGTCCGGGCGGGGGAGGCGTGGCAGGACCATGATGTCGGGAACAGTGACGGCGGGCATGGGGACCTCCTCGGGAGTTGGTGTCCATGTCAACCAACGGTGACTACACTTCATTCCCATGGTCCGGTGGTTGAGTGACGACGAGCAGGCGACGTGGCAGGCCTACGTGCGGCTGCGCCAGCGTTTGGACGGGGCGATTTCCGCCGGGCTGGCCGAGGACGGCCTGTCCCTGGCGGACTACGAGCTGATGGTGGCGTTGTCGGCAGCCGCCAACGGGTGTCTGCGCGCCAAAGAGCTGGCCACCGAGGTGTGCTGGGAGAAGAGCCGGCTGTCCAAGCATCTGGCCAGGATGGACGCGCGCGGACTGGTCGAGCGGCGCCCCGCGGAGGAGGATGCCCGCGGCATCATCGTGCAGCTCACGCCGCAAGGGCGGGTGGCGCTGGAGCGGGCCGCGCCCAACCACGTCGATCTGGTCCGTCGCGTCTTCGTCGAGCTGATGACGCCGGGTGAGGCGCGTGCGCTGCGCGCGCTGGCGGACAAGGTGGTCACCGAGGTCGAGCAGGTGACCGAACTCGGCGCCTGATCGCCGTTCGTTCCCGCCGCTATCCGGCTTCGGTGTCGTGCCGCCGCCATCGCCGCCACCACTGGCGGCGTGGACGGGGCGCGATGCGGCCGGACTGCGCTCGGGCGGGGCCGGTGGCTTCGAGGCTGGGTTGCGCGCGTTTCGGCCTTGCGACCTCGCGTGCGCGCCTCCATTGCTCGACGATCTCGTCCGCGTTCACCGGAGCGATCGGCACGAACGGTCCTTGCGGCATCCGCAGCCACTCCACGATGCGTTTGTTGAGTTCGTTCACGGCGGCTCGCACCTCCCGCTCGCCGGTCGCATCACGCACGGTCTCGGGCAAGTGCTCGATATCGCGTCGCAGCAACAGCGACGGGGGCAGCAGCGCGTCACCGCTGACTCCTTCGCGACGCAGATATGCGCGCAGCCACCAGTCCTCGTCGGGAGCCGTGCCCACTCCGGGAATCGGTTTGCCGGTACCGGGCAGATTGTCGAATTCGCCGCGCTCGGCCGCCTCGCGGATCTGCTTGTCGATCCACGATTCGAAGGTTTGCTTCGGCGGCTTGCGCTCGGTCATCGTGACGGCTGAGTCGGCGGGTGCATGACGCTAGTCTACGAAAGTCTGTAGTAGACGCGGAAAACGTTGAATCGCAAAGACTTTCGCGGAAACTCAGGACCACGGCGTGATCGGCGGCTTCACCCAGAGCAGTTTCTCGTCGGTGTGCTCGCGCCGGGCAGCGGGATGCCGCGGATGTCGGGCGGCCCAGTCGTCCTTCTCCGTCAGCAGCCGTGCCACCGCGGTCCAGGTCTCGTCGGTGCTCGGCGGATTCGTTCCGGCGGCCCTGGCCAGTTTGCGCCGTACCGGCGCGGGCATCGCGAGCACCTCGGAGCCGGTGATGCCACGGGGCCAGAGGTAACTCGCCAGCCGGCGTGCTTTCTCGGCGCGGCTCTTGGCCGCCGCGTCGTTGTGTGCGTAGTCGGTCACGGCAAGGTCCAGGGGGTCGCGGGTATGTGGACCATTATTGCCGGAGCCGCAGACACGCCTGGCCGACCGCGCGGACACGGCCGGAAAGCGCCGCAGCCTCCCCATCCGATGGATGGGGAGGCTGCGTGACGGTGTGGATCAGTACGCGCTGTTGACGTTGTCCATCGAGCCGTAGCGGTGCGCCGCGTAGTTGCAGGCGGCGGCGATGTTGGCGACCGGGTCCCAGATGTCGAAGGGCGTGCCGGCGACGTGGTAGGCGGCGAAGGTGGGGTCGATCACCTGGAGCAGGCCCTTGGACGGGATGCCCATGGCGGCGTTGGAGTCCCACAGGTTGATGGCCTGGGGGTTGCCCGTCGACTCGCGCATGATGTTGCGGTAGATGCCGTTGTAGGTGCCGGGGATGCCGTTCGCCGACATGATGTCGAGCGCCTGGCGGATCCAGCCGTCCAGGTTGTCCGCGTAGACCGGCGGGGCCGGGGCGGGCATCGGGGCCGGGACCGGGGCCGCCTCCGGAGCGGGCGCGGGGGCGGGGGCGGGCGCGGGTGCGGGCATCGGCGCGGGGATCGCCTCGGCCGCCGGTGCGGCGACCGGAGCGGCGGCGGCCTCGGGCTGCTGCTCGGCCACCATGGCGATGCGAGACGGGACGCTGTTGTCGGCAACGGACGCAGCGGAGCAGGCGGCCACGGCGACGACACCCGCGGCGGCGAAGGCGACGGTGACGGTTTCGCGGAGCGAGGGGCGGCGAAGGGTGGAAAGGCGTCTGTCAGGCATTGCGAATCGGTTCCTTGATCGGGGACTTACTCGATCCGGCCGCAGTTGGGCAGCACGGATCCTGCGGCGTACGCTCGTGTGCGTTCGCCGAAACGGCCATGTGCTTTTGTGTGGTTTTGTTGTGGGGGACGCTGATGTCCCCGGAACGCGACGCTTCTGCGTGCGGCACCGGATCGCCCTCGGTGGGCTCGGCCGCTTGTCGCGCGAGACCCGCATCCTCGATGCGGTGAGACGGGCGGAAGTATGGGATTGCGGGTCCGTTGCCGGATTCCGCTCCGCCGATCACGTGGCGGGCAGGGTGCCTGCCGTGTGATCGTTACCGAATCGGTGTCTACAACTCCTCGGGCTGACCAAACTTCAGGTCGCTTTGTGACCTGATTGCAGAATGGTCACGCATGGTTAACGGACGGTGAACTGATCATGAACGGCAGGCGCTGACGATCTTGGAAAGCCCAAGACGCGGTTGCCGAATCGTTATCCAAGCTGGGAGTTTGCCGTTAAACCTCTTGTGCCGTAGGTCACAGAAATTTTCGGGCGCACAGGTGGATTTCGCGGCGATGGCGGGCGTATAGCTGTCCGAATTGAGACCACTGGTGCAACTGGGAAAAAGTCCAGGTCACGGTGATGTCACGGAAATCGGGGCCATCGTGGAGACGAAAAAAACCGTGCCCTCGCCAGCCGATGACTGACAAGGGCACGGTTTGCGTGTTGTGCGCCATCAGGGACTCGAACCCCGAACCCGCTGATTAAGAGTCAGCTGCTCTGCCAATTGAGCTAATGGCGCTTGCTCCGTGTTCCGGTGCGGGACAAACCTTAACAGGCCGGGGCCGCAGAAGTGAAATCGTGTCCTGACCGGCGCGGATGTGATGCTCTCCGCCGCCGTAACGCGGGGGTTCGCCGCGGTGATCTAGTGGTGGTAACGCTGCAGTGACGGACTAGGTGTTCACATTGGCCAGGACGTGACGCACTGGCAGAATGTCCGATTGTGGTTTCGACCGCCCGCGTACACGGCGGGGTGAGCGGCGTGGCGGTCGGTATCCGAAGCCCTCGGTGTGTCCTGGAGCGCCGAGACTTTGAAACGGGGTTGAAATGAGTTTTGGTCGAGGTCGGCACGTGCGCAAGCCGACTACGAGGCGGTCGCTACGCACGTTCGCGGGACCGGTGATAGTTGTCGCGGTCGCCGCGCTGGCATTGACCGGATGTTCGGCATCCGACGCCAAGGACGCGGCTCAGGTGGCCATCGACCGCAACCCCATCACAGAACTGATCAAGCCGAAGTTGTTGTCGCCGGTGAAGGATGGCGAGGTAGGGGTATCGCCGGGCGTCCCGTTGGCGCTCGAGGTGGAAGACGGCAAGTTCACCAACGTGAGCTTGGTCAGCCCGCAGGGCAAGGCGGTGGAGGGCAGGCTCGCCGCCGACGGGCGTTCGTGGGAGACCACCGAGGTGCTCGGCTACGGCAAGACCTACCGACTGAAGGCCGACGCGATCGGGCTCGGCGGGGCGAACTCCGCGACGCTGAGTTTCACCACGAGTTCGCCCGGTAACCAGACCAAGCCCTATCTGGTGCCCGGCGAGGCGGAGGTCGTCGGTATCGGACAGCCGGTGGCCGTCCAGTTCGACGAGAACATCCCCGACCGGAAGGCCGCGCAGGATGCGATCAAGATCACCACGGAGCCGCCGGTGGAGGGCGCGTTCTACTGGGTGAACAACCGCGAGGTGCGCTGGCGGCCGGAGCATTTCTGGGCGCCGGGATCGAAGATCACCGTCGATGTGAACGTCTACGGACGTAATCTCGGCAACGGCCTGTACGGGCAGGACAACATCCACTCGTTCTTCACCATCGGCGACGCGATGGTCTTCACCGCCGACGACAACACCAAGCAGGTGACCGTCGAGTTGAACGGCCAGGTGATCCGCACCATGCCGACCTCGATGGGCAAGGACAGCACCCCCACCGACAACGGGGTCTACATCGTGGCCGACCGCCACGAGAAGATCATCATGGACTCCTCGACCTACGGCGTGGCGGTCAACGCGCCCGACGGGTACAAGACGCCGGTCGACTTCGCGACGCGACTGTCCTACAGCGGCATCTTCTTCCACTCGGCGCCGTGGTCGGTCGGTGCGCAGGGGTACAGCAACACCAGTCACGGCTGCCTGAACCTCAGTCCGGCGAACGCGCAGTGGGTCTTCCAGAACGCCAAGCGCGGTGACATCACGATCGTGAAGAACACCGTGGGCGGCACCCTGTCCGGTGTGGACGGCTTGGGTGACTGGAACATCCCGTGGTCGGTCTGGAAAGCGGGCAACGCCGAAGACAATCGCTGAGCCGAAGCGGAACGCCGAACGGGCCACCGGAGCGAATCCGGTGGCCCGTTCGGCGTTCAGGGGGTCACGGCAGCATGTTGCAACCCAACTGGGCGTCGCCCAGGATCGCGATGGCGCTGCCGGTGGCGGCGCACAGCAGCTTGCTGCCCGCCGATCCGGTGCCGGAGGAGCCGGTGGTGGCCAGGCCGCCCGCCGATCCGCTCGACGCCGAGCCGGAGTCGGGCAGCGGGGGAAGTCCGATTCCCGCGACCGCGGTTCCGCTGGATCCGGTGAGGAGAGTGGCGCCGACGAAGGCTGCGATAACCGCGGAACGCATCACGAGGTGTGTCTTTCTGGTCGAACCGGGAAGGCGCCCCAGCGACACCGTCCCACGTGCACCGCAGTCTACGGACGCGTGGCGGATTCTGGAGTGGTTTCGTTTCACATCGCGGTGAGCGCCGGTGGCAAAAGGTCTGGGGCGCAGTGAAAGAGCCTTGCGCGGAGTGTCAGCCGCGCCCGATCGAGCCGACTCGGCTCTCGGTGGGGACGTGGGCCGGTTTCCTCGATCGGCGGCGCGAAGCGATGCCCGCGACGAACGCGTCAGGACCCGGCCGGTGCGGCGAGGTGGGTCATGCGGGCGCTCGGCCTCTGCGGAAGATGATTTCCATAGGCGCCGAGACCTTCGGTGGTCGGCCGTGGCAGGAGGGCGCGCTCAGGCATGAAACGGCACGCCGCATCGTGACGCATTTCGCATGTGGACCCATTCGAGTGCAGGCGCTTGCCGATGGCTTGGGGTCTTTGGGACATGATCGCCGCCTCGGAGAGATACGGACGGCTATTTCACGTCGCGCGCCGATGCGGGGAATGAACAGAGTAGAGAAAGCGCCAGCCGTAGTGTGCGAACCGCCTCAGAGGACGGTTCGCACACCGCGACACCTGGGGTGAGCGACGGGACTCGAACCCGCGACAGCCAGGATCACAACCTGGTGCTCTACCAACTGAACTACGCTCACCATCGCCGGTGAAGAACCAGCGGGCTAGATATTAGCGTGTCTACCCGCCCACTCCCTAATCGTTATCTGGCGAGCCGTTGACCTGCGCCGATTCGGTCCGCTGTTCGGCGGTCTCGGAGACCTCGGCGGCGACGGCGGCGATTTCGGTGGTGGAGGGACCGGGCGGCGCGACGAACGCGGTCCGCCGGTAGTACTCCAGTTCCCGGATGGACTCCTGGATGTCGGCCAGTGCGCGATGGCTCAGGCCCTTCTCCGGCTGGCCGAAGTAGATGCGCGGGTACCAGCGGCGGCACAGCTCCTTGATCGAGCTCACGTCGACCATCCGGTAGTGCAGGTGGGCATCCAGCAGCGGCATGTCCCTGGCGATGAAACCGCGGTCGGTGGCGATCGAGTTGCCTGCCAGCGGCACGGTGCGCGGGGTGGGGATGTACTGGCGGATGTAGTCGAGCACGCGCTGCTCGGCCTCTTCGAGGGTGACGGTGGAGCGACGGACCTCGTCGGTCAGCCCGGAGCGCGCGTGCATCTCGGCGACCACGGCAGGCATCGCGGCCAGCGCGTCGTCGTCGGCGTGGATGACGATGTCCACGCCCTCGCCGAGGATGTTGAGATCGCTGTCGGTCACGAGTGCGGCCACCTCGATCAGCTTGTCGCTGTCCAAGCGCAAGCCGGTCATCTCGCAATCCATCCACACCATGTATTTGTCGGACACCCGTGCAACATTAGCCGGGCGAAGGTCCGGTGCCCGCGATACGGCTCGGCAACCCCGAAGCCGCCGATGCGGACAGGAATCCGACCGGTGGCGATACAGTTTCTTCCAGATCGTCACCCGGCGTTTTCGGTGCGGCAGCAAACATTGAGTGAAGCAGCCCGGTCGAGCCAGGACGGAGACGTGCGATGACCACCCCGCAGGAGAAGGCGGCCGCGGCGCGCAAAGCGGCCGACGAGGCGGCGCGGATCGCGGCGGAGGCGTCCGCCGCCGCGGAGGCCGCGGAACGTGAACTGGCCGAGCAGACAGCGGGTGGAGCCGGTGCTGCCGAAGGAAGAGACGAACCGTCCCCGGGCTCGACCGCCGCACAAGAGATCGCCGCGGGCTACGCGTTCGAGGGCGCTGCGCTGGACCTGGGCACCGTGGTGGTCGACGGGAGGGTGGATTCCGGCGCGCGCGTCCGTATCCCGATGCGGATGATGAACCGGCACGGTCTGGTCGCGGGGGCGACCGGTACGGGGAAGACGAAGACCCTCCAAGGCATCGCGGAGCAACTGTCGAGCGCTGGGGTTCCGGTGGTGCTGGCCGATATCAAAGGCGACCTGTCGGGTTTGGCCGAGCCGGGCCGATCGAGCGAAAGACTCGCCACGCGGATCGCGGAGACCGGCGCCGCGGACTGGGCGGCGACCGGCTTCCCCACCGAATTCGTGTCGCTGGGCACCACCGGGACAGGACTTCCGATCCGCGCCACGATCAGTTCGTTCGGCCCGGTTCTGCTGAGCAAGGTGCTCGGGCTGAACGAGACGCAGGAATCCACCCTCGGACTGATCTTCCACTGGGCCGACCGCAATGGCCTCGCGCTGCTGGACCTGAAGGACCTGCGCGCCGTGATCACTCATCTGACCAGCTCCGAGGGAAAGGATGACCTGAAAGGCATCGGCGGTGTCTCCGCGGCCACCGCGGGCGTGATCCTGCGCGCCTTGGCGAATCTGGAGGCCGACGGCGGCGACACGTTCTTCGGCGAGCCGGAACTCGACCCGGCCGACCTGGTGCGGGTGGTGGACGGAAAAGGGGTGATCACACTCTTCGAGCTGGGTGCCGAGGCGGCGCGGCCGGTGATGTTCTCCACATTCCTGATGTGGGTGCTGGCCGACCTGTTCCAGACCCTGCCGGAGGTCGGCGACGTGGAGCGTCCCGAGCTGGTGTTCATCTTCGACGAGGCGCACCTCCTGTTCTCCGACGCCTCGAAGGCGTTCTCGGATCAGGTGGAGCAGACCGTCAAACTGATCAGGTCCAAGGGAGTGGGCGTGTTCTTCTGCACACAGTTGCCCACCGATATCCCGAACCCGGTGTTGTCCCAGCTCGGCGCGCGCATCCAGCACGCGCTGCGCGCGTTCACCCCGGACGACCAGAAGGCGTTGGCCAAGACCGTCCGCACCTACCCCAGGACCGGTGTATACGACCTGGAGCAGGCGCTGACCTCCCTCGGCACCGGCGAGGCGATCGTGACGGTGCTCTCCGAGCAGGGCGCGCCGACGCCGGTGGCCTGGACCAGGATGCGGCCACCCCGGTCGCTGATGGACACCATCGGCGTGGACGCGATCCGGTCGCGGGCGCTGTCCAGCTCGCTGGCCTCGAAGTACGCCCGGACCATCGACCGGGAATCGGCCTACGAACTGCTGGCCGCCAAGGTGGCCGACGCGGCGCGGGAGCCGGAACCGGCACCCGTCCCCGGCCGTAACGTGAACCGCGTGGAAGAGGAGTCCGCCGCCGAGCGGATCATGCGGAATCCCGCGGTCCGCGGCTTCCTGCGCTCGGCCGCCACCGCGGCGGGACGCGAGATCACCCGCAGCCTGTTCGGCACCCGGCGCCGTTGAGCGCGCCGGTCATCCGACCTCGCGGGCGAGCAGGTCCGCCGTCGTCTCCCTGCGGATCAGTTCGCGGGCGAGGCCGTGTCGAACGGCGATGATCGGCGGCCGCCCGACAGTGTTGTAGGACGAGGCAAGGCTGTGATGGTAGGCGCCGGTGCACGGCATCGCGAGCACCTCGCCGGGGCGCAGGTCGGCAGGCAGCCGGACGTCGGCGGCGAGGATGTCGCCCGCCTCGCAGAAGCGACCGGCGACCGTCGCGGTCATCTGCGGACCGCACGGGTGGCGGCTGGCGACCACGACCTCGTAGCGCGCGCCGTAGAGCGCGACGCGCGGGTTGTCGCTCATCCCGCCGTCCACGGTGACGTAGGTGTGCCCGCCTTCGACGTGCTTGATCGAGAGCACTCGGTACAGCGTCACCCCGGCCCTGGCGACGACGGCACGGCCGGGTTCCAGCGCGAGGACCGGCCGTGGGAAGTGGTGGCGGGCGCAGGCGGCGTCGAGGGCGTCCTCGAGGATGTCGGCGAGTTCGGCGAGATTCATTTCGGCGTCACCGGCGCGATAGGCCACCGCGTGACCGCCGCCGAGATCCAGTTGGGTCAGCACGACGCCGTGGTCTTGCCGCACCTGCGCCATCGCGGCGACCAAGCGCCGTACCGCCTCGCCGTAGTGATCCGGGTTGTAGATCTGCGAGCCCAGATGGCAGTGGAAGCCGACCAGGGTGAGGTTCGGTTGGCGCAGCACACGGTCGATCGCCTCGGCGGCCGAATCGCTGCCGAGGGGGAAGCCGAACTTCTGGTCGTGCACACCGGTGCGCACCGCGGGATGACCGTGGACATCGATGCCGGGGGACAGCCGCAGCAACACCTGCTGTGGCTTCGTGGCCAGGGCGGACAGCAGCGTGATCTCGGTGTGCGAGTCGATCACGATCCGGCCGACCCCGCTGCGCACGGCGGTGGCCAGTTCGTCGAACGACTTTCCGTTGCCGTGCAGGACGATGCGCGCGGGGTCCACACCGGCCGCCAGCGCGACGGCCAGTTCGCCCGCCGAGCACACGTCGACCGAAAGGCCTTCCTGGGTAACCCAATCCAGCACCGACCGGGTCATCAGGGCCTTGCCCGCGTAGATGATCTCGGCCTCGGGAAAAGCTTTGCGATAGGCCCGGCAGCGGGACCGTACCTCCTGCTCGTCCAGGACGTAGGTGGGCGTCCCGTACTGATCGGCGATGTCGGCGAGGGCGACGCCGCCGAGGGTGATCCCGCCGTCGCCGTCGTAGTGCGTGTCCCGCGGCCAGACCGCGGCATCCAGGCGCGAAGGTGATCCCGACCGCAATGACGGGAGGATGTCGAGCAGCGTCACGATGTTCTCCTGGGTCGCCCCCGCTTTCTCGAATTGCGGGGCCGATGCCAGGACTACGCCGGGTGCGGGGCCGGTGGGCCGGTCATTTGCGGATCCTTGACCACCGGGCGTCGCTTCTTGACAGCTCGCTGACGCGGCTGGCTCAGCTGCCGAGTTTCTTGTAGAACGCGCCGGCGATGGGAGCGGTGACCGCGCGCGGGCCGTACTGTCCCGCCACACTCATTCCCTTGCTGATCAGGCCGGGGACCACGCGCATCTTGTTGCGGGCGAGCGCGTCGATGGACACCTTCGCGGTGGCTTCCGAGGAGACCCACATGAAGTCGGGCACCATCCGGTCGACGATGGAGGCGTCGGCGGGATCCGGGGTCTCGGTGCGGACCGGGCCGGGCGCGAGCAGGGTGACGTGCACCCCGGAGCCTTTCAGCTCGCCGCGCAGCGATTCGGAGAAGGTGTTGGCGAACGCCTTGCTCGCGGCGTAGGTGGCGTTGTTCGGGATCGGCATGTTGCCCGCGGCCGAGCCGCTGATCAGGATGCCGCCGCTGCCGCGGGCGAGCATGCCGGGCAACACGGCCAGCGTCAGGTCGTGCACGGCGACGGCGTTGAGTTCCATCTGCGCGCGCTCGTAGGCCGGGTCGAGTTCGGCGATCGCGCCGAAGGTCGCGATGCCCGCGTTGTTGCACAAGACGGCGATCTCGCGGGTCGCCAGTTCTTCCACCAGTACAGCGCGCTGCTCGCGGTCGGCCAGGTCGACCGCGCGCACCTCGGCGGTGATGCCGTGGGCCAGGGTCAGGCGCTGCGCGAGCTCGGTGAGCAGCTCCTCGCGGCGGGCGACCAGGATCAGCGAGTAGCCGCGGGCGGCGAGTTCGGCGGCGAGCGCGGTGCCGATGCCGGAGGAGGCGCCGGTGACGACCGCGCGGTTCTCGGAAGTGGGGGAGGGCAGGCTCACCCGATGCAGCCTAGGCGACGTGACCCGGTGGTCCGCCGCACGATCCCCGGCGGGGTTCCGTGCCGCGGTCACGGCGGCCGGGCGTCCGGGCCCGGCCGCCGCCCGTTCACAGCCGTGCGGCCAGCCGGGTTCCCTGGTCGATGGCTCGTTTGGCGTCCAGCTCGGCGGCCAGTTCGGCGCCGCCGATGAGGTGCGGGCTCATCCCGGCGGCGCGCAGCGGGGCCTCCAGGTCGCGCACGGATTCCTGGCCCGCGCAGACGATGACGTTGTCGACCGGGATCAATTGGGGCCGTTGTCGCTTCTCTCCGAAGCTGATGTGCAGGCCGTTGTCGTCGATGCGCTCATAGTTCACACCGCCGATCTGCTCGACGCCCTTGGCCTTCAGCGCGGCCCGATGCACCCACCCGGAAGTCTTGCCCAGGTCCTTCCCGAACGGAGTGGTCTTGCGTTGCAACAGAACGACTTCGCGCGCCGCCGGAGCCGGCCTGGGCGTGGTGAGCTGCCCGGGAACCTGCTCGTCGTCGGAGGTGACGCCCCACTCATCCTTCCACTCGTCCAGCTTGAGGGCGGGATGCCCTTCCACGGTGAGGAATTCGCTGACGTCGTAGCCGATGCCGCCCGCGCCGATCACGGCGACGCGCTTGCCGACCGGCTTCTCCTCCCGCACCAGCTCGGCGTAGGACAGCACCATGGGGTGGTCGATACCGGGGATGTCCGGGATCCGCGGCTGTACGCCGGTGGCGAGCACGACCTCGTCGTAGCCGCCCGCGATGAGTTCTGCGGCGCCGACCCGCTTGTTCAGGTGCACCGTGACGTCGGTGAGCTCGAGCATCCGGGTGTAGTACCGGATCGACTCACTGAATTCTTCCTTGCCCGGGATGCGGCGGGCGATGTCGAACTGGCCGCCGATCTTGTCGTCGGCCTCGAACAGGTCGACGCGATGGCCGCGTTCGGCGAGGCTCACCGCCGCCGAGAGCCCGGCCGGGCCCGCGCCGACCACGGCGACGCGCTTGCTGCGGCGGGTCGGCAGCAGTTTCAGCTCGGTCTCGTGCCCGGCGCGCGGATTGAGCAGGCAGGACACCGTCTTGCGCTGGAAGGCGTGATCCAGGCACGCCTGGTTGCACGCGATGCAGGTGTTGATCTCGTCGACGCGATCCTGGGCGGCCTTGTTCACCCACTCCGGATCGGTGAGGAAGGGACGGGCCAGCGAAATCAGCTGCGCGTCACCGCGGGTCAAGATCTCTTCGGCCACCTCGGGCATGTTGATCCGGTTCGACGCGCACACCGGGATGGTCACCCGCGCGGTGATCTTCGCGGTGAATTCGACGAAGGCGGCACGGGGTACCGAGGTGACGATGGTGGGCACCCGCGCTTCGTGCCAGCCGATGTCGGTGTTGAGGATGTTCACCCCGGCGGCTTCGAGTTCCACGGCCAGCGCGACGATCTCGTCGAAGCTCTGTCCCTTCTCCACCAGCTCGGCCATGGACAGCCGGAACACGATGATGAAGTCCGGGCCGACCGCGGCGCGGGTGCGGCGCACGATCTCCACCGCGATCCGGCGCCGGTTCTCCGGGGAGCCGCCCCACGCGTCCGTGCGCTTGTTGGTGCGCGGCGCGAGGAACTGGTTGATGAAATATCCTTCACCGCCCATGATCTCGCAGCCGTCGTAGCCCGCGAACTGGGCCAGCTTCGCGCAGCGGGCGTAGTCGTCGATGGTGCGCTCGATGCCTTTGGCCGACAGCGCGCGCGGCCGGAACGGGTTGATGGGCGCCTTGATGGACGACGCCGACACACTGCCCGGCATGTAGGAGTAGCGACCCGCGTGCAGGATCTGGATGGCGATCTTGCCGCCGTGCTCGTGCACCGCTTTGGTGATCGCGCGGTGCCGGTACGCTTCGGTTTTGTTGGTCAGCTTGGCGCCGAAAGGCAGCAGCCAGCCTGCGCGATTCGGCGCGTAGCCGCCGGTGATGATCAGGCCCGCGCCGCCGCGTGCTCGTTCGGCGAAGTAGGCGGCCAGTTTGTTGGTGTCCCAGGCGCGGTCCTCCAGCCCGGTGTGCATCGAACCCATCACCACGCGATTGCGCAGGGTGGTGAAGCCGAGATCGAGCGGCTCGAACAAATGGGGGAAGGAGCTCATGGGGCAGGTCGCCTTTCTCCGTCCGCGTGCGGGGGTGTCGCGCGCGGGTGTAGTGCTTGCAGAACTTCGTCGCACCATTCGACGAATCCGGCCTCCACGCGGATGCCCGCGCGCAGGACGAGGTACTGGTGCAGGGCCGTCCCGGCGAGCCGCTCGGGAGCGGGGAAGTCGTGTTTCTCGATGTGCCGGTACAGCTCGAGCCGCTGGGCGTGCTGGTCGCGGTGGCGGGCCACCTCCGCGCGCAACGCGGTGATGTCGCCGTACGCGGCGGCGCGGATCTTCACGGCGAGTTCGTTGCGCGGAGTGGCGGAATCGCTCGGTTCGGCGATCCAGCGCGCGAGTTCGGCGCGTCCGGTCTCGCTCACCGAGTAGACCTTCTTGTCCGGCCTGCCTTCCTGGATCACCGTCTCGCCGTCGACCCAGCCGGACTCCTCCATGCGCTTGAGGACGCGATAGATCTGCTGGTGGGTCGCGCTCCAGAAGTAGCCGATGGACTTGTCGAAGCGGCGCGCCAGCTCGTATCCCGAGCCGGCGCGCTCGGTCAGCGATACCAGCAACGCATGCTCGAGTGCCATGCGGTGAGGATAGCCGTGACACTCGGTACTATGCAACTAGGTGCATAAGGACCCTCCGTTTCGTCACGGCCGGACCCGATTTCGGCCCGCCTCGTCACCGTCACGCGCATTAAGCTGCGCGGCATGACCGAGGTGAACGCCCAGGCGACAGTCGGGCAGGCCGCCGGGCGCGGGCAAGTGGTGGCGTGGGGGCTGTGGGATTGGGGATCTTCGGCATTCAACGCCGTGATCCTCACCTTCGTCTTCTCGGTGTATCTCACCGACAAGGTCGGCGACGATCTGCCCGGCGGTGTCTCCGCCAGCGCGTGGCTTGGGTGGGCGCTGGGCATCGCGGGCCTGATCGTGGCGCTGACCGCGCCGGTCAGCGGACAGCGCTTCGACGCGTCCGCGAAGCGCAAGGGCTCGCTCGGTGCGCTGACCGCGCTGACCGTCGCGGCGATGACGCTGATGTTCTTCGTTCACGACGACTACCACGACCTGTGGTTCGGCCTGGCGCTGCTGGCGTTCGCGTCGGCCTGCTTCGAACTGGCGAACGTGCCGTACAACGCGATGCTGCGGCAGGTCTCCACGCCCCAGACCGTTGGCCGGGTCTCCGGATTCGGTTGGGCGATGGGTTATTTCGGCGGCATCTTGCTGCTGCTGATCTGCTATTTCGGCTTCATATCCGGCGAGGGAGACAACCGCGGGCTGCTCGGCGTGCCCACCGATCAGGGACTCAACATCCGGCTGGTCGCCGTGCTCGCCGCCGTCTGGTTCGCCGCCTTCGCGTTGCCGGTGCTGTTCGCGGTCCCCGAACTGCCACGGACGAACGCCGATCCCGGCGCGGCGAGCGCGGGGTTCCTCGGCTCGTACCGGGTGTTGTGGCGTGACCTGCGCGAGCTGTGGCGCGTCGACCGGCGCACGGTCGGCTTCCTGGTGGCCAGCGCCGTCTTCCGGGACGGCCTCGCCGGGGTGTTCACCTTCGGTGCGGTGCTCGCCGTGCGGGTCTACGGGATCGCCGACTCGGATGTGCTGCTGTTCGGCATCGCGGCCAATGTCGTTGCGGCGCTGGGTGCGATCGTCGCGGGGCGCTTCGACGACCGGGCCGGGCCGAAGATTGTCATCGTGGTATCCCTGGCCGCGATGCTGGTGTGCGGGCTGGCGCTGCTGGTGGTGTCCGGCCCACTGATGTTCTGGATCTTCGGCTTGCTGCTCACCGTCTTCGTCGGCCCGGCGCAGGCGGCGGCGCGCTCGTTCCTGACCCGCCTCGCGCCGCCGGGCCGGGAGGGGCAGCTCTTCGGCTTGTATACGACCACCGGGCGCGCGGTGTCCTTCCTCGCCCCGAGCCTGTTCGGCTTGTTCGTCTGGCTGTTCGGTTCGGACCGGGCGGGGATCGCGGGACTGTTGGTCGTGCTCGCGGCCGGGCTCGCGGTGCTGCTGCCGGTGCGATCACCGGATCCGGTCACGGTGCGAGGCGATGTCGAGGAGCCCCGGCCCGCCGAGTGAGTTCGGCGGATTCGGTCGCGGCGGGCGGCGATGTCGAGGAGCCCCGGCCCGCCGAGTGAGTTCGGCGGATTCGGTCGCGGTGCGCGGCGATGTCGAGGAGCCCCGGCCCGCCGAGTGAGTTCGGCGGATTCGGTCGCGGCGGGCGGCGATGTCGAGGAGCCCCGGCCCGCCGAGTGAGTTACGT